>NZ_JAURUN010000001.1:0-1218875 GCF_030803945.1 Paenibacillus intestini | reverse complement strand
GGCATCTAAATCGTCTTTTCATGAACACTCTCCTCATTTCATTTAGTGTATCTGAGGTAGCTTCGAGTGTCCAATTGGATTAGGGGGCTTTAAAGCCAGAGAGCTTATTTCGTTGTTTCAGTAACTTTTTGCGTGTATTTAGGCCTTTTTTTGGAAAATAGCGTCATCTGAGATCGTTAGAATTTTAAAACCGCCAAAAAGGTCCAAATAAGCTCTCTCAGGATCGTTAGAGTTTGATTGCCTTCATACCTACACCCGCGCGCTCAAAATTGCATCCTACAATACCCGAACCCGAACCCGAACCCGAACCCGTTCCAGTTCACCCCACATACCTTTTCCTTTCACTCATATCACTCATACATCCGTCGTTCCAATTCAGCAAAAGCAATAGCAGGATCATCACTAGAATTGTCGATGTATGCGATAGATTCCGCTGGAAGCGGCCAGGCCACTCGTTTTCGATCAAGAGAAGAACGGAACGCATCCCAATTAGCTAGTTTCCATTCATCTAATGGAGATTGTCTCGCTGTGATTCGTTGACGGTATAACGCTTCGTTCTGCAAATAAACATAAGCAACTCGAACGTCTGTGTTATCGAGGGAACGGCCAATGCGTGCGAGTTCCTGCTCAATCCAATCCGGTGTCCCGGTCTCTTTGGTAAAAGGCCCAACCACGAGAGTGTCTACACCAAGTTGTACGTTATCCAAAGCGGCGTCCATCGTGATTCGATAACCCAGATCACGGCACAGCCGTTTGTATTCTGGTGAATCCCGATCTGATGGATCAAGCCCTTGTAACGTCATGATGGCCTCAGCTGCGGGACGAAGCAGGATGTCCATGTCCAAAAATGCAGCTTTATATTTACGCGAGAGCGCTTTGGCGAGTGTAGTTTTGCCACTTCCGGCTCCGCCGAGAAAGAAAATAAGTTTACTTTTGCGCATGAGAGAATGTCTCCTTTAATTCGTAGTATCGGTCTATCTAAATCTGTAAAGATCGAAAAAATTTCTATATACAATTTAAGGCTGGATAGAGGTAGTTTAACATAAAAAGATAAATGGGGTGCTGGACATAGAAGGAATTATAAGGTATCATGACACCTAGATTAACTATGCATAGATTTCCGATGTATTAGACCAGTACTTAGGAGGGAGCGTTTTGTTTGCAGATAAATAAACAAATGATTAAAGGAAGTACAGAAACATTAATTTTAACTTTACTTCATGCACAACCCATGTATGGCTATGAGCTGATTAAGGAACTGCATCGTCAATCAGAGGGCGTGTTTAGTCTCAAAGAAGGAACGTTGTATCCGATTCTACACGCGATGGAAATCGAAGGATGGGTGGAGGCTTACTGGGCAGAAGTGGAGGGCAGAAAACGGAAATATTACTCCATACGAGAGCAAGGCATACAGGCATTACAACAGAAAAAAGCGGAATGGTCTCTATTTCGTCGTGCTGTAGATCGCGTGATCGGTGAAGGAGGTTTAGCCTGATGAATCTGAAGCAAGTGAAAGAGCAGGGGAAGCAGAAAGAAAAAAAGGAACAGATTCAGAGTTATCTGGATCAAATCTGTGGTCAGGTCAGGGCGAGGGAAGTACATAACGATCTTCGTGAGGAACTCGGGAATCATCTCGAAGAGATGACCTATGACAAGGAGCAGGAAGGATTTACAACGGAGGCAGCTGCCACATACGCTATTGAACAAATGGGTGATCCGGCTGATCTAGGCAAAAGAATGCACAAAATTCATCGTCACCGAATGCACTGGGGATTATTGGCGGGAGTCGTGGGGATGGCTCTTATTGGCATGGTTTTGACCTGGATATATACGAATAGTCTATTAGACTTGGGAAATGAATACTCATCCGTCCATCTACTGTATACAAGTATGGGGATGTTAGCCATGTTGTTCTGCCTCTTTTTCGACTATAGGAAATGGATTAAATCTGCTTGGTGGGTATACATTCTAATGAATGTTCTCTTATGGATTACCCCGGTGATAGCAGACTCGTATGGTAGCTTGAATAGAATGCTTATATTGCCATTTGGCTTCTCAATCGATGTTACCACGTCCGCCCTTTGGATATTGCCACTCGCGATCGGCGGGATTGTCATTTCCCATTTTCGTTCGGATCTGAACGTGCAAATGATCTTTACCTATGTTGCGTTAGTAGCTTTGCCTATGGTACTCATCTATCAAATCTCGGATTGGGTCCGATTATCGTTATTTGGATGCATATCTTTGCTACTGTTCGGATGGATTACAAGAAAGTGGCTGTATACGCTGATTACTGCGTGTTTTTGCGGAGCGGCTGCAGCCGTTCTATTACTTGTAACCGATCAATATAGTCGATTCGAAAGGTTGTCTGTGGTATTTAATCTGAATCAAGACTCTAAGGGTATGGAATTTATGAATAACGCTATTATTGATATCGTCAAAACAGCGGGATGGTGGGGAAATGGTACGAATATCCCGATAGGATCAACTTTAAAATATCTTTATCTGAGTTATCCAGGGGTTATGCTTATAGACGTGTTTGGGTGGTCTGCCTGTGCGCTGTTTATTGTTGGCATAGTGTGGTTTGTAAATACATTATTTAAAATACTGCCGCGTATACAAGACAAGTTTGGTTCGATGATTGTACTGTCTGTAACGGTTACACTTGCACTTCAACTGAGTTATTCAGTTGCGATCATTACGGGAATGGTCCCAATCATGAGTATTGAATTTCCCCTTATCGGATATGGATCTCATGTGATACTTGAATACGCTATGATCGGTTTGCTTCTTGGTGTTTATCGTCGAAAGGATACGGTTTCCTTGAGCCGTAACTACACCCGAACCCACACGGGAAAGAGTATGACGTTATCAGAAAGATGATGGACTATGCCAAGGTTACAACTTATCAGAGGGAAACCAGATGTGCCGCAGATTAACCCAGCCCTGACTGTTGAATGACATTCCGCGAACGGAAGGAAGATAAGCGGTTTCTACAGGTTTTTGGGACAAAATGAACATTAGATGTTCACGAATTAGAAATTCTTCGATATCGAATAGTGCCTGCTTACGCTCGCTGGTATGTGGAGATATAGCAACGGATTGTAATCTATACTGAACCCACTCCTGAGACGGGGATTCCAGATGCTCGGATAATGTGGAGAACAGATCATATCTGCGAAGCTCCACGTCACGATCTTGAATCAGGGAGAAGAGAATCAGATCGGATTCAAGCCGCCAATCGCCTTTGAATTGTTCCATGTTGCCTGTGTGTATGGTGCAATGAAAACCGGATTTTTCCAAAATCAGTGCAAGTCGCTCAGCATCGGGCCGATATTGCGGAATGGTAGCAAGGTGCAAGGCAATGGGTGCATCGTAAGGAGAGTTCTCCTGTGAAGTGGGAGTTTTCCCATGTTTATATTCGTGATGTTGAGGTCGATTTTCTGTCCCCTTCTGTAGTGCCAGATCAATACACTGTTGCAAATAGGCTCGTACAGCCGGATCGTTTAACGGTCCGGTTTTTTGTG
Source organism: Paenibacillus intestini (assembly GCF_030803945.1). Lineage (NCBI taxonomy): Bacteria > Bacillati > Bacillota > Bacilli > Caryophanales > Paenibacillaceae > Paenibacillus > Paenibacillus intestini. The sequence goes on along the minus strand of NZ_JAURUN010000001.1, from coordinate 1,215,348 downwards.
TGTTACACGTAAGCAACTTGGTCACGGTCACTCCAGAACTTGCCTGTGTCCAAGCAGTACCCGCATTTTTAGCCGGATTATGAACAAGGTGGAAGAAGGGAGATTCCACATGTTCAGTTGGTCCGGGCACCTGATTTGGATCAAGTCCCTCCAGTGGAGTACCCCACGGAATTTGCAGAATATCCACCCGGTCAATAAGAGATCTACCCTGAAAATAAGTTGTATATGCTTCAAGTCTGCACAGGTGATGATCCCATACGGCAACTTTAAAAGGCCCCGTTCCTACCGGTTTCAACATGGAATGTATCGGCTCGGTAGGCATGTTTATCTGATCTGTATCTGGGTTCCGAGTAACAATGACGGCCCGGCTTGTTGTCAGAAAAGATAAAAATAATTCCTGCGGTTGTTTTAAACAAAAGCGTACAGTTAAGGGGTTTAACGCTTCAACTGAATGGATCTGTTTCATAATTTCACGGTACAATGTACGGCGCTCTGTAGATAACAGTCGCTCGAACGAATAGACGACATCGGGTGCTGTAAAGGGACTGCCGTTGTGAAAATAAACCCCTTTCCGCAAATGGAAAATCCATGTCCGTCTATCAGCGGATACATCCCATGTATGCGCTAGACAGGGTAGAATGTGTCCTCGCTCATTTCGCTGCACAAGTCCATCGTATACGTGGCTTGTTACGAAAGACTCGGCAAGCAGATTAATATATAACGGATCGAGCGCATGAAGTTGCTGGCGAATAGGTAAACGAAGCGTTTCAATGGGTTCATTGTTCGTTCCAGCTTCCGTGTGGTGCCCTGAATAACCAAGCAACCACTGATTGAGAACATGTTGCATAGAGATTGAACTGGAGAAGTCCCGAACTTGATCCGCAGCCTCTTGTAACTCCAGGCGATTCATTGCTTGCATCATGTACTCTGCAGCAATTTGATCTGCCGGAGCCAACAGAGAGAGTGTCGAACGCCGTCCTCGTCCCCGCTGGGCATGCCAATGGATCCAGCCCAAAGAAGCCATTTTTTTCACAATCGTTAATGTGTTGCGATGGGTACAGTCAAGGATCAAAGAGAGATCTGCTAGAGTTATGGTGTGTTCTGATGTTTCGCCGAGCTGGCTGTGGAGTAGCAAGTATTGCTGATGCAGCTTCAACGGGGTTCCTCCTTGATAACAAGATGTATGACGTTCCTTAGCAATCTAAAATAAGAAATTATATCGGTCAAGATTTCTGTTTGTGTTCTTATTTTATCATTTAGAATAAAACGTAGATAGATGAATGGAGGTTTTTCCTATGATTGATATAATAATCTCTTCATCCCATCTTTGTTATCTTGTAGCCCGGGTAGAATTGTCCAAATTAAGAACGGAATAGAGCGGAGTTTGGATTTGCCAGCAGTTCATTTATGCAAACGTGATATGTAAGTGCTATAATGTAAAAATAAACGTATGAAGGGGGTGAATCTCTTGTTTGAATTACATGAGCTATTGCCGTATATATTCTCCATAGGTCTGATTTTTACCGTCAGTTACGCCTATATTGCCCATCTTCATTGTGGTATGACGGAGTACTGGATGGAAGGTGGAGCTGGAGACGGAATTGAACCTGTCTTTCCGGCACTTGGCTTGAACTTACAGTGTAGGCCGGAAAACTGGAGCCGCATGGTCAGACGAAAAGAAGCACCGGATGAAGATGAACCAGACTGTATTTCCTTGTTGAGACTGGAATCAACCAATCAACAAGGAGGATATATATGGAACAACATACAAACAAGAGGTTCACACTCACATCTGGCAAGGGACGGATCTATGGCCTGATTGTGATTTTATTCGCAGTTATGCTGCTTGCCGGATGCAGTAATAATGTATCAGAGATTAATTCTTCCACTCCAGGGTTCTTTAATCATTACATCGTATTTCCGCTGTCGTATCTGATTCAGCATATCGCCAGTATATTTAGTGGAAGTTATGGTGTTGCGATTATCGTCATTACACTTGTCATTCGGCTCGCATTATTACCGCTCATGATGCGTCAAGCCAAGTCCCAGCAGGGAACACGGGTGATTATGAATGCGATGAAACCTGAACTGGATGCCATTAAGAAAAAGTACGAGGGCAAGAACGATACGGCTAACCGGCAGAAGTTGTCTGAAGAGACAATAGCGTTATACAAAAAGCACAAATTCAACCCGCTGAATATCGGCTGTTTGCCATTGTTAATTCAACTCCCGATTTTATCGGGGATTTACACGGCAATTCGGCTAACGCCAGAGCTGTCGTCCCATTCGTTTTTGTGGTTTAAGCTTGGCGCACCTGACTATGTACTGGCTGTAGTTGTAGCTGTTATTTATCTTATTCAGGCGAAGGTGTCACAGGCAAATTTGGCACCTGAACAGCGCAAACAGTTTGCGATAATGGGGTATATCTCCCCGCTAATGATGGCGTTTTTCTCGTTTTCCGCACCAGCAGCTATGCCACTGTACTGGACGGTTGGGGGTTCGTTCTTAGTGCTACAGACGTTGCTGTTCCGCAAATTGTACCCAGTCGAGCATCCGCAGGTAGCCGAAGTGACGGAATTAAGCACGCAGAAGCCTGATCACATCATATGTGCTAAAAGCACGAAGAGCGCAAAGAATACCAATAGTGCAAAGAATACACAAAATGCGGGTAATTCCAAACGTTCTGCTAAACCTGCCAAATCGTAGTTGAGTTATAAAAATATTAAATAATGGAATCAAAGAAGCGCGTCCATAGGGACACGCTTCTTTGATTTGCTTAACTTATATTCCAGGTATCTCCGGCTCTCCGGATAATTGAAAACGTGAAACAAAATGCCAGATTAACTCCCGACGGGAGGAAACCTTTGTTTTGGCGAAGATGGACTTCAGATGATCTTGAACGGTGTAGGCTGAAATATGCATAGCCTTTGCAATTTCCTTCGAGGAAAAGCTGCGTAGCACATAGGCGAGCAATTCACGCTCCCGAGCGGATAAGGCATAACTCTCGGACAGCAGGGGGAGTAAGTCCTGAGGCATAGCCTGCTCCAGCCAAACGGCGATCTGATCCCATTTCTCTGCATGCTCTGCCGATTCGCAAGACTGCATCATACTAGCCTGAAGCATAACATAACGACCGTCCGCCAACTGGACACATACTTTGGACAGTGAACCGTCCGATGTTGGTGAAGCTGACGAGGCATTCTTTTGAATGGATTGCAGTAGATGAGAACTCACGGCACGAACGGGTCTCGGAAGCACATCGGATTCAATCTGCTCCAATCGGCGTAATTGGGATAACCAGTATTGTGCGGCCGGATTTTGCATTACAGGTTCGAGCGGAGCGCGTAAAATAACAATGCCTGGCTCCCGCGGACTGCCACCTTGAAGCTCTTCCATCAATAATAGATGCGTTGTCCGTAGCATAAATGCAATTGAGGATGCCCAGTGTTGCATGAGCTCCCGCTCTTCTTCAGAGAATGTAGGCTTGTTCTGTTTGCGGTACAACGTGAGATAACCCCAGCAGGCATCGTTATTCACAAATACCGTTCGAAGCTCATCCCCGAATCCGGCAGGCTGTAAAATATTCGTGTAACGTGAACTTGCTCCAGGCCGTGATTGGATGGAAGCATGCAAAATAGCGGCATACTGACCGGACTTAATCAAGTCGCTATATTTATGGATATCCTCTTCCATGTATTCATTAATAAATAATCGATCATGAATGGCTTCAATGCCATCTTCCGTCACCGCGCCTGTAGAAAGAAGGGTGGAAGGATCTACGGTGGTGAAGCAATAAGCATCATATGTGATAACCGTATGAATTTGTTTGAGAACAGCTTCCCGATAGGTGCGAGAGGTCCAGTTTCCTTTTTCAAGGGAAGTAATCCGGTGTACATTCTGTGCAGTAATTAGGCTGGTCAATTGGATAAGCTCCTTCCCGAGTACGTTAATATCCCATACTTATGGGATGGTCGTCTGTATGTATCCTTTTATAATGAAATTAGACGAATGCAGAGTCAAGTCTAACTTCAAATTCAGAGGAGTGTAACTGCGATGAAAGATCATATAAATGGTACACGGGATGAAAAACGAAATAAAGGAACGGATCATACATGCTCGGATAATCCTTCACCCATGAGTTGGGATAGCGCGGACATCGTTCGTTATGAACAATCGATTGCTCTCAAAATTCCGGGATATGCCCATATGCATGATCTGATGGATAAACTTCTCACAGCAACAATAGCAGATAACAACCATATTAGAATATTAGTTACTGGGGCTGGAGGGGGCAAGGAAATCACTTTGTTGGGTACAAAGCATCCTGACTGGTCGTTGACAGGCATGGATACTTCTAAGCCGATGTTGGATTTAGCGAAAAAAAGAGCAGATGAAGCTCGCATCTCGCATCGGGTCAAGCTTTTTTCCGACACCATTAAACAATTACCTGAGGATGGATTGTACGATGGTGCCACGAGTATGCTGATGCTGCATTTTATTCAGGGACTGGAAGCAAAAAAGTCTTTCCTGATGCATCTCGCCAGTAAGCTCAAACCCGGCGCACCTCTAATCCTTGCGTCTGTTAATGCAGATCTGGATTCTCCGGCTTATCCAATCATGATGCAGGCGTGGCGGGAACATATGATGCAGGCGGGAGTGCTTACGGAGGAATGGGAACGGTTCGCCGCATCGCTCGGTCAGACATCCGATCCCGTATCTGCTGAAATTTTAGTGAGATTGCTTGCGGAGTGCGGTTTTTCAAGGATAACCCGTTATTTTGCAGCATTCTGGGTGGAGGGGTATTATGCAATCCGAGACTAATATACAACAAGACAACATCATGAAGGATCAGATCTGGGTTGTTGGTGGTTATGGCCAAGTGGGGCAGATGGTCTGTACTCAGCTTGCGCAAGCATATCCCGGCAAAGTGTGGGCTGCGGGTACACGCTTGGAACGTGCCGAACAATTCAGTCGCCAGACGGGTGGAGTAGTTAAACCACTGCAACTGAATATTATGAAAACGGTGGACCCTGCCATGTTGCGACACGTTAAACTTGTCGTCATGTGTGTAGATCAGAATGACACCCGGTTCGTTGAAAGTTGTGCCAAAGCCGGAGCCGATTACATCGATATTTCTGCCAAAGGTGATTTCTTAAAACAAGTGGAAGGATTGCATTCAGTGATGAAAGTTTCTGGATCAACCGCTATTCTTAGCGTTGGTTTGTCGCCCGGCATAACCAATCTGCTTGTTCGTGAAGCGTCGATGCATTTGGATCAAGTGCAGGAGGCGAACATCACGGTGATGCTTGGTCTCGGGGAGAAGCACGGCAAGGCGGCAATCGAATGGACGGTAGACCAGATGAATACGGCTTATGAGGTCAAGAAGCATGGAAAGTTTACCAAAGTTCAGAGTTTGAGCGATGGAAAATGGATTGATTTCGGCGAGCAACTGGGAAGACGGATCGCATATCGATTTCCGTTTTCAGACCAACAGGCTGTAGCCCAAACGCTGCACATCCCTACCGTTTCAACCCGACTGTGCTTGGATTCCCGTTGGATTACCAGAGCATTGTCGTTATCCAGACAAGCAGGATTAGTGAAGCTGCTGCGTTTTGCTTGGGTTCGTGATCTGGTAGTAAAAGCATTTGCTGCGATTCCAGGTGGTAAGCCGATGTTTGCTGTGAAGATAGATGCGACAGGATGGAAAAATGGAGAGCGGGTGGGAATAGAGCAGCTCGTTGTTGGCGAGAAGGAGGCTGTTCTCACAGCAGAGGTAGCTGCAGCTGTAGCGAAAAGGGTCTATATGAACGGTCAACAGCCAGGCGTGTATCATGTGGAACAATGTTTCTCCATAAAGGACATTGAAGAGGAACTTAAATACTCGTTAAATGTGGTAACCAAAATCACATAATCTGAACCGTATCCAAGTGACGCGATGCGTTGGACTCATGGCTTAAAACAACTTAAAGGTTGTTTTGTCTGAAAGCGCCAATCTGCTATGATAAAACTACGGATCAAGCACGATTGGAGGGAGAACATGGACTATATTGCCATACTGCCTTATTACAGAGTACAACGAGAGATGACTGGCCTTTCGCAGGAGATTGAGAGGAATGCCCGTACCATGACCCTTTATTCGGATCGAATCGTGACCAAGTACAGGGAGTTCAGGATTACGGAAGTATTTGATATGTCTTTTCGCCGGATGGGGGATGCAGGTGGTTTTTTCTATCTGCATACGAGCACAGGAGTATATCCCTATATGGTAGAGATAGATCCTAGGCCGTTTATCCAGACATTCCACCAAGTGGCGATTGCTCGAATCAAATGATTGACCTTGCCGCCACGTGAAGCCTTACGATGGATGGGTAGTAATTATATCCAATCCAGAGGAGTGTATCTCATGAGTATTTTGATTCAACAAGTAACTATTCTAACGATGCAAGAAGCCGAAGCACCTTTCACGGGGGATATACGGATTGAAGGAAATCAGATTGTGCAGATCGCGAGTCATATCATGCCTCAACCTGAGGATGAGGTGATTGATGGTCGAAATAAACTGGCGATGCCCGGTCTTGTGAATGCCCACCAGCATTCGCCAATGAGTCTGCTTCGAGGTTTTTCCGACGATCTGAAGCTGATGGACTGGCTGGAGCGCAAGATGTTGCCTGCCGAAGCACGGATGACACCTGAAGATATTTATTGGGGAGCTAAATTGGGCATTGCAGAGATGATTCGTTCAGGAACAACGGCTTTTGCCGATATGTACATTCATATGAATGAGATCGCTGAAGCAGTCACGGAAACAGGCATACGTGCATCGCTGACTCGTGGTATGGTTTTTATGGAGGATGATGGAGGACGCAGGCTGCAGGAAGCGATCGATCTGGTGCAACGCTGGTCAGGGAAAGCAAATGGTCGAATCACAACGATGTATGGACCGCATTCTCCTTATACTTGTCCGATGGAACCGTTACGTGAAGTCGTTGCAATGGCTGTTCAGGACGAGATTCCACTGCACATTCATCTGGCGGAAACGAAGGAAGAAGTAGAGAAGATTCGTAGCCGCTATGATATGACACCCACGGAATATTTGGAGGAATCAGGTATGTTCGAGCGGGCGCATGTGCTACTGGCTCACGGAGTACATCTGAACCCTCAAGACATCAGCAGGCTGAAGGGCATGCGCGGCGGTGTCGCCCATAATCCGGTGAGCAACCTGAAGCTCGGTTGTGGCATTGCTCCAGTAGAGGCGATGATATTCGAGGGGATCACGGTAGGAATCGGGACAGATGGAGCAGGGAGCGCAACAACACTGGATATGTTCGAAGAAATCAAGGCTGCATGCTGGCTGCAAAAGCTGGACTACGGTGATCCAACCCGGCTTCCGGCACGTCAAGTACTTGATATGGCAACCCGTGGGAGTGCAAAATTGTTATCATTGCAAAATGAAGTGGGGATGCTTGCACCTGGATACAAAGCGGATCTCATTCTGATTGACCTTGCCAAACCTCACCTGCAGCCCATTCATAATGTAGAGTCGCTGTTGGCCTATAGCGTGAATAGGGCGGATGTGCACACCACCATTGTAGATGGGCAGATCCTGATGCAGGACAGAAAGTTGCTTACCATAGATGAGGATGAGTTATATCGGGAAGTAAACACTCGCGCGAAGCGGATTGTGGAAGGCGTTTAAAAATATTATGTTTTCGTTTAATCGATTAATTCAAAAGGCAATCTCTAATTTCATCTTAAAAAGTGCTGTATTTCTCCCCATATTTTATTGGCTTCCACAGCGTTTTGTGCTGGTGCGACATACCGAGAGTTATTTTTTGCATGAATGAAATATAATGTATTGAATTTATCGTCAGCCCACTGAATCATATAATAATCGTCGAGATCAGTTCGGTTTTCATTTGCAATAATGGGGAAATATCGATCACCATTCATTTTTTTCTTCATTTTAGTTATGAAACGATCCGGCCTTTCAGGTTCAAAAACATCATATACTTTGTCGTCGATAAGCATTTTTCCTTTAAAGGTAGTAGGTCTGAAAAAATCCCGATAACCTTTCGTAGTTATTTGAATCTCGATTGTTTCTCCATCTAATGTACTAGCTATGTATTTTTGCTCAATGTCATAAGGTAATTTATAAAATATAAGCATCACGATAAAAAGACTAACGACACCAACAATTACAGCAATTAAATTCTTGATAATATGACCGCCTCTCTATGAGTGAGTAACGTAAATGACCTATCCTAAGAACAATTCTGTTTACATGTTCATAGTCATTGAAATATCCAAAAATAAAAATAACTGTGGGCACTGTAATTTGGTATGCTGATACAAATTATAACATGTAATATACTGGAAAATAAATAATTTATCGGTATATATAAGTGGGGTTATTCGCGTTTATGATAAACTCAAAATAGAAACTTGCGGATATTTAAAAATATTTTTTTCGAAAATTCAATCGAAAATGGAAATTTTTTGATGATTAAAACGCTATGGGAGCTTATCCCATGGCGTTTTTTGTCGAATATTAACTGGTAATAGTTCTATGGACCTGTTCAGAATCCGTTCAGAATAGGTCGTTATACTTGCTATGTATCTATATTAAAAATCAGATAAACACGAGGAGGAACATGAATTGAAGGGGAAAAATAAACACAATAAATTAAAGCCGATCATGAAAAAAAGCATGTTGGCCGCACTTAGTCTTGGTATTGCCTTGCCTGTAGCCGGTTCACTTCCTCACGCTCTGGCGGGAGCACTTGAGCCGACCAACATTAACATTTCACGCCCAGTACTTAATGATGATATTTATTGGCTAAGCCATTCGTCCGAGCAAGTGGATGCACTGCCTATTATGCCTTCTACCCCAATCGGAGTTGATAATAATACGATCATTATTGATTTGAGTACTCATTTTCCTTCTGAGAAGTTCATTCAACTCGGTGCGATTTCAGAGAATACGAATGTAGCTCGCACTTATGTAACTAACGACAATAAACTTATTGTTGTTCCTTATCGTAGCGGCAAGATCAACATTCAATTGCAGGCTAAAAATGCACTATCCCCAGAAGGGGAAATGATTAGAGACAATATAGAGCTCTACATCAGCAAAAAAGGAGATCTAAACGGTGACGACAAAGTTGATTCTGCGGATGCAGTTCAGCTATACAATTACCTTCGTAACATGGTAACCCGTCGTGGCTTCTCTTTTGTAGAGATGAACCAAGCAGATGTAGATCGAAACGGTGAACCTGAATTGGCAGATATGAATGCTTTGCTAAGTGGTTACGCTAACCAATCTCTTGGAGCTAAAGATAATAGCTATGTATTAACTTTCAAGCAAGTCGATGACGCTCCATATGTGTTGAATGGCAAGTTAAATGGGGATTTGAAAGTGGGCGCTACGTTAACAAGTAACACCGAATTCTTTGACCCTGACGGCGATAGACTTAGAACGATGCACTATCAATGGTATCGGGGCTCCGAAGCAAGTGGAGAAGGTAAAACAGAAATCATAGGAGCTACTGATGCAGTATATAAGATTACTGATGCCGAGCAAGAGAAATATCTCTTTTTACAGATTACACCTGAATCTTATTCATCTGATCGTCCTCAAGGAAAACCGGTAGTCCTTCGTAGTGAGTCAACTGTTGCGGTAAAACAGGAGGATATCGTAAGTCTTTCGCCATCGAATGGTTCTACGGAAGTTAGAATCGATGAACCTTTAGTCATTACGTATCGTCAAAATGTTAGAGTAAATAATTACAGCAATTCCAGTATTGTCATTAAGAATCTGACAGCTGACGAGGTGGAGGCTTCCTACATGATTAGTGATGGAGGTAATTTCTATATAATGGGCAATAAAGTATATATCAGAAACAACGGTTTGAGATATGGAGCTAATTATTCCATTGAAATCCCGAATGATGCCTTCATAGCTGCGGATCCGGATGATAATGCTTATATGCAAGGGACTGTCGTAGAACAAAATGGTGTTCAATGGACATTTACAACACGGATACCACAATAATTTAAAATTCTAGCTTGCTCAAAAATGATATCTACCCATTATTGATTCAGACATGGAGGTTATACCATGCTTCAACTGAAAAAGAAACGTATTAAAATGAGAAAAACAATGTCAGGTCTGATTATGTTGACATTATTTTCGTCACTTGTTTTGCCGGGCTCCGCAGGAGCTACACCTTCTCAATCATCACAAGTGGAATTGGCGAATGTCAGTGTACAGGCAGGTCAAACCGTTCATGTGCCTGTTGTTATGAAAGCGACGGAACTTCCGATCAAAGCTTATAATATGCAAGTTGATTATGATACAACAGCGTTGGAGATTGTACGAATCACTCCAAGAACGATCAATACAATCACTTCATCCCCAGAATTAAATACTCCATCCGATTTCCAGTACGTTATTAATAACGAGGAAGGATGGGTGCGGATTATCTGGATGGATCTTAGTGAAGTTGAGCATTGGATCGATACAGGTGACCAAATGTTCGATATCGAATTTAAAGCTAAATCCACTGCTACTCCAGGACAAAAACAGCTCAAAGTGAATCAGGATGACTCAGAACACTTCCATTTCGAAAATGTAGACTATGGTGCTAATGCCCAATTGTCTGGAGGAACCATTACCATTACAGCAGCTAGCTCAGGCGGTAACTCCAGTACGCCTTCAACGGGTTCATCAGGTGGAGGGGGAGCGGCACCATCTCCTGCACCATCTGTGCCAACCACATCTTCCACTCCAGTGGCAACTAAAGGTGTAGACATTTACGTGAATGGACAGAAGCAGGAGCAGTCTGCAACGGCATCAACATCCACGATTGATAATAAAGTGACTACAACGATTCAAGTGGATAACAACAAAGTGATCAATCAGGTGGGGAACGGACTTCGTACACTGTTACTTCCGGTTACAGGCACGGGTACTAATTCGGTTGTCGGTGAACTGAACGGCAGACTCGTGAAGACGATGGAAGGCAGTAATGCACAAGTTGTTATTCAAACGGATACAGGAACGTATACCCTTCCAGCCAGTCAAATCAAGATAGATCAGGTGGTTAAACAGCTTGGCGGTTCAGCACCTTTGGAAGATGTTAAGTTCCAGATTGCGATTACACCAAGTAATGATGCAAAGAAAGCAGCGATAGCAGCGGCAGCAAGCAAAATGAATAATACAACGGTGATCGCGGCTCCGGTTGATTTTGAAGTGAAAGCTGTTTACAAAGGTCAGCAGGTGGATGTGAATCGCTTCAATGCTTATGTAGAGCGCACGATCACTTTGCCTAAAGACACCGACGGCTCCAAAATCACCACAGGTGTTGTGCTTCAAGCGGACGGTACAATGCTACATGTGCCAACCAAAGTAATCAAAGGAACAACAAATGATGCTGCGGTGATTAACAGCTTGACAAACAGTACGTATGCTTTGATTTACCACCCGGCAACGTTCTCAGATATCTCCAATCACTGGAGTCGCACGGATGTTGAGGATCTGGCTTCGCGTCTAGTTGTGGAAGGTGCAGGAGATAATACCTTTGCACCGGATCGTAGCATTACGCGCGCAGAGTTCACAGCCGTATTACTCAGAGGTCTTGGTCTGCATTCTCCTGAAAGTGCTGTAACGACAACATTTACAGACGTGAAAGCAGATAGCTGGTATGAGAATGAAGTGCAAACCGCCATTTCCTACGGATTGATCTCCGGTTACACGGATAACAGTTTCCGTCCGAACGAGGAAATATCCCGTGCTGAAGCGATGACCATCGTTGCGCGTGCCATGAAATTGGTAGACTTGGCTAAAGCGGATGCTTCCGAGACGGCGAATCTGCTTGGTGCGTATAGTGACGGTAACAAAGTCCAAGCATGGGCCGCAGAGCCTGTAGCTTCAGCAATTAAGCAAGGTCTGGTTCAAGGGGCTGACGGGAAATTGATGGCAGATGCAGACATTAGCCGTGCTCAGACAGCAGCTATTGTGAAACGTTTGCTGGCAAAAGCCGGATTGATCTAATTTATTTTCAAATGATTGTTCATTAAAATGTAATCCTAACAACAATAGAACACCTGCCTCTCGTTTAACGTTATCGTTGAATGAAAGACAGGTGTTTTTTATTTCAAACGAAAGCTTTGTTTAGCGGCGGATCATTTGATAAAATAGAAGGGACGCCTCAGCACACTTTTAATAGAAAAAGTATATTGGCACATTTTTAGATCCTTTACTGTGAGCCTTGTCGTGCGTCTATGTGAATATATGAACATAATCTAGCGATTTTATTATACACAGAATGGAGCCATCCGATGAAATATCGCAATATGGAAGATTGTATTAACGATCTGGAGCAGCATGGTCATCTGATCAGGGTTAAGGAAGAGGTTGATCCGAATCTGGAGATGGCTGCGATTCACATGAAGGTGCATGAGGCTAAGGGCCCGGCGCTGTTATTTGAAAATGTAAAAGGTTCCAAGTTCAAAGCCGTGTCGAATCTGTTCGGCACCGTTGAACGCAGTAAGTTCATGTTCCGCGAGACACTGGAAGGTGTACAGCGCGTTATGGATGTGCGGGATGACCCTATGAAGGCTCTCAAGACACCATTTAAGCATGTTCGCACAGGACTTGCCGCTTGGCAGGCATTGCCGAAGCAAAAATCCATCAGCCTTCCGGTATCGGCGCAGGAGATTCAGATTTCCGATCTGCCGCTCATCAAACACTGGCCGATGGATGGAGGAGCGTTTGTCACATTGCCTCAAGTGTATTCGGAAGACCCGGACAAACCGGGCATTATGAATTCCAATCTGGGTATGTATCGTGTGCAGCTGAGTGGTAACGACTACGAGATGAATAAAGAGATTGGATTACATTATCAAATTCACCGTGGAATCGGAATCCATCAAGCCAAAGCGGTGAAAAAAGGCGAACCGCTGAAAGTTAGCATTTTCATCGGCGGCCCACCAGCTCATACGTTATCAGCAGTCATGCCGCTGCCAGAAGGATTAAGTGAGATGACCTTTGCGGGCCTGCTTGCCGGACGCCGCTTCAGATATAGCTACAAGGATGGGTACTGCATTAGCAATGACGCGGATTTTGTCATTACGGGGGAGATTTATCCTGGCGAGACCAAGCCGGAAGGTCCTTTTGGGGACCATTTGGGTTACTATAGCCTGACTCACGAATTCCCGCTTATGCGTGTTCATAAAGTATATGCTAAACCAAACGCGATCTGGCCATTTACGGTTGTAGGGCGTCCGCCGCAAGAAGATACGGCATTTGGTGATCTTATTCATGAAATTACGGGAGATGCCATCAAACAGGAAATTCCGGGTGTGAAAGAAGTGCATGCTGTGGATGCTGCAGGGGTGCATCCTTTGTTATTCGCCATCGGCAGTGAGCGTTATACGCCTTATACCGATGTGAAGCAACCAACCGAATTGTTGACGATTGCCAATCGAATTTTAGGAACAGGCCAACTCAGCTTGGCGAAGTATCTGTTTATTACGGCGGAGGATCAGCAACCACTGGATACGCATAAAGAAGTTGAATTTTTGACTTATATTTTGGAACGGATGGATCTGCAAAGGGATATTCATTTTCATACGCATACTACGATTGATACACTCGACTACTCAGGTACGGGGCTCAACAGTGGTAGCAAGGTGGTTATGGCGGCATACGGCGACAAGATTCGTGAATTGTGCAAAGAAGTGCCGGAATCGTTGAAGAATATTTGCGGTTACGACAATCCGCAACTGATCATGCCGGGCATGGTTTCCATCCAGACATCTGCCTTCACTACGTATGAAGATACTGCGCGGGAGATGAGAGAGTTCACAGATCTGCTGCAAGAGCGTGGGGGACTGGAATCATGCCCGTTGATTATCGTGTGTGATGACAGCTCGTTCACGAGTGCAAACCTCAGTAACTTCTTATGGGCTACGTTTACGCGCAGCAACCCTTCACATGACATGTACGGAGTGAACAGCAGTTATAATCACAAGCACTGGGGCTGTGACCAGCTGATTATTGATGCGCGGGTGAAACCACATCAGGCGCCGCCGCTTATTCCTGATGCATCGGTGGAGAAGAGCATTGAACGTTTTTTCGTAAAAGGTGCAAGTCTGGAATCCATTAAACTTTAAGTCGCATTGTAATGAATTGCTCATGAATCAGGAGTCCAAACCATGTGTTAGGGCTCCTTTTTCATTACGTTGGTTTCGTTTCATTCGCTTGGAAACACGTGAAAAAGTTATTAAATCTCGCATACACGAAATTAAAAACCGGGATAATACCTTATTGCCTATGAGGATAAAGTCTTAGACGTTCATTTTTGTCCATATGATTAAGGTCGTTTGGACTATGTTGAAAATGTTGGATTCAAACGATATAAGATGTATAAGTATGTCTCGGCCCCGATCATTCGGGGTTGTTAACTATAATCATTTGTTCAGGGGGAGTTCCGATTGAGAATCCATATTATGAACCTGCAAGACGGGGACCGTCTGACAGCGGATACGTTTAGTGATGCAGGACTGCACATTCTCGGAAAGGGGACTGTCATTCGAAGCGAGGATATTACCTTGCTTATGCAACATCGGGTAGATTACGTAGACATTGAATTGCGTGAAGAAGGAATTACCGAAGCAGAGTTTTTCGCAGCTTCGATGAAACACGCATCAGAATCCAGAAGTAACAGCAGTTCTAGCGGGACGAGCACTGGTGAACAACCTCCTGAAGAAGAGATGAAGTCTCAATTCCTTCAGACTGTACATAATTATCAGAATGCATTTCTGGAAGCGCTGACGGTAGGCAAGTTTAATGCGACGATGGTAGATGATGCCCTGCAACCTATGGTGGATGGACTTGATGAGCAAAAGGACGTTGTACATCTCCTGATGATGCTGGAACGCGATGACGTTAACAACTACACCCATTCCATACAGGTAGGTCTATTATCCTTCTATATTGCGAGCTGGCTAGGATATTCTCAGGAAGAATGTTACAAAATCAGCCGGGGCGGGTACTTGCACGATATCGGCAAGTGTAAGGTTTCACTTCGAATTCGAAACAAAACAGAACCGTTGACGGCAGAAGAGCAACTCGAATTGCAGCGTCATACGATCTATGGACATGAAATCATTAAGAACTCTATGACAGATGAAGCTACGGCTCTGGTCGCTTTACAGCATCATGAGCGTGAAGATGGATCAGGGTATCCAATGCAACTTGGAAAAGGTGAGATTCATCCGTATACTCAGATTGTGTCTGTAGCTGATATCTACATTGGTATGCGGACCGGTAAACATGGAGCGAGCAATCCGAACCTGATTAACAATCTCAGAGATATCTATGGCATGGGATTTGGTAAATTGAATGAAAAGGCGGTTCAAGCGTTAATGCAGCATTTGCTGCCTAACTTTATCGGTAAACAAGTACTTCTCAGCAATGGTGAGAAAGGTGTTATTGTCATGAACAATGCGTCCGATATTTTCAAACCGCTGATTAAAGTGGAATCCGAACAGTATCGTGATCTGTCCAAAGAGCGCACTCTTTCCATTAACGAATTGCTGATTTAAGCGGTAAAAAAGAAAACAGGCAAAACGAGCTTCTTATCATTGGATGAGAAGCTCGTTTTTTTAATGAAACAATCTCAACCATTGCTATCAATCACGCCTCGCTGAAACGAACCGTTCCGAAAGACGATCCACGATCCATACCAGCAAAGCCGTGATACTGACGCCCGCACCTAACAAACATACTCCCCTCCAGCCTGACCAGGCGTACACTTGTGTAGAAATAATGGAACCAACTGCGCTGCCGATGGAATAGAAGATCATATACGATGCAGTTAATCGGCTCTGAGCTTCCGGACGGACTTGATAAATCAGACTTTGATTGGTCACATGTACAGCTTGCACGGCAAGATCAAGCAGGATCACACCCACAACCAGAAACCATAATGAAGTATGTAACAGGCTGGTAGGAATCCAGGACAACACTAAAATGATGAGAGAAATGCCGGTTGTTTTCTGTCCAGAACCATGATCGGCCAGTTTGCCTGCTTTGGCGGCAGCAAGTGCTCCAGCAAGGCCTGCCAAGCCAAAAGCGCCTATAGCAGCGTGGGATAACGATATTGGGGGTGCACTGAGTGGTAACACAATGGCAGTCCACAATATGCTGAAGGCCATAAAAATGAACATGGCTAGTATCCCGCGGATTCGAAGTACATGTAACTCTTTATATAGTCGCAGGGTGGAAGCAAGCAGTTGCAAGTAGCCAAGCTTGGATTGTTTGAACGATCCTTGAGGGAGCATACGCCCCAGCACAAATACACTAATCAGAGTGAGACTGGCTGAAAATAAATATACAGATCTCCAGCCCAACCAGTCATTCATCAAGCCGGCCACAGATCGCGCAAGCAAGATGCCGATGACAATTCCGCTGGTTACCCGGCCTACGATGCTCCCTCGCTGGGAATCGGCTGACAAATGAGCCGCATAAGCAACAAAGGTTTGTGTGATAACGGCTAATAACCCAACCATTGCAATAGCTGCGAATAAAATGGATGATGAAGCAGAAGTTCCTACAACGATTAGAGCGGATGCGGATAAAATCATCTGGATCAGGATCAGTTTTCGGCGGTTGACGAGGTCTCCCAGTGGAACAAGCAGTAAGAGGCCAAGCGCGTAACAAATCTGAGTAATGGTAATCACGAGACCAATGGTTGCAGTGGATAGATGAAATTCGAGTGCGATGGAATCCAATAAGGGTTGCGCATAGTAAATATTCGCTACGGATAGACCGCTACACACAGCAAATACCCATGCTAATGCTCCTGTCATGCTCTGTTTTGTAGAAGATTCCTTGTTTACTTTTTGAATAGAATGTTGCATTTATGACGCATTCCTTTCTTGTTTTCTATTTTGTACTGGTTGGTATATTATTGATGGGATTAACCATATATTTTATCTTTCTGAATGTCAATAGGGCTCCTGATTAGAAAAAGAGGAAATGGTTATTAATTGATTGAGATGCTATGTTTATTGTGGGGGATGGAGGATTGATGATTTAAATACATTTTGACATTTCGAATCACTGCGTTAGTATATAACTATACTGTTCGATAAATAATGGAGGGGTATTGTGGTTAGAAAACGAGAGTTTAACACAGAAGAAGCACTGGATGCTGCTATGCATGTATTTTGGCTTAAAGGGTTCGAGGCAACCTCACTAACGGATTTAACAACGGCAATGGGGATTCAGCGTCCCAGTTTGTATGCAGCCTTTGGAGATAAAATGGAGCTGTTTGAACATGTGCTTCGTAGATACACCAATTCACATGCCGCGCAGATCAGATCTATGCTAGGGCATGGGGAGTCCGTCAGAGAAGCTTTTCGCGCTGTTTTTGACTGGATTACATCTGGGAAGAAGAAAGTTAATGCCAGTCACGGTTGTTTTTGTATCAACACCATGGTTGAACTGGCTCCCCATGATCCCAAATTTGCAGTGTTAACACGTGAGCATCAGATGTATCTGGCGGTTATTTTCAGAGAAACACTCGAAAAAGGTCAACAGAATGGAGAGTTACCAGAGGAGTTAAACGCCGGACTTGTGGCACAAAGTTTAGTTGTTTCGATGATTGGGTTAACTGTGCTAATGAAGGCGGCACCGGATCGTTCGTTCATCGAGCAAAGCATTGAGGCGACGCTATCTGTATTGAATAACAGCGATCATAGAAACGAGCCTCTTATTTTAAAATAAGAAGCTCGTTTTTTGAATGGATACGGCGATAATTGTGTACAAATCCGTTTATCCTCATTTTTAGGAATGGGTATTGTTTATCGGGTTTGACGAGCGAATCATAGCTACACTGGACTCGCGGACAATCAACCGCGGTTCGAACTGGATATGTTCGTACTCTGAAGTACTCATCTCACGAATCCGTTTAAGCAATAACTCCGTTGCGAGCCGAGCGACCTCCTCACCCATGATGGAGACGGAACTGATCTGAGGCGACGACACGGTTGTCCATTGATTGTTATCCACGCCCACCACAGCAACATCCTCGGGTACCCGTACGCCGAGCTCTTTAAAGCGGTTCACAAGTCCGATGGCAACCATATCATTGATTGCATAGACTGCATCCGGCATATGGGTCAAACCGTAGAAGTAATCCGCTGCACTTGCTCCCGTAGCAAGTGAGAAGTCCTCACCGAAGTAAACGAGGGAAATATCCACATGTCCGACAGCCTGCTCGTAAGCACGATAACGCTCCTCGATAATATCTTTGGGGGCTCCGGCATAAGCAATCCGGGTTCTTCCAATCTTAAACAGATGCTCCATAACCAGTTTTCCCTCAGGTTGCGACAAGGAGACGATGTCTGCTTGAATGCCAGGCTCCAATTTTTTTCCGTAGTTAATAATCGAGATGGGAAGAAGGGCTTTGTCAATGAGCCCGGGCAGTGTTTTTGGATAGGCAAGTGGCATGAAAATGAGACCATCAACGTGTAATTTCTTCACATTACGTATTGTTTCAAGTTCTGTTCTGGCATTGCCAGCTGTGTTAATCTGCACAACATGGTACCCGTGCTGCTTCGCGGTCTGCTCAACGGACCAGGAGATTTCGGGAATGATGGCGTTGCGGATATCCGGAACAACAAGTGCAATCTGATACGTTTGCCTGATTTTGAGACTCTGTGCAGAAGTGTTGGGCACAAATCCTAAATCTTCTATGGCACGCATAACCTTTTCTCGTGTTGCACTGCTGATTCCATCCGAATTGTTAATAGCCCGCGATACGGTAGCAATCCCTACACCAGCGCGTTCAGCGACATCCTTAATCGTGATTTTCTGCTCTTTACTCACTTTATCATTGACCTCACTTCATCGGAAACGATTCCGTATTTTAGGCTTATGTATGTATTGCAAAGTATGCATATAACTTGATTATACCATTGCAACATTATAGTATCCCGTAAACAAACAGAAATGGATGTAAATTTATGCATCTTTATGTTTAATTTTCTAATTCATGATTAAAAACAAACGAAATCTTAGACTGATCATCGCGTTTATTTTCTTTATCAGCATAAAATTACAGATTAATCGACGAATTTACTCACGAGATCGACATATTTATGGAGAAAGAGGTTTGACAGGTTATCTCTAATGTGACATATTTAATTTACGGAAACGTTTCCGATATTATATGAATTAATCATTTGGGAGATGAATGAAATGAAAGCATTGCGTTGGCATGGTGTCAAAGATCTTCGTCTGGAACATATTTCTGAACCTCAGATTGAACAGGGTAAAGTGAAAATAAAAGTGGAATGGTGCGGGATCTGTGGTAGCGATCTACATGAATACACAGCTGGACCGATTTTTATACCAGTTCAGGCTCCGCATCCGCTAACAGGGGAAAAAGCACCTGTGGTTATGGGACATGAGTTTTCTGGACAAGTGGTTGAAGTGGGCGAAGGGGTGACTCGTTTTCAGGCAGGTGATCGTGTGGTTGTAGAGCCCATTTATGCATGCGGTCATTGCGAAGCTTGTAAACAGGGCAGATACAATTTATGTGACAAGATGGGATTTCTAGGTCTGGCCGGGGGCGGAGGGGGATTCTCCGAGTATGTAACAGCAGATGAGAAGATGGTTCATGCCATTCCTGATTCCATCTCCTATGAGCAAGGTGCTCTGGTTGAACCTTCTGCAGTAGCTCTGCACGCTGTACGCCAGAGTAAACTGAACGTCGGGGATACGGCAGCGGTATTTGGTGCAGGGCCGATTGGACTGCTGGTGATTGAAGCGCTCAAGGCATCCGGAGCATCGGATATTTATGTTGTGGAACTGTCGCCGGAGCGTAAAGCAAAAGCGAAAGAACTGGGTGCAATTGTGATTGATCCGACCGAGGTTCAAGTGGTTGAAGAGATTCACCAGCGTACGCAAGGGGGAGTCGATGTAGCCTACGAAGTAACAGGTGTACCTCGTGTGCTGCAACAAGCGATTGACTCAACGAGTATTGGTGGCGAACTGATGATTGTAAGCATTTTTGAACAAGAAGCGCCAATGCAACCGAACTCCATTGTGATGAAAGAGCGCACAGTAAACGGAATCATCGGTTATCGCGATGTGTTCCCGGCGGTCATCCGTTTGATGGAGAAAGGATTTTTCCCGGCCGACAAGCTGGTGACCAAACGAATTGTGCTGGATGAGGTTGTAGAACACGGTTTTGAAGCGTTGCTTAAAGAAAAAAATCAGGTGAAAATTTTGGTTAAAGCAGAATAGTTCTTGAAACCTTATAGTAGACCTCTTATCCACGGATACGAGCGTCTACTTTTTTTGCTGAAAAGGGCGAAATTTGTTGCAGTGTACGCACCTTTTACATACTATAAAAAGATACAATTTGTATCTTTTTTGGACGTATGAAAAGTGATTATGTTGAAGGAGGATGCGGATATGCAAAGGAAAGTAACCTGGGCAGCAATTGGGCTGGCTCTTGTCGCCGGAGCAGGCTGGATGCTGATGGGAAACGCCAAACCCAAGACGAACACTCCGGCCATAAGACCTGTGGCTACAGAGCGTGGGGGTGTGCAAGTGTCAAATGCCCCGATTCAATCCGTTGATGTGACAAGCAAACTGGAATTGTTGGGGAGGGCTTTTAACAAATCCCCTTATGCCAACAACGTATGGGACATGCAACAATACAACGGTAAAATCTATCTGGGTCATGGAAATAGCAGCAATACGGGGCCTGCACAAAATGCGGGGCCGATTCCTGTCGTGTACTATGATGCAACGAATGCCGAGTTTCAGACACAGGCGGTGACAAACAGTAATCCGAGCATTATACCCTCAACAAAAATGTACGTGGATGAAGAGCAGATTGATCTCTATAAGGTGTTAAATGGAAAACTGTATATTCCTGGTCATGATTCCGATGGTGAAAGCTGGGACTTTGGCAACTTCTACCGCTTGGACGAAGGGACGTGGACCAAATATCGCAATCTGCCCAAGGGCGTTCATGTCTATGATCTCGCATATTATCAAGGCAAGCTGTTTGCTGCACTTGGCACAGAAACCAAACCCACCGTCTTAATCTCACATAATGATGGGCAAAGTTGGCAGCAGTTTGCAACAATCAACACATTTGGCTTTAGAGCATATACGCTATTCGAAATCCAGGGGAAATTGTATGCCTCCGGAATGATGTACCCCGCCAATAAAATATGGAATGACAAAACGAATATACTGGAGATTAATGAACGTTTGGAAAAGAGAGACGTAGCTATCTACGGTAACAAAATGTTACCCGGGTTGACCTATCAACAAGGTACGGTTCCGTACAATAAAATCGGTAAAAATATTAATTTTAACAATAAGCTGGTGTATATTGCTGGTGGTGTCTTCAATGATAGTCAACTGTTGCCTAAGTCATTGAGTGTGATGACGGATATCAATCAGGCGAGACGTGTCAGTCTGGCAGATGCGAATGCGTTACCAACAGACCTGCTTGTGCGTGATGATAAAGTTTATGTGTTAACGTATACTCGCAAGCAGGCCAATGTCTACGTGAGCAGGGTCTATCAAACCAATGATCTGACAACATGGAATGAAATTTTGCGCTTTACACAGGACACTTATGCCAAGTCATTTGAGGAGCTTGATGGTGATTTTTATTTTGGATTGGGTACAGACCCGGACGTCCTATCGCCCTCATCTGGAAAAATATTACGAGTGAATCGAGTGGATATTCCTGTGAATTCAAATTAAAATATAAGGAAGATTATGGATTATATACTATGCTGCATCCACATTGTTGGTGACCCGGCGATGTGCTGATGATATTCATCGTGCAGAACAATCTGCAGCACCCGAGTCAACGGACAGCGGCTCTTCCGAAGCTGTTCTTTTTTTTGTGGTTCAGTTTCGTGTGAGAAATTTGTTTGAAAATAAAAATAAGAATCTATAAAATGGATAAAGAGAAATATTCATGACAGTCCACAGGCGTATGACCACTGCTTGATGTATCCAAAGCATGTCACATCTCAAGGTAAGTGCGAAATGTAAACTTCCCATTGCAAAGGAGACTAAATCATGAACGTACCTTCATCATTGTTTAAACCGTTCACATCTGACAAACTTACCTTGCCCAATCGAATTGTTATGGCACCGATGACGCGGGGATTTTCACCGAGCGGTGTGCCAGGGCCCGATGTGGCTGACTATTACCGCCTTAGAGCGGCTGGCGGCGTGGGACTTATTATTACAGAAGGCACAGGGATCAACCATCCATCCTCAGTAAGTGGTGAGAACATTCCACTTTTTTATGGAGAAGAAGCGCTGCAAGGATGGGCGAATGTGGTCAAGGCTGTTCACGATGCCGGCGGGAAAATAATGCCTCAGCTCTGGCATGTTGGCACTGCACGGCGCTCTGGAGATTTACCTAATGCAGAGGCTCACCCGGTTAGTCCGTCCGGAATAAGCATGGCTGGTGAAGCGGCTTACGAACCATTAACGGAAGAGGAGATCCAAGAGCTTATACAAGCCTATGCAGAAGCAGCGGCTGATGCGAAGCGTATCGGTTTTGATGGAATTGAGTTACATGGTGCGCATGGATATTTAATTGATCAATTTTTCTGGGCGCAGACGAATCGTAGATCTGACAAGTATGGCGGAGATTTAGTACGCCGGACACAGTTTGCAGTCGAAGTGATCGAAGCATGCCGTGCTGCGGTGGGGCCTGATTTTCCAATTGTACTTCGCTTCTCGCAATGGAAAATGGGCAGTTACGAGGCAAAACTGGTCGAATCGCCAGAGGAGCTGAAACAGTTTTTGGAACCGCTCAGTGCAGCGGGGGTAGATATTTTCCATTGTTCCACACGCCGTTTCTGGCTCCCGGAGTTTGAAGGTTCTGATCTCAATCTTGCCGGCTGGACTCAGAAAATAACAGGCAAACCTGCGATTTCGGTTGGTTCAGTAGGTTTAGAGGCAGAGTTTGTTGAACGTGGCAGTGAAAAGCAAGAAACAGGAGATGCTCATCTTGACTTGCTGGATGATAAGATGAAGAATGGGGAATTCGATCTAATTGCACTTGGACGTGTGCTACTAAGTGATCCCGAATGGCCGCTTAAAGTGCAAGAGGGACATAATGCTGATATCATTCCTTTTACAAGTGAAGTATTGTCCAAGTTGCACTGAGAATTTCATTATATGAAAAATTCAAAATAGTAATACTTAACATGTGATTACATCCATAACAACGGGATAAAAAGGTGTTTAAAATCAACAGCAGAGCCGCCGCAAGGCGGCTTTTTTGTTAATAATTTTTTTCCCCAACAATCATTCTCTTAAACAACGAACTTAATACCTACCATTCGCCAGAAATAAATAATTCATCATATGAAAAATTCACAATAGAAAACGGAAATCCGCATATACACAGAACGTATCCACTATGCTTACTCCCGCCCACTGTTAAAACAGCTATTCATGCCACATTCAGCTACAAAAAGCAAGAATACTTTTCACATCTAAGACCTATTTTGAAAATCATTTACCTTATGGTAAGGTTAGCCTGAACGAATTCCAAAATTTTCAGAACCGATAAGACATAAGGAGGAAGAACATCCTTGAACATGAATAGAAACCTGCGTTTGAAGCGGAATTTCAGATTTGTGCTGGTGCTGTCTGTGATTGCAACTCTGAGCCTTGTACTGGCCGCATGCGGACAAGCTCCAAAGCCTTCAACTGCAACAGGTAACAATAATGGAACAGCATCGGGCCAAAATCAATTACCATCTGGGAATAACGCCGCTGCACCTCAAGATGAAGTACATGAAGAACCTCAGGATGAAACACAGGAAGAGATTGATCCGGTAAAGGAACAGCTTCAGCAACTAACGCTGGAGGAAAAAGTAGGCCAGATGATTCTTGCTGGTGTGCAAGGAACAGCATTGGATGAACAGGCGAAACGAATGATTGCTGACCAGAAGATCGGAGGCATTATTTTTTATGCCAGCAACGTAACAACGCTTCAGGGAACGGCTGCTTTTGTGCAATCGATTAAAGAGGCGAATCAGCAAAACCCGGTTCCCATTCTAATGAGTGTGGATCAAGAGGGCGGTAAGGTAAGTCGCATGCCAGAGGCGGTTGAGTCGATCCCGTCCAATCGAAAAGTAGGCAAAACCAATGATACGAAGCTTGCTGAGGAGATGGGCGCATTGCTGGCGAGACAGATCAAGCTTGCCGGTTTTAATGTTGATTTTGCACCCGTGCTGGATATTAACAGTAATCCCAAAAATCCAGTCATTGGAGATCGTTCCTTCGGCACTACTGCTGACCTGGTTACACGTATGGGGATCGCCGAGATGAAAGGACTTCGTAGTGAAGGGGTCATCCCGGTGGTGAAACATTTTCCAGGCCACGGTGATACTTCCGTCGATTCTCATCTAGACTTGCCTGTGGTGAACAAATCGGAGAAACAGCTTGCAGAGCTGGAGTGGATTCCATTTCAGGCGGCGGTAAAACAACAGGCCGAGGCGGTAATGGTTGCTCATATTTTGTTTCCCAAGCTGGACCCGAATTACCCGGCATCCCTATCAGAAGTGATTATCGGGGATCATCTGCGCGGAAAGTTCAAGTATGACGGTGTAGTGATCACTGATGATCTGAGCATGGGAGCGATCTCGAAAAACTACCCATTGAACAAGGCTGCAATCGCAACGGTTCAGGCCGGAAGTGATATTTTGCTGGTGGCTCATAGTTATGAAAGTGCCAGAACGATTTTTGATACTTTAATTAGCGCAGTGAAGTCAGGCAAAATCAAGGAGTCTCGTATTGACGAGAGTGTGTATCGTATTCTTGCATTGAAACAGCATTTCAAGTTGTCTGACGACCAAAAGGCTACTGGAGATGTGAAGCAGTTAAACGCAGATATTCGAAGCTGGCGCAAGCAAGTCGATGCCCGCTGATCTATCCTGTGTTATGATTTGGCTATAAATAGAGAGACATTTGCCATCATAACAGGTTAGAGGAGAGAGCTTTTCATGTATACCATTATGATTATTGAAGATGATCCCAAAATTGCGGGACTGCTGAAATCACATATCGAGCGTTATGGGGACCGAGCTGTATCCGTTGAGGATTTTGAGAATGTGACGGAACAATTCAAACAGCTTCAGCCTCATGTTGTATTACTGGATATCAACTTGCCGAGCTATGACGGGTTTTACTGGTGCAGGCAGATCCGAACGATATCGACATGTCCGATCCTGTTTATTTCCGCGAGAAGTGGCAAGATGGATCAGGTTATGGCGCTGGAGAACGGGGCTGATGATTATATTACCAAGCCGTTTGAACATGAGATTGTTATGGCTAAAATACGTAGTCAGCTGCGCCGGGTGTATGGAGATTATGCTGCCCGAGATGAAGAACGTAAGGTCGAACTGAACGGACTCGTGGTGTACTTGGAAAGGCTTGAGATTGAACTCGGCGATCGGAAAGTGCAACTCACCAAAAAGGAAACGATTCTACTGGAAACGCTGATGCGTCGCAGTCCAAAGCTGGTCAGTCGGGAAACCATTTTGGAGAAGTTATGGGATGACTCGTTTGTGGATGATAATACCCTTAGCGTTAATATTACCCGGGTACGGAAACGTCTTGCCGAACTAGGCATTACCGATGCGCTGGAAACGGTGAGAGGCTCCGGATACAGGCTGATTAATAACTGGAAAGCGACATCATCGTTATGAAGTTGTTTATTCGAGAACATATCGCTCTGACGTGCTGGGTGTTTGCGATGATGTTCACCGTGGTCGCTGTATTTTGGTACGATGGATACGATCATTGGAAGACGGCGCTATATGCCGTAGGGCTGGGCTTGTTTTTGTATGTCGGTTATCTGGTGTATCGTTACATGTCACATCGAGCCTTTTACACCCGTATGACACAGCCCGTGAATTCGCTGAATGAATTGGTAGCATTACATGAAACGGCGCCGTTATCAGCCTCTTTGGAAAAACTGCTGGATTCCCAGTACGGCCAATATCACGCACATCTGAGCCGGCTCGAACAAAAGCAACAGGAATATCTTACGTTTATGAACCAATGGGTACATCAGATGAAAACACCGTTATCGGTCATTGAGCTGACCGTGGAAGAAGAAGAGGACGATGATGCTCGTTTTCGCAGTATTCGTGAGGAAGCAGATCAGATGCGACGTGGATTGGAAACGGTCCTATATGTCGCAAGGCTGGATACCTTCGAGCAGGACTTCAGCGTGGAACCGGTTGAACTGCGAGCGGTAGGTGAAGAAGCGATTCATGAGTTGAAACGATTTTTCATTCGTAACCATGTGTATCCCGAGATGCAGATTGATGCTTCGCTGGTGGTGCAATCTGATGCAAAGTGGGTTCGATTTGTGCTAGTACAGCTGTTATCCAATGCCATCAAGTATGCTGCAGGCAGTGGACAGAAAGTGCATCTTCGCGCCTACGAAGCGGAGCAGAACGTCATACTGGAAGTTCAGGATCATGGGATTGGCATACCCAAATCAGACCTAAACCGGGTGTTTAGACCCTTTTTCACTGGGGAGAACGGAAGGCATTTTAAGGAATCTACTGGCATGGGGCTTTACATCTCAAAAGAAGTGCTGACACGTATGAATCATCAGATTGAGCTTGAATCGGTATATGGGGAAGGAACGACAGTCCGAATTACCTTTTCGGTTTGAACGCAAGATAATGAATAATTAGACCTGATTTTATATATGAAGTTGAATATGAATTACATGTGAAATAACGACGCCTTTTGCCGTGCTGGGAGGAAGGCGTCTTTTTCTTGCGATTTCTGAGGGGGACGGAACCTTACAATATTGTCATGTTGGTGAAAGGTTAACCCATAGGAGAATGAGTGAAGTTTCGGGTAGACTGTAGTCAGAAGGTTAGCGAAGAAGATAAGTACTTAGAAGTTAAAATTAGACGTTAATCGTTAAAGGAGTTGTACGTATGGAGATATGTTCTGTCAAACAGATCAGTAAAATTTATAAAGGGATTGTATCCTATGAAGCCTTGTCAGGGATTGATCTTAGTATCCAAGAGGGAGAGTTTGTGGGTATTATGGGGCCGTCCGGTAGTGGCAAAACAACATTGCTGAACATGATTTCAACCATTGATCATCCGACATCAGGAGAATTGCGAATTGCGGGTCAGAATCCATTTGATCTGGGAGCAGATCAGCTGGCTTTGTTCCGGCGTAGAGAATTAGGCTTTGTCTTTCAATCCTTCAACCTGCTTAACACACTGACGGTGAAGGAAAATATCGTGCTCCCATTAACACTAGACGGTATTTCCGTTCGGGAGATGAATGCGCGAGTTGTGGAGCTTGCTAACAAATTAGGCATTGAAGGCATTTTAAACAAACGCACGTATGAAATATCGGGCGGACAGGCACAGCGGACAGCGATCGCTCGAGCGTTAATCCATTCTCCCAAGCTGATTCTGGCGGATGAGCCGACGGGTAATCTGGATTCCAAGGCTGCCAAGGATGTGATGGAGATTCTTGAACAGCGCAATCGAGAGGATCAGGCGACGATGTTGCTCGTAACCCACGATGCTGTGGCAGCTAGTTACTGTAGCCGAGTGGTCTTCATTAAGGATGGTCAGTTATATAACGAAATTCATTACGGTGATAACCGCGCGGCCTTCTATCAAAAGATTATAAACGTATTATCCCTGATGGGAGGCTCTGGACATGAATTTTCGCCAGTTCGCCATTAATAACGTTGTTCGAAACAAACGAATTTATCTGGCTCATTTTCTAAGCAGTACGTTCTCGGTTATGATCTTTTTTATCTATGCGTTGCTGCTGTTCCACCCGGATTTACAAGATGGTTTGAAAGGTTCTTCCCAGACGGTGACGGTGCTTGCCAACCAAGGCCTGATGATTGCTGAAATCATCATTTTCATATTCTCTTTCCTGTTTCTGCTGTATTCGGTCGGTTCATTTCTGAAGACTCGGAAGAAGGAGTTTGGTATCTTCCTGATCATCGGCATGACTCGTAAGCAGATGAACCGACTTTTATTTATGGAAAATATGTGTATCGGCGTAGCTTCCATCGTGGCGGGGATAGGACTTGGACTGATCTTCGGTAAATTAGTTTTGCTCATTTGCGGTTCCATGCTTGCGGTGGAGAACAGTCTGAGATTTTATTTTCCGCTCAAAGGCATTCTGCTGACAGCCGGAGCGTTTCTGGTGCTTTTTGTGGTGATTGCTCTGTCTTCCTCATTGCTTATTCGTAAGGGAACGTTGATTGAGCTCGTGAAGTCAGAGGAAAAACCAAAACCTGAACCTAAGGCATCCCCGCTGCTCTCGCTGCTCTCGGTTGTACTGATTGGTGGAGGGTATACAGGTGTATTTATCTTCGCGTGGGGATCATATATTTTCCCTTTATTGTTTGGCAGTGTGCTCAGCGTAATTGCAGGTACGTATCTTCTGTTCACTCAGCTGAGTGTATATGTCATTCGGGCATTGAAAAAGAAAGAAGGATTGTTTTACCGCAAGACCAATCTGCTCTTTCTGTCCGAGCTTACCTATCGCATGAAAGATAACGCCGTGATGTTTTTTATGGTCAGTGTTATCTCGGCTTCTGCGTTTACGGGCATTGGCAGCATGCTGACTATAGGTGATCCAAGGCTGTCTTCCATGACGAATCCATATGCTTTTACGTATACAAATTCAGGCTTTACGGATTCTGCGGTCGTTGATCGTCAGATCCAAAAAATTGAAGAGACGCTGGTTAATCGCGAAGTTCCATATGTAAAAGGTAGTTACCAGCCTCTCTATGAGAACAATAACAACTACATCGTAAAACTGAGTTCATATAACCGTCTTGCCAAAGCACTTGGTTATGAAGAACGGGCGCTGGATCGCAATGATCTGGCGTTTAATACAGCACCCAATATTACTGCACGCAATAAACTGTTAGATACGAAAAAGGACAGTTACCCATACTCCGCTGACTTGTATGTTGGTGAACAGCAGCATTTACAAATGCAGATGTTGCCACCGGCAACCGATATCGTGATTCCGATGGAGGGTGAGGCGGGCGTCTACGTTGTTTCTGATGACCTGTATTCCAAGATTCGAGAAGCATACATTGCAGAGATTAAGATGGATGTTGATTTTTACTCTGATCAGACGACATTTTTTGTGGTAAAAGACTGGATGTCGACACGCAGTTTTGCTTCGGAATTGCTGGATACGATTGAGAAAGACCGTCCGGAGAAGGGATATGTTGATTTCAATTCTCTAGTCGTAGACTGGCTGAATAATAAACAAACCAATGGCATCATTCTCATCGTAAGCGGATTGATCGGTATTGTGTTTTTCACCTTCGCGGCGAGCTTCACCTATTTCAGGCTGTATGCAGATCTGGAGCGAGATGAGGCACAGTATCGCATGATTGGTAAAATGGGACTTAGCCGCCCGGAGCTACGCAAAATTGTAACAAGACAGCTCGTGCTGATGTTTTTCCTGCCGCTTCTCGTGGCTTTGATTCACAGTACAGTTGCATTTACGGCGCTGTATCAGATGGTTCAGTTTTCGATTCTAGATCATAGCCTTGGCGTATTTATGGTGTTTGTCACGATGCAACTTATCTTCTTTGCCATAGTACGCTGGCGCTATCTGCGTCATATGTATTCGAAGCTCGTGTAAATTAGCAGTGCACCTTATACATTTCACTGCATTTTATCAGCCTTGGCCTGTAGGTCAGGGTTTTCTTTTTTAGTTAAGAAAGATTTAAGATAGAGGAATTAGCAGGAATGAAGGGATTTGATATATAGTAAATATTAATATATAGAGAAAAGAATAATTCAAAGCTGAAGAACGGCGATAAATCTATTGTTTAAAGGTAATGCATTTGTCCGGTTCAGCATTGCACTGGCCCTGATTTTGGTTAATATCTATTTATTATCCTGTGTGAGCACGCCTAGAGGGCAGAAATGTAACTGTGCGTAAACCGTGGTAGAATAGAAGGGATAACATCCATACTTAGAACAACAAAAAAAGATCATAAGGAGAGGAACTTATGTCTGAAATCATTGAAAAAACTGTAACCGAAGCGGAATATATTGCACCTCCAGCGATTCAGCTTGGAACCATTCATATTTCTAACGATGTCGTGTCCAAAATTGTGGGCATGGCCGCGCAAACCACTCCAGGAGTGTCTTCCATGTCTGTTGGGCTGACGGAAGGTCTCGCCAAGAGCATCAGCGGTAAAAGTCTGCAAAAAGGAATTGACGTTCATATTCAGAATGATGAAGCGTCCATTCAATTGCGCATTAATGTGCAATATGGCCGCAAGATGCACGAGGTCTGCCAGGAACTGCAACATAACGTACAGCAAGCGGTGGAGCAGATGGCAGGCGTAATCGTGAAAGAAGTTAAAGTGCAGGTTGTCGGCATTGCCATGCCTGAGAACGTGTAAATCGTATAATTTTTTTAATAGGTAAGCACCTTCCTAAGATGGGTTCATGGGGAAGGTGCTGTTTTGTGTTTGCGATAGAAGGTGGGAGCTTCACCCAGCACTTTTTTGAACATTTTGGAGAAAAGAAGTTGGTCTGTATATCCGACGGAACGGGCAATATCCCCGATACTCAGGCTAAGATCGAGCGTCAGCTCGGCTGCTCTGCGCATACGATAATGGACGAGATAAGATTGAATGCTGCTTCCGATCTGATCTTTGAAGAGTGAACACAGATAACTTCGCTGCAAGCCGATGTGGGAGGCGATGGACTGCACTGTAATGGCGTTGGCATAGTTCATCTCGATAAAATCAATCACTTGGGTTACATATGTTTCTTTGCCGTATTCTGCAGTGGGCTGAACGTTCTCGTCATGCGAATGATCAATCAGAATGGCAAAAAACTGATAGAGCCATCCGGTCATACTAATCTCCCAGCCTTTATAAGCCGTGCGAGAATGGATTATGCGGTGCAGACATGAGCGCATCTCATCGTCTTCGTCACCGAGATCAAAGATGGGTTGTTGTTCCGATAAAGAGGCTTGTTGTAAAAAGGAAGCACTATGCGTGCCCTGAAATGCAACCCAGCTATACTCCCATGGATCATCTTGATCAGCTTTATAATGTACCACGGAATGTGGCACGATCAGGAAGCCTTGCCCCTTACGTAGTTGATAAGTCTTCCCTGCAACTTCAAACGTGCCTTTGCCGTTCAGGACATAATGGATTTTATAGTAATCCCTCATTGCTGGGCCGAAGTGGTGCCCGGGCGTGCAGGCTTCAGTACCATAATGAAGGAGCTGCAACTCCTGAAAATGCGTGTTTTTGAACATATACGTAATCATTACGTCCACTCCTGTGAGAATCAATTGATTCTTGCATTTTAACATATATAGAATTGTAATTGGTACTTAAATTGAAGTATAAGTTTAGCTATAACGATCATTTTTACATATCAATGTAGTGATAAACCATATCGTTTATGCAGAAAAGTGACTAAGATAAAAGAGTATTAACGGCTGGGCTTAACCTACTTTACAGAAAAGAGTGAATTCACGATGCCTTATATTGCAAATGAACAACGTTATGATGATATGAGCTATTCTCGCTCAGGCAAATCGGGAATTAAGCTTCCACAGATTGCACTGGGATTATGGCAGAATTTTGGCGGCAATCGCACGCTGGATATTCAGGAAGAAATGATTTTACGCGCGTTCGATCTCGGTATTAACCATTTTGATCTGGCGAATAACTATGGGCCACCTCCAGGGTCAGCAGAAGAGAACTTTGGCGTGATCTACCACAAACATCTGCGTCCTTACCGGGATGAGCTGCTGATCTCTTCTAAGGCAGGGTACCATATGTGGAGCGGCCCTTACGGCGAGTGGGGTTCCCGTAAAAATTTGATTGCCAGTCTCGACCAGAGCTTGAGCCGAATGGGACTGGACTATGTAGACATTTTCTATCATCATCGTCCAGATCCAGACACGCCACTGGAAGAAACGATGACAGCGCTGGATCACATCGTAAGGCAAGGTAAGGCGTTATATGTGGGCTTGTCCAACTACAATGCACAACAGACGCAGGAAGCAGTGACGATTCTGCGCGGGCTCGGAACACCTTGTCTTGTTCACCAGCCGAATTATTCCATGCTGAATCGCTGGATTGAAGAGGGTCTGCAAGATGTGCTGGACGAGCAGGGTGTAGGTTCTATCGCGTTTTGCCCACTCGGTCGAGGTCAGTTGACGAACAAATACGTGGACAAAATTAAAGCGGAACGGGCCAATCCTACAGGTAATTTGAAAAAGGAATCCTATACCGACGAACGTATCGCGAAATTTGAAGCGCTACAAGCCGTGGCAGAACGAAGAGGACAGACGATTTCACAACTTGCACTCAACTGGGTATTACGTGGTAACCGTGTAACGTCCGCATTGATCGGAGCCAGCCGAGTATCGCAGATTGAAGAAAATGTTGCTGCACTCAAGGCTCCTGAATTAACAGCCGCAGACCTGAGTGAGATCGATACGATTTTGGACGGCATCGGAAATATTCCTTGGTAAACGTCTTATATAGGTAATGTTTTATATTGAGTACCTTTTCTCTCTATAGAGAAGGGGTACTTTTTATGTTCAGAAGGGAAGAACTGGCGTATCGAGTGGCTTAAGGTTTATACTGGAATGATTCGTTATTAGGTTATCAAATGAGCAAGAAAGGGAGATGCATCATGGAGTTTTATCGATTTGATCAAGAAAGTGACCTTTAAATAATCACGAATAGAATGAGAAAGTCGCGTTCTTATGATAAAAAGGTTGCTGTTCATAGTACCTGGTCTTAGGATTTGATGTATAATATAAAGACGTTATATAAATGAACTATTTTTTACACATAAACGGAGAGGACAGAAAAAACCTGGAGAAGCGAAGCTAAAGCTTTCTGTAAGAAAGCTACATCGTAAGCATAAGCTTGCATTTATCACCGGATATTCCCTTTAGAAAAGGGAATCAAAAAAATCTGGGGATAACAGCGATTGGAAGGTTATTCTGTCATCGGAGTGTCTGTGTAAACCTGTTCAATTTATATATATTTGAATGATAAAGGAGAGGCTCCATTTGAATTTTGAACAGTGGATTGCGCCTGAAAACTATAACCTGACATCCGAGATGGAGAATCACCCGTCAGACCGGATTGCACTTAGATGGCTCAGCGATCAGCAAGAAGTAGAAGAGATTACGTACGGTGATTTGTTAAAACAGGCGAACCGTCTGGCTGGAGGACTGCGTGAACTTGGTTTGGCGAAAGGAGATCGGGTGCTGGTCATGGTACCACGCCGGATTATCGCTTATGTGATATATATTGCATGTCTGAAACTTGGCATTGCTGTGATTCCATCTTCGGAGATGCTACGTGCGAAAGATTTGGAATACCGTCTGCGGCATTCATCGGCGAAGGCAGTCATTGTATGGTCTGAGACCACATCAGAAGTGGAGAAAATGGATTCCGACCTGCCAGCACTTGCCCATCGTATCGTTGCATCACCTAACGAAGACCATACTATTCCTGGAGAAGGCTGGGTTAACGTACATCAATTGATGCAGAATCAGCCGGATGAAATGGCTGCTGTTCAGACGCACCGTGATGATATGGCCATTCTTGCGTATACTTCGGGCACGACGGGTAATCCAAAGGGCGTTGTACATAGCCACGGTTGGGGTTATGCACATCTGCGGATTGCATCCACGTTATGGCTGGATATTCAGCCGACGGATACGGTGTGGGCAACAGCAGCACCTGGATGGCAAAAATGGATCTGGAGCCCGTTCCTGTCGGTACTCGGAAGAGGGGCAACAGGTTTGGTATACAACGGCTCATTCCAGCCAAAGCGTTACCTGGAGTTGATGCAGGCGCATCAGATTAACGTGCTCTGCTGTACACCGACGGAATACCGCCTGATGGCAAAAACGGATGATCTCGGACATTATGATTTATCCCATCTTCGTAGCGCTGTATCGGCGGGAGAACCGCTGAATCAGGAAGTCATTGAAATCTTCCAGCGCCATTTCGATCTCACCATCCGCGATGGTTACGGACAGACGGAAAGCACGCTGTTAATTGGCAGTTTGAAGGATGCGCCTGTGCGCATAGGTTCGATGGGTCAGTCCATTACCCCGGGATTGATCGAGATTATCGGTGAAGATGGACAACCTCTACCTGCTGGGGAGGTTGGAGATATTGCTGTGCATCAAGACATGCCAGCGCTGTTCCGTGCTTATTATCAGGACGAGGGTCGCAAGGAAGCGAACCAGCGCGGGGAATATTTTGTCACAGGTGACCGGGCAAGCAAAGACGAAGAAGGGTACTTCTGGTTTGAAGGCCGCAGTGATGATATTATCATCAGTTCGGGATATACCATTGGGCCGTTTGAGGTGGAAGAAGCGCTCATGAAACATGCGAGTGTGAAAGAGTGTGCTGTCGTTGCAAGTCCGGATGAAATTCGGGGTAACATTGTCAAAGCCTTTGTTGTGCTCCGAGACCCTTCCCAGGCTTCATCGGAACTCGCTCATGAACTGCAAAGACATGTGAAGGAATGGACAGCACCTTACAAATATCCACGCAAAATTGAATTTGTAACGGATCTACCCAAGACCAACTCAGGTAAAATTCGCCGCATTGAACTCCGTGAACAGGAAAAACGCAACGGTTAGTTTGCGGACTGTGTATAGAGCGATGTAGAGGCTAAAAATGAAATAACATTTTTGATTGATGAAGTTTGAGAATACAGCAATTTGAAATCTTACCGAAGCAGGAGTGAACCCAACATGAGCTCGTTTGAACAATCTTTTGCAACATCATTGGAACAATACGCTGAACTGGTCATCAAGGTTGGTGTGAATATCCAGAAGGGACAAGACCTACTGGTAACAGCACCGATTGAAACATTGGAGTTTACACGTCTAATCGCCCAAAAAGCATACGCAGCCGGAGCCAACTATGTACAAGTCGATTTTGAGGACGATAAAATTACACGTAGCCGGTTTGAGCATGGCTCGGATGATAGCTTTGACTATTATCCGAAGTGGAAAGGCGACATGATG
Organism: Paenibacillus intestini; assembly: GCF_030803945.1. Lineage (NCBI taxonomy): Bacteria > Bacillati > Bacillota > Bacilli > Caryophanales > Paenibacillaceae > Paenibacillus > Paenibacillus intestini. The sequence goes on along the minus strand of NZ_JAURUN010000001.1, from coordinate 1,180,196 downwards.
GAACGGTTCGCCGAAGCTGGAGGAGCAACACTGACGATTAAAGTTCCTGACCCAGACTTGTACAACGGAATCGAAGCGACCAAAGTATCCCGTGCAACCAAAGCGGCAGCAGAGGCACGCAAAGGATATTCCAAATATACACGTAACCATGACATCAGCTGGTGTCTGATCAAAGCGCCAACCAAAGCTTGGGCCAATAAAGTGTTTGCCGACATTCCTGAGGAAGATCGCATCAACGTGATGTGGGATACCATCTTCAAGATGAATCGTGTGGACGGCGGAGATGCTGTACAGAACTGGAAAGAGCATATTGAGACGTTGAACAAAATGAGTGAGTTACTCAATCAGAAAAATTATAAGAGTTTGCACTATCGTGCACCAGGTACGGATCTGAAAATTGAACTGGTAGACAACCACATCTGGGGCGGTGGCGGCAGTGAAAACAAACAAGGGGTCTACACCGTCGCGAATATGCCGACAGAAGAGGTATTTACGATGCCGAAGCGCAGCGGTGTGAACGGTTATGTTAGTAGCACGATGCCGCTGAATCTGAACGGACAGCTGGTAGATCAGATGCGAATTACATTTAAAGATGGTCAGGTTGTTGCGTATACAGCGGCTTCTGGCGAAGAGCATCTGAAGAACCTGTTTGCGACAGACGAGGGGGCTCGTTACTTGGGAGAAGTGGCGCTCGTGCCGCATGATTCGCCAATCTCGAATCTGAATCGTATTTTCTATAATACGGGCATTGATGAGAATGCATCCTGTCATCTGGCTGTCGGAAGTGCGTATCCGTTCAACATGAAGGGTGGCACATCGATGTCGAATGAAGAACTGTTGAAACATGAATGCAATGTAAGCCTGACACATGTCGATTTCATGATTGGTTCTGCGGAACTGGACATCGACGGGGAGTTACAGGACGGTACGATTGAGCCGGTATTCCGCAAAGGAAACTGGGCATTTTAATATGAAATGCATAGTCTGTTAACGATGAAAGTATAAGTGCAATTCTAGTGTAGTCAAATCAATAACAGATGCAACGTAGAAAAGTGACTTCAATGGAAGTCACTTTTCTGTTTATATTCAGTCATTAGGGAGCATATAAGACTAAGTCTGGGATAAAACATGTAAAGTGTAAATTACCTTAATCTGTTGTTAGAGGAATACATAGCTCGCATAAATGTTGAGCCAGCAGTTGAGGACGATATCTTTCGAAAACAGGTTTGGTATCCATACGATAGCCCTGCAATTGTAATTGCGAGATTATTTCATTCCAAGCTTTCTGAATATCCTCAGCCGTATGTGGAATCGTGATTATGAGGTAGTTTCCACCCTGGAAGCTTCCTAAGCTAATGTTGAGATGAGGTTCTTTTTCAAGTTTAAAATCATCCCTAATTACAATGCACGCATCGTATCTACAATGCTCCGGAGGTGTTGATTCAGGATTATCTTGAGGAATACCATACAGAACGGCGTCTTCTTTCAGTAGTTCTTTCTGCGCGGCCCATTGTTTCAGCTTTTCCATTGTCTGGATGTTCGAGGGGCCATAAGGTCCAGTTTGACGTACATAAGCAATACTGACGGGGGCAAGATGTTCTAGACACATGTTTTTCTTTTCCATAATCATTATCTCCTTTTTCAATATATTGCTTACTTGAAGTATGCTAACATGTTATAAAAAAAAATACATAATATTTTTCGGCAAATTTGATATAACATTGATTCAGTAGAGGACTCAGCACAGAAATGATAGTCTGGTAGCATTGTAAACCACCCAAAGAACTCATAAAATAGGCATGATACGACATTTACATAGTGAACGTGTGAAATTGACTAGGGAGGAGAATGGATGATGAATATGGATGGAATGGATATTACAAACGCCTTTACAGATGAACTTTTCAAGCAATACATATTAGCGAATTATTGTGATCAACGGGGTTATATTCGGGCACAGGATGTGAGTGAAGTGGAGACCCTGGAGCTTCCCAGAGTAGGTATGAAAAATCTTCAAGGCATTGAATATTTCACGGAACTCAAGGTGCTCGATTGCACATATAATGCGTTGATCAGTCTGAATGTTGAACATAATCTGAAGTTGAGAACGTTATTATGCAGAGAAAATCAAATTGTTGAGCTGAAGTTGAACTCCAATACAGAGCTTGACACATTAGATTGTAGCTTTAATTGTTTGCGTAAACTGGAACTTTCGCAGAATCATAAGCTGATAACGATTGAATGTAACTGGAATTTGCTCTCTGAACTGAAAGTAGGGCATCTAAAGCAATTGCAAAGACTCGCATGCAGCTACAACACACTTTTCTCACTGGATATGGTAAGTAATGAGCACCTAACTTATTTGGATTGTTCGAGCAATGATCTTATTGAGCTTGATGTCACTGGCTGTCCTGCTTTACTGGAGCTTCGCTGTCATCACAATCAACTTAAAAGTCTGGATCTCCGTTCCAATTACCGTCTGGAAAGTGTGCGTTGTTTCAATAATCATATTCGTGAACTGGATTTACGTAATAATACCGAACTTGTGGAACTATATTGTTCTGAAAATAAGTTAAAATCACTTGACGTAAGCTGTAATTCCAAGATGGAGCGCATGCAGTACGGTGATAATCTCATCATTGAACCGGATCATGAAGTCCCAGGCATGGGTACATTTCAATATGATAATGAAACGACGATATATCATATGAATTTGCAGGAGGAAGGAAGAGAACTGCGAGTTACGGCACAAATTTCAACGAAGGCCGGTATGGATGCATTGTCCGCTTCTTTCGAAGCTGCTTGGGAACAATGGCATGTCCTGCGAGAACGGGCGCTTCATATGATTGGTAACGCTCATCCAGACGAGGATGTAAATACTTTGGCGCTGGCAGATGTAGAATTTCAAGCAGATGGCATTTTAAAGTTGGGATTTGATGCTGGCGATACGCCAGCCGGGCAGCTCTATATCTATGCGGAATTCGATAGCGATCTCCAGATCTCGGATGAGTTAATATATGAAACGTATTGAAACAACGGAATGTTAAGAAGGCTATTAAGGCAGTCAGTAACTTGATTAAGTTCTACACACGAAAAAGCCACGAAGTCGAAGTCGTGGCTTTTAAAGCACTTTTATTTTAGGAAAAAGATCGGATAACAGTTATTCGGCATTCATTTTATTAAAGCTAACATATTCATGAATGGGTTTACGATACCCGCGTGGACGTTGTTTGGATTCTGATTTTTTGCCAATGGTAATCATCATCGCAGTTACATAATGATCCGGAATGTTAAGACTTTGCTGCAGTTCCTCAGCGTTAAATCCAATCATCGGACAAGTATCCCAGCCACGATCCTGAGCGATCAGCATGAATTGCATCGCTGACAGGCTGGCGTTACGGATGGCATCCTCACGTTGGAAAAATCTGCCGCGAGTTTCGTAGAATTCGATAACACTTTGTGATTCCTGCTCGTATTGAAAAGGCGTGAGTGCGCCTAAGTTAAGCAGTCCTTCGTTAATCGTGCGAATATGATGATGAGCATTGACATCCCCTAACACGATAATGACCGCAGAAGCTGTTTTCACTTTATACTGCTGAGAAGCCTGATATACTTTCTCTTTCTGAGCTTCATCGGTCAATACAAGATAATGAGTGTGTTGCAGGTTAAACGCGGATGGCGCAAATTTGTTCAAAGCAAACATTTCTTCCAGTTCGGACTCTGAAATTTCAATTCCCTCTTCAAAAATAACAGCAGATCTTCGGTTTTTAATCAATTGGTCCAGTTCGCTCATGTTGTTTACCTCACTTATGTATAGTTTGCTTGCTTATAAAGTGAATATAACATACTTAATTACTTTATGTAAGTATTATTTTTGAATAAGACAAGATATGCTCGCCATACGCTAGTAGAAAACAGCAGAGGTGAGTCATGAGATCATTCATCCTCAGATTAAAATCAGCTTGGCGGCATCGTGAGTTCCAGGTTTATGTCTTTGAATCCTCTGCCCTTAAAAAGTTTGTGGTGGTGGAGATCATACTGGGTTACATTGTATACAAAACAGCCTTTTATCTGAGCCACAACGATTTACTGGCAGGGGCAAGTTCCTGGGCGGGTACCGAAGGTGTAAAACGGTTGCCTGTTTTGATTCGGCGTATTGCTGGAGTCTAAAAAATGTTGAATAGTTGATCTGTAACCGTGTGGGATACGTGACTGCAATCAAGAACACTTTCTCAGAATACATTGGTGCACAGATGCTTTCCTGGAACTATAGCTATCTTGTAATTTATATGGAGAAGGGGCGAGTGTGCCCCGTTCTCCAGGTATCGATCTGCAAATGAAGAGGTTGAGTTACTAAGCTGCTTGCCGACCGAGAGCTTATTTTGCACGTTCCAAATATTGCTCCAAAGTTAATTTTTGGCTAGTAATCTCGCCAGCAATGTAGACACCAACATAACGGACATGCCAAGGCTCATATGAATATCCGGTTAACTTCTCTTGATCTTTGCCATAACGGATAATAAAACCGTATTTGTGGGCATTGGCTTTCAGCCATTTGCCTTCTTTGGTGTTGCCAAAACTTTGCTGAAGATCATAACCTGCCGAAGCGCTGGAAATGTCCATGGCGAGTCCGGTTTGATGTTCGCTCTGTCCTGGACGAGCACTTGTTTTGTTAGCAACAGCTTCGCCTTTGATGCTGGCATTACGGTCAAAGATTGCTTTCTGCGTAGCATATGAACGGTAGCCCGAAACGGCTTTGATATCGATACCGTCTTTTTTTGCGGCGGCAAACAATTTCTCCATTGCTGACGCTGCGACTTTACGCATCTGTTTCTTCGGACTTGAGCCGGAGAAGCTGAATGGGATATTAGGAACGACCAGATCTTTCGGCTCGTAAGTGGATGGTAAGTTTCTTTTTTTATTCACAAGCACAACGGTGCTGGATAGATTAGTCACGGTAGCAACGCCTTTGCTAGATGTCGTAATGGTACGGCTTGGAGCATTATCTTTCAGAAATTGAGAGAAGGTTGAGCTTGCTGCAGAGGCAACCGGGTTAAAGATTTGGTTGATTGGAAGTGTAGTAAACGCTGTGCTTGCAAGCACTGAGCCAACCAGAAGTGTCGATATGATGGATTTGCGAGTAAGTGATGACATGATGGGAATTCCTCCTTGGAATATATTAATCTATAAACCAAGTATACTGGAGGATTATGTCCATAGGTTCTCCAAATGTTTCCGACTTGTAAACAAAGTTTGCTAGAATCTATTTTATTGGAAAATTAGATGAAAGTTCGAATATCGCATATTTCAGGATGAAGGTCCTAGAAAATCGGTTGCTACCGGGCAAAAGAAGCTGGAAGGAGAAATGTAAACGGTGGGGGAGTAAGGAAAAAGATGAAAGTGAGTAAAGACATAAAGAACTTAAAGAGCACAAAGTAAAGAGCATAAAGGGAATAAACAGGGAGGGCCAAGTTATTCATCAGTAAATTCAAGGCACAAGCAAGTAAAACAATTTAAGCGAGTAACTCCAGGCTTTTATCAAGCAAGCTGTAAAAAATCTAACGATCACCAGAGTGCTTATTCTACGAAAAAAGCCCATTTTTATAATCAAATACTGCTTTCAGGTTAAATAACGTTACTGGTGATCGTTAGATTTTCAATTTACTATTTTGGAGCTAAATAAGGTTCCTCATGATCATTAGAAGTTGCTCAAAGCATCTGGTGCTTGAGAAAGCTGGAAAAATCATCTTTGCATGCTTTCCCTACAAGGGTGGTAATACGCTGCGTACCTGCTGTTTAGGATAGTGTACAAGCGTTTTCAGCACTAGGTGTACCTACAGCGGCAGCGCGTGCATCACGAAGCCGGAGGTTACTACTGATTACACCAGAGTCGCTGCTGAGGGTAAATGCGGGATAGTTTTCTTGTGCATCCAGTTTCATGCTTGATTCCAGGTTAAGCTGGTGTTTGGGATCCACGTAGAATGGAACAAAGTTGGTTTCAATCTGCTCATCCAGCGCACCCAGTTCATCAACAATCAGTAACACGATAACACCGTTACATCCGCAACCTTCCATATCGTAAAATACTTTGAAATAACCCGGTTGATCATTCAAACTTGTTGTTAAACGTTGTGCTGCCAGATCTGTAATTTGCATATGCATTTCGCTTCACTCCTCTATATATTGACATCGTCATAAATGGTTAAGGAACATTCAGCCTGTAATGCCATTATACCACTTTGTCGAAAATTAAATCATTCATTTTCTTGACTGATCAGTCTGGAAAGTGTAAGATGTGTTTAACGAAGAGGAGGTGGGGACACCAGTTGGGAAGAGCGAAAGAGTTTGACACAGAACAAGTATTACGAAAAGCGACTTCTGTTTTTGGCGCTTATGGTTATGAAGGGACCTCGTTAACGGTATTACTTAATGAACTCGGCATTGCCCGGCAAAGCCTCTATGACACCTACGGAACAAAACATGATTTGTTTGTCTCTGCTCTGAAATTTTATGTGCAGCAGAAAACAGAAGCATCGACACAACTGTTAGAACAAAGCGGCAGTGTACGTGAGGGTATGCAACAATTGTTTGAAGAGGTGGTGAACGTGTTAGCCGATCCGGATCGGCGCAACGAATGTTTTATCATTAACAGCGCGATAGAACAGGCACCTCAGCAACATGAGATCGCTGCATTTATACAGGCGAATAATCGCTGGATGGAGAACGTATTTTACACAGCACTTTTACGAGGGTGCAATACGGGAGAGTTACAGTTACAAGAAGAAGAACTGCATCGTATCGCACGGTTTCTTAACTATTCAAGGCTTTCGTTCACATATACGGCGAAGAGTGGTGCTAGTGAGGAAGAAATGCGGGAACTTGTGCAAACGACTTTGAAGGTTTTGGATTAAACGTTTTATAAATGAACGCCTTAAGCGTTTATTTTTTTATCCATTCTAGACTGGTCAGTCTGAAAAGGAGAGGGTTTAAAATGAAAGAACAACAACAGGTGGACAATGAGCAAAATGTACCCAAGCAAATCATGCAACACTTCACTGGGCTTCTGCTTGATGGGAAATTCGATGAGTGGGCAGAGCTGTTTACCATTGATGCCATTTTTGAATTTCCTTATTCACCTCCGGGTTATCCGCAGCGGCTGGAAGGGAAATCAGCCATTTTCAATCATGTGATTGCGTTGTTTAAATTTCTCAAAATTCATCAATTTAGCGAACCGACCATTTTAATCGATCCAGACCAACAACGATTTGTAGCAGAATTCACTTGTGAAGGCGTATTTCTGAGTACAGGGAAGCCATACAATCAAACATATATTTCTGTCGTCAGCTATGATTATGACAAAATTACGCATTACAGAGACTATTGGAATCCTCTTATCGTAATGGAATCGGAAATGGGAGGTGTTGTAGATGAGCAATGAGAAACCTCTTACACTCATTACCGGAGCGAATGGCAAGACAGGAAGTCGAGTGGCTGCACAGCTACAGAAACAAGGTTATCCGGTACGTTTGGCTGGAAGAAAGCTTCCGTCGTCCACAGATTCTCGTGGGAATCATGTCTACTTTGACTGGTATGATCCTGCGACATATGGCGCAGCACTAAAGGGTATTAATCAAATTTATCTTGTTGTGCCACAGATGGATATAAATCCAGAGAAAGTGATGGTTCCTTTCATTCAGGAAGCGATATGGAGTGGAGTGAAGCGTTTTGTGTTGCTGGGAAGTGCATCTGTCGATGAAGAAGGGCCCGTTTTTGGCAAAGTACATCAAGCCTTGAAAAAGCTTGCGCCAGAGTGGGCTGTGTTACGTCCTTCTTATTTTATGGAAAATTTCACGGAGGGTCCTCATCGACAGTCGATTGCCCAGTTTCGCAAAATATATAGTGCAACGGGTGAGGGGAGAATCGGTTTTGTAAGTGCGGACGATATAGCAGCGGCTGCCTTCCGTGCCCTGACCGATGCTTTTCCCCATAATACAGAGCACATCATAACGGGACCGGAATCGTTATCCTATGCAGAGGTGGCGCTGAAAGCCAGTGAAATTTTAAATCAGCCGATCCAGCATGAATCGTTATCGGAGGAGACTTTAAGGAACCAGATGATTCAAGCAGGGATGCCAGAGGAATATGCGACGATGCTTGTAGGTCTGGATACTCATATTAGAGAGGAAGGGAGAGAAGATCAGGTTACGGATACCGTTTTACGCATAACGGGTAAGCTCCCGCTATCCATCGAGCGCTTGTTTTCAAAACAGTTGGTGGAGTAGCATAGATGAGAAAATTGATGAGGAAATCTTTGTGGGTATTAGATCCATGCATGATCTATTCATACAAGGGATAAGAGCATAACTGAAGCATATAAGGTAGATTATGAGGTAGTTTACAAGGTAAATGTACAGAGTATGTCGAATTGGTACACGTATAGACGAAGCAGAAAGGATGGGAATGAAGATGTCCGTCAACTTTACAAACCTTGAACGAGGAAGCTGGACAACCGAGCCTGTTCATACCCAACATGATGGAGAGAGGTTGATTGTACAGGCTCAGGAGGGTAGCGATTTTTGGGAAGAGACGTTCTATGGTTTCTGTCACCGAAATGGTCATGCCTTGCTTGCGCCGTGGGATGGGGAACAAGCTGTTGAAGTTTCGTTTGATCTAAGTTCTTTCACCGAATTATATGATCAGGCGGGATTAATGCTGTGGCATGGAGAACATCAGTGGATTAAAGCCGGGGTTGAAGTCAATGATGGCATTGTGCATGTGGGCGCTGTTGTCACAGATCAATTTTCAGATTGGTCACTCTCACCTGTACCGGAGTGGGGGGGACGAATCGTTACCATTCGTGCATCGTATCACCAGGAATCCGTTGTCATTCGTGCGCGTACAGATGAACATCCGTGGCGTACGATTCGGGTGGCGAGATTTGCTTATCCAACCGATAAGCAGGCAGGACCGTTCCTTTGCTCGCCTAAACGGGCAGGCTTTGAGGTTGCTTTTACAAGATGGATATACACCGCACCAGATGCAGACTTGCATACCGATCCACCAATTAGCGGGTAAACGCAGAGAATAGATTCTGTAAGGGAATCAGTGAATCAAAATGTAAACAGCTACCACAGCCAATTGAAGAAATGGAAGGATTGCTTCGATTGTAAGAATAAAAAAACTTCGGTTTTCTGCTTCTTCTTGTTAAGCTAAAGGGCAGTTATGCGTAACTTTCAGGGAATGTAAGAAACGAGGAGGCAGACAATTCATGGGAGAAACAAATGTATGGGATGCGGAGTGGGAGGTTAACGAAGAGCAAGCGCGGACGCTGATCGGCAGACAATTCCCTCAGCTGTCATCAAAGCAAGTGAAGCGATTGGGCTGGGGTTGGGACAATACGGTTTTTCTCATCGGTAACGAGTATGTATTCCGGTTTCCAAGAAGGACGTTTGCAGTTGGTGCGATTCGTATGGAAGGGAAGCTGCTACCGAAGCTGGATGCATATTTGACCATCCCTTATCCGAAACCGTTATTCTATGGCGAAGCAAGTGACGAATACCCGGCACCATTTCTCGGCTATGCCCACGTGCCAGGAGATTTCCCAATCGGTTTGGCAGAAGAACACCGGGCTTTATCGGCAGAGACGCTGGCGAAATTTTTGCGAAGATTACATGAGTTTCCGGTGCAGGCGGCGCTGGAGTGCGGAGTTCAGCAAGATCATCGAAACTTGACGGACATTGCATCGCGCAAAGTGAAAATGGAGGGTTTTCTGTCGAAGGTAGTTGAACACTTGTCTCCGGAAGAGTTCGGTGTGATCGAAGCATATATTGGCAGTCTGCCACAGGACCGTGTCGAGGCCGTGAATAAAGTGCTACATGGAGATCTTCATTTCAAAAATATGCTTGTGAATGAGAACGGGATCGTTTCCGGAATCATTGATTGGGGTGATCTGAGCGTAGGTCATCCGGCTTGCGATTTGAGCATTGCTTATAGCTTTTTACCACCATACGCTCGCGGCGTGTTTTTTGAAACGTACGGAGGAGCGGACGAGGAAACGAAGTTGCTGGCGCGTCTGATCGCTGTATACATACCTATACTGATCTTAATGCAAGCGATCGATGACGGGAATGAAACGATTGCGGCAGAAGCGAAATCCAACATCATGCGGGCACTGTCGGATTAGGTTCATTATTTCGTTCCGGCTAAGAGGCTATGGCTATCAACACCATTTTGGCGTTTATAGTCGCGATAAGGTACGATCCGCCTTCTCAGACGCCGCTTTACATCTACGAACACGGAATTCAACAGAGTAAGTCGTTGCGCTAACGGGACACGATTGTAATAAACCGCCTTTTCAACAAAGGCGGTTTTCTTATGGTCAAATATCAACATTACATTCAATGAATGCTTCATGAGGCAGCTAGCGAAAAATTGTATTCTGGGTGAGAATGCTCAAGTACGTTCATAGGATGGCTCGATGAGCGATTAGAGGTAGCACTATATTACATTTTAGAATAAATTTGCCTCTGCACTGGTCTGGTCACTTCTGTTCTGGTTCTTGAGTGAGCTCGTCGTCTTGTTCTTCCTTGTCCTGCATTTCGCGCATACGTTCTTCGTAATCGTCCAGAAACCATAGCGGGTCCATATTATCTTCTTCGCCGTTATAGTTAATGAGGATTTCTTCGCCAGCCTTGATGTCTTTATAAGCATAGAAATCAAAGGTGTGATTTTCGAAGTTGATATCATACGTGGCATTAGGCTCGTAGGAATGATTAATCAGACTGCCGTATCCTAACAGGATCGCCGTATGATTGGCACCGTATTCGAAGACGTAATCCTCCAGAATTGTTTTCTCAATATGCTCGTGATCTTCATTTGGATAAGGCACCACAGGGGCCTGATGGATCAGTTGACCTTTTGCAATATCCACTGTAGCAAATACCCCGCGATTAAACTCACCGCCGTCACCCAGCTTGGACTGTTTTACTTCAATCATGACATTCACCTGATGCTCTCGCTGAGAGCTCCGTTCTATATAATGGTTGTAATTCGTTTAAGGCAAAATTTTACCGCATACGCCGGGATAAGGCAAATCGAACATCACATTTTTTAAATAGGGCGTTGAGTTGTGCGGCAGATAACGCTTATAATATACAAAGAATTAAGTCTATATAGAAAAGGTGTCATGAATGAGCATATTAAATGTAGAAAAATTAAGTCACGGTTTTGGTGATCGTGCTATCTTTAACAACGTTTCATTCCGCTTGCTTAAAGGCGAACACATTGGTCTGATCGGGGCGAATGGAGAAGGTAAATCGACCTTCATGAATATTATTACAGGTAAGCTACAGCCAGACGAAGGTAAAGTGGAATGGTCCAAACGTATGCGTGTAGGTTATCTCGACCAGCATGCGGTACTCAGCAAAGGACAATCGATTCGCGATGTGCTGCGCAGCGCATTCCAATACCTGTTTGACATGGAACAGGAAATGAATGACATGTACGGCAAGATGGGCGACGTTACGCCAGAGGAACTGGAGCAGTTGCTTGAGGATGTAGGTACAATTCAGGATACACTGACAAACCAGGACTTTTACATGATCGATGCCAAAGTCGACGAAACTGCGCGTGGTCTGGGCTTGACCGACATTGGTCTGGACAAGGACGTTAATGACCTGAGCGGTGGACAACGGACCAAAGTATTGCTCGCCAAACTATTGCTGGAAAAACCGGATATTCTGCTCCTCGACGAGCCGACGAACTATCTGGATGAACAGCATATTGAATGGCTGAAACGTTATCTGCAGGAATATGAGAATGCCTTTATTCTCATCTCGCATGATATTCCGTTCCTGAACAGCGTAATCAACCTCATTTACCACATGGAAAATCAAGACCTGACGCGTTATGTGGGCGATTACAACCACTTCCAGGAAGTCTACGAGATGAAGAAACAACAGCTGGAATCGGCGTACAAGCGTCAGCAGCAAGAGATTGCAGACCTGAAAGACTTCGTAGCACGTAACAAAGCCAGCGTTGCCACTCGGAATATGGCGATGTCCAGACAGAAGAAACTCGACAAAATGGATGTTATCGAGATGGCCAAGGAGAAACCGAAGCCACAGTTCAACTTCCGCGATGCGAGAACGTCAGGCAAGCTTATTTTTGAAACGAAAGGCCTGGTTATTGGTTATAACGAACCGTTGTCCAGACCGCTTGATCTGCGTATGGAGCGCGGCCAGAAAATTGCGCTTGTTGGTGCGAACGGTATCGGTAAAACTACCCTGATGCGTAGCATTTTGGGTGAAATTCAGCCTTTGGAAGGCAATGTCCAGCGCGGAGAACATCTGGAGATCGGATACTTCCAGCAAGAGATGAAGGATGCCAACTACAATACGTGTATTGAAGAGATCTGGCAGGAGTTCCCTTCCTATACCCAGTTTGAAGTTCGTGCCGCACTTGCCAAATGCGGACTGACAACGAAACATATCGAGAGTAAGGTCGCAGTTCTCAGTGGTGGAGAGAAAGCGAAAGTGCGTCTTTGCAAGCTGATCAACAATGAGACCAACCTGCTTGTGCTTGACGAGCCGACGAACCACTTGGACGTGGATGCGAAGGATGAGTTAAAACGTGCGCTTCAAGCGTACAAAGGCAGCATTTTGCTGATTTCACACGAACCTGAATTTTACCGTGACGTCGTGACAGACACATGGAACTGTGAATCCTGGACGACCAAAGTATTCTAAAAGGCGCGTATTTCACTTGCATAGAGCATGTGGAATACGCGTTTTTTGTCATATTAGGCGGAGGATGAAATAGGACAAAAGAATGGTTGACAGCCTTAAAAGCAAACGATATTCTAATTCTAGAAAGCGGTTACATTTTGTGTTTAAGAAACCTGTTTGACGACATGGGCAAAAAAGAAACGGTTCTCGGTTCTCCGTAACGTGCATGATTGCACCTGCCTGAGTAAACGGGGCTTTTTTTGCTCTTGAATGAAACCGGTTTCATTGAATGGGGAGGTGTGATCAGCGGAAGAAGCATGGTCTGAGGCCCAATGGACTGATTCATGTGTACTAGGGCGTGTTTAACCACTACGCTGAATATGTAAGGAACCTGCTTATATTTTCAGGCGCAAAGGAGCGAATCGAGATTGGATAAACTGAGAAAACCGGTTGCAATTCTATTATCCGCTGCACTGATGTTATCTTCAGGACCGTTGATGTACCCGAACAAGGTTCTTGCAGATGGAGCTCTTATTCCCGCATTGTTAATTCAAGACGATTTTTCCGATGGGGACTATACCGTTTCACCAGAATGGCATGTGATCTCAGGCCAGTGGCAAGTGACATCAGATCCGACGGACGCAGCCAACCAGGTTCTTTTTCAAAATGGGACCGATGAAGGTTTTATCACAACGGGGGAGCCCGTACCGGATAAAACAGTGTCGATGCGTTTTTATACAGGAGCGGGTGAGGGATTTCCCGGTATTTTGCCGCGGTTTCAAGACAAGAGCAACTACTACTATTTCCAAATGCAGGTGCCCGGCAACAAACTCGTTTTCAGCAAAAGAGTAAATGGCGCAGATACCACGCTAAAATCGGTGGAGTATGCATTCAGTAAAAATACATGGTATACGCTTAAAGTGTCGGTATCGGGGACCTCCATCCGCGGTTATATCGTCGAAAATGGGATGGACCGATTGGTTTTTGATCTGAACGATACATCTATTGCAACCGGTACCGTTGGCATTCGAAATAAGTGGCAGACCGTACATATTGATGATGTAATGATTGCGGAGCCGCCTCGAATGAATGAAGCTGTGCTTGCAAAGGATGGAGAGACGGCATCTTCAATTTCATTGCATTGGCCGGATATTGAAGGGGCAACGGGTTACCGTCTGTATCGCTCGAACACAGAGGAAGGCGGCTACTCTTATGTAAGTCAGATGTCATCAACAAGTTATGTGGATGAAGGACTAAGCTCGGATACAGCCTATTATTACAGACTTGCCTATGACTACGGGGCATTAACCGAGTCACAGTGGTCTGTCCCGCTTGAAGCCAAAACGGCTGCCGAGGCACCACAGGCACCGGGGGACTTGAAGGCGACAGCGTTGACAGCGACAAGTGTCAAATTGAGCTGGAATACGGTCAGTAAGGCGAATGGTTATCGTGTCGTTCGCGCCGAGCAAGGAACGGAAGATTATGAACAGGTATATGACGGCAACCTATTGTCTTTTACAGATCAGGCACTTGAGCCTGGAAAGAATTACAGTTATCGGGTGACGGCGTACAATGCTGCGGGTGAATCGGCATTTAGTACAGCGGAAGCGCAGACGTACACGGTAGATTCTCCTTCAGGATTTGGTGTTACTGCTATAACGGATACGTCCATTTCCTTAGGATGGGCTGCACTGCCCGGATCGGAAGTCTCCTACACGGTTTCGAAGGCCACAAGCGCTTCGGGGACGTATCAGCAAGTCTACACAGGGAAGTCTACTTCGTTAGACGATACAGGTTTGACGATGGGCACGGGATACTTTTATACAATTCAGGCCAAAGTGGACGGAATGGACACTCCTGTATCTGCACCGCTTGGTGTATCCACGGTGCGCACAAGTATTACGCCAGGACAAATGTGGCCGGATCAAAACGGCAAACCGATTGATGCTCATGGCGCAGGTTTCTTTTACGATGAAAAAACAGAAAAATATTACTGGTATGGCGAATATCATACGGGGGGGTGGCCTGCTGCGGGTGTGCGTGCCTATTCTTCCAAAGACCTGATGAACTGGACAGACGAAGGCATGGCATTGACGATGCTGCAATCGATGGATGATTTTGACACAAACCCGTTAATCAAGGAACTCTATGCAGGTCGCGAGGATCGTGTGGACATCTGGGCCGATATTCGCAAAGGACGGATTATCGAACGGCCAAAGGTCATTTACAATGATAAAACGAAAAAATATGTCATGTGGGCTCATATGGATGGAGACAAGGACCCTTACAACAATAATGCGAATTACGGTAAAGCGAAGGCCGGTTATGCAATCAGTGACTCACCTGCTGGACCTTTTATATATCAGAAAAGTTACCGTATGGACATGGCCCCTGAAGGCGAGAAGGACTATTTCCCAAGTGACAGAGGAATGGCCCGTGACATGACGCTATTTAAGGATGATGACGGCACGGGTTACCTGATCTACTCCAGCGAAGAAAATCTGACGTTATACATTTCCAAGCTCACCGAGGATTACAGTGACGTCACAGGCTGGCATAAGCAAGGTCTTAAGGATGATAAAGGCAATCCTGTCCGCGATAGCGTGTATCAGGCGGAATACGGCGTAGACTATGTCCGGGTATTCCCGGGTGGACAGCGTGAAGCACCGGCCATGTTCAAGTATCAGGGCAAATACTATATTATAACATCGGGTGCAACGGGCTGGGCTCCTAATGAAAACAAAGTTACGGTCGCGGATCATATCTTCGGACCTTGGTCGGCGATGACAAATCCGTTTGTCCGCACACTGCCGAGTGATCCTGATCCCGGGAAGGCATTTGGTACACAGGCAACTTCAATCATCCCGGTTGATCCGGAAAAGGGCAAGTTTATTTATGTAGGAGATATGTGGAACGGAGGCAATTTCGCCAACGATGCAGCCAAGTACGTGTTTTTGCCAATCGAATTCGGTATAGGGTCAGACATTGCGATCAAGTGGTATAACAGCTGGACACCCGATCTGTTGAATTCCATGGGTAAGGTAGATATCGCAGATAAACTGCCTGAAGCGGTGAAGCTTGGCGAAGTTCCAGTGCTTCCTTCCACGGTAAAGGTGCGTGATGGAAATAATCTCGTGTCAACGCCAGCCGTCTGGACGATTAATCATCGTGCGATGACAGCGGAGGATTTTTCCAAGCCTGGACCGCTTACGCTACAGATTACAACCCCTGAGTATAACAACAAAACACAGGCAGTTCGTGTGTTTGTCATTCCCGAGAATACATTATACTTTGTGAACAGCGGTGGTTATGATACGGCAGATTACAAGCTGATGAGTGGTTATATGCAAGATACGCTCATGCATCCGGGAATTATAGATCAGATGTATGCTCCGGCTAATGGTCAATCCTGGGGATATGTTAGTGCCGATGCGCTGCCTTCCGGTTCGAACGGCGGTGATATTTTCTCGACCGTACGTTATCTGAATGGCGGCAATGTCAGCAACTCGCCTAAAGGCAAGGATTTGACCTATAGCTTTGATGTACCAAACGGTGAGTATGATGTGTATGCGGGATTCAATGATCCGTGGACGAATACTTCACGCCGTGCGGATTTGTTAATTAACGGTACGAATACCGGGGCGGTTACCTATATCCCTGCAAGTGTTCGGGCGCAAAAGGGTATTCAAGTGTCAGACGGTAAACTGGATATCACGGTGCGTAATACTGCTTCCCAGGACCCGCTGATCAGCTGGATCATGATTGTAAAACCTGATATATCGTCTCCTGGTTACGGTAGCGGGGGGCTGCACTCTGTTTCCGCCACGCCTTCAAGTGTAAAACTTGGCTGGGATACATTACACGGTGCGGCAACCTATAAGCTGTATCGTTCGAATCAAGAAGAAGGAACTTACGAAATAGTTTATTCCGGCGCGCTTCCAGAGTATACGGATTCTGGGCTGAGTGAAGATACGGTTTACTATTACAAAGTCGAGGCACTGGACGATGCAAGCCAATCCATCAAAGGATTGTCTGATCCTTATCAAATCACAACAACTCGCCAGACGGCTGCTGACGTGGCTTCAGGCATTACAACACTCGAACAGCCAACGACGGCTTCTGCAAAAATTAAACTGCCAGTGTTGCCTCAAGGTTTCATGGCATCCGTTCATTCAAGCACAGCTCCGACTGTAGTGCAACTGGACGGAAGCATTATTTTACCAGCGAGTGAGACGACGGTCTGGATTGAACTTGCCATCACACGAACCTCTGATGGGAGCAAAGCGATAACGACGCCTCTGATCATTAAAGTGCCTGCACGTACAACATCTCCAGGCGGCAATGATTCAGGAGGGAATTCTGGCGGAGGATCAGGGAATAGCTCAGGCGGCAATAATGGAAATGGTTCAAACCCGGGCAACGGTGGTCAGATAGGCAACAATAATGGTACCTCAGGCACAACTCAATCGCAGTCGTCAACTCAACCTGTCACAGAAAAGGACCGCGCTGTTCTTGAACTGCAAGCCTCTTCGGCTCCAGAAGGAAATGCACAGTCCAAAGTGGATGCTTCAGCGATTGAAGCTGCGGTCAAAGCCGCACCTCTTACAGGCACAGGTCAACGTCTGGTTGAATTTCGCTTGAAGTCTGTTCCGGAAGCGGCTGCATATGAGCTGGCCCTGCCAGTTTCATCCCTGCTGGAGCAGAAGAAATCCGATGTTTTCCGTATCGTGTCTGCGTTTGCGACGGTTGAGCTTCCCGCTGATTTGCTGCCAAAAGAGGGAACCAATGAGGGTACGGCAATTATTCGATTGATCCGCACACCGCTTTCGCAAGGGATAACGGATCGTTTGGGAGCAGGACATGGTGTGCAAATCGAATTTAGCCTTAATCATCAGAACTTCATGCCTGATAGAGAGATTTCAATTGAATTACCGTATACCTCTTCGAAAGATACCGTCGCTGATAAAGTGATTGCTGTGCAAATTGGAGCAAGCGGGGAAATCAAACCGCTGCCACAGAGTTATTACGATCCGCAACGCGGTGAGATTATATTTTCTGCAAATGCTTTATCCTTGACTGGTGCATATGCTGCCTTATCTATGGAAGAGAACTTTTCGGATCTAGCCGGAGTACCATGGGCACAAAAAGCGATGGAGGCACTCGCTGTTCGGGGCGTGGTGGATGCAACAGGTAGTGAGGACACCAGACAGCTTCATCCAAAGCAAGATATGACACGCGGGCAATATGTGCAGTGGCTTGTAGCTTCGCTCGGCCTAAACGGGAGTTCTACTGAACCATTCAAGGATGTGAATGAACAATCTTCTTATTATAAGGCCGTTAACATAGCACGATCACTCGGTATTACGGATGGGGCTGGAGATGGACGTTTCAAGCCAGAGTCCACGATTACTCGTCAGGAGATGATGACCTTAACAGTAAGAGCGCTTGTTTCGGCTGGACTCATTGATGATGAAGCACAGAATTCTTCCGCAACTGATCTTGCCCGTTTCCGGGACGCAGTTCAGATCAACTCGTATGCAAGAGAAAGTGTAGCTGCGCTTGTGAACCTGGGCATCGTAGGTGGTTACAACGGTGAAGTAAAACCTGCGGCTGAAGCCAGCCGAGCCGAATCTGCTACGCTGATCTATGCAATGATGAGCAAGCTGGTCTGGAAAAAGTGATGAATCACTGTAACTTATAAAATAGAAAGAAGCTTGTTTTCACCTGAAGTCAGGTCAAAGCAAGCTTTTTTTGCTGTTCATTGTCGATTGTTGTTGATGTATTTGCAACGAGGTGATTTTCACGTTTTGTTCCTTTATCAGTGAAACTGATAAATGGTATAAAATCATTGAAATTGACCCTCACCCCCCGGTGTGTTAGGTTCTAGAGAGAAGAAATTAATATGATCATTTTAGTAGGAATTAAAATCGAAGTAATGCGTGAGGTGGCAGATGGT
Organism: Paenibacillus intestini; assembly: GCF_030803945.1. NCBI lineage: Bacteria > Bacillati > Bacillota > Bacilli > Caryophanales > Paenibacillaceae > Paenibacillus > Paenibacillus intestini. The sequence continues at coordinate 1,161,515 of NZ_JAURUN010000001.1, read as the reverse complement.
GGAACTTCAAGTGACAAATAGTCCTTTTAATCAAGAGCAGGTAGAATTGCTCAATCGACTTATTCCTACATTAACGGACGGACAAAGACTCTGGCTTGGTGGGTATATTGCAGCGTATCAAGCAGGTGTGGCAACAGCACAGACTATTGGGCAAGTTGGACAAAATCCGGTAGCAGCGCCGGTCAGTGCTCCTGCCGTTTCCCGTGAAGTTACGGTGCTGTACGGTTCCCAGACAGGGAATTCCATTGGATTATCGAAAAAACTCGGTAAGAAGCTGGAAGAACAGGGACTGCAAGTAACCTTGTCATCCATGGGAGATTTCAAACCGAACGGACTGAAGAAAATTGAAAATCTTCTGATTGTGGTCAGCACACATGGAGAAGGCGAACCGCCGGATAATGCAATTCCTTTTCATGAGTTTTTGAATAGCAAACGTGCTCCAAAGCTGGACGGACTTCGTTATTCCGTATTGGCACTTGGAGATACCTCTTATGAGTTCTTCTGTCAAACGGGTAAGGATTTTGATAAACGACTACAGGAACTGGGCGCAACAGCTTTGGTTCCACGAGTAGACTGTGATGTTGATTTTGATGAGCCAGCTGCAACGTGGATGAACGATGTACTTGCATCGCTTAGCAGTACAGTAGCTACTGCGGGTGCGGTAACCAGTGAAGCGATTACAGCCGCGGTAAGTGGTGGAGAATCGGAATATAACCGTACCAACCCGTTCAAGGCAGAGGTGCTGGAAAATCTCAACTTGAATGGCCGCGGATCAGATCGTGAGACACGCCATATTGAGCTATCTTTGGAAGGTTCCAATCTGGATTATGAGCCGGGCGATAGCCTGGGTGTTTTCCCGGAAAACCATCCGCGCCTCGTGGATGAATTAATTGCAGCTATGGGGTGGAACGCAGACGAACGGGTTACGGTGAACAAAAATGGAGATCAGGTATCGGTTTACGAAGCACTGCTGCGTCATTACGAGATTACAGCAGTAACCAAACCGGTGGCAGAGCAACTCGCCAAGTTGAGTTCAGGAAACGAATTAACAGCATTACTCGCCAATGATTCCGAATTCCGTAACGTCATGAATAGCTCCGATCTGCTAGATGTGGTTCAGGACTACGCACTGAAGGGCATTCCAGCCGCTCAGTTTCTAGCGGTTCTTCGGAAAATACCAGCACGTCTGTATTCCATTGCAAGCAGCTCGAAGTCTTTCCCGGACGAGGTTCATCTAACGGTTCGGACTGTACGTTATGAAGCACGTGGCAGACAACGTTATGGCGTATGCTCGGTACATCTCGCTGAACGTATCGAAGCTGGTGACACTTTGCCAGTATATATTCAGCATAATCCCAACTTCAAATTACCCGAGAATCCGGATACACCCATCATTATGGTTGGACCTGGAACAGGGGTTGCTCCATTCCGCTCTTTCCTTGGCGAAAGAGAAGAAACGGGTGCAGAAGGAAAAACATGGCTCTTCTACGGGGACCAGCACTTCTCAACAGACTTCCTTTACCAAACGGAGTGGCAGCGTTGGCTCAAAGATGGCGTTCTGACGAAAATGGATGTTGCCTTCTCTCGTGATACGGAACAGAAAGTATATGTACAGCACCGTATGCTGGAACATAGCAAGGAATTGTACCAATGGCTTCAGGATGGAGCAAGCGTGTATATTTGCGGCGATGAGAAAAAAATGGCTCATGATGTACATGCGGCGCTGATTACGATTCTACAGCAGGAAGGCGGCCTGTCATCCGAGCAGGCTGTGGAATACATGACACGGTTACAACAGGAGAAACGTTATCAGCGGGATGTGTATTAATCCAAGGCTAAGCCGAAAGGTTATATTCCGCAGAAACGAGAGGAGAAAGCGGCATGGCTTATAATAACTTACTTAATCCGCAACGTACCAACAGCGATGTGGAAGATATAAAGATCAAGAGCAATTACTTGCGTGGAAGTCTCACGGAGACACTGGCCGATCGCATTACTGGCTCAATTCCCGAAGATGATAACCGGCTGATGAAACATCATGGCAGCTACATGCAGGATGATCGTGACCTGCGCAATGAGCGCAATAAATCCAAGCTGGAGCCTGCTTATCAGTTCATGCTACGTGTGCGTGCTTCCGGGGGAATCGTAACGCCGGAGCAGTGGCTGATGATGGACCGTGTTGCCCATAAATATGCGAACCAGACGATCCGTCTGACCACTCGTCAATCGTTTCAGTTGCACGGGGTGTTGAAATGGGATCTCAAAAATACGATTCGTGAGGTCAATGACTCTTTGCTAAGTACACTCGCTGCATGTGGAGACGTTAACCGTAACGTGATGTGCAACCCGAATCCGAATCAGTCTGAAGTTCATGCTGAAGTGTATGAATGGGCTTGTCAGGTGAGTAATCATCTCGATCCGCGAACTCGTGCATATCATGAACTGTGGCTCGATGGGGAGAAGATCATTGACTCCCAAGATTCGGACGAAGAAGTTGAACCCATCTACGGCAAGGTATACTTGCCACGTAAGTTCAAAATTGGTATCGCGGTACCGCCGTCCAATGATGTGGATGTATTTTCACAGGATCTCGGTTTTATCGCCATTGTAGAGAACGGCAAACTGCAAGGATTTAACGTATCTGTTGGCGGAGGAATGGGCATGTCTCACGGAGATTCGAAGACATATCCTCAAGTATCCAAAGTCATTGGTTTCTGCACGCCGGAGCAGATGATTGATGTTGCAGAGAAAACGGTTATGATTCAGCGTGACTACGGGGATCGTGCGGTTCGTAAACATGCGCGTTTCAAATATACAATCGATGACCATGGTCTGGAGTGGTTTGTTGATGAGTTAACGAGTCGTCTTGGCTGGAGTCTGGAAGCGGCACGTGCATATCATTTTGACCATAATGGGGATCGTTATGGCTGGGTGAAAGGCAGTAATGGCAAATGGCATTACACGTTGTTCATTCAGAATGGACGGGTAAAAGATGTAGAGGGTTATCCGCTCATGACGGGTTTGCGTGAAATTGCCAAAATACACACCGGAGATTTCCGTCTGACGGCGAACCAAAACCTGATTATCGGTAACATTAGCAGTCAGAAAAAGAAAAAGATTGAAGCATTGATGCAACAATACAATCTGACGGATGGCGCGCATTATTCAGCACTTCGCAGAAGTTCCATGGCTTGTGTCGCACTCCCAACCTGTGGTCTTGCCATGGCTGAGTCCGAGCGTTACCTGCCGTCCTTGATCGACAAATTGGAGCCTGTACTGGATGAAGCGGGTTTGAGGGATGAAGAGATTGTCATTCGTATGACAGGTTGCCCGAATGGGTGCGCCAGACCGATGCTGGCAGAGATTGCTTTTATCGGAAAGGCACCAGGCAAGTACAATTTCTATCTCGGTGGTAGTTTTACAGGTCATCGTCTGAACAAATTGTACCGCGAAAATATCGGTGAAAATGAGATTCTGGACACACTGACACCGATGATTAATCAATATGCCAAAGAGCGCAACGAAGGCGAGCATTTCGGAGATTTCGTGATCCGTGCGGGTTATGTACCTGAAGTGCTGGACGGAAGACAGTTCCACGCGTAACTTGATGCATACTCAAAAAGCATTCCTTACGGAGTGCTTTTTGTTTCTTCGATGCAGAATCGTTTGATGAGATGAACTTGTTGAACCAAGCGCAACACGATATAATGACAAAGTAGAAAGCAGATTACATGTTGAAAGTGAGCGGAAACGATATGGGTCGTAAGTGGAATAATATTAAGGAAAAGAAAGCGTCAAAAGACGCAAACACAAGCCGGGTCTACGCGAAATTTGGCGTTGAGATCTATGTAGCGGCGAAGAAGGGCGAACCGGACCCTGAAGCGAACCGTGCACTGAAGGTCGTTCTGGAGCGTGCCAAAACGTATAACGTACCTAAAGCCATCATTGACCGTGCAATGGAAAAAGCAAAAGGCAGCGGCGATGAGAACTATGAAGAGTTGCGTTACGAAGGCTTCGGACCAAACGGTGCGATGGTCATCGTGGATGCGCTCACGAATAACGTAAACCGTACAGCACCTGAAGTGCGTTCTGCGTTTAACAAAAACGGGGGCAACATGGGTGTGAGTGGTTCTGTTGCTTACATGTTTGATCCTACAGCAGTCATCGGCGTTGAAGGTAAAAATGCGGAAGAAGTGCTGGAAATCATGTTGGAAGCAGATGTGGATGTGCGTGATATCGTGGATGAAGATGAAGCGGTTATCGTATACGCAGAACCAGACCAATTCCACGCAGTACAAGAAGCATTTAAAGCTGCTGGCGTGAACGAGTTCACGGTAGCCGAGCTGACGATGCTGGCACAAAACCACATTGAACTGCCTGCAGATGCACAAGTTCAGTTCGAGAAGCTGATCGATGCGCTCGAAGACCTGGAAGATGTGCAGCAGGTATATCATAACGTGGAGTTTGTGTAAGGATTGAATAAAACCTATTAAATATTTAGCATTTATGTATCATTTCTGTACTCAATAAACGGCTTATTGTTTACCAATTAGTTGTTAGCGATGATGTACAATAAGTTTTTTGGCGGGGATTAGGATGATTAACATTAATTTTTCGTATTCCTGTTGTTCAAAAAACTCACTTTTTGTGTGAAACTATTACACAAAAAGTGAGTTTTTTTGATTTGAAGTTTAGTAACTAAACTGACAAATAACAAATATGATATTAATAACCAATACGAAAAATAGAAATCTGAATTATTCAATAAGAATATTCTTACTTCCTTGAAGGAGTTGACTATTGAACTAAAGAAGCTTTAAATAAAATGTACATATGTCATAAGGCTAGAATGGAAAACTAAATACTCCTTAGGCTGATAAAATTGGTGCTAACATCACTAAACTCTTTGTTCAAGTGGCTTAACAGTCATTTGATTGCAACGATATTTTCTAATAAAAAGAGATATAGGCATGTAGTTATTTCCCCATCTCATACATCTGCTATCATCTGATCTTATAAATATTGATGTTATATTGGTGAGATGGGAGGATTAGCTTCCGTCTATACTAGTTAGATTTATTAAATGAGTAAAAGTTTATCTAATCATTCAATAAAAGAGTTGTCTCATCGACGATCTCAAGGGGAATATATATAATGCTCAAAGAAAGTTTATTGGAAATAGCGAAGCTTGACGTAAGAGAAGCAATGAGGAAAGAGATCGAGTTGAACGAGCTAATAATTGAAGAGTATAAGAACTTAAATCGGTACTCGAAGCGTCACTTAAAAGAAATAGCACTTCGGGCAATTGCTCGAAATGATTCTTTAAAAGCATTTTTATCTTTGGCAACAGAAGAACAGAAACCAGATGAATTAGGTAATGTCTATCCCCATAATGCTTTGTTCGACCAATATGTTCGACAAACCTCATCATCAAGTTATGCTGCCTCCATTGGTAGAGAAGCAAGATTGCAATTGAATCGTGATTATACTCATGGTCACATGTATAGTAAACGTAAGTACAAAAGTTGGTTCTTGGATGAACCGATTCCAGAGACAACTGTAACTTTCCTTGATAAGGTTGGATTCTTTTTTGATGGATTTTGGAACTTTATTAAAGAACGTGAGAATTTTTCAACAATATATGGATTCATTATAATAGCTTCTTTCATTTGGCTGATATTTTTCAGTGATGGAAAAGAAACTATCACTGCTACGAACTCAAATACAATCAGTTCAGGTGGTGTTTTTGGTGGTAATTCCAGTAGTAAATCAGTACCAGATTCACCGCAAGTTAAGGATAGCTCAGGCCAAGCAGGATTCGGAAATAGCGGACAGAGTGGATTTGATGCTGTAAGTAGTAATGTTGAGAATTCCTCATCAGCTTCAACACAAAACGAAAATGATGAGCCAAAAATACAACAATCTACGCACATTTTTGAACTGAAAGCCGAATACTATTTGCCTAGACGTGGAAGTAACGATGTATTCAGCATAAAGGATGGGGAAACAGTTGAAGATCTAGTTGAAGGAGATGAACTCGTCCTAACAATTTATAAACCTAATGGTGAATTTATTTACGGATTTTGGAATGGAGAACTATTAGAGGGACAAAATCATAATTGGAATGATGATAAGGTCTCCTATACTTTCTGGCTTAAGGCGGGAATAAACGAGATAATAGTAGTGAATGGCACAGAGGAGTACTTATTCAACTTTAATACAACGGAATTCGTTAATACATTTGATCCATTTCAATACTTTACTATTGGTTCATCTAAAGAAGAAGTTCTATCACTAATGGGTGAAAAGGGTAAAGGTAGAGAAATTACTATTGGTAATGAAGTATGGTGGTTTTATGATGATAAACTGTCTTATATTTGTTTCGATTCAAAAGGAGAAGTTAAGGCATGGAGAAACCATAATCATTTTCTAAAGGTTACTTTAGGATATAAAGAGCCTAACGCTCCAGACCTGACAATTGGTTCTAGCAAAGAAGATGTTATTAAGGCTATGGGAACACCTTCAGCCATCTTATATGATAACAGCTGGCAGTACGGAGCTAACACTATTAACTTCAATAACAACGATAAGGTTGTTTCATTTATCGATATTGATGGTAGTCTGAAGACTGAATAAAACCAGCCCTTGCATATTGAATGAGGGGTTTATATAACCAAATGTCAAACAAATTAGATTATGAAAAGAGATGAAGTCATGCCTGATGGGCATGACTTTTTTATTTCTATGTGGTAAAAATTTCAGGTAGTTACCCTTGATGAGAATAGGAGATAATTTTATAGTATTGAAAATGAAGGACTTCCAATATGTCTAACATGACATATTGGAAGTCTCTTTTGATTTATATTAAGATTTAGTCGGAACAGTGTGGGCTTGCTTATCCGATGAATCGGATGTTTCTTTTTTCAGTCCGCCAAATTTGAAGAGCACGATGCCACCTACAATGACAAGCACACCAATAAGTTGGTTCCATGAGAACGGAATTTGCTCCAGACCGAGCCAACCCATCGAATCAAATAGTAAAGCGAAGCTTAACTGAGAGGTTAATACGATGGAAATCGCATAGGTTGGGCCAAGTAACTTCATGCCTTGAACGAGACAGAAGACGACGCCTACACCAATCGCACCACTCAGCCAGTACCACGACTGCATGTGCTGAATGCTAAATGTATTTTTTCCTTCAACGAGTAAGGAGATTACAAAAGAAGCAATAAATCCGGTAAATAACACCATCGTTGTGGTCGACCATGAACCGGTGCGTTCATTGACTTTACTATTAAATATCGTTTGCAGACTGACCAGTGAACCAGCCAGTAGCGCAAGTAAAATACCTGTAATGATCATGCGTGTCCTAACTCCTTATTCATAAATGTTATGTCCCGCAATGTGCCTAAGGCCTGCACGATTTTTAATGCGGATTAATCCTTGATCCCGTTGGATGTAACCGTCAGCACATAGCTTCTGAATCACCCGATTCAAATGACGATAGCTGGTGCCGATCAGGTTGGCGATGTCCGTCAGGTTAAAAGCGTCGAGTTCCTCATGCATTACGGTTCCGCCTTCATCCGTTGAGATGGATAACAGATAACTGGCTAAGCGAACATCCACCGGATACATCAGATTAAAGTTCGAAAAGTTCGAATCGATGTAAAACTTGTGTGAGATTATTTTTAGCAAAAATTGCAGTAATGGCGCGTAATCACTGGCAAGCTCAGTAAGCCAGCGGTAATGAATACGGAGCATTACAACAGGGGACACCGCCTGAACGGTGTTAACGATGTTACTTTCACGCACATATTCGATATCTCCCACCACTTCAAGGGGTGTTTTGAAACAGAGCACGAGTGTTTTGTCTTGTGGAGAGGTGGTGAAAATTTTAATTTTCCCCTCTACCAGGACATATAAGTATTCGGAAGCTTCGCCTTCGCGGCAGATGAGCTCACATTTTTCAAATTGACATAGGGTCATATGAGGACGTAGGTGTTCGTGAAAAACCGCCTCCAATTGATACTGTTTCAAATAGTCCATAATTTGCTGGGATTGATGAATCTCTTCCATGCGGTTCTCACCTCTGCGTTAATTGTAATGAAACTACAGCTTCATAATGATGACACCGGCGATCATTAGAGCAATGCCTAGGAATTGCGGCAGTTTCATTTTTTGTTTAAGCACGCCAAACCATCCATTGCTGTCGATCAAAAAAGTTAGAAACAATTGGGCAATCAACAATGCCGAGATCGTAAAAGTGACGCCAATTTGCTGAATCGCAGAGACTTCACTGAAAATAATAACTGCCCCAAATGCGCCTCCGGCAAGATACATCGGTTTAACCTGTTTAATTCCCTGAAGATTGGTGTCCCGCACAAACATCAGGATGATCGCCGCGAGTATAAATCCCGTTAACTGGGTGATCGAGGCGGCCTGCCATGTGCCTATATCTGTGCTGATTCTGGTGTTAGCAACCCCTTGTAGCGTAATGCAGGCTCCGCCCAGCAAGGCAAAAATAATCCCTCTCATCTTTCTCCGTACACTCCTTCAATGCATGACTTCGACTTCTATTAAATGATAAATATCTCCAAACAGCCAAGGACAAATGTCCTGAGTCTGAAATTTACAGCTTCTAGCGTACACTAGAGCTTCAGAATATTCCAGAAAGCAAGGGAAGAAGTAGCTATGGAAGGTAGGAAGGGGAGGAAGAAAGAAGTGGATTAACGATCCCAGGAACGCTATTCCACCAAACGAGGTCAAAACGCTGGATATGTGGAAAAATGGAGGAGATAGCTTCACTGAGGATCGTCAGGTTTATAAATGAGACAAGTTACGTAAAAAGGTATGTCAGCTGTAGTTCAATATGTTCTCCAACCTAGCCTAACGTTAAAACACCTTAAATACAGGCTGTTCCTTCACAAAAGTAATTTTGGTCTCTGGAAAAGACTCCTTCAGTCTGTCCGCCAAAAGCTTCATTCCCGGGGCCTCACTTTCGGCATGTCCAACCATGATGAGTGCTTTGGATTTACCTTGCTGTACAGCATCACGAACATATTCAGGCGTTTCCCATTCAAATCCTTCCCCTGCGATAATCAGATCCACCTGTTCATTCTGAAGAAGAGGTATCGTGACGGGTCCATTTCCACGAAATCCAACCAGAACGGCAGCGCGTCTGCAAACGATTTCAGAATTGCCCGCAATGCGGACATAGTCAATACCCAGACGTTGCTTTAAATGTTGAGCAATTTCCTGAACGGTCATTCCTTCTGGAAATGTAACTATATCCGACTCTGCCGTTCGCCCGCTCAGATATGTAATCCAGCCAAGCTCCTGAATGAGTCCATCTGTAATGCCATCTGGCTCGAAACGGTGGATTATATCATGGCAACGAAAAAGAGCAATGCCTGCTTGGTCGATCAATGTTCTTTTATCCGTATAAACGGAATTGTTCACAAGCCAGTCGGTCGCACTGTGATGATTATAAAATGGGGATTCATGGGCAATAATCAGATTAGCTCCGACCTGAATAGCCTGTTCAATGACCTGTTGTGTAGGCATAAAAGCAACTACAATGCCAGTCACAAACTGATTCGGTGAACCCGTGATCAGCTGATCCACTGTATTTTCCGGAAGTGTTATCCCCTCTGTGAGGTGCAGTATAATCTCTTGAACCGTGAGTTCCTTAGGTCCTGTCATATCTTTAATTTCCATTAGCTTCATTCCTCCAAAATAAGGATATAGTGTTAGTGTATCATCTTCATAGGTAAAAACCAGCTATACATACGATACTTCATTACCCTGAAAATGAACGATTTTCAGATAGACTCTACGGTGCTCTAGGCATGCTCAGGTCCGTGTCTACCCTATGTTTAACCCAGGCTTACAGCACATCCATCAATTCCGCAGTTAACCTAACAACGTAAGTTTACAACCAGCTCACAAGCCTCTTGAATTCATGTAGTTTTCTGATACGAGAAACCGTATACTTACATAGAGTCTTTTTTGAATCAGGTAAAATTTACTATATTCGCAATAGATTTTTACGCTAATCATAGCCTGGATTCACATCACGATACGAAAGGGGATAACGACATGACGGCAGTTAGTATTATGGAACGCCTGAAGAGTGAGACAGCACATTATCATAGACAAGTAGAACAGAACCCCTATGCGAAAGCAATTATGGATTCGATCATAACGATTGAACAATATAGAGTGTATTTGGAGAAATTCTACGGTTTCCTAAAACCTTTGGAGGATCAAGCGATAGCGCAGTCTTTTTGGGCGGAAACAGGATTGGATATCGATGTACGAGGCAAGGCTGGTTTATTAGAACAAGATCTGAGGGATCTTGGCTTAAGCGAGGAGCAGATCAAGCAGATTCCACAATGTAGCCACAAGGATTTACCCGACATTTCTACACCTGCACGACTGTTCGGATATCTCTATGTCATTGAGGGCTCAACGAACGGGGGTCAGATCATGACCAAACGTTTGTCACAATTTTTGCCTATAGAAGCAGATCGTGGACTGCAATATTTCAACGCATACGGCACACAGACACGCACGAGATGGAGCGAGTTTGTGGAATTGTTACAACAATCGATTCAGACATCCGAGGATGAAGACAGCGTTTTGTATACGGCTTCGGAGACATTCAGGCTACTGGATCAGTGGATTAATACGTAAGAATTACGCCAAAAACACCCGATTAGCTACCCGACGTAAGTTCTGTAACAATGAAACAACACATGCTGAGAGGGGATATTCAAGTTCATGGCTGAACCTAGGTCGAGGCAAGAAATGAGTCTGCTTAACCGCACCTTACTCCCGCAAGGGACATATACCAATGATCCGATCGACCTGAATAACTGCGATAAGGAGCCTATTCATATTCCTGGCTTTATCCAGCCACATGGCGTGCTTCTGGCTATCGATCCCAAAGGGACAGCAACCATTGTGCAGTGTAGCCAAAATACACAGGATCATCTGGGCATAGATTACTCAGATATTTTAGGTATGCCTCTAAGCGACTTGATCGCTGAAGAAGATGTAAACAAGCTCCTGAACAACCGCTCGAACGCAGCTGTAACGTCAGACTTGCATTATATGGATCTGATTATAGAAGTGGCAGGGGAAGAGAAAGTTTTTTCAACGGTCCTGCATGAGAGCGAAGGTCTGTTAATTCTTGAAATCGAGCCTTATTATGAAAAAGAAAACATCGAATCGAACGATTTTGAATGGATATCCCGTTTCTTCGGAAGAATCAAAAGCACGGACAGCCGCGTGGATGCGAGCCAGATTGCGGCTGAACAAGTCAAAGAAATGCTTGGATATGACAGAGTCATGATCTATGAATTTGACGAGCAATGGAACGGCAAAGTGATTGCGGAAGCGCGCGAACCGGAACTCGAACCATTTCTAGGGCATCACTATCCGGCCTCGGACATTCCCAAGCAAGCAAGGGAACTGTATCTTCGTAACTGGCTACGTACCATTGTCAACGTGGATTATACGCCTGTTGAAATCGTACCAACGTTGCAGCCCCTTACAGGCAAACCTTTGAATTTAAGTCTGTCTGTGTTGCGGAGTGTATCTCCGCTTCATATTGAATATTTGCAAAATATGGGCGTGGGAGCTACCGTGACCATTTCGCTCATCCATGATAATCAACTCTGGGGACTCATTACGTGTCATCATTATTCTGCAAGATACGTCCCGCATCGTGTTCGTAATCTGTGTAACTTCCTGGGAGCCTTTTTCTCTAATGAATTGTTCCAGCGTCAACAGCTGGATGATTACCAGGCAGAGATCAACTCCCGTGAGGCTGCTACGCGGATCGTTAACATTTTCATCGGCAATACAAGCCCGGCGCGAGTGGTGGAAGAGCTGCAAGGAGAGCAGGAAACCATTCTTAGGTTAATGAATGCATCCGGTGCGGCAATTTGTTACCAGGACAAGTTGCTGTTATTCGGTGAGACTCCGACAAATGGACAGATTCGTGAATTGGCCGGATGGCTGGCTGGACAGGCAGAGGATCACAGCTATCACACGTCGAAGCTGAGTCTGGAATACGAGACAGCCAAGCGATATCAAGATGTAGCCTCCGGGGTTATTTATGTTGCCATCTCACCGGGTCACCACAACTATATGTTATGGTTCCGTCCCGAGGTAGTTCAGGTGGTCGAATGGGCTGGTGATCCGGCGAAAGCCGTGCTGAAGACGGATGATGGTGTACGTTTGTCTCCGCGGAAATCGTTTGAAAAATGGAGGGAGGTTGTGCAATCGACCTCCTATCCATGGACAACGAGAGAACTGAGCATATTACCTTTGCTAAAGTCTATTGTGCGTCGTCAGACGGAAAATCAGCTGGCTCAAGCGGAGGAGCACGCTTTTCAGAATGCCCGTATTTTGAAGCGAAACGAGCAACGTTATTTGCAATTGATGGACTTCTCGCCTGTTGCCTTTTTCACACTTACCGAAGGGCGGATTATTTACTGTAATAGGATGGCGGCCGAACTGTTTGGATATGAAAATACAGCCAGTCTGATCGGGAAGAGTTTTAACGATTTTTTGCCTGATAATACACGGGACATAATACGGCAAGACTTTGAAAAATTGCAGCTCGACATCACAAGTTTGATGAACAATCAGTTGTATTTTACAACAGCTTCTGGCATGTCTTCGCTCTTTGAGATTACAATGGCCTCCGTTGTTCATGCAGGCAAACCTTCCGTCATGTTGTTGCTTCGCAGCAGAACATCACAACAGGGGCAGGATGATTACAGCGATACAACAAACCAATTACGCAATTACCTGACCACCGATCCGTTAACCGATATGCCTGTTCAAACGGTGTTCAAGCAACAACTCGAAGGGGATTGGAAGGATTGCTTGCAGGATAACTGTAGTCTGGGGCTGCTGATCATTGATATTGACGATTTCCGTTCTTATAATACTGCGTATGGCCTGCAAGGTGGCGACCTGTGTTTACAGTGGATTGGAGAGGTGCTGACGGTGGTTAGTGAGCAGCATAATGCTCTCATTTCCCGCCAGCGCGGAGGTACGTTTATGTTGAAAATAAAAGACACAACGTCAGCGCATTTAATGGAACTGGCTGAGGAGATCAGGCAACATGTGCTTGCTCTGCATATCCAGCGAGAGCTCACGGGTCAGAGTGGTGTGGTTACAGTCAGCGTTGGCGGGGCGGTTCTGCTTCCTGATGAGAATACTGTCGCAAGTGATTTGATCGAGCTGGCTACTCAAGCCCTGTCTCAAGCCAAGGAAGAAGGCAAAAATCGTACGCGAGTGGTTTGAGTTGAACGGATAAGTCCGCACTGTGTATCAAAAAAAGAGATTCAATTACCTGTAAAATAGATAGGAAATACAAAATAGAGAAGAGGGCAGTGATGCCTTCTTTTTTGTGTGAAAAGAAAGTATGATTTTGCCGCCCATAGAAGCTGGACAAGTGTTATAATGTTGCGTATGGATACACGTGTTCGTATTTTGCCCTGAAAGAGGTGGATTCAATTCCATGAGAGATCATTCGGAACAGCTGGAATTCATGGAGATTGATCTAAGTGAAGATACAGAGACAACCTCGATTCGTATACCTGATCGTTCATCTATAGAGAACCAGACTCGTCAACCACACAAGTCGCAGGGAGCTGTATTGTCTTCGGAGAAGCGATTTGTGGAGGAAGCTAGACGCCTTGCAGAAGTTACGGGAGAAGAAACTTCACCTGTTCCATTTATGAGTTACTGGCCGACGTATGGGGTGATGAATGACGCACAGCTGAAATGGTATTTGTACTGGAGAACGCAGGTACGCCAGGAAAGATACCTGGATGTCGACCTGTCGTATCTGTTTGTTCATGTTTACGAGTTGATTAACGGGATCGGCTGGTTACATCCAGAGGATGGTTATCACCAATTAAAACAATTATGGTTGAATTACCGAGAGCGGCTTCCTCAGCTTCATGTTTATATGCAGGAGTGGATGGTCGATTACGTTCTGGTTCACGATCTTCATACATTGCTTCATGATGTGATGATGCTCTCGGGTGGTTATTTGCCAGCATCATTGATGGACAAGGAATTAGAACGGGTGTTACAGGATAATGTCGCTGAGGTAACGCTGGATATGCTGAAATGGTATTTTGACTATGATGTTACGCTAAATGCCTTTTACCGGGATGGCGGCAAAGAATTAATGGAACGATATGTGCCCAAAGTGATGGCTATGATGGATTCGTATTTGCAGCGAACGCAACAAAGAGGGCTGTTGCCTGAGCTTGAATCGAAAGCCGAGCAGACGGTTAAACGCACGCTGTTTCATAAAGCGGTATATGACGAGTCCATTTACGGCAGATTTGTTACGTTCACTCATGTTCCTCTCATATTGGAACGTGAATTTGTGGAGAGGTTAATCGGGATTTACCGCTGTACGGAAAATAAGCTGCGTGAACTGTTAGGCTTCCGGGGCCGTCTGCGAGGTAAAACGCTGGAGCCTGAGCTTGCCAGTGTGATTGAGCGTTATCTGGAAAGAGCGTTTGCCATGGAACAAGCTGAGGCTGTAACTGCGCCAGTCATTCAGATTGATACGGCCAAACTGGCTTCTTTGCAGAAGGATAGCGAATATGTGCGTAAGGCGTTGAGCATTGAAGATAGCGCAAATTCCGAATCGGATAATGCTAAATCTGACCTTGAAGAAAACGCAGACGAGAATGAAAGACACGGAATGGATGAGCCGCTTTTCCAAGAACAGCAAAGTGGTTCACTATCGATCCTAGACAACGGGAGTCAGCCATCCATGAGTTCGGATCGTTGGAATGAAGTGCTTATATGGGACGAAGCTGCGGAAGCCCATGTACCAGAGGAGTGGCGGGAATTTGCCGAGAGGTTGGATGCCCGGCATGTAAGAGCCATCCATGCTTTGCTTGGTGAACATCCGGATGGTGATTTGATGCGGCTTGCCGAAGAAACGGGAACGATGCCAGCTCTTTTGCTAGATGAAATGAACGATATCGCTATGGAAACCATCGGAGATCTGCTGGTGGATGGTGACCGAATCGTTGCTGATTATATTGATGTATTTGAACATGTGAAGAGGTGATTGACATGACTGAGCATACAGTGAATGAACATCAAAAGACAGAACATCAACCAAACCAGCTTAAGATTCCAAAACGTTTGACCACCGCACTTGTGAATTCATTAACGGCAGGCGTCGTGCCACGGATTGGACTGGAGCAAATTGCTGTAGGGCGAAAGCCGGAAGTGGAAGCGATCTTGCGAGACTTGGATAACATTGCTGAAGGCGGTGCAGCATTTAAACTGATTACTGGCCGTTATGGTAGCGGTAAAAGCTTTCTTTTGCAAATGATTCGAAATTATGCGATGGATCGTGAGTTTGTGGTTGCGGATGCGGATCTTTCTCCAGAGCGTAGACTTGTCGGCACAAAAGGGCAAGGTCTGGCAACTTATCGTGAGCTGATGACACGCTTGTCTACACGAACACGCCCGGATGGTGGGGCTTTGGAGCCTATTTTGCAAAAATGGATTGCAGGCTTGCAGCAAACAGCGATGACCCAGTTGAATATACGTCCAGATGATCCTGCGTTACCGCTGGAGGTAGAAAAACAGATTTACCTCGTGACGGGTGAAATGCAGAACTTGGTTCACGGTTTTGATTTTGCCAAAGTGCTGGCCTCTTACTGGAACGGTTACAAACTTGCTGATGATGACCTGAAACAGTCTGCACTCCGCTGGCTTCGGGGTGAATTCGCGACCAAAACGGAGGCGAAGAAAGAGCTTTCCGTGGGTGTCATTATCGATGATGATAACTGGTATGATTATTTCAAATTATGGTCTGAATTTACGGCACGTATCGGTTACAAAGGGCTGTTACTCTTTATCGACGAAGCTGTGAATCTGTATAAAATTACAAACAGCGTTTCGCGTCAAAGCAACTACGAGAAGTTACTAACGATGTTTAATGATACGATGCAGGGGAAAGCCGAGCATCTGGGCATTTTTGTGGGGGGAACCCCTCAATTTGTGGAGGATGAACGCCGTGGTTTGTACAGCTATGAAGCGCTTCGATCCAGACTTATTGACGGTCGTTATGCCGCAAGTGCGTATGCGAATTATACGGGCCCCATTATCAAACTCGCGATGTTGTCGCATGAAGAAATTTTGATTTTGCTACAAAAGCTACGCCAGATTCATGCCCTTCATTTTGCATATACCGCTAGCTTGAGCGATGAACAATTAGTAGGTTTTATGCAAATGGCTGTGAATCGTTTGGGTGCGGATGAACTTTTGACAACACGAGAAGTGGTGCGTGACTTTATGGATGTGTTGCATACGCTACATCAGAATCCTGATGTGACTTACGAGCAGTTACTTGGTGAGCGTGCGGCTCTTTCCGATGGTTTGGCTCGTGGAGCCAAGGGTTCCCAAAAGGAATCCGATGAGCTTGATGATTTTCTTGCGGAGTTCGAACTATGAGTGAGAACCCAAATCCATTTTATAGACTGGCTCCGTTTGTGCAGGAATTTATTTATAAAAAAAGATGGGAATCGCTACGTCCTGCGCAGATTGAAGCGTGTAACATTTGTTTTCACACTCCGCACCACATGCTGATTGCGGCGGGGACGGCTTCCGGCAAGACGGAGGCCGCTTTTTTTCCAGCGTTGACTGAGCTTTATGATCAGCCTTCCAAGTCGGTGGGTATTCTGTATATTGGCCCTTTAAAAGCATTGATTAACGACCAGTTCGAACGACTCAAAGACTTGCTCACGGAAGGCAATATTCCTGTCTGGCACTGGCATGGGGATGTGCCGCAGGCTGAGAAAACCAAGCTGATGAAAAATCCGTCAGGTGTGCTGCAGATTACGCCCGAATCGCTGGAAGGGCTGTTGATGAATCGACCGAATGCGATTCCTGCGCTTTTTCATGATCTGCGCTATATCATTATCGATGAAGTGCATGCGTTTATGGGAGCGGATCGGGGCATTCAGGTGTTAAGCCAGCTGGCTCGAATTGAACGCATGGCTGGCTGTGCTCCTAGAAGAGTTGGATTATCCGCTACACTTAGCGATTATGAAGCAGCGACAGCTTGGCTTGCAGCAGGAACACGGCAAGGAGTCGATGTCGTATCCTCCCCGGGCGGACGTAAGCTGCGGCTCAGGGTGGAGCATTTTTCATTTCCGGATGCACAGAACGAAGAGCAGGCTGAGCAGCTTCATCATGCGCGTAAAGCCTATTACGACTTCATTTATGAGAGCACACATCGCAAAAAGGCTCTGATTTTCACCAACAGCCGCACGGATGCGGAAGTCACGATTCTGGAGATGCGCCGTGTTGCAGCACGTAGAGAAGAACGGGATGTGTTCCATGTGCATCATGGAAGTATATCGGCCATGCTGAGAGAAGAAACCGAAGCGGCTTTGCGGACAGGTCCGGGTCCGGCTGTCGCTGCTGCGACGGTTACGCTGGAACTTGGCATTGATCTGGGAGAATTGGAGCGTGTCGTTCAGCTTGGGGCACCTTATAGTGCTTCGAGTTTCGTTCAGCGGCTGGGTCGCTCGGGTAGGCGTGATGATATGGCATCGGAGATGCTTTTTGTATGCCCGGAGGAAGAAGACGAGGAAGCACAGCTGCCGGCCCGTATGCCATGGACATTAATGCGTGCAATAGCGGTGATTGAGCTGTACGTTAAAACCAAATGGGTAGAGCCACTTGAAGCTCGGAAAATGCCTATTGGGGTTCTTTATCACCAGACGATGAGCATGTTGAAAAGTATGGGGGAGGCTGAACCAAGAGAGCTTGCAGCCGCAATCCTCTCCTTGGCGCCTTTTTCAGAGATTACACCGGATCAATATCAAACGTTCCTGAATTACCTGATCGCGACGGATCATCTGCAATGGACGGAAGAACAGACGCTGATTATCGGACTCACGGGTGAAAAGATTGTAAACAACTACCGCTTCTATGCCGTGTTCAAGGACGATGAAGAGCATAAAGTGCTGAGCGGCTCGGAAGAGATCGGGTCAATCACGACCGTGCCGCCGCCCGGTTATTGTTTCTCTCTGGCAGGCAAGCTGTGGAAGGTAGAAGAAGTGGATCACAAGCATAAGGCCGTGTACGTGAAGTCCGCGAAAGGCAAAGTCGATACACTGTGGCTTGGTGCAGGAGGAGATATTCATACGGCGGTTGTACAAAAAATGCGCGAGGTGCTGTCCGAATCCGTGATCTACCCGTATCTGTCTCCACAAGCGGTGAACCGCTTGGAGCGTGCACGTCGCTTGGCTCGCGAGAGCGGATTGCTCAAACAGGTTGTCATTCCGGCAGGCGGGGATTCCATGTATGTGTTGCCTTGGGTGGGTAGCAAATCGTTTCGCACGCTGGAGCGTTTGATGAAACATAATTTGTCTGAAAGGCTCGCTTTGCGTTCCGTTGTGCCAATGGAACCATACTATTTTGTAGTATCAGGCAAAGTGGACGAACGAACCTTGTTAGCCGAGATGATGAGTGAGTGTCGAACGGCCCAGGATGCATCTGATCTGCTTGCTGAGGATGAAGCACCGTATCTTGGCAAATATGATGAGTTTATTGCACCTCCCTTGATTCGTGAAGCTTTTGCAGTAGATGGTCTGGATCTCGAAGGATTGAAATCAGGATTGCAAAAGACGCTGGAGTGGGACAGCTAGAGGAGACATTGGAGTGAACAAATGAGAGTGGCCATGTTAAGCTTTCATTTTTTAACGTTTAAAATTGAAAAGAAATGGGTTGACACCACTTGACCTCCCATGTAATATATGAAAAGTCGTCACACATGAGCGATATTTAAATTGCATACTTCATTTCGTATAACCTCGCAGGCCGAAAGTGTACACAGGGCGAGGGTCTCTACGGGAAGCCTATACTTCCTAACTACGAAGCAAAGGAATCAACACATTCCTTGCTCGGAGTTAGGATTTTTTGCATTTAATACGTGGTTGTGACCTTACATGAACCCGGACACGGGGCGCATTATTGAATCATCGGGAGGTTAATTACACATGAAATATTATTTGTCAGTCCTTGCAGGCGCGATGAGTTATGGTATTCTGTCCACCATTGTTGTACTGGCGTATGGCCAGGGATATCAACTTGGTGAGGTTGTGGGAACACAGCTGATTACCGGTTTCATCTTGTCGTGGATGCTGGCTTTATACACGCGTTTTAGAGCTAAACGCAAAGCACTGGCTGGTGGCCAAGTAAAGGTTACATCGGCTAGTCCTTCAAACGTCTTCATACGTTTAACTTGGAAACAGCGTTTGATGCTGATGGCGGCTGGAACGCCAACGGTAATTACCGGACTCGTGTATTATCAATCATTACGTTATATTCCGGCATCGCTTGCAATCATCCTGCTCTTCCAATTTACATGGATCAGTGTGCTGATTCAGGCGATTAGCAAACGTCAGCGTCCAGACAAAATCACGTTCCTGACCCTCTTTATTCTGTTTGGGGGAACCTTGCTGGCAGCAGGTTTTCTGGAACAGGGCATTAGTAATGTAAGTGGGATCGGGATTGCGCTCGGATTAATGGCAGCAGTTAGCTACTCCTTGTTTGTACTATTCAGCGGTAAAGCAGTTCCTTCTGCACACCCGGCATTTCGGAGTGCTTGGATGGTTACAGGCGGATTGATTTTGCTTTGCATTTTATTCCCGCCGACGTTCCTCTTTAACGGTCTAATCTGGAGTCAACTGCTTGTGTTTGGATTGTTACTTGGATTCTTTGGAGCTTTTATCCCGCCAGTGCTGTTCGCCATCGGCGTACCTCATATTGGTGGAGATATGGCGGGGATTCTGGGTGCGGTCGAACTTCCGGTTGCCGTCTTATTATCCTCCATCGTACTACATGAGCATGTTAGCGCTCTACAATGGTTCGGTGTCGTTATCGTACTGATTGGTGTGGCTCTGCCAGAATTGTATAAAATGAGGGCACGGCGAAGTCGGAGCACACCTGTATATTCCGGATAGCCCAGAGGGGTCATTTTCATTAAGTGCATAATGGGGTATGCTTGTAGAGTACATCCATCCACTTACGAATGAAGATGGGACAACGGAATAAGGAGTGTGTATATGAATAGCTGGTTTAAAAAAGCGTGGCCGTTCTTAACTCTGGGCGTGGCTGTAGTTGCTCTGCTCGGTGGATTTTTTGTATATTTCATGGGTAAGGACGTATCCCCGGGATCAGGCGGTTCAGTAACAGCAAAGATCGAGACACCGGAGGATTTGAAAGGATATGAGGTCATTAATGTGAACGTGAGCAACGATGGATTTGAGCCGAATGTCATTGAGGTGAAATCTGGAGTGCCTACGAAAATTAATTTTATCCTGACCCGAAGCGTGACACACGTCAAATCTGTCGCTGCAGAGAAGTTAGGCATGGATCTTTATATGCAAAAGGGAGATAACTACTACACGGTTGATCAGAACGTCGCTCCAGGGGAATACGAGCTTCACTGCGGGATGTACATGATCTATGGTACGATTAAGGTTATTTAAAGAGTCAGCGTAACGGATAGGGAATGTACGCCAGATATCATTAGTTCAACTCATACAGAGGAGCAGAGTTTGGGCAACCGGACTTTGCTCCTTTTTCACCTGCATGATATCATGAACGGGGAACATAATCGATCTGGAGGTGTTGCAATGAAAGCGCTATTTATCGGAGGAACAGGCACTATAAGTACAGCGATTACCGACATGCTTGCCAAGCAAGGCTGTGAATTGTATTTGATGAATCGCGGGAATCATAATGACAATTTGCCTGCGGGAGTCAAGGTTCTTCAAGCCGACATTAATGACGAAAAGCGGGTAGCCGATCTGATTGCCGATTTACAATTTGATGTCGTTGCGGACTTTATTGCTTTTGTACCCGCTCAGCTGGAGAGAGATTATCGTTTGTTTCAAGGCAAGACCAAGCAGTTCATCTTTATAAGCTCCGCATCGGCCTATCAAACGCCGCTGTCGGATTACAGAATTACCGAAGGAACGCCATTATCCAATCCATTCTGGGAATACTCCCGAAATAAAATTGCGTGTGAAGACTACCTGATGAAATTATATCGGGATGAAGGTTTTCCCGTGACCATAGTTCGTCCAAGCCATACTTACGGGGATAAGTCCGTACCGCTTGGTGTACATGGCGAGAAGGGAAGCTGGCAGGTTCTGAAGCGTATGCTTGAAAATAAACCAGTGATCATTCACGGTGACGGCACTTCGTTATGGACGATTACACACAACACCGATTTTGCCAAAGGCTTTATCGGCTTAATGGGCAATATCCACGCCATCGGAGAGGCTGTACATATCACTTCGGATGAGTCTGTCACATGGAACCAGATTCATGAAATCATTGCTGATGTGCTCGGGGTCAAGTTACATGCAGTTCATGTGCCATCGGATTTTTTGGCGGCTAGCAGTAATTTGGATTTCAGGGGTGGTTTGCTTGGAGATAAGGCCAACACGGTTGTTTTTGACAACAGCAAACTGAAACGACTGGTTCCTGAATTTGTAGCTACAACAAGGGCTGACCAGGGCATTCGCAGCACGATTGAGCATATTCTGGAGCACCCGGAATTACAGATGGAGGACCCTGAGTTTGATCAATGGTGTGACCTTGTTGTTAGCACATTGGACGAGGCGTTGCTGAAAATCAGAGATGGAAAGTAAAACTAGATAGAGAATAACTTTTTATATACGTCCCCATTCCAGGTATTTACATTCGATTTCCGAATCGTTATAATCAATAAAAAATAACACTTTAGGGGAGGCACCCCAACTCAGGACATTGTTCCTTGGTTGGGGTGCCTCCTTTTTTTTGTGTGCATAAAAAGGAGAGCAAGGTATTGAAAAACTCAAGAAAACGGTTGAAAAAGCAAGCGGAGCAAATGTCTAAAGTGATGCTAGCGTTTGCATTATTGTCGCCTCAGTCATTAATACCTGAATGGAGCCAAGCGGGCACGGCAATGGCAGCAACGGTAGAGAATATTGGGGTGGTATCCGATACATCCTCATTAAAGGCGGTACAATCCTCCAAAGTGAAAGTGGAGATGAACAGTGATGGAAAATACCGAATCGTATTACTACCAAGTACGAACGTTTTTTACGGAGGTGACACCGGTAATGTATCGACGATTATTGACCATCATGGCACAGCAATCAATTTCAAATCATTGCCGCTGAATTATTATCGAATTAACAACAATGTCATCGAGATGTCCAGACAAAAAGACAATGTAGAGTATATTTTGCGAGTCTCCATCGTAAATGCGACATCTCAAGGCGGATATATGAAGGTGGAACTGGAAGCGATAAATCGAAGCGGCTCAGCGCTGAATCTTGGGGGGACTTTTTATTGGGATACGATGGTGAACGGCAACGATGCTTCTCCTTTTGAAGTCATTCAGAACGGGTGGCGCAATTATAGCGGAGGCGTACAGGTGACGGCTTTTTATGCCAACACGTACAACGTCGTTAATGCTGATCGTGTATTCATGGGACAATATCAAAGCCCGGATAGTGCCCAGTTGACAGGGGGCTCAGCTCCATCAGCCTATACACCTGGACAGATCGTGAATGCGAGTGATACTGCAGCTCAGTTCTGGTGGGATGCGAGATCAACGGCTAATCAGGGATCACGGAAATTTTCAACCATTGTAGGCATTGGGCCACAAAACGTTCCGCCTTCTTTTACATTAACAGCACCTGCATCAGGTCAAACGTATTACAAAGGGGAACAGTTGCAGATTTCAGGTACAACACGGGATAACGACGTAGGCGATCTGTTAACGGTCAAGTGGTCCATTGATGGCGGGCCTGAGAATGTTCTGACGCAAATAACGGCAACAGGTTCGAACCAGGCTTTTAACACCAGCTATACCTTGCCTGATACATTGCCGGACGGATCTCATTACTTGCAAGTATGGGTTATGGACGATAAGGGCGGAGTATCCTCCGCGGGAACAGTTAACTTCTTGGTCAGAAGTTTTGTCGTACCCGGAACTCCGACGTATACCCTGGTGAATAATAATAATCTGACGGTGAACTGGGATAAAAGAGTAAATGATGCTTCTGTAACGTATGAACTGAAAAATATGACAACGAATCAGACCTACGATACAGGCACATCCAACACGAGACAGCTGACGGGTCTAACACCCAATACAAGTTATTCGTTTGCCGTACGCGCGAAAAATTCAAGCGGTGCTTATACGGGCTATTCAGCTACATCCTCCAAATACACACTTGCGAATCCACCTGCGGATGTTGCTGCTTCACAAATCGGAAATAACGTAACAGCCAGCTGGACCACAAACGGTAATCCTGTCGGTACCAGATACAAAACGGAAATCCGCAATGTGAATGGACAAGTGCTTCAATCATCAACGACAACTTCTACCTCGATGACTACAGCCTTAACAGGACTGGAGGATGGACGTTATGAACTGCATGTAGCAGCTTTGAATGCTGAAGGTATTCAGACAGCCTTTGTCTTGGCAGGGCAGATTATGAAAGATACAACCGGACCTTCTGCTCCTTCCATTACCCTCACCCCTTCAACGTGGACAAAAGAAGAGGTTCTTGTCACGGTTGAAGCGGGGACGGATCAATGGAGTGGAACACAGAAGACGGAAGTGAAGATTGGCCTCACTGGTGAATGGAGAGAATATACCGGGCCATTCACGATGAACGATGAGGGAAGTACAACAATCAAAGTACGGAGCGTGGATGCATTCGGGAACTTGGGTCAGGAAAGCCGTGTGACTGCACGAGTTGACCGGACGGCTCCAACCCCGCCGTTGATTTCCTTGAATCCAGCGGAATGGACGAAGGAATCGGTTGTCGTTACCTTGACGGAAGGTACGGATGATGCAAGTGGTATCGCCTTAACACAATATAAAGTTGGTGAGAGTGCGCAATGGATCGATTACAAAACACCGTTCATTCTGAAAGATGAGGGCGTAACCGAAATTTACGCACGTAGTTTAGATCGGGCGTCGAACGTAAGTGCAGTGACGTCAACCGTTGCCCGAATTGACAAAACAGCACCTGAACAACCTGTGATCCAATTAAGTGAAGCCGACTGGACGAGAGAGGATGTATCTTTTGTCATTACAAGTGGTACAGATGAAGGAAGCGGGACAAGCAAAACGCAGTATCAGTTAACAGAGCATGGGCCTTGGTTAGATTATTTAGGTGAGGTCACGATTAAAGATGAAGGTGAAACCGTAGTTTATGCTCGTACATTTGACCGCGTAGGCAATGTAAGTATGTTGGCGCAAGCCACGGCTCGGATCGACAAGACGGCTCCGACAGAACCGGAGATCTCGTTGAGCCAAACCGGCTGGAGTAAAGAAGCTGTACAGTTTACGATCGCTGGAAGTGTGGATGATCGAGAAATTACATATGAATATCGATTGGAAAATGAGCCATATACGACCGGAAATAAAGGTACGGTCAATACCGATGGAGCAACTGTAATCTATGCTCGGGCCAAAGATGCAGTCGGTAATGTGAGCAGAGAAGTCAGCAGGACGGTGTATGTGGATAAAACTCTACCGAATATTAGCTTTACTCCTGAGGGAGCGGCTTGGACAGATGAAAATATAACGGCTACCGTACAATTCGCAGACAGCCATTCTGGCATAGATGGAACACAACGTTTCTATCAGATCACAGCTCAGGCAGAAGCTCAAGGAGACTGGCTGGAGGCTGAATCCGATCAGCAGAGCATATCCATATCGTCTGAAGGTACTTGGTATCTCCACGCCAAGGCCGCTGACAGAGCAGGCAATACCGTTCAGGTGACATCTTCTCCTTATCGAATTCAACGGAAGCCTAATCAACCAACTCAAGTCCAGTGGAGTGCGGTTGGTGAAACATCGGTAACATTAACAGCTGATTTACCTTCAGGTGAAACTTACACTTCAGGTTACCAATATGAAATCAAAAATAGAACGACCGGGCAATCCTGGACACTGCAATATCCGAACAATAGTCTAGTTAATGACACATTGAGCGGAGGGCGAGTTTATGAGTATGAAGTGAGAGCAAGAAATCATACGGGTGTAAGTGAGCCGGCGATTGTGAGTGTTTTAACTTTACCGCCATCTCCAACTGAGGTGCGCATACAAAAAGTGGACGCAGAGCCAAGTCTGGCTAAAGTAGACTTTGATCACGTACAAGGAGCCACAGCATATCGGGTGACGGCTACGGATTCTAACGGAAGAATCGTTTTTGAAGAAACCATCTCTGATCCGGAAAGTCTTCCTTACATTAGCAATCTTGCTCCCGGAATGGTTCATACGATATCTGTTACGCCTATGAATGCGAGTGGTGCTGGTGCAAGTTGTGTAGCCGCATTTATGAGTCTACCTGCCGCTCCGGGTGAGTTCGCTGCAGTGCAGATTCGTGAGCATGATATCTCCATGACGTGGGAGACCGTAACATCGGCTACGTATTATGCACTTGCACGTAACGGGGATATGATCTACGAGGGAGGGGGACTCTCCTACAAAGATGCTGGACTTGAAAGTGGAACAGATTACAGTTATACCGTTGTTGCAGAAAATGAAACAGGCTCAGGTCCTTATGCGAGTTTACCATTGCTAAGAACGTTGCCTGCGCAGGTGACGGGTTTACACGTCACGGATGCCTCGCACTCAAGTTTGCATCTGAACTGGGAAACCGTTCGTGGAGCAGAAGCTTATGAGGTATGGAGTAATGGAGAGAAAGTGGGCGAGATTACAGCTGACAAGAATGCATGGACACTGACGAATCTGAATCCGGGATCGGCGTACCAACTGCAAGTTCGGGCGGTAAACAGAGCTGGGCATGGAATGAGTAGTTCAATAACGGGACTAACTATTCCCAAAAGTCCAATAGGACTTCACGTTGTAAGGGCTACGGAACAGGGAGCGACGTTGAGTTGGGAAGCTGTGGCTGGAGCAGACAAATACCGCGTGACCATTGATGGGCAAACATACGAGATGTCGGGTACAGAGCTGACTGTTAAGAACCTGTCAGGTAGCAATCTGTATACGTATGAAGTGCAAGCAGGGAATGCTGCGGGGTATAGTGAGGGCGTAACGAGCACTGTTCTGACGCTGCCAAGGAGGCCGGAAGGATTACAGGTCAGCTTAACGGAAGAAACGCAGATCGGTATTCGCTGGCAAGCTGTTCCTACAGCGGAGATGTATATCGTTATGATTAATGGTGCAGAGACAGGCAGAACGTCCGATCTCGAATATAGGGCGGAGGGATTGTTACCCGGCCAAGAATACACGTTGCAGGTGCAAGCGGTAAACGCAGCGGGTGCTGGTGCACAAGCAGAGCTTGTGCGATTGTCCAAACCACGTCGTCCAACGAACATTACGATGCAACCAGATGTACATGTCACCCGCTTGTCATGGTCTGCCGTTCCGGGAGCTTCTGAATATGTCATATTGCAAGAGGATAAAGAAGTATACAGAGGCATGGATACAGATGCCGTAATTACAGGGCTTGAAGCTGGGCGATGGCATCATTATAGGCTATTCGCG
The DNA here is from genome assembly GCF_030803945.1 of Paenibacillus intestini. NCBI lineage: Bacteria > Bacillati > Bacillota > Bacilli > Caryophanales > Paenibacillaceae > Paenibacillus > Paenibacillus intestini. Next base: position 1,134,907 of record NZ_JAURUN010000001.1, on the reverse strand, counting down.
GTCAACAGGCAGTCCTCCCGTTCTGAAGCAGCAGAAGTATCGTTTCTGACATTGCCTATTAAACCGGAGAAGGTGGATGTACGTGACGTAACCGAGAATGGGCTTTCACTCGATTTTACTCATACGGGTGTACGTGGAGCTGATCAATATATCATTGAACGTAATGGGCGAGAAGTGGCTCGTATGGAAGCAAGCGAAACTCAGTTTGTAGAAGAACATTTGAAACCGGGCACAATGTACACTTACGTTATCCGTGCAGTGAATGCAAGCGGTACCGGTGCACCGTTGACGATCAGAACGATGACACAAACGCTACCGCTCACAACAGACACGATTGAAGTGATTTCAGGAACCTATTCACAAGACATAAGCTGGGAAGCGGTCACTGGGGCTGTTGCCTATGAAATTCGAAACCAGGCCACAGGTGAGGTCACAAGTGTATCTGATCCTCATGCACATCTCGTGAGTATGGAGGACGGCACGTTGTATCGATTAGAAATTGTGGCTGTAAATGAGCAGGGACAGCGCTCCAAACCTGTTCAGATTGAAACGTTAACGAAGCCTTTAGCGCCGCAGACTGCCAGTGTAGAGCAGTTCACAGATCGGTCAGTCAAGCTGGATTTATCAGAAATTTTTGTTCGAGGTGTGGAGCAATTTATCATTCGGCGGGATGGTGTCGAGATTGCCAGAATTTCTGCAAATCAGACAGATCAGAAGCAGTTTGAAGACAGTGGGCTCGTCCCTGGAGAGCACTATACTTATTCCATTCATACATTTAATACATCGGGTGAGAGTGAAACCGGATTTAACCTTGATGTGAGAACCTTGCCAGCAACGGTGGATGAAGTGTTGAGTGCACAAGAGATTGGGGAAGAAGATGCAGTACTGGTCTGGCCTAAGATACAGGGGGCAGAAGGCTACATTGTTCGCATTAATAATGAGGAAGTTACTAGATTAGATGACGCGAACACGACTGAGTTCAGGTTAACGAATTTGAGTAGTGCGGACGTGTACGACAAAATTAAAGTCATTCCGATCAACTCGGCAGGAGAAGGCGCCGCAATTGTGGTTGCCCCTTTTTATACATTGCCTCGCATTGATTCGCTCGATATGAGAGTCTTTCCAGAATCTGATCATATCAAACTGGAGTGGGACTTTTCCTATCCTAACGAAACGTTTGTGATTGTATTGGATGGTGTGGAGCGATATCGGGGACGGAATCAAGAATATGTAGTTGATGGACTGGACGCGGGCAAACAATATCAGCTTGAGGTATACACGGAAAATGGTGAGCAGACTGCATCGGACAAAAGAAGCTATTCCTTCTTAACCAAGCCGGGTTCCCCGATAAAAGTTGCATATAAAGCCACCAAGGATCAAGTACATCTTCTATTGGAAGAAACACGTGCGGCTGGTGCCGAGCAGTTTTCAATTGAAAGGAATGGTCTGGAGATTGCCCGTATTAGCGCTAAGGAGACAAGGTATGAAGATACGGATCTTGAGCGCGGAACACGATACAACTATGTTATTCGAGCGATCAACGCTTCGGGCACAAGTGATGACGGATTTATGCTGCAAGCTGTGACTTTACCTGGTAAGTTAAATGTACCGCCAATTGTGCAGGACCGTTCCGTATCTGGTGCGACGCTCGTTTGGGAACTTGTACCCGGTGCAGAGGGTTATCGGATTTATCAAAATAAAGAAGTAGTCGGAACAACAGCTGAAACGTCACTTCAAATCTCCGGATTGAATAGTGCTGCAAAATATGATGATTTTAGTATTATTCCTTATAATGAGGCCGGTGAAGGTGAAGGCATGAAGGTGCGGGAATTTGAAACGTTACCCTCGTTGCTTGAATCGATTACAACCACCGCAAAAGGGCCTGATCATATCCTGCTTACGTGGAGATTGGAAACCCAAAATGAGATTGTTGTAATTGCTTATAAGGATCAGGAGATTTATCGCGGTCAAGAGCGAGAATATGTCTGGAAAGGCTTAGATGCAGAACGTCATTATGAGATTTCAGCGTGGACAGAAAATACGGCTGGTGAGGCAAGTGAGAAGAAAAGCGCAGCAGCAGTAACCATTTCGGTTCCAGTAGTTTCATCGAACGGTGGAAGTGCAGGAAATAACACCAATACAACTAATTCAAAAGATCAGGATGAAAATTCCAAGAACAAGGATGAGGAACAAAATAAGGATACAACGAATACTCAGTCTGGAGGAATAACAAGTCAGCGAGTTGCTTTTTTGGATATTGACCAAACCTTTAATAAAGACCAGATTACTTGGCTTGCTGAGCACAATATTATACAGGGGGTAAGCTCAACGCGTTACGAACCGCGTCGCCCCATTACTCGAGCAGAGTTTACAGCACTTATTGTGCGTTTAATGAGGCTGGATATCTCGTTGAAACCATCACATGTTTTTCAGGATGTGAATGACACGGATTGGTTTGCACCTGAGATCAACACAGCAGCCGAGCGTGATGTTGTACAAGGTATGGGGAATGGAAAATTTGCTCCACATGCTCTGGTGACTCGCGAGCAAGCCTCCAAAATTATAGCCAATGTGGTTCATCAGATTAGAAGCGAGCCGATCACCTCACATAAGACATTCACTGACCAGGTCGATGTCTCCAACTGGGCTAAGGAGGAGGTCGCGGAGTTAGCAGGTATTTATATGATTAACGGATACGAGGACGGCAGTTTCCGCCCATTACAAGCGTTGAGTAGAGCTGAAGCGGCCGCGTTAATATTCCGTTTGAATAAACTGATGCAGGTTATTGCCAGCGACGCAGATTCCCTTTGAATTGGTTTTAATGTTATGATTGGTTTCAAAAAAGGTAATGAATTATGGTGATGAAAAATGAATAATAAATTTATCCGAATATACGAAGATATCGCTGGACGTATTCGGAACGGAGACATTGAAGCGGGCACACTGCTTCAATCAGAACTGGATTTATCAGAACGATATCAAACATCCAGAGAAACGATACGTAAAGCACTGAAAATGCTATATGAAGAAGGTTATATTCAGAAGATTCAAGGTAAGGGTTCCATTGTACTGGATATCCGTAAAATTGATTTTCCCGTGTCAGGTCTCGTTAGCTTTAAGGAGCTCGCACAAAAGATGGGACACCGCGCACAAACGGTTGTGAAGCTGTTTGAGGAACAAGGGATTGATCAGACGCTCAGCCAAAAGACCAGCTTTGGTCTGAATGAACAAGTGTGGCAGATCAATCGTGTTCGCATTGTGGATGGAGAACATGTCATTCTGGACAAAGACTACATCAGTCAGCGCTTAATTCCGGGGCTGAACCAGGAAATCTGTAATGACTCCATCTATGAGTATATTGAACAGAAGCTTGGGCTATCGATTTCTTATGCCAAGAAAGAAATTTTGGTGGAGGAGCCTACGGCTGAGGATCGCGAGTTACTTGATCTTGACGGTTTTCACAATGTTGTTGTCGTGAGAAGTCAGGTGTATCTAGAAGATACTAGCCAGTTCCAGTATACGGAATCACGGCATCGACCGGACAAGTTCACATTTGTGGACTTTGCCAGACGCAAGTAAACGGGGTAGAAAGGTAGAATATATGTAATGCGAATTCAGTAATTGAACGCATAACCTAATGTCGACAAGAAAAGAGTATCAGGTCACTGTAATCAGAGGTGATCGGGTACTCTTTTTGGCTTGCGGCATTCCAGTCATGATCCGAAGATCGTCCATCAATAACCGTTAAATGTCAATGTCAGTCTTGCTTATCTAAGCGTATGATCATCCTATCTCGAAGCAAGGAGTGAGCGAATTTGGAATTGAAGCAGGTTAGTGCAGAGACGTCCGTTCGGATCTGGGAAGAGAATAGAGACATTCCAACCTATAGCACAGGTAAACCCGATAAAAATCCAATGTTTCTTGAAAAACGAATCTATCAGGGCAGTTCGGGCAAGGTATATCCTTATCCCGTCATTGATCGAATCGAGAATGAGGCGAAACTGCAATCGTATCGATTGATTATTCTTGAAAACGAATATGTCCGCATTGAGATCATGCCAGAACTCGGTGGCCGCATCTATCGTGCGCAGGATCTGACAAACCAGTATGATTTCGTCTATTACAACCGAGTGATCAAACCTGCTTTGGTTGGTCTTGCAGGGCCTTGGATATCAGGAGGCATTGAATTCAACTGGCCACAGCACCATAGGCCAAACACATTTGGCAAGGTAGATTGTACGTATAGTAGCAATAAGGACGGAAGCGCTACTGTATGGGTAAGTGAGATCGATCGGATGTACGGTACCAAGGTGACGACGGGTTTTACTTTGTATCCCGGGAGAGCTTACCTGGAGATTCATTCCCAAGTATACAATCGGACAAGTGAACCCCAGACGTTTCTATGGTGGGCTAATCCAGCGGTCGCTGTGAACGATGATACGCAATCTGTGTTTCCACCAGATGTAAACGCCGTACTGGATCATGGTAAACGTGATGTTTCCCGATTTCCCATTGCTACAGGAACGTATTATAAGATGGATTATTCGGAGGGGGTGGATATTTCGCGGTACAAGAATATTCCGGTGCCTACTTCCTACATGGCATACAAGTCCGAATATAACTTTGTAGGTGGATATGATCATCGTTTACAGGCAGGGCTGTTACATGTTGCCAATCATCATATCTCTCCAGGCAAGAAACAATGGACCTGGGGTAATGGGGATTTCGGCAAAGCATGGGACAGGCAATTGACGGATGAAGATGGGCCGTATATTGAACTGATGACAGGCATTTTTACGGATAATCAGCCTGATTTTAGTTGGCTACAGCCATATGAAAGCAAGTCTTTTACTCAATATTTCATGCCTTACAAAGATGTCGGTGTAGTAAAAAATGCAACGATTGACGCAGCGGTTAATCTGGCGCTGGATAAGCAGACGGGAACGGCCAAGATTCTGGTTTACGCGACAGCTAATTATGAGAAAGTCTCTATTAAAGTAAAGGGTGCTGCAGGGAATTATTTTGAAGACATATGCGATATCTCGCCAACACAATCTTATACAGGTACATTCCCATGGAATGAAGAGGAAGAATGGCATCAATTAAAACTGAGTGTATGTACAAAAGAGGGAAGAGTACTTGTGGCGTATCAGCCAGAACAGACGCGCATTCAGGAAGTGCCTGATCCTGCGAAGCCGCTACCGCTCCCCTCAGAGATCCAGACCAACGAACAGCTCTATCTCGCAGGTCTTCATCTGGAGCAGTATCGACATGCAACCTATGAACCGGAATTATATTATCTAGAAGGACTGAAACGTGATCGTACTGACATCCGCTTGAATGTTGCATATGGGACTTTACTCTTACGAAGATGCCTATTTCAGGAGGCAGAGACTCATTTTAGACAGGCCGTTCAGTCCCTCACATGGAAAAACACCAATCCGTATGATAGTGAGGCTTATTACCAGCTTGGTTTGAGTTTGAAGCTTCAAGGAAAGATGAAAGAAGCCTATGATGCAATATATAAATCCGTTTGGTCGGCACAGTTTCAGGATATCGGATATTTTACTCTCGCCCAGATTGATGTAGCTCAGGATCAGTATGCACAGGCACTCGAACACATTGAATGTGCGCTAATTCGAAACAGTAGAAATCTCAAAGCACGTCACTTGAAGACATCATTGCTTCGAAAAAGGGGGTGTAACTCACAAGCCATTTCGTTTGCTCGTGAAACACTGGATATAGACCCGATGGAATATGGCACGGCATATGAACTGATGTTATTGTCTGCGGAGCAGGCGAAGGAGTATTTCTTGCGGATGATGAGCGGGGATGTTCACAATTACTTGCACTTGGCTGCAGATTATGCAGAGAGTGGCATGTGGGAGGAAGCACGAAGTGTACTTTCCACAATTGAATCCGATTTGACTAGACCATACCCGATGCTTGGTTATGCTCAGGCATATCTGTATCGGCAGTTGGATCAACTGGATCAGGCATCTCAATGTCAGGCACAGGCGAGTGCCGCAGAGACGGAGTATTGTTTTCCGAATACACCGTTCGAATGCATGATTCTTCAAGATGCGCTTGAAGCGGACCCAGAGGATGCACATGCACATTATTATATGGGTAACTGGCTCTACGACCACAAACGTTACGAGGATGCGATAAACCACTGGGAGATGTCTTGTAAAATAAACCCGGCCTTCCCTACGGTACACCGAAATCTAGGTCTGGCTTATTACAACAAGATGAATCAGCCTGATAAAGCGTTGATCTCGCTGGAGGAAGCATTTCGGCTGGAGCCGCAGGATGCCCGTGTATTCTACGAGTTGGATCAATTACAGAAGAAGCTTGGATGCCCTCCAGCAGAACGATTGCAGCGGTTTGAGGCTCAGATGGAGCTGGTACATCAACGGGATGACTTATACATCGAGTGGGTTACGTTGTTGAATATGTTAAGTCATCATCAGGAGGCTTACAATGCACTGCAAACAAGAACATTTCATCCATGGGAGGGCGGAGAAGGTAAAGTTACGGGTCAGTATGTGACGGCTCTGACGGAACTTGCTAAGCAAAAACTCACGGAAAAGCATCCAGAAGAAGCTATAGAATTGTTGCTTCGAGCTCAGAAGTATCCTGAAAATCTGGGGGAAGGCAAGCTTGAAGGCAGTGCAGACAATGCACTTTATTATGTTCTGGGCTGTGCATATGAACAGATGCAGCAGACTGCTGCCGCTGAAGAGAGCTTCCGCAGAGCTTGCACAGGTTTGCATGAACCAGCAAGTGCGATGTTTTATAACGACCAGCCACCAGAATCTATATTTTATCAGGGACTTGCCTGGAAGAAACTGGGCGATATCAAGGAAACAAACAGACGTTTTAACAAACTGATTGATTACGCCGAACGGCATATGCATGACTCCATTCAGATCGATTATTTTGCCGTATCTTTGCCAGACTTCCTTGTATTCGATGATGATCTGGATCAGCGAAACAAAGAGCACTGCCATTATATGCGGGCTTTAGGCCTCCTCGGTCTGGGTAAGAAACAGGAAGCTTCACAGGAATTGCAACGAGTGCTGGAAAACAATGCAAATCATCAGCAGGCATTTTTACTTTTGGCAAAAGGGATTTAAATTGGATTTTCACATCGTGACATCCTGCCTATTCTATTGAAGAAAGAGTTGATCTCCCAAAATGAAAGATAAGATAAACGCCGATATGTGTAAGCACATCAACGAACCAGACGACAAGTTTTGTTCACATCGTTGTATTCGCTACACATTGGAAGCCGAGGATAAACTGATCCAACCGGGTCACATGGAAGGCTATGGAGGTTACAACACGCGCGGAGAGTCCTATGATTTCACTAATTTTTATATGATGCATAATGATAAACCGTATATTCCGGTCGTCGGGGAATTTCATTTCTCAAGATTTGCTTATCTTCAATGGGAAGAAGAAGTGTTGAAGATGAAAGCAGGGGGAGTGCATATCGTAGCAACCTATATCTTTTGGAATTTTCATGAGGAGCAGGAGGGAGAGTTTAATTGGTCGGGTAACTTGAATTTGCGGCAGTTTGTGGAGTTATGTGGTAAACATGAGCTGGCTTTAATTCTTCGGATTGGTCCGTTCTGTCACGGAGAAGTTCGGAATGGCGGTTTGCCGGATTGGCTGTTCAACTATGCATTTGAGGTCCGTTCTAATGACGAGGGGTATTTATTCTATGCGAAACGGTTATATCAGGAGATTACTCGTCAGATTGAAGGCTGTTTTTATCAAGATGGCGGGCCGATTATCGGTATTCAGCTGGAGAATGAATATATGCATGCTGGTGCGCCAATGGATTCGTGGAGTTATTCGCAGGATAAATATATCTCTTCAGGACGTGATGGAAAAGAACATATGGAGCTGCTTCGCCGTATTGCGGAAAACGCGGGTATGAATCCCATATTCTACACAGCAACAGCATGGGGCAAAGCGGCAGTACCTGAGCAAGGAACGCTCCCTATGCTTGCAGGATATGCATATACGCCATGGATACCTAATCAGCCTCCCAGCAAAGAGTATCTGTTTCGTGACTTGCATCTGAATCCTGCAGAAGAAGTGGATTATGATAGTAAACACTACCCAGCGGCCTATTGCGAACTTGCCGGCGGAATGCAGGTTAGTTATCATGCCCGCCCTGTGGTCGATGCAGACAGTGTAGAGGCGATGACTATTGTTAAGCTGGCGAATGGTAGCAATATGGTGGGTTATTATATGTATCACGGAGGTTCCAATCCCGTTGGTCGCAAAACGTACATGAACGAACGTGGATTACCGAAGGTGACATACGACTATCAAGCACCCCTTGGAGAGTTTGGACGTATCGGAGAATCGTATGATCGAATCCGAAGTTTGTCCATGTTCTTGGATGCATATGGGGAGCAGTTGGCACCTATGGGGTGTGTCATTTCTGAGGATCAGTTGACTATTGCGCCAGAAAATACGATGGATCTGCGTTGGTCGGTCCGCCAGCGGTCAGGAGCAGGATTTCTTTTTATAAATAACTATCAGGATCATATTCATATGCCGGCGCGTGACATTCGACTGGAGCTTCTTACCTCTCAAGGATATGCGGTGTATCCTTATGAAGAGGGCACCATGCAATTGAATTCTGGCAAAGCAGTAATCTTGCCTTTTCATCTGGATCTCGGGGAGATAAAGCTTATAAGTGCTACGGTTCAACCTTTGACTAAATTTCTGGTAAAAGAGGAGCTTACGGCTGTCTTTTATGCTCATGAAGGCATGACTCCCGAATATGTAATTGATGCATCCTCTGTAGAAAGTGTGCAAATGACAGCAGGTACAGTCCGTGAACAGGATGGGAAGTACGTCCTTCATCCGGTGGCTGGCAAAAATGATGGCTTTAGTGTTAGCACGATGGATGGGAAAGTGATTCGTATCGTTACGTTAACGCGTGAGGAAGCCTTGCAAAGTTATCTTTTTGAACTAGGTGGAGAAAAAAGATTGGTGATCAGTAGCAGTCATATATACCAACAAAATGAGCAGTTGATAAGCACGTCTGTTGAACAGAGTGAGATCGAGGTTTCCATATATCCTGCACCTGAGAGGATAACGGCCCCTGAATATACAATCATCTCCCGGATGCAGCAGCAACAGTGGTTTGTAACCTATACTTTGCAGGTACCTGTATATCAGCCGGAAGTGGAGATCAATTATCCGAAAGAGCATGCAGCTTCTTTAAAAATAAATACCTGCTGGCCTGAACAGGTTCATGACCTGTTTGTGGAGATTGATTATGAAGGGGATGTGGCGGCAGCCTACATTCAACAACAGTTATTGACGGATCATATCCAGTATGGTCACACTTGGAACATTGGACTGAAGCAATCCCGGCATTTATTACATGACCACGCTCTGAGATTATTAATAACACCTCTTCGTAAGGGAAAGACAGAGCATTTTGTGAATCAAGCGTATGTGGAGAGGTTCCACGGTGTAGAACTGGGCAGGTTTGAGCACATTCGAATTGTACCGCATTACCGAGTGGCTCTAAAGTTTTCCTGAGTGTGTTCCAAAGACTTTTACTCTGTCCGTATGGAGTAAAAGTCTTTTTATTGTTCAAACAAAAACCTGAAAATGGAAAAAACAATTGACTGGTAAGCGTTTTCATTTTAAGATAAATATATTACTTTAACGATAAGTTTATTTAGACAGTAATTTTTTTAATTTAAAAACTTTATATTGATTCTGCTTCTAAAGTTAATTTGAAAAGATTTTGTTCAGCGAAGGTGCAAATACGCTCATGGTTTTGATTCGCTTTGTTAGTGCAAAGTGAATTAAAATAAAAACATAACAGGAGGTTTCAAACGAATGGTCAATCTGAAGAAATGTACGATCTTTACGTTGATTGCTGCGCTCATGTTCATGGCTCTGGGGAGTGTTACGCCCAAGGCAGCTGCTGCATCCGGTTTTTATGTAAGCGGGAACAAGTTATATGACTCGACGGGCAAGCCTTTTGTCATGAGAGGAATCAATCACGGCCATTCCTGGTTCAAAAATGATCTGAATACAGCCATACCTGCTATTGCGAAAACAGGCGCCAACACGGTACGAATTGTTCTCTCGAATGGAACACTGTACACCAAAGATGATCTGAATTCAGTTAAAAACATAATCAATCTGGTCAATCAGAATAAGATGATCGCCGTGCTTGAAGTTCATGATGCAACAGGCAAAGACGATTATAACTCGCTGGATGCAGCCGTGAATTACTGGATCAGCATCAAAGAAGCGTTGATTGGCAAGGAAGATCGAGTGATCGTTAATATCGCCAACGAATGGTATGGAACCTGGAACGGCAGCGCTTGGGCAGACGGTTACAAAAAGGCTATTCCGAAGCTCAGAAACGCAGGCATCAAAAATACCTTGATTGTTGATGCTGCAGGCTGGGGTCAATATCCACAATCGATTGTCGATTATGGTCAAAGCGTATTCGCAACAGATACGCTCAAAAATACGGTGTTTTCCATTCATATGTATGAATATGCAGGTAAGGATGCGGCAACGGTGAAAGCTAATATGGAGAATGTGCTGAACAAAGGACTTGCAGTAATCATTGGTGAGTTCGGTGGATATCACACAAATGGTGATGTGGATGAATATGCCATTATGAGATATGGACAAGAGAAGGGTGTAGGCTGGCTTGCATGGTCATGGTACGGCAACAGTTCCGGTCTGGGTTATCTGGATCTGGCTACCGGTCCGAACGGAAGTCTCACAAGTTATGGCAATACGGTAGTTAATGACACATACGGAATCAAAAATACGTCCCAAAAAGCAGGGATATTTCAATAGATAACAAATTTAATGAAAAAATAAAACAAAATGTGATCGGCAAAGAACAGGACAAAGCATGAACTATAGTGCGATGTCCTGTTTGTTTTTTGCACATTTCTAAAGAAGGAACACCGTTGAAGGAGATATCTATTTAGATTCTTTGTATATTTTTGTTTTTCCTGATAAAGTTTTTGTTTTCAAAACAAAACAAAGATGATAAACTCGTTTTAGGAAGAAAACAAACATTATCGGAGGGGAACAAATGGTACAGAGTTTATGGAATGCAGCGAAGGCATCAGAGAAAACAACAGGGCTTGAACAATTAGTCTACCGCTCTAATCTGATCGGAGCAGATCGTCGGGTCTGCAATATTTATGGGGGTAACACATCTACTAAAACAACAGTAAAGGATTTTCGTGGTCGTGATGTCGAAGTGATGTATGTGAAGGGGAGCGGATCGGATCTCGGTTCCATGGAAGCAAAACATTTTACCGGACTGGCGCTTGAAGATATCGGCCCCCTCATGGAACGTGACTCGATGTCGGATGAAGAGATGGTTGAATACCTTGGGCATTGCATGATTGATGCGAAACATCCGCGAGCTTCCATTGAAACGTTGTTACATGGGTTCCTTCCGTACAAACATGTGGATCATACACACCCGGATGCAATTATCAGCCTCTGCTGTGCGGATAACGGGAAAGAGCTGGCACGTGAAATATATGGCGATCGTTTTGTATGGGTTCCTTATGTGCGCCCAGGTTTTACACTGTCCAAGATGATTGCTGAAAGCGTATTCGCCAATCCGAATGCCGAGCTTGTACTTATGGAGAAACATGGTCTGGTGACTTGGGGAGAGACCTCTGAGGAATGTTACGCTCAGACGATCAAAATCATTAATGAAGCGGAAGCATTCATCGAGGCACGTGTCAATGAAGCTAATCTGTTTGGCGGCGTGAAGCATCCTGCACTTCCTGCTGAAGTTCGTCGTCAGATTGCTGCTCGGGTGATGCCTGTCATTCGCGGAGCGGTGTCGGACAGCAAAAAAATGATTTTGTCCTTTGACGATCAGGATGATGTGCTTGCTTTTGCAGGTGGAACGGATTCTCCACAGTTGTCTCAGGTTGGCGCGGCTTGTCCGGATCATCTGGTGCATACCAAAGTGGTGCCGCTGTTCATTGACTGGACGCCGAATGCGGATGATATTGACGGACTGAAAGCCAAGCTGGCGGAAGGCATTGCTACGTACAAAGAGCAATACAAGCAATATTTTGAGGAGAATAAAAATGAAGGCGACGTAATGTTCGAAGCCGCTCCTCGCGTTATTCTCATTCCGGGCGTAGGGATGATTAATACCGGCAAAAGCTGGGCGTTGTCACAAGTAAGCGGTGCGCTGTACCATCGGGCAATTGCAGTTATGCGTGGGGCAACAAGCCTCGGTAAATTCGTTTCGCTCAGTGCGAATGAATCTTACAATGTGGAATACTGGCCGCTGGAGTTATATAAATTGTCGCTGGCTCCTGCAGAGACGGAGTTTTCTCGCAAAGTAGCGTTTATTACGGGTGGTGCAGGTGGTATCGGTAGTGAAACAGCACGCAGACTCGTTTCGGAAGGCGCCCATGTTGTGCTTGCAGATTTGAATTTGGAAGGCGCGCAGAAGGTAGCACAGGAAATTAACGATCAATATGGTGCCAATCGTGCATACGCGCTCAAGATGGACGTGACAGATGAAGAAGCGGTACAGGCAGCTTATGCAGAAACGGCTCTGCAATACGGTGGTGTGGATATCATCGTGAATAATGCGGGCCTGGCCACATCCAGTCCATTTGACGAAACTTCATTGAAGGAATGGAATCTGAATATGAGTGTGCTGGGCACAGGTTATTTCCTGGTCGCTCGCGAAGCGTTCAAATTAATGAAAGAGCAGAGCATCGGTGGAAGCATGGTCTTCATCGGCTCCAAAAACTCGGTATATGCAGGTAAAAGTGCCTCTGCTTACAGCTCAGCGAAAGCACTCGAAGCCCATCTGGCGCGCTGTATTGCAGCAGAAGGCGGTGAATATGGTATTCGTGTCAACACTATTCTGCCGGATGCCATTTTGCAAGGTTCCGCGATCTGGAACGGTTCATGGAGAAACGAGCGTGCGGCCGCATATGGCATTGAACCGGATCAATTGGAAGAATATTATCGCAAACGCACGACATTGCTCGTTAACATCTATCCGAGAGATATCGCGGAAGGTATCGCCTTCTTCGCTTCATCGAAATCGGAGAAAACAACAGGTTGTATGCTGACCATTGATGGTGGTGTACCAGCAGCATTTACACGTTAAGGGAGGTTAGATTGATGCAAAATCAAGTGGAACAAGCGTATCAAGCTGCGAAGACTTTGTATGCACAACACGGCATCAATACAGACGATGTATTAAATAAGCTTGCAGATATTAAAGTATCCGTACACTGCTGGCAAGGAGATGATGTCAGAGGTTTCCTCAACCAGGAAGGTGAACTGACGGGTGGTATATCGGTTACGGGAAACTATCCGGGCGCAGCAACAACCCCTGCGGAGCTTCGTGCGGATCTGGAGAAAGCTTTTGCTCTCATTCCCGGTAAACATAAAGTCAATTTGCACGCGATCTATGCGGATACAGACGAACAAGTGGAACTGGATCAGATCGAGCCAAGACATTACGAAAATTGGGTAAAGTGGGCGAAAGAGCACGGGCTTGGACTGGACTTCAACCCAACGTGTTTCTCACATGAAAAATCAAGCGACGGCTTCACACTTAGTCATCCTGATCCGGAGATTCGCAAATTCTGGATTGATCACTGCAAAGCTTCACGGCGAATTGGTGCGTATTTCGGCGAACAATTGGGCCAAACCTGTGTGACCAACGTATGGGTACCGGATGGATTCAAGGACACCCCTGTTGACCGGATGGCTCCCCGCAAACGTTTGAAGGAATCCTTGGACGAAGTATTTGCAGAACCACTGAATCCGAAGCATAATCTGGATGCGGTTGAAAGCAAGCTGTTTGGTCTTGGTTCTGAAGCTTACGTTGTCGGCTCACATGAGTTTTATATGGGATACGGTTTGCAAAATGATACGTTAATCTGCCTGGATGCTGGTCATTTTCATCCAACAGAAGTGATATCTAACAAGCTGTCCTCTCTGGCATTGTTTACGAGTGGTATTCTGCTTCACGTTAGTCGTCCGATGCGCTGGGATAGCGATCATGTCGTTATTATGGATGACGAATTGCTTGAAATTGCCCGTGAATTGGTACGTCATGAGCTTCTCGGCACAACCCATATCGGACTGGACTTCTTTGACGCCAGTATTAATCGTGTGGCAGCATGGGTGGTCGGCACCCGTAATACAATTAAAGCTTTGCTGCGAGCTATGCTGGAACCGGTAGACGCTTTAAAACAGGCGGAACTGGATGGAGATTACACGACACGCCTGGCTTTGACGGAGGAGTTCAAATCCTATCCATTTGGCGCAGTATGGGACTACTATTGTGCTCAGCAAGGTGTGCCTGTCCGTGAACAGTGGATTAAAGAAGTTAAATCCTACGAGCAGGACGTTCTTTTGCAAAGAACATAATTGTTATATGATGGAATCTCATAGACCACGTCGGAACGAACGTTCCGTACGTGGTTTTTTTGCGTATATCCGCTGTTATGCATAACCAAAGCGTTTATTTCCATACTAGGAATACACATAAAGAAATTGAGAATCACTATACAGAGGAGCGTGAAAGCATTTTGAAACTTGCTCATAACAAACTATATATAGCTGCACTTGGCGGCGTGAATGAAATCGGTAAAAACATGTATTTGATTCAATATGATCAAGACATCATTGTGATTGACTGTGGTTCGAAGTTTCCCGATGAAACGATGCCGGGCATTGATCTCATCGTGCCGGATGTGACGTATTTGCTCGAAAATCAGGACAAAGTAAAGGCCCTTGTTGTCACGCATGGACATGAAGACCATATTGGCGGAATTCCGTATCTTTTAAAACAAATCAATATTCCGGTCTACGCTTCCAGGCTTACACGAGGTCTAATTGAGTTGAAATTAAGAGAGCATAACTTGTTGCGCCAATCTGACCTGCACACCATTGACGCAAACTCTCAGATCACGCTTGGGAGTATCGCCGTCTCATTTTTCGCAACGAGTCACAGTATTCCGGACTGTCTGGGTATTTTCTTTCAGACGCCGGCAGGCAATGTGGTTCACACGGGCGATTTCAAATTTGATATGTCCCCTGTAAACGGCCCTTTCCCGGATTTACACCGCATGGCTGAGATTGGGAAACAAGGGGTGCATGTGCTTCTTTCCGAGAGTACCAATGCCGAAAGACCGGGTTTCACTCCTTCAGAACGTGTAGTCGGAGATCATATTCTGGATGCCTTTATTCGTGCGAAGCAAAAAGTGTTTATCTCTACCTTCGCATCCAATATCAGCAGAGTTCAGCAGATCGTGAATGCTGCATTTCAGACTGGTCGCAAGCTTGCACTGCTTGGACGAAGCATGATTAACGTCGTGAATGTTGCAAGTGAACTCGGTTATCTCGACGTTCCGGATGGACTGTTGATTGAGGCCGCTGATTCAGGACAGTTTCCGCGGGAGCAGGTGGTTGTGCTATGTACGGGAAGCCAGGGAGAGGCGATGGCGGCTTTGTCCCGGTTAGCTGCGGGTAAACATCCTCAAGTTAGCATTGAATCTGGAGATACGGTTATTATTGCAGCAGGAGCCATACCTGGCAACGAAAGAAACCTTGCCCATGTCATCGACAACCTGTATGTTCTGGGCGCTCGCGTAATTTATGGCTCCAGCGGAGCGGCGGGTATGCACGTATCCGGTCATGGAAGTCAGGAAGAGCTGAAACTGATGCTTACACTGATGAAACCGGATTATTTGGTACCGATTCACGGCGAATTCCGGATGCTGTACCAGCACAGATTGCTTGCGGAATCTGTAGGAATTGAGCAAAGTCATGTGTTTATCGTCAATAATGGAGATATGGTGGAATACAGAGACGGAACAGCTTCATTGGGTCCGAAGATTGCCTCAGGTAACAGCTTGGTGGACGGGCTTATTATCGGTGACGTTGGCAATGTTGTGCTTCGGGATCGCAGGCAGCTATCATCGGATGGGATGCTAGTCATTGTAACCACGCTTAGCAAAACAGAAAAACAAATGGTTGCCTCCCCGGAGATCATCTCTAGAGGTTTTGTTTTTGTGAAGGACTCAGAACAATTCATGAAGGAGATTCACGAACGGGTCGTTAACCGCATGGATGAATTAACGGGTGCCGGGGTCAATCAGTGGAATGTGATCAAACGGAAGCTGAAGGATGAGATCGGTCATTACATTTATGCACAAACCAAGCGCAGACCGATGATTTTACCGATTATTATTGAGGTTTGAACTCAATGTTTGCTGGCAGAACGGAAGGCTATCCGTTCCTGATCTCTTTATACGTATGTGTTTACAAAATGACTTTGCCAAGCTCGGTTCGATTCGTATGGAGCACACGACGTCGTGTGCTTCTGCGTGAACCGGGCTTTTTTGCTATGTTATCCTGCCCATATTCGATGAGCTTTGCGATTTGCGTTATAATACATAAATGAATGATTTTATTGACACTAGAGGAGTTTCTTATGAATAAAACGATTTCAGATATTGCTCAAATGGCAGGCGTGGCGAAGAGTACCGTATCTCGTTTCCTGAATGGCGGTTCGGTCAGTGAGGATACCCGTCAGAAGATTGAGCGTATTATTAAAGAATATAATTATGTTCCGAATACCTTTGCGCAGAGTCTCAAAGCAAAAAAGACCAGCATTATCGGTACAGTGGTTCCAAGGCTGGATTCCTATGCGACATCACAGACGCTAATCGGCATTGATGAGGAGCTAAGAGGGCTGCAATATCAGATGCTCATTGCCAATACGAGTCAGGATATGCAGCGTGAGATAGATGCTATTTATGATTTTGCCAGACAAAAAGTGTCCGGGATCATTCTGCTTGCCGCTGAAATAACGGATGCACATCTGAAGGCCATAGAAGACATCCAGCTTCCCGTGTTACTGGTAGGACAGCAGCATGAGTTACTGCATAGTCTCATTCACAACGACGAACAAGCCGGGTATCTGATGGGCAAATATGTTGTGGAACAAGGACACCGGGACATCGTGTACATGGGGGTAAGCGAGAAGGACCAGGCTGTAGGTATCCATCGTAAACAAGGGTTTAAACGTGCCATTGAAGAGTGCAGTGATTGCACGGTGAGGTATTATGAAACGAGCTTCAAAATGTCAGAGGCAGTGCTTACGGCAGCGGAGATTTTGCAAGAAAACAGGCCCTCTCTTATCGTTGCAGCGACAGATAATATTGCGATGGGCGTCATGAAAACCGCGTCCTTTCAAAAAGTCCGCATCCCGCAGCAAATGTCAGTAGCCGGGTTCGGCGGATACGATATCACGGAAATGATTCATCCGACATTGACTACGGTAAAATATCATTATTTGCAGGCCGGAAAACTCGCCGCAAGTCATATTAGCAAGCTTGTTAAAGGGGAGAGTGTAAGTCAGTACACCGTTATGGATGTTGAATTAATTCCCCGAGAAAGCGTTGACAAAATATAAATCGATCCTTTATGATAATTCCATCGAACCGGTTCCATTCTAGTGTTTAGTTCGAGAATGATGACACCGGTCAGCAACAATGGTTGTATGGAATTATTTTTTTGTCTAATTTGGAACCGGTTCCTCTAAAAGTTGAACTTCTGATTTTGCATCATGATTGGAGATTGATATGACGTATGAAAATGACAAGAGAGCAGCTCTATCGGCGGATTGAGCAAGCTGAACCGGGAGAGATTGCCGCACTGGAAGCTAAGATCGCTGCATGTCCATGGAGACAGGGTTACCATATTCAGCCCGTAACCGGTTTGCTTAACGATCCGAACGGATTTTCCTTTTATGAAGGTTACTACCATCTATTTTATCAATGGTTCCCTCTTGGAACAGAGCACGGCATGAAATACTGGTATCATACCCGTTCGAAAAATTTGGTGACTTGGGAGAATGTTGGTATTGCGATTGAACCCGGAACTCCTTATGACTCTCATGGAGCGTATTCCGGAAGTGCGATTGAAAAAGATGGCAAGTTAAACCTGATCTATACAGGCAATACGCGAGATGAGAATTGGATAAGACATCCGTTTCAGTGCTTGGCGTTCATGGATGAGCAGAATGTAATCACAAAATTCGAGCATCCTGTCATTTCTGACGTACCGACTGGATATACCGAGCATTTCCGAGATCCGAAGGTGTGGCTGCACGAAGATGTCTATTATGGTGTCATTGGAGCCCAGCGTACGGATGAGACAGGATGCACGGTACTGTATTGCTCGGAAGATTTGAAACATTGGCAGTTTCTTGGTGAGATCGGCACAACATTGTCTTCCTTCGGTTACATGTGGGAATGCCCCGACTATCTGGAGCTGGAAGGCCAAGGAGTACTCATCTTCTCACCACAAGGCATTCCGGCCGAATCAGACCGATACCAAAACATCTATCAATCGGGATACCTCATTGGTGAACCACTGAACCTGGAGACGAGAGAATTCACACATGGGGAGTTTGAGGAACTGGATCGTGGATTTGACTTTTATGCGCCGCAAACGATGCATTCCCCAGACGGAAGACGAATCATGGTTGCATGGATGGGACTTCCTGATCTGGCGTATCCCACAGATGACAGTGGCTGGGCCCATTGTTTAACGATTCCACGGCAATTATCGATTCAAGGCGGCAAGCTTATTCAGCAACCCGTTCCTGAAATGGCTCAGCTGCGCAAGGATCAGCAAGGTATTCGGATTCAGGACTCGCTTAGCAATGAAAGCCGATCCTTTGCAGGCTTTAATGGTATCGCTTACGAACTCCAATGTGAGATTAGCCAGAACGATGCAGACCTTGTGGGCATTGAGTTCCGGGCGAGCGATACGGAGAAAACGGTCATTCAGTATGATCGCCTTCAGCGCAAACTTATATTGGATCGCAGTCAGTCTGGTGCGGCACTATCCGAAGCGAGTGGTACCATTCGCACCTGTACTTTAAATGAAGATATAGATGTAGATGCTGTTATTAAGCTGCATATGTTCGTGGATTCGTCCTCGGTTGAGATATTTGTCAACGATGGACAGGAAGTCTTCACTAGCCGAATCTTCCCAAGCCGGGACAGTACGGATATTCGATTTTTTGCACACGGAGGCAAGGCGGATTTCAGAGCGGTTATGTGGAATGTTTAGATTGAATGAGAGAGGGATGAGACAACATGTCGGATAATCAGCGTATTGCTAAAGAGGTCATCCAGGCTGTCGGGGGAAAAGACAATATCGCCTCCTTTGCACATTGTGCAACGCGGCTTCGCATCATGGTGAAGGATAAAGAGCAGATTGATCAGAAACAAGTTGAGAATATTGACAAGGTGAAGGGTGCCTTTTTCAACTCGGGCCAATATCAGATTATTTTCGGCACAGGTACGGTCAACCGAATTTTTGAAGAGGTTGAGAAGCAGGGGATTGAAGGGACATCGAAAGAAGATGTGAAGAGTCAGGGGAAAAAGGAAGGCAATGCATTCCAGCGGGCTATTCGCACATTTGGTGATGTCTTTGTTCCGATTATTCCTGTACTGGTAGCGACAGGGCTATTCATGGGTCTGCGCGGTCTGCTTACGCAAAATGAAATTCTGGCATGGTTCGGCGCAACGCCTGATGACATATCGCCAAACTTTTTGCTGTTCACGCAGATTCTAACGGATACGGCTTTTGCATTTCTGCCTGCACTTGTTGCCTGGTCTGCATTCCGCGTATTCGGCGGGAGCCCCGTGCTCGGGATTGTACTTGGTCTGATGCTGGTGAATCCAGCGCTGCCGAATGCTTATGCTGTAGCCGATGGCTCGGCGCAACCCTTGCATATGTTCGGGTTTATCCCCGTCGTAGGGTATCAGGGATCGGTACTGCCTGCCTTTTTTGTAGGTTTACTCGGTGCAAAGTTTGAAAAAGTACTGCGTAGACGTGTGCCTGAGGCACTGGATTTGATTTTGACTCCATTCATTACGCTAACGGTGATGATTACACTTGGACTATTCGCTATTGGTCCTGTATTTCACTCACTTGAAGAGTGGGTTCTACATGGAACAACGGCTGTACTCGATCTGCCTTACGGAATCGCAGGCATTATTATCGGTTTCTTCCATCAGATCATTGTGGTTACGGGTGTACATCATATCTTTAACTTTCTGGAGATTCAATTGCTTGAAAAAACGGGCTTCAATCCGTTTAACGCGATTATTACATGTGCAATGGCTGCACAAGGAGCGGCATGTCTTGCGGTGGGTCTGAAAACTAAAAATATGAAGCTCAAAGCACTCGCGCTTCCTTCATCGTTATCTGCATTCCTTGGTATCACTGAACCCGCCATCTTTGGTGTGAATCTGCGTTATATGAAACCATTTGTAATGGGCCTGATCGGGGGAGCCGTTGGTGGTTTCATCGCTTCACTCTTTCATCTGCAAGGTACGGGTATGGCAGTAACGGTAATTCCCGGGACACTGCTATATCTGAATAGTCAATTGCCTTTGTACATTGTGTCCAACGTAACGGCAATGGCGATTGCTTTTGCACTGACATGGTTCTTTGGTTATAAAGATCAATCTGTTGAGACAACTTCCGACACTGGTTCGAAAAATATGGAATCAACGACTGAGTCATCCGCATCGAACGTAACTTCATCTACTTCTACATCGGTAACGGAATCGGTCAACACCGCATCTCGTCCCAAAGTGAAACTACTTGAGATTGCATCCCCGATCCATGGTACACTCGTTGAACTGGAGCAGGTACCTGATCCGGCATTTGCGGAAAAACATATGGGAGAGGGCTTCGCCATCGAGCCTTCCGAAGGCAAAGTATATGCTCCGTTTGATGGCGTTGTTGCCCATGTCATGGATAAGAGTAAACATGCGGTTATTTTAGAGCACGAGACAGGAGTTCAACTGCTGGTTCATATCGGTATCAATACCGTCGGTCTGAAAGGAAAAGGCTTTGTTACTCATGTAAAAAGCGGGGATTCCGTACTTGCTGGACAACTACTCATTGAATTTGATATGGATATCATCGAGGAGGCTGGACTGCCGTTGATTACTCCTGTGCTGATCCCGAGCGGGAATGAGTTTATTGCTTCTGTGAGAGCGATAACAAGTGGTATCGTGCAGGCGAATGAGAAAAAGGTACTGACGGCGGAGTTTACGGAGCCGCAATAAGTAAATGTCTCGGATAGCAGCTTAACCGTTATATTACCATGAGAACATTCTCGGATGAATATATAATAAGAATTGTATTCAGTTTTATAAGAAAAGAATTACAAAAATCAAGGGAAACCGGTTGGAGACATCCTCCACGGGTTTCCCTTTTTCTAATGTTATTACAGTCCGGCATTCCGTTTAAGTCGTTCAGCAATCTGAAGAAAGTCCTCCGGTGATATTCCAGGAGCAAATTCTTCCGGTAGATCAGGAAGCTCGGGAATGGGCCCTCCGTAACCCGGTAAACCTGCAAAGGCCTCCAGTTTACCTCCGTCGGTAGGATGCACACCCTTCCATATCTGGGCAATCTGCTGATAATCCTTGTCACTGAACGTGTACAATCGTCTTTGTTCACCCATCGCTTCCCATTTGCGGGTGGTCTCAAACGCTTTGTTGTCAAGAGAGGGGATGGGAATCAGCTTCGTCACATCAACCCCGGTCGCAATCTCCAGCGCTTTGGCGTATGCCAGAATGTGCACACCGCCCCGGACAAGCAGATAACCTGTCATCTCACGAGCAGTATTGTTGTCGGTCATTTCGTACACTCTCATTTTGTGTGTTCTTGCACCACATTCCAAAAAGAAATTATGCAGCAGATCCAAAATCAAGTTACCACTGCTAAAAACATACGAGCCATTCCAAGGTCTTCCCATGGAATCATAGGGCAGTGCCGTCTGCGCGGATTCAATAAAATGCGAAGTCATACGTAAATCCTTAGCTATGCGAAGCGGTGTGGAGTCTGGTTCGCCAGGTGACGTTGAACCTTCAAGCATCAAATTAATCGTGTTCGCGACAAGTTCGACATGACCGAATTCTTCTGCTGTAATACTGGCAACAATGTCATAGAAGGGACGTAGCTTGGATCTGCCTCTGAAGTTAAACGACTGATACATGTAATTGTTCAGCGTTGACATCTCGCCATATTTTCCACCGAGCAATTCCTGTACGGCACTGGCTCCGTTGGGGTCGGGATTATTCGATATAGGCAATTCAATGGCAAGACGATCTACACGTTTAAACATGTCAATTCCTCCTCAATCCTCATTACAATCAAGGTATGAAGGTTGACTTGTACGTTATTCAATCTAATGTTACGCCCTCTACGATGGAGCCTTTTTTCGTAAGGGTATATTCAATGACAGTACCACTCCAGAAATGGAACTTGAGCTGGATTTCGCCATCTTTGGTTTCGTTAAAAAAGTTAGGTTTCAGTTCAATGACGTTACGATCATAATCCGGGCTAAACGTATAGGCGAATTCCTTAAATGACGTCCAATTCTGAGGGCCGGCATTTTCTCCATTGGCATAGGTCGCTTCCATCGTTGCGAGCTGATCGCCACCAAATGTGACAGGAATAGCGAAAGCACTGGTTGTACCCTGCGCGTCATTTAAAACAGGTGTGTTGTATTGAATAATATTCAACGTCCAGTCTGCACCTGCACTGAACCCGGCTGTCAGTGTGGCATTTACCCCCAGCTTGCTTTCAGCGGTTAATCGGGTTAGCAGGCTTGATTTTAAAGTGAGTACACCGTTTCGAATCGAGTAATCTTTACCTCGTAGAAGTGCAGTTGAGCCATTCTTCAGAGAAAAGAAGCGATTTCCATTCAAATGGAGATTAATTTTCACCTCCTGAACGGGTTCATGTTGTTTTAGATAAACCTGATCGGTCTCTGCGGTGGAGGAACGTCCATTCCAGCTCGCCCGGATCATATCAAACAGTTGTTGATCTGACCAAGTATAGCTAGTGCGTCCAAAATGTTGTCCGTTGTCCCAAAGCATGGTGGTCATCTGTTTTTGCCGGGAATAATGTCCAACGAATTCAAAAAACTTTAATTTTTCACCTTGTTCAATCACACCTGTATGCTGGTCAAATCCGAGCAAACCGTACTCACCGATGATGACTGGAATACCTTTGGCTGTAAAGGCATCGTGCACACGGTCGAACGTGTCGGTAACGTCCTTTTGTACTTCGTCGTTGAATTTGGTAAATCCCGCAATGTTCACGCTGAAAGGCCAGAACCCGTAATAATGTACGGTAGCGATGAGATTAGGATCATCCAGCTTTTGAATCGTCCGACTCAACGCATCCAGATCAGGCTGAGCCGATGAAGTATGCATAGTGGGTAATACAAGTGGACGGGTATCATTGTTACCGCCGGACGATCTTACGATATGATGAAAAGAAGTATTTAACGTATCCAGCATGCGGTATCCGGTATCTGCATTCGTAGTGCCACCTTCGGTGAAGCGGGGTTCATTGACACTCTCGAACATCAGTTTCTCGGGTGCATCCTTGAACTTGTTTGCAATCTGCGTCCAAATGGCATTGTAACGCGCAAGAACGTGATCATAGTCTTTCTCCATGGTGCTGATCCAGCGCCAGGAATCATGATGCAGATTGATCATGACATAGAGTTCGGCATCAAGCGCCCAGCCTACGACCTCCTGAACCCGATTTATGTAAGACGCGTCAATGTTGTAATCCGGTTTGTCACCGATGTGCGCTTCCCAGGTAACGGGTATACGAATGCTTTTGTACCCTTGATCGGCAATCGATTGTATCAGCTCTTTCGTAATGCGCGGGTTGCCCCAAGCCGTCTCATCATCCCCGACTGCATCCAGCGAGTTACCCAGATTCCAGCCTGGTTCCATTGCATTAACATAAGTTTGCATTTTACTTACGGGGGCTGGTTTACTGTCGGGTTCGTGGGAGCTTGTTGCAGCAGAGGCCATGGCCGTGGAGAACATAGACAGAACCAAGGCGGCAACAACGGTGATCGAGAGGATGGACTTTCGTTTTTTTGGCATCAATAACATCTCCTTTTTTAAAATCAAGATGATGAACCTAAAATACTGAAAGCGTTTTCTGAACAGTAAATATATCACAGTTAACAGGAAGGAAATACCATTACAATTGGAATAAAATTCATTCGATAATTAGTGCTTATCTGCTGCATTTGATTTATATTTATATGAATGTAGTACACTGAACTAACGTGGACAATACAGGAGGGCACTTATGATGAAACTCGATGCACATCAACATTTTTGGAATTATAACATTCGTGATTATGGATGGATCGGTGAAGAGATGAGTGTGCTTCAGCGTTCATTTCTGCCAGAAGACCTAGAGCCAATACTTACGGATTCCGGCGTCTCGGGCTGTGTAGCTGTTCAAGCGCGCCAAACTCTTGAAGAAACCGAGTGGCTTCTCGAACTTGCGGACAAGCATGGTTTCATTAAAGGCGTAGTTGGCTGGGTAGATCTACGCTCTGAGGAAGCCTCATCTCAACTGGAAAAGTTTGCGGCTAACCCGTGGCTGAAGGGGGTTCGTCATGTCATTCAGGACGAGCCTGATGTAAAGTTCGTGTTGCGTGAGGACTTCCAACGAGGCAT
This sequence comes from Paenibacillus intestini, assembly GCF_030803945.1. Classification (NCBI taxonomy): domain Bacteria; kingdom Bacillati; phylum Bacillota; class Bacilli; order Caryophanales; family Paenibacillaceae; genus Paenibacillus; species Paenibacillus intestini. The sequence continues at coordinate 1,110,284 of NZ_JAURUN010000001.1, read as the reverse complement.
TGCCCTACTGGAACAGCACGATCTAGCCTACGATTTGCTCGTATCGAAGGAGCAACTTCCTTATGCGGTAGAATTGGTTCAAAAGTTCCCACAGCAGCGCTTTGTCATTGACCATCTGGCTAAACCGGACATTAAGGCTGGAATCGGTTCGCCTTGGAAGGAAACCATGGAAGCGATTGCGGCATATCCAAATGTCTATTGCAAATTGTCTGGCATGGTCACCGAAGCGGATTGGAACCAGTGGACACAGGAAGACTTTGCGCCTTATATAAATACCGTGCTTCAAGCCTTTGGACCAAAGCGAGTGATGTATGGATCAGACTGGCCGGTATGTACCGTAGCTGGTACATACGCACAGGTCTTCAATCTGTTGCAAACGCATGTTCAGAGCTTGCCAGAAGCGGAGCGGCAGCTGATTTTTGGTGATAACTGTGCTACATTTTACAAATTATAAGCATTTGAGAAACGGGGCTGACATAAAAAAGTAAACCTTTGATGAGCCAACAGATATGTCTAATTAAAATGCGCGCGTTGACATATTTCCTGTTTCTTGGTAATGTTTTATCTAATCCGCATAATGTTTTCTGGGAATGTTACCGAATACGGGCATAACCTGAGCTGGCTTGTGATACACGCAATCGTGTATACAGGCTGGTTCGGGTTTTTTCTATTTTCCAAGTGGCAGATCTGGAGGGCAGAAAAGGGGCGGATCATGGAGTTACATATTTGAAAGGAGAATAAAAATGACAACATTTAAATTTCCTGAAAACTTTCTGTGGGGGGGAGCGATTGCGGCCAATCAGGCAGAGGGAGCATACCTTGAAGGTGGTAAAGGGCTGAGCATCGTTGACCTGTTGCCAACGGGAGAAAACCGTAGAAGCATTATGAAAGGCAACGTTCCAGCGTTTACACCGCTCGCTAGCGAGTTTTACCCATCACATGAAGCGATTGATTTCTATCATAGATACCCGCAAGATATTGCTCTTTTTGCCGAAATGGGGTTCAAAGCATTACGTGTATCGATCGCCTGGGCACGGATTTTCCCGACAGGTGAGGACGCAGAGCCGAATGAAGCGGGTTTACAATTTTACGATGATCTGTTCGATGAACTTTTGAAACATGGCATCGAGCCGGTGGTTACGCTTGCTCACTTCGATGTGCCTGTACATCTGATTGAGAAATATGGCAGCTGGAGAAGTCGCAAACTGGTGGATTTGTTTGAGAACTACGCCAAAACGGTATTTACTCGTTACAAAGACAAGGTGAAATACTGGATGACGTTCAACGAGATCAACATGTTGCTTCATCTTCCTTTTCTTGGTGCTGGACTGGCGTTTAATGAAGGTGACAACATTAAAGAAATTCAGTACCAGGCTGCACATCACCAACTCGTTGCGAGTGCACTTGCCGTTAAAGCTTGCCACAAGATCATTCCTGATGCCATGATTGGCTGCATGCTCGCAGCAGGTAGCTTCTACCCGTACACATGTAACCCGGAAGATGTATTCCAGGGGATGGAGAAGGACAGAGAGTCCTATTTCTTCATTGACGTGCAATCACGCGGGGAGTACCCGGGTTATGCCAAACGTTTCTTCAAGGATCACAATTTGAACATTGTGATGGAGCCGCAGGATGCAGACATTTTGCGAAATCACACGGTAGACTATATCGGCTTCAGCTATTATTCAAGTCGGACAACCAGTACTGACCCAGAAGTGAACAAAAATATGACCAGTGGCAACGTGTTCGGTTCCATAGCGAATCCATACTTGGCCAAATCGGAATGGGGATGGACGGTTGATCCCAAAGGTTTCCGTATTACGGCAAATCAGCTACATGACCGTTATCAGAAGCCGCTGTTTGTGGTGGAAAATGGCTTTGGTGCACATGATGAGGTGAATGCTGAGGGTGAAATCGATGACTCGTACCGAATTGATTATTTGAAACGCCATGTAGCTGAGATGGGTGAAGCCATTCAGGATGGATGTAACATCATCGGTTATACCAGCTGGGGGCCTATCGATATCGTCAGTGCCTCTTCTGGGGAGATGAGAAAACGTTACGGTTACATCTATGTGGATCGTGACAATGAAGGTAAGGGCGAATTGACTCGGATCAAAAAGAAAAGCTTCGAATGGTATAAAAATGTCATTGCGTCTGGCGGTACAGACCTGGGAGACAATTAATCTCATTGTTTTTTAAAACAGCTGTCTCCAAGGATGAGGAAGTTGCAGGATACATGCAACTTCCTCATGTCTGACCGTTGAAAGCGTTGACATATAACGCAGTTAACGCTATACTTGACGCAAATATATCGTTACTGGGATTGTTACTACATCACACGCGTAGGCAAAACCTGAGCACCAAAAAAAGCAGACCGCCACGTCTTGTTTATTTTGTGATGCTCCAGGTTTTTTTTGCATGCCCATAATTGGATATATCTTGGCGACTAGAGAGTGGAACGTGACGGGGGGATTGAAGTGAAAATAGCAAAGGTTATCAACAATAACGTCATTAGCATCTATCAGGCCGACGGGGCAGAGCTTGTGGTGATGGGACGTGGGATTGCCTTTAAGAAGAAGCCGGGAGATAAAGTAGACGAGACCCGCATTCAAAAAGTATTTGCCTTGAAAAACAAACAGACATCCGATAATTTCAAAACGCTTTTGCGTGAAGTTCCGATGGAACTTGTTGAGATTGTGGAGGAAATGATTGCCCATGCGCGTGACAATTTGGGGAGGAAATTGAACGAGAACATCTATGTCTCGCTTACAGATCATATTCATTTTGCCATCGAGCGTTATCATGAGGGAATCGAAATTAAAAATGCCTTGATGTGGGAGATCAAGCAATTGTACAAAGCGGAATTCGGGTTGGGACTTCGCATGCTGGAGCAGATCAATAGTAGGATGAATATCGAGCTACCACCAGATGAAGCGGCTTTTATTGCGCTACATATTGTGAATGCGGAAATGAACGAAGAAGTGATTACGACGATGAATATTACGAAGTTTATCCAGCAGATTATTAATATCGCCAAGTATCATTTCAAAATGGAGTTTGATGAGGAGTCTCTCAGCTACTTCCGTTTTATCACTCATCTGAAGTTTTTCTCCCAGCGAGTGCTTAGTGGGACGCATTATGACAACAATTATGATCATTTTTACGACATGATTAAGGAGAAACATCCCGAAGCAGCAGCATGTGTAGAGAAAATCGCATTGTTTGTCAAAAAAGAATATGATCATGAACTCACCAATGAGGAAAAGTTATATCTTACGGTACACATCGAACGTGTTGTGAACCGTTAACATTTTAATTATTGACATAAATGGGTATATTATAATATTATGTTTGTAACAGGAATTGAATACGATTTAACTGGGATTGTTACTGGTTATGCAGGCAAAACCTAAGTCATGTGTATTTCGGCATTTTATGTCCATTTACGCAAGGCTTAGGTTTTTTGTGTGCAAAAAAATCGGTAAAAAGCCTGTTAGACTAAACGTAGGGGGCATATCATGAGTCAAGAGAAATTGGCTAGAGAGATTGTTGAACGGGTTGGCGGTGAGAAAAACGTACAATCACTGGTACACTGTGCAACTCGGTTGCGGTTTGTATTGAAGGATGACTCCAAGGCTGACAAAGCAGGTTTGGAGAGAACAGAAGGTGTCATTGCCGTTAAGGAGAACGGTGGACAATTCCAGGTTGTCGTGGGGAACAAGGTTCCTGAAGTCTACCAGGCGATTGGTCAAATCAGCAATATTTTGGATGATTCATCGAGTAAAGAAAAAAGCAGCAAAAAGGTTAAAGGGTTAGGCGGTATCATTGACGTCATCTCCAGCATCTTCGCACCGCTCCTTGGTGTAATGGCGGGAGCCGGTATTTTAAAAGGGCTGTTGCTGATTGCCAACAATGTCGGTTGGCTTGAAAAGACAGACACGACCTATATCATTCTGTATGCTGCAGCAGATAGTTTGTTCTACTTCTTGCCGTTGCTGTTAGCGGTTACAACAGCACGTAAGTTCCAAGGTAATGCATTTGTTGCATTGACCATAGCAGGTGCATTGATCTATCCAACGATTATTCAGTTGAAAACGGACGGAACGCCAACAGACTTTTTCGGTATTCCCGTAGTCCTGATGAGTTATGCTTCGACTGTTATTCCTATTATTCTAGCCGTTATTGTGATGAGCAAGCTGGAGAAATTCTTCAACAAGCTTCTTCATGAAAGTCTCAAAAACTTTATTACACCGCTATTTTTGCTTGTTATTATGGTGCCGCTCACACTGCTTGTCTTCGGACCATTCGGTGTATATGTCGGTAACGGCATTGCATCCGCGATGGTGGCTGCATTCGGATTCAGCCCGCTACTTGCCGGAGCGGTAATGGGTGCAAGCTGGCAACTGCTCGTGATCTTCGGTGTACACTGGGGTCTGGTGCCTGTATTTATTAATAACATTGCCGTACACGGTCAGGACGGTGTGAAGCCAGCAGCGACAGCTTCTGTCTTTGCTCAAACGGGTGCAGCATTTGGTGTCATGCTCAAAACAAAAAATAAAAAATTGAAAACACTCGCTGGTTCTTCAACACTTACAGCTCTGTTCGGGATTACAGAACCGGCCATTTACGGTGTAACGTTGCCGCTAAAACGTCCGTTTATTGCAGGGGTTATCGGTGGTGCCGTCGGTGGTGCCATTATCGGTCAGGCAGGTACGCAGGCTTTTGCTTCCGGTGCGCCTGGATTGCTGACTTTACCAATCTTTTACGGACCGGGTGGTCAAGGTTTTCCAGGCTTGATTATGGGTATCGTCGCATCTTTCATTGTTTCCGCAGTATTAACGTATATCATGGGCTTCAAAGACCCTGTCGATGATGAAGAGACAAAGGCAGAATCCGTACCATCCGCTGTAGCAGCGGCTACACCTAGTAAAGATACTTCTTCGAAATCATCTGCTCAGGCTACAGCTACTTCCGATCAAGAGGTATTAAGCCCGATTGAAGGTAAAATTGTTGATTTGGCCGAGGTTCCAGATCCGGCGTTTGCTTCAGGCGCAATGGGTAAAGGGATTGCAATTGAGCCGTCAACAGGACGGGTTGTTGCTCCTTTTGATGGAACGGTAACCGTTGCTTTTAAAAAGAAACATGCGCTTGCTGTTGTTTCGGATTCAGGTGCTGAGATTTTGGTGCATGTAGGTGTGGACACGGTCAAACTTGATGGGCAGCATTTTATCTCTTACATTGAGGAAGGCGACAGAGTGAAGGCAGGTGATCTGCTGCTGGAATTCGATATTGAACAAATTAAAGCGGCTGGTTATCATACCGTAACACCGATTATTGTAACGAATTCGGCAGATTACAATGATGTTCTTCCGCAAGTTACTGGACAAGTAAGCAACAAGGATATGCTTTTGAAAATTGTCGGAACAGAAGCAAGTAAAGCCTAAGTCTAGCTTAACGATACACATTTCGATGATTCACTAATGGAAGAATTGCAATAATTTATCTTCATATTAAACAAACAACCGCTCAAGAAAAATGTAGCGGTTGTTTGTGGTTCGTTCATAATAAATAGTTGGTTAGGGAAGGAAGCTTGCTGTTAACTTGCTTTTACTACATTAGAGTGCATATGACCTGTCAGCCGCGAAGGCGGATATACGATGCGAACTGGAGCAATGATGATTGTGGCGAAGATGGCTTTGATCAGATCTCCGATAATATAAGGGTAGAAACCTTGAATCATCGCATCCGATAACGACATGCTGAATCGATAAGCCAGCCAAGGAACACCTGTAACATAGATTAACAGGGAACCAAACAACTCAATGATGATAAAAGCAAACAAAAATCCTTTAAATCCCCGGATTTGCACTTTGGAGAGGAATAGACCCATGAGCAATGCGGCAAACGGCCACATCATTACGTATCCCCCGGTTGGTCCCAGTAGTACACCAAGACCGCCTGTACCGTGTAATAGAGGGAAACCAAGTCCTGTAAGAACAACGACAAGGGCTATACTGAGAAAGCCATAGAGTGGCCCGAGCAGTCCACCAGCCAACATTACGGCTAAAGTTTGTAATGTGATGGGTACAGGTGAAAAGCCAAGAGGAATGCTTATGTATCCGAAAATAACGAGAATGGCAGCCATAAGTGCACTAAATACAATGCCTCGCAAAGATAATTTCATGTTTGTACAATCCTTTCGATTTTGATAGAATTATTGTTAACCAAATAAATGAATGTGGTTGACGATTAGGATATTATCATATAATTTCAGAATGTGAAAGGACTAATTTCGAAATGCAAGACAAGTTACCTATCATTTCATTGCTAGATGTCCGTGTTCACTACGCTACTGAAGGCGGTGAAGTTAAAAAGGCACTGGACGGTGTCTCGCTTAATCTCAAAGCGGGAGAGTGGTTAAGTATCGTGGGCGCTAATGGCAGTGGGAAAAGCACGTTAGCCGGATTGCTGCTTGGTTTCATTCCCTTATCCGCTGGAGAGCGAAATATGCCTGCAAACCTGACCATTCGAGGTGTGTTACAGCAGCCCAATGCACAGGTGCTGGGAGATACGATTGAAGAAGAATTTCATTTTGCTTTATCGCATTTACATATATCGAGCGAGGAGAAAGCTAGACGTAGACAAGAAGCACTACAGCTTGTGGGACTTCACTATCCGCTGGATATGGTGATTGCCCGTTTGTCCGGTGGACAGAAACAGTTACTTAATATTGCTACAGCCCTTGCGGCTAAGCCGGATGTACTGATTATGGATGAACCTGCAGCGATGCTTGATCCTGATGCGAGAGACCGCATAGAACGTATTGTGCAGTCCGTCACGAGGAACGGTACGGCAGTAATCTGGATTACTCACCATCTGGAGGAAGCGACCTTATGTGATCGGATTATGGCTATGAGTAAGGGGAAATGTATCTATGACGGCATACCGGAATCTTTTTTTTATCCAGAGGCTACAGCTATGGAGACATCATCAGATACGAAGCCGTATGAAAGGCTTGAATCTCCTTGTGAAAAGGTCGGGCTGGAACCGCCTTTCACAGTGAAGACATGCCTGATCTTGAAACAGCGGGGAAGACTGAAGGGTGTTAACCCCCTCCGGCCTGAGCAGCTTGCGAAGGAGGCTGCGCGTTGGTGATTGCACTTAATAATATATACGTGCGAGTTCATGACGAAACGAAACGAACCTTACTTGATCATATTTCGGTAACAATGAACCGTAGTGAAATCACACTGCTTCTGGGCTGCACTGGCTCTGGCAAGACAACGCTACTGCAGACGATAGCTGGTCTTAAGCAGCCGGATTCCGGGGACATTACGCTTGCAGGAGAGCCGATGTGGCATGACGGCAAGGTACCTAAGTCCGTTTTGTTTCAGATGGGACTTGTGTTCCAGTTTCCAGAGCAACAATTGTTTGCCCGAAATATTAAGCGAGAGCTGTTATATTCCCTTCGCCCTTATCGTTTGAGTGAAGCTGAGCAAGAACAGCGGATCGAAGCAACCTTGGCACACTGGGACCCGCATAGAGGAGATGATGCAGAGCGACGTTTTCACTTGGACAGGTCGCCCTTTGCACTTAGTGGTGGAGAAAAGCGTAGATTAGGACTTGCACTTGGTTATGTGACCCAGCCAGACTGGCTTTTGTTAGATGAACCTAGCGCAGGGCTTGAGGCACAGAGTATCAAGTTGCTGCTTGATTCATTGCATGAGCATCGTGTGGAAGGCGGAGGAGCGGTCATTGCGACGCACGACCTGGATACATTCCTGCCGCATGCAGATCGTGTACTTTTATTAAGGGAAGGGCGTTTGGAAGCAGACCTGACGCCGCTGGAACTGCATCAGCAGCCGGAGATATTAGTGCAAGCGGGAATCGGTCTGCCTCCATCCATGCGACTAGCGGCGCAGCTGAGGGAGGCAGGCATACCGATTAGTTCTCAACCCATGACTCCTGAAGAGATGGCAGAATCCATTTTACGATCCGGGATGGAGTTGAAGATGAAGGATGCTTCTCTCAACGCGGAGAGTGGCCATGACACCGTTGCGATGACACAAGAGACATGTACAAGGACATCTGGAACGGTTAATTCCAAAGCAGATGGACGTGGGTCTGTTGTTTCTGCCGTAACAGATTCTTTGTTGAACGGTATTGAAAGTACAGTCCCTTCTTCGAGTTCTTTCAGTTCTTCCAGCCGTCTGAAAAGCATAATGGACCCGCGTCTGAAATGGATATTGTATATGTTGCTTGTTACAGCGGCGATGCTTCAGCATCATTGGGGAGGACTAACGTTAACTCTGATTCCTGTGGCTGGTGCTTTGGCAATCTTGCCTCGTCAGATGCTGATAGGATGTATCAAGTTGATGAAACCACTTGTTTTGTTTTTTGTTCTTTCTACAGCGTTATCGGGCAGTACCCTGACGACAGGAGAAACCGGGATTCAACTGGGCTTTTCCTTGACTCAGGCCGAGGGAACATTACTTAATCTCTACCGCTTGTTCATCGTAACCCTTGCAAGTCTGTGGTTCTCACTTACGACGCCATATGGACGCATGGTTGAAGGACTGAACTGGGTGCTGGCTTACGGGCGAAAAATCAAGCTACCTGTAGCTTCGTTTGCACTGGCTGTATCCTTGGTTTTTAGATTTATTCCAATGATTTGGAGTGAGTGGCAACGGTTCTCACTGATCGTAAGGGCACGCGGAAAAGCGGCTTTGAAGCCAAATACGGTTCGGGTACGAGATTTAGGACCTATGGTTATTCCTCTGATCATGGCGTTGTTCCAGCGCGCTGAGGACATGACCATTGCGATGGAGATGCGCAAGGTGAGAGAAAACGGCGCGCTTGGCGCTCGTTCCTCACTTCTGTCCTGGAGCAGGCGGGATACCTGGATCAGTATCCTTGGACTGCTTGTGTTTGTTGTGCTGGTATCGTTGCGCCATTGGTAAGTGGCGTAGATGAAGGTGCTGATTTCGCTGTCGTATCAGCAGCAGAAACGTAGTGTTTTCCATTGAAAAAATGCATAAAAACTTCACGTTTCGCTCACCTTAAAGGTGCGTTGATCATCTCAAGACGATCAGGAGGGACGAGTGATGGAAGAGAAGTTTTTGCAGGAAGATAGACGAGAATACACAGACGTGTCCACTGTAGAGTCGCAGCGGAATGACATTACGCTTGAAGAATTTCCGGAGGGTCCTTACGGTTCAACCTTGCTGTCTGAGTCGCTTGGGAAGAGCTCTCCGTGGCGAGCAGATCAGAGAACTGCACACCGTTTTGACTATGAGAACCATGAGTTGCACGAGGGTGAAGAACGGGATTATCCGGGTCAGGATGTCTTTGACGAAACGGTGCCAGATGATGTGCACGAACCTCAATACCCGGGTAAAATGTAATAACGTTTTTTGTCCAATTGAAATCCATATACGCAGCCTTCGGCGTGAACGGTTCGTGCGAGGGCTGTTTTTCATTCTGTCTTATTACATCCAATTCAAGCAAATTTAAAAAATGTGTTTACTTCCGTACTGGAATTTTGATATTATAATCGCAATATCAAATGCAACGACGAGACGAGTAGATAAAAATCATTCTTTCATCAGAGAGCTCCGGTAGCTGAAAAGGAGCAAAGAACCTTTTATCGAATAAAGACTCTGAGCAGCACATCGGAATCGGCTTACGCTGAAGGATGGTGTGACAGGCGCTCCTGTTATAGAGCTAGAGTATAAACGAATGAAGACAGCATCTTTCTAAGATGTGATCTGGTCATCCTTCACATACTTGAAGAGGTGAATATGGCGACATATTTGCGAATCTGGGTGGTACCACGAGTGTTCAATCTCGTCCCTGAGACTTTTGTCTTGGGGATGGGATTTTTTGGTTTTTCCGGAGCTGGGATTACACGCTTTGGATGGACCTGAATAGTGTGAATGATAGGGTAATCAAGTTTCAAATATCCCATGTACGATGACAGTAACAGATGATCTAACTTAAATTGAAAGGAAATGATGATTCCATGTCAGCAAAATTAAAAGTCGGTATTGTCGGAGGAACAGGAATGGTAGGTCAACGTTTCGTAGACCTGCTGGATCAACATCCGTGGTTTGAGGTAACAGCGATTTCAGCAAGTGCCAACTCGGCAGGTAAAACGTATGAAGAGTCTGTAAAGGGAAGATGGAAACTAGCGGTTCCAATCCCTGAGCCTGTGAAAAACATTGTGGTGCAAGATGCATCTCAGGTTGAAGCTTTTGCAAGCCAGGTTGATTTTATTTTCTGTGCGGTGGATATGAAAAAGAATGAAATTCAGGCGCTGGAAGAGGCTTATGCCAAAACAGGTACACCTGTCGTGTCCAACAACTCCGCACACCGCTGGACAGCAGACGTGCCCATGGTTATTCCTGAGATTAATCCAGGTCACTTGGCGGTTATTGAAGCTCAGAAAAAACGTCTGGGTACAACGACAGGTTTTATCGCTGTAAAACCAAACTGTTCCATCCAAAGTTATGTGCCGGCTCTACATGCATTGCGTGAGTTTAACCCGACACAGGTTGTAGCTTCCACATATCAAGCGATTTCTGGAGCAGGCAAAAACTTTACGGACTGGCCTGAAATGCTGGATAACGTAATTCCTTACATTGGTGGCGAAGAAGAAAAAAGTGAGCAGGAGCCACTTCGCATCTGGGGTAGTGTAGACAATAATCAGATTGTTAAAGCATCTGCACCATTGATTACAACACAATGCATTCGTGTGCCGGTAACAGACGGACACTTGGCAACGGTTTTTGTGAACTTCGAGAAAAAACCGAGCAAAGATGAAATTCTGGAGCGTTGGTCTCAGTTTAAAGGCCGTCCTCAAGAGCTGGCTCTGCCAAGCGCGCCGAAGCAGTTCATTACGTACTTTGAGGAAGAGAACAGACCGCAGACTCAGCTGGATCGTGATATCGAGCGTGGCATGGGCGTTTCTACAGGCCGTTTGCGTGAAGACTCACTCTATGACTATAAATTTGTTGGGTTGTCCCACAACACACTGCGCGGAGCAGCTGGTGGAGCCGTATTGATTGCTGAACTGCTCAAAGCAGAAGGATATATTCAACCGAAATAAGCGATTTTTTTATATAATGTGAAAAGGCTCTTGAATCTGTCGTCTCCAAGTGACAGTTCAGGAGCCTTTTTTATTCCATTTTCTGCAAGTGAAATCGATATCAAGCTGCTGAGGTTTTATCCGTGTTGCGCAATAGCTGAGAACGTCTGCCGAGTAAGTACCCTGAAAGGGAAGCAAGCATTTGCTGAAATACCATCCCAAGTACGACGGGGACAGCAACGGGCGGCGGAAAATAAGTAACTGCAAGAACGGCACCAGCGCTAATGTTACGCATTCCTCCGTTAAAAACAAGAGCCACTTGATCCGCTTCATTCCAACCTAGCCATCTCGCAATGAAATAACTGAGTGCATAGCCGAAGGATGCCAGAAAAACGATAATTACCGCCAGCCCAGCCAAGCGCCAGTTGAAGTCAGCCAGATAGGGTGCGACAACCGAGCCATTAATGGCAACGACCGAAGCCATAAACAATTTGGATAATGGATTAAGCCGAGGTCCCCATACAGGAACGATCCCACCTTTAGTCCATTCATTCAGGAGCATACCCAGCAGTGAAGGGAAAACAATCATCCAGAATAGGCTGCTCATCATCGCTGCCGTATCCAGTGTGACGCTTGTGCCAACAAGCAGGGATAACACGCCGGGCACAACAAACGGAGCCAGCAAGGTATCAATCAGAATAATCGAAAGCGTAAGCGCAATATTCCCCCTGTAGATGCTTACCCATATAAAACTGCTAATACCCGTCGGAATGACCGCAGCGAGAACAAGTCCTGTGATAGTATAAGCATCGGTTGGAAACACAAGATGACCCATGCCCAGCGCAATAAGAGGCATGGCCAAATGCAAGATCAGAAGGCAAACAAACAGCGGAAAAGGCTTTTTTAAGACATTTACAAAGTCTCGTACGCTCAGACTAATACTGCCCGCGAACGTCATGAAGGCAAATAGCCAAGGCGACAAATACGTGTAAGAAGATAAAAAACTGCCGCATAAAACACCAATGATAATACTAGCGGGGGTAATCAGTGGCATGATGCGGTTCAAGCGTTGATTCAAGGCCTGAAGCATAATGTCGACATCCCTTTATTGTGTGATTCTCCTATTATACATCGGAATGTCCGGCTATGCAGGCTGATTTGCAATGTAGCTTTGTGAACAAGTATCATGAAGTAAGGTACCATCATTCTGAGATGAAGAAAGGAAGATAATCATGCGAAGGCGAAAAAGAAGACACAGGACGATGATCACAGCCATTGTGGCCTCCAGTATGTTGATGCTATCCGCTTGTTCGATTGTAGAGCAAGCCAATCAAAGTTTGAGTTATGTAAGCGGTGCTACGGATTATATTAATCAGGTATCGAGTGCTGGAACCGAGTTACAACAACTTGCAACGGATGCCATCAACAACCCAGATGTAACGGGTCAGATTCAAGAGAAGATTGATCTGATTCAAGCAGAAGCCGCAGAATTTTCGGAGATGAGTGCGCCTGCTATTGGAGAAAACATTCATGAGAATCTGGTTAGTTATAATAATCAGCTGACAGAGGTAATGAACCAATTTGAAACATCCATTGCGGAGCAAGGGATTACCGCAGAGAATTGGGAAAAAACAGGTATTCCGGAATTGATCAACAACATCAACAGCTTGAAGGAACCACTGAGTGGATTACAAACGGAATAATCGGTTTAATTCAAATATAAGAATAATCTTTCCTTCTCCTTAAGGAGCATTTGAACAGGAAAGTTACAGAAGACGGGTGATCTGGAAGGGTTACTCGTCTTTTCTGCATATTTATTTTGAAGAAAGAAAAACTATATGGATCACGACAAAGATCCAAAATGCTGGCCGTGTATCAATCAGGAATACCATGATAGTGATTAATTGTTTGTTGGATAACATGCGGTCTATCGTAATCCCATCGTATGATCGACCCATTTGACAAATGAATGATAGACTAGTATGGTTATTATATAAACGTTTATTTAGTAACTAACATTAGTTCAGTAAATTGAAACCAATTTTATTTAGCAAAGGAGATCTATGTTATGTCCGAACATACGGGAAAAGTCATTGTTATCACAGGTGGAGCAAGCGGGATCGGAAAAGAAACAGCACTGCAACTATCTGCACAGGGAGCAACAATCGTTGTCGCGGATTTTAACGAAGAAGGAGCCAAACAGGTTGCGACCGAGATTGAAGCAACCGGTGGCACAGCCGGAGCTTATAAAGTAGATGTATCCAAAGGTGATGAGATTAAAGCTTTGATTGACTGGACTGTCGAAAAGTATGGAACATTCAACGGAATTTTCAATAACGCTGGGATCGGTCTTGTAAAGCCGTTTCTGGAGATGGACCCGGAATCCTATCACAAAGTTATTGATGTAGACCAACACAGCGTATACTACGGTATGTATTATGGCGCGAAGAAAATGGTTGAATTAAACGTACGGGGCACAATTGTTAATACAGCATCGATCTATGGAAGCGTGGCAGCTGTAGGTAGCTTCAACTACAATGCGGCGAAAGCAGCAGTAGTGATGATGTCCAAATCGGGTGCACTTGAACTGGCCGAGCATGGAATTCGCGTGTTGGGTGTGGCGCCTGGGTTCATCGAAACTCCCATTCTGGGAAATGACAAAGCCATGAAGGATGCATTGGCCACTCAACATATGCGCGGAGAGTTGATCCAGCCGGAAAAAGTAGCAAGTGTGGTGACCTTCCTGTTCAGTGATGCCGCGAATGCAATGAACGGTACAACAGTGGCAGTTGATGATGGCTTCCTGAGTTTCAAAACGAAATAACGGGTTATCTAACTCTAAATCATATTGCATTTAAAATGAACCAAAGGCACAGGATGTAATCATCCTGTGCCTTTTCATGTTCACTCTTGTAATAAATTCATCATACAATAGTGTCGAATCATCCCGAAATTTAGGAGTTCATGATACAATATAAGGGCTGCTCGTTTTATCCATTTGTGGTGTCGTACACAATACGGACTCCGAGTGAGCCATAACTTTCTTCTTTATAGTGACAATGAGTGCAGGTTTTGACTGAGCATAATTCATCATGATGTGTTTGTAATTTTTCGTTACAGCGAGGACATGTATTCACAAAAAGTGCCTTCAACACATTCAACATGCTTAATCACTCATTTCTGATTAAATTACTTGGTTTTAAAGTATTATACCCGAATCCAAGTGTCCTGTATATGTTTTTTGGAATGAAATTTTATCTTTTTTTTGATTTCGTATCTTCGTATTATCTTCATGAAAGGAAGGTTATAGCCGATGGATCTTTTGCTGTTCTTCATCATGTTTATACTGGGTCTAATCGGTTCATTTTTCTCCGGATTGCTTGGCATTGGTGGGGCGATCATCAATTTCCCTCTCCTGCTGTATGTGCCGGAAATGGCAGGGCTCGAACCGTTCACGGCTCATCAGGTGTCAGCCATCAGCATGTTTCAAGTGTTCTTTGCTTCGCTTGCGGGCGTAGTTGCATTTCGCAGAAAAGCAAAAGCAGGCAAAACTAGCGGCGCTGTGATCGATTCCAAACTGGTACTGTACATGGGAAGCAGTATTCTGGTGGGCAGTTTAATTGGTGGTTTTATCTCAGGCATGCTGGCTGAACGTATGATTCATCTGGTTTATGGCATTCTGGCGATCATAGCGATTGTTTTAATGCTCATCCCGAGCAAGGGGCGGCTGGATCTGGACCAACCGTTAACGTTTAATAAAATGATTGCTTCAAGTACTTCGCTTGCTGTGGGGATCGTTTCAGGAATTGTCGGGGCTGGAGGTGCATTCGTACTCATCCCTGTTATGTTGACTGTTCTGAAGATTCCGGTTCGGACAACGATTGCCTCATCCCTTGCGATTGTTTTCATCTCTGCAATAGGAGGGGTTATAGGGAAGTTATCTGCGGGAGACATTCCGGTGGAGCCGATTATTTACACGGTGCTGGGAAGTTTGATTGGTGCTTCGATTGGCTCGAGAGTAAGTTCAATGGTTAATGTGCGGCTACTTCGATATGCGTTGCTTCTTCTGATCGCGATTACTGCGGTTAAAGTATGGTCTTCGATATTCTAATTTAACGCTCTTATCTCTCAGACATTAGCGATTTCGTAACCAAACGGCCGAAGTGCCGTATATAGGATATGAACATGAGCGGACCATGTTTAACTTTAACTGAAGTTGAGGGATCGACCGATGAACAACGTACTTATGAATCAGACGAAAGCCGAGGCTAATGCGGATGAAGCTTATCGTCACGCAGAGCAGAAAGCATCTCAGTATTTTGTGACACTCTCTCAGCAACTGCTGAATAATACTCATATAGATACACTTACGAAAGATTTTAGAATTTGGCAAAAAAAACATATCCATCGTTGGAGCTGGTTATCCTGGTTCGCTGGCAAAAGAAAACCGGATGCCACTGATATTCAGAAATATATGCATTGGCTCAATGCGACAGGCAAGATCGATGATTATCTGGATCGCAGCATCTCATATATCTACATGCGCGATCTGGGGCAGGCGCTGGATAACCCGAAAACAAAAGACAAGATTCAGCGTATCGCTAAGGATACCCAAGCATATTTTATGCGTGTCGCAAGTGAACAACAACGTCAGGCTGACTACATAAGCCCGGCAGCATTATATCGGTGGGGACAGCGAGAACAGATTGAAGAGGCAGTCATCTGGGTGATGGACAAATTAAAACATGTTGCAGCAAACATCCCACCAGAACTCGATGCGGCACAGGCTCAACGTAAACTGATCAAGATTATTCTGGGTGTCGTGCTTCACGTCGATGATGAGCTTACAGAGGACACGCCGCGGGAGGAACGGATCGCAAAGCTTGATGCAGCCATCAGGCTGGGTTATTCCTACGGTTTAACATACCCTTTTGTGGATGATCTTCTCGATTCTCAGGCGCTGACTACACAGGAAAAGGAACAGTATTCGGCGATGATACAACAAGCTCTGCTTACCGGCATTGTGCCTGATCTTGGAGAATGGAAGGGACCTCAGCTTGAAGTGATTCGGTATGTACACTCCGAGCTTCGAGAGGCCTTTGAATATATTCGGAACTATCAACATGAAGAGATGCGACACACTTTTTTTGAACAGTCTTATGTGTTCTTTCAATCGCAGGAGATCGATCGTGGCAAGAAGTTATCCAATGCGCATTATACGAATGAAGAGCTGTACATTCCGATCATTATCAAGTCGGCGTCGTCGCGATTGATTGTTCGTTCTGTTCTGAGCGCACCGGAAGATGAAGGGTTTGATCTGCGCACCTTCCATTACGGGATTTATAATCAACTTGCGGATGATTTTGCGGATATGTTCGATGATATGCAGGACGAGGCCGTGACACCTTACACGTATTATTTGAAATATCGTGACCTGCGTCCGGATTTGATTAACCCGTATGAGCTGTACTGGGCAGTCATCTCGTTTTTAATCCATGATGTCTACCATTCCAATGCCAAGGCGAGGGAAGTTATACTGGATCGTGCGATTAACGGGCTGAAGCGTTGCAGAGAGCGGCTCGGTCAGGCGAAGTATGACGAGGTCATGACGATCTTTGCTTCAGCCCAACCGGGACTTAATCAAGTAGTACAACAAATGGTGCGAAAAGCAGATGACGTGGACTTTCTGGATAAATTGTTACGGGATCAGGTTGTTTCGCAGCTCAGTAATGATAAACAAGAGAAAGAGTCGTTCCAGCAGACGATCCGAACGGTACGTGAGCAGATCAATGTAGAACTGCAGATTAACAAAGCTACTGAAGAGCTCGAAATGAAGGGGAAGCTGATGGACGCGGCTAACTACAGTCTGCAAGGGGATGGCAAACGTCTGCGTCCGATCCTGACTTGGGTCATGGGTGTTCAGGAGTACGGGCTTAGCGAGTCGGCAATCATGCCGTTGTTACGCTCCATGGAATATATGCATACCGCTTCACTCATCTTTGATGATCTGCCCACACAGGATAATGCCGAGATAAGACGTGGACGTTCTACGCTTCATCAGTTGCATAATAGCGCGACGGCAGAACTCACAGGACTATTCCTGATTCAGCGAGCGATTCGTGAGCAGTCTTCATTGAACCGATTTGATGCGCAAACGGTGCTGAAGCTGATTCAATATTCGGCTATAAAAGCAGAAGATATGTGTATGGGTCAGGCGATGGATCTTGATTCGAAAGGGAAGCTGCTCTCGCTGGAGGAGCTAAACACGATTTGTTTTTACAAAACAGGCATTGCCTTTGAGGCGGCGCTGGTTATGCCAGCGATTTTGGCAGAAGTAAAAGATGAGGAGATTGACGCGCTAAAAGCGTTTGCGTATCATGCAGGCATTGCTTTTCAGATCAGGGACGACTTGCTGGACTATGGAGGAGATCAACAAACCCTTGGCAAACCTGCTGGTCAGGATGAGCGAAATAACAATTCAACCTTTGTATCCATTCTGGGAGAGACAGGTGCTCAAAAAGCGATGTGGGAGCATTACTGTCTTGCTACGGATGCATTACGTCAAATGCCTAAACCGATTCCATTTTTAAAACATCTGCTGGATTATCTCGTCGGCCGTGAACGGTAAGGCTAATATGGACGCAACAGATGTAGATGACTTGCATGATCTTCTTAATGGAAATTACAACGAATTACCGTACTTATAACTGCTATTCGATGTATATTAAAGGAAACCCTCACCCGTATTTTAACAGGGCTGAGGGTTATTTTGTATTGCTGGATGTCAATCTCTCAGCGTGTGAAAATTATGGATTTTTGATCCATAGCTTCGAGATATCCAGGAATCCAAACTCTGAAGTTTGCATGCCGTAGAAACTCTGGTGCAATTCCGCTTTTTTGTTCATATGACATCCGTACAACATCCAGCTATTTTCCCGCAGTAATTCTTCAGCCTGCTCCAGAAGATCGCTACGCTCGGAGTGAGGAAGCTGTGGAAAGGGATCCAGCAGGGAATCCAATATGGATTGAAGCTCGGGAGTCATGTACTCATGGAGCGTATTGCTTTGGTTTTTGAAAAAGTGAATCATGCCATACTGCCAGTCGTCCTCCAGTATTTCTTCTCTGAGAATCAAAGGTGCATCTGAGGTCTTCACGACATCCAGATAATCGTCAAAAGGCTCCAGGTCAATCCGTAATCCAATTTGGCGTGCGCGTTGTTGTATCCACTCCGCCACATCGGAATCTTTGTTCTTCTTATAAGATAACAAGAAGGATTCCCCTTGATAACCCGATTGTTCAAGCAATGCTTGAGCATCGACGAGTGATGTGGCTTCCCAGCTCTGTGCAGCGCTTTTCCAGGGGAGAAAACTGCTGGCGGGTGTAATTCGATTTTCACCCAAATCGTTCACCAGGTTGACCGGATCATAGACGATGCGCATGGCCTGACGGAAAGGGAGTGTATGATGGCAACCCGGGACATTGAAGTTGAAAAGCATATACTGACATCCCAGTGCAGGATAGTCGATATAATGAGGTCGCTCATGACTGCTTCCAGGCAGACTAAGCCGGTCAGTACCAGACATATCATAATAACCGTCGCTTGAAGCCGGCTCAGGGAGAAACCAGATGTGGATCTGATCGAGATGAG
Source organism: Paenibacillus intestini (assembly GCF_030803945.1). Classification (NCBI taxonomy): domain Bacteria; kingdom Bacillati; phylum Bacillota; class Bacilli; order Caryophanales; family Paenibacillaceae; genus Paenibacillus; species Paenibacillus intestini. The sequence continues at coordinate 1,091,547 of NZ_JAURUN010000001.1, read as the reverse complement.
GACGGAAACCAAAATAAGCATCAAATGCCTTCAATTTAATCACATCTTCATTCATCTCGGTGATCTGAAACGGGCCTGTGCCGACCAAAGTCTGGTTCGAGTCATAATCCGCGGGCAGTACCGTCATCCGAATACAACTGAACAGATGCAGAAAAAAACGGTTCGCCCGATGCAATATAAACTTGATGCAATAATCGCCGTTCACTTCTGTTCGCTTAATATCACGGTACAGCCACAAAGACGAACAATTTGTATCAAACAAACGCATCAATGAAGCCTGAACATCATGAGATGTCATCACACGTCCGTCATGGAAACGAACCCCTTTTCGCAAATAAAATACCCATTCTTTATGGTCTTTGTTAGATTCCCATGTATGTGCAAGTGCGGGTAAGAAGGTATCGGTGTGGGCGTTATAAGTAATCAGTGTGTTGCATATTTGGCCAAGAAGATAGGTTTCAAAAGCCGTATAAACCGAAGCCGGGTCCAGATCACCCAGTTGACGTGATCTCAACATGCGAAGTGTATCCTGTCCAGAGGCGGTTTCGGTGTAACTGCGAAATCCCATCTGCTCATGAAGAGTAAGCATTAGTTTTTCCCGCATCAAGTCATCGATTTGCACACTTCCAATCAACTCGATGGCTTCTTTCAGTTTGCCTTTGAATAACAGTTCAGTAAAGTTGGATTCTAAAGCATCATTCAGACTTCGCAGTAGTGTAAGCTCGGAATGATGGCCTCGTCCACGTCCAGGTTTCCAATGGATAAAATTCTGATCTTCCAGCTTTCGTAGAATGAATTTTACATTGCGTGGAGTGCAACAGAGAATGGAGGACAGATTCTCAATCGTTACAAGTACAGGTTCATTGATCTTAATCGAGAGCATATCAGAGCCAGCAAGTCTTAAAAAGTGAGTGTATATCGTATCCATGTGTATAGATCCTCCATAAAGGTGAAAAGTGAGAATGAAACATTACACTTTTACTTCCCCCTTTTATCTTTACAATTATACCTATGAGGATGACAGAATTCATCCATTTTCGTAGCAACAGGATAGATAGAGAACGCAGCAAGATAGGAGAATGAAAGATGAAGCATATTTTGAAGCAAATTCACCCGCTGGCCTGGACCATTATTATTGGAACGATGTTCGGGCGTCTCGTGACGTCGATGAGTATTCCGTTTCTGTCCATCTATCTGACACGTGTGCTTGAAGCCACGCCGACCCAGACGGGAATCACGGTTGCGGTAAGCTCGCTGGCGGGAGTGCTCGTCAGCTTTTACGGGGGATATATCTCTGATCGAATCGGTCGCAAAATCGTTATGCTCGTCTCGGTATTTAGTTGGGCCGCTGTATTTTTCATTTTTGCGGCAGCTGAACATCTATGGGTGTTCTTTGTTGCAAACACGTTAAACGGTTTGTGCCGGGCTGTGTTTGAGCCAACCTCAAGAGCGTTGTTATCCGACATAACTTCACCGCAGAACAAACTACTAGTGTTTAATCTGAGATATGCAGCGATTAACTTGGGGGTCGTGTTCGGGCCAATTATCGGATTTCAGCTGGGATCATCGGAATCGACGTTTCCTTTTGTCATCTCGGGGCTCGTTTATATTGCGTATGGTCTGATTCTGGGACTTCAATTTAAACTGCATCACGCCAATTTGCCCGGACGTCTAGAGGTTATTGCACCTCGTCTGCGCGAAGCCCTCATGACCACCGGACGGGATAGGGTATTCTTGCCTGTGCTAATTGGGACGACGTTTTGTGTGTTAGGTTATGGCCACTTCAGCTCTACGTTAGCGCAGTATTTGGCGAGAAGTCCAATCTTTGAAAATGGAAGCCAGATGTTCTCGTATATGCTCTCACTCAACGCGATCACCGTGCTCATCATTCAGTATCCACTCGTTCGTACTTTTCGGAATGCACCGCCGCTTGTGCCACTAATTCTAGGTAATCTGCTCGTTGCCGCGAGTCTGCTGTTATTTGGCTTAGCCGAAGGGATTGTACTGATGATGATCAGTGTCATCTTGTTTACTGTAGGGGAAGTACTGCTCTTTACCATGATGGATATGCTTATCGACCGAATTGCAAAGCCTGAATGGAAAGGAACGTATTTTGGTACAATCGGTTTCAACAATATTGGAAATGTTGCGGCTCCAGTCATTGGTGGGTTGCTGTTAAGCCAGTTTGGTGCGGGAAATGGACTAGCCGTCTTTATTCCCATTGCTATAACGACTGCACTCGGGGTTCCTTTTCTACTGATAGCACATAAGCGACTTGTCAGCAGAGAAAAGCAAACACCTGAATCTGTACAAATTGGACTCTAACAGATGAAGTAAATAACAATTAAGTTAATAATTATGTTGACGTATAAAGAATGAGCGAATACAATAAACAAAAAATATGTGGAACGGGTGGGATAAACAATGATGGATCAGCCAGCGCAGGTACTTCAACCAATAATTGAATATGCATGAGCATAGTGACATTATCCAGGTAGAGTATTGACCATGTTTGGACAGTCCAGCTTACTGCAATCCTGTCTGGACGCTCATTCATACTGCGATGTTAGAGAAGAAGCTGAAATGTCACATTTTCTGGCTGGCTTTTCGATCCAATCAAGCTGTAGATGAACTTCGTTCATCTATGGCTTTTTTTTCATTCCACCAGACGGTTCACATGGAAAGGAGCATGAGTAAGAGTAAAAGTAAAAGTAAAAGTGAAAGGAAAAAAGCAAGAATTGAAATCGATTCCAAGTTGTTACTTAAGTTCGATCTATATCCATAAGAAAGGAAGAATAAACTATGGTTAATGCATGCAAACAATGTGTTTCTTCGGGAGGCCTTGCAGATTACAATACGCTCATACATGATTCGTCATAGCGAAGGTAATCAAAAGTGTAGTTGGAAGATTCAACATTCAAATGATAATTATGCGCGCGACAAAGTATAAATCCGAGTGAAATTTTTAATTAAAGGGGTGGGGCTGGTGCCCAAAACAGAAAAACGCTCCATGTCATGGCTGCTACGATATTTAAAGCCGGTGAAAGGCAAGCTGGCCGTGTTGCTGATCATGTTGTTAACGTCAACAGGGCTGCAGCTTCTCAATCCACAGATTATTCAACGTTTCATTGATACGGCTGCAAGCGGCGGGATTCTGGGTGATCTGGTACAGCTTGCTGGGCTTTTTCTGCTCATTGCCGTGAGCAATCAATTGATCACGATCGCGGTCAGTTATTTAGGAAACGATGTAGCCTGGCGGGCAACCAACCGGATGCGTGGAGATTTACTGAAACATTGCCTGAGGCTGGATATGCGTTTTCATAACGTCAAAACACCTGGAGAGATGATTGAACGCGTGGATGGCGATGTAACGAGCATTTCGAACTTCTTCGCTATGTTTATCGTACAGGTCATCGGCAGTTTTGTTCTGCTCGCAGGTATTCTGGGATTCATGTTTACGATTAATGTGCCAATCGCACTGGTTATGACCGTATTTACGTTATTATCTATTCTGTTCATGGTCATTATTCGCAATCTTGGAGTGGAGTCTTCCAAAAATGAGCGCGCCGCCAGTGCTTCCTTGTTCAGCTTGATTGAGGAACGAATTGCCGGTATTGAGGACGTGCAGGCGAATGGACACGTACCATATGTGATGAACCGATTCTTTCGTACGATGCGCACCGTTTTCCTCAAAGGCCGGAAGGCATGGATGCTTAGGGTTATCCCTTGGAACACCACGGTGGTCATGTTTATTGTATCCGTTACGGTCGTTTTGCTTCTGGGTGTGCACTACTATATCGAAGGTGCAATCAGCATTGGAACCTTGTTTTTGATCTATCAATACAGCCAGATGTTGAATGAACCTATCGAGTTGCTTGGCGATCAGGTACAGGAGTTTCAAAAGGCAAAATCAGGTATGCTTCGTTCACGCGAATTATTGTCTTTACGAAGCGAGATTGAGGACGGAAGCGAAGAGAGGTTACCTGATGGCCCGCTTGGACTGGAGTTTAATCAGGTGTATTTCAGTTACAATGAGGAAAAACCTGTGCTTCAGGATATCACCTTTGCGGTGAAACCGGGAGAACGGCTAGGCATCATCGGTCGAACGGGAAGTGGAAAATCAAGTCTGAGCCGTGTTCTTCTACGTCTGTACAATCTGGATCAGGGCACGATTCGTATCGGTGGAACTGATATTACGAAGTTATCCATGCAGGCTCTGTATCGCAGAGTGGGGATGGTGACACAGGATGTGCAGTTGTTTGATGGTACGCTACGTGACAATCTGACTTTGTTTAATTCAGAAGTATCGGATGCCATGATTAAGCAAACAACAGAGCGACTGGGGTTACATCACTGGATTGATACACAGCCGGAAGGCTTGGATACACATCTAACTGCAGGAGGTGCTTCATTATCCGCAGGGGAAGCGCAGCTCTTTGCTTTGACCCGTGTATTTCTAACGGAGCCGAGTCTGGTCATACTGGATGAGCCTTCTTCACGCCTTGATGCAGCGACCGAGAATTTACTTCAATCTGCTATTGATGAATTAATGAAACGATCAACAGGTATCATTATTGCGCATAGATTAGCCACGCTGGAGAAGGTGGATAAGATTATGGTTCTTGGTGGAGGCAAGCTGCTGGAATTCGGATCAAGAGTGGAGCTTGCGAATAATCCGTCCTCCCATTATGCACGACTTCTGGTCACGGGCCAAGAGGAGGAACTGGCATGAATGTAACAGGATTTATAGGGCGCTTGTTTCGCTTTAAGCCTTATTTGTTTCTTATTAACGGTTTGTTATGGTGTATCTTTCATTCGCTTCCCCTAGCAATGGGGCTTGGGATGCAGTGGTTCTTTGACCGGACATCAACAGGAAGGGCGGACTATATGTGGCTTGCTGTACCGCTCATTGTTATCGCGTTGTTCCGCTTGACCCGTGTAGGCACGTTCTTTGTCGCATTCCATGCTTGGGTGACCTATATGTATCATATTCAGGCCATTTTGCGGACGAATATGCTGGCTGGCATTATGCGCTGGCCGGGACGGAATCTTCCTGCATCTCCGGGTGAAGCGATGAGTCGTTTCCGGGATGATGTCGATGAAGTGGTTGAATATATCGAATCCTGGGTGGATTTTTGGGGTCGATTGGTTTTTGCAGTGGTATCCATTGCGATCATGGCCAACATTAACTGGAAGATTACACTTGTTGCTGTTTTACCGCTTTTGGTGGTAACGCTTCTGAATAACCTCTCAGGTAATCGTGCAAGAAAGTATGCACAGGTTAATCGTGAAGCCACAGGTCGTATTACCAGTTTTATTGCCGAGACGTTTGGGGCTGTGCAGGCACTGAAGCTGGGTCAGGCAGAAGAGCATGTCTCCACACGGTTCAATCGGCTGAATGAAGAACGACGTCAGGCTGCCTTAAGAGACAATCTGTTCAAGCAATGGATGAAGTCACTTAATCAGCATGTACTAAGTATATGTACCGGGCTTATTTTGTTGATGTGTGCTGCGGAAATGAAGGCAGGTAACTTTACGGTAGGTGATTTTGCCTTATTTACGAGTTATCTCGTTAATATCGGGTTCAGCATTTCACTTTTCGGATACATGGTATTCCAGCATAAAAGACTCAAAGTATCTTATGATCGGATGCGAACACTTTTTCGTCCAGGTGAAGAGGATCGGATTATGGAGAAACGGGAAATCTATCTTAATGAAGAGCCGCCAGAGCCAGTAAACGAAGCAAGAAATCCGAAGGAGAAATTGCGTGAACTTGAAGTGAATGGTCTTAGTTATCGCTATGAGCAATCCTCAAACGGTATACAAGACATCAACTTCAAGCTGAAACAGGGACAATTTCTTGTCATTACTGGACGCATCGGTTCTGGTAAATCAACACTGGTTCGTACACTGCTTGGACTTCTGCCCAAGCAACAGGGTGAAATTCTCTGGAATGGAGAGCACGTAGATCCGGCAACATTTCTTATGCCACCTAGAGCTGCATATACGCCTCAAGTTCCAAGGCTGTTCAGTGACACGCTCAGAGAAAATATCGTTCAAGGTAAACAGGGGAATGTAGATCAAGCGCTGGAAAAAGCCATTCGACTGGCTGTTTTGGATAAAGACATCAGACAATTGGATCAAGGATTGGAAACACCTGTAGGACCAAGAGGTGTCATGTTATCCGGAGGTCAGATTCAGCGATCAGCAACAGCGCGAATGCTGATGACCGAGGCAGATCTGTTTATCTTTGATGATCTGTCCAGTGCGCTTGACGTGGAAACAGAGCAGCTGGTATGGGACGGACTCTTCAAAGAGAGAGAGGTCACATGTATTGCCGTATCTCACCGCAAGGCCGCTCTTACCAAGGCAGATCACATTATCGTTATGAAAGATGGTCGTATTGAAGCCGAAGGAAACCTGGCCGATTTACTTGAAAGCAATGAAGAGATGCAGTTGCTATGGCAGGGAGAGCAGGTGCCAGTGAAGGCAGGGTAGTATAGGTTTTAACGGAAACGGATAGAGCAACACTATGATAATTCAGATGTTATAAAATAATGACAAAAAACCGTACAGATCATGCCTGAATGCAGGCGTAAGATCTGTACGGTTTCTTCACTTTTAATAAAGCCTGGTAAAAATGGCTATTATCTTAATTTCTTTAAGCAATCAAGGAATACGCAATGATAACCAAGAAAATGATTGTGATATGGTTAATGGAGAAAATAAACATACGCTGTGACCATTTTTTGGTTTCTTTCTTGTCAAACGTAGCCACACTAAGAATAAGCCAAGCCAGACTTACCAGAAAAGCAACAATGGCAACAAACGGGCTCATTGGCCAGAACAGGAAGCTGGAAAGCAACAACAATACCAGATAAACGTTTGTTTGTACATAAGTACGTCCAATCCCTTTTACCACAGGTAACATCGGAACGCCTGCCGCCTTGTATTCATCGAAGCGACGTATAGCGATACCGTAGAAGTGGGGCATTTGCCATAGTAACATCGTTACGACCAGTGCCCAGATTTCAAAGTGTCCAAGTTCCGGAGAGATGGCTGCCCATCCAATCAGCGGAGGAACAGCACCTGACAGACTACCTACCTCAGTGTTGTAAATCGTTGTACGTTTGGTCCACATCGTATATGGAATGACGTAAAGGAACAAACCAAGAAGGCCAAAAAAAGCAGCCGATGGAGATGCGATGTACAGCATAATCGCACCAATCAACGTAATCGAAAACCCTAGAATCAGACCAGACTTGGTATCGACCCGCCCTGTAACGGTAGGACGTTTCTTCGTACGCTCCATAATCGCATCAATGTCCCGGTCATACAGATTGTTGAACACTCCAGCTGCTCCGATGATTAATGAAGAACCGAGAAATGATAGTAAAATCGGAACAATATTAGCAACGATAGATGCATCAAATACATATAAAGCTAAACTTAAACCTGCAAACATGGCGATCAAGTTGGACTTGATGATTCCAATTTTGATCGTATCTAAAAATACTTTTGGAATCGAGCTGTACTCCAGGCTGATATTGGCTTGTGATTCATTATTTAATGTTTTCAAATACTCACTTCCTATTGTTTGTACTTAATATAATATGTGTCCATTATATCATTCAATTCGCGTTGTGATTTAAATTACATTCTAGTATTTATAATAATGTCATTTGATTGTGAACAATTTAAAAACAAGAACTTTTTTAATTGTTAAAACAACCGTTCTGTGCTACGCGCGTATTTTCAAAAGATTGTCATCGTTTAATTGTAGAAATGAAACAAAGATATTGCAAATACGAAATAATAACTGTATTGTAGATATAAGATATCTCTAATGGTCTTGTTCAAGAGACATAAAGTCTGGATTCCACTATCTGTTAGAAGGGACGCTATTATATATCTCACATGTCTTTGCTTCTTAAGTACCAAGTGTGCAGAAGAGAGAGAATATTTTTTTTGTTACTATTAGAGATATTAAATGTCTGGAAAGGGTGTTATATATGAATGAAGATCGTAATGCATTTGATGTCGTGATCGTGGGGGGAGGGCCTGCTGGACTTAACGCTTCGCTGGTACTTGGGAGAGCCCGGAAACAGGTACTTGTGATTGATGATCAAAAACCTCGTAATTGGGTTACCCGAGAGACACACGGCTTTTTAACCAGAGATGGCGTAAGTCCGCAGGAATTCCGTAGAATTGCAAAAGAAGAGATCGCTGCGTATCCTTCAGTGCAATTTGCCTCCGATACTGTGATGGAGATTACCGGACATAATAGTGAGTTTGTTGTGAAAACAGCCGAAGGAAAGCAGTATAATGCGAAAAAGGTTTTATTTGCTGTTGGTAAAAGAGATTTACCTTTGGAGATTACAGGTTTATCTGAAGTCTACGGAAAAAGCGCATTTGTCTGCCCGTACTGTGATGGATGGGAACTTAGGAATCGGGAGCTTGTCATCATTACCAGCGCCAACCACGCGTTACATATGGCTAAATTAATCTCTGGCTGGACAAGTCAATTTACGCTGTGCATCCAGGATGCCAATCCTTTGGAAGCAGAACAGAAGCAAGAACTTTCACGTCATGGCGTGAAGGTTTATGAAACTCCCATTCAATCGATCAGATCGGAGGATGGAATGGTAAGCGCAGTTGAACTGAGTGATGGAACATGGCTTCCTTGTACGGGCATCTTCTTCCAGCCCAAGCTTCAGACGGGTTCCGATTTGCCCAAAGTCATAGGTTGTGAGCTGACGGAGACAGGAACCATCGTCGTTGATGCACAAGGAAGAACATCTGTCTCTGGTGTGTTTAGTGCCGGAGATGCCGCATCTGAACTGTATCAGGCGATCACGGCAGCATCGTTAGGAGCGTTAACCGCAGTTAGCATTAACAATGAGTTAAATGTTGAAGCTTGGGAGTGTAAATAAAGCGTAACAATACGAAGTGAAACCGCCAGCTGATTCTCGATCACATATCGATAAAGCTGACGGTTTTACTTATGTCTATATATAGTAGGGAAGTGTTATTTTTTCGTAAAATTTAAAATAAAAGCATTGACATGTCGCCTGTGAGCGACTTTAATTATATAGACCGATTGTTATAATTTATTGAAGGAAGTGGCTTTCTTTGAGTGAAAAGTCGAATGCCAGAGATCTTATTGTTGGCACAGCAGCGAGACTTTTTTTTTCACAAGGGTATCATGCGACCGGTCTGAATCAGATCATTAAGGAGAGTAACACACCGAAAGGTTCGTTATATCATTATTTTCCTAAGGGGAAAGAAGAGCTGGCTCTCGAATGCATTCAATCAGCCAATGCCCATATCTTGCAAAGGTTTGAGGAAATTTTTGCAGCTCATGAGACAACTGCGGAAGGTATTCGGCAATTCATTTATGAAACAGCGAATGAAGCCGAAGCCTGTGGTTATACGGGTTTTCTGCCATTCAGCTTCTGGGCTGCTGTAGAGACTTCCTGTATCAGTCAACAGCTGCGTACGGCTTCACAGAACGTATTTGCGGGGTGGCAGGATATTATCGCAAGGCATCTCATGTTGGATGGTATTAGTGAAGAGAAGGCTCGTGAGACGGCAATGCTCGTCATTTCTCTGATGGAAGGCGCTTTGATCATTACGCTGACCAATCAGGATAAACAGCCGATGCTGACGGCTGCCGATTATTTGTCAGTTGTAGCGAAGAATGTCCAGCAGCATCAATAGTTGTACCAAGAGAAAGAGAAAAAAGAAATCGCAGGATATGTTTGAGGAGGATGGGATCGTGGAGGCTTCCATGAAGGCTGGTACAGCAAAAGACCAGCAAGAAACACAGCAATATAAGGTATTTCCGATTTTGTTTGCCATGCTACTGAGCGGGTTTATCGGTTTGTTTGGTGAAACGGCTTTGAATGTCGCTTTGACACCACTAATGGGTCTGCTTGAGGTTGGACCAACTACTATTCAATGGTTAACTACAGGATATCTGCTCGTCCTGGGTGTTCTGGTACCTGTTTCTGGATTGTTATTGCAATGGTTTACGACTAGACAGCTGTTCACAACGTCGCTTATTTTTTCTATTGCAGGAACGTTGGTTGCTGCGTTAGCACCTAGCTTTGAAATTTTGCTCGTAGCCCGTGTGTTACAAGCGGTGGGAACGGCACTGTTGCTACCGTTAATGTTTAATACCATACTGGTAATCTTCCCTATCGAAAAACGGGGAGCAGCGATGGGCTTGATTGGTCTCGTTATTATGTTTGCACCAGCAAGCGGCCCGAGTATTTCAGGTCTGATTCTTGCTAACTTGAGCTGGCACTGGATTTTCTGGATTTCCTTGCCGTTCTTCCTGATCTCCTTGGTATGTGGATTGTTGTTCCTGCCGAATATTTCCAAGTTGACCAAGCCTAAGATTGATGTGTTGTCGATTATTCTGTCCACTCTTGGCTTTGGCGGCATCGTTTATGGCTTCAGTAGCGCAGGTGGGCATGGTGAATCTGGCGGAGGATGGACGAGCCCAGTTGTTGTTGCCACGCTGGCCATTGGTATCGTCGCATTGCTCTTGTTCAGTATCCGTCAATTGAGTATGAAAGAGCCGGTAATGAATCTAAGAGCGTTCAGATATCCGATGTTTACGACAGGACTGCTTCTGGTTTTCATCTGTATGATGATGATTCTGTCATCCATGCTGATCTTGCCGATGTATTTACAGCAGGGAATGGCTGTTACACCACTTACTGCCGGATTGGTTTTATTGCCGGGTAGTTTGCTGAATGGATTTTTGTCTCCGGTGATGGGACGGTTGTTTGATAAGTTTGGTCCGAGATGGCTCGTTATTATCGGGATGGCGGTCGTTGCGGTTGTCTTGTTCCTGTACACAGGTATCGAAGCAACAACACCTCTGATCCAGATTATTATGCTGCATGTGTTCATGATGATTGGTATTTCAATGGTGATGATGCCTGCACAGACGAACGGATTGAATCAGTTGCCGCGTGAGTTTTACCCTCACGGTACTGCGATTATGAACACACTTCAACAGGTATCCGGTGCGATTGGTACAGCTGTTGCCGTAAGTATTTTGAGTGCTGGACAGACTCGGTTCCTGAGCAGTGTAGAGAATCCGCAAAGTCCGGAAAATATTCTTGCAGGATTCACCTCAGGTGTACAGAATGCATTTGTCTTTGCGTTGATTTTGGCTCTTGTTGGGTTTGTCATTGCTCTATTTGTAAGAAGAGTGAAGGTTGGCTCGGCTGACAAGCAACAGAGTCCGATGCACTAAAATGAATGATTGAAAAGAGCGATGTTCCCTAATGTAAGGGGACATCGCTCTTTTGTTTACTTTCCTGAACTACCTTTTCGGATGATTACTGTTATTCCGCCGGATTAATTATTTCTTAACAATTTCAAGGATTTCATCAGCTACAATGTCCGGGTGGTATTGATGAATGTAATGCTCCGTATCTTTAACAGTAACTTGTTTGGATAACGTTGACCAGGATTTGAATTCACTCTGTGTTTTCACCCAATCCGGTTCCGGTTTACCAAAGTAATCTGCGGTCAGAATGGTAAGAGGGAATGGTAAAGGCTGTTTATGTTCAACAACTACTTTGGCATTGGCTTGCATTTCACGTAATTCATCAATCGTGTTAGCATTGCCATAGTTTAGAAGTAGCGCCGTTTTATCTACTTCTCTCAAATCCTCTGGTACCAGCTTTAGCTCATTGCGATTGGCATTAGAAGCATCAACGACTGCCGGGACTTGCATACTTAGCCGGAAAAGTCCGGATTTGATACGGAATTGATTCGCAAAACCAGCAAGTGTGTCAGCCGGGTTATCCTGGTCCGTTTCGTAGAATTCAGGACTTCCGCCGTCAATCATCACAATACCTTTAACCAAGTCAGGATACTTTTGCGCGAATCGAAGAGTCTCTAACGAGCCAAGGGAGTGAGCAACGAGCACGTAAGGAGGTTTTTGGCCAGAAACCTGTAGCAGTTCATGCAATTCGTCCGCTACCGTGTCTACATCCCGTTTCTTATCGGTTCTGTCACTGTATCCATAACCGAAGCGGTCGTATACAGCGAATTTCGTGTTAGGGGCAAGCTTTTCATACAAAGGATAATAGTCTACATAAGGATCGGCTGTTCCCCAACCTGAGGCAAGAACGACGGTCACATCACCTTTTCCCCCTGTATACAGGTGCATTTTATCTCCATGTACTTCATACAGTTTTCCCGGAGGTGTAAATGTTTTTTCATCTTGTGAAGAACTGATCTGCTGATAGATCAATCCGGTACTTAATAGAATAATAATCAGTGACAGGTCGAATATCAGAAATTTAACAAGTCTTTTACGCCATTTTTTGCTCATGATAGCTCACACTCTCTCTTGTTTTTTCTATATCATATAAGCCCAGTCTTATACGAGTGGAAACAGTATCTTAATTCTAGCTTAACGGCATCGTAGTTCCTCTGGTTCATACAAAATTGAATATCGGCAAGCGTTGAATTAAGATGAAGTAAGATTAGCATTTCTCCACAAGACTAGCCATGGAGTATGGAGAACAGAAGGGTGAAATATGACGAAATACGAAAATCAGATTCCAACGACCGCCGGAATGAGCATCAAGTCACTCACAAGTATATTGAGAGATTCCATGCGCAGACATGTAGAACGGAGGCCGTCAGGGAATATACCTATGGAACACTATCAACCTGCTACAACAGAGGGGGTGTCTGAACATTCACAGGTGACGTGGTTTGGACATTCGGCTTTTCTGCTCGAAATCGAAGGTCACAGACTACTCTTTGACCCCATGTTGGGTGACAGGCCGTCACCCGTGTCGTGGGTTGGAACGAAACGTTTCCGCAAGGATCTGCCTATGCAGCCTGAAAACTTTCCTACTTTGGATGCGATTGTGATCTCTCATGATCATTATGATCACCTTGATGCTTCTTCTATTCGAAAATTAAAAAGCAAGACCAATCGTTTTATCGTTCCTCTTGGTGTACGCAAACGCTTAATCAAATGGGGAGTGCCAGCTGGCCAGATTACGGAGCATCAATGGGGTGATGAATTCTCCTTCAAGGGTTTAACATTCGCTTGTGCATCTGCTCGTCACTTCTCAGGCAGAGGATTATTTGATCGGGATTCGACGTTATGGTGCTCATGGGTTATTGTTGGGCAGGAAACGAAAGTGTTTTTCAGTGGAGACAGCGGTTACGGTCCACACTTCAAGGAGATTGGAAGCAAGTATGGACCGTTTGATCTGACCTTGATGGAATGCGGCCAATATGACGAACGCTGGTCCAACATTCATATGATGCCTGAAGAAACGGTACAAGCCCATCTGGATGTGGGCGGAAATGTATTGATTCCGATTCATTGGGGGGCATTCACCCTCGCCTATCATGCCTGGAACGAACCAGCTGAACGGGTAACTCGTGCCGCACGAGCCTTGAATGTATCTGTCATTACACCGGTCATAGGCGAGACGGTTGCGTTGAGTAATGTAGCTCATGCTACTCGGTCATGGTGGAGAAGGAATCAGGAGTAACGTTTTTAAACAAAGCTAGCGTTCGCTCATTAGATGAGTGGACGCTTTTGTTTTAGTTTTATGTGATCAACGAAACCGCGGTCCAGATCAATAAAAGACCCATAACGATATAAAAAGGGCGTTCATATTTTAACAGGAACCGTTGAAATAAACGTCCACCCAATGCCCATGTCAGATTCGCAATTATTCCAATCAGGGTGAGCAGTAACGAATACCCTAAGAGTTGATGATGTGACTGCGCGTGGGGCAGGACAAACACGGATAAAGCTGTAAGCGCGTATAGAATAACCTTCGGATTAATCAGTTGAAGGCTGAATCCGAACCAAAATGAATAACGGGTCTTTTTCGAATGGTGCTCAGACTCACTCTTGGAAGATGTGCTCCTCATGATTTTGAAAGCCAGATAGAGCAAGTAAATACAGCCGAGTACATTGAGGACCGGGGTGATGGCCGGAATGTATTGATATAGAGCAAGGTTGAAATAACTGGATAACATCATGATTAGAAGGCATCCGGCAGCGACTCCACGAATAAAAGGAAACGTGCTCTTGAATCCATGCTCCCTCGCACGGGTCATGGAGATGATATTGTTGGGACCGGGTGTAAAAGAAGAAATCATTGCGTACGTTACTAAAGATAAAATATCCATATGCTCTCCTTATGGGTATATATTGTATGTTATAATGAACTATATGGTCGTTATAACGTATGTATGTTTTAATTGTACAATATGTGCTATATAGTGCACAAGAGGGCGCGAGGAGAGAGGTGTATTTTGGATGGAAAATATTAATTTGGTTTTGGCTCACAACTTGAAGCAAATCAGAGAGCAAAGAAAACTTAGTCTGGACAAGGTCGCAGATCTGTCGGGCATTAGCAAGACGATGCTGGGTCAGATTGAACGCGGGGAGTCTAATCCTTCGATTGCAACGGTTTGGAAAATTGCAAACGGGTTAAAAATTTCATTCAGTGAATTAATTCATGAAGCGAAGTCGGATACAACCGTTCTCATGAGGGAAGACATCAAAGTCATGCGAGAAGATGAGGGAAGAATCCGAATCTATCCTCATTTTTCTTTGGAAGCGGGGCGCCGGTTTGAAATGTACATGCTGGAGATGGATGAACAGGCATCGTTGACTGCCGAACCGCATATTGACGGGGCTGAGGAGTTCATCACGTTGTATGAAGGAGAGCTTACAATCAGAGTAGGCAAGGAAGAATACAAGTTAAGACAGGGAGATTCGATTCGTTTCAAAGCGGATCAGCCGCATGGTTACGATAATCCTGGGGCAAGTAGTAACAAGCTGAGCATGGTGATACATTATGCCAATTCGAAGTAAACAAGAAACAAGTAATAAGAAATAAGTAGACATTAGTGACAGGAAATATGATGCACTCACTGTTGTGAGGCACCATATTTTTTTGCATGGATGCTACTGATTATGCTAGTTCATAGTTAGGTGAAGTCATAAAAGCTTGTGTTTATTTGTTCGTGGAGTGTTGTTTGTTCGGCAATTTATCACCGGGCGTACCTTTACCATTGTTTTTGTTGTGACGTGCTTTCTCAGCATTTTCATTGACCTTTTTCACAAATTCTTGTGTACTTTCCATTCGGGTTCATGCTCCTTTCCAAAACAGGGAATGGGTAATTCAAGCTTAATATAACCAGCACCCGATTTTTTTATTTAGCACAAAGGGAAACTGGACAGGTGCTGAACTTGTCTCTAAACTAGATACAAGGCGAACTTTTTTACACACACTTAAGAACGAAGGGACGTTCTGAAAAAAATCATGTTGCAAAAATTCGGTTTTACTCAATATGAAAGTCAGGTCTATGAAGCTATACTTGCGCAGGATGAACCGCTGGATGCGACAACGATCGTAAGCGCCTCGAATGTACCGAAGGCTAAAATTTATGAAGTGCTCAATCGATTGATTGATAAAGGCATTGTGCTCACAACGATGGATGGCAAGAAAAAACTATATATGGCGGTGGATCTGCAAACGGTGATTCACAAAATCAAGCTTGATTTCGACAAAGATATAGAAACCTTGAAACAATATAAAATCAAGCGTACGTTCACGGATGAGCATATTTGGACGTTAAAGGATGAGTCATCCATTGCTTCAAACATAGAACAGCTGATTGAAGAGGCAGATTCATCGATTCTTTTTCTGGCCTGGAATGAGCGGTTGGAGAGATACCGTGGTTTGCTGGAGCAGAAGGAGAGACAGGGTGTGTATGTAGAAGTGCTTGCGGTTGGTGGTCTGGAGAGCACTCTAACCCGCAAATATTCACTTATTCCGCTACTTGATGCGCCAGAGCCATCACAATTGCTTATTGTAGATCATGCCTATCTGCTGTTCGCCGGACTGGAAAATGAATCGTGGAAAGCGATCAAGACCATGTCCAAACCGATTGTTAAAGCGATGACGGATTATTTCTATCACGATGTGGCTCTGACACAGATCACCAAAAAATACGGGGAGCAACTATTGCAGGACGAAGAAATTGAACGTTTGCTTACGAGATTGATCTATTAGAAGACTATTCTTTCGAGGAATAGTCTTTTTTTGTTTTTTTATCTTTTTGTAAATAAGATGAGGAACAATCTGAAAACAAATTAAAAATATCCATTGAACTTTTCATTTTATTAGGTTACTATCGTAGTTGTAACTTGTTAGGGGGATTTTAAAAGATGAACAAAAAGGTATATGTTTTAGCCATTGCAGCCTTTGTGGTCGGAACGGTTGAACTGATATTGGGAGGCATATTGGATCTGATTGCAACGGATCTCCATCTGTCTCTGGCGAAAGCTGGTTATTTAATTTCAATCTTTTCATTGGTCTATGCGGTATCCGCACCCATACTACTCAATATGACAGCCCGATTCGAGCGTAAAAAGGTATATATGGTTACGTTATTTGTATTTCTCATCAGTAATCTGATCTCAGCGTTTAGTGTGAACTTCTATATGTTAATGGCAGGGCGCATGCTTGGAGCCGCAACAGGTTCGCTTATTTTTGTATTATCATTGACACTAGCCTCACGTATCGTAAAACCGGAGTATAGAGGACGTGCGGTGGGTACGATAACGATGGGAGGAAGTGCATCTCTGATTCTCGGCGTACCGATTGGCATCTTTATCGGTAATGCGCTTGGATGGCGTGAAGTATTTATGCTGATTGCGGTTCTTACCGTGCTAGTCATGGTGGCGATTGGCCTTGCGATGGATCGTGTACAACCTGCTCCTGCCGTGAGTTTGAAAAATCAGTTAAAAGCACTATGGAATCCGAAAATGCTGGCAATTCATACAACTACACTGCTCGTACTGGCTGGGCATTTAACGTTATATGCTTATTTCACCCCGTTTCTACAGGAAACCATCGGTGCCAGTTCAACGGCAATCACGTTAATCTATATGATGTTTGGACTCGCTGCTGTAGCAGGCGGAGGCATGGGGGGGATGTTATCCGATCGGCTTCATCCTGCTAAAGCCATTATCATCGTGTTAGTTCCATTCATGATCAGTATGGCTATGATCCCTCTCAGCACGGGACTGCCTTTGATTGCTTTTCTGCTACTGTTAAGTATCTGGGGTGCTCTAAGCTGGACGGTTACACCCGTACAAAATAGTCTGATTATTAAGACTTCGCCTGAGACATCTGAAATTCTAATTAGCACGAACTCAGGTATAGCCCATGCGGGGATCGCACTAGGAACTTATATCGGCGGTCTGGTTATTGATCACTCTTCCATTATGAACACCGGATGGGTTGGCTCTATCCTTGTATGTGTTGGACTTGGTACTGCCGTTCTCGCAATTAGTATGAAAGAAAAACATGCTCATGCGATCGCATGAGGATACAATGATTCTTATTGTTATTGACATGATTTAAAACGATATTTAAAACAAACATGATGATTCATTCAAGGTACGTTTTGAACTAAAAAAATATTTCCTTATTGCATTCAAATAAAACCTTTGTGTTTCCTGCTTTTTTGCGGAAGTACAGAGGTTTTTTCGTCATTTAATGGACGGAGTCCGTAGGCCGAAAATACAAAAGAGGCTTGATTTTTGATCATGGACCCCTATAATTAAAATAGTTTTAAAAAGTATAAGTATAAGTTGTTAAGCTTTATAACTTGTATTAGCGTCGCTACTTACTTACAAAGAATACACATATATGATCTGCACAAAGGAGATTTACATGACGATCAAATCAGAGAAACAGAAGATGCTGGGCGGAGAACTGTATATGGCTAATGATGCCGAGTTATCCCGAGACAGAGAAATTGCACGGAAGATGACACGCCTATTTAATCAAACGACGGAGACAGAACAGGATACACGTCAAAAGCTGTTAAAGGAACTATTCGGATCGACAGGTGAGAATCTAAGCATGGAACCAAATATCCATGTTGATTATGGGTATAACATCCACGTAGGCAATCATTTTTATGCCAATTTTAACTGTACGATTCTGGATATATGCGAAGTCCGAATCGGAGAGAACTGTTTGTTGGGACCAGATGTACATATCTATACAGCAACTCATCCGCTTAACCCACATGAGCGCAGCACCGGAGCGGAATACGGTAAACCTGTAACCATCGGTAACAACGTATGGATTGGCGGTAGAGCAATTATCAATCCAGGAGTTACCATCGGAGATAACGTGGTTATTGCATCGGGAGCGGTAGTTACGAAAGATGTGCCGGGTAATATGATTGTAGGTGGGAATCCCGCAAGAGTCATCAAGGAGATTAATATGGAGTAGCGCGATATGAAAAAAGACCCTCCTCGGCAGAACAGTCAGAATGCCAAGCTTGGATGCTATGGCTTGCCTGACATCATGCTGCCGAAAGAGGGGTTAAAGTAGTTTACGCCTTGAAGTTTATGCCCTAAAGTTTAAATCTTGAAGCTTAACGCTTCAGGCTATTTCCGTTGCTGGCAATAACATCTTTGTACCAGTGGAAGGATTTCTTGCGGTAACGCTCGAGCGTACCTGAACCGTCATCGTGCCGGTCTACATAGATGAAGCCATAACGTTTTTTCAACTGCGCAGTGGAGGCACTCACGACATCAATACAACCCCAAGAGGTGTATCCCATAATGTCTACTCCATCTTCCAGCGCTTCACCGACTTGCACGAGATGGTCATTCAAATACTGGATGCGGTAATCATCTTCAACGGTTTTCTCGCCATTCGGACCCGTGATTAACTCGTCTACCGCGCCAAGACCATTTTCCACGATAAACAGGGGTTTCTGGTAACGATCATAGAACATATTCAGCACATAGCGCAGTCCTTGCGGATCGATCTGCCAGCCCCACTCACTTGCAGGCAAATACGGGTTAGGGATTCCTCCGATCAGATTTCCTTCACCAGCCACTTGTTTGGCAGGATCGGCTGTCTGACATGTGCTCATGTAATAGCTGAAAGAGATGAAATCAACGGTGTTAAGCAACATCTCCTGATCGCCGTCTTCCATATGAATCTCAATGCCCTTTTCACGGAAGTAACGTTTCATGTATCCAGGGTAACGTCCACGCACATGCATATCTCCGAAGAAATAGTTGCTATGTTCGTACTCCATCACCTTGATGACATCATCGGGGTTCGGAGTTAGTGGATACGTCGGCATACTTAAAATCATACATCCGATCTGAGCATCAGGGATGATCTCATGGCACAGCTTCACAGCAGATGCACTTGCCACCAGTTCGTGGTGGATCGCTTGATACAGATCTTGCTTGCTTAGCTTTTCTTTGGGTGTGTAGATCCCGCCACTCATGAACGGGAATTCAAGAATAGAGTTGATCTCGTTGAAGGTAAGCCAGTACTTGACTTTATTTTTATATCGATTGAAAACAGTTGTTGCATAGCGCTCATAGAAGCCGATCATTTTCCGGTTAACCCAGCCATCATATTCTTTGGCAAGGTGCAGAGGTGTCTCATAGTGGGATAACGTGACCAACGGTTCAATACCGTACTTGCGGCATTCATCAAACAGATTATCATAAAATTGCAGGCCTTCTTCATTCGGCTCAAGCTCGTCCCCTTTAGGGAAAATGCGAGACCATGCGATAGAAGTACGGAACACTTTGAAACCCATCTCGGCAAACAGCTTCACGTCTTCCTTATAACGGTGGTACATGTCGATACCGATCAGTTTCATATTGTCGTCCGTTGGCTCCTCCGTAATCGAACCCATGACACCCCGGGGAGCAACGTCTTGAGTGGACAAACCTTTGCCGCCTAGATTGTATGCACCTTCAGCCTGGTTCGCCGCAATGGCACCGCCCCACAGAAAGTTTTCAGGAAATGAATACGTATGATTCGAAGATTTACTCATATAGATCGCTCCATTCATTGAATTCATGGTGAACGTGCTGCGTTCACATTAGTATTTTCTCTCGAAAAAAGCTTACACGTTGTAACGGGTTACACGTCAAGTTTTACTTTTACAGAGCAGATGAGGCATACTATATTTGGCGTTTATTCGCAGGAAAGGAGCATCGGGATGTCCAAATTTGATGAAATTATGAAACGTTCCGGTTATTCGAGGGCTACGGTATCCCGGGTCATTAACCGTTCACCACACGTCAGTGATGAAGCAAGACGCATTATTACAGAAATTATGAATGAGCTGGACTACATACCTAACCGGAATGCAGTTTCTCTGTCTACAGGGCAGACGAAGCAGATCGGGATTGTCACTGCGATGATTGATGAACTGAGTTTGACCTTCATTAACCAATTTATGGATACCGCGATGGACTACGGATTCCAGACGATTGTATATATGTCGCGCAGTGATAAACAAATTGAGCTACAGGCATTCGAGGATTTGCGGAGTAAACGTGTGGATGGTTTGTTAATCGTGACTTGTGTGAATGATCCGGGGGAATTGAAAACATATCTGCAATATGGACCGATGGTGTCCTGGCAACGCATGGGGAACGACGAGATTCCTTCGATTGCAATGGATCAGGCACAAGGGTATAGACTGGCGCTGGAGCATGTGGTATCGAAAGGCTACACACGTATTGCGAATGTGTTTGGCCGCAGTAATAGTCTGAATACGAAAAGCCGCCGCGAAGCATATGAGACATTCATGACGAGCCAAGGACTTCCCGTGTGGCGTGAAGCATATCAGTATTCCGTATTTACTTCATCAGACGGAGAAACGGCCTTACGACGTATGGCCAACGGAGGAGAGCTACCGCAAGCGGTGCTGTGTTCCAACGACTATGCTGCAATAGGCATCATGAGTGAAGCGCGCAGACAGAACATACAGGTTCCAGATCAGCTGGCTATTGTTGGATTTGATGATATTGAATTGTCACGTGTGCTTGAGCTGACAACCATTCATAATCCAATTGCGGAGCAAGCGAAACAGGCTTTTTATCATTTGTGGAGAGTGCTGGGGAACGAGGAACATAAGGCGACATCACTGGCATACCGTTTGATTGAACGAGCAACGACTTGAGCGAAGCAAGACGGATGATATTGATTCTATTCAATTCAATAATTATTCAAATTTAAAGTAAATCTGACTCGGATGCATGTTTTATAATACGGGGAAGGAGCTTACATACGTTGTGTGAGAATCGAATACAGCGTTGTAAAGCATCATGTTATAAGTTACATATTTCACAAACAATTTAACGGAAAGGTGAGAGCATACGGAATGAACACGGTCACAGGTCGCTTCAGAATTGCAGGAATCTGGGAGGGGATATCCCTTCTACTACTCGTATTTATTGCAATGCCACTCAAATATTTTGCGGATATCTCTTCAGCTGTAGCCATACTGGGGATGATTCATGGTATTTTATTTCCTCTATATCTCATTGCACTGGTACATGTAGGCTTGGTCAAAAAGTGGAAGATATCACTGTGGATTATGGGGCTATTGGCGGGACTGCTTCCTTTTGGAACATTTGTATTTGAGTCTTATCTCAGAAAAAGAGATTGGCAGTAACGAATAACGCATAGCTCATAACACATAGCGTATGGTACACATTGCAACGTAACGCGAACGAACAACCTCCTGAACAGAAATCAGGAGGTTGTTTTTGTATAATCTTTTGCACATTAGGAATTGCATCAGTTATGTATGTCCAGATGTCCAGCATGGAACGATCAATCGTTATCTTGGTTTAACGGTTCCCGTTTGTCGATCAGATAACACGCTATATCCGTTGTCTGTCGGTGCCGCCGAAGCAAAAGCAGCGAATGAGGAGACAACAAACAGGGCAGCAAGGAGCAGGAGCGTTTTCTTCGTCATATACAAACCTCCCTTCTGCAAGAATGAGCCACACATCCATTTTAATCCAAAAATGAAACTTGTGGGAATTTTTTTCGGAGCTGAACTATCTTTTGCAATTCAGTTGACCACCGTCGTTTGCTTGCGATATTCAGTGGGATTCAATCCGGTGTGTTTCTTGAACTGTCTGGAAAAGTAATACGAATCGCTGAATCCGAGATTGTCCGCGATTTGAGTCATCGTTAGAGAGGTGCAGTGAAGCATCTCTTTGGCTTTATCTATTTTTCGGCTGGTGAGATAATGAATGGGGGGCATTCCTACTTGCTGTTTGAAAAAACGAATGAAATAATTCGGATGCATATGCAGCATCTTAGCCAAATCTTGAACGGACATGTTCTCTTCGATATGAGTATCAATATAGGTGAGCAAGGTGGATAATTTTTCAACCACGGGCACGTTCAAGTAGGTAATCTGGTTCACATCCAAGTTCATGATGTAATAGGAAAGCAATTCTGTCAGTTTACTCTTGGCCATCATGCGGGCGTAAATTTCATTGGAATTCGCATAGGTTAACACACTGCCAAAGATGTCCTGAAATCGTTCGGGCTGATTCACGTCAACAACGTGTGGGAATTTGAGAATCTGAAATAGATTGATTCCCCCGACTTTGGCGGAAAAATGACACCAGTATTTGAGAAAAGGTTTGTCACTGATTACTGAATAGGATTGTTTTATTCCTTCCGGCATCAAAAAAAGCTGTCCTGGTTTGGGGTAATATTCCTGATCCCCGATTCGCAGCCAGCCTTCTCCCTCGCAAATCCAATACAATTTGCTATAGTCCGGTGTGTAGTCCAGATCTCTCCAATCCGGGCCGCAACGGTTGTAATTCACCATAAACAGATCCACTTCCAGATTCGACAAATAGTTGGTCAGCAGTGTTTGATGATCCATGAGCATATCTCCCTGAAGGTTATTATCGTCCATCTAAACGTTAATGTTCTGCATGTGCATCGGAATCCTGCCACACTACAATACAAATGTAGTCAACCAGGAAAGGATGGGGATAACACATGAACAAACATGAATATTTGCGACATATCGATACCAGTATTGCTAACGGAAAATTCAAGGACAACTGGACTTCGCTTCGTGAAATCGTCGTTCCCGAGTGGTATCCAAAAGCAAAATTCGGCATTTTCATCCATTGGGGCGTGTATTCGGTTCCGGCTTATGATAGTGAATGGTACTCCCGTAATATGTACATTCAAGGGTCCAAGGCTTATGAACACCACCTTAAGGTATATGGAGACCATAAGGAGTTTGGATATAAGGATTTCATCCCGATGTTTAAGGCAGAGAACTTTGATGCAGACGAATGGGCGACTCTATTTAAACAAGCAGGTGCAAAATATGTTATGCCGGTTGCCGAGCATCATGACGGTTTTCAGATGTATAAAAGTTCTATCTCTCACTATAACACATATGAAATGGGCCCTAAACGTGATGTGTTAGGTGAGATGAAAGTCGCCTATGAGAAGCAAGGGTTAACCTTCTGTGTGTCGTCCCACCATGCCGAGCACTGGTTCTTCATGTCTCATGGCAAAGAATTCGATTCCGATATCAAGGAACCGTTGCAGTGCGGGGATTTCTACTGGCCCGCCATGCCGGAGCCGCCCGATTTTCAAGACCTGTACGGTTCACCGCCTTCGGACGAATTTCTGGAAGATTGGCTCATTCGATGCTGTGAACTGGTAGATGAGTATCAACCGAGGGTGTTCTATTTTGACTGGTGGATTCACACGGTGGCGTTCAAGCCCTATCTGAAAAAGTTCGCAGCGTATTATTATAACAAAGGCGAGGAATGGGGCATTCCCGTTGCCATCAATTACAAGCATGATGCGTTTATGTTTGGTGCAGCGGTTCCTGATGTAGAGCGTGGACAATTCGCTGAGCTTAAGCCTTATTTTTGGCAGACGGATACCGCAGTTGCGAGAAATTCCTGGTGTTATACGGAAAATAATCAGTACAAAACGGCAGAAGAGATTATTCGGGATCTTGTGGATATCGTCAGTAAAAATGGAAGTCTACTGCTCAACATCGGGCCACGTGCAGACGGAACGATTCCAGACGAGGATCGCAATATTCTGCTACGTATCGGGAAGTGGCTGGAAGTGAACGGAGAGGCGATCTACGAGACCACGTACTGGCGTACGTATGGTGAAGGGCCTACAGAGGTGAAGGAAGGTCAGTTCACTGACGGAGATACGAAGGTTTTTACAAGTGAAGATATACGATTTACGGTAAAAGGCAGTAGTCTGTATGCGACGGTAATGGTGTACCCGGATAACGGGATCGTGCACATCCAATCGTTGAAAGAAGGATCTCCGCATTTTCATGGAATAGTTGAGCAGGTTCAGATTCTGGGATATGAGGAGCAGCCAAATTGGGAGCGAGATGAAAATGCTTTAACGCTTACCACTATGGGTGTGCAGAGCAATGTACCTGTCGTATTTAAAATTGATCTGGACTAAGTGTGAAGAGAACCGGCGTAAGAGCTGGTTCTCTTTTTGTGGATTATGCGCAAATGCGAAAGGTGTATAGGTCAAAGGTGTAGACATTAGAAGTTAAAAAGCATGATATAGACTTATTTTCTATTTTTTTCAAATAAGGACTTGTGCAGTTCCCACTTTGAAACTATACTATACCAATAAAATCCAATTTAAGCCTAAATTTAACTTTTATATGTAATTCAAGATGTATTCTGTTAATCAACCCGTACGAATCACACTGATTCACTTACCACTTCATGGCGAGCGTTATACGAACACTTCCGAATATCCTCCACACGAATGCTTACGACATCCCAGTTACTCTCTTATGACACCCACACTAATTATTGATGACCTCAGTCAACATAAAAACCTTTATCTAAAGTGCCATTTTCTCACATTTATTTAACCTATGGACAATTTCCAAATGTTTCAGTTCCCTATGTTCCCCTAACCAAACCTGTAAAGGAGGTGAGGCCGTATGTGAAGTGAAAAGAAAGTAAGTAAGGTGACGTAAAAGATGTCCGATGATGGTCACTACACCGCTACGAAATCAACAATTGCATTCATTCACAGAGAAGGGTACTTGTACTAGACCAAATAATAAAGCCGGGTAAAGGGAGTGGAAAAGTTTGATAAAATTAAAACCGTTACGCAAGCCCGTTTCCATGGGGCTCTCGCTTCTCCTTGCATTATCAATGGCACTTCCGGTTTCTGCACAGAACTCATCCTCATCTAAAATCGATATGAAGTCCAGCTTGGCTGAGGTTTCAACGTCTAAAGTGAATGCCAAACTGACCAAAGCCTTTGAAGGTAGCGAATATGTCACCTATCTTGTCAAAATGAAGGAACAGGTGGATACCAAGGCTGTCTCCAAACAAGCGATGGAAAAGGCAACGATTGCCAAGGAAACACCTTCGGCAACCAAGCTGTCTGTGCGGAACTCTGTGGTGAGTTCCCTTCGTGAAACGGCTTCGCGGACACAATATTCAATTGAAAATTATCTGGAAAAGGAAATTGACCTGGGGAAGGTCAAAGAATATAAAAGTTACTTTATCGTGAATTCACTCGCGGTCACCAGTACCAAAGAAGTCATGGAACAGATTGCGTTGCTGCCAGAGGTAGAGAAAATTCTGCCGAACGAAACGCGATATCTCGATAAGGCGGAAGTAAGTAAGCAGCCAGCGAGTGTGTCGCCAGCGAAGGATTCCGTCCAATCACCGGCTAAAGAGTCAGCTTCACAAGGAACTGCAACCAAAGAAGCGGATTCCAAGGTGAAGAAACAGACTGAAAATGTCGAATGGAATATAGATTACATCAATGCACCTGCGATCTGGGAGAGAGGCATTGATGGAACAGGCATCGTGGTTGCCAATCTGGACAGTGGCGTGGATTACACGCATCCTGCGCTTCGCAGTAAATGGCGTGGTCTGGACGCTTCAGGCAATGTCGTTGATCCAGAGCTAAGCTGGTACGATCCGCATAGCGGCGCGACTCTTCCTGCTGATGCAGACGGACACGGTACCCACACCATGGGAACGATGGTTGGTTCCGAAGCGAACGGCACGAATAAGATCGGCGTTGCACCTGGTGCAAAGTGGATCGGAGTGCGTATTTTTAATCCGGAAACAACAGATGCCATTATTCTGGATGGCGGACAATGGCTCATTGCCCCAGTGGATGCCGAAGGCAATCTGCATCCTGAACTCGCACCGGACGTTGTAAATAATTCATGGGGCGGAGGCGCAGGGCTCGACGAATGGTTTAGACCGATGGTTCAGGCTTGGCGTGATGCTCAGATTTTCCCTGAATTCTCTGCAGGGAATGTACGATTGGGGAATCCGGGCGGTCCTGGTTCCGTTGCGAACCCGGCCAACTATCCTGAGAGTTTTGCTACAGGAGCAACCGATATTAACGGCAATTTAGGTTCATTCTCATTGCTGGGACCATCCCCGTATGGTGAGATCAAACCAGAAGTATCCGCCCCTGGCGTGAACATTCGTTCAGCCGTGCCTGGAGGTACATATGAAGGTGGATGGGACGGCACATCCATGGCAGGTCCGCATACGACGGCGCTCGCAGCATTGTTGCTTCAAGCGAACCACTCTCTTAACGTGGATCAGCTGGAACAGATCATCATGGATACGGCGACACCGCGAACCGATAGCAAATTTCCGGTTACCCCGAATAACGGCTATGGTCACGGAATCATTAACGCACTGGATGCGGTTGGTTCGGTTCTCGAAGGCATCGGTACTGTCTCCGGAAGAGTGGTTACGGCTGGAGATGATCTGGAAGAGCCGGTGCTGGAGCACACGCCTGTAAATACGGCGTTTAGGGGTCTGGACATTCCTTTAACGGCACATGTGACAGATAATGTAGCGGTAGTTTCCGTCGAAGCTTTTGCCAGAACCAAAGGCACGAAGCAGTACGTCTATCTTCCAATGAATCGGATTGAAGGAGACAGTAAAGCAGGTACGTATACTGCGACGATTCCGGCTTTCCTGATTGAGCCAGAAGGTGTGGAGTATTACATTCGAGTGAATGATTATGGCAACAATGGATTTGAGAGTAAGGTATATAACATTGCGGTGTCTAATGGTGTCAAACCTGGATATTTGCAGGACTTTGAGGCCGATCAGCTTGGCTTTACTACGGGCGGCACAGGCAGTACGTGGGTTTGGGGGGCACCTGTAAGCGGGCCGAAGGCTGCTTACTCAGGTGAGAAAGTGATTGCTACCAATCTGCAAGGCACGTATCTGCCTAATAGTAATGCGTACTTGCTTGCTCCTCCGATCGACTTGACAGAAAGCCCTGAAGGGGCATTGTTAACATTCAAACATTGGTATGATATTGAGAATAATCTCGATTTTGGCAAGGTATACATTGCTTCTGAAGATAACGACTATGTATTTGAAGAACTGCTTAGTTACACAGGAACGAGTGGTGGATGGAAAACACAGTACATTGATCTGCGTGATTATGCCGGACAGCAGGTGTTCATCCAGTTTAATCTGACCAGTGATGCTTCAGTTCAGAAAGCTGGTTGGTATATCGATGACTTTGCCGTTCAGGAACTAGACGATATTGCTCCAGGAACGCCTTCAGCTTTGTCTGCAACAGCGGATATTCTGGGGAACGTAACGTTGAACTGGACGGGTTCGAATGATGAGGATCTTGAATCTTATGTGGTTTACCGTTCCGAAACGGCTAGTGCCGGTTATGAGGCTGTCGGCACGGTGAAGAAAACCACATTTACAGATACGGCTACGGAGTCAAATACTACGTATTATTACACCGTGGCGGCACGTGACTATAGTGGTAACGAAAGTGAGAAATCAAATGAAGTTTCCATCACCGTAGAGGTGCCGGAAGATATTTATATCGATTCGTTTGATGGAAACGATGATAATGGCTGGACTCACGCCGGAACCAAGGATGAGTGGGAGCGAGGTATCCCGTTAACGGGTCCTTTAAGTGCGGTATCCCCGCCTAATGTGTGGGCAACCGATCTCGACAACACGTATGAGAATGGTTCCAACTACTCGCTGGTATCCCCGGTGATTGATTTGACGGATGTCTCTGATGCGACACTTACGTTTAATCACTGGTATGAGATTGAAGGTGGATATGACTTCGGTTATGTCGAAGCTACCAAAGATGGAGGAACAACCTGGACAGAACTCGGCAAATTCTCGCATAACACCAACGGAAAACAGTGGACACCTGTCTTCTATGGACTGGATGCACTAACGGGGAATGAAGTTCAATTCCGTTTCCGATTAACCTCGGATAACAGTGTGGTGAGAACAGGTTGGTTTATCGATGATTTCCGTGTACTGGGTGTTGCTACACCAACGGTAACAAAGGATGAAGCCGTTGTGCTTTCGAGTGACAAACCTAAACCGGACTATGATAATCCATGGTACAAAGTTACGCGTACAGACAAAGCAGAATTCAATAAGACGAAACAACAAGAGCCTGCTATCGAAAAACCGGGCACGGGTTCAGTTCAGCCGCAAAGTCTGCCGGCTAGTGCAACGGTTACCGTGCTTGAGACCGGGCGTTCTGTGAAAACAGACTCGTCAACAGGGAAGTACAACTTCACACATGTTGCAGGAGAGTATACGTTAAAAGCGGAGGCATACGGTTATTATCCGCAAACGAAAACGGTGACGATCACAGATGGTGGCGGAGCCAAAGCCAACTTCAACCTGGAAACGATCCCTTATGGACAGATCAAAGGGGTGGTTAAGGATGAACGCTCAGGTCAACCGGTAGCGGATGCCTCGGTGCTCGTTGTGGAGGATGCTAAAGTAGCAGAAGTTCGTACAGGAGCAGACGGAAGTTTTACGCTTCAAGTGTTAGAGGGAAGTTACACATTGTCGGTTCGCGCGGCGGACTATTACAGCAAAAAAGTTACGGTGACTGTTCCGGGCAACGGCACAGTAGATAGTAATATCGCTTTGAAACCATTTATCGGTTTCCCAGGTGAAATTGCTTATGACGACGGTACAGCCGAGAATGCAAGAGCTTTTAATGCTGCTGATAATGCATGGGCCGTTCGAATGACTCCAGAGCTCGAAACAGCTCAAGTCACGGGAGCTTCGTTCCGATTCTGGAATACGGAGTGGCCTGTACCTGGTGGGACTGCTTTCCAATACGCGGTTTATGATGCATCAGGTGCTGGTGGAGCACCAGGCAAAAAGCTTGCTGGACCGTTCAATGGTACGGCACTGCGGAACGATCAGTGGACTTCCGTAGAATTCCCTGAGCCAATTATTGTGACAGGTGATTTCTACATCGTTTATATCCAGAGTTTAGCGGGTACAGCTGCTCCTGGTCTGGCTACGGACGAGGATGGAACTTATGCGACCCGTAGCTGGCAGCGTGTAAGCGGGGCATGGAGTGCTTCCCCTGCTGAAGAGGGGAACTACATGATCCGCGCAGTGGTACAATATCCGGTGAATGCTCCGGTGCTTACACCACCAGCGAATACGTATACCAATCAGTCTACCTTTACGATCGCTGGAACATCTCCTGCTTCTGGAGCACAGATCAAGTTTTACAATGGCAAGGATGCTGCAGGAACAACAACCGTAAATAACGGAAAATTCTCTTATGGAGTAAAGCTGCGGGCGGGCGTTAATGTGATTACCGCAGAAGCTGTCATTAATGGTAAAACGACAGATCGTTCACTTCCAGTCATTATCATTCTTGACCAGACCAATCCGCAAGTGAATGGTGTCAGTCCGGCGGAAGGAAGCCGGATTAATACCGAGGTCGTTCATGTGACAGGCAGTGTGGTGGAACAATTCCTCGACAAAGTCACCGTGAATGGTCAAACCGTGCAGGTTGACAGAGACAGAAAGTTCAGTCATCGCGTACTGGTGAATAAAGGTGAAAACATCATCACAATTGTGGCAACCGATCTTGCCGGAAATAAAACGACAGTAACACGTAAGGTTTATGTGGAAACGGAAGCGCCTGAACTTACCGATATCACGCCAGCCCAAGATGTACGAATTACATCAGGGGAAAGTCTCAACGTTTCGTTCAAAAGCAAACCGGGATTGCAAGCCTCTTTCCGAGTTCAGTTGCCTTTGAATCTAAACGCGGACGGTGCGGGAGAGGTGCCTCTGGTGGAAACAGAACCGGGTGTATACACAGGCTCTTACACAACACCTGCTAATCTTGTGCTTGAAGGTGGAGTCATTGTGATCCGGGCACAGGATGCCGCAGGCAACAAGGCTGAAGCTCAAGCCGCTGGAAAATTGTTTGTCCATGCAGAGCAAGGAGAAAACAAAGCAGAAGGGCAACCTGCTCCAGAGAAGGAAGCTGAGGCAGGGAGTGACCTGAAATCGGTCCCAACCGATACAGGCTCTAATCCCGCTGAAAGTCTTGAACCATAGTCTGATCCGGTCAGGGGGCATAACCTGTCCATGCTTTGACATCATCTGAATGGAAGTTTTGTAAGCTATATATAGGCTTTGTCAGCTAAATTCAGTATCTGCTAAAAAACGGTAAGCCTGGAATCAGGGCTTGCCGTTTTTTGGGGTTTAACTATGCACACATACAATAATTTTCATCTCTCCTTCACTTTAATGATATAACATGATATATTAGGGTATAAGAATTATGAAGTAAAGTGTTTATGGAGGTGCTTGTATTGGCGAAAGACTCGGCTTCCAAGCCGATGTATGAACAGATCTTTGAGTCGTTGAGAGAACGAATACAGCAACATCAATATAAAATTGGTGATCGTGTTCCATCGGAAAAAGAACTATGTGACGAATTCGGCGTGAGCCGGATTACAACGAAGAAGGCGCTGGAAATGCTGGCCAATGAACAGCTGATTGTTCGACAGCCGGGACGTGGTTCATTTGTGGCCGATACCGCTTTGGATGAGTTAGGACGAGATGTTACGTCTGTAGCCAACAAAGGACAGAAGCAGGAACGTAAACTGCTCATCGGTCTGGTCATTACCAATTTCAGCGATATGTATGGAACAGAGCTTTTATATGGTATGGAGGAAGCTTCACGAAAACATGACAGCTTTCTTGTGCTTAGACGTTCTTTCGGTATTCCCGAGCAGGAGGAACAGTGTATCCGTGAGTTGCTGGAGCTTGGGGTAGACGGTTTAATTATTTTCCCTGCACAGGGGGAATATTTTAGTGACGAGATTTTAAAACTGGTGGTTGGCAAGTTCCCGTTTGTAATGATAGACCGATATCTTAAAGGGATTCCCGCTTCCTCGGTTAGCACGGACAATGTCAGAGCAGCAAGAGAAGGTACAAAGTATTTGTTCGATCTGGGGCATCAGCATATTGCTTTTCTTACGCAGCCTCCAGTGAACACAACGACCATTGAGGAACGAATTGAAGGTTTTATTGAGGCGCACAACGATCAGGGTATACTTGTGAATCGAGAAATGTGGGTGGAGTCTATCCTTTCGTCCTTGCCGAATGAATTCGATCCTGAAGCCAAGCATCGTGACGTGGAGAAGCTTGTTGCGCATTTTAAAAAATACCCGCAGATTACAGCGGTTTTTGCAGCTGAATATGACATTGCATTACTTGCTTTAGAGGCCGCAGAACAGTTGGATATGCGTGTACCCGAAGAACTGTCCATCCTGTGTTTTGACAGTCCGCATACCGAAAGGTATTCGCGAATTACCCACCTCAAGCAGAACCAGTTTGATATGGGAGAAAAGGCGTTTGAAATGGTCTTGCAACATATGCAAGGTCAAGAACTAGGCGGGGTTAAGCGAGTTGTCCTTCCTGCGTCCATCGTAAAGGGAACCTCGACAAGTCAGGTAAGAGAGCGTGCTGTTTTTCAACCGAAATAAGGGTATTGAATTTGTGGAATTCGATGCACCAGATGGATAAGATCAGATGAATATAACGGAGGCTTTGGTGACGAAGTCTCTTTTTGTTGTGCATATGTTCTTATTGGCTTTAATGACAAAAGTTAACATACCATTTGATTTATTTTATGTAAATAACATGATGTTATATAATTAAATATATTGACATAACATTTAATTCGTTTTAGGATGATGAAAGCGGTTAAACTTTTGATGTTTAAGGAGGACTCATGCACATAACGAGAAAAGATCAGAACATTTCTCCTTCCATTCAGGAGATGATCGGCAAAGTGAAGGCTAGTTTGCCAGACCATCCCAAGCTTGTGGAGATGTTTGAAAACTGCTTTACCAATACATTAACAACGACGATTCAGCGTAAGGAAGACGGGACAACATTCGTCATCACCGGGGATATTCCCGCCATGTGGCTCAGGGATTCTGCGGCTCAGGTCAGACCGTATCTGATGCTTGCTTCAGAAGATCAGGAACTGTCGGATATGATCGCCGGGCTGGTTGAAAGGCAACTTAGATACATTCTGTTAGACCCTTATGCAAACGCTTTTAACGAAACAGAGAGTGGCAATGGACATCAATCGGATCTTACAGAAATGAATGACTGGATCTGGGAGCGGAAATACGAGATTGATTCACTGGCGTATCCAATTCAGCTCAGTTATCTGCTATGGAAAAATACAGGCAGAACGGATCAGTTTAATGCCACGTTTCGTAACGCCGTCAACGAGATCATCTCTTTATGGCAAGTAGAGCAACATCATGAGACCCGTTCTCCATATACATTCCAGCGACTGGACGCCCCCGAGACGGATACGCTCGGAAGAGAAGGGCGAGGCACAGAGACCGTTTATACGGGTATGACCTGGTCGGGTTTCCGCCCAAGTGATGACAGATGTGAATATGGATATCTGATTCCATCCAACATGTTCGCGGTAGTAGCTCTCCGATATGTAGAGGAGATTGCACTTGCGTTACTGGATGAACCTGTGCTGGCCGAGACAGCTCGAAAGCTGGCGGAACAGATTGACGAAGGAATTCGGAAATATGGAATGGTGGAGCATCCTGAATACGGGACGATCTACGCGTATGAAACGGACGGGAAAGGCAACCACAACCTGATGGATGATGCCAACGTACCAAGTCTCTTATCTTTACCCTATCTCGGATATGTTACGGAAGATGACGAGATCTATCAGAACACACGCCGGTTCATATTATCCGCACAGAACCCTTATTTTTATGAAGGTTCTTCGGCTTCCGGAATTGGTAGTCCGCACACACCCGAAGGATATATATGGCACATCGCCTTATCTATGCAGGGACTAACTTCTGTAGATCGGAATGAAAAAATGAACATGCTTCAGTTGATCCAGCGGACGGATGCGGATACAGGTCTGACGCATGAAGGTTTCTCGGCGAATGATCCACATGAGTATACCCGTCCATGGTTTTCCTGGTCCAACATGTTATATAGCGAGTTAGTCATGGATTATTGCGGATTCCGCATACAGAAATAGGACAAAAAGGAGATCGAGACATGAGAAAATTTTCGATGAAACTGCCGGTGGCAGCTGCGATGACTTCTTTGCTTATTCTGACGACTGCCTGCTCAAGTGGAAGTTCTTCCACAGGCACGACTAGTGATGGGAAAAAAGAAGTAACCGTATCGTTCCGTTCCTCTGGTTCGGAGGACACCCTTACGAAGTTTTTCAAATCCGGACTGGTCGAGCAGTTTGAGAAAGATCATCCCGATATCAAGATTAATATAGCACCTGTGCTTGCTAGTGAAGGCGATTACACTTCCAAAATGGTGTTACAGATGAAATCACCGGATACTGCACCTGACGTCATTGCCGAGGATACCTCTATTATTAAATCGGACGCAGCTGCAGGTTACTTGGAGCCTCTGGACGAGCAAGTGAAAGGCTGGGCAGATTGGAACGGCAAAATTATCGAGAACCTGAAAGCCGGAGTAACTGGAGAGGACGGCAAAATCTATGGTATACCAGCGACTTCGGATACACGCGGCATCTGGTATAACAAACAGCTATTCCAGCAAGCTGGACTACCTGTACCGTTCAAACCGGCAAGCTGGGATGAAGTTCTGGAAGCGGCCCGCACGATCAAGCAGAAGCTGCCTGGCGTAACGCCGCTGAATCTCATTGTCGGTAAAGCGAACGGTGAAGGCGTAACGATGCAGACGCTGGAGATGCTGTTATATGGTACAACGGATACGCTCTACGACGATGCAACGAAGAAATGGGTTGTGGACAGTCCGGGATTGCTGGATTCCTTCAAGTTTATTGATCAGGTCTTCAACAAGGACAAAACCGGACCAACCATGCAAGTAGCGCTTAACGGACAGGCAGGAAGCATTGCGTTCCAGCAGCAATTTCCGCAAGGCAAGCTGGCAATGGCGGTCGATGGAAGCTGGGCAGGTTCTACATGGGCGGAAAATGGAGCTGCTCCGATTCCGAATGTAGAAGAAAAAATCGGTTTCGCACCGTTCCCGACACAGAATGGACAGGAGCCAGGTGCGACCACAATGTCTGGAGGCTGGGCGTGGTCCGTTCCTGCTCAGGCGAAAAACAAAGAAGCAGCCTGGACGTTTATTGAGTTTCTGATGAACAAAGAAAACGCAACAGCACGTGTCGTTGCCGAGGGCAGTCTCAGTCCACGCAACGATTCGACAGAAGTTGAAGGGTACACGAATCGCCCTTATACGAAGGAAGCACAAGAGCTGTTGAATGTGGCTCACTTCCGTCCGGCCAATGATCAATATGCATCGGTATCCGCACAATTGCAAAGCATCGTGGAGAGCATTGCCTCCGGAAAACTTACGCCGGAAGATGCCATCAAACAGTTCAAGGATAATGTCTCCCGAGCAGTTGGAGCGGAGCATATCGAAGAAAAATAGTTTACTTGCAAGAGATGTGAATTAGATATCTATAGAAGTTGAACTTGTCATTTACACAAAAACGAAGTGAACGTGTAAATATATCTTTGGTTCAACTTATATAGGGAGGATAACAACATCGATATATTCGGAGGGGGAGCGAAAAACTCCCCTTTTTCCGGTTCGAATGGAGAGTGACGTATGAAAAGAAAAGCCCCGGGCTCATTTCTGTTTCTGATGCCTTCCGTAACGCTGTTACTCGTGTTTTTTATCGTGCCGATTGTGCTCACAATCTGCTTTGCGTTCACGAATATGGCATTAACCGGTGCCGCAGCCAAAAGCCTGGAATTTGTAGGGTTCCAAAACTTTATTAACATGTTCCAGGACCCTGACTTTCGGATCAGTGTATGGCGTACACTTGTATTTCTGATTTTCTCAGCAGTGATCGGTCAGGTCGTGCTCGGATTTATTCTTGCCTTACTCATGAAAGAAAAAAATGTAACGTTCCGCCGGATCATCGGCATAATCGTAATTGCTGGCTGGGTCACGCCCGAAATTGTCGTGGCATTCTGTATGGTAGCCTTTTTCAGTGACAATGGTTCATTGAATCAGATTCTGGGCTGGTTTGGCGTAAGTCCGATCTCATGGCTGTTCAGTTTTCCCATGGTGAGTGTCATTATCGCTAACATCTGGCATGGAACGGCTTTTTCCATGATGGTTTATCAGTCTGCACTGGATGATATTCCGAAGGAAGTAGAAGAGGCCGCTATTATTGACGGCTCCACCGGATTCCAGATCATTCGCCATATTACGATTCCGATGGTGAAAGGCTCAATCGTTACCAATATGATGCTGGTTACTTTGCAGACACTGGGTGTGTTTACCCTGATTTATACGATGACGGGCGGTGGCCCGGGTACCTCTACGCAAACCTTGCCTATATTTATGTATAACCAGGCTTTTGTGAATTACCAGTTCGGATACGGAACAGCCATTTCTCTTGTGTTACTGTTCATTGGTATTATCGCCAGCCTGTTCTACATCCGTTCGATGAAAGTAAAAGTGTAAGGATTAAGGAGGTGTCATGTTCTTATGATGGTCAAACACGGTATTCAACGCAAAATCCAGTACGGTATTCTGGTTTTCCTCGGTCTATGTTTCTTATTGCCGCTACTTTGGATTATTCTGGCATCCTTTGATCCGAACGCGCAGCAAGGCATCAAGATGCCTGCAACGTGGACACTGCAAAATTTCAAGGATGTACTTGGGGATGAAAGTAACCTGCGCTCGTTCGGGGTAGGTCTGATTCTGTCAGGAGGACAGGCGGCACTTGTTGTCGCAGTATCTGTGCTGGCGGCCTATCCGTTGTCACGCTACGAGATGCGGTTTAAGAAAAGCTTTTTATTATCCATTCTGTTTATGACGGCTTTGCCGATTACGGCTGTGATGGTGCCAGTGTTCCAGATGTTTCTGTTCTTCAAAATGCAGAACTCCATCATTGCTACGATGCTGTTCCTGACGGCTTCATCTCTTCCATACGGCATCTGGATGATGAAGAACTTCATGGATTCTGTTCCAATTGATCTGGAAGAATCGGCCTGGATTGATGGTGCGTCGGTCTGGAGAGGCTTGCGAAGCATTGTTGCTCCGCTGATGCTGCCAGGCATTGCAACCATTGCGATCTTTACTTTTTCAGGCAGCTGGGGCAACTTTTTTGTACCTTACATTTTGCTTCAAACCCCGGAAAAACTGCCGGCATCGGTCACGATTTATCAATTCTTCGGCAGTCATGGCATGGTGGAATACGGCAGATTGGCCGCATTTTCGATGTTATACACGATGCCTTCGGTAGTACTCTATATTTTCTCCCAACGTTATATGTCCAAAGGATTTAGTATGGGTGGAGCGACAAAGGGATAGGAGGAGACACATATGACGAATACGACGAATCAAAAAACAGCGCATCTGATCTCACACACGCATTGGGATCGGGAATGGTATATGCCATACGAGCATCATCATGTGTTACTGGTTGAACTGATGGACAAGTTGCTGGACACACTCGACCGGGACCCGGAATATCGGTACTTTCATCTCGACGGACAGACCATCATTCGGGAAGATTATTTACAAGTTCGTCCAGACCAGCAAGAGCGGTTGGATCGGTACATTCGTGAGGGACGCATTCAATTTGGTCCGTGGTATGTGCTTCAGGACGAGTTTCTGACGAGTAGCGAGGCTAACCTGCGCAATCTGCTCATAGGGCATCGGGACGCCAAACCTTTTGGAATCATCTCTAAAACCGGGTATTTCCCGGATTCGTTCGGCAATATGGGACAAGCCCCGCAGATTTTAGAGCAGGCGGATATCCAGAATGCGATTTTTGGGCGCGGGGTAAAACCTACCGGATTCAACAACGCTGTTGTGGATGCAGAAGCGTATGAATCTCCCTATTCAGAGATGATCTGGCGTTCCCCGGACGGTTCGGAAGTGCTCGGTATTCTGTTTGCCAATTGGTATTGTAACGGGATGGAAGTACCTGTAGACCCGGAGAAAGCACGAGTGTACTGGGACAAAAATCTGCAGGAAGCCGAGAAATTTGCATCAACATCACATCTACTCTTCATGAACGGTTGTGATCATCAGCCTATTCAGACGGATCTACCTGAGGCACTTCGTACCGCTTCCGAGTTGTACCCTGAAGTGAAATTTGTACACTCCAATTTTGATGACTATATCGCAGCAGTCTCGCAGCAGGTTCCTGATCATCTGGCAACGATTGAAGGGGAGCTTCGCAGTCAGCATACGGATGGATGGGGAACGCTGGTGAATACAGCCTCTGCACGTGTCTATCTGAAACAGTTAAACCAGCAAGGTCAGACGTTATTGGAAAAAGTAGCAGAACCCCTGGCAACCATGGCCCATGTAGCCGGGGTTAAGGAATACCCGCATCATCTGCTTACCCATGCCTGGAAGATGCTTATGCAGAATCATCCACATGACAGCATCTGTGGCTGTAGTGTAGATGAGGTGCATCGGGAGATGGTGACCCGGTTTGCCAAGAGTCGGCAACTCGCCGAGAAGCTGGTATCCCAGACGTCGCAAGCCATTGCGGAATGCATTGACGTACAGAATATCGAAGCTTGGGCCGAGGATGCCGTGTTGTTCACCGTGTTTAATACGGCTGGGTGGATGCGAAGCGGTATCATAGAGAAAGAACTGATCGTAGATAAATCCTTTTTCCCGGAAGGTCCGAATCCACAGGCTCTTGCGCGCAAATTGGAAGAAGTCGTACTACCAACATATCAAGTGATCGATGCTGAAGGCAATATATACGTAGCCGAAATTCTTGATCTAGGTGTTCATTTCGGTTACGAGCTTCCGAAAGATCGCTTCCGTCAGCCATATATGGCACGTAAGGTTAAGGTGATTTTCCAGGCGAACAATGTTCCTGCACTGGGTTATCAGACGTATGGTCTGGTTCCAGTCGGGGAAAAGGAAGAAAGACAGGCGGCTGGCGTTGAATTTAAAGTTGAGATTGAAGCGAACATGATGGAAAACGAATATCTGCGAGTGCGTGTGGAGCAGAATGGCGCGATCACTTTGCTCGATAAACGCTCTGGAACAGAATATCACGGACTGAACGTCTACGAAAATACCGGGGATATCGGCAACGAATATGTGTACCGTCAGCCTGAAGGTGAACAAGCGTTATCCACTAAACAACTCAAGGCGGAGCTACGTCTTGTGGAGCATTCCCCTTATCATGCCGTAATGGAAAGTGTGCTGCGTTGGAACATTCCGGCTGGGGCAGATGAGCTGTTTGAGCAGGAGAAACGTTACATGGTTCCGTTCACGGAGCGTAAGGCTCAGCGTGTTCAGGATACCGTTCCTCTTAACATCACAACAACATATACACTGGAAGCAGGCAGTAATATGGTCAAGGTAAAGACCGAATTTAACAATCAGGCCAAAGATCATCGTCTACGCGCGCTTTTCCCGTCCGGTCTGGTCACGGACCATCATTATGCTGATTCCATCTTTGAAGTCGCCAAACGGCCAAACATTCCGGCGAAGGAGTGGGTGAATCCGAGCAATGCACAGCATCAGCAAGCATTTGTTCATGTGACGGATGGGAGCACCGGGCTGATGGTTGCGAACAAAGGGCTCAATGAATATGAGATTTTACAGGAGAATGCAGGAAGTACGATTGCGGTTACGCTGCTCCGCGCTTCATCCGAATTGGGAGATTGGGGTGTATTCGACACACCGGAGGCTCAATGTCTGGGACCTCAGGCGGTGGAGTATGCTATTATTCCATTTGCAGGCGATGCGGCGAAATCAGGTGCTTGTGCAAGTGCATACACGTATCCTATCCCGTGGACGACGGTGCAGCTTGGGGAACTGGCTCATACGTATGAAAAAGAAGCGCAGCCTGTACATGGAATGAAAGATGGCCAACGGAAATTACCACTGAGCAAACAGTGGCTGGACTGGCAAGCCGAGAATTCGACGCTGGCATTTTCCGCTTTGAAGATTGCAGAAGAAACAGGAGATGTGATTGCACGTTGGTTCAATTTGAGTGCTGATCCGGCTGATTTGCATGTACAGACTGGCTTCGAGTGTGTCTCCACATATGAGAGTGATGTGCTGGAGCGGGTGAAGGGTGCGCTTGAAAATAATCATCGGACGGTAGCGGGATATAAAATTGTTACGCATGGTTACGAGCTATTGTGATACCGAACGAATCAACAGAGTCAGCTGAAGTTTAGGCTTTAGAGCTTAAAGCGTTAACTGTTGGATGAGAAGCCGCCTGTGAGCGGCTTTTTCATATTTTAGGAGAATGAGGGAAAGTGCAACTGTGATAGTTTAATAATATTAAATGTCGTAATTTTATATATGAATTGTCGTGAGTTTCGATTAAAAATAAATAAATCATGTGATACCTTATAGATACGTTGTCAGAATATTATATACTATGGAGGGAAGACATCCGTGACCATTCGAATTGGAAAAATCAGTTTGTGGCATGTACATGCATGGGATTACATCAAGCAAGCCCAGGAACACGAGGATACAGTAATCGCCGCCGTGTGGGACGAAGACCCGAAGCGTGGGCAGGAAGCCGCTGACCGCTTGAACGTGCCCTTTTATGCATCGCTTGCGGATATGCTGGCACAAGATGACATTGATGCGGTAATTGTAGATGCGCCTACACGTCTCCATGAAGAGGTGATTACGGCTGCAGCCAAGGCGGGTAAACATATTTTTACCGAAAAAGTCATTGCCGCTACGCAAGTGGAGTCTAGTGTTATTCTGAGAGAGATTCAGGCAAACGGAGTCAAAATGACCGTTTCTCTTCCTCGTCTATATGCTGGATATACGCTGACCATTCAAGACGTGCTTGAGCGCGGATTACTCGGTCAAGTTACATACGTGAGGGCACGATTATCCCATGATGGAGCGATCACAGATTGGCTGCCTCAGCACTTCTATGATCTGCATGACTGTCAAGGCGGAGCTCTGATTGATCTGGGCTGTCACCCGATGTATTTAACGAGATTGTTTCTAAATCAGCCAATTACCGATGTGAGCGCACACTTTGGTTATATTACAGGCAAAGAAGTTGAGGATAATGCAGTGGCAACACTCTCTACATCAACAGGAGCTATTGGGGTAGTGGAAGCGGGATTTGTGAACAGTCACTCGCCTTTTACTATTGAAGTACATGGCACAGAGGGTACAATGTTATATGGAACGCCGGATTCCACATTGTTGATTCGCACGAAAGTAGCGGAAGGTCAGTATACGGATTGGACCGAACTTCCTGTTGCTGAAAATGTAGAAAGCGCATTCAATCAATGGGTAGGACACATTCAAAATGATACCGAGGACAGCGCAAACATCAACATGGCGATGGAATTGACCCGGTTGATAGAAGCGGCGAATCGCTCAGCGAAGGAAGGTAAACGAATTGCACTGACTGAGTTGCAAAGTTAGATATCAAGCTAGACAGGATAGATTGGATTATATAAGTTGAATGAATTACTTACACTTTAACGGAGTGGACTGTGTAAAATCTTCAGTTCTACTCAATATAAATTCGTCCTGTAAGGCGTTAAGGAGGAAGGCATCTTGAGTCTGTATCCGTATGAGAAAATGCTGGATCGGCAGGATCTCCTGGAGCGGCTTGATATTACCGTGGTATGGGGGCATTACGAGATTCGTGTGCTGCGATTTCATCTGACGACATTTCCAGCGGGGCGGATTGTCGATTTTCATAACCATGCGGAGTATGAGTTCCATTTCATTCCTAGAGGGAAAGGCAGAGTTATTATTGATGATCAGTCCCATGCATTATCGGAAGGGTTATTGTATCTGACCGGACCTGGGGTTGTTCATTATCAGGAAGCCGATGCCGAGCAGGATATGGATGAGTTGTGTCTTCATGTAGATATCGTGCATAAACCACGAGAGCATGTCGATCCATGGGAAGTTGCGGAATCAGAAGAGACCATTGAAAAACTAAAGACACTTCCGCATAAACCGGTTCAGGATTATCACCGTGCAATGCTCTGTTTTCTCGAAGCGTATGAAGCATGTGACCACAAGATGGTCGGATATTATACTTCGATTAAGCAGCTGGTTGTTAGCATTTTGTTAAAAACAGTTCGCGCTTACGATACGGGCGGAATTCGAGCTGAAGCTCCTGTAAGGGATATGACAGTGTATCGATACGATTATGCTGTACAGTACATGGAAGCTAATCACGCTTCTGTAGTGACGCTGGAGCATGTCGCCGAGAAGCTGCACATCAGCAGCCGCCAGTTGCAACGCATTTTTTATCAGGTACAGCCTGATATGCCGTTCAGCCGAGTGCTGGAGGACATTCGCCTGCGAGCGGTGTGCCGTAATTTACAGGAAAGCAACGTGTCTATTGAACAGATTGCGGTTGGCTCAGGCTTTAACAACGCCAACTATTTACATGCTGTGTTTCGAAAACGCCTTGGGATGACCCCGTCGGCTTTTCGCAAAATGAAACAACCAATACTAAAGTGAGGGTGACTTATGATGAGTAAATTATATCGCATTGGAATTATTGGCTGTGGCGGGATCGCAAACGGCAAACATCTGCCAAGTCTGAGCAAGCTGGAGAACGTTGAACTGGTTGCTTTCTGTGATATTGTGGAAGAGCGTGCCGCAGAGGCGAAGAAACAGTACGGTTCTGCCGATGCCGAGATATACACGGATTACCAGGAACTGTTGAAGGATGAGACACTCGATATTGTGCATGTGCTTACCCCGAACATCTCCCACGCAGAGATTTCAATTGCGGCGCTGGAGGCTGGCAAACATGTGATGTGTGAGAAACCGATGGCCAAGACTGCGGCTGAAGCTCAGCTTATGTTGGAAGCGGCCGAACGTACAGGTAAAAAATTGACGATCGGTTATAACAACCGTTTCCGTCAGGACAGCATGTACTTAAAGCAACTGTGTGAAGCGGGCGAGCTAGGTTCGATCTATTTTGCCAAAGCCCATGCGATTCGAAGAAGAGCCGTGCCGACTTGGGGTGTGTTTCTGGATGAAGAGAAACAAGGCGGTGGACCGCTGATTGACATTGGAACACATGCACTGGATCTGACCTTATGGATGATGGACAATTATCAGCCGAAAGTAGTACTTGGCACTACGCATCATGAGCTCTCCCAGAGAGAAAATGCAGCGAATGCTTGGGGTCCGTGGGACCCACAGAAATTTTCGGTGGAGGATTCCGCCTTTGGTATGGTTGTCATGGAAAATGGGGCAACGATCATGCTGGAATCCAGCTGGGCGCTGAACTCGCTTGATGTGGACGAAGCTAAATGCAGTCTGAGTGGCACCGAGGCAGGCGCTGACATGAAAAACGGACTGCGTATCAATGGCGAGAAGTTCAGCCGTCTGTATACCAATGAAATTGAACTCAGCTCTGGTGGTGTGGACTTCTATGAAGGACAGTCCGAAAATGCACCGGATGTGGAGATGCGCAAATGGATTGAAGCGATCGATAAAGATTTGGAGCCCGTAGTTACACCAAAACAGGCGCTGGTGGTATCACAGATTTTGGAAGCTATTTACGAGTCGGCACACACGGGCAAGGCAGTATACTTTAATAATTAACGGAGAAGCTTCAATAGATTGTTCTGTTAACATAATTAGATTCCTAAACCTTTGTCCGTTTATCCGGTCAGAGGTTTTTTGTTATTTTTCCATAATAGAGGGAGCCGTCCATACCTGATATGGATCAAACACATAGGATGAATGGAAATAAGCTGAAAGAGGGGATGTTGTGTCTAGGTATCTTACACCTATGGGAGTTTCCATCGTTGTTTGCACCAACCGTCCACAATTTTTGGATAACATCCTGCAGAATTATGTTCGCCAGCGTTACAAGGTCAAGGAATTGATTATCATTCTGAATCTCGACAGCATGAACATGCGTTTGATTCGGAAAAAGGTGCAGAAATACGCGAATGTCCACGTATACCAAGTACCCGAACGTATCTCACTAGGACAGTGTCTAAATGCAGGCATCACCAGAGCTCGTTTTTCACTCGTTGCGAAAATGGATGATGATGATTACTACTCTCCTTATTATCTGGAAGAACAGGTACGTGCGCTCAGGCAAACCGGCAGTGATATTGTGGGTAAACACTCCTGTCTGGTTTATCTGGAAGCTTCCCGAACATTGCTGATGAGGTCACCGGGCGAGAGCAATAAACCTGTGGAATTTATCCAGGGAGGCACGCTGTTATTCAGAAAAAAGGTGTTAAAAAGGGTTCGATTTACGGATCGTTCGGTGGGGGAAGATGTTACGTTTCTAAGGCAATGCAGGAAGAGAGGGTACAAAACGTATGCAACATCACCTTACAACTATGTGTATCTGCGCAGGCAGAACAAAGCAAGTCATACGTGGAGAGCAGAGGATCAGTTCTACCTTGAAGGAAGCGAGCGACTGGCTGTAACCAGGACTTTTAAACCTTTTGCAAACAAAAAGTTGTAGAAAAGGGAGACACTGCATTTTTAAGCGAAGAGTCGGATATCGTCATTCAGAAAAAAGTATAACATCCATTTGATCCAGAGAGGTTCTGACCGGTGCAGAGCGTCTTTTTTCTTTATAGATAGAGTTTAATTTCGATGTGGAGAGAGTGATCTATATGGGGGATTAAAATAAATGTTGGATTTTAGCAAAAAAAGTATTGCATATCAGTTTAGTCGGATTTATATTAATGGTATAAGGTCTAGACCATATACAGATCGGAGTGATCAGATGTCTAATCCATTCTCCTTTCATTTCGAAAAAGTATCGACTAAAAAGGTTAGTGAATTTATTCGGGAACAACTGGAAGAAGCCATTATTCTAAAAGAGTTGATGAGTGAGGAGCAGCTTCCCGCTGAACGGGATTTAGCCGAGATGTTTGATGTAAGCCGTATTACGGTTCGCGAAGCGCTCTCAGCACTGGAAGATAAAGGACTGATAGAAAAAAGAGTTGGAGCAAAAGGTGGAACTTTTGTCCTGCCACTCACGACCAATTCGCATAAACGGACAAGAGAAGAGATCAAACGAGGCTGGGCTCAGATGCTCAAGGTGTTTGAGTACCGGACCATTATTGAGCCGGAGGCGGCTTTTCTGGCTGCTGAGCGGATCACCGCAGGCGAACTGGAACAGCTGTATAACTATATGGAGCAAAGTATCGAGCCGGATTGCACACGGGAATGGTTCAGGGCACTGGATGTGAAATTCCATCTAACCATAGCCAAAGCATCACGAAATCCATACTGTGAAACAGCCGTCAGACAAATTCGAACGAAGATTAACCCGGCGCTCGATCTGATGCCTTACGATGATCGAATTCGTTCCGTAAACTACGAAGTACATATGGAGATTCTTGAAGCACTGAAGTCAAGAGACAGCGTAAGGTCACGGGATACGATGAAAAGGCATATCGAATTCTCGGCTGATGCCATCTATGCGCGCTTGGTGTCGGAATCCGAGCAACAGGAAAGGAATGAGATGCAATGAAGCAAGCTGAATTAATACAACTGGCTCAGCCGCTACAAGCGAAGTTAAGTGCCTGGCGCAGAGACCTGCACCGCCATCCGGAGATTGGTTATGAGGAGCATCGCACCTCTGCTATTGTGGCCGAACATCTGGAAGGCCTTGGACTTGAGGTTACTCGTCATGTTGGGAAGACAGGTGTAACTGGCCTGCTTCGCGGAGAAACAGATGGCCCTACCTTTGCACTTCGAGCAGATATGG
Organism: Paenibacillus intestini; assembly: GCF_030803945.1. NCBI lineage: Bacteria > Bacillati > Bacillota > Bacilli > Caryophanales > Paenibacillaceae > Paenibacillus > Paenibacillus intestini. The sequence goes on along the minus strand of NZ_JAURUN010000001.1, from coordinate 1,046,599 downwards.
ATGCATTGCCGATTGAAGATCAGAAATCGGTGGAATATCGCTCAACGGTGAAAGGCAAGGCACACCTCTGTGGGCATGACGCACACACATCGATTCTGATGGGTGCTGCTGAACTACTCACCGGACTTGGCAGACCCAAATCCGGTAACATTAAGTTCATCTTTCAACCTGCGGAAGAGGGACTAGCCGGTGCAAGAGCCATGATTCAGGACGGAGTGCTGGAGAATCCAAAGGTGGATGCCATTGCTGGCTTGCATATGACACCCGGTCAGGATACGGGAACAGTTGGGGTGAGCCAGGGAGTTGCTTTTGCTTCGGCTGATCCGCTCGTCATCAAGATTGTGGGTCAGGGAGGTCACGCGGCTCGTCCGCATGAAGGTATTGATGCGATCGCCGTATCCGCTCAGGTGATTACTGCGCTACAGAACATCGCCAGCCGTATGGTGGACCCGCTTGAACCTGTAGTTGTCACGATTGGTAAAATCACCGGAGGTTATATGGGTACCGCTATAGCACCTGAAGTCGAGATGATTGGCACAGTCCGCACATTATCTCCTGCAGTGCGTGAACGGATGCCATCTCTGATCAAACAAGTCGTGAACGGTGTCTGCAGTTCATTCGGAGCGGCATGTGAAGTCACCTATGGTGACGGTTATCCGGTTGTTGTGAATGACCTTGGCATGGTTGATCTGCTCACAGATGTCTGTGAAGAGGTGAATGCGCAGAAGGGGTGGAGTTACATCAAACCGTCGACAGGCGGGGAAGACTTTGCTTTTTATTGCGAACATGTGCCTGGTGTGTTTTTCCGCTTAGGATCGGGAAATGAAGAGGAGCGTACACGGTATCCGCTTCATCATCCGAGATTTGATCTTGACGAAACGGTCATGCCTTACGGCGTAGGCTTGTTGTCAGCAATTGCACTTGAATTTTTGGCAAGGAATACAACTTCCAAGGGGGAAGAATCACAATGAAAAAGAGACAATGGACAGGCTTGTGGATTACTTTGCTGGCAATCGTGATGGTGTTAAGTGCTTGTGGTGGGGGCAGTAAAGGTACGACGAACAATGCTACCTCTGAAGGAAGCGGAAGTGAAAGTGCGGCTGCCGGTAGCACGTTAACAATTGCGGCGGCAACGGATATCGAAAGCTTTGATCCACACAACAATAACAATACCGCGAGTGAAGCTGTGCTTGTGAACGTATTTGATTATTTGATCAAAAACGACAGTCAGCAGAAAAAAGTTCCTGCGCTCGCTACTTCATGGGAGCAAGTGAACGATACAACGTGGAGATTCAAGCTGCGTGAAGGGGTAACGTTCCACAATGGCGACCCGTTCACTTCCGCTGATGTGAAGTACACGCTGGAGAGAGTCGCTAAAGATAATACGCTGAAGCAAAATAGTTATTTCAAAAACATCGTTGAAGTCAAAGCGGTGGATGAGCATACGGTAGACATCATTACCGATGGTCCAGACCCATTGTTGCTCAATCGCTTGTCCAAAATGGGCGCTGGCATCCTGCCTTCCAAATATATTGCAGACAAGGGCATGGACACGTTCCTGAAAGAGCCGGTGGGTACTGGCGCATACAAGTTCAGCAAATGGACCAAAGACGACCGGATTGAGCTTGTGAAAAATGAAAACTATTTCGGCGGTGAGCCGAAGTGGAATGAAGTGGTATTCCGTGTCATCCCTGAGGCTTCCACACGTGTATCTGAATTACTTGCTGGCGGAGTTGACGTTGCGTCATCTATCCCATCAACAGATATTGCACGTATTGAAGGCGAAGCAGACAAAAAAATTGTGAAAGCACCTATTCAGCGTGTTCTGCAACTGATCTTCCGTCAAACGGAAGGCAGCATTACAGCTGATCCAAAAGTTCGTGAAGCCATTGATCTGGCGATTGATAAACAAGGGATCGTAGACAGCATTGCCGGGGGAGCAGGGATCGTTACACGTACATCTGTAACACCTGGGAACTTCGGAGCTGACCCGTCACTGTATAAGACATCATTGTATGATTTGGAAAAAGCAAAGCAGTTGCTGAAAGAGGCAGGCTACGCTGAAGGCACGGCCGAGATGACTATCTCCGTATCTTCTCAGTACAAGGAACAAGCTGAGGTTGTTGCAGCCATGCTGGATCAGGCCGGATTCAAAATCAATCTGGACGTGCTTGAGCCGAGTGCATTCAGCGAGCGTTATAGCTCCAAATCATTTAAAGAAATTTTCATGATCGGAATCGGTAACTCCCTGTTTGACGCGTCCAACAACTATAACCGCTATATGGTGGAAGAAGCCAAAGGGGAATCAGACTACAACAATCCGGAAGTGGAGAAGTTGCTGCAATCTGCACTTGTAAACATGAATCCTGAGTCTCGTGAGAAAGAATATCAGCAAGTGCAACAGATTTTCTCAGAAGAGCGCCCTGCCGTATATTTGTATCAGATGGAAGGCGTCTATGGAACCAATGACAAAGTGAACTTTGCACCACGCAGTGATGAGATGTTCTATGCGGATGAGATTACACCTGTTGCAAAGTAACAGAGGCTAATACCACCTGTCATTGCATGAGTAAGCCGTGAACGGCAGGGACTGGATGAACAAGTTCCTGCCGTTCTTTTTTGGAAAGAGGAGGTGAGCCGGGAGTGGGAAAATACGTATTCAAATCTTTACTGCAGGTCATTCCGGTGCTGTTTATTGTCTCATTAATTGTTTTTATTCTGGTTCGGGTCACGGGTGATCCTGTGGCTCTGATGTTGCCTGAGACCGCTACAGCAGAGGACAGGGCTGTGTTGACGCAGGCACTGGGACTCGACCAGCCTTTATACGCGCAGTATATGAAATTTCTCGGTAATGCCATTCAGGGAGATTTTGGTCAATCCTTCCGTTACGGTCAGCCTGCACTTGAGCTTGTGTTAGAGCGATTGCCTGCAAGCTTTGAACTTGCCGCGGCTGCCATGTTATTTGCAGTATTGATGGCTGTTCCGCTGGGAGTGATCTCGGCAGTGAAAAGAAATACATTTACCGATCTTCTCATTTCAGGTATTTCGGTGATTGGCAAAGCGATGCCAAACTTCTGGATGGGCATTATGCTTATTCTGTTATTCTCCGTTGTGCTGGGCGTTTTACCGGTTTCGGGTCGCGGAGGTTTATCCCATCTGATTCTGCCCGCTTTTACGCTGGGGGTGGGACTTGCTGCACAGATGACACGGCTAATCCGATCCAGCATGCTGGAGATTCTGAATCAAGATTACATTCGCACGGCACGCAGTAAAGGACTGGGACGAATGACAGTGATCGCGAAGCATGCGTTCCGTAACGGTTTAATTCCGGTTGTGACCATTATGAGTCTGCAGTTTACCAGTCTGATCGGAGGTACTTTGATTACAGAAACCGTATTTTCCTGGCCAGGCTTGGGTCAACTGTTAGTTGTGGCCGTAAATACACATGATATGGCGATTGTGCAAGCAGCCGTGTTTGTGATTGCATTCATTGTAGTGGTTGTTAATATTCTCACGGATGTGTCCTACAGACTGCTGGATCCACGTATCAAATATGACTAGAAGGGGGTGCGATCTATGAGAGACAACGATGAAACAAATGTTCTGGTTACCGAACCGGACAACAGAAGTTCGCGTACGATTGCCGGAATTCGATCCATCTGGCAACAGCTAATCATCAGCAAGACCGGATTCATCGGTGCAGTGCTTGTATTGGTTGTTGTCCTGATTGCAATAGCCGCACCTCTGCTAACGAGTCATGATCCGTCAGCGGTCAACCCGCTGAACCGTCTCAAACCGCCTGCGTGGCTCGAAGGCGGAAAGGCCGAATACTGGCTGGGAACCGACAATCTGGGCAGAGATATGTGGAGCCGTATTGTATATGGCGCACGCGTGTCTTTAATTGTAGGTATGGGCGCCGTCATTGTCTCCGGAATAATCGGAGCCGTTCTGGGTCTGATATCCGGATTCTATGGAAAGTGGCTGGATGCCATTATTATGCGTGTGGGTGATGCATTCATGGCGATACCAACGATTCTGTTCATGTTAGTAGTGATGGCTATTGTGGGTCCAGGTATGACCACGTTGATCTTTGTTATCGGTGTAACCAACTGGGTGCCATTCACCCGTGTAGTTCGTAGTGAAGTGCTTAGTATGAAAGAGCGGGATTTTGTATTTGCCGCCAGATCGATTGGTGCCAAAAATGGACGGCTGATTATCAAGCATATTTTGCCTAACGTATTGTCGTCGTTTATTGTCATCTGCGGCATGAATGTAGGCACAACAATCATCATGGAAGCTTCGCTGAGTTTTCTGGGACTTGGAATAAAACCACCGGATGTATCGTGGGGCGGCATGTTAAGTGACGGACGGCAGTATGTAGCCACGAGCTGGTGGGTTGCTACATTTCCGGGACTAGCTATTACGTTTACTGTGCTGGGTGTTATTTTCCTCGGCGATTGGTTGCGGGATGTGCTTGATCCTCGAACAGAGTCAGCTCAGAAATCATAACGGAAGGGAGTTATGGATATGAAAAAAAGCCAGATTACGCCGGAGGATCTCTATCACTACCGCTGGATCAGTCAGCCGGTGATCAGTGCAAATGGACAAGTAGCCTACGTTGAACAAACGATTGATCGGGCGAAGAACGAATATAACACACAAATTCGGGGAATTTCGCTGGATGGGACAGAAGATGTAGCGCTGACGGATGGAACGAAGGATTCCTCTCCTGCATGGTCACCAGACGGCAACAAGTTGACGTTTATTCGATCGACTCAGGCTGGAAAAGGACTTTGGTCTGTTCATACGGAATGTACAGAACCGTCCATGCTCATATCTCCTGAACGTAAAATCATGAGTTACGTCTGGTCTCCCGATGGGAAGTATATTGCGTTTACGAGTAAAGCTCAGATGAATTCAGCTCAATTATCAACCGATGAGTCGGCGAAAGACGCTAACGATGAAGCAACCCGGCAACCAGAAGCGACATTGCGGGGAAAAGTCTACGAGCGCACTACGCCGAAAGCTGAAGGATCTGGTTGGTGGGATGGTCAGTACAGCCATTTGTTTCTTTACGAGATCAAGAGTGGACTTATCAAGCAGATAACCTCCGGGTTATGGAACATCACTACCCCCGTCTGGTCACCGGACAGCCTGAAACTTGCCTTTATCTCCAAACAAGTAGAAGAAGCAGGATCAGATCCGGATTTGCTTCATCATACGGACGTGTATATGACCAGCATTGAAGCAAACTCAGGAAAAGTTGAAGAACCTTTCAAAGTTACGGATTCCAGTCTCCAGATCACCCAATTTTCTTTTACAGCCGATGGAAAACAACTAATTCTGATTGCAAGCGATCGTAAATACGGAAGTGGAAGCCATCATCAGCTGTTTGCACTTCCCGTGAATCGGGGGATACCCAGGCTATTCGCACCTGAGCTAGATATGCACATCGGTAATGCTGCACTGGGGGATATGAAGTCGGCAAGCGCCTCTCCTTCGCCATTCATTAGTCGTTCATCTTTTCAACCGGGAGTATATGTACTAGGCACACATCACGGTAATGTCGATGTATACCGAATTCAGTCCGATGGCAACTGCGAAATGATCACAACTGCAGGAGAAAAAGATGTTTATCAGTATACGATCTCTGCAGATGAAGAGACTTTGGTTGTAGCTGCGCTCACGGATAAGCATCCAGGAGAGTTGTACACCGTGGGCATGAAAAGCGGTAAAATGGTCAGACTCACTCATCGTAATGATGAATTTATGGGGCAACGAATGGTTAACGTACCGGCAAGAGTGGAATTCACCTCATCGGACGGTTTGCGGATTCAAGGCTGGCTAGCGATGCCTGATTTAACGAAAGATGCAGATTGGACTGAAACTACGGGTGCAACGGCTCCATCGTCCGGAATTCAGATTGAAGATGAACTGCAATCTGATCGTAAGTTACCTTTGATTTTACAGATTCATGGTGGACCTCACGCGATGTATACCGGAGCATTCAGTCATGAGATGCAGACACTTCTTGCAGAAGGTTATGCTGTATTATGGGTTAATCCTCGAGGCAGCATAGGTTATGGACAGGAGTTCGCCAGAGCTTGTCGTGGGGACTTCGCCGGCGGTGATTATCGGGATCTGATGGAAGCTGTGGATGACGCACTGGCAACGAATTCAATGCTGGATGTATCTCGTTTGGGTGTTGCTGGCGGTAGTTATGGCGGGGTCATGACCAACTGGATTGTCGCTCACTCAAACCGTTTCAAAGCAGCTGTGACACAACGCTGTATCTCCAACTGGTTATCCATGTACGGCACTAGCGACATCGGGATTTCTTACGTGGAGGGTGTTATTGGGGGTAATCCTGCGGAGAATGCTGCATACCTCTGGTCTCGATCGCCGCTTGCCCATGCGCACAACATCGAAACTCCGTTGCTTATCATGCACGGGGAACAGGATTACCGAACACCGGTAGCTCAGGCGGAGGAATTGTACACGACATTGAAGCGTTATGGAAAAACAACCAAGCTCATTCGTTACCCGGGTTCCAACCATTCACTGCTCAAAAGTGGCAAACCTTCTCTTCGAGTCGATAGCTTCGAACAGGTGAATGCCTGGTTTAACGAGTACCTGTAGCTCATCAAATGCAGAATGAATTCGGGAGTTAGCCTTTCGGCGAATCTTTTTATAGAATGAACACCTAATATAGAGAAGCAAAAAAAACCGCAATTGATGCGGTTTTTTTTGCTTTATGGAGAAATAGTTGAATTCAGTTGTTGAATGATATATATTTTAATTAAATGATAGTATTTGCTATCAAAAAAATGGAGGCGATTCATATGATGAATCAACAAACGTTAGGTCAGATCCAAATATCCGATGAAGTCATCTCCAAAATGGTCGGTAAAATAACAGGTGCTACCCGCGAAATTTCTTCCATGTCGGCTGGATTGGTTGAAAGTATTAGCAAAATATGGAGCGGTCGTAGCGGGCATAACGGCATTGTCATTCGCAGAGTAGACAATAGCGTGGAGATTAACGTGAAAATCATCGTTCATTACGGTAGTAAAGTACACGAGGTTTGCAGAGAGTTACAGCAAAAGGTCATTGACCAGGTAGAACATCTTACTGGGATATCCATTCAAGCGGTGAACGTTTTTGTAGATGGCATGACATCCGAAGCATATCCGTCCAAATCTTAAGATCGAAGAGACGAGAGCTTACTAAGCATACATGAGGAGTGATCACCATGAGCCAAATATCTATTCAAAAAGCAAATCCGCAAACCGCCGTCGGAGGAAAACTAACGGAGATGGCGCTTGATTACATGAAATATTCATTGGCGGGTTCCAGGGAGCCCGCAGTTATAGATAAGACCTTCCAGAAGCTTTGGAAGTCCCGAAATAATCGGTTTAGTCACGAGTACGCTTACGAAGCGGTTCGGGAGGGGAAAACACTCGGCATGATCATGTGTTATCCAACGACACTGATGAATAAGCTGGCATGGCCGACGTTCTCACAGCTGTTTGACATACACAAATGGAAGCTGATTGGATACAACCTGCGTAACTGGAAGGAGTTTTATACGATGGTGACGTTAAAAGAGGCAGAGAACGATGAATATCACATCGGAATTATTGCTGCTCTACCAGAAAGCAGGGGGCTTGGGATCGGGACAGAATTGATCCGTCATGCGGAGAAACAGGCGCTTCTGCAAGGGTTTGCAAAGTCTTCCTTAACCGTCAAACAGGAGAATGCAGGTGCCATCAAGCTCTATGAACGTCTGGGGTACAACAAAGTGGGAGTGATCAGTAAACCTGCTGTATCCATGTATCGAATGTCGAAAGCACTTCACTGAATGAAGTGATCTCATATGGTATAGTAGAATGAGTTGTCATTTAAAATGACTACGATGTTAACACGATACCAAATGAGGTGTAATCCATGTATCAATATAAGGATCAGGAATATGAGGGCGTTCACTTTGAGGGACGGGATTTGCGTTACGGCGAGCTAATTAGCTGTGTGTTCAAGCATTGCACGTTCATGAATGCCTCCATGGAAGAAGTCGAAACAAGCCATTGCCGTTTTATTGAATGTGATTTCAAAGGGGCATCCATGAATGGTTCCATACATACGGAGTCTGCATTTGAGAATTGCCTGTTTGGCGGTGCCAACCTGTTTGCTTCCAAATTTACAGCTTGCAAGATGACGGGATCGGATTTTTCCGGTGCCCAGATGGACGGCATTACACTTGTCAAAGGAGATTGGTCTTATACCAATCTGAGATATACGCGACTTGGGAGACAGGATTTGCGAGGGATTCGTTTTTTTGAAGCGGATCTGGCTGAATCCGATTTAAGCAAAGCGGATTTGCGTGATTGTGACCTCACGAGAGTATCCATGAGTAAGGTGAAGCTACAGGGTGCGGATTTGCGGGGGGCAATCTTGGATGGCATTGATCTGAAATCACTAGATTTAAAGGGTGTACGTATGGATCGCGAACAGGCGGTTCTGATTGCACGCTCCTATGGAGCGAAAGTGGACTAGTTTTACCTCTGATTTGAAATGGCCATCATCACTTTTGACTAATCAGAAAAAGAACCAAAGTCACGTACCTATGACCAAAATAAAAAGTAATAGTCTATTCGTTCCGAGGTGCCGTTAGAGATGAAAAATGAGAAGTTAACATTTAAGCAAAATCGAATGCTTGCCATTCTGGATGAAGCCACCAAATTACTGATCGAGAAGCCCAATGCGTCGATGAACGACATTGCTGAAGCCGCGAACATCGGAATTGCCACATTACATCGGTATGTTGAGAGCCGTGAGCAACTGATGATTCACTTGGCGATGCGTGCAATTGATGTTGTTAACGAGACGTTGCAACACGTTAAGCTCGATGAGGAGCGGGTTGAACACTATATCCCGGAGCTGATTGAAGCGCTAATTCCACTTGGGGATAAGATATATTTTCTGGCTCACGATGCAACCGTCAATTATAATGCCGAGATTGAAGGGGCCGATCAGAAGCTGAGACAACCGGTGCTTCATGCCATTGGTATACTTCAAGAAAAAGGCTTTTTTCGTTCGGATGTGGACAAAACGTGGATTGTAGATGTTCTGTATTCAATTCTTTTCTTGACGTGGCAACAAGTGATCCATGGCAATATCGCCAGAAATGCTGCGCCTGCACTTGTTGTGGACACGTTCTATCACGGTTTTGTTACGAGATGAGCTGAAAAAGAAGCAGGATATCAAGCATTTTTACGTTGTTGCTTCTATGGAGTGTTAAACAAGTGCACAGCAAAAGCCGCAGATGAAACTGCGGCTTTTTATATTTCGACCTATGGCTATCTGTGGCTATGTTCTATAGAGGTGTTCCGCATAATTTACAGTGCAATCTTTGCTTTTAATTGTTCAGATGCTGGCATGAGAGGCAGGCGCAACTGTGCGGAAGCGATAATGCCTTGCTGTGCAAGCAGATGTTTCAGCATGGCAGGCGCAGGCTCTTCGAAGAGATTTTTAATGAACGGAAGCAACTGCGTATAGAGACGGTAGGCGTCTTCTTTTTCACCAGCCACAAAACGGTTATACACTTCCAGGAAACGCTCTGGATTAATACTAGCCGATGCCATCATGCCGCCGGCTGCACCTCTCGTTAACATATCGAAGAAGAAGGTATCATCTCCACACAAAATGGGCTTCGAGCCGCAACGTACCAGTTCGGTCATAAGATCGAGGTTATTTGTGCTATCCTTAAGACCAATAACACCATCGATGTTCATAATTTTTTTCATCATATCTATGGAAACTCTAACCCCTGTGCGGGCTGGGATTTCGTATACCATCACGGGTATGCCCACGCTGGCTGCCATGCGGAAGTGCTCGTAAATGCCCTCTTCCGTGGGTCTGTTATAGTATGGAGTAACGACAAGAACAGCATCGGCTCCGAGTGCGGCAGCTTTCTTTGTTCTTGCCACCGTTGAAGCGGTATCATTGGTTCCAGTTCCAACCATAATGGGTACGGAGGAGTTGATGCTGCTCAGAGTTTCCTTCGCGGCCTTCACAAGCTGTTCCACTTCATCCCATGTCACGGTAGGTGACTCCCCAGTCGTACCATTAATCACCAAGCCATGAATGCCACTGTTAGCCATAACTTTAATGTAATTTTGGAACGAAGGAAGATCAAGTTCGCGTTCTTTGGTAAAAGGTGTGATTACAGGTATATAAATACCTTGAATCTGTTGTTCGGTTAACATCGTATTACCCCCAAATGTATGTTGGAATTCCATTTCATTCACTTTACCATGGGAAAAGGTATCATAGTTAGCTATAATAGATGATAGGTGTTATCAATAATTTCGATGATGTGAGGGAATAAATGATGGATTTGAATTATTTTCAAACTTTTCGTGAGGTGGCATTGAGGCAAAGCTTTACCAAAGCAGCCGAAGAGCTTGGTTACGCGCAGTCAAGTGTGACAACCCAGATTCAAAAGCTGGAGAAAATTTATCAGGTCAAACTATTCGAACGTTTTAATAACAATAAAATCCGGCTGACTTCGGCTGGAGAAGAGCTGTTTAAGTTGTCTGGACAGCTTCTGGAGATATTTGAACATTCTCAGGAGAAGCTGACCAAACAGGGCGGCGGATCACTTACCATTGCTACGATGGACTCGCTTGCTTCTTATTATCTGCCGGTGCCCATTCAAACGACACGTAAACAATATCCCGAGCTAGGCATTCGGCTACAGACCGATCGGGAAGATCTGATTCTACAAAAAGTCAGAGAAGGGGAGGCAGACGTGGGTCTTATTCTGGCCAATGCTTCACCGGAATCCGGATTACAATGGATTACGATTCGCGAGGAACCGCTGGTGCTTATCGTGAATTCAGACCATCCACTTACAGCTAAATCCGAGGTAACATTGAGTGATTTAGCCGATGAAGAATGGATCATGCCGGAGGATTCGTGCAATTACAGGCAGTTGCTGGAGAAAGTGCTTAGAACCAACGCTATTCCCTACAAAGTGGGACTTGAGCTGGGAAGTCCTGAGGCCATTAAACGAAGTATTATGGCTGGGCCGGGCATCTCGCTTTTACCTCGCATGATTGCCATGGATGAGATCCAACGACAGAAGCTCTCGGTATTACCACTGTTTCATACGGACTTTACACTGGAAATTCAGCTTGTTATTCATGCCCGCAAATGGATATCGCATGCACTGCAACAATTCATCACGAATCTGGGTGCCAAAGAGTCCGATTGGTTGCCTGCAAAGGCATAAAGTTAAGCAATTATTGGCGTATTTAATAAATGAAGAGCAACTTCTAAAAACTCTTGATCGGTTTGTCGCATTAGATGCGAGGGACCCATTGAGAGTTTTTTTGATTTTTAAAGAGATTCAGATATTAATAGAGTTCAGAATTTAAGATTTAAAACTTCCAAAAAATGATATAAATTTCTATTAGATTCAAATCATTACCAAATTAAGACAAAGTTTGAGTGGAGGAGGACGACAGAGAACAAGTAGTTATATCTTGCACATATTCATAATCTTGGCCAACGGGTTCCATCAAAATTAACTTCATGAGGAGGAATTGTATGCTTTATACCATTATTGTACCGGTCAATCAGGACTATAACATTCTGAACCTGTTTACAGACTCGCTGCTTCGAACAGTCGTCCCATCAACACAAATTATTTTTATCAACGACGGATCTGGCTCTGCCGTTTTCCAGCACCTGGATAAACTCAAACAAGAGCTTGGAGAAGGTGTGACCATTGATATTCTTCAGCATGACTTTCCACTTGGCTGCGCCGTATCCATTAACAGCGCCCTGAATCTTGCTAAGGGAGAATATATCTTTTTCCTCGACTCCGACACGATATTGCAGTCCCACTGGCAAACGATGATGAAGGAGACGCTCGACACGGATATTACGATCGGTATGATCGGAGGCGTACTGTTGTATCCGCAGACTGGCGGTGTGCAGCATTGTGGTATCGCCTTTGCAGACTCGATTGGACGCCATCTTTTTCTGAACGCGTCCCCGGATGATATCCCGAAGGAGACATTCTCCGTGCAACTTGTTGTATTTGCGATGTTTGGCATGAAACGGGAAGTCTATGAGACGATTGGCGGCCTGGATGAAAAGTTTTTCAACGGATATGAAGATTTTGATTATCAGATGCGCGCCAGAGAAGCGGGTTATGATACGGTTATTAACCCTAATATTCAAGCCTATCACTGGGAACGCAGTAGCGGCATTCATCGCAATTTTAACCGCAAGAACAATCTGGCACGATTTTGGAAAAAGTGGGGAAGTCAGATCGAAGCCGATGTATGGCCCTTCGTATTCAGTCATCTAAAGGAGCAATTGCATCATCAACGCGAATACGAGCATCTGCCAATGATCGGTATCGATCTTGCCGAGGTTCGAAGTGATGCGGACACGTTCTGGAGCAAGCTTGACGAGGCAGGTATCGCGCCCCTTGCCGACGTGCGAGACTACTCCAACCGCTTTAACTCGAATGGAGCCATATGGCTGCCCCAAGTATTAGGCAAGGAGTTAATTCATAGCGAAAATCGGTTGCTGTTTCTGGTGGACAACTTCACCCGATTGTTGGAGAACCGCTATTGGATCGAAATGAGGCATGCCCATAGAGCCAAGGATCTAATTATTGACCTCTACGGTAACGTGATTACGATGGATCGCATCTATGATGGATGTTGGCCGGGCACGAAAGTGCGATAACTTAATCATTCAGGTTGTGATACACCACTATTAAGCCTTAGGGAGGTACTTCAAAGTGAGCGATGGAAAAAGCACGCTGGATCGTGCCGCAAGATTCACTCAAAATCTGGAGTGGCTGGAGAAGGTTGAAAAAGTTATTCCGAGCGGGTGCAGTACACTAGCCAAAGCGCCAGAACGCTTATTTCCGGGACATACCCCGGTCTGCTGTGCGGAAGCATATCATTCCCGATTCACAGACATTGACGGTAATGAATGGCTGGATTGTGAGATGGCCATGGGCACGGTTCCTTGGGGGCATGCCAGACGAGAAATTCAGCTTACGGTCATTCATCAGTTGAAAAAAGGGACAGGCTTTTCACTCCCAGCGGATATTGAACTGGAGTGTGCCGAGTTAATTCTGGAGCGGTTCGAGGGACGTTATCCGTCCCTGCGCTTCACCAAGAGCGGTGCAGATGCGGTAAGCGGAGCGGTGCGGCTGGCCCGTGCGGGAAGTGGTAAAAGCAAGGTCATTGCAACAGCTTACCACGGGTGGCATGACTGGTCCGCGTATGGTTATTACGGCAGTCAGACCAAAGAACGCGGCATTCCGGTGGATATTGAGCGTTCCACGATTTGGGTGAATAAGCCTTCCTATACTAACATTCGGGAACACACTTCATCCATGGATGATATCTCTTGCATTGTCTTGTGCCCCAACGAGTGGAATAAGGAAGAACTGAAGAAAGTAGTGAATTTATGCCGTTCCTTAGACATCATTATTATCTTTGACGAGGTTACTTCGGGAATTCGAATGGGCAAACAGGCGACTGCAGGAGAGTATGACATCTGGCCGGACTTACTCTGCATTTCCAAGGGCATGGCCAACGGACTTCCGCTTGCAGCAGTAATGGGGCCAGAGCATCTCATGTCCCTCGCAGGACAGGTGCGATTTAGCAATGCACATTCCAGCGAGACAACAGCACTTGCGGCGGCTATTGCTTGCGAAAGGTTAATAAAAAATGCAAAAGTCTGGCCCACTTGGCGTGAACCCGCTACACGGATCATGAAACGACTGGAATCGGAACTTGTGCTGCTTGGTCTCACGGAACAATTAGCCTTAAAGGGAACCTACGCGAGCTTTTACATCCAATCTTTGGATGAGCAAAATTTTCAGACGGACCCGTTCCGCGAATTTATGGTGAAGAAGATGGCTCATTACGGCATTTTCACCAAAGGTTACTTTATTTTCTCGGATACGCATACGCGGGAGGAATTGATTTGGGTGGAGGATGCACTGCTTCAGATCTTGTCGGACTGGAAAGAAATGCAGAAGCTTGAACATCTGAAATATGCCAATCTGTAAGGAAAGTAACACGAAAATTTATTATATGACCAGGAGGATATCTCATGAAAGCACTCGTATATCAAGATTTGAAACAGGTGGAGCTACAAGAGATTGAGGAGCCCAGCATTCAAAGACCGAATCAGGTCAAAGTGAAAATCTATGGATCAGGGATCTGTGGAACAGATTTGAACATTGTTAAAGGTAAAGTCCCAGCAAATAAAGGAACCGTTATCGGTCACGAGGGTGTAGGGACTGTGGTCGAGGTGGGAGATGAAGTACGGGGTATTAGCGTAGGAGATCGGGTTCTCGTGGACCCGACGCAATCTTGCGGACACTGCTCGTATTGCCGCGAAGGCTTGTTCATTTACTGTGAAAATTTCGATGACTACCAAGTAGGAATGACCACACACGGAACGTTTGCCGAATACTTTGTGGGAGATGAAAAATATATCTATCCTATTCCCGATTCCATGAGCTGGGAAGCGGCCATGATGATTGAACCTCTGGGTTGTGTGTTGCAAACATTCATGAAAGCAGGCGTGAAGCCAAGTGATTCTGTACTCGTGCTGGGGTCAGGCGCCATTGGTTCGCTGTGTCAGCTGGTGAGCAAACGACTGGCAAGACTTACGGTGGGAACTGAGATTGATCCTTATCGCAAACAATTCGCAGAAGGGATCGCTGATTATGTTTACTATCCTGAGGATCTAACACTGGACAAAGTATATGAGATCAACAATAACAAAAAGTTTGATATTGTTGTCGATGCTGTAGGGAATCAGCTTCATGTCGGATTTGAGATGATTGCTAAAGGCGGCCGGATCATTCCAATGGGGTATGACGACAGTTACGAAGTGACTTTTAAATCAACCCATGTCATTAACGATGGACTCAGTATTATTGGTGCGGTAGCTGTACACTCCATGATCAGCACGGCGTTGAAATTCGCGCAAAGCATTCCTGAGCTAGAGCAGATGGTAACAGCCAAAGAATTTTTGACGGACTATGAGCAAGCTTTCAATGGCACCATCGGTTATGACCTGCGAAGCGGGGAGAAGCTGCCGATGAATTCGGTGAAGACCGCATTGATTCTGTAATAATGTAGATATTGTGGGGTTCTCCGCTGTGACCAGTGAGGTATAAGGCGTTAAGCGCAAGTGAGATGTGTTTTCGATTGGATCTTGCAGGTTACAGCGGAGCGATCCGCAGAGAGAAAGAAGGGATATGGAGTGAAGCTGCTTCGGGATTTGCCGAGAAATCCGCGGTATTCCATTTTACTAGAACCGGTGTGGGCCATTCCGGGAACGATTGTTTTGTTTTACGCTCCTTTGTATATGAAAGAGGCCGGTTTGTCCGACATTGAGATAGGCATCATTAATTCGGTGAATCTGTATTTTGCCTTCATTTTTCAACTATTTGCAGGGTCAGTGACCAATAAGCTGGGACGTAAACGAACGACACTGATCTTTGATTTACTCGCCTGGAGTGTACCCATGTTCATCTGGGCATTTTCACAAAATTTCTGGCTGTTTCTCATGGCTTATTTGCTCAATGCGACATCAAAGTTTGTCACGGTCTCTTTCAATTGTCTGATCATTGAAGATGTAGAAGAACATAAACGATCCAAGGTATTCGCCATGTTGAACATGATTATTACCGGTGCGGGAGTGCTTACACCGATTGCGGGAGTTGTGATTGCAGACTTTGGCATCGCGCCTACGCTAGCAAGCATTTATTTTGTGGGCGGGCTGTTGATGACAGCGATGTTTTTTATTCGTAATCGCTACACGGAAGAGACTGAGGTTGGCAAGGAATTGATGGGCATACACAGCAAAACGCATGTATTTCGCAGCCTCGTCACCAGCCTTCGTCTGTTTGGAAGGTCGTTCTACAAGCGCAGGTTATTTCCGATCATTTTAATTACGGTATTGTCCAATCTGGTTCTACAGTTAAACTTCTTTCAGGTCATCTATTTTAAAGAGCAGTTAAGCTTTGGTGATCGAGTGATCTCGTTTGTTCCGGTCGTGACAGCGGTTACCGTCATGCTGCTCTATCTAGTTATTCTTCCGCGCTTGAAGCAGAGATCGGAAGAAAAGTATGTTAGCTTCTCCATTGTGCTCAGTACCGCGGGTGCTGTGTTATTTCTTCTGATTCCGGCCGGTAATATAGCGATGCTGTTTCTTACCCTTATTGTACTTGCTGCCGGGAACTTCATTCTGCAAACGTACCGTGATTCATTACTGATGAACCGACTGGGCACGCATGAGAAGGCGGATATGTTCTCGGCTGTACAGACGGTTATGACGTTAACAGCAATACCTTCCGGGTATCTAACCGGGTTGCTGTATCATTATCATCCGGTCCTTCTGTTCGGCGTTATTCTTGCACTGTATATTTTCTTGATGATTATTATGTTGTTTTTACATGATCCACAGCAACGCCCCCAAGTGATGGAATCTTACAAAAATATGTAGAAGAAGGGCTTTTCTGTATGTTGCCGAATATATAAAACGGTAAAATGCAGTTATTAGCACAATCCTTGGGAGGTTTTGAATGATGAATGTAATGACAACGGAAGCAAGGGAGAAAATGAGCTGGATCAATGAGCCGCACAACTGGTCATATACGGATCAAGGTGGACTGATCATAGAGGCGCAAGCCGACTCGGATTTTTTCCAAGACCCGGCAGGCAAACATATTCGAGCGACCGCTCCATTCTTGTCGATGCCCGTCGCTGGTGATTTCGAAATGACTGCACAGCTGACGGTAGAGATGAAGCATCAGTATGATTCCGGATGTTTGATGGTGATGGTCGACGAACGTAACTGGTGCAAACTGTGTTTTGAATATGATGGTAAAGTCGCAACGATCGTATCTGTCGTTACACGCGATGGTTCATCCGATGATTGTAACTCGACAGAGGTGCCTGTGTCAGATCCTTACCTGCGTATACGAAAAGTGGAGGGATGTCTATCCTTCTTTTACTCTCCCGATGGGGAAGAATGGAAGTTAATTCGATACTTTGGCATGCCGATGGATGGAGAGCTTAGAGCTGGAGTTGTTGCTCAGTCACCGACCGGCACGGGTTGCACTTGCCACTTTTTATCCGTAAGCATGACCCAGCCGGATTTGACTGCACGCTTCTGATCCGTTTCTCCAGCGATGGCTGAGAGAGAGGAATAGAACAATGGTACAGAAGTTAAAAGCAATTATATTTGATTTTGACGGCCTGATTGTCGATACAGAAACGCCCTGGTATTACGCTTTTCGTGATATTTATGAAGAACATGGTGTGGAGCTGGGACTTGAGCTATGGTCTAAAAACGTAGGCACCTCCTTCGAGGAATTTCATCCGTATCGATATCTGGAGCAAATGTTGCAAAAAGAGATCAATCATGAGCAAATCCGCTTGCTTTCTGAACAGAAGTACGAATCATATTTGGGACAAGCAAGCATGCTCCCAGGCGTACTTGAATTGCTGGACGCTGCCCGGGAGAAGGGAATTCGGCTTGCGGTTGCTTCCAGCTCCACTCGTGATTGGGTACACGGGTACTTGCAAAAGCTTGGGTTGTTTGATTATTTTGAAGTCATTCATACTTCTGATGATGTGAAGCGAGTGAAGCCTGACCCGGAGCTGTACCTGCTGACGCTGCAGAAACTTGGTGTGGAGGCAGATGAGGCGATTGTTTTTGAGGATTCTCCCAATGGACTAAAGGCAGCAAATGCAGCAGGTATCCGTTGTTATATCGTGCCGAACGAGGTAACACGCGGTTTGGAATTCACCATGCATGAACGGCGGTTATCCTCGCTGGCTGAGATGAAGATATGATTTTTTATCTCTGAAACTTTTTGCGCAGTTCAATGGGTGAGATGCCTTCATATTTTTTGAATACGGAACCGAAATAACTGGCACTGTTAAAACCGACGGCTTTTGCAATCTCATGTGCGGTGATATCCTCTTGCTGCACAAGCATCTCCTTGGCCTTAAGCAAACGATAGCGAACCAGGTAATCGAGTGGAGTCATATGGAACTCTTTTTTAAAGATGCGGTTCAGATGTTGCTCGGTCACATTCATCTGATCCGCGAGTAGGGAGAGGGAGAGATCTTGTTGATAGTTTTCTTTGATAAAAGCAACAAGCTCTGTCAGACGCAGCCGAGCCTCAGAGCGCTCAACCTTGCTGTAGCGTTCACTCTCAATAGTTAAACGAACCAAAAGAGTATAGAGCAGTGTAGAACCATGCCAGATATAATCCTTGTGACGGGACTGTAGCGCCAGTGTGATCTCACGTAACAGGAGGCCAAGTATGCCTTCCGGTTTGAAGGCGCGCAGTTCCCCGATCTGCAAGGAGTGCAGGAAACGCGGCAAAATGTAGCCATTAAACGACAAACAATCAAACTGTAATGAGTTACTTGAATTGTTATAACGGTAGGGAACTTCAGGAAACATGATAAGCGCTGTTCCTTTCCGAACAGAAAGCTCGAGATTTTTGGCAGCGATTCTCCCTGTTCCGCCGATGCATTGTACAATGGTGTAATCCCGTGAATGGTCGCTCCAATCCATTAATTCATTAACGTTTAACCGGTTTTGCCCAGTAATCATGAGAGGCATATCGGGCACTAGCAGATTTCCCATGTTAGGTTTCAGCATCGTTGAATAATTCCTCTTTTCGTTAAAAGGTCTTGTGCAGGTAGCATGATTAGAGCATGAAAGAAATCTGAATAGAATTATATTACATAAATGGAATTATTTTAAATGTGTCGACATCTTAGCTTTGTATTTTACCGAAAACGGTATCCGCGGTATCCAGGTGCCACAGCTTGCCAACAGAATGGCAAAAAGGGTACGCTATATAGATGAATGGACGAAGGAAAGGAATACTCGTATGAAAAAAGTCATCGTAGTCGGAGCGGGCATATTAGGAGCATCAACAGCCTATCATTTAGCAAAATCAGGAGCAGAAGTGCTTCTTATCGATCGGAAAGATGCAGGGCAGGCCACGGATGCGGCTGCTGGTATCATCTGTCCTTGGTTGTCTCAGCGTCGGAATCAGGATTGGTATCAGCTAGCCAAGGCAGGTGCTCGTTATTACCCTGAGCTTATAACTGAATTAGAATGTACTGGGGAAACCGAGACGGGGTATGCACAGACAGGCGCACTCAGCATACATACGGATCAGGAGAAGATTAACAAAATAGCGGAGCGTGCCAAGTTGCGCAGAGAAGATGCGCCTGAGATTGGTACAATCACATGTCTGGATGAAAATGAAACCCGTGAACGGTTCCCTTTACTTGGGGAAGGTTATTCATCTGTACACATCAGCGGTGCTGCGCGTGTGGATGGAAGAGCGCTGCGTGATGCATTGATCCGCTCTGCACAGCGGCACGGCGCTCGTCTGATTGAGGGAGAAGCCAGAGTGCTCTATGAGGATGAGCAAGTAACTGGCGTTGAAGTGCAATCGAAGCATTATGTCGCGGATCGGGTGGTTGTGTGTGCAGGTGCGTGGGCGAATGAGTTAATGAAACCACTGGGGATTCATTTTAACGTCCATTATCAGAAGGGTCAGATTGTGCATTTGCGTACTTCTAATCAGCAAAATACAGAAGAGTGGCCTGTCATTATGCCGCCTACTGATCAGTATTTACTTGCGTTTGCAGAACAGAAAATAGTTATTGGCGCCACACATGAAAATGATGTTCACGGTTACGATACACGAATTACTGCCGGAGGCATGCAAGAAGTGTTGAACAAGGGACTAGAACTGGCACCTGAGCTTGCAGACAGCACAATTGATGAGGTTCGTGTAGGGTTTCGCCCATTTACCCCAGGATTTTTGCCCGTTATGGGACATGTCCCGGGATGGTCAGGTCTGATCACAGCTAATGGATTGGGTGCTTCTGGTCTAACCATGGGGCCTTATATTGGTAGCCAGCTTGCCAAATTGGCTTTAGACATGGCACCGGATATCAACATGGACGCGTATGATGTAAGTAAAGCGATCGAGTCGAAGGCAGAATAACATATGCATGAATGAGGTGAGCAAATGACGTATTCACAGCGTTTATCAGGCGGAGCAAGCCTGTCGGAAGTATTCTATCTGGAACAGCAGATTGACCAAATCAAAGAAGAACATGTCGTAGCTGTTGATAAACTGAAGCAGTATGAACAAGTCGCAGAGAACGAGCAGACAAAGGTTTTACAGAAAAAGATTGCTGACGCGAAACAACATGTGAATATGCTGTCAGCTCGGCTTGAAGAGCTGGAGAATACATTGGATGAACTAGTGGATTAGGCCGTTTTCAGATGACATGAACTGAACTTCTAAGGAGTAACTTGAGATGAAATATGAGGCGGAACGAATTTATATCAGAGCTTGGACGTTAGAAGATGCTACGTTGCTTCAGGAGTTTCAAATGGGCAATAGAGAAGATATAGAGAGGACTTCGGCTGGTCATCGAGATGAAGCATTTTATAGTCTGGATGGACAGACCCGTCTGATTGAGAAATGGCTTGAGCTGAGAAAAGAAGGAACAAGACATTCTTTTGGCATTTTTCTTAAAGATACAGATGAACTGGTGGGCGAAATCTCATTATTTCGAATTGAACTGAACGGTGCAGATAAATGGGTGATAGGTTATGCAACCGATCGGCAACACCACGGTAAAGGATATATGAGCGAAGCGTTAAAACGTGTGCTTCAATATGCCAAACATGAGATGAGCATTACGCATGTTGAAGCTGGTGCTGTTCCAGACAACATCGGCTCCATTCGTGTGCTTTTGAAAGCAGGCTTCCAGGAAAGTGGCACACACGATGTACCTATTCAGGGAGTGATGAAAAAACATACGATGTTCACGATATCTCTGACGGATGTGGAATAAGCAAAGAGGATCGAATGAGATTGCAAAGAACGAGGATTCACTAAATTAACAAACTGGCGATATAAATGCATAACAATTCGTATAATGTTGCCGAAGGAGAAGCATATGGCTACCATATTAGTTGCAGACGATGATGCGAATATTCGTGAGCTGGTCTGTTTGTTTTTACGAAATGACGGATTCGATACCGTTGAGGCTGTGGACGGCTATCAGGCGCTCACGCTATACAAGGAACGCTCGATTGATCTAGTGGTACTGGATATTATGATGCCAGTGATGGACGGGTGGGCATTGTGCAGAGAATTGAGACAAATGAACGCAGATCTACCCTTACTTATGTTGACAGCTAGAGGTGAGACATGGGAAAAGGTGAAAGGTTTCGAACTGGGCACAGATGATTATTTAACAAAACCATTTGACCCGTTGGAGTTAACTGTACGTGTGAAAGCTCTGCTAAAACGATACAAGATTGGCTCCACACATATGATTCAATTTGGAGACGTCACACTGGATCGTCAGAGTTACAAAGTTATCCTGGGTACAGAGTCGTTAACTTTGCCACTCAAGGAATTTGAATTGTTATACAAGCTGGCCGGAACACCGGGGCAGGTCTATACACGAGAGCAATTGATCGATCAGATCTGGGGGCTGGATTACACAGGGGATGATCGGACAGTGGACGTACATATCAAACGTTTGCGTGAACGGTTTGCGACGACGCCTGATTTTCAGATTGAAACGGTTCGTGGTTTAGGATATCGGTTAGAGGTCAAGCATGATTAAGTCTTTGTATATCCGGGTTGTTGTGACTTTTCTCATTTCTGTGATTGCCGGGACCGTGATTGCTTTCCTCTTATCCACCTGGATTTTTGAAGATCAGCTGAATGAGAATTCACATATCAACATACGCAATTTCGGTCAGGATGTTGTACAGATATACAAAACGTTGCCACTCTCCGAAGCGGATGCATTCGTCAACAACATGAAGCAACTCGATTTGTACTATATTCGGATGTATGAGCGGTCAGGACAGTTCCAAACGTACGGGAAGGCTATAGATCATAAGCCGATTTCAGTGACGGAAGAGCAGCTTCAGAAAGTACTGGGGGGAGCCGTAGTCGAGGCGACTCCGAATGGTCTTGGTACAGTTCTACTGGGATTGCCAGTCCGGACTGCTGGCGGGACTCGAGCCATGTTTCTGGAAACGCTGTCGCCGCCTGCTGCCGCTGCTGTGATTCAATGGGGTACAATCTTTGCCACCTCATCTCTGGCCGCCGGAAGTCTGATCATTTTGATTGCTTCCATGTATCTGGTAAGGCCCATCAAAACATTGACTCAGGCAACCAAACGTATTGCGGCAGGTGATTTCAATGTAAAGCTGAACATCAAACAGTCCAGTGAACTGGGTACACTCGCACGAAGTTTCGAAGATATGATGAAGGATCTGCAGCAGCTGGAGCAGATGAGAAGAGATTTTGTAGCCAACGTCTCACACGAGGTACAATCACCGCTCACTTCCATATCAGGGTATGCTCAAGCGTTGAAGAAGGTAGAGTTACCGGATCAGGAACGAGGACGGTATCTCGACATTATTATTTCAGAGGCGAAACGATTGTCTAAAATGAGTGATAGTCTGCTCAAACTCAGTATGCTTGAGTCACAATCCCATCAGCTGCAACTCGCTACTCGTGATCTCGATGAGCAGATCAGACGGGTTATTGTTGCATTACAGCCTCAATGGTCTGCCCGAAATATCCGGTTTGAGCTGGATTTACAGAAGATTCAAATCAAGGCGGATCATGATCAATTGAATCAGGTATGGACCAACATTATCAGCAATGGGATTAAGTTTTCAGAAGATAACGGTTTAATTCACGTCAGGATGGAACGGGATATCAGGAATGTAACCGTGCGGATATCGGATGAAGGCATTGGTATTCCTGCCGAGGATCAAAAGCGTATATTTGAGCGCTTCTTTAAGGCTGATCGTTCCCATAGCCGTAAATATGACGGCAGCGGAATGGGACTTGCGATCACCAAACAAATTGTTTCGTTACATCAAGGGGATATTAAGGTGGTAAGTAAGGTGGATCAAGGCACAACGTTTATCATCACCTTGCCAAACAGTCCACCAATAACAGAATAGCTATCTTCTCATTGTATGTTTGTTGTTTACACATAATGGCAGGTAATGAGCCAATTAATTTTAATTTGCTACGTTCATGTACAAGTTCGCTTGTATGTGAAACGTAGCATTTTTAGTTTGTTCATGTCCTGTTCATATAGGGGTCACGAGCAGTACATGTTCAGTGATTACTATTTGGTTAGAAGCCAGGTCAACACACGGATCAAACACTCGATGAAGTGGGGCTATTAAAAAAAGGTAGGGATCTAAATGAGATTATTTGAAATACTTTTGACGCTATCCTGTTTCATGTTGTTCATTGATTTATGGTTTGTTAAAAGAAATACGCAGAAAATAGGTGTCGCTCTTGGTATGGTTAGCGGCGTTTTGCTAGTAGTTCAATTGTTGGCTGAGGGGTACAGATGGCAGATGCTGTTGATCTATGTCCTGACGAGCCTGCTTATACTCATCGTTCTATTCAAGCACGTGAAGAAGAGTAAGACTATCAAAACAGGGAAGCTGTTGAAATACAGTATAGCCTCGTTAATCATTATTCTAACGGCGTTATCTGTCTGCTTGATGGTGTACTTACCTGTCTTTCATCTGCCTAAACCTGATGGACCAGAGAAAGTGGGGACTCAAACCTTTCATTTGACGGATTCAAGCAGAGATGAGGTCCTCACTGAGGAGCAGGGTGATAAAAGGGAACTCATGATTCAGATTTGGTATCCTACTGAAAATAAAGATAACAAGAAGCGTGAATTTCTTTTCCCTGAAGATAAAGAAATGTTCAAAAAGTATGTTCAGACATACTCTAATTCTTTAAACCTGCCTGACTTTGTGTTTGATTACTGGAAGTATAGTAAAACGAACTCATATAAAGATGTAGAAATACTGCCCTCAACAAGTCCTTATCCTGTAGTACTGTTATCCCATGGCATGGGAACCAGCAGGGTTTTACATGCATCACAGGCCGAGAATCTGGCCAGTCATGGTTACATTGTGGTAACCATCGATCATACGTATAGCACCTTTGCTACTATTTTTCCAGATGGACGTGTAACGGATTATCGAACCAAGATGAAAACCATTGACGACCGTAGAAAAGTCGGTGAAATATGGACACAAGACGTAGATTTTGTAATAGATCAGATAGAAAAGCTGAATTCAGGCGCAATCGAGAGTCAATTCCAAGGAAAGATAGATTTAAATCATATGGGCGCAATGGGACATTCGTTTGGGGGAGCTACTGCGTTTAATACCACTTATTTAGATCATCGAATTAAGGCCGGGATTAATATGGATGGCTCACTATATGAAGTAGAGAATCGAGCCGTTATCAAGAAGCCGTTTATGTTCATCAGATCAGGAGTTTTCAAGGCATGGTTGGAAGATTTTAAAAACAATACAGAGTCGGATAACGAAGTGATTAAACAACTTAAAGATGAGCTGAACATTATGAAAAATGTAATCCGTCATCAAGGAAATGTGATTTATGTAGAAGAAACCCAGCATTTCAATTTCACGGATCTTCAATTCTATTCTCCGTTGATTAAACTGACAGGCATCACGGGAGATATCAATGGTAGCAGAGGATCTTGGATTGTAAACCAGTATGTACTTGATTTTTTCAATAAACATTTGAAAGGAACAGGTGGAGACCTGATCCAAGGAGCAAACGACAAATATCCTGAGGTGAAATTCGTTGAACCGGGGCAACTGTCGAAGGCTGTCTGATGACAGATTAACACCGAATCTTATTTGTCCTGTTCATATTGTGTTCATATAGACTTCATGAAGAGTACATCTGAATCGATTAAGCTTGTTTCATATCGAAAGGTGAAGGGTCTGACCACAGAACAGGAGGAGATGTGAATGATAACCCAAGATATCCAGAATATCTGCAAGGGCATGATCAAAACAATAGTCAAGAGACGGACTTCAATTGCTGCGTTGAGTCTGGTGATAATCATGTTAACACCATGGACTGTTAGGGCTGCACCATCTGTCACTAAAAGCAATGACCTGATGTATGAAACCACTAAGAAAACAGTGATGGAGAAGGCTAGCCTACTTACCGAAACATACGGGGTAACCAGTGTGCAATATGCACTTATGGATCAAGGAGAGATTGTTGTTTCCGGGCAGACAGGCAAAAATGACTCAACAGGGGAAGTTCCACTCACATCCGATACCATCTATGGCATAGGGTCAACTAGTAAAATGTTTCTTACAGCATCTGTGATGAAGCTTGTTGATGAAGGCAAGATAAATCTGGATCAACCACTGACGAGTTATATTCCAGAATTTAAGATGAAAGATCAACGTTATAAACAGATCACACCACGCATGCTGTTGAATCATTCGGCGGGTCTTCTAGGCACTTCAAGTCACAATGCAACCTTGTACGGGGATAATGATACGCTCTCACATGATACGTTCTTGGATCAGCTAGCAACGCAGCATCTAAAGGCAGAACCAGGTTCATATTCGGTATATTCTAACGATGCATTTACATTAGCTGAACATCTGGTTGAGAGAGTCAGTGGGTTGAGCTTTACGGCATATATACACAAATATTTTACGGAACCTTTGAAAATGGAGCACACTAAAACACCGCAGGATGTGGTTAACACGGCAGAAATGGCGGCGATTTATTCTCCTTTGTCTAAGGAGCAGCTCCCACAAGAGAATTATAATATCATCGCTACCGGAGGCATCTATTCGACCGCCAAGGATCTTGTGAAATTTTCGCAAATCTTCACAGGTGAGGTTGAAGGTATTCTTTCCGAGAAGTCGGTAAAAGCCATGGAACAAAAGGAGTACAAGAGAGGCATGTGGCCAGAGGAGAGTGATTCTTCTATCTCTTATGGATTAGGCTGGGATAGCGTGGACTTGTTCCCATTCAATGATTATGGCATCAAGGCGGTCACGAAAGGTGGGGATACGGTATCGTATCATTCATCCCTCATCGTGCTTCCAGAGCATAACCTGGCTGCAGCCGTTACTTCTTCAGGAGGTTCGAGCGCAATTGACCAATTGATAGCGAGCGAACTGTTACTTAGCGCACTCGAGACCAAAGGTATCATTCAAGAACGCAAACCTGAAAAGTCGTTTGGCTTACCTGTAAAGGCGGATATGTCAAAAGAGATGTCTGAGTATGCAGGAATCTATGGTGGCAACAATTCGGTTATGAAGGTGGATGTAGGTTCTACTGGAGAACTGTTGATTACTCCACAAATGGTTCCGAATAGTCCTTCAGATCAATATATCTATACGTCGGATGGAACGTTTGTTAATAAGGAAGGCACAAAAAAATTAAAATTTGTTAAAGAGTCAAATGGTCATATCTACTTATGGTCTCGAACCTATCTGTCCATACCTGGCTTAGGGCAACTTGCTTTCTCGGAATATACGGCACAAAAGCTGGAAAACAATGAATTGCCTAAGGATATTCAGGCGGCATGGGATCAGCGTAATGGGCAGCGGTATTATTTGATGAATGAAAAATATACCTCCACGGCATATCTCCATTCTTCAGCAATCATTCCATTGGATACAATGAATGGCGTTCCAGGGTATATGATCAACCACAAAATTGTTGGAGCGGACCATGCAGTGAACCAACTCCAGATTCCCGGCATGGCTGGCAGGGATGCGAGGGATATCTACTTTTCCAGGAAAAATGGTGTAGAGTATATTCATTTTACAGGCTATGAATACGCCAGTGAAGAGATTGTCCAGACACTTTACAGTGGCAAGCAATCCAAGATAACGATCCAGCCAGAAGGTTATAACAGATGGTTCTCCGTACCGGCAGCTGCCGAGGGTCAGGTTATGACAGTGAAAATGCCTGCAAATGCCGCCTTTGCGGTATATGACCAGATAGGTGTCTGTGTGAATCATACTGTGGTTAGTGGCAAGAATGAGGTTGTTCTGCCCGAAAACGGGCGTATTGTGTTTGCGGGTGAGGCAGGTTCTCGATTTGAAGTTTCATTGAAAAATAGAGAGCGTATTAGCACTTATTAACAGAATCAACATGTAAAAAGTCTTCTCTATGATAATGGGGAAGGCTTTTTGGCTATAGATCAGCGAGAATAGGTTTACATGTTTTGGTAGACTGTATAGAATGATATACACTGTATAACCGAATATGAATGTGGAGAGTGAGTGTGAATCAAAATGCTTCGTCGTTTTTTTTCGTATTACCGACCGTATAAAAAACTGTTTTTGATCGATTTTGGCTGTGCTGTATTTGCGGGTTTGCTGGAGCTGGCATTTCCGCTTGCGGTTAGTAAATTTATCAATGAACTGCTACCAGGCCAAGATTGGCCGCTGATTTTACTGGCGTGTATCGTGCTGTTATCGATCTATGCACTCAATACGGTATTGAACTACGTTGTTACATACTGGGGGCATATGCTGGGCATTAACATCGAAACAAATATGCGGGAGAAAATGTTCGCCCACCTGCAGAAGCTTTCGTTCCGGTTCTTTGATAATCGCAAAACCGGGCATCTGATCGGTCATCTTACGAATGACCTCAATGATATTGGCGAAGTAGCTCACCACGGACCAGAAGATGTATTCATCGCCGTGATGACGCTGATTGGTTCATTCTGGCTGATGGCCAATATTAATCTGGAACTGGCTTTGCTGACATTTATCATCATTCCGATTATGGCGTGGGTGATTATTGTATTCGGCGGTCGGATGACCAAAACGTACCGGAGACTCTTCGGTGACGTCGGTAACTTCAATGCACGTATTGAAGACAACGTAGGCGGTATGCGTGTCGTTCAGTCTTTTGCCAATGAAGATCATGAGAAAAAGCTGTTTGCTGTAGATAATGCCAATTTCCGTCTAACCAAACTGCTCGCGTATAAAACAATGGCGAAAAGCATCTCGGTCAGTTATATGATGATGCGTCTGGTGACCGTGTTTGTGATGATCAGCGGGGCGTGGTTTTACATCGATGGCAGAATCAACATGGGCGATTTCATGGCGTTCCTGCTTTTGTCGAATATTTTCTTCCGCCCGATCGAGAAGATTAATGCCGTGATTGAGAGTTACCCGAAGGGGATCGCTGGGTTCAAACGTTATCTGGAGATCATCGACACCGAGCCTGAGATTGCGGATCGCAAAGAGGCGGTCGAATTGCGTGAGGTGAAGGGAGATATCCGTTTCGAAAATGTGTCGTTCGGTTACGAGTCCAGTCGGCGCATCTTGAATCAGATTAGCTTGTCGGTTCGTCCCGGGGAAACCGTTGCTTTCGTCGGGCCTTCTGGTGCAGGTAAAACGACGATCTGTAGCTTGCTTCCACGCTTTTATGAAGTAGAAGAAGGCCGAATTACGGTGGATGGGATGGATATTCGAGACATTAAGTTGCAATCTCTACGTAAACAGATCGGGATCGTGCAGCAGGATGTATTTCTGTTCTCGGGTACGATCAAGGAAAATATCGCGTATGGCGATCTGACCGCCACCGAGGATCAGATCTGGGAGGCGGCGCGCCGTGCTTCATTGGAAGACCTGATTCTAAGCTTGCCTGACGGCATGGACACAATTATTGGCGAACGAGGAGTGAAGCTGTCCGGTGGGCAAAAACAACGTTTGTCCATCGCCCGCATGTTCCTCAAAAATCCGCCCATTCTAATTTTGGATGAAGCGACATCTGCCCTGGATACGGAAACGGAAGCACTCATCCAGCAATCTCTTGCCGAATTGTCGGTAGGCAGAACAACGCTGGTGATTGCTCACCGACTGACCACAATTAAAAATGCAGATCGCATTATCGTGGTGAACACCGATGGCATCGCTGAACAAGGCAATCACGAAGAGCTGGTTGCTGCCGGAGGCATTTACAGCCGCCTGCATCAAGTTCAACACAATCACTCGTAGGCTGGTGTCTCACCAAGTTCGTTAAATTTGTTTGAAGTTGCCGCGCAATGCGCGGCTTTTTTGTGTTCTTTTAGAGATCCGATGTCTGGAGATGTTGAACTGGAAGAATAATGTTGACAGTGTCCACAATCCTGATTAATATAATGTTGACAATGTCCACTAAAAGGGAGGTTTCGTAATGAGCTCTCAACATATTCAACCTGAGGTTCTGGCAGACATGCGGCGGTTTAACCGTTTTTATACGAATATACTCGGGGTGCTTGATAAGCATATTCTCGGGACGGGATATTCTTTTGCCGAGGTACGCGTCATCATCGAGATTGGCATGCGCGGCGAAAGCATTGCAAACAATCTGGTCGATACACTAACGATTGATCGCAGCTACATGAGCCGCATTGTGAACAAGCTGACAAAGGAAGGACTGCTCATTAAGGTGGATTCCACAGAAGACAGCCGGGTTAGCCTCATTCGCCTGACGGAAAAAGGGCAGGTGCTATTTGCTGAACTGAATGACCGATCCGATCAGCAGATTATGAAATTAATGCAAAATTTAAACGAAGAAGAGATTCAAGAGGTGTATGCCTCTATGATGAACATCCAAGAGAAGCTGAACAAGAAGGCAGGAGAGAGAGCACGATGATACGATTTGAATGTGATTATAACGAAGGTGCGCACGAACGCATTTTGCAGCGATTAATGGAAACTAATATGGAGCAAACGAGTGGTTACGGCACAGATGATCATTGTGAGCGTGCGCGTATGCTGATCCGGCAGGCCTGCGGTCAAGAAGAGGCAGATGTACATTTTCTCGTCGGAGGTACACAGACCAACACAACGGTAATTGCATCTATTCTTCGTCCACATCAAGGCGTCATTGCCGCGGTATCTGGCCATATTGCTGTTCATGAGACAGGTGCGATTGAGGCGACAGGACACAAGGTGCTGACGGTTCCGAGTCCGGACGGCAAAATTACGGCTACGCAAGTGAAAGCTGCCTATGATGCACATGCACAGGAATCGTCACCAGAGCACAGTGTGCAACCGGGCATGGTATACATATCCCAACCGACCGAGTATGGCACAATGTATAGCAAAGCTGAACTTGAAGCGCTGTATGCAGTAAGCAAGGCGTGTGGTCTGCCATTTTTTGTGGATGGAGCACGTCTCGGTTATGCTCTTGCATCCAAAGATTGTGATATGACGATGGCCGATCTTGCTCGACTCTGCGATGTATTTTATATTGGGGGAACCAAAATTGGTACATTGATGGGTGAGGCAGTTGTTATTCTCAATGATGCGTTGAAACGCGATTTCCGTTATATTATCAAGCAAAAGGGTGGCTTATTGGCGAAAGGAAGACTTCTAGGTATTCAGTTTGAAACGTTGTTTGAAGATGGTCTGTATCTCGAAATTTCCCGTCATGCCGTTGATATGGCTTTGAAAATTCATGATACCCTTAAGCAACATGGTGTGGAGTTCTTGTATGATTCTCCAACGAATCAGCAGTTCCCGATTCTGCCGGATTCCTTGCTGGCACAATTGAGTGAAGACTACACATTTACATTTTGGGAAAAGGTTGACCATTCCCGTAGTGCGGTTCGCTTCTGTACCAGTTGGGCCACTCGTCTGGAAAACGTAGAAGCACTAACGCGTGATATTGCATCACTGTTGCAGAAAGACAAAGGTCAAGCTGAATCGACTGAAAAAATTGCGGTGTTAGAGACTGCGGTAATGGTGTAACTGGATTGGTGTGATTGAATGCGTAAATAACAGTAGAATCAAGTGGGCTATCCGAATCAAGCATGCTGCCACTGAAGTAGAGCACCTCCTCAGCAAGCGAGTTGAGTGAAGGGTCAAACGCTACCGATCATGACAGAGCTTATTCGGGGCGTTTTAGCGAGTAAATTTTTCTAACGATCACCACAGACGTTATTCGACTAAGAATCGCGCTTTTTCAGGATAAAATGCTGATTTATTATAAAATAAGCTTCCTGGTGATCGTTAAAATTTAGCATTGCCTGATTCGAGCCAAATAGCGTTTCTGGTGATCGTTAGAACTTTCTAACTGGCCAGGAGTGGTCTACTGTTTTCATAAATTAGTGCCCACATACAATCATCCAAGGATAGAGAGCTGATTATAGGGATTAGATGTGCCTGGAATAGAATTTGGGGGTGTCTTGCAGGTGAGCTGTAACCTGTAAGGCACTTCTTTGTATTTTATATGAAAATGATGCAATCCGGATTTTATGTGCAATGCTAAATATATTAGGAATTCTTTTATTAGAAGTGAGTTTATTAGAAGTGAGTTTATTAGAAGTGAGTTTATTAGAAATTAGATTACTAGAAGTGAGTTTATTAAGGGATAGTTTAGGAGGGGGTAGAAACATTAGACCTCCGTTGTTAGACTGTGATTGTTAAATTTTAGTGGTTAGACCTTAGTGGTGAGGTTAGATTGACATCTTTCTCCGAATAATTTAAGGTATTATAGATATATTATGTCTCTAATGTGAAGGAGAGAAGTTATGCAACCGGAAGATAAACAATCCTTTCCAACAAAAAGTTCATTGGGTAAAAATTCATCTACTTTTTCAATAAATGAATCGACTCCAGCGATCGAAGACCTTCAAAATAAGCTTCCTATACAATCCATGCCTCTCCTAACGATGTTACAGCCATCCCCCGGAGAACGGATTTTGGATTTGGGATGTGGGAATGGCATACTGACGGCTAAAATTGCGGCAACCGGAGCAATTACCACCGGAATTGATTTTTCTAAAGAGAGTATTGCACAGGCTATGGAGAAACATCCCGGACTGGATTTTCAGATCGCAGATGCTGCTCATTATCGGACAAAGGAACGTTATGATGCTGTATTTTCTCATGCTGCATTTCATTGGATGGCTGATGCACCAGCTGCCTTGAAAACCGTGCAATTGGCGTTAAAGGAAGGAGGACGTCTTGTTACTGAGTTTGCAGGAAGCGGTAATACGGCGATCCTTCTTCATGCGGTTCGGGACGAGTTGCTCACAAGAGGATACACATGGGAAGGACGTAATCCGTGGTATCACCCTACCGTAGGTGAGTTTTCAAGCTTGCTGGAGCAGCATGGATTACGAGTGTTATTCATACAACATGCTGACACGATGAGGCCACTGAAACAGGGAGTCCGTCCATGGCTCACTAGCTTTGCTTCGTATCTGTTCCATGATATTGAAGCAGCCGAGCAGGAGATAATGATGGAGGTTGTCGAAAAGAAAGTAAAAGCGCAGCTTTATCGTGAAGGGCAGTGGAATCTGGATATTGCCAGAATGCGAGTTGTGGCTGTAAAAGGTTAACGATTAAGAATACAATAGCCAGGCTGGCATAATCTCGACTCATTTCAGGAGGATCGCATGAAAATAGAGAAACCCAAACTGACCTTGCAGTTGCTTGAATCTGAACCGACCTATACTTTGGATTCGAAAATAGAGTACAAGGACAGACTGTTTGAACATATGACACTGGACATGCTGGAGGTGAGCAAAGCATCATTCGAGAACGTGGTGTTCCGGCATGTAACCATTCTGGAGTCATCACTTGAACATTGTGAGTTTACGGATGTGCGGTTCGAGCACTGCGACTTTTCCAATGTGAATCTGCAAAATACGTTTATGCATCGCACGGAGTGGGCCAATTGCAAACTGGTCGGCACGGACTTTTCCGGTAGCAGGTGGCAGAACGTTAGCATTGTGCAGAGTATATGCGATTATAGCAATTTTCGCTTTTCCCATCTCAAACAGGTTGAGTATGTCGAGTGTAGCTTGAACGGTGCGGATTTCGGATATCTGAAATTACAAAAGATCGCATTCGGTGCATGTAGACTGGATCAGGTGACTTTTACCGGAACACCTATGAAAGGATTGGACCTCAGTGATAGTGAATTTGATGCTCTTGTTCTTACGCTGGAGGATCTGGCCGGGTGCGCAATCGCGCCGCATCAGGCAGCCACGTTTGCCGGATTAATGGGACTAATCATCAAATAACGTTCAAAAAGATATACAGAATCGTGATTTAGTGTTATCCTTAACTGTTACGTGTGACATAAAGATTCGTTTTATGTAGAGATGTGCGTAGATGAAGGAGATAACATGACATTTCAGGAATTAAACATTATCCCTCCGATTTTGGAAGGATTGAAAAAAGCAAATTACAGTAAACCTACTCCGATTCAGGAGCAATCCATACCAGCCGTGCTTGCGGGCAGAGATTTACTTGGTTGTGCGCAGACGGGAACAGGTAAGACGGCGGCATTTTCGGTGCCCATTATCCAGTTGTTAAGCCAAGGCAGCAAGCAGAAACAAGGTACTCCCGGTAAACAGTCAGATCAAAAAGTAAAATCCGTCCGCGCGATTCGCTCACTGATCTTGTCCCCAACAAGGGAGCTAGCCATTCAAATATCCGATAATATTAAAATGTACAGCAGATACACCGACATTCGCTCTGTGGCGATTGTGGGAGGCGTATCTCAAAGAGTACAGGAACGCGCGCTGCAACAGGGAGCAGACATTATCATTGCTACACCCGGACGCTTGATGGATCTGGTGAATCAGAAGCAGATTGATCTGAGCAAAGTAGAGATTCTTGTACTGGATGAAGCTGACCGTATGCTTGATATGGGTTTTATCCACGATGTGAAACGCATCATCGCCAAGATGCCAAACAAAAAACAGACTTTATTCTTCTCAGCAACCATGCCGCCAGAGATTGTGAAGATGGTGCAAACACTGCTGGTGAACCCTGTGAAAGTGGAAATTACCCCGGTATCATCAACGGTAGATCGTATTCAACAGTCTGTATATTTGCTGGAGCACGGCAAGAAGCAGAACATGTTAAATCATATTTTGCAGGATAAATCCATTGCTACAGCACTGGTATTCACTCGGACCAAACGCGGAGCTGATCGGGTTACGCGAGATTTGGCCAAAATAAACGTGACGGCGCAGGCCATTCACGGTAACAAGTCACAGAATGAACGGCAACGGGCGCTGAACAATTTTAAAAGTGGTGTAACTCGTGTGCTGGTCGCAACCGATATTGCCGCGAGAGGTATCGATGTGGAAGAGTTGACACATGTCATCAACTTCAATCTGCCGAACATCCCTGAGACTTATGTTCACCGCATTGGACGGACAGGACGAGCTGGGAAAAGCGGGATGGCGATCTCGTTCTGTGAGAAGGATGAGCTTCCTTTCCTGAAAGATATCGAGAAAGTCATCAAGAAGTCGATTCCCGAAGTGAAGGATCATCCTTACCCGATGACGAATATGCCCGTTTTTGCCCCAATGAATCAAACGAATCAAGGTAAACGGACAAAACAAAGTTCCAGAACAGCTGATAGTAGATCTGGATTTAATCGCGCTGCGGATAAACCGGCGAAATCCAAAGCCAATCCGGCGCGTAAGCCTAAGTCCGAATGGTTTACCAAACGAGATAAAGCAGCATCCGGCGGTAGAAGCGAAGAACGTAGCTCGAATGGTTCACGTTCTGGACGTAGCGACAACCCTCAAGCCAAAGTTAAGGGTGCGCCGTCATCTGAGAGAGTGCGTAAAGCAGATCATAGCCAAACGGGTAGCCGTTCTACCTATCAGAGCCAACAGCGTCGTAGCAAAACGCGCAATGATAAGGTTAATTAATAGACAACAGAAACAGAACGAGGCCTTCTCCGATCTATAGGAGGAGGTTTTCTTTGTGTAAGGCTTCGATTAAAATTGAAGATAAATGAGTTCAGTTTAGAGGAGGAAGTATTGTGACGGGTAGCATTATGGATTATTGTCTTGGCAAAAAAGGTGCTGTGAAGGAATTTCCATTCGGGCCTGAAGCGGCAGTGATTAAGGTAGCCGATAAAATATTTGCACTTCTGTTTGAAGGCAATGGAGAGAACAGTCGTTTGAATCTGAAATGTGATCCGATCATTGCGGAGAACCTGAGAGAGCAGCATGAGGCTGTTATTCCCGGTTACCACATGAATAAAAAGCACTGGAATACCGTTAAACTGGATGGTTCCCTACCGAATGAGGACATATATGCCATGATTGATCACTCCTATGACTTGATCGTGCAGAAGCTTCCAAAGAGGATTCAGGAGACACTGAGCGAATAGATTTAGTGAGACCAGATGCGGTTGTAGCAGTTTTCGGAATACACAAAGATGATGAGGAGTGGATGTGAATGGATCAACAGCATCAGATCGCCATGGTTCAACAAATGCGTCAGCAAAGCTCGGGAAATGATCAGAGTCTCCAACCAAGTCTTACATATGATGTTACTGTAAAAGAATACACGATTCCTACCTCCGCCGGAGAAACCCGGGTGTTGGTGTATGTGCCAAACCGAAAGAAGAACGAACAAGCCGTAACTTGGCCCGTGTTCTTTAACATGCATGGAGGCGGCTTTGTGCTGGGTCAAGCCGACGGGGACGACCCTTGGTGTCGTTTGATTGCAGATCGTGCAGCATGCCTCGTCGTAAACATTGATTATAAGTTAGCACCTGAACACAAATTTCCCACGGCTGTCCATGAGTGTTATGACGTCGTGAAATGGATGCATTCCAATGCAGATCAGTTCTCCGCTAATGCAGCTATGTTTGCTATTGGTGGTCATAGTGCGGGAGGCAATCTGGCAGCATCGGTATGCTTACTGAATAGGGAACGTGGGGGCGAATTACCAATACTGCTCCAAATTATTGATTATGCTGTGCTGGACGTGGCTACAGAACCCGGGGAGAAACCTGACTTTCCGGAAGCTATCCCAGCCCATGTGGCTAGAACGTTTAATGCAATGTATTTATCAAAACCAGAGGATGCTTCGAACCCCTTAGTTTCTCCGTTGCTTGCCGAATCACTCTCTAATTTGCCTGAGGCTCTGATTATTACTGCGGAGAGAGATTCTCTAGCTGAAGAAGCGCGTGCATATGCCGCGAAGCTGGAAGCAGACGGTGTAAAGGTGACCCACAAAGAGTACGCAGGGGCAGTGCACGGTTTTACACATCATGGCGATATTGAAATGGCTGAAGATGCTTGGTATTTGATGAGTGACAAGTTAAGGGACGTTTTTAGCCGCACAGAAGTTTGATATAAAACGATGACGTTGAAGCCGCCTATGGGCGGCTTTTTTGTGTGAAGTTATAAAGTTCGTCAAACGGGGCTTCTGAGTATGTCATCATCTTAATAAAATATATAATTGGGGATTACAACTTTTTCATAAAGGGTAAGAGGTGTTAATTGCAGGTAATCATAACCAAAATCAGGAGGTTCATATGAATCCAAATAACCCTTCGAGTGATATCGCCATTCTTGGCATGGGAACGGCTCTCCCTGTACACAAGGTAGCTCAGCCGGACATTGCGGAGCTTATCGCTTCTTCACTGGTTGATCGACCGGATTTGGCGAGGTTTGCCAAGCGAATTTTCAAATCTTGTGGTGTAGAGACACGGTATACCGTGGAACCGAGTTATCTTGGAACATTGGAAGAATGCCGTTATATCCCCTTAGGTGAACAGACAGATATTCCAACGACAAGGGAACGCATGGATACATACCAGCGGGAGGCGCTCCCTCTGGCGATTAGGGCAGCGGAAGAAGCGATGCAAGACGCACAGATCTCTCCCGAAGCGATAACTCACATAATAACGGTCAGCTGCACCGGGCAGTATCTGCCAGGACTTGATGTGCAATTAATCCAACACTTTAGACTTTCTGCTCGGGTGAACCGATTACCACTTATTTTCCAGGGCTGTGCAGCAGGATTAAAAGCAATCCAGATGGCTCGTGACGTCGTACAGGGTGCTCCAGGCTCGCAAGTGTTGGTTGTTTGCGTGGAATTATGCACGCTTCATTTCCAGCCGGTGCATGATCGGGAGGCACTGTTTGCTGCGTCGTTCTTTGGAGATGCCGCTTCTGCATCCATCGTGGGTACGCCAGAAGCGCAGCACAGAGACTACCTGAGTCTGGGAACCGGATATTCGGTGTTGCTACCGGATTCGACGGAGGACATGACGTGGAAAGTGGCCGATTACGGATATGATTTGCATCTGTCGCCACGCATCCCGAAGTTACTTGGCAATCATTTGCAAGAAGAACTGAGTCTTTTGCTGCAAAGTGAACAGCTCCCCGAACTATGGGCAATACATCCGGGCGGACGAGGAATCGTAGATTCTGTTCAGGAAGTGATGAATTTGAAGTCGGAACAGACGAAGTACAGTCGGGATGTTTTGAGAGATTACGGCAACTTGTCTTCGAATACGATCTTGTTTGTACTGCAAGCGATGCGCATGGATATGAAAAAGCAGGAACAATCATCGACGGAAGGCGTAGCTATGGCTTTTGGTCCCGGACTTACTGCAGAATTAATGAAATTCACGTATGTTCCGGCGTTAACTTCGGTCATGGAGGAGCAGGATCATGTCCTTCTTTAGAAGATTAAGCAGTCGTGCCAGAGAAGACGAACTGATGGATGACTTTTCGATGGGTGGAGAAGAACTGCGTGAAGCGTTGCGACATTTACGGCGGTTGAACAAAATATTTGCTGCTCCGGGTCCCACCGTGTCCGGTGTGGAGAAGTTATGGAAATCCGTCGGTAAGCCGGATACCCTAACACTGCTGGACGTTGGTGCGGGTTCAGGAGATGTGAATCAGAAGCTATTACATTGGGCGAAAAAACAAGGGATAGATATGCAAATTACGCTAGTGGATCTGACCGAAGAGGCTTGTGAAGAAGCAAGACAGTTGTTTCAGAGCGAGCCTCGTGTTCGAGTACAGCGTGCCGATCTAACAGCGTTGCCTGATGATTCAGCCGATATTGTGACAGGCTCACAGTTCATTCACCATTTCGAAGGAGAACAGCTTGTGGACATGGTTGGTCATATGCTTCGTGCTTCGAGATATGGTGTGGTTATCAACGATATTCACCGTCATCCGGTGTCTTATAAAGCGGTATGGATTACAACAAGACTTATCTCGCGTAACCGTTATATTCGTCATGACGGACCGTTGTCGGTAGCCAAGGGATTTACAGATCAGGATTGGCAGGAACTCAAACAGCGGTTGAACCATGACACGATGACCTATGAGTGGAAACCGTTATTCCGATATTCTGTGGTGATTCCGCGAAAGGGAGGCCTCGTAACATGATGAAATCAACCGATGTAATCATTGTTGGAGCTGGCATTGCGGGCAGTAGTTGTGCGATCGAACTGGCCAGGCAAGGTCATCGAACGTTGTTACTCGATCGGCAACAGTTTCCCAGACATAAAACATGTGGGGAGTTCATGTCACCTGAAACGAAGGAGATGCTGGAGCGTCTTGGCATTCATCTATTGAATCAGGAGAAGAGCCCCAGCAGTATGGATCATGCCCGAATTACGATGCCGGATGGTGGTGAGATTGAAGCACCTTTGCCTGGATTCGCCTATGGAATAAGCCGATATGAGCTGGATCAACTACTGCATCAGCAGGCATATACCGCCGGGGCTGAAATTTTAACGAAAGTGAATATTGCTTCGATCCGGCAACTTGAAAATCAGAGTTATGAAGTCGAGGTGAAGCAGGGCAATGAACGGAGATGTTATCAAGCCAAGGCGGTTATCGGGGCATATGGCAGCAAAAAGTTGAGAGGAACAAGTAGCGAAGAAGGGGTTCGGGACGAGACGATATATGTCGGTGTCAAATCTCATTACAGAGGTATTAACATACCGGCGAGGGTAGAATTATATTTTTGTGATGGTGGTTATGTGGGCATATCCCCGATTGAAAACGACACGGTTAATGTTGCCGCATTGTTAACACTTGATTCTGTACAGGGGAGCGGCAAGTCCGTAACAGAGATTTTGCAGGCGGCCGCGATGACGAATGCAAATCTGGCGGCTCGTTTAGCAGAAGGGGAAGCCATTCAGGGAACCCAAGTGTCTGTTGCGCCTTTGCAATTGTCTAATGTCCCGGAACCGTGGTCCGATTATCCGCATATTGGGGATACGATGATGGTCATTCCCCCTTTGTGCGGAGACGGGATGTCCATTGCCCTTCGTTCTTCGATTGTGTGCGCGCGGTGGACAGATGCATATCTTAAGGACGAGGTTGACTATAGCACATGGCAAAGCGAGTATACACTCGAAGCGAATCGGGAGTTCGCCCCATTGCTTCGAAGAGCCAGAACGATTCAGAATCTTGCTTTTGCAAAAACCAACCGCTTTTATCCTGCTCTAGCTCGAATGTTTCCTGGGCTTGCGACCTACGTTGTAAAAGCGACGAGACTGTCTGAGATGAAATAAGCTGCCGAGAGCAGCTTTTTGTCGTTACTACAGGTGTTCGGAACAACGATTCACAACATTTTGTATGAAAATGGAGCAGGACTCTTTGGCAAATTGAAAAATGCTCGTATAATAGAGTCTAATGTATGATTAGAGCTAGAAATTATATAGATTAGATGCCGAGAGGATGTTAGTAAAGATGAATTATACCTTTTCCAACCGGATTGCATCACTGCAACCGTCTATTATTCGTGAGATTTTGAAAGCTTCTTCAGGTCAAAATGTAATCCCATTCTCAGCAGGCAATCCTGCGCCAGAAACGTTCCCGATTGAAGCGATTCGTACCTTCACCCAGTCGATTCTGGAACAAGACCCGGTTACAGCGTTGCAATATGGCATCACGGAAGGATATGTACCGCTTCGTGAAGCACTCCAGCAACACCTGGAACAGAATTTCAACACAGGTAAGCTGTCCGACCAACTTTTTATCGTGTCAGGGGCACAACAGGGTATTGAGCTTGCGTGTAAAGTGCTGTGTAATGAAGGCGATACGATTATCTGCGAAAGTCCCAGCTTTATCGGTTCTCTGAATTCCTTCCGTGCTTCCGGTGCGAAGCTGGCAGGGGTTCCGATGGAGACGGACGGTATGGACATTGATAAACTGGAGCATGCGCTGCAAACCGAGCCGAATGTAAAAATGATCTATGTTATTCCTAGTTTCCAAAATCCTACAGGTGTAACCACCAGTCTGGAGAAGCGCCGAGCGATCTATGCACTGGCTAAGAAATATGGTGTTATGATTCTGGAGGATAATCCATATGGAGAGCTTCGATTTAATGGTGAGGACGTGCCAACGATTAAGTCTATGGACGAAGACGGCTTGGTCATCTATGTCGGGTCGTTCTCCAAGATTCTGTCGGCCGGACTGCGAGTAGGCTTTGTACAGGCTCCGCATGAAGTCGTGGAGAAGATGGTTGTAGCCAAGCAGGGAGAAGACGTACATACAGCGATGCTTCCGCAGATTCTGGCTCATCGTTTTATGACGGAATATGATTATGCAGGGCATATCAATCTTATTCGTGATGTCTACCTCCGAAAGGCTACACTGATGATGGACAAGCTACAAGAGCATCTAGGCGATGCTGTGACCTATACTCGTCCAGATGGCGGACTATTCCTATGGTGTGATCTGCCTGCTCATGTACCGATGGTGGATTATGCCAAAACTGCTGCTGCGCAAGGTGTAGCTGTAGTACCAGGAAATGCGTTCCTCGTGAATGAGCAAGATCCGTGCAATGCCATTCGATTGAATTTCTCAACACCGTCAGACGAGCAAATTGCCAAAGGTGTGGAGATTCTTGGACAAGTTTTAAGGAACTCGTTCTCGTAAAAAACAAATTTATGACGAAGCCGCCCATGGGCGGCTTTTTGTATGATCAGATCAGCCAGTCGTCATTATTTGGTTCGTATAACAAGAGAAGATAGAGGTTATAAGTCTGGTACAGCATTTCATAACCGAATATTTATCTGCACGCCAGCAAACATTAAAATTTTGTTCAATGTTGACAGAAGTCCACGTGGCTATATATATTGTATTTACCGACTATAAAGTCGGTAAATACAATAAGAGATGGGTGTGTATCATGGAAAGGAATTATGGCCTTCAGCCGCCGATCCCATTGAGTTTAAAATCCGTAGCAGGCTTCGTACTTATTTTGATCATTTGGCAGGGTGGTACTATATTATGGTTTCATTTAGTAAATACTCTGATTCCTGCTACCCGTTCCGGATTACCTCAATTGGTCACACTATATTTGTCTTTTTCTTTCCTGATTCTCGGCGTTTACATGATCACCAGGTATTTCTTTAAAATCCCGTTTAGAACATTTTTGTTTGAAGGTAAAAGACCTGATTTCCGCAAGTTTGCTATTTATTTTGCATGGTACTTCACTGCGCTTATCCTGTATTTACTTGTCGATGTCGCCTTGCATCCTCAAGCTTTTACGCTTAATTTTGATCCGCTTCCGTGGTTAGGTGTACTCGTAGTAACTGCTCCTTTGGTTTTGTTTCAAAGTGCTGCTGAAGAGATTTTATTTAGAGGTTATATGTACCGTATGTTCAGATCATTAAGAGGCAGTGCATTCTGGTCTATCTTGGTCACTTCCCTAATTTTTGCTCTGCTCCATGGGTTTAACCCCGAAATGCTGCATTACGGGATTTTTGGACCTCTGTATTATTTGCTGGTAGCGCTCTTTTTGGGAATCGTAGCTTACCATACGAATGGTCTAGCTGCTCCCATCGGTATTCATTTTGCCACGAACATGTTTAATACATCCATCTGGGGATATGGAACATCGACTTTGGAAAACATGGGTCTGCAAAATGTTGTATACCGCCACACATTAGACATGCCATTTGCATTCTTTGGGATTTTTGTTATCGTTATCTCATATGTTGCTTTTCAATTATTCAAGCATAAAAGGAACCGTTCGTAAGGTTTCGGGAGGACTCATGACCAGAAGAAGATTGCCAGCAGAGGAAGCTAAAACAATCATTTTAAACCATGCTAAACAGTTATTTATCGAAAAAGGCTATGACCGAGCTACGATGGATGACTTATGTGCATTGACACAGATGAGCAAAGGAAACTTATACCATCACTTTAAAAATAAAGAGGTACTGTTTCTCCAGCTGCTTACTCAGCATACTGAACAAATGTCACAAAAATGGCTTCGTTTGATGGAGCATACTTCGTCCCCCAGCGAACAGCTGCTTGAAATGGCTGATTTATTCGGAAGAGACTGTGAAAGTCCATTAATCCAGGCGCTTGAAGAGTATTCCAGAACACTTTCTAGTGAATCCGAGTCATTGACTACATTAAAGGAGATCACAGAAGTAGCCTATACTGCAATTAGGCAGGTGTTGCAGACGGGGATTAATCAAGGTATTTTTATGAATGAGGACATCGAAACATTGAGCTTTGGGGTCATGTCAACCTTGGCTGGAGCAACCCAACTCTGCTTAACTAAGCCAAATCTAAGCGGGGATGAATACGCGGCTCTGCATGTCAAAGCGGTTAAGTTGCTACTAAAAGGCATTGCTATAGGTTGACCAGGGAGTCGTCACTATTCGGTTGTTTGTAGGATACAAACATTTTACCGAGTAGACGACTCTTTTTTTAGCCTTTTAATTGTCCACCAGCGCACTCAATTCTGCCCGAAATACATTCTGACCCTTTTGGTTATATGTACTGAGCAATACCGTCACCGTGCCATTCCCGGTTCGTCTCGGACGAAGTCCGGTGACTTCAGCGATAACGTGAAGTTCATCCCCTGGATAGACAGGTTTCAAAAATTGAATATGGTTCATGCCAGTGCCAGCGATAATATGCTCACCGTACACGCCAACATCGATCCATAGTCGGAACGTGACATTCAGGGTCTGCATGCCTGATGCAATCAGATCTCCGAAGCGTCCTTTTTTTGCTTTGTCCTCATCCAGATGCATATATTGCGGATCGTAAAGTTCGGCAAAATGAAGAATGTCCTCCCTCGTTAAGAGAACCGATCCGGTTTCGTAACGCTGTCCTAGTTTAAAATCGCTGAATTTCATGTTTGACCACTCCGATTTCTTTGGATTTACTTAGCATATATTAACATGCTTATGTTCAATCTCCCTAACCATTGAGATCAGAAATTTGGATGTTTGGTCCTATTTTAGATAGAATATGAGAAACGGGGAAGTACATTCAGGCATAAGTATAGAAACATGAGGCAGATGTGTATGGAAAAAAGAGGAGGCAAATGACATGGGCGTACCTACTTTTCTCGAAACAGGTCACATGGCCGAAGGGTTTCCCATTCGGTTAATTTATACAGGTGCAGAATTCAATTATGCGGCACATTGGCATGATGAAGTGGAACTTGTTATCGTGACTGGAAAACATGCACGAATCGGTGTAAATGAGCAAATTTTTGAACTGAACCAAGGGGATATGGTTCTAATCAAGCCGGGGGACGTGCATTATTTTATGCCAGGCACCGGAAGGCTGACGATTTTGCTGTTTCGGCTTGAATTGTTAACCGGGAGCTTTACGAGTGAAGCGGAGATGCAAGAGCTGGGAACACTTTTGAATCAAACGTCCATCATTCCGTCGGGCAGTCAGTCCAACCCGGGTCCTTATATTGATGCGATTGCCGTGGAGAAAACAAATCAGAAACCCGGTTACCGCTGGCTTATGGTATCCCGGTTATATGATCTAATCGTCTTGTTACTACGTACCACGCCCCCGGCTTCACAAACGGATTCGTCGCCATGCTGGCCTTGCGTATCTTCCAAAAAGTTCGAGTTTCTCGAATCCGTATGCGAGTATTTGGAAGAGCACTATGCCGAGCCGATTAAGCTGGAGCAGGTGGCAGAACATATGAAGTTCAGTAAGTTCCATATCTGCAAACTATTCAAAGAAATCAAGGGCATCACGTTAATGGAATATTTGAATCATTTTCGCATTATTAAGTCGGAGTGGGCGCTTTTGTTTCGTCAGGAATCCATTTTGGAGATTGCGATCAGTCACGGATTCAACAATGTGAACTCTTATAATCGTCTTTTTAAAAAATACAATAACTGCACGCCGTCCGAATTTCGCAAACGTCATCG
Organism: Paenibacillus intestini; assembly: GCF_030803945.1. NCBI lineage: Bacteria > Bacillati > Bacillota > Bacilli > Caryophanales > Paenibacillaceae > Paenibacillus > Paenibacillus intestini. The sequence continues at coordinate 1,002,669 of NZ_JAURUN010000001.1, read as the reverse complement.
TTCCAATATCGCAAAATATCAAGGATGATTGACAATATTTGTGGAGAAAGCCACCGCTCAAATTCTTATACTCAAATAAATTGTAAGCGTTTCCTTTTTAGGGAGGGTACTTTTATGAAGAGATGGTTTAAGCGGTTTGTTGTACCAGTCACGCTGCTTGCAAGTTCTATACTCTTGCTCGTCGGTTGCCAGACAGGTGCATCCAATCAAGCGAAGCAACAGGAGATTACGGTCTGGAGTTTTACGGATGAGGCAGGCTATGCGATTGAGAAATTCGAGGAGAAGTATCCAGATATCAAAGTGAATTTCGTTAATATTCCAGGCAACTTTTACCTGACCAAGCTCAAATCAGCACTTCAGACCAGTTCCAAAGCACCCGACGTGTTTATGATTGAAAATGCAAATATTCGGGAACTTATTGATGTACCATATTTGGAAAATTTATCAGCTGCACCATACAATGCAAACGAGTTAATTAAGGAGCAGTACCCTTTTGTTCAGGCTAATGAGCAGGATAGTGAGGGGAACGTTCGCGCCATTGGATATCAAGGTACACCTGGTGGCATCTATTATCGCCGTGATCTGGCGAAGGAATATCTGGGTACCGATGATCCAGAGAAAGTCAGCGCCCAGATTGATACATGGGAGAAGATTTTTGCTATCGGAGAAAAGGTACAAGAACAAAGTGGCAACAAGGTACATGCACTGGCGAACTGGAACGGGATAGCCAACTCGTACGGTGGCATTCCTTGGGTGAAAGATGGGAAGCTCGTCATTGATCCTACGTATATGAAGGTGCTTGATCTGGTGCGTGAGGCAAGGGAGCGCCGTGTACTTGGTGAGTACGAGGATGGAAGTGCAGGTTATGCAGCCTCGATGCAAAAAGGTGAAGTGATGTTCTATCCTGCGGCGACTTGGGGATTGCAGTTTACATTCAAAGCAAACGCACCCGATACCGAAGGGTTATGGGGTTTGGCACACGGGCCTTCGTCCTTCAGTTCAGGAGGGACTTACATCGCGATGTATAACAAGAGTGATCAGAAGGATGCCGCCTGGAAATTCATTGAATTTTACAACTTTAATCACGAATTTCTGACGGGACTTGCCAAGGAGCAGGATTACTTTACGAGCAACATGGTCGTGAATGACCAGCTTGCAGACTCGCTGACTTCAGCCTATCTGGGTGGACAAAAGCATTTTGAATTTTTCTCAGAGGCCGCCAAGCAGGTTCCGGTGTATGAACGCACTAAATATGACGGTATCATCAGCAATGATATCTATCGAAACTTGCTGCAGTTGTATCTAAACGGCGATATTCAGACGAAGGAAGAAGTGGTGAAACGCATCAAACGTGACGTGCGCTTAAGGTTCCCAGAACTAGAGGTAGAGTAAGTTTACTACTCCAGAACCTAGGAAGTTAACTAAGTGTTTACACAAACAACGGAGAGGACAGAAGAAAGCTGGAAAAGCGAAGCGGTCGTTTTTATGACTGGATTTTCTCCTTTAAAAAGGGATCAGAAAAATCCGGGGATAACAGCGATTGAAAGACTCTTCTGTCATCGGAGTGCTTGTGTAACCAACGTAGTTCGCTTTAGGTCAATTATTGATTGGAGGACAGCGTATGTTTGCCAAGACAATTCGAAAAGACCATTACGGGTACTACTTTATTGCTCCTTTTTTTATCGTGTTTGCCATCTTTGGACTGTATCCGATTCTCTACTCGCTATATATCAGTTTCACGAATTTCGACGGGATCACCACGCCTGAGTTCGTCGGGATCGGTAACTATGTCGCGGTGCTTCAAGACCCGCTTTTCTACAAAACATTGTTTAATACACTCTTCATTTGGGGTGTATCGGTAGTACCACAACTGACGGTCTCCCTTGTACTTGCTTTTATTTTGAACGACAAGTTGTTAAAAGGACGGGATATTTTCCGGGCGGTATACTTCTTCCCTAACATCGTTACGGCTGCTTCGCTCGGTTTGCTTGTCAGTCTGATCTTTGATTGGCAGTCGGGTGGACTGAATCATTTTCTCGTGCAGACAGGGTTAATTCAAGACCCGATCAATTGGAAAGATGACCCTTGGTTTATGCGGCTGATCGTGTCATCCATTCTGTTCTTCCAGTACTTTGGTTATTCGATGGTCATCTATCTGGCTGGATTACAAGGGATAGATCCAGCGCTGCAAGAAGCTGCACAAATCGATGGTGCCAAGAAAAAACATATTTTCCTGCACATCATCGTGCCGATGCTCAAACCTATTATATTGTTTCAGATTATTACCTCGATCATTGGGGGCATTCAGATTTTTGACCAGCCGTTTACGTTGACCAATGGTACAGGAGGGCCGGACCGTGCGGCAATGACCAGCATCATGTACCTATATAATGTAGCATTCCAAAGTACACGTTTTGGTTATGGAGCTGCCATTGCATTTTGTCTGTTCATCATTATTATTCTGTTATCGGTTGCATCCTTCATCATGACCAAACGGAAGAGCCGTTCATAGGGAGGGAGAGATTGTATGCAAACTGCTAAAGTTGCCGCGCAGCGAGAAGCCGTAGTTCAACATCATGCGCTTCGTCAGCGGCTGACATTGGGGAAAATCCTCATTTATCTGTTTCTGATCGCCCTCGCTGTATTGTGTGTGATTCCGTTTTACCTGATGCTGATCTATTCTACACATAACAATGCGTCGATTGCTTCAAGCTTTACGTTTCTTCCGGGTGCGTTTCTGATAGACAATTATGTGAATATGGCTTCAAAAATCAACATTTGGCGTGGCTTTGCCAACAGTTTCTTTATCGCTGGCAGTTCTACAGTGCTGTCGCTGTATATCGGTGCTTTAACGGCTTATGGTTTTGCCAAGTTTAACTTCAAAGGACGCACCGGATTGTTTCTGTTTCTGCTCGCCACGATGATGGTTCCGGGTCAACTGGCGCTAATCGGGGTATACCGGTTGTTCAGTACGCTTGGCCTGCTGGACAGTTATGCGGCGATTATTTTACCCGCGGCGGCGAATGCCTTTAACGTATTTTTCATCAAACAGTTTATGGAAAGCAGTATTCCGGATGAGATCATTGAGTCGTCAAGAGTAGACGGTGCAAATGAGTTCAGGACGTTTAATCAGATTGTACTGCCCATCCTTGGGCCAGCGATCTCGGCTCTGGGGATTTTCACCTTTATCGGGTCATGGAATAACTTTCTGACACCACTCGTACTCTTTTTCTCCTTAGATAAGTATCCGCTACCCGTCTTGGTCGCTCTCGTTCAGGGCTACTACGGTATGGATTACGGATTGTTGTATCTGGGCGTAGCGATTTCGATATTGCCGATTATTGTTGTGTTCGCCGTATTTTCGAAGCAGATTATCGGAAGCGTTGCACTGGGTGCTGTAAAAGGATAGCTAATACACACAATCTGTGCAGTGGCAGTTAAATGTTAGTTTAGAAGAGAGTCGCTCACGGAGCGGCTCTTTTCGTCGTTCGGATTGCATATTTCTGGTGAAGGAAGCAAATGATATCTTTTACTGAGAATACTTGGACGAATCGGCGGAAAGGGGGGGAGCCCATGAGTCAAAACAGTCAAAATACAAATACCAACTCAGGAACAAACTCAAACACGAATACGAACTCAAGTACAAATACCAACTCAAGCACCACGGAACAACAGGATTCGAAGCAAGGTGCAGAGCGGTCAACCGAACAAAATATGAAACAGGATACAAAAGAAGAAAAAAGACAAGAACAAGAACAAGATCAAGATCAGCAAGAAAAAGAAAAAGAAAACGACGAAAACAGCGAAAACAGCGAAAAATCAAAACAGAATAATGATCAAAACGCGAAGAAAAATACGGATCAGGATTCAAACGAGAAAGAGAAAGAGAAGAAGAAAGAGAACAAAGAGAACAAAGAGAACAAAGGCAAGGATCAATCGGATCAAGAGGGACAATCGGATCAAGAAAAACAAGAAACGCAGCAGGACTTGCCCTTAACAGGAGATTTGGTTATTGATGAAGAGACATTACGCGCCGTATTTACGGACTGTTCCGATGTCATATTTCATTCATTCGAGACCGCGGGCTTCACCTCCGCACTATGTGTATATTGTGTGGGTTTATGTGATACGGAGCGGCTTGAGCGTCAGGTGCTAACGCCAGTACAGGAGATTGGCATGGAGGCTGCTCAGGTTCCTTTATCTTCCGTAAAAACCGTTGAAACGTCGAAAGAGGCCGCAGAAGCGATATTGGCAGGCGAAGCACTTCTGTTACTGGAAGGCTCCAATGTCGCAACAACGTATCCGCTGTATAAAGCAGCTAATCGTTCGACAGAAGAGCCTCTAGCTGAATCAACGGTCCGTGGTGCAAGGGACGGATTCACTGAATCGCTCGCAACGAATCTTTCTTTGGTTCGTAAACGGCTCAAAACACCTGCACTAAAATTCCGAACACGCACCGTTGGAGAAAGCTCCAATACCAGCATTGCACTTGCGTACGTGGAGGGTATTATTGATGCCTCACTGGTGAAAGAGGTGGAGCAGCGACTGGATCGGTTAAGAGTCCGGGACATTCTGGAAAGTCAGTATATTGAGGAAGATATCATCGATCAGCGATTCTCTCCTTTTCCTCAGATGATTGCTACAGAACGTCCCGACGTGGTGGCCTCCAATCTGATGGAAGGGCGATTTGCGATACTGGTGGACGGAACACCGTTCACACTGGTCGCCCCTGTAACGTTGTTTTCCATGCTGCAGTCGCCTGAAGATTACTATCAATATGTGTTTATGAGCGTATTCCTCCGCTGGCTGCGATACGTATTTTATGTTTTGTCCTTGTTGTTGCCTTCGGCTTATGTCGCGATCACGACCTATCACCAGGAGATGATTCCTACAGTGCTGCTACTCAGTATCGCTAGAGCCAGAGAGGAGATTCCTTTTCCCGCACTTGTAGAGGCACTGATTATGGAAATCGCCTTTGAAGCGCTCCGGGAAGCCGGTGTTCGCCTGCCGAAACAGGTAGGTTCAGCGGTCAGTATCGTTGGCGCACTGATCATTGGACAAGCTGCAACCACGGCGGGTATCGTCTCCGCTCCGATGATTATTATCGTTGCGATCACAGGGATTGCGTCCTTTATGATCCCTCGTTACTCTGCTAGCATATCGACACGACTTCTTCGTTTTCCCATTATGATTTTGGCTGGAACGCTGGGCTTAATCGGGGTTATGTTGGGCATCATTTTGATCGTCATTCATTTGAGCAGTCTTCGCTCATTTGGTGCGCCGTATCTGTCTCCGGTTGCACCAACGAATGCCAAAGGGTTGAAGGATCTGTGGTGGCGTCCAGCACCTTGGAACAAGCCGCGATAGGGATTAGATTGCATTAAGGATGTAGGAGAGGGCGGGAAGATTCATGTTAACTGACCAAGGAAGAATATCGGAGACACAGCTGGCGTTCATGATCTTCCCGGCTGTTATTGCCACTGCGATCTTGTCTGTACCTGGAATTACAATGCATTATGCCGGACATGATATGTGGTTATCTCCTATTATTGGATCGGTTATAGGACTTGCCGCCATTGGTATATCACTTGGACTAGCACGGATGTACCCCGGAAAATCGCTCATTGAATCCAGTGTGCTCGTGGCTGGTCTCATTCCAGGCAAGCTAGTCGGACTTATTTATATTTTGTTTATGCCTCATCTAACCGGGCTGATTATAAGAGAATATGGTGAGTTTATCGCCAATAATGCACTTCCGCGCACACCGATGTTTGTAATCATGGGCACGATGATGCTCGTTTGTGCGATTAATGTCAGACTTGGCATTGAAGTGGTTGGCAGGACAGCCCAGGTTTTTGTAACACTGGTCATGGCTATGCTGGGTCTCGTCTTCGTACTGCTCATTGGGGAATTGCACCCGTCAGAATTGTTTCCTTTTATGGAAAATGGGCCGATGCCTGCCGTCAAAGGAGCGCTCGCTCCTGCCGCCTGGTTCAGTGAATATATCGTAATTGCCTTTCTCCTGCCGTATGTAAATCGCCAAAAAAGAACCGCTCGTGTGATGCTAGGCTCTTTATTGACAACAACGATAGTGATGACCGTTATTAATGTGGTTTGTCTCTTTTTAATTGGAGATCTGACAGATACGTTTGTTTTCCCGGTGATGATCGCTGCCCGGTACATTACGATTGCAGACTTTCTACAACATATTGAATCCCTCATTATTGCCGTGTGGATCTTTGGTATGTTTGTGAAGGTTTCCGTATTTCTATATATATCTGTGACGTCCACAGCGGAATGGTTCGGTCTGAAGGATTACAAGCCCCTAGTGAGCCCGCTTTCCTTTCTCTGTATGATTTTTTCGTTTTGGGTAGCTTCGAGCAGTTCCGGGTTATCCAGTTTGGTAAGTCCTTCAGCCAATTTGTATACGATCGCCGTTTTACTGGTTCTTCCAGGGGTGACTTACGGGATAGCTTGGGTCAAAAAGGGGTGGGCTTATGTGCGAAAAAAACGTACGGATGGCTGATCCCATGAAAAAAAGAATGATCTCTGCATGCAATACTTGGCTTCTTGTCTGTTTTTGTTGCACATTACTCACGGGATGCTGGGATCGGATTGAGATTAATGATCTCGCGATAGTACTGGCAACCGGAGTGGATTACAAAAATGATCAGATCGAACTGACATCACAGATTTTTATTCCCCGCAAAGCTGGGGGAGGAGACAGCACGGGGAGTGGAGGCAGTCCAAGCGGGGTAACACTAACTCGATCGGCTGAAGGTCATACCATTGCAGAGGCTTTGAATCGCTTGCAACGGAAAGTGCCGAGAAATATGTTTTGGGGACACTGCGAAGTAATTGTGATTAGCGAAGACGCCGGAAAAAAAGGCATACGCGAATTTATCGATTTTTTCCTTCGATACCCCCAGATCAGGGAACATGCTTATGTTTTTTCAACACCTGACCCTGCCAAAAACATTCTTGCCTTGCTTGACCCATTGGAACGAAGCTCTGCGGAATCTTTGCGTGAGATGGCCAATATGAAACTAGGTACACGGATAACCGTTCTGGAACTCGCTCAATCCATTGAAGGCCCTAACCAATCTGTCATTTTGTCCCGTATGTTGACTCTTGCACCTGACGAGGGACAGGATAAATTAACAACGACGCCATATATCAAAGGACTAAGTCTTTATAAGGGCGATAGGTTTAATCGGAGTGTACAGGAGCCGTTAACCGTTGGCATTTTAATGCTTGCTAATGAATTAAACAACATCATCATGCCTGTAAATGTAGAGCCTGAGAGAGGTTCTTTTTCGATCCAGCCGCTAGAAGTGAAGACGATTTTGAAGCCGAAAATTTCGGGTTCACAGTGGAGCATGCAGGTGGATGTACAGGCAAGGGGAGAGGTGTTGTTGAATACAACCAACGGGGATCTCACAGATCCTGCTGTGTTGAAAAAGCTGGAGGAAACCTGGGCGTCACAATTGAAAGACATGGCAGAGTCGGCCCTTCGATTATCCCAGCGAGAGATGCGAACCGATCTGTTCAAGTTCGCGGTGGAGTTCCGCAGATATTATCCGAAACAGTGGAAGGAGCAGGAGAAGAGATGGGAGCAGATCTACTCTGAGCTTGATGTGGACATCCAGATTCATGCGCAGGTTGTACGTACAGGTAAATCTGCTGGGCCTCAGGGCATCCCAGATGAGCAGGGGAGATGATCAATTAACTGTGGAAGTAATGCCATCACTAATGAGGACACGAGATATGATAGACAGAAGGTGATAAATCATGAAAATTGCTTCCATGCTAGGTATTCTGTTGTTAGCCGGAACGATCATCTATGTGGAATGGCAACGTAGCGAAGAAAAAAAAGTCCGGATAATCACAACAGGAGTCAGTGCTATCAGTGCGGTTATTGGCACGATCCTGTTATTTGATCCCCAGTTGCCGGGACCGGGTGTGATCATTAAGCTACTGTTTGGTGGTATAGATAAGGTGATGAAATGAAAAGAAAAGGTGATGGAGTATACAAAAAAAGCACGTTCCTTGTACAGTCAGTCAAGGAGCGTGCTTTTTCCTGCTTATTTTGAATTAGATTATGAAGTTCAATATAGCTATGAGAAGGTAGCTTTATTATTCCTTAATTACCGATGCTTGCACAGCAGATTGCATATCAGCGCTATACGTACGGAATAGGCCAAGCCGCCAGAAGGCTGCACCCTTCAGATCGTAACGCTTGGCAAGTCCGAGCTTGTCCCCGACAGATGCAGGTGTCTCACTATTGATGTTGATGCCAAGCAAAATCTTTTCTTTGGGCACTCCTGCCTTGAGTGCGAGTGCAATTGCCTGATTGACCAGACTGTTCGGCTCCGCAACTTGAGCTTTGGTTCCTGCAGGATTATATTGGTAGGCCATAATGATAAGGTCATCCGCCAGCGTAGCCAGTGTTTTGTAATCATACCCTTTGTAGGCGCTATTGAGCGGAGGAACAGCCAGAGAGATGGCGATCTCTTGAGGTAGCGATTCCCTTAGCTGTTTCACATACTGATTCAGCAATTGTTGTTGCTCTATAGCGTCCAGTTTGAAGCCGAGTCCCTCAAAATCAAGCACAACCCCACCAAAGCCATACTCCTGAATGGCTGCTTGAATGCCTTCAATGGATTTTTGCCTTAAAGTGCTGTCACTCAGTACTTTAGTTAGCTCGCCATTTCCATCCAGCGCATACACCATCAAACTGGGCTTGATTTGTTGACTGGCCGCGTCAGCCACTATCGATTTAGGCGTTACTTCACCCGCGGCAGCAGGAACCTGATATTCTTTCCCTTCCAGTGTAAACGTACCATCCCGGTCAATGCGGCTCCATCCAAAAACAACCGAATTCATAGAAGGTAACAGATCGATTTCGTGGTAGGCTTTTACGGCATAGAACGCTCGGAGATGCATTTCACGTTGAGGTGACACCATAGAGACGGTTCGTGTAGCCTGATCCCAGCCTGTACGGACATCGAATTGGCTACTGAATGAACTCAGCGGAATAAGTACACGTCCTTCCCGCTGCACAGGTGCGGCAGGGAGATTCACTTTCTCTCCATTTACAGTAGCTGTCTTGCTTCCAACCTGAAGCACAACTTTCGTTGTTTTTCCTTTGGATGTGTTCACTGCGGTTATGGTCTGTGTTTTGTTGTTCCAGCTAATACCAATGCCGAGTGCTTCTCCGACCGTCCGGAATGGTACATAGGTTACTCCTTTATCAATCCGGGGTGCTGCATCGAAGGTTAAGGGTACATGATCCAATTGAACAGAGATCGTAGGGGCTGCTTGAAGTTTGTGGGATTGAGTTGCAGGTATACTGCCCATCATGGATATTACCATGGCGGCTGCCACAGCGATTTTTCCAGTACGTTGTATGAACATAAATAGGTGTACCTCCAGGCGTTGTGGTTTGGCGTAAATCTACCAAATTAATGAAATTTGGCAAATCTATCATAACAAAATTTTCATATTGTTCCAATACGAGAAAACATAGAATCTGCATAACACAAGCTTAATGGAAAGTATAGTGGAGTATATGGTGTGAAAGGAGTGAGACTCTTTGCCGAATTCTACAGGATTTATCTACAATCCGACGGCAGGTGCAACACAATCTACGCAACTGATTGTAACGTGTATTAATGATTCGCTGAATGCTCCTGTCAGTGTTGAATTGGAGGTATTCAGGTGGGATACAACTCAATTGACTCGGGTTCCGATTGGTCATGATTTAGTTGAAATCTTGCCGCAAGCCACAAGGACTTTCATCTATCCGTTGATTAACGCTGCATTTTTTGAAGTTCAAAGTGACTTCTTTAGCGCAACCAGTACGGTAATCCATGTCTATGGCGTTGATTCTACGGGTCAGATTATACAGCGTATTCTTCAATCAGAAATGACGTTAATTGACCGATTCACCAATATCCCTTAGAAGAAAAGAGGTGAAGAGAGTGGCCGTTGTAAATATTACTGGAGCTTTGGCAGGGAATCAGTTTGAACCCTCTATTGCAGTGAATATTCTAAATCCTAATATTATGTGTGTCGTTGCTGTGGATACGAGTACAGGGCCTACACTTACGGGATTTTATCGCTCCATCGACGGTGGAACGACATGGTCCACAACCGTTCTTACGCAACCCGCAGGCTATTCAGGGGCGGAAGCACCAACCATTGACTATACGTTTCCGAGCACTTTTATCGTTACGGTGCATGTGTTTAACGGGATCAATGACGGGACTATCGTAAGCTATACTTCATTTGATGATGGGGCTACGTTTCAGCCACCAGTCATTGTACAACTAGGATTTGGAACCATCGTGCATAATGATGAACCTTTCATTGCTGTAGATCGCTCTCCTGGCAGTCCATATCGAGGCCATGCGTATGTAGGTTATACACCGCTTGCAACAACTTCTTCTGCTATTTTTACTCAAAGATCTGTTGATCAAGGAATCTCGTGGGAACCCCCGGATCGACAATCGAGTCCTCGTGGAATTCATGACCGGGCAGCTTTGGCCGTCGGCTTCTCCGGCGAAGTCTACGCAGGTTATATCATTACAGGGCCAGCCAGCCCTTCGGCATTGATACGCATATCTTATGATGGCGGAATCAATTATCAACCGCCCATAGAACGGCAGTCTACTTTCATATCTTCCGTTGTGCCGGCACCATCGCCGCTGCCTGTGCCGAACTATAATTTTCGAGTGCAGACCAATCTGAGTTTGGCAGCAGACATATCTATTGGACCGAACAGCGGCACCGTTTATGCCGTATGGAATGACGCTCGCGCGGGGTATACCGATGTTTTGCTTTGTGAATCTCCCGATGGACTTCTTTGGTCAGATCCGATAAGCATTACTAGCGCACCGCCAGGTACACAGAACTTTTTTCCTGCCATCACGGTGTCTCCATTTGCTGGAACCATTCGGGTAATCTATTACTCCAATCAAATTGACGGGTTCCTGCTTGATGTTTTTGTTGCCGAGTCCTTTGATGGCGGAGCAAGCTTCAGTAATCGCCGGCTAACAACGACCTCCTTTAATCCGAATGGTGTTTCTCCAGTGCCAACCGTTCTAATCGGCGACTATATTACAGCAGCTACATATGCTCCAGATAACCTGGCTGCCGTGTGGATGGCTACTACACCTCCGACAGGTAAGCTGGATGTTTATTTCGGAAATTAGCTGGACATATAAAAGCCCCAAACGTGTAATCTACAATACAGATGTAGATTACACGTTTGGGGGCGCTAAGCATTACATACGAGACCTTAATCTAAAACTTAATCTAAAGCGTTAATCTTAAACATTAATCCGAAACGATAAATCCGTCGAAGCTTTCAGGACCTACCCGGACCGTACCAAGCAGATTGGTACTGATAAAAGCGGTGTAGGTGATTTGCGGAGTTACAGGCGGATTATAATCATTGGCGGAAAAAATGATGACTTCAGGTACAAGCAATCCGTTCAGACCATACGTGTGATTGGCTGAATATATGAGAGGATCTGTCGCAACCGTGCCACGGACAATCGTAATTCGGACTTGGAAGAGAGCGAGTGGAAGCTGAACTGTAATCGTTCCTTTCATAGAAACTCTTGGATTAGGACCTGCCCCAGCAGTTAGTAACCCGATTTGTGCAAATAATGTAGGTGTATTGATGACAGGAATAGGAATGGCAATGGAATTAAATGTAGCTGCATTCAATGACACCCTTGCATCAAGTAATTGGGTCATGTGATATTCCTCCTTCACATTCAGATAGAATACTATATTCAATGAGGTCACATTCGCATGGACGAGCGCTCAGGACTAGCCAAATTAGGAAAGTTAGATGGAGTATTAAAGCAATTTTGAACGTATGTTTTGACACATTAAGAACGAAATGAGAAAATACCTTTCTATGATATGAAGAAAAAACAAATAATTTGAAGTTGGAGGCATAACGAGATGAACCAGCGTTTTAAAATAACGAGATCGATGCAGGAAAACAATCCGGAACAACATATTTCTTTGGAGGAGTGCAGCACATATTTTGCTACCAAGCCGGAGTTTACTTACTCCACAGTGCTAAATATCGTTGGCGCGGAGAGCACGATGACCATTGAGGGTGACTTTTTTATGTGGGAGCATGAAGGACAACAATACCCATTCCGATTGTATATGGGGGAGTTGTACGTTGCTATTTCGAATGAAGCGATTGTTCCGGTTATGATGGAAGCGGCATCGCAGCTGCATGCGGATATTGTAGAGGGATAGTTGTCTCGTGCTCCGAGTCGTACGATGAGCCAGGCTGAAAGAGGAGAACCTCTGTATTTCGACAAAATAATTAGCAGTAAACATCATACTCCATTGGTTAAATGAGACTAAAATACCATTTATTTTACAATTTTTAAATTGTAAAATGTGGATATTCCATTTACAGGAGGATGATCTGATTGAGAAGGTTAAGACCACTGCTAATTGTTTTGATGAGTGCGATTTTTGCTTTTGCTTTACCAGGAATTGGGCAGAGTACGACAGCTTCTGCTGCCACTGCGCGGACACCCATTGTTTTTGTTCATGGATTGACAGGCTCGGACAGTAATTTTGCCTTAATTGAAAGGTATCTGCGCGGTGAAGGATGGTCGAATAATGAGCTATTTGCCATTGATCTCCCGAGCAAAGCAGGGAATCAATTGTTGAATTCTGCGGCGATCAGCCGATTTGTGGACGATGTTCTTCGCCAAACGGGGCATTCCAAAGTTCATATCGTTGCACATAGCATGGGTGGAGCTAACAGCCTGTACTATATATTGAATCGCGGTGGCATAGATAAGGTGGATAAATTGATTACGCTGGGTGGGGCGAATCGGTTGACAACGAACAGCGCACCAAGCGGCATTAAAGTTACCTCAATCTACTCCACCAGCGACACCATTGTTTCGCCTCTTTTATCCAGACTGGACGGGGCAAACAATATTTCCGTTAGTCTGGTAACTCATATCGGATTGCTCTATAACTCAAGGGTAAATGCATTGATTAAGGCCGCACTCATCGAATAGCTGTGGTTGAAGAACTTATATACTCATCCTATATTAGCGGTATTAACAAGACTGACCACTCCTGGTCAGTCGTTTTTTTTTATTCAAGAGTAAGGTGGTGCTTACAACCAAGGAAGTGGAAAGATCAAAAAACAACCAAAGGATGGAACAAGGACACATCATCACGGTGTTGTTCTTTTTACATTTGCCTGCATTTCAGGGTAGTGTAAATGCTTTTCAATCCATTCTTAACGATCTGAGCGTGATAAGATAGTATATTAGAATGAATAAAAACGGCTTGTGTTCGAGAAAGGCGGGATGAAATGTATCAGGTAGCGATATGTGACGACGACGAGCAGCAACGAGAATTGATGAGGCATATGCTGACAGCGTTTTCGCTCAAAACCAATATCGAGTTTCATATCACCATGTTCAGTTCAGGAGAACAACTCCTGGCTCATTATAAGGATCAGAGAGAGACGTTTCACCTGCTTATTCTGGATGTAGAGATGGGTGGGTTGAATGGCATACAGACGGCACAGGAAATCAGAAAACTCAAGATCATGGATGTGCAGATCATGTTTTTGACCAGTTATCCCGAGTATATGGTTCAAAGTTTCGATGTGATGACGTTCCAATATTTGATCAAACCGGTTCAAGAGGCTGTGCTGGAAGAGAAGCTGGTCAAACTGCATCAGTATTATCAAGCTATGGATAAAAAGTATCTGGTGATTAAATCGGATTACGATGATTTGATGTTGAAATATGAAGATATTTTGTGGATTGAGGTAATCAAAAGCCTCACAGTTAAAAACAAACTAAAGGTAATTACTCGTGATAACTCTTATGAAACGAAAGGTATTCTATCGGCTTATGCTGCAACGCTGACAGAGCATGGTTTTATGCAAATTCACCGATCCGTGCTTATTAATCTAATGCATGTACACAAGTTCACGGGGGCACAAGTCACGATGCTGGATGGAACCTCTCTGCCGATAGGTCGTTCCAAAATCAAAGAAGTCAAGGATACGTATACCAAATATATGATCATGAGGGTTCAATAAAATGAATATTTTGCATCTAGTACCCGTCATTTTGTTGACCCTGCTCATGACCTTTCAAGCCAATTATTACTTTGATGCTGTGCTGGGCAAATCCAGACGTAAACCTCGCAGAACGATTTATTTTGTTGTGTTTGTCCTGCTCAATTTCTTTTATTTGGCTACGCGATTACCTTCTTTTCTTTCGACTTTGCTTGCATTGATTTTTATCTTCACTCTGGCGCAATCCTACCGGGGAGAATTAAAACTGAAGATTATGTTTACGGTTATGTATGCAGCGCTGTTAACCACGGTGAATATCATTTCAGTTTATGTTTTTAGTGTGATTGACGGCATCGACTACCTGAAAGTGGCTGTCTATGGCCCGGAAGCGATATGGTTGTTCTCCAAAGTTCTGCTGCTAGGATGCAGCATTATGTTTGTTGTGATCCCCATTGTTCATCTCATTGCCAAACGCAGGAGCTTCCGGGTGCACCATAGGTCTTATCTTTTATTTTTGATCGTTACTGCGATTACGGTGTACCAGATCAATGTCATTTCAATATATAGCGAAAAAAATATCTTCTATATTTTTTCAGTGCTAGGCTCCCTTTTTCTAAACGTATTTATTGTGTATGTGTTTGATAATATCGTGGAGAAGGCGCATCTCGCTCATGAGAATGAACAATTGCAGCGGCAGATGGATTACCAGGATGCCAACTACGAGAAGACCGTGCATAGTTTCAAAAGCATTAAAAGTATTATCCACGATATCCATCAGCAGTTTCTATATATAGAAGAGTGTGTGAAACGTAACGAACTTGCGGCAGCAACAGAGCATATGCATGTTACAATGAACACCATTGAGCATGCGTACCAACGTGTGAATAGCGGTAATCTGGTCATTGATGCTCTCGTTACAAATACGCTAACCGTCGGGCAGGCAAACGGCATTCGAATCGATACGCGCATCAATCTCCATTCTCAGCACATAGGCATTGAGCGTTATGATTTGTGCGTGGTGCTCGGAAATATTCTAGACAATGCTGTTGAAGCATCCAAGAAAGTACGGGTCGCCGAGGATCGTTATATCGTAGTATCTATTCATTCTACAGCTTCTGCTCTGGTAATCCAGATTATGAACCATACCGCCCAACCGGCCCCGGATCTGAAAAGTGACAAAACGGATTCAGAATTTCATGGTTTTGGCCTGACCAATATATCCAGAATATGTAGCAAATATGGAGGACATATGACCATTGAGCAAGGACAAGGGTCTTTTAACAATATGGTCGTTCTTCCTTACAACACAAACAACGTCTGAACTGTCGTTCAGGGGTTGTTTTTTTCCATTCGGGGTTCTTTTCCGCAGGCCACGTCTTTGCCAGGTATGATGAGTTCATTCAAGTATATCGATCTGAAGGAGGAAATCTGAATGAAAAGGATAATTACGGTTTTATGTGCGTTTATGCTTGTCATCATGCCTGTAGCAGATGTTAAAGCTGAGGCGACAGAAAAGCAGACAACCCAAGCGAAAGCTAAACAACTCGCTGACATGCTGGTTCAGAATTATGGCGTCACAAGTATGCAATATGCGATTATGGACAAAGGTGAAATGATTTTATCTGACGGTGCTGGATTTCATGATAAGGCGAGCCAGAAAGCCGTGGACAAAGATACCATGTACGGTATAGGCTCCGTAAGCAAAATGGTGGTGACAACTGCGGTCATGATGTTGGTCGATTCTGGTAAGGTTGACCTGGACCAGCCACTTACTACGTATATTACCGATTTCAAAATGGCAGACCCCCGCTATAAAGAAATCACACCGCGTATGTTAATGAATCATTCATCCGGGTTGTACGGTTCGCAGTATGGAAACAGCATTCTTTTTGATGATAACGACACACGCAATCATGATGAACTGCTGATCAAACTTCAGGCCGAACGTCTCAAGTCTAAACCCGGGGAATACTCCGTTTATTGCAATGATGGCTTTCAATTGCTGGAGATTCTAGTTGAGCGCGTGAGTGGGCAAAGTTACAGTAAATATGTGGAACAGTCTATCAGCAAGCCGTTGCAACTTGGTTCTACGAAGACACCACTGGATTCTTTCAATAGAGACAAATTAGCTGGAACCTATTGGCCAACTTTTAAATCAAAGATGCCTGTTGAAAATGCCAATATCATCGGTACGGGTGGCATTTATTCAACGGCTGAGGAGTTAACGCAATTTGCTGAGGTACTGATGGGTAACCGCCCGGATCTTCTATCCAAGGCTTCGGCTAAAGCGATGCAAAGTCCAGAATATCGCAAAGGCATATGGGTGTCTGACGAAATCAATTCGTTCAACTACGGACTCGGCTGGGATGCAGTAGAACTTGCTCCATTCAGTGAGTATGGCATTAAAGCACTGACCAAGGGCGGCGATACGATCATGTATCACGCTTCATTAATTACGATTCCAGAGCACGACATATCCATGGCTGTGTTATCTTCAGGTGGATCTTCTGTTTTTGACCAGATGTTTGCCTCTAAAGTGTTGCTGGAAGTACTGAAGGAACAGGGCATTATTGACAACATTAAACCGGATCGCACCTTCTCTGTCCCAGTCCAGACCGAGATGCCTGCTGAGTTGAAAGATTACTCCGGTTTGTATGGAACCGTTGGTGCAACAACGGAGATTAATATTCAAGACGGAGCATTCACCTTACCAGCTATGCTGGGCGGACTAATTGCTGAACAAAAGTATGTGTATACAGGTGACGGGTATTTTACCGGCAAGGACGGAAGCGTGAAGGTGAGTTTTGTAAAGGAGCGGAACGCCAAGACCTATGTTAAAGTCCAAGGATATCTTAGCTTGCCGGGACTGGGACAGATGGGCATGAGCACGTACGATTATCAAAAGCTGGAGCCTAACAAGCTGGATGCAGTTACCCAAGAGAAGTGGGCTGCACGGAACGGTGTGAACTATTTTGCGCTGGACGAAAAAATCACATCGCTCTTCTACCTGGTTCCATCACAGCTTATTAAAAATTTTAAGGTCAACGCAGAGCATGGCTATGTAAATGGGACGCAAATCAAGGATGCCAATTATGCCGTTAATGTTGCGGAGATTCCAGTCATGAATGGCCGAGATGCATTCGACTTGGAATTAATGATGAAAAAAGATGCTGAGATTCTCACGCAGAACGGACAGCAGTACATCTCGGAAAAGGCGATTCGGCCTATTTTCAGTGGGAAATCAGGAATTGCGACTATACCAGCTAACGGTCAAGCTCGATGGTATGCGATTGACGGGAAATCAGCTGAAAAAACGATAACGGTGGATTCTCCTAAGCACGGCGGTTATGCGGTTTATGATGATCAAGGTCAGGCGCTACAGTTCTCTATCGCGACTGGTGAACAGTCCACGAAACTTCCGAAGAAAGGCTTTATCGTATTTGGAGGTAACGCCGGTGATGTTTTCCACATTCGTCTGAAATAAAGAGAATAGAAATGGTTAAATGTTTCAGTACATTTAAATATATGTATATGGATAAAGCCGCCGAATGGCGGCTTTTTTGTTCATCCTGATGGCGAATGAAGATCAATGGTGAATTTTCAGGATAGACGTTTTAAGGGGCATGATTTGACTTCGAGTTTACTCTAGGGTGTAGACTGATTATAGAAGTCCTAATAGGGATAAATACTATAAGCAGTTACAAGTGCAAATATGAAGGAGCTGAGTCAGATGAACATAAACAAAGAGACAAGAACAGTTCAGCATAACATACATTCAGGTTTTGACAAGAGTAGTACAGCGGATGAGGTGATACATGGCCTGGATCTGTCAGGGCGCCTCGCCGTAGTGACAGGTGGATATTCCGGTCTGGGACTGGAAACAACTCGTGCATTGGTTCGAGCGGGAGTACACGTTGTTGTGACTGCGCGCAGACCAGATGTTGCACGTGAAGCATTGGCAGATATTGAGAACGTGGAAGTACACGAGCTTGATCTGGCTGACCTGTCCAGTGTTGCTGCATTTGCGGAACGTTTTCTGGCAAGTTCACGCAGTATAGATATGTTAATCCTGAATGCAGGTATCATGGCCTGTCCAGAGACCCGGATTGGTCCGGGATGGGAAGCGCAGTTTGCTACGAACCATCTGGGACATTTCGCGCTAACCAATCAATTGTGGCCTGCGCTGGTCAGTGAAGGTGGAGCCCGTGTCGTTTCGCTTTCCTCTGCAGGACATCATTTCTCACCGATCCGCTGGCATGATATTCATTTTGAACAGGGATACGAGAAGTTCCCGGCATACGGTCAGTCCAAAACAGCGATCAGCTTGTTCACGGTAGAACTCGACAGACTTGGCAAGCAGCATGGAGTTCGTGCATTTGCTGTACATCCGGGTGGAATCATGACTCCATTACAGCGTTATATGCCCAAAGATGAGATGGTTGCTCTCGGTTGGATTGATGAGTCCGGCAATGTGGCTAATCCGGGGTTCAAATCACCGGAGCAGGGTGCAGCAACCCAGGTGTGGGCTGCGACTTCTCCGAAGCTTAAAGGCATGGGCGGTGTGTACTGTGAAGATTGCAATATCAGTGAGATGGCTCCCGAAGATGGCGGTTTTTACGGCGTGAAGCCATATGCGATTGATGCAGAGCAGGCGGAGCGCTTATGGGCGTTATCTGCTGAATTGACAAAGACGGATATTCCAGTTGACGGACGAGAATGAACCGGACTTCTGTTCAAAAGGTAGAGGATAAGAAGAATATGTGGTAGAATGTTCAAGCGCTGCGGGTGATAAATCCGCAGCGCTATTGCTTTTTTTGATGCCGTACAATCTGAAAATGGTTGTTCATGTATAATTTAACTTGTATTCAAGTATCTATTCAGTAAACAGGCGAATATCATTATAGTAATACGTTTGAATTTCATCAGTCTGTAAAGGGAAATATAAGGAAATATAAGTTGAACTATTTATTTACACATAAACGAAGAGGACAGAAAAAACCTGAAAAAGCAAAGCGGTCGCCTTTATCAGCGGATTTTTTCCTTTGGAAAAGGGAATCAAAAAAATCTGGGGATAACAGCGATTGGAAGGTTATTCTGTCATCGGAGTGGATAGTGTAAATTCTTTGGTTCAACTTATATAGATTGTCATTGGAGTGTGTTTCGATTTACAATGTAGGAATCATGTTCTTTTTGAAGAACGCAGGGAGAGAAAATCATGAATATTTTTGAAAGTCACATACCTAACGAAAAAGTAAAATTTAATGAACCGCTAAAAAATCATACGTTTATCCAAATTGGAGGCAAGGCTGATATTCTCGTTCATCCAACGACGGTGGAGGAGATTACCAAAGTGGTGGAAATTGCGAACAGCCATCAGCTGCCGCTGACCGTTATTGGTAAAGGCTCCAACGTTATTATTAAGGACGGAGGCATCCGGGGAGTCACGATTTCGCTTAGCCGCTTCGATCAGATCGAAGTCAGTGGAACACGTATCATGGCACAGAGCGGCTCCGATATTATTGACGTATCCAGAGCCGCTTTGGCACATAGCCTGAAGGGTATGGAATTCGCCTGTGGCATTCCTGGCAGTACAGGAGGCGCTCTTTACATGAACGCTGGCGCTTACGGTGGTCAGATCGCGGATGTCATTGAAAAGGCGACGGTCATTACCCGTGAAGGCAACGTTGTTGTTATCCCTCGTGAAGAGATGAAGCTGAGTTACCGCAACAGTCTTTTCAAGATGGATCATTATATTATTTTAGATGCCGAGTTTACGCTTAACGAAGGGGATCAGGAGGAGATCTCTAGCAAGATGAAGGAATTAACGTTCCTGAGAGAATCGAAACAGCCATTGGAATACCCTTCTTGCGGAAGTGTGTTCAAACGTCCAGAAGGACATTTTGCCGGTAAACTAATTCAGGATTGTCAATTGCAAGGCACTCGCATCGGTGGGGCTGAAATCTCGACTAAACATGCTGGATTTATCGTGAATGTGGATCACGCCACTGCCAAGGATTATGAGGATCTGATTCAGTTTATTCAGAAAAAGGTGTGGGACACGTTCCAGGTGGAATTAGAAACTGAAGTGATATTCCTTGGAGAATATTAATTCAGGCACAGTTTATGAAGACTGGGGCATTAAAGCACGTGTAAGCCATGACTAGAATATGAGTCGTTAATAAGATGGAGCCGCCATATGGCGGCTTTTTTGCTATATCTTATAAGAAGCGAAAAAACGATTATGATAATTTTGGTAATATTAGATGGGTTTATATGTTATATTGTTAATTTATCTGTTTTCAAGAAGGAGGCTCGAACATGAGTAAAGAAAAAGGAATGACTCTCAAGATTATAGTCGCAACGATAGCGCTCTTAGTACTCTCAGTGATATCCGTAAACACATATATGTATTTAAAAGAAAAACCGGGTGGTCTGGCGGATCAGACATTGTCCAAAGCTATGGGGCTGGACGAAACCATGTCGATTCCGATCGGCAGTACGCCAGAGGATGCAGTTCAACAATTCAGAGCGTCGACTCCTAATGTCCGTGTAGTTCATCAGGAGCCTGTGGACGACGGTATGATCGTGTTTACGCAGAGAACGAACAGTGAAGCATCAAGTAATATGCAGCTGGAGTACGTACGAAAAAATAGTTTTGGCTGGAAGTGGGTGTGGGGCGGAGGTTATGGAATAGGAGATATAGATCCGTCTGAGTATGCATTGTATTATATGAACTTACCGAAGCTTGAAGGGATAGAAACTCCTTTTCCAATGGTGTTTGGTACAATCGAGCATCCGGGTATCCAGCGTGTAACTGCTGAAACAGAACAGAACGGCTCCATGTCCATTACTGAAGCCAAGTTGATCAGAACAGATATGGAAGAGTATATCTGGTTTGTGATGCTGCCTTCATCGGAGGGTACACCCTATACCATTAAAATATATGATGAAGAGGGAAAACAAGTGGGCAGCAAACAAAATGAAATGGTAAACGATAGCGGATCATTGACGCTGGGGAAAAGGTCAGCGTCAATGTGATCCGGACATGTTCTTCTTTAAATTATTTTGCTGTGCGATTGGCTTTCACGTGTTTGAGCTGAGCGACGATGATTACACTGATAATAACCAGTAGAAACCATGAACTGATCTTGCTGAAGCTCACCAGTTGCCAGCTCTCATGTTGATCCGGATATTTCCAGCCATTGAAGAAGGTAGCGATATTTTCTGCCAGCCAGATAAAGAAACCTACGATAATGAAAGCAAGAGACAATGGCATACGGTAGGTTGTATGGCGCACCCGGTAGATAATCCACGTTTTCCAGAAGACAACAAAGACAAGGGCTGTCAGCCACCAGCGAAAATCCGGGATAAAGTGGTGGGTGAAAAAATTAAGATAGATTGCTGCGCCGAGTAACATGGAGGGAACCATGCCCGGCCAGCCGGTCATATCCATACGCAGTCTTCGCCAGATCTGACACATGAAGCTGGCTACACTGGCGTACATAAATCCGCTGTAAAGCGGAACGCCAAATATTTTGCTGTATGCGGGCTCCGGGTAAGACCATGATCCCATATGTACTTTGTAAATTTCGAGTAAGAGACCGATTACGTGGAATACGCAAATAACCTTGATTTCGTCCAACGTTTCCAGTCCAGTGCGAAACATCAAATATTGAACAGCAAGCAGAATAAGCAGAATGGCATCATAGCGGTGGATAAAAGGAAATGGAATGATCGTTGAAAGAGCCAGTGTACCGAAAATGGCTACGGGAAAAATGCAGCTCATGGCCTGATGATAGCCAAAATGCAATAACTGAATGATTGATTTCATAGGAAGTAGCTCCTTTTGACACTTCTGATCTGGAGTAAATTTGAGTGTGCATGATCACTTATATTAATCTAATCGATTTTGTCCCATTTGAAAAATAGAAAAAAATAAAGAAGAAAGTTCATATTTTTGTCTGTCATTTTATGCAACTGAGCAGCTTTAAATGTATATTCTTTGATGCATATGATAAAATGGAGTTCATACTTTACAAGAAACAAGGAGGCCGTCATGCAACTGATACAACCACAAGATATCCAGCTTCGGCTCGATCGCCTTGTTGATCAGGATGTATATATGCATCTTGAGATGACAACGGGCGCTTACGCTCAACATTACGATAGTTCACGGCATCCGGCTTCAGCTTTTATCACCAATGCCGCCATTCGATATACACAGGGCTCCATTTCAGGTGAGGGACCTTACCGTGTCGGTCTCAAGACGACAGATGG
The DNA here is from genome assembly GCF_030803945.1 of Paenibacillus intestini. NCBI lineage: Bacteria > Bacillati > Bacillota > Bacilli > Caryophanales > Paenibacillaceae > Paenibacillus > Paenibacillus intestini. Next base: position 980,297 of record NZ_JAURUN010000001.1, on the reverse strand, counting down.
CTGGGTGTATGCTGAAGGGCTAACCCATATTGATGAGCAGGAACAAGATAGATTGATTATGGCCGGCCATGACACCCAGGGCAAACTGGTTGTGGCTCTGCAGCTGAGCCGGGAGAAGTTCTAATGGAAGTGGAGGAACAACATATGACAAAGAATGCACACGATGAGCATCAACGCATCCTGGTGGTTTATCCTCATCCAGACGACGAAGCATTCTCCGTATCGGGCACGTTAGCCAAATACATTGATTCTGGAGCACACGTTACATATGCTTGTCTGACGCTGGGTGAGATGGGACGTAACATGGGTATTCCGCCGTTCGCGAACCGCGTGACCCTGCCATCTATCCGCAAAGATGAGCTTATTGAAGCGGCTAGTGCGATTGGTATTCAAGATTTAAGAATGCTCGGATTTCATGATAAAATGGTAGAGTTTGAAGATCCTCAATTGCTCGATGGCAGCATTATGGCTCTTCTTGAGGAGATTAAGCCATCACTGATCTTTACATTTTATCCTGGATACAGTGTTCACCCCGATCATGATGCGACAGGAGCTGCGGTGATCAGGGTTGTTAGCCGTCTACCGCTGGAAGAGCGTCCTGTCGTTCACTGCGTAGCTTTTTCTAATAATCATGAGCAGCATATTGGCAAGCCAGATGTAACCGTAGATGTCTCCCAATTTCTGGCGCAAAAGCTGGCTTCGATTCGTGCCCACCGCTCGCAATTTCAAGCCGCAGAGTTGCTTGGTAATCGCAAGCTGAACGACGAAGAACTTCAAGCACGCTTTGGACGTGAGCGGTTCTGGACCTATCGATTTGCATAAGTTGAAACTTACTAAAGTCGCCAATTTGGCGGCTTTTTTTCATTCAATCACAATTTGGACACAAAAGTAAGCAAGCTATAGCCTGATGGGGCTATATGGGAAATTTATCATTTTCGATACACTGTGTGAAGGACTGGGATAACGCATTAATGTAACATCAAAAAGAAGGAACGGAGGGAAGGGGGGATGATATGGATAAAAAATGCAGGAACAAAAATATGAACAGTAATAAACGATTCAATATCCGTAGGCTTGCAGCGAATACTCTGATCGTGATCGGACTGGGCCTCCTTCTAGTGTTTCAAACTACCGTGAATGCTACTGGAGTCACTGGAGATCGTGAATCCGCCCTACTTCAGCCCATTATAGACCAAGCAGATGCCGGAGCGGTTATTCATCTTGAACCTGGTCGATATGAAGGCCCCGTTCTCATCTCTAAAGCACTCACTCTAATTGGGGATGATTCGGTTACCATCCATAATGAACAGGAACAAAGTGCGATATCCATTCAGGCGGAAGGTGTGAAATTGGAAGGGTTTACAATCGAACATAACGGTCGTCAGCCAGCAGCAGCTGTGCAGATTACGGGCAGCAATAACGAAGTATCTGACCTTAAGCTTCGTACCAAGGGAGCTGGTTTGCTTCTACATGATGCGACTACTTCTGTAATACGAAATAATTCAATTCAATGGGCAGGTGCAAGCACAGTATCCAGCAGTCAAAAAGGCAACGGGATCGATCTCTACAATTCGCATAACAGTAGGATTGAAGGGAATCAGATTGAGGGTGTGCTCGATAGCATCTATGTGGAGAACAGCCGAAACGTAGCGGTGAACAATAATCGTTTCATGCAAACCAGGTACGGTATTCATTGCATGTATATTGATGGATCATCTGTTACGAATAACACAGGAGAAGGTAACATGACAGGTGCCATGATCATGGGGGTTAAAAATACAGTTGTATCAGGCAATACCTTTCGCAAACAAAGTTCGAATGTTCATTCGCAAGGTATCTTGCTCTATGACGTGCATCAGTCCAAGATCCACAGCAATACAGTAGAGGGCAATCGTGTGGGCATGAATATCGCTGAATCCTCGGGCAATGAAATTGATGACAACAGCGTAATTCGTAATTTCGTTGGAATTCAGATGGTGCTTGCTGAGGGGAATCAATTTACGCAAAATAGATTTGTTTCCAACGTTATTGATGCCTCGACAATGGACAGCAAGGATAATATTTTGAAAGAAAACTATTGGGATTCCTTTCAGGGATTGGATCTGAATCAGGATGGAATCAGCGAGCTTTCCTATGCAATCAACCCGTTCTACGAACAAATAATAAGCAGAAATGCAGCATATCAACTGTTTTTTCAATCACCGGGCATGGTCTTTCTGAGTGAACTGCACTCGGAAGGGAAAAGCAACTGGACAACAGACGAGTCACCGCAGATGAGCATTGTGAAAAAGCATACTGAAGTTGCAGCAACATCGGGAACATCCGAGACAGATAGAACAAATGCGGGAACAAGGTCAAGTCCTGTTACGATAATTGGTTTACTTTTACTTGGCTTGTCTGCAAGTACAATGATTTATATGGGGGTATGGAGAAAATGAATAAACGATGGATTTTGGCAATGGTGTTGCTTTTAGGTACTGTGATGTTAACGGCATGTGGACAGAAGTATGCGGCTGTGCCAATTAACGAGGACGTGGATATCTGTGCGATCTGTAACATGCAGGTGAAGGATGATGCGTTTGCCACACAGCTTACAACGAAGGACGGTAAAAACTTCAAGTTTGATGACCTTGGCTGCATGAATGAATGGAAAAAAGAAAACGGCACAGACAACATTGGCATGGACTATGTGCGTGATTATAACGATAAGGAATGGATCGAATTCAATAAAGCGACCTATGTATATGACCCTTCACTCAGAACACCCATGGCGTATGGCATTGTTAACTTCAAGGATAAAGCTTCTGCCGAGGCATTCGTAGCCGAGCAGGGTGTAGGCAAGGTTATGACTGCGGATGAACTTGCTTCTCATGATTGGACTCAGAATATGGATAACATGAATATGGACGGAGACGGAGACGGGCACGGACATGGTCACGATGAGGGCGGGACGGATCAAGGCTCGAAGCATAATATGGGTGAAGATATGAGCAAAGATATGCATCAAGAAGGTGAGTCGAAAGAAGGATCAGGCAGCCACTGATGCTGATGGGGGGTGCTGAAGCCGATGTCTGATATGTTACAAATAACAAAACGAGAGTTGAAAACGGGGTTTCGTAACCCCTGGTCATATTCGTTTCTCGTTCTTTTTTGCACATTTAGCTTAAGTTTATTACTACTAAATGCACAGAATCCAGTAGAAGGATACTCGGGCACGACAGGTTCTATGCTGAACCTTATCCTCTATCTTTTGCCGCTAATGACGCTTTTTCTGGGTTCATTCTCATTGACTGCTGAAAAGGAAGACGGAAGCTGGCAGCTTCTATCGACGTATCCCATCGGTACGTTATCGTTCATTACAGGCAAATATCTCGGACTAGCTGCGGTGCTGCTACTCATCGTGACATTTGGCTACGGCCTGATGGGGCTCGTTAGCGGGTTGCTTGGCAATCCGATCCATCTACTGACCTATCTACTGTTTTTAGCGTTTTCTTGTGGACTTGTGCTGTTATTCCTAAGTGTTGCATTACTGATCGGCTCACTGTCTCGCAATCGCTGGCAAGCTTTAACGATTTCCGTATCGATCTGGTTCTTTGCCGTTATTGGCTGGCCTACATTATTACTTGCGATATTAGGGCTAATGCCGTACCTCTGGATAAAACCGTTGCTGGTGGTGTTAACCTTTTTGAACCCGGCTGAATTGGTACGGCTGTTTATTGTGATCAAGCTCGGCGGCGGTTCTATCCTGGGGCCCGAGTACTATCAATGGGTTACGTGGGTGCAACAGCCAAGCGGCAGTGCCATATTTGTTGGAATGTGTTTGTTATGGGTGAGTTGCTCGATCCTTGTTGTTTACGTTATATGGGAAAGGGGGCGTTCCCGTGCTTGAAGCGGAAGTTATCGTGAACGGTTTAGACAAACAAATCAAAAGTCAAAGAATTGTAGATGATATTTCTTTCCGTTTGGGTTCTGGTCAGGTACTTGCCGTATGCGGCGGGAACGGTGCAGGCAAAAGCACCTTGCTACGTATGCTGGCAGGCATTCTGCGTCCAACGTCAGGGGAAATTATGGTGAATAACGTACGCTGGTCACAGGATCGCAAACGGTATGCGAATCAGATTGGGTATATGCCGGATGATTATCAGTTCAGCCAAGGTCTTACGGCCGAGGAATCTTTATTATTCTGGGCATCTCTGCGTAAACTTCCCCGAGATAGGGTGCAGGAAGTATTAGTGATGGTTGGACTTGACGGGCAAAAACATAAACGGGTAACGACCTTTTCCAAAGGGATGCGGCAGCGTGTATTGTTTGCTCAGGCGATGCTTGCAAAGCCTGCTCTTCTGATCATGGACGAGCCTACCAATGGACTAGATCCCTTCTGGATGCAGGAGTTCGTACATTTGCTGAGAGGTATCAAACAGGAAGGGCATATGGTTGTGTTCTCCACACATCAGCTTGAAGTGGCGAATGATATCGCAGATCAGGTGATGTTTATGAATCAGGGGTGTAATGTCGGGGAAGGTACTGTAGAAGATATTCGGAATCAGTATGGTTCACTTCATGCTGCTTTTCATCAGAGTCTGGGAATAAAGTGAAGGTGATGTGAACATGCAAAACAAGCCGCAAAGTATGGATACGAACAGTGCACAACAGGACGGACAAAAAAAGACAGGGTCGAAAATAAGACGCGTTGTTACGATGTTGATTGCACTGGCAGCATTGGCTACAGGTATATGGGCTGTGCTGGCAAATTTATCGGACTCTGATTCGAAAAGTAGGAATCCAATTCGTACAGGAGTCGAGGCTCCTGATTTTACAGCAGTTAATTCCAAAGGGGAGCAAGTCCAGTTGTCTGATTACCGGGGCAAAGCCGTGATGATTAACTTCTGGGCATCATGGTGCACGCCATGTGTAAGAGAGATGCCCTTGGTTCACGAGCTAGCGCAGCAAAATCAAAATAAGGTGGAGACACTGTTTGTTAACGTGGGGGAGAGCAAGGGCACAATTAACGAGTTTATGAAAAGTCATCAGTTCGATTTTCCAGTGATCATTGACGCAACGGGCAAAGTATCCAAGCTGTACCGTATCACTGGCCTGCCAGCCACAATGGTTATTGACCAAGCGGGACAGTTTAGCCATATTTTGCTCGGTGAACTGACAGAGGATATTCCTTTGCAGCAATGGCTGGAGGAAAGTATGTAAATGTTGATGATTAGCCAAATGAAGCAAAAACAACTCACTCTAAAATCAGGCATTGATTTGAAAGTGAGTTGTTTGCTATTCCAACATGATTTTCTCATTAACCATTTGATAATAATACTCATCCATCTGTTCTGCCGTAATATCTTCTTCAAGATGATATATCCACCACGTCACAAGTAAACTAATGACTCCTGAATGATATTCGGCTAAAAGTTCAATTGGAGCTGAAAGCTGTTTACCTCTTCGTTTTAGTTCGAGAAAATCTCTTCTGGAAATATCTCCGATATAAGTTTTGAAAAAATCAGTAAATCCTTTATCATTCTTCTGATTTTGAACAATCGGTTCTAATAAATTCTCCAACATGAATCTGGATAGGCTTTGTAAGGGCTGCCGTAGCCGATCTTCTATATTCATGTGTAAATAATCCTGAAGCACCCAGGTTAGTGTCGAGTGTAACAGTGCAAATTTATCCTCGAAATGTTTGTAAAATGTGGTACGGTGAACCATCGCTCTGTCGCATATTTCATTAATCGTGATATTACTGAATGATTGTCCTTGCTCGGATAACAGATCTTTAAAGGCAGTGGTTAACAACTTTTTAGTTCGGGCAACTCTTAAATCAACCTTTTTCTCTATAATTTCATCTACACCTCCTGGTTATCGTAGTTTAACTATACAGCGTCTTTATATTGATTCTTACATAAGAGAGATTTTGATTATATATTGGTATTATAAGTAATATTTTTAGTGATCTACAACCGTACATTCAATATAATTCTGAAGAAAGGATGAAGTTGAAATGTCTGACATGAAAAAAGCGATAGTCATTGGGGCAGGGATTGCAGGGTTGATTACTGCCAGAATGTTAGCTGACTATTATGACGAGGTATGTGTGATTGAAAGGGATGAGTTCCCTTTGGATCCAGATAACAGGCAGGGTGTACCTCAGTCATTTCATCCACACCGTGTACAACCACGTGGCGCACTTATTATGGAGCATTACTTCCCGGGATACAATGATGAGTTAATCCAGATGGGAGCGATATCTTCGCATGATGAGCAGTTCCAGATTGCTAACCGATACGGCACATTAGTCAACAAGGAGGACTCTTCTTCGTTTAAAATTGCATCGTGTAGCAGAGCTTTGCTGGAATGGGTGCTGCGCAAGCGAATCCAGAACATGCCTCAGATCAGCTTTTTAACAAGCAAGGAAGTGACTGGACTTATCGTATCTGAGGATCAGGGTGCCGTCACAGGCGTGTATACCAAAGAAAGAAGTGGAGAAAAGAAGGAAGAGCAAATTCCAGCAAATATGGTTATTGATGCTTCTGGACGTTCTTCCAAGATCATCAGATGGCTTAATAAGATCGGATTAACAGTACCAGAGCCTGAAGTGCTTAAGGTATCTCTTGGTTACAGTACCCGGTATTACAAAATAAAAGGCTCCATTCCGAACGAATGGGTGATGTCGGACTCCGACCCTGAGCAAGGTATTCGTGCAGGTATATTTACGCGTATTGAGGATGATATTGCTGGACTCATTCTTTTTAATGCAGGAGGAGATGAATACCCGTCTACTCAACCGGAGGAGTTTCAAGAACAAATCAAACTTCTGTTTACTGGGGATAAAATCGTCGAACTTATGGAGCAATTAGAACCCTTGCAAGGGCCTAGAGGATACCGTATTTCCGAGTCTGTTCGTCAGCATTTTGAATTGATGGAGAATTGGCCCGCGGGCTTACTCGTCCTGGGTGACGCACTGTGTGGTTTCGATCCTATTCATGGACAAGGTATCACCGTTGCTGCAATCGAAGCGGAAACGATAGGAAAATGTTTGGGAGCACAGCGCATACAACATGAACCACAGTTTGAGCGTAAGGCGTTACAGCGTATGCAGAAGGCCATCGAACCGGCTTGGTGGCTTAGTTCTGTGGCTGACATGCGTTGGAAAGGGGTGGAACATGGAGGGGCATTCGAACTGAAAGGAGTTAACTTTGCTCAGAAATATATCAACTTATTTACGAAGAAAGCGATGGAAAAAGCGGATCAGGAAAAAGACAACTATCTCTTCTCTATGCAATTCCTGATGAATGCGCTGATCCTTCCTCCAAGTGAATATTTTAATTGTGACGTGCTGAATATGATTCTGGACGATAATGGTTCAGAAGAGGAGATGGAATTAAGGGCAGAGCTTGGTGTACATGATTCTGATTTGTTCCAGCAAAGATTGGATGAGATTCTTCCATCATTTGAACTGGAGTATGATGAGCAGATTAAACAACTGCTGGAATCACTTCAGCCTGCGATGAGCTAACCCCTGCATTACAAAGTATTACCAGTTCTCTTAACCGTTTAATATGCTTGCAAGAAGAATTTGACTTATCATTAATAGTGAAAGATGAACTTAGCTCCAACCCCGAAACACAAAAAGAGTCGCTATAGTAGCTACTTTTTTTGTGTTTTTTTGTATATTCCCAAAAAAGATTCCCCTGTTCGTACTGAGAAAATTTATATTATCTCTTTGATCATTTCATGTAACCAAAATGGAAGTTGAGAGTTTTCTTTACCGATGTAATTTAGTCTTTACCAGGTCCGTGATTAAATTTAGTACCTTTTCCAATCGCATAGAATTGACCGCCAGCCACATAGTGTACTGTACGTAATTCATCAGGAGCATCATCAAAAATCCAATGTCCGTTGTTGAATACTCGATCATCACTCCAAGCACCGACAATTTCACCCATGAAAAGATCAAGTTCTTGTTCATTTTGAGAATTGGGGATAACCTTGCATACTAGCCAGCCAGCGGAACCTTCAACTAGTGGTAAATCAAACTCTTCTTGGTAAAAGATTGGGATATGTTCAAGTTTGTTGTCCATTCCTTTAGCACTGTGCTCACCAACATACAAGACCGTTTCCATTTGTTGAACAGTTGGAACATGTACTACATAGTAACCACTCTTTTCAACGAGTTCACGTGTGAAAGCTTGTTTGCCGATATATGCCATCACTTTATTATTTCCCACCAGACCGACCCAAGCGGCTGCCATTACATTTTCTATCCCATCGTGTTTAGCAGAAATCATGGTTGTTGGACCTACTTGCAATAAACGGTATGCTTTCTTTAAATCAACAGGATTAATTGCCATTATTTATTCACCTTTTCATTATTAGCTTATTTTCTTGTTGAACACTGATGTATAGTATAATGCAAGCATAAAAAAAGAATAGTATGCACTTTTTAGTGAGATACTATCAAAAAGGAGAGTATTAGATGATTCCAAGTAAAACAAAAAATGAAAAAGAAGACAGCAATGAATCATTTGTGTATACCTTATCGCTAATTAGTGGTAAATGGAAATTACATATCTTATTTTTACTACTGAAGGAAGACATTATGCGTTATGGTGAGTTGAAAAGAGCGCTTCAAGGAATTACACACAAAATGCTCAGTAATCAATTAAAAGAGCTGGAGGCTGATTCGCTCATTACACGCCATGAATACTCACAAGTACCGCCTAAAGTTGAGTATTACCTTTCAGAGCGTGGCAAGTCCCTCATCCCTGCTCTGCAAGAGCTATGCAAGTGGGGAGTAGATCATATGGATGATGAACTATAAGTTGCGAGTCATTCTGAATACAGCACTAAATAGTGAGAAACCCGGGTGAATTATAACCTTGGGTTTCTTTCATTTTCAAATGAAAACGTACAAAAAAGAAGAAGAGAAGGCATCTTTTTTAGCTATGTTTGTAGCATTAAGTACCAAACCAATAAGAGAGTGAGCTGAAAAAGTGTTGACTTCTGACTTACTTTAAGTAATATAATATCTTTACGAATTGAAGGAGTGAATGTCTATGTCTCAACCGAATACCGGAATAAAAACGATAAAGCTTGAAATGGAATATTATGGAGAACCATTTATAGTATATCCAACATTGTTATGGGATGAACAGAATGTAGTGCTCGTTGATACGGGCATTCCTGGGCAATTGGCACAAATTCGTACGTTACTCAAAAAGGAGAATTTCAGTTTCAATAAGCTGACGCATATCATCATCACGCATCAAGATGGGGATCACATTGGCAGTCTGCCGGAATTAGTTGAGGCAAGAGAGAGCGAGGTGACGGTACTTGCACATGAGGAAACGGTACCCTATTTGACCGGAACCGTTCCGCTTATCAAAAGTAAAGATTTCGCACCGTCTGTGCACGTTCATACCGCTTTAAAGGATGGAGACATTCTGCCCTTGGCAGGTGGTATTCAAGTCCTCTTTACACCAGGACACACACCAGATCATATGTCGCTATATCATATCCCGAGCCAAACGTTAATTGCTGGTGATGCTTTAAATGCGGAAGATGGTCGTCTCTTGTCCTTTAATGACGAGCAAACTTTGGATCATACGACTGCGCTAGAGTCAATTGCCAAACTGTTAGAGCTTGATATTAAAAAAGTGATTACGTATCATGGTCACGAAGTTACGAATCAGATTAAGGAAAGTCTCCAGAACTTTGTAGATATGAAATAACTTATCATGGATGAAGTCGTCATTTTGGCGGCTTTTTTTATTTTGTTACATAACTATGATGGCGTAGTTGAATGCAGTTACCCTTGAGCTTGCACGCATTAAGCTTCTGAAACACTGTGTTACTTTTATGTTACAAATGTGAATCTCTGATACCTTGTACTAAATACGAAATAACATGTATTTTATGCACTAATCTATGTAACATAAGTTGTGAAAACAAATACAAGATAAAAAACCGATACAGCGTGATTCGTTTTATATCCAGATCCGCAGAAGGTTTAAAAGAAAGGTGGCTTACCAAATGAGTAAAACATTTCAATTTCCTAACGGTTTTTTGTGGGGAGGTTCCGTCTCTGCAAACCAAATAGAAGGTGCATATCAAGAAGATGGAAAAGGACTTTCCATTCAGGATATCATGCCAAACGGCATTCAGACACCTCCGACGAATGAACCAACAGAGGATAATATGAAGTTATTTGCGATTGACTTCTATCACCGATATAAAGAGGATATTAAACTCCTTTCCGAAATGGGTTTCAAAGTTTTTCGTACGTCGATAGCTTGGTCCAGAATCTTCCCAAAAGGGGATGAACTTGAGCCAAACGAAAAAGGTCTCCAATTTTACGATGATCTCTTTGACGAGTGCCTGAAATACGGGATTGAACCTTTAGTTACAATCTCTCATTATGAGACTCCGTTACATCTCGTTAGAGAATACGATGGCTGGGCGAACCGGAAAATGGTCGATTTCTATGAACGATATGTGCGAACCATTTTTGAAAGATACAAAAACAAAGTGAAGTATTGGCTCACATTTAACGAGATTAATTCGATTCTTGAACACCCGTTTGCAAGTGGCGGGATTAACACCCCTAAGGATCAACTTAGCAAACAGGCCCTGTACCAAGCGGTTCACCACGAGTTTGTTGCAAGTGCACTGGCGGTTAAAATTGGGCACGAAATTAACCCGGATTTCAAAATTGGTTGTATGGTCATTGCTATGCCGATTTACCCGTTGACTCCTGACCCTAATGATATGATCAGAGTGATGGACGCGGATCATAAGAATACAGGCTTTACGGATGTTCACGTGCGTGGTTATTACCCGGGTTACATGAAACGTTATTTGAAAGATAACGGAATTACCATTCATTTCGAGCCTGGTGACGAAGAAATTTTGAAAAATACCGTTGATTTTATTTCCTTTAGCTATTATCAAAGCAGTTGCGAAACGGCTGATCCTGCCAAGCAAATTAAAGGAGAAGGAAACCTGATTGGTGGTGTTCCTAATCCGCTCTTGACTGCGAGTGATTGGGGTTGGCAGATTGACCCTCAAGGCTTAAGGTACATCATGAATGCGATGTATGATCGTTATCAGAAGCCATTGTTCATCGTTGAAAATGGATTAGGAGCCGTAGATGAACTGATTACGGACGAAAATGGTAACAAAACCGTTCTTGATGATTATCGTATTAACTATTTGAAGGAGCACTTGCTTCAAGTCGCTGAAGCCATTCAAGACGGTGTTGAATTAATGGGATATGCATCATGGGGTTGCATTGACTTGGTGAGTGCCACAACTGCAGAAATGAAAAAACGGTACGGATTCATCTATGTAGATCGCCATGATGATGGTTCAGGAACATTGGAACGCTATCGTAAGAAGTCCTTCCACTGGTACAAAGATGTCATTGAAAGCAACGGGAGCAGTTTGTTTCGGGAGTAGAAGATGAGAAAAAAAAGTATATTTTTAATTATTGCATTATTTGTTGCTACATTGAATTTACGCCCAGCTATTAATTCCATATCTCCACTGCTAGATACGATTCGGGAAGATTTGGGGATGAACGCTGCACTAGCCAGTTTGCTAACGTCAATACCTGTATTATGTATGGGCGTATTTTCACCTTTTGCCGTTAAAGCAAGTGGGAGATGGGGAATAGAACGAATCATTGGATATTCCCTGATTGTGCTGGGAATCGGAATAGCCACTCGGCTATTTACACAGTCTACGTCCGTTTTACTTTTATCTGCATTGATCGTAGGTATCGGTATCGCTTCGATTGGCCCGTTAACTTCAGGCTTTATTAAAAAGTATTTTCCCGATCATGTTCCATCCATGATTGCACTCTATAGTATTGCAATCACTGTAGGGGCTGCGGGCAGTTCAATGGTATCCATTCCCTTAGAGGCATATTTCAATTCTTGGCAGATCGCAGTAGGAGGGTGGGCAGTCATTGCCTTTGTAGCAGCGATCATGTGGTGGATCATGGTGAAACCGAAATCTGAATCTGCTCATGTGAGTGGAATAAAAGAACGTCCGCAAATTAAACTTCCCTGGGGAAATAGAAGAGCATGGACGATTACGCTCTCATTTGGATTAATGGCGATGTTGTTTTATTCTTTTACAGCGTGGCTCCCGTTGATGATTCAGGAAATGGGGTATAGCAAATCCTATGCAACGCTTTGTCTGACTATATTTGTTGTCATCCAAATTCCGATTAGCTTTGTACTTCCTGTATTATTGAAGAACTTTCCCTCAAGAAGAGTATGGTTGGTTGGTGAATCTCTGTTCATGATTGTTGGGTTGGTTTTATTGATGATGAATTTCATGCCGATGGTTTCCGTTGTACTCTTTGGAGTTGGGGCAGGGGGCTTGTTCACTTTAAACCTGATGTTACCGATTGATTCTACAACCAATGTGAACGATGCTACTTCTTGGTCAGCGATGCAGCAATCTGCTGGATATGTCATTGGAGCGATGGGTCCAATATTGCTAGGCTGGATTCATGATGCTTCCCATAGCTTCACACCTGCTATGATTGGAATGATGGTGATCATCATTCTAATGATCATGACACAAATTGCAGCAACACGGAAGAAAAAAGGAATGGAAAGAGCTTAAAGTAAGCATTCATTTGAGAACTATAGCAGCGTAAAAGAGAGTCGAAATGACTCTCTTTTTGTTTGCGTAAATTTAGAAAGAATGGATGCTCCACTATAACTCTTATTCTAGTTTTGCAATAAGATTGTAAACCTCTTTACCTAGCCATTCTAATAAGAAAATAACAGGTGTGTGTGTAGTGAGGTCAATACTTCCGAGATACTCTTCTTTTACATAATATGGAATACATACATCTGAAATTTTAGCCATGGTAGATTGGCGATTATTTGTAATTGCAATAATTTTATGCTTATCCTGCTTGATCCGCTCGAGATAAGGTTGAACATATGGGTTTTCACCTCGCGTAGACAAAGCAATCGTAATACTATCTTTTTGAATTCTCGTATGAATAGGATAATGAGGATCTTTTATGTACATAGAGAATATCCCTAAATTTGAAAATAACCTAGCTCCATATTCACCCATTACTCCAGAGCTTCCGATACCAATAAAAATGACATTACTAGCTGTAGCAATTAATTTCGCTGCTGCTGAAATTTTTTCCACCAATTCAGGAGATTGAGAATGTTCAAAAAACGCATACACGGCATGATGAGGACTTTTCAACTCTTGCTTCGTTAATTTATCTTTTTGGGAAACGAGCATCTTAAGTTTTACTTTAAATTCGGAAAATCCCTCACATTGATTCTTTCTGCAAAATCGCAGAATGGTGGCTGTAGATACATGAGTTTCATTGGCTAGTTCTCTAATACGCATGTAAGCCACTTTTTCCATGTTCTGAGAAATATAGTTGTATAAAGATAGTTCTAAATCGTTATAGGATGAGATTTGCTCACTGGTGAACATAAATATGCACTCCTTAGACCATAGTCAAAATAATAAGTAGCCTGCTTAGACAGTATATATTACCTACGATTTGGAAACAACGTGTTACACTTTTGTAACAAAAATCATTTCGTGTCAAAGCAAACTAAACACTTAAATCATATATATTTTCTTCCCTGTTCTGAGTAACATGACGTTATAACATATGTTTCGCACTTCCATTATATCTGGCCAGACGCGTCCATGGTCAGAGAATACCTTAATTTACGTCAAAGGAGCCTTACAACATGGATAAACAACAATTGTCCAAAGATATTCTCAAACTGGTTGGTGGGGAAAAGAATATCGAACAAGTTACACACTGTATGACTCGACTCAGATTCAATCTGAACGATAACAATCAAGCTGACAAAACTACGTTGAAAAACACACCTGGCGTTATGGGTGTAACGGAAAACGGCGGACAGTTTCAGGTGATTATTGGCAATGAAGTTTCCGAAGTGTACAAAGCACTAGTGAACAATATGAGCAATAAGCCTAGCACAGAAAGTGCTCCAAACAGCGAAAAGAAACAAAGGAACCCGATTAGCGCATTGTTTGATTTCATCTCGGGCATGTTCACGCCAATCCTGCCAGCCATTGCTGGCGCAGGTATGATCAAAGGGATCATATCCATTCTGGTGGCTGTTGGTTGGATGACGAATACAAGTTCAACCTATATCATTTTATCCGCCGTTGGCGATGGTGCATTCTACTTCCTGCCTATACTTCTAGCCGTTAGTGCTTCGAAGAAAATGGGTAGCAATGTTTATGTAGGAGCTGCCTTAGCTGCTGGTCTTATGCACCCTACCATTGGAGCCTTGTTTCAAGGGGGGAATACATCGTTTGCAGGGATTACAGTTATTGCTACATCCTATGCTTCATCGGTTATTCCCATCGTCATCGCAATCTGGATCACTGCTTACGTGGAGAGAGCGATAGACCGTATTACGCATGCTTCACTCAAAATGATTATTGTACCAACGGTAACGTTACTTATCATGGTACCCCTAACCTTGATTGCGATCGGACCACTGGGTGGTATTATTGGAAACGGTTTATCCGGAGGTATCAGATGGTTATTTGATAACGCATCCATTTTTGCAAGTATTTTGATTGGTGGCACAATGTCTGTACTGATTATTACAGGCATGCATTATGCACTGTTGCCGCTTGCAGTTGGTTCGATTGCAACACTTGGTTACGATTTTATCGTTCCGTTGATGTTCGCAGCTAATATGGCCCAGGGTGGTGCTGCATTTGGGGTTGGCTTCAAGTCTAAAAACACCGATACCAAATCACTTTCTTATTCGACAGGACTGACCGCTCTTATGGGGATTACGGAGCCTGCCATGTACGGCATTAACATGAAATTCAAAAAACCATTTATTGCAGCGCTCATTGGGGGCGCAGTCGCTGGAGCGTTTCTGGGAGCCTTTTCGGTTAAAGCCTATTTCATTAGCACAGTAGGTCTTCCGGGAGCTGCCTCATATGTGGGTCCAGACATTAGTAACCTGCTATATGCACTGATTGCTGCTTTAATTGCATTCGTTGTAGCTAGCGTCATTACTTATATTCTGGGCTTCCAGGAAGACGTACCTGCACCATCAGCAACGTCTGGAACTATACCTGTAGTAACTGAAGAGACTAATGTAGTAGCTGAAGATATTAAATTACAGGATGAACAAATATTCAGCCCAATCAGTGGGGAAGTTAAGCCACTTAGCGTGGTTCCAGATCCTGCTTTTTCAGAAGAAATGATGGGTAAAGGATTTGCCATTCAACCTTCAGAAGGACGTGCAGTTTCCCCGGTTAACGGCATAGTATTCTCTGTTTCTAAGAGTGGTCATGCTATTGGTCTCGTAAGTGATCTTGGCGCAGAGTTGCTGATTCACATTGGAGTTGATACGGTAAAGCTGAAAGGCCAATTTTTCTCGCCAAAGGTGCAGGCTGGAGCTAAGGTATCCGTAGGCGACCTATTGATGGAATTTGATCGTGAAGAGATCGAAAAAGCGGGTTACAGCATGATTACGCCGGTCATTATTACAAACATGCATCAATATACCGATGTGGAATCAGCTGGTCGTACCCATATTCTTGAAAAAGAATGGATGTGTACAGTCAAAGTTTAATCTGGTTCCCCTGCACAGGGAGATACTTTAAAAAGCCGCAATCCTGCATGATCAGGATTGCGGCTTTTTCAGTGTTGCTATTAGAACAAAACAGAGACTATGCAGATTAAGTTTATCTGTTATTAAAACTTCCATACGAATCATCAGTTGTAAGCTTATCTAGTTCAGAACAGGAGTAGCATTATACTTCGCCCGTGCAATTCGGGTTGCATCCACCATGTTTTTTAGAGAAGCCACGGTTTCTTCCTGTCCACGGGTTTTCAGACCGCAGTCCGGATTGATCCAGAACAGCTTCGGATCGAGCACACGCAAAGCACGGTCAATCATGTTACTCATTTCTTCGACGCTTGGTACACGTGGACTATGAATGTCGTATACACCAAGTCCAATACCGAGCTCATAGGTATTCTCTTCAAAGCTATGAATTAACTCCCCATGGCTACGCGATGTTTCAATGGAAATCACATCGGCATCCATCGCTTCAATGGAATCAATCATATCGTGGAATTCGCAATAGCACATGTGAGTATGAATTTGGGTGGTTTCCTGTACGGTGCATGTCGTAATGCGGAACGCTTTGACGGCCCAATCCAGATAATCGGCTTGTTTATTCTCCTTGAGCGGCAGGCCTTCACGGACGGCAGGTTCATCCACCTGAATCATGCCGATACCTGCTTTTTCGAGCGCTTCAACCTCTTGTCTGAGTGCGTATGCCAATTGATAAGCGATGGTTTCCCGTTCAATATCATCCCGTACAAAGGACCAGTTCATGATGGTAATCGGGCCAGTCAACATACCTTTAACAGGGCGGTCTGTCTTCGACTGGGCGTACTTCGTTTCCTCGACCGTCATTTCACCTACAAATTCGACATCTCCGAAAATAACAGGTGGTTTTACGCAACGTGAGCCATAGGATTGCACCCATCCATATTGCGTAAAGGCAAATCCAGCCAGCTTCTCGCCGAAAAATTCAACCATATCGGTGCGTTCAAACTCACCGTGAACCAGCACGTCAATACCAATCTCTTCTTGAATGTTAATCCAACTGTCAATCTGATCACGGATAAAGGAAGAGTATTTTTCATTGCTCAACTCGTTTTTGCGCCATTGTTGGCGAGCTTTTCTGACCTCCGTTGATTGCGGAAAGCTGCCAATCGTTGTTGTCGGGAACAAAGGCAATTGCCACTTATCTTGCTGTGCTGCGTGACGTTCTGCAAATGCACGTGAGCGGTTAGGCTCTTGTACACGGATGGAAGCAACGGCTTCCTGCACGGCTTTGCGATTACGATCTCCGGAGCTTTGCAATGCCTGTAGTTTTTGCTCGGCGTCTTTAATTTTAGCGGTGATGTCCGCATCGGTGCTGCGGATTGCTTGGGTCAAAATAACGATCTCGTCCAGCTTTTCATCCGCAAATGCAAGTGCATCTTTGAGCTCAGCAGCAAGTTTAGCTTCACGTGCTGTTGTGACAGGTACATGCAGCAAGCTACAGGAGGATTGCACTATTAACCTTTCAGGGGTAACGAGTGAAGTAAGTGTCTGGAGTAAAGTCAGCTTGTCCTGAAGGGACGCTTTCCAGATGCCGCGTCCATCAATGATACCTGCACCCAGCACTTTGTCTGCCGGAAAACCGCTCGTTTGAATCGATTGAAGGTTACCTTCAAGACCATGAACGAAGTCAAGACCGATGCCTTGAACTGGCAAGCTGATGATTTCGTTGTAGTTTTCAACGGATTCAAAGTAGGTTTGTAACAAGATATTTAAACCTGGAGCAGCTGATGCAAAAGCGGTATAGATTTTGTTCAAGCGTTGTAGATCCGCATCATTCAATTTCGTTACGAGCACCGGCTCATCAATCTGTACCCACTGTACGCCAGCATCTGCAAGTTCTTGCAGCGCTTGAGTGTAGAGAGGAAGTAGCTGATCCAGCCAAGCGTCCGTTTCGGAGGCATCATAGCCTTTAGAAAGCTTCAGGAAGGTCAGCGGTCCAACGATAACCGGTTTGCCTTCAATGCCCAGTTTCTCTTTGGCTTCAAGGTATGCGATTAGTGGTTTATTCTCGGTCAATGCCGGCGAAGCATCGTTCAGTTCAGGTACAATATAGTGATAGTTCGTATTGAACCATTTGGTCATTTCACTCGCTGCGGCATCTTTCGTTCCACGGGCGATGCCGTAATAGGTGGAGAGAGGCACAGCACCTCCGGTATAAGCAAAGCGTTTTGGCACAATACCAAACATCACGGCTGTATCCAGAATATGATCATAATAACTGAAATCGTTCACTGGAATCAGATCGATGCCTTTGGCTTGCTGCTTGCGCAAATGATCTATACGAATCTCTTGTAATCTCGCGTGAAGTTCGTTTTCTTGTAATTTTCCTGACCAGAAGGCCTCAAGTGCTTTTTTCCATTCCCGATCGGCTCCGATTCGTGGATACCCCAATACGCTGCTTTTTGTCATTTGCCATAACCCCTCTGCAATGTGTTAACAAAAATTTATCACAAATACTCAGCTATAACGTAATTCCCTTATATTATATCTAGTTATAGCCTTAGGATATAACAGAAAAGGTTTGTCATGAGCTTAAGAATGTGTAAGTTTGAAAGAGACACCGCGGATGTTACAATGACTAATTATGTTCATATGAATAAGTGAAAGGAAGGAACTCGAATGAATTTGTATCATATTCAAACGATATTGCAAGACGTCAACAGGACAACATCATTTCTGGAAGATAACTTTATTGGCATCCCTTGGTCTGGTCTAGGGGACCTTGAGCTTACACCACCGGAGCAATGGAAAGAACAACTGGCTAAGCGGTATAGTCTGGGGGAGACGGAATTAACAAATACACTTGCAACACTACATATGTTTGCTAACCTGATGCAGGATGGGGACTACGTCTTAATAAGGGATGAGGAATGGACCTATGTAGGGGATATCGGAGATTATTATTACGACGACTCCTTAGGTGCTGAAGATGAATTGATCTGTCACCGTCGGGGAGTCACTTGGTTAGGGCGTGTTCCACATGCAGAATTGAACGATAAAGTCCAAGCTTTGTGGAACACACCATCCATCCTCGTGAAATTTGAACACCCTGTATCCGAAGCTCAGCTGGATCGCGCCCTTGCAGTCAGCGCGGCAGCCGAAGCAAGCAACGCTCTCACAGCACATGTGGATGAAGGTTTAATTCAAGCGGCACTTCAAGTGCTGAAAGAAGCCCTGCAAAGCGAAGAAGAAGTGCTGCGAGTGCAAGCGGCCACAGCCATTTTACAGTATGCCAAACCTTAAAATATGAAATAGAAACAGAAATCACCATTTTTAATTCTAGATCAGCCGTGAGATCTGTTCCTTTATATGCATATCACTGAGACCACCGTGATAACAAATTACGGATGAAATATCGAGTTCCAGATACTTATTCAAGGAGAAGCGCGCTGTCTCTATATCCAGTGTAGTCGGACCATGGATACCTTCAAGCTGGCCGTTAACACTGTACATGGAATCTCCGGCGATGAGCGTTTTGCTACGCATTACATAAAGACTGATGTGACCAGGAGTATGCCCAGGTGTGTGAATAACGCGAATTCCGCCGCAAAACGGTAATTCCTGACCATCCGTTACTGTTTCATCAATCTTGCCTTTTGGGGGATGTTCCAGGTGGTCGTCTTTGATAAGCGGGAGCTGTCCCTCAATATAGGGCTTGTCCAGTTCGTGTGCATATATCCTGACCCCAGTACCACACTCCTGCAAAATCTCGGGAAGACAGCCTATATGGTCCACATCCTGATGCGTCAAAATCACTGCTTTAAGTTGGCTAATCGGCACGCCTATCTTCTCTAACGCAAAACATAAATCGTCATATTGTCCCGGAAAACCGGAATCAATTAACACAGCTGTTTCATTATCCCATATCAGAACAGGATGAATCATAACCCCTTGAAAATCGAGTTCAAGCATCTGGATTCCTTTTGAAATTAACATCCATATCAGACCTCCTAATAACAAATTTCAGTGCACTGCTGATCTTTACATTTCTTAAGTAAACGAATAGGAACTGCCAAAAGATACGGTTGTTCTGAATTGAATCCTGTGTATGTGGAATTCATAGAAATGGAATCGAATAAAAGAGGGACAACCGTCGTGGTTGTCCCTTTGCTGTGTATAGAGAATCTCTTTTATAAAAAGATAAGTAACAATGTTCCTGCCGCAAAGCAGTAATATGAAAAATACTTCAGATTGCCTCGGGCCATAATGCCCATAAACCATCTCATCGAGAAATAGGTAACGACCAGCGTCGTGATAAACGCGATCAGGTAAGGAATAGCAAGCTGAGCACGGTTAGGATCATGCGCTATATCTGAAGCACCCAGAATCACACCGCCGATACTGATCGGGATGTAGAGCATAAAGGAGAACTTTAACGCCGTTTCCTGTTTCATACCGACCGCAATGGACGAAATAACGGTAGCACCCGAACGGCTGATGCCCGGAATAAGTGCAACGGCCTGAGCGAGCCCAACCAGCACAGCATCTTTCATCTTCAAATCGCCGTCCTGTTTGCGACCGCGCAGATTACGAATAAGCCAGAGTGCAACACCCGTAATTAGCAGAGCGACTGCAACCGTATAAACTGACGAGAAGATGCTCTCAATCTGATCTTTGAACAGCACAGCAGCAACGGCAGCAGGAATCGTACCGATGACGATATATAAGCAAAACATAAAGTCTGCCCGATATTCCGGTTTACGAGTTGTTAAGTAACCCCATCCACCGGTAATCAGCTTCATGATGTCTTCCCGAAAAATAAAAACAATGGCAATTAATGAAGCGGTGTTCGTCAAAATTTCAAACGAAAGGCCATTTTGCTTCAGTCCCATTAGTCGCTGGGCAATAATTAAATGACCGCTGGAGGAGACCGGAATCGGCTCCGTTGCCCCTTGAACGATACCCAAAAAAAAGTACTTTAACCACAGTATAATCTGATCCATCTTGTCCTCCTTGAAACATTTCTCTACATTCTCAAAAATCATGTTCTAAAATCATTCTCTTTGTTAAATCTCTCTATCCACTCTAATGATGATAGCCTTTTAACTTACTAGATGGCAAGTTTGGAATGAAATTGTCAGTAGAAATGGGATGTATATTCTCTTTTCTCACTTAATAGACGAAGTTTGGAATGAATATACTAAACTTGTATTGTAAAAAAGCTAGAGTCGTGATATCGTTGATAACGATTATCAATATCATTTATTTGATTGAATCCAATACATTAAAGGTGGGGTTATTTTTGCGTAGTACAAAAAGAAGTTCAATTTGGATCATGATGGCGCTTGTGCTTATGCTGATCTTGAGTGCATGTGGTCAGTCTGCTTCAAATACAGCTAAAGATGGGGCGGAGATGACTACTGCATCATCCGATGCGGGAAGCAAAACCAGTAACAATTCAGATGGTACGACAGACACAGGAGCAGGTGCAGAAGATGAGATGGTTTCATTCCAGTCTGATGCTGGTGAAGTGAAAGTGCCGAAAAATCCTAAACGGATTGTGGATCTGACGGCCTTCTCTACGGGATACTTTGTCGCACTGGATGCTCCAGTGGTGGGGGCAACTACAGGTGCGATGAACAACAAATACATCAAAGAGCAGCTTGCTGCACAAGGAACAGCAGATTTAGGTGATCAGCCGCCAACACCAGAGCAACTGCTTGCTCTGAAACCCGATCTGTTTATTGTGTACACAGGTACAGAAGGCATCGACAAGCTGTCACAGATTGCACCTGTGGTTCAGATTGAGTACGGTAAACGTAACTACAAAGACTTGATGCTGGAGATGGGCAAACTTACAAACAGGGAAGAAGCAGCTAAGGCCTGGATAAGCAAGTGGGAAGCTCAGATTAACGAGTTGAAACCGAAGGTAGAAGCAGCTGTTGGTAGTCGTACCGTATCGATCCTGAATCCGTATGATAAAGGGTTGTATGTCTTCGGTCATAACTATGGCCGCGGGGGAGAGATTATTTATGGTGAGTTTGGACTGAAAGCACCAACCAAGGCTCAAGCGGAAGCTATTGATAGCGGAACAGGCTGGGCTTCCATTTCGATAGAAGTGCTGCCGGATTATGCAGGAGACATTATTTTCACCAGCCCGTGGTCCGGGGACACGAGTGATTCTAAAAAGATTTACGAAAATAAGTTATGGAAGAACCTCCCGGCTGTCAAAGCCAATCATGTATTTCAGCTAGATCCATCGTCTGATACGTATAACGATCCGGTATCGTTGGAAGGACAGCTTAAATTTATTACGGATAGCTTACTTTCGGCATCCAAGTAGTTTCGGGCAGGCAGACTGTATTTTAGAGCAAATGGAACGAAGAAAAAAAAGAGGCTCTCACCGTTTAGGTGTGAGTCTCTTTACGTGGAACGGGATTATTTTCTGGAGATGAAATTAGTACGTACTGCCTCTCAAACGTTTAATATCCTCCATTGGCGGACAACCAAACATGCGTGAATACTCACGGCTGAATTGTGACGGGCTCTCGTATCCAACCTGATAAGCAGCCTCTGATGCGTCTACAGCTTGAGACATTAACAGACGACGTGCTTCTTGTAGCCGCAGTTGTTTGATGAACTGAAGCGGGCTCATTGCAGTGACTGCTTTAAAATGTCGATGGAAGGAAGCCTGGCTCATATTCGCCAGCTCTGCCAGTTCTTCAATCCGGACGGGCCGACTAACATGTGTCACCATGTGTTCAATCACGTTACGAATACGGTACGCGTGAGATCCTTCTTGTGCCATCTGCTTCAGCGCACTGCCCTGAGGTCCTTTGAGTACTCTGTACAAAATCTCCTTTTTAAACAATGGAAAGAGCATGAAGATATCCTCCGCATCCCCTTCAAGCAACTGAGCTAATCGGATCACGGCATTCAGCAGCTCTGGAGAAGTTTTGCTCACATACATGGCTCGTCTGGTAACATCGTTTGTATCGTTCGAATTAGGGGAGAGACGGGTATGCTGAATTACCTCCAAAATTTCACTGCCTGTGAATTCAAGCTTTAATGCGAGATAAGGAGCGACAGGCGAAGCCTCTATGACTTGGCCGCTTACAGGCAAATCCATCGTAGCTACAATATAGCTGCCAGGTCCGTACTGGAAACGTTCCTGTCCCAGCAACATTTCCTTTTGACCCTGGACGACGATACAAAAAGAAGCTTCGTTCAACCTGAAAATCGGTTCAGTGATGTCAGATTCACGAATCAGAGAAAGGGAGCGAAGTTCGGTTGAATGGACACCTTCATTGACCGTGTACTTGTGAATAAGTCTGGCAACTTCATCTAATTGCTGCTGATATAGCATAGTCATAACATAAGTTCCTTTCGTTTCCTCTAGGAGCTTGTAACATGCTCTGGGTTGGGAGCCAGTGCAGTTTTATGAATGTTCTCCGTTCCAGCTTCGATGGCCTGCTGATAATAACTGCGCTTATGCTCAATAACGGCCATTGTTCTTCGGAGTTCTTCCATTTGAGCCTCGACGCTGGCTTTGCGCTCGGTAAACATATCGTACCTCTGATGCAAGGTTGCATCACCTTCCGAGCACCAGGCTATGAATTCCCGGATATCCTTGATAGGCATTCCGGTAGCTTTCAGACATTGGATTATTTTCAGAAAATCAATATCGGAGTCCTTGAATTGTCTCGTTCCGGTCGAATTACGTTCGACGAAGGGCATGAGTCCCTCTTTGTCATAATAGCGCAATGTATACACAGTCAGATCCAATTTTTTAGCGACTTCACTAATGGAATAGGTCATATCGAGTTTGTTCCTTTCAGTTCTAGATCAGATCGAGATTAAAGCCGATAGGCTGCATGGCATTCGCTGACGCGAGTGAATTCTATCATGCGGTCAGGAGTGATGTCAAAACGAACACTTTTTTAGAAAAAGTAGAGCAAAACATTTGACCTAGAGTTAACTATAGGGCGTAAGATAAAGAAGATTCCAAAATCATGAGGAGGTTATACTATTGATTACAGCTAAAGCCAGAGCCGTGGATGGACCCGATAAACCCTTCCGTTCCGCAGAGATTAACCGCCGTGATCTGGATACCACGGATGTATTAATTGAGATTAAGTTTGCCGGCATCTGCCACTCGGACATTCATACCGCTCATGGGGAGTGGGGACCCGTTAATTATCCACTCGTACCGGGACACGAAATTGCCGGGATTGTAACTGAAGTAGGTAGTGGTGTATCGAAATATAAAGTAGGCGACCGCGTAGGTGTTGGATGTATGGTCGACTCTTGCGGCGAATGTGAGAATTGCCGTAAAGGAGAAGAGCAATACTGCCTGAAAGGTAACATTCCAACGTATGCAGGAGTAGACAAATACGGTGAGCCAACCCAAGGCGGTTATTCCACCCATATCGTGGTAACCGAGGATTTTGTAGTGCGCATTCCTGACAATATTGAGCTGGATGCTGCCGCACCTCTGCTATGCGCTGGAATTACCACTTATTCTCCGTTGCATCATTGGGGCGCTGGTCCGGGTAAGAAAGTCGCAGTCGTAGGGATGGGTGGTCTCGGTCATATGGCGGTTAAAATCGCACATGCGATGGGAGCTGAGGTTACGGTTCTTTCTCAATCCCTGAGTAAAAAGCAAGACGGATTGCAGTTTGGCGCAGATCATTACTACGCAACGAGCGACCCGGAAACATTTGAAAAGCTTGCAGGCTCATTAGACCTGATCATTAATACGGTTAGTGCCAGCATTGATATCAACGCTTATTTCTCGCTGCTCAAGTTGGACGGCACACTCGTTAATGTAGGGGCTCCGCCAGAGCCACTGCCCGTCAATGCATTCTCGCTGATCGGACATCGTCGTTCATTCGCAGGTTCCATGATTGGCGGCATACGTGAGACACAAGAAATGCTTGATTTCTGTGCTAAGCATGATATTGCCCCTAGCATTGAGGTTATTTCGGCAGATCAGATTGATGAAGCTTATAAACGTGTGCTCGCTTCAGATGTGAAATATCGCTTTGTTATTGATACAAGCACCATTTAACAGAGCAGAGGGGAAGGAGTTCAGTTAACGCCTTCGCCTTTAATAAATAAAACTGATGCATCAGCAAATAGCCCCTATTTCCGCATAAGGAAAGGAGGGGCTATTGTTGTTACGATAACATTTTGAAGACCGTAAACCTTACGACCATATCATTGACAGATCATAAATATTTCTTGTGCTCCATCAATGTTGTTTACTGTGCGCCCACGACAGGATGCGGAATATAAGGCCCTTCCAGAAAAGCGATGTCCTCTAGGGTAAGCTTTACCGACAATGCGCCTATGGCAACATCGAGATGTGAATGTTTCGTTGCGCCGATAATCGGAGCAGTCACGGTCTCTTTCTGTAACAGCCATGCCAGCGCTATGTGTGTACGAGGCACATCATACTTCTCGGCAATAGCCGCCACCCGTTCGACAACAATGCGATCCGCGTCACTTGTGGCATTGTACTTTGATTTCTGAATCATATCCGTTTCAGAGCGATGCGTCGTCACCGACCAATCTCTTGTTAACCTGCCGGAAGCGAGTGGGCTGTATGGCGTAACGCCAATCTTTTCCTCTTTGCAAAGTGGCAGCATCTCCCGTTCCTCTTCACGGTAAATCAGGTTCAAATGGTTCTGCATGGAAACAAATTTGGTCCAGCCATTTTTCTCCGCTGTATATAACGCTTTCTGGAACTGCCATGCGAACATGGCTGAAGCGCCAATATATCTGGCTTTACCTGACTTCACTACATCATGGAGTGCTTCCATCGTTTCTTCAATAGGGGTGTTATAGTCCCAGCGGTGAATGATATATAGATCTACATAATCCGTTTCGAGGCGTTTGAGACTTTTGTCAATTTCACTTAAAATGGCTTTTCTGGACAACCCGGAGCCGTTGGGGCCTTCATGCATTCGTCCATGAATTTTGGTCGCAATCACGACCTGATCACGGTCTGCGTAGTCTTTCAAAGCCCGTCCCAGATATTCCTCGCTCGTACCAAGAGAGTATATATTGGCTGTATCGAAGAAATTAATACCAAGATCCAGTGCCTTGCGAATCACGGATCGGGAGTCTTCTTCGTTCAGCACCCACTCGTGAACCCATTTACTGGCGTCCCCGAATCCCATACATCCGAGACAAAAGCGCGAGACATCGAGTCCTGTATTACCAAGTTTAACGTATTCCATCGTAATCACATTTCCTTTCTTCTCCAAGTTGCCACGTATTCCACATATCTAATAGGATGGCTGTTTTCTGTTCTATTATGTCATGATTCTCTAATGAAACTGTAGTTCATTTCAATCAAAAGTTTGCCTGATCCGATCAAAATGGGAGTAGCACTCTTTTACGTATAGAAACGTAGAGCACCTAATAAAATAAAGCCCCTTGGAACAGACCAAAGGGCTTTAAAGAGAGTGGAGCTATCGTTTAAATGTTGAAACTTTGATATGCAGAGGTCTCATGACCGTAAATATAATAAAAAAAGATTGAACGTAAAAATACGCTGTGATATAATCATGAGCGCAGTTGATTTCGTTGAATATGTAATTGATGTATCATTATTTCTCCTAAATTAATCATACATCGGATTCTTCGGTTTGTCAACGCGCTTTTTTTCTCCAAAAAAAATGGGCTGAGGAGTGTGGTTAAAGATATGACAGAAACGAACGAATGGCAATTGGAAAAAGAAAGATTGGCTTACGTGCGAAATGAACTGCAGGCGAGACTTGCTGAACTTGAACCCCAAGTTGAAGGTCTTGCGGATCAGGCTACGGAAATTCGTAAACGTTTCTGGGAAGAAGTCACGATTAATACGGGTTCATACACGGATTTTGAAGAAGCCTTTTATACCATTAATCAGCAAGCGAGAGTGTTGGCTGAACGAGAACGTGGGCATAAGTTATTAGTACAGCAGTGGAAAAATGTAAATCGTTTATTGCCTTTACCTTACTTCGGACGTATTGATTTTAAGGAAAAGGGTCTTGGTTTTACGGAGCCAATTTACATTGGGGTGTCTTCTTTTACAGACAAGGAAGGCTTGGATTTTCTCATCTATGATTGGCGTACACCTATCGCGAGTCTCTATTATGACTATGGCTCCGGTACGGCAGATTATGAGACACCTATGGGGAAAATCGAGGGGACCGTTGAACTGAAACGTCAGTTTCAAATTCAGGATGGTCAGTTGCTGGGCATGTTTGATGCTAGTGAAACCATTGGGGATGCCATGCTCCAGGAAGTGCTCTCCAAAGGTGCGAACTCTCAGATGAAAAGCATTGTAGCAACGATTCAAAAGGAACAGAATGCCATTATCCGTGATGATCGCAGCCGAATGCTGATTGTTCAGGGCGCCGCAGGTAGCGGAAAGACATCCGCTGCGCTCCAGCGAGTGGCCTATCTATTATATAAACATCGCCAGACGATCAAGGCAGATCAGATGGTTCTTTTTTCGCCAAATCCGATGTTTGCGAGTTATATCTCGACCGTTTTGCCAGAGCTAGGTGAAGAGAACATTCAACAGACGACGTTTCAGGAATACTTGAATTATTGGCTGGGATCGAGCTTGAGTCCGGAAGATCCACTTGATCAGATCGAGTATGTGCTTACTGCTGGTGCGGAACCAGATTACACTGCTCGTATGGAAGGCATTCGCTATAAAGCATCCGCGGAATTTATGAAAGCTTTGAAGAACTATGGGGAATGGCTGGGTCGGGAAGGGTTAAACTTTATCGGTGTCCGGTTCCGTGAACGGGAGTTTATTACTTCAGCTCAAATGAAGGCACAATTCTCTACGTATGATATCCACCTTTCGTTACCAAGTCGGATATTGTTATTACAGGAATGGTTACTGAAACAGCTGTCTGTTCTAGAGCAACAGGAACGACAAGCGGACTGGGTGGAGGAAGAGTTAAATTACCTCGACACGG
Organism: Paenibacillus intestini; assembly: GCF_030803945.1. Taxonomy (NCBI): domain Bacteria; kingdom Bacillati; phylum Bacillota; class Bacilli; order Caryophanales; family Paenibacillaceae; genus Paenibacillus; species Paenibacillus intestini. Next base: position 952,693 of record NZ_JAURUN010000001.1, on the reverse strand, counting down.
ACGACTACGCGGATGCGTACGGTAAGCTGCACAAGGAAAAGGCTGTGTTCGAAGTGGCGGAGCAGTATGCAGCACGGGAGAATGCTGGCAAACACCCTGACCTGGATGAAGGCTCATTTGATTTTCTGGAGCGAGAAGAAGAGTTGCTACGGCGAAAAATAGTGAAGCAAACGTTCAAGCCTCTAAGGCAGCGTGTCCGAAAGTTTAAATTCGTCAATGTACAGTCAGCCTATGAACAACTATTTGTAGATTCCGCAGCCTATCAAGATCGTACAAATGGAGCGGCAGTTCCACCTCACTGGGATGAAATCTGTACCCAAACCAGAGATATGTTGCGTCAGAACAAGCTGTTCCATGAAGATGCTACCCCATATTTATATGTAAAAGAAATGATCGAAGGGGTACGAATCAACACGGATATCCGTCATGTGTTCGTCGACGAAGGTCAGGATTACTCGGCATTTCAATATGAATATCTCAAAAAGCTGTTCCCTCGTGCCCGCATGACGGTACTTGGTGATTTCGGACAAGCGATCTATATGCAGGCGACAGAACTTGCCGCTACTGATTCGCCATTAATTTCGTTATATGGAGACAAAGAAACGACGCTTATTCGGCTAGTACAGAGCTATCGCTCGACTCGTGAAATTGTTGAATTCACGAAGGCGATGCTACCTGGCGGTGATGAGATTGTTGCTTTTGACAGAAGGGACCAGAAGCCGGCTTTAATCCGGGTGGAGGCAGGAGAGAACGGGCGTGATGAGTTCATTCGATCTGACGTTGAGGCGCTTCAAAAAGAGGGTTTTCGTTCGATTGCGATCATAACCAAAACGGCAGCCGAGAGTCACCTTGCATATGAACGTTTGCGAGAGGTCGGTGTAGAGGGACTAAGGCTGATTACGAAAGACACGGAGCAGTTTGAAAAAGGCGTGATGGTCATTCCCGTGTACCTTGCCAAAGGTGTGGAATTCGATGCAGTGCTTGTGTATGATGCTTCATCCGGCAAATATGGAGAGGAGTATGATCGCAAGCTTCTTTACACGGCTTGTACTCGCGCGATGCATCGGTTGAATCTATATACGTCGAAGGACTGGTCGCCTTTTTTGCAGGCATTGCCTGAAGATTTGTATGATGTGAAAAATGTATAGCACTACCTCTAAATCATATAATTCTCGGCATCCACGGTACAGCTGTCCAAAACGGCTGACAATATGCAACAGCTGGTTCAACGGTTTACACTCTAATACGTCAAAGGAAAGTCGCTGCGTACAGCGGCTTTTTTTACGTTGAAATCTATTTTTTCTCATGCTAACAGAGGATGTAACAGGTAAGGAAATGCAAGGTTTTGTGCATGTTGTAAAGCGGAAACTCTGATAGAATAAAACAAACTTGAATGTAAATACCGATACGATATAAACGATAAATGAAGCGTTGAATCCAATATAAAACAGGAGGTGGCTTGGGATGAACAAACCGATGATAGGGGTACTGCCTTTATACGATACGGACAAAAAAAGTTACTGGATGCTTCCTGACTATATGAAGGCCATTGAAGATTCAGGTGGTATACCGGTCATGTTGCCATTAACGACAGACGAGGACATTATCGCAGCGCTAGCGCACACCTTTGACGGATTTCTGTTTACTGGTGGCCATGATGTTAATCCGGAACTTTATGATGAGCGGATGCAGAGCGTCTGTGGTGAGTTGTGTATGGAGCGGGATCAGATGGAGGTTATTCTGTTTAAAAAAGTGATAGCGCTTGGTAAACCAGCCTTCGGCATATGCCGTGGATTACAGCTGTTTAACGTGATTTTAGGCGGAACGTTATATCAGGATATCCCGACAGATATGGATGCAAAGCCTAAGATTATTCATCAACAAAAACCCCCGTATACGAATCTCGTACATTCCGTACATATTGAAAAAGATAATCTGCTTCATGATATCTTGCAGACGGATCAGATTCAGGTTAACAGCTATCACCATCAGGGCATCAAAATGTTGTCGGATCAATTAGTGGCTGTTGCCATTGCGGAGGATGGATTAGTTGAATCTGTCGTCATGCCAGGTTATTCGTTTGTACTCGCTGTTCAGTGGCATCCGGAGTATAGTTATGCCGTGGACGGGTACAGTCAGCAGTTATTTGCAGCTTTCGTCAGAGCATGCAGTTCAGCACGATTTAAGAGCCCTGTGCAGGACATTACGGCTTGATTCTAGTTCGATGGATATGAAAGGTTGAACACAAAAATCACTTTCGAGTATAGATTAGAGCATACGCTTGAAAGTGATTCTTATTTTTTTATTCGAGATAACGTATGAATGGTTACATTTCAATAAAGTTATACTCCGGGGTTGACATTAGATTAAATTTAAAACAAAATATATGCTATAGCATATAGAATGCCAATGGGATTGATGGTTGTTGTTAAACGTGAGAGCTGTCAGTGCAACTAAATAACCTTTTTCATAAGCAGAGTCACAGACCAGATACATGGTATAGCATGTAATTGATTTGCGCGATCTATATGTAATAACGAATGAAAGAAGGATAGCGATGTTCATTTTTATTACGGTTTTACAGGTTCTGTTAGGCCTCTTTTTCCTGGTTACAGGAAGCAAAATTATTTCGGGGAAGATGGCCGATGAATTCAAACGTTTTGGATTGCCTTCATTCTTTAATATTTTGACCGGATCGTTTGAGATTGTTGGAGCTATGGGTATGCTTGCTGGCATATGGGTACCTGGTGTTGCATTTTGGGCAGGATTGTTACTGGGGGGTACAATGATTGCTGGAGCCTTTACTTTGATTGTTTTAGCTAAAGATCCTATACAAAAAGCCATTCCTGCCATTGTTCTATTCGTTCTTAGCTTGATTGTATCACTGTATTATTTCTTCTAAGCGCTGAATAAGGAGGAGACGTAAGATGGGACTACAATCCCAACAAATTCTAATTGTTGAAGATGAGCTGAGAATTCGAAATCTTCTACGGTTGTATTTAGAGAGAGAAGGTTTCGAAGTAGATGAAGCTACCACAGGAGAGATTGGTCTGGAAAAAGCACTTCGTTATGACTACGATCTGTTGATCCTTGATGTCATGTTACCTAGCATGGATGGCTTTTTCGTAACTTCAAGAATACGTCAATATAAGACAACTCCCATCTTAATTTTAACTGCAAAAGATAGTGCAGAGGATGTTATTCAAGGTTTTGAGTTAGGAGCGGATGATTATGTCACCAAACCGTTTAGTCCACGTGAAGTCGTTCATCGTATTAGAAGTGTCGTTCGGAGAAGACAAGCGGGGAATCACGAAAACCTTACTTTTTATCGAAGATTGAAATTGCGTGATTTCATATTGGAAGACGATCACAAATTGTCTTCTAGGGGGAAAGAGATTCATTTAACTCCTAAAGAATACGAATTGTTATTTTATTTAGCGACGTCACCAGATAAGTTGTTTTCGAGAGAGAATATACTTCAAAATGTATGGAACTATGATTATAGTGTGGACTATCGTACCGTAGACACACACATCAAACGAGTTCGGGAAAAGCTGGATGACATTTCGGCGGGTTCCTCCTCTATGATCAAAACGATATGGGGGTTAGGATATAAATTTGAAATCGATTAATTAAGTAAGCATCTGATTGAAAATCAGTTTAGCCAGCTCATTCATTGATGAGTGTCGTTTGTAACATTCGTTCAGATCACCTATAATTGGGTGTAAGAAAATGATGAATGAGGGTACAACAATGGACTTATACAATGTGACTGGTTTTTTAATTCACCGGACAGATCTCAAGCTTACGAATTATTTTATCAAACAATTGAAACCTTACGAGGTCACGCCTGAACAATGGAGTATTATTTCTTATATGGATCTCGATAAAGCTACGACTCAAAAAGAGTTGGCAGAGGCTATCGATCGGGATCAAACGACTGTCGTTCGAATGATCCATTCATTAGAGCGTAAAGGAATGGTTCAACGTATCGTTAATGATCAAGATAAACGTTCACACCATTTATATTTGTCTCCCAAAGGAGAAGAAGTGAAAGAAAAGTTGTTGTTAACGGTCCAAGACGCTCATAACTATGTTACACGGGGGATAGAGCCTGAGGAACTGGAGCAATTAAAGGCAATATTAGAGAAGCTGTACATGAATGTTCGAGAGGATTAGGTGAATTTAAGATAGAGAGTTAAAGTATTCTAAATACATGCTATAGCATGTATTTAGAAGTCGCGTTGTTTGGGTTAGATAGTATTGTGTTAGATAATAGGCTTAATGTAAAGACCTCCTCATGAACTGAGGAGGTCTTTTGTTGAAGATATATTATTGAAAATCCGTTATGATTTGGAACCCGACTGTGACTTAACTTCGTTTTGGGCATTGAGGGAAGCAATCAGTTTTTCGCCTTCCACATCGAGATTAGGCAGGATGCGATCCAGCCATTTCGGAAGAGACCAAGCTTTATCGCCAAACATCGCCATAATGGCCGGAACCAGAGCCATGCGAATGATAAAAGCATCAACTAAAATACCTACCGCGAGTGTGAAGCCGATCTGTTTAATCATGACATCATCAGTAAAGATAAAACCAGCGAATACGGAAACCATGATAACCGCAGCGGCAACAACGACACGACTAACCTGATTATAACCATGTATAACGGATTCCGTTCCACGGTGACCATGAACATAGGATTCGCGCATCGAGCTAACCAAGAATACCTGATAATCCATGGCAAGACCGTAGAGAATCCCGGTTACGATTATAGGCATGAAGCTGAGTAACGGGCCGCCTGTATCGAAACCAAAAAGGGAGTGCAACCAGCCCCATTGGAACACTGCGGTTGTCATGCCGAATGTAGCTAGAATGCTAAGCAGGAAACCAATCGTTGCTTTGATCGGAACGATGATCGAACGGAACACAAGCAACAAGATAATCAATGAAAGTAGAATGATGATACCTACATAGATCGGGAAAACCTGAGCCAGCTTGGCGGACATATCAATATTTACGGCGGTAAGTCCGGTTACGCCAAGTTTGACGTCATAGGTCTTAGCCATATTAGAGTCTGCTGACCGCAGGTCGTTAACCAACGTCTTAGTCAATTGATCGTTAGGACCTGTCTTGGGAATGAGACTGAAAATAGCCAAATCCTCCGTCATCCCTAAAGGAGAGACTTGAGCCACGTTATTCTGACCCTGCAACTCCATGGCGAGTCCACCCAGAAGCTCTGGTGTCATTTTGGCAGAGGCATTACGTGGTTCGGCCACCAGGATTAGCGGCCCGTTAAAGCCTTCACCAAAACCTTTCGAAATGGCATCATAGCTCTGTCTTGCATCCGTATCCAGGTTTGCTGAGGAAGCTCCCGGAATGCCCATTTCCATTTTAGTAATCGGAGTTGCGGCAAAACCAAGGACAAGGATAATCGCAATAACGGTTGCCCAGCGATGTTTAATAACGAATTTGACCCATCTGTTAGCCACGCCATGACTTGACGCTTCTGATGAGTTAATAGCTTTCGCACGAGCTTTCTTCGAGCAGATTCGTTCACCAACAAGGCCGAGCAAGGCTGGCAGTAAGGTTAATGCAACGAATACGTTGATCAGTACCGTTGCCGCTGCGACGAGTGCCATCGTGGACAAGAAAGTGAGTCCGATGACGAGCATACCGCAGAGGGCAATAATGACGGTTAAGCCGGCAAAAAATACAGCACTGCCTGATGTGCCAATTGCCCGCGCTGTAGCTTCCTGTGCGCTTAGGCGTTGGTCAATAATCATCCGGCGCTGACGATTGACGATGAAAAGTGCATAGTCGATGCCGACAGCCAAACCTACCATTAGAGCCAAAACGGATGTCACACTTGGCATATCAACAAATTTGGAGATCGAGAATGCTCCCCCAACCCCAATAGCGACACCAAGAAGGGCTGTGATCAGTGGCAGGCCTGCTGCAACAACGGAACCAAGGGTAATGAGCAGTACGATGACCGCGATAACCAGCCCTACAATTTCGGCGGAACCAACCCCGATGGATACGGATTTAAGCGTTTCACCAGGCAATACCTTAATCTGTGTGCCTTCTTCAACTTTCATGACCGATTGAATAACAGAATCAAACACATCTTGCGTAATAGCAGACTGTTCAATCGTGAATTGGAACTGAAACAGTGCTGTGCTACCATCCGATGAGATTAACAAACCTGGCACGGGAACGTTGTTCACCATGAATGGACCGTATGGAGGCGGCGAGGCTGTAGCCGACTGGGCCATGTTCATCGCTTGAGCCGCGTCCGCAGATGCCCCTGAGTTGTTCGCTTGCGCAGCAGCATAGTCGGCTGGATTAATCACTTTGTCCAGCCCGTATACTTCGCTGACACCTTTCATAATGGCAGCGGTACGTTCAGGTGTATCCAGCCGCTCGTTGTCCGGCGCTTTGAACACAACGCTTCCTTGACCGCCAGAGGCGGCAGGCAGTTCTTTTGCAAGCTGATCCAAAACTTTCTGTGATTCTGTTCCTTCAATTTTCATTTCCGAGCTGATGTGCACGCCGTTGATACTGATCATGGAGATGACGATCCCCAGAATGATCACCCAGCCAATAATAAAATATCCCGGCTTGCGAAAAGCAGTTTTTCCTATTTTATATAATAAGGTAGACATTTCTCTTTTTTACACTCCTTCTATTATAAGTATGACAATTCTAATGGTGGATTATGATTAAAAGACGATAAAAGAAGGAGCTTAAAATCCTTTTCGCAAATGATCAAACACCGTTTCCATAAACTGCTCAAACGGGACTGCATCTGAACCTGAGTCGGCAGGAATTTGCTTACCGGGCAACAGTACGTTCAGTCTTCCTTCAATTAAGGGCAACACGGTGCCATAAATAGCGCTGATCAACAAGTAAGTATAGATTTCGTCGTTTTGGCCGTTCGACAGGTCAAGCAGGGTTTCCTGCGCCTGAGTTTGCAGTCTGTGCATCGCTGCCAAATAGTGAGGTTCAAGCACGGGATAGGTTCGGGACAAGATGACAAGTTGATGCAGTCTGCCAATCAATTCGGACGTGAGTTGCATTTTAACCAGTTCATACATAATTTCCAGCAGTGAGGCATGATCCGGAATCTCTGTGATCAGATGTTCAAGCTCGGCTGTATTTGGTACAGATAGAGCTCCAAGCGCAACAGCTTCTTCCTTGCACGTAAAGTAGTTGGCAAATGTTCTACGAGAGCATCCGACCTGTCGCACGATATCTTCTACCGTAAATCCATCTAGTCCATGCTCCAGCGTCAGATTAAAAGCAACTCCGGCAAGGGCTTTCTCCGTGGCTTCTTTTTTTAAGTGTCGCAACGTTCGTTTCATAATTTATACCGCCTATGCGTTCACCTCCTTAAGATGGATTAAAGGAAAATATCCACAGTATCTCTTTTGTGAAAATAATCATAACAACAATTTGCCCAATGTGCAAATTTACTCATTGTGCAAATTAATGGTGTGAATGAATATCCAATAATAGTTTATTAATATGCACCTTATTTCGATTTAAAATTTGTACTTTATAGACACAGTGCATGCTTTGATGCTCTTTGGATTACATCCCTGTAGATTGTTTGAATTATTCGTAAACCACCATCAGAGAACTATATTGACAAATGGAGAAACGTTCTTTCGAAAAAGTATGGCTTCATTAGGAGGATATATCGATTAAATCAATACAGAAGGGTAGAGGCTGAAGTTAAAATATAACAGTCATGACTTTATCTATAATTACGTGAGAAGTGGACTTGAATAAAAGAGGGGGCATATTTATGCAGAAAAGTTTGATCTCAAGTGAAGAACGCTGAAGTTGACTTTAAAGGTTATGATGAACAGTTCATTCCTGATCTAATAAAATAAAAAATAAATTTTAAAATATCTCTTGATTTTTCGGGAAACGTCTGATAGTGTAATACCTGTGATTTTGGAAAGTTGATTTATCAATATGAATTAGAGCTTTCCAGCAGATAATTTTTGACCACTTCTACCAAGGAGTTAAGGCCATACGGACAGCCGGGTCAAATGCCGATTGGCAACTTCTGTTGCCTTATTGATTGAGTTCAAAGCTCAAATTTTATAAGTTGGTTACTTTACAACCAGTGCATCTGCACATCAACTTGTGAAACGGTCAATAAGAGTGGTAAAGGCGAATTATTTGCTATATAGACTCTGATCCAATATTGATATACATGAAGAAGCTTTCCGCTGAAGGGGTTCTTATGGACTTTTTTGGTCAAGGAGTCTTCACGTCTTTTTTATGATGTATATCGACAAGCAAGTGTGATGGTGTGCGCAAAAGTGCGACATTTTTCACCTTGCTTTTTTTATTGTATCAGGAGCGGGTGGACGTTGCATAATGAAACAATACAACTGCGAACGTCATGGAATTTTACGAAAAAAACAAAAACTAAAAAACCTGATTATGGGGATAGGAGAATGAGAAAATGGGAAAAGCACTAATCATCGGCGCCGGCGGCGTAGCTTCTGTAGCAGTACACAAATGCGTTCAAAACAGCGAGGTTTTTGAAGAAATCTGTATCGCAAGCCGTACCAAATCCAAATGTGATGAACTGAAAGCAAAATTGGATGGCGGCAAAACAAAAATTACAACAGCTCAAGTGGACGCGGACAATGTAGAAGAGCTGATTGCATTGATCAACGAGTTCCAACCGGATATCGTAATGAACTTGGCATTGCCATACCAGGATCTGACGATCATGGATGCTTGCCTGGCTACGAAAACAAACTACATGGATACAGCAAACTATGAGCCGGAAGATACGGCGAAATTCGAATATAGCTGGCAATGGGATTACAAAGAGCGTTTCGAAAAAGCAGGCATCACTGCACTGCTGGGTAGCGGATTTGACCCTGGCGTAACGGGCGTATTCTCCGCATACGCATTGAAACACTATTTTGACGAGATCGAATATATCGATATCCTCGACTGCAATGGCGGCGACCATGGTTACCCATTTGCAACAAACTTCAACCCTGAGATCAACATTCGTGAAGTTTCTGCGAACGGCAGATACTGGGAGAATGGTGAATGGATCGAAACTAAACCGATGGAAATCAAACGTGTGTACGACTTCAAAGAAGTTGGCGAAAAAGATATGTACCTGTTGTATCATGAAGAGCTGGAGTCTCTGGCGAAAAACATGCCTGGCTTGAAACGTATCCGTTTCTTCATGACATTTGGTCAAAGCTATCTGACTCACCTGAAAGCTCTGGAAAACGTAGGAATGACTTCCATCGAGCCGATCGAGTTCGAAGGAAAACAAATCATTCCTTTGCAATTCCTGAAAGCTGTTCTGCCTGATCCGGCGTCCCTCGGACCTCGTACAGTAGGTAAAACGAACATCGGTTGTATCTTCAAAGGTAAAAAAGACGGTCAAGACAAAACATATTATGTATACAACATCTGTGACCACCAAGAGTGCTATAAAGAAGTAGGTTCCCAAGCGATCTCTTACACAACTGGTGTTCCGGCTATGATCGGTGCGGCTATGGTGATGACAGGAAAATGGAACAAACCAGGCGTATACAACGTGGAAGAGTTCAACCCGGACCCGTTCATGGAAGAACTGAACAAATGGGGACTTCCTTGGGTAGAAGACTTCAATCCGGTTCTCGTGGATGAGCTGCCAGAAGAGTCTAAAGCTAAAGAATCGGAGCTTGTTCGCTAACATGCGGTTCGAGCAATTACCGACACCCTGTTTTGTTGTTGACGAAGGTCTGATTGAGAAAAACTTGAAAATCCTGAACGGTGTAATGCAGCGTACAGGAGCGAAAATCGTGCTTGCGCAGAAGGCGTTCTCCATGACGGCGATGTATCCGCTTATTGGAGAATACCTGAGCGGTGCGACTGCGAGCGGTTTGTATGAAGCGCGTCTCGGTCACGAAGAGATGGGCAAAGAGAATCATGTCTTTGCTCCGGCTTTTCGTGAGGAAGAGATGGATGAGATTGTTTCGATCTGTGATCACATCATTTTTAATTCCTTTTCACAACTGGCAAAATTCAAGGATAAAGCACTGCAAGCGGGCTGTAAGGTTGGTTTGCGTGTGAATCCGGAATGCTCCACTCAGGAAGGACACGAGATCTATGATCCGTGTGCTCCAGGTTCACGCTTCGGCGCGAAGCAGGAGGATTTCCGTGCAGAGTTGCTTGAAGGGGTGTCTGGACTGCACTTCCACACGCTGTGCCAGCAAAACTCGGACGACTTGGAAACAACGTTGAATGCATTTGTTGAGAAGTTCGGACAATGGTTGCCGCAGATGGAATGGATTAACTTCGGCGGAGGACACCATATTACCCGTGAAGATTACGACATTCCAAGACTCGAAGCTTGTATTAAACGGATGCAAAATGATTATGGTCTGGAAGTGTATCTGGAGCCGGGAGAGGCGGTTGCTCTCAACGCAGGTTATCTGGTGACTTCCGTACTGGACTTCCACAAGAATGGCATGGATATTGCCATTTTGGATACTTCAGCAACTTGTCATATGCCAGATGTTCTGGAGATGCCGTATCGTCCGCCATTGATTGGATCGGGTGAAGTGGGCGAGAAAGCTCACCTGTATCGTCTAGGTGGTCAAACATGTCTGTCTGGTGACGTGATTGGCGACTATTCATTCGATGAGCCTTTGAAAGAAGGCGACCGTCTCGTATTTGAAGACATGGCGATCTACTCCATGGTTAAAACCAATACGTTTAACGGCATGCCGCTTCCTGCCATTGCGGTTAAACGCAAAGATGGAGATTGCGAAGTTGTACGTGAATTCGGATATCAGGATTTCAAAATGCGTTTGGCATAATACTTTATTATATATCCGAGCAATATAGAGATATTACAATAGAGAGTAATAATAGTGCAGTACAAGTAAAAGGCTGTCCAAGGTCACAGGCTTCGTGTGACCAGAGGACAGCCTTTTTTTGGCTACTTCTATTATTCGTTAGAATCGACAGGTTTGCTTGCAGCTCTTGCGGCATAGGGGAAGATTGGGTCCTTCAGTTCGAATTCATACGTTAGACCATTCACAATACCTACAACATGTTTGCTGTCATAGAGATCGAGTAAAAATCCAGCCATTTGCTCGGCTGTATGGAACTTGGGCACACGGCCTTCATACTGGAACTGATCCAGATCAAAGGCACGTTCAGCAAACTCAGTTTCTGTGGCCGCAGGTGCCAGCACTTTGGCTTGCATTGGAGCGCCTTTGCTTTGGAGTTCTTGTGCTAGCCCTTCGGTAAAGGCACTGACATAAAACTTCGTGGCACAATAGGTCACCGCATCTGGAACAATAGTGTAGCCGCCTCCTGAAGAGATGTTGATAATCTGCGTGCCCGGAGTATTGGCATAATCCCGAACATACAGAGTGGAGAGAATCGTCAGTGCTTCAATATTCAGATGAAGCATTTGCTCGATTTTAGGCAAATTTTGCTCACCGACCGAAGCAAAGTTGCCAAAGCCTGCGTTGTTGATCCATGTTTCAATGGAGTAACCTTTCAAGCTTTCATAGAAAGCATGTACATCTGCGGCAATGGACAAATCCACTGTACGAACAACAACATCGAGTTCCGAGTTGAGTTCGGCGATTTTATTTTTTAACAAATCCAAAGCTTCGGTTCTGCGGGCTGCTAAAATGAGATGTTTGCCTCTGGCTGCAAAAGCCAAAGCGGCTTCATACCCGATACCTGAGCTGGCACCGGTAATAACGGTATATTTCATATGAAACTCCTCCTGAGATAAATTCAATCTATATTGTGGGATGACCACGAATTGATTATACTGATTAGAGTTTACTCTAAGTCAAGCCATCCGAAGGAGGAGGTGAAACAACCATGCATACGATCGGAGAAGTCGCCGAGATGCTGGGCATCAGTGCACATACGTTGCGTTATTATGAGAAGGAACAAATTATAATTCCTTTGCGTGACTCCAGTGGGGACAGGCGCTATAATGAGTCGCATCTTAAATGGCTGCAGTTTGTCATCAAGCTGAAAGAAACACAAATGCCGATTGCGATAATCAAACAGTATGCTTCTTTATTTCAAGAAGGTGAGCATACGGCTCCAGAACGTTTAAAGTTGCTCGAGAACCATAAAAAAGCCGTTGAAGATCAGATGAATACCCTTCATGCGGCGAATGAAATGCTTGAACTTAAAATCACGGCATATCGATCCTTTATCGGGAAATAATGTAACGTAGAAAGAATGCGATTGGAAGACTGAACTAACTTTTGGATTGCCCTTCTATTGCCAAATGTGTGATTTTTGTTATAGACTATTTTTTATGTTTGTTAAAATCTATCGTGTTTATCGTTTATCAAGGGGGAAATGGAATGCATCAACACAAACCACACAAGTCGAACCAGCTCAAAATCCTTTCCAAAGCGCTACTCATCATTATCGGGGGATTCATCACGGCCTATGGTCTGGAGGCCATATTGATTCCAAACCAGGTATCTGATGGTGGCGTAACCGGTCTCAGTATCGTCGGCTCGAATTTGTTCGGATTGCCACTCGGATTACTCATCGGATTGCTAAACATTCCGTTTGTGTGGCTCGGTTACAAGCAAATTGGTAAAAGCTTTGCACTTTACTCTGTAATTGGTATTGCGTCACTGGCGATTAGTGCCAGTCTGATGCATCATGTGCCCACGATTATTAAAGGGGACACGTTGCTGGTAACGGTTGTGGGTGGTATCATTATCGGTTTTGGTATGGGTCTTGCACTACGTAACGGCGGAGCACTTGATGGGATTGATATGCTTGCCGTATTGTTATCTCGTAAGCTTCCGTTCGGAACGAGTGACCTGATTCTATTCCTGAACATGTTTGTATTTATCGTTGTTTCGACCGTATTTGGTCTGCAAGGTGCGATTTTGTCAGGACTCGCTTATTTCATTGCCTCTAAAGTGATACATATTGTTGAAGAAGGTTTGAGCGGTTCGAAGACATTCAAAATTATTACGACACAACCGGAAGTCATGGTGGAGACTATTCGTGATCGACTCGGACGCGGAGCAACGTACACCGAGGCATATGGTGGATACTCCAACGAGCAGTTCAAGGAAATCACTTGTGTCATCAACCGGATGGAAGAGAGTAAAATCAAAGAAATCATTAACGAGATTGACCCTACAGCCTTTGTTGTTGTCTACGATGTAGCCGAAGTGAAGGGCGGCAATTTCAAGAAGAAAGACATTCACTAAGAACAAGCGTTGATAAGAGCAGCCCTCTTGTCGGCGCTTTTTCTTATCTTTTTTTCACAAAACCATAATCATTCCGCTAGCCAGCCTTAATCTTCCGTAAAAACAGTAGCAAAGCTGCTGTCGACGCCTTCAATGTACAGAGGGATCGCGTAGACCCTAGAGATATGGGAAAGATCCTGATTCAGATTCAGATCTTCAATGACGAGAATGTACTTACCGTCGACCCGACCTTTACCCAGAATAATCTGGTGAAAAGCAACGGCTTCGTCTGGATGATTCGCTGCACCAGCGGATATCATATCGATACCAATAGCACGCAAGGAGTTGAAAATCATCAGGTACTGTGCTGCCGAGGCGGATAAACCCGGGTTATGATTGGCGTATCTGTCAGGATCAGATGAGCGAATTCTGCCAAATCCCGTGCGAATCAGCAGCAGGTCAGCTCCAGCGATCTGATGCTCATAAGGCTGCAGATCAGCTTTGGTGATCAACTCATCATCACTTTTGGGAATATCAATCACCACGGGGTGTGTAAAAATAAAATCATCTATCGGAATCTCACTGATCTTTTTGCCTTGAGGATTAAAATGCCACGGCGCATCAATATGTGTACCATTATGATTAAGGCTTGAGACAATAAACTGGTTGTAGGCATCACCTTGAGCGATACTGGATTGTTGCTGTATCACGACGGGAGGATTACCTTTGTACACCGGGGTGTTCACACCCAGCGGATAAGACAAGAGAAGGCGCGTCATATTGGGAATGATCTCCTTTCCTTTGCGTTAACCTGGATTACTTGCATTTACTTGCATAAGTGGGGCTTCTGTATGGAAAGCTTTTGTATATGAGTCGAACTGGATTGGTGTGCAAATTCTCTTTAGTTCGATTTATGTAGTGAGAAGACGTACAAGACATTTCAATATGGAGGTTAGTGCGATGACAAAGCAAGACCCGCAGGAACTTTTGAAACAGAAGCACGAACAGGATGAGCACAAAAGACAATTTACCAATTTCTCCCGCAACGTATCCGGTCATGGTGAGATGGAGGCAGGGCAGGAATTTAGTCAGGATCACGTAACGGATGACCAGAATCGTATGAAATCGGTTGAGAATAGACGATCTTATCCAAATTAACGTGCGAATATGATATTAAGGTTATTAGCTGGTCCAGTTATGGATCGGCTTTTTGCCATTTGAAATGCAATATCTGGCCTGACGAAATTAACATTTAATCAAACTAGTCAACAGGTTCAAAAGGTCGTATAGTAGTATATGTCGTAGGGAAGAGAAGTATATTTCGCTAAGTGCTCTTCATGGCACAAACAACACAATTTTACATATAAGGATGGGGAAATATGGACTTTAAACCGGTTGCTTCATTAATTGATCGTTTAACCTCATGGAGAGTTCCATGGGCAGAAGTGCTTATTATGCATCAAAACGAAACCGTTTTCCAGTATCGCAATGGATTTGAGAATCTGGAGGAGAAGACTCCAATTCGGGATAACGCCATCTTTAATTTGTACTCCATGACCAAGATTATGACCTGTGTTGCTGCACTGCAACTGGTTGAGAAAGGGGATATCCTTTTACTTGACCCGCTTTCTCAGTACTTACCTGAATTTGAGGAAATGCAGGTGAAAAAGGCACTTCCGAATGGCGAGGTGTACTATGAGAAAGCGACAAGACCAATAACGGTGCGTGATCTATTTACGATGACTGCTGGTTTTTCATATGATATCCATTCGCCAAGTATCAAGGAAGCCGTAGAACGCACGAATGGAACACTGCCAACGCGAGAGTTTGCGAGAGCTTTGGCCAAAGAACCACTCATGTTTGAGCCGGGTACCCACTGGAATTATAGCATGTGTCATGATGTGCTTGGTGCACTGGTCGAAGTCGTAAGTGGCAAACGATTCGGCACGTATTTGCAAGATGAGATCATTAAACCACTTGGTATGCATGATACCACCTTTGACCTGAATGAAGCTCAACAATCTCGTTTGATTCCGCAATATCTTTTTGATGAAGAGCAAGATAAAGCGGTACGAATGGACGGCAACGGTTTCCGTGTAGGTACAGAACTGGATAGTGGCGGTGCCGGATTGTTATCTACTGTGAACGATTACGCCAAGTTCCTGAATGCACTGACCGGATTTGGCACAAGCCCTGAAGGCGTGCGGATTTTGTCCCGAGCTTCCGTGGAGCTCATGAGAGCCGATCATCTAAATGACATGACACGACCAGACTTTTCATGGGATCATATGTATGGATACGGTTATGGTCTCGGGGTTCGTACACATATCTCCCCAGCAGGCAGTGGATCACTGAGTCCGGTTGGTGAATTTGGATGGGCCGGTGCGGCAGGCTGTATGGCGATTATCGATCCGGATTCTGGACTGACGGTGATGTATGCACAACATCTCTTGAACAGCCAGGAGCATTATGTGCAGCGCCGTTTACGCAACGTAGTGTATTCTTGCCTATAAAAAGCTGTATGCTCGAATGCTATTCTGATTAATATTAACTTATTTTGGACCCTGCTAAGGAAAAACAGCAGGGTTTTTGTTTGTTTTAATGGTATAAGGAGTGGGCCACGTACTCCTTATTATTTACATTTACCGTGGGAGAAAGTATGATATTATGGTTTAGGTAATTGGAACTAGAGGGAGATGTTTCCTCTTACATGATCATATTGTGATATTATAAACAAAAGCCGCTGATTAGCGGCTTTTTGTCATTCGAAGTGCGTTTACACGGTTGACCAGATAAATGCCAACAGATACTAATATTAACGCAACAAGATTTTTTAGTTCCCAGATCGTTTCTCCAAGAAACAATGCGGATAACAGGGCACCAAAGATGGGGATTAAGAAATTATAAACCGATACTTTGCCTACTTTGTTGTACTTCAGAAGCAGATTCCACAGGCAAAAGGCCACGGATGACAGCAAAGCCAGATACACCAGATTCAGTGTGGATTCCCATGTAAAATGAGTAACTTGACCTCCGAGTGACAGACCGAGCAGAGTCAGCACCAATCCGCCAACTAGAAGACTAACGCCGGTGATCACCATAACATCAATTGTTCCAGTTAAACGCTTCGCGTAAATGGCTGTTACCGAGAAAACGAGAGCGGCCATAATGATAAATCCTTCTCCTGTGAAAGAGAATGAAAAGGTAAGTAAGTCTGCATGAAAGTTGACGATAATGACTCCAATAAACCCGATTACACAGCCGATGATTTTGTTACGGCTCAGCTTATCATTTTTATAGATAAAATGGGCCAATACAACACTGAAAAACGTCGTTGTTGCATTCATGATGGACCCTTTGACACCGGTGGTGTTGGCTACGCCTACATAAAAAAACATATATTGCAGTCCTGTTTGCAGTACGCCTAGCATGCTCAAACCTGCCCATTCACGTCCGCTAAGCTTTGGCTTGCGTCTGAAACCAACGCGATATAGAAGTAACAGCAATATACCTGCCAAACTGAATCGATACCCGGCAAAAACGTATTTTGAAGCAATGTCTTCGGGTAAAATGTGAAAAGCAACATAGCCGAGTTTGATGGAAGGATAGGCACTCCCCCATAATAAGCAGCATAAGCCTGCAATGAGCATCACAATGAATGGATCGCTTAATTTGCTCAGATTCTCCTGTTCCCCTTGATTTTTGTTTTCTCGTGCTGTACTTTCACTTTGCGTATGTTCTGTTGCCTTTGGACTAATGAGTGTTGAATCTCTCTCGATCACGCTTAATCTTCTCCTCGCTTGTTGTGCACATCTGTATGTAAGAATAAACAATCATGCCTTATAGACCATATCATAAAAACCTGCTTTTGTGTTGGAAGAAAAATGGATTGGAGCAGGCAACCTTGTTATGAAGTGATGAGAGAAATTACAGAGATGATCGCGAGAAAAGTGTGTATGGATTTTATTTCCAACAACAGAGCGCTTGCCAAATGAAAAATAATGTGATAATTTATGTCTGTAACCGGTTACACATAAGGAGAACATTCCATGACAACAATTAAAGACGTAGCAAATCTGGCCGGTGTATCCGTAGCCACGGTATCCAGAGTGATTAATGACAGGGGCTATGTGCACGCAGATACTCGCAAGAAAGTTGAAGAGGCTGTCAAGGCACTTCACTTTTCACCGAATGAAGTGGCACGTTCACTATACACACGCAAGTCGAAACTGATTGGTCTACTGCTTCCAGACATTGCGAATCCTTATTTCCCTCAGCTTGCGCGGGGGGTGGAGGATCGGATGCAAGAGCAGGATTACCGCTTAATATTTGGAAACAGTGATGAGGATGAACGGAAGGAGCATGATTACATCCAGACGTTTATCCAGAATAACGTAGTGGGTGTGATCTCATCCACCAATTACCCTCACTCTTCGATATATGAAAAGCTGAAGATTCCCGTTGTCTTTCTGGACAGAACTTCGCTGGAACGACCTTCGGTCTATGCCGACGGCAGAGAAGGCGGAAGGCTTGCTGCCAAAGAGATCATCAAACGGGGCAGCAAAAGAATTACCGTTATGCAAGGACCATCCCATATTCGGCCGGCTCAAGATCGGTTTGAAGGAGCGATTGAAGTCATCCGGGAAGCAGGACTGGATCATGAGGTCATTCAAACCACCTCTTTTTCATTTAATGAGGCAGGTGTATGGGCGGAGGAACTGTTCAGAAAATTTCCGGACACGGACGGCGTTATTGCCAGTAATGACATCGCCGCAATGGCGGTTTTGCATGAAGCTTACCGGATTGGGAGGAACGTCCCGAATGATGTACAGGTTATCGGGTTTGACGATATTCCAATGAGTGGATTGTTGTCACCGGCATTGTCTACGATCAGGCAGCCAGCATATGAAATGGGCAGAGAAGCAGCAGGATTACTTATTCAGTTAGTAGAGCAAAATAAGATGGAGAATAAAAACATACAGTTGCCCGTGTCTTTCATTGAACGGGGAACAACGAGAAAGGTGAGAAACGATGGCTAACATTTGTGTTATTGGTAGCAGTTCAATGGACTTGGTTGTGACATCCTCCAGAAGACCGGGCGCGGGAGAGACCGTGCTTGGTGAAAGTTTTAAGACAGTACCCGGCGGGAAAGGCGCCAACCAAGCTGTGGCGGCAGCTCGTTTGGGAGCCGAGGTTGTCATGATCGGCCGTGTTGGAGATGATACATTCGGTACAGACATTTTAGAAAACTTTAAAGCAAATCGTGTAAATACAAGCAATGTGAAACCGGTTACACATTCGGAGAGTGGTACAGCTCATATCATCTTGGCAGAGGGAGATAATAGCATTGTGGTGGTCGAAGCGGCCAATCGCGAAGTGACACCTGCTTATGTGGATGAAGCTGCTGAAGCGATTCGTAACGCGGATATTGTGCTGATCCAGCAAGAGATTCCAGAAGAAACGGTGATTCATGTCAGCCAATTATGTGCCAAATACAAGACACCCTTACTGCTCAATCCGGCTCCTGCCCGTGCGGTTCCACAAGAGGTGATCGACAATGCATCTTATATTACACCTAATGAGCATGAGGCCGAAATTTTGTTCAAAGGCATGAAGCCTGCGGAAGCGCTACGTCAACATCCAAACAAATTATTCATTACGGAAGGCAGTAAGGGTGTTCGATATTATGACGGTAATGAAGAGGTACTTGTGCCAACCTATAAAGTTGAAGCTGTAGATACAACCGGAGCTGGCGATACATTTAATGCAGCATTTGCAGTCGCTCTGGCTGAGGGTAAGTCGATTCAGGACAGTGTGCGTTTTGCCAATCGGGCGGCATCGTTATCCGTAACCAAGTTTGGTGCACAGGGCGGTATGCCAACCAGGGACGAAGTAGAGGAGAGCTTGTAATGAAAAGAAACGGCATCTTGAACAGTCACATCTCTAAAATCTTGTCTGATCTGGGTCACACAGATCAAATTGCCATTGCGGATGCGGGCTTGCCCGTTCCGGATGGTGTGCCCAAGATTGATCTGGCACTCAAACTTGGTACACCAAGCTTTCGTGAAGTGCTGGACATCATTGCGGAAGACATGGTCATTGAGAAAGTGATCATCGCTAGTGAAATCCATGAAGGGAATCCGCAGACACTTGCGTACCTGAATGAGAAATTTGATTCACAGATCATAGATGATAGCCAGAACCATGAGCAGTTTAAAGCGTTAACCCGGCAAGTGAAGGCCGTTATTCGTACAGGCGAGGCTACACCGTATGCCAATTGCATTTTACAATCGGGAGTTCATTTCGGTTAAAAGGAGGCAGCACCATGCACATTCAGATGCATAATATCCATAAAGCGTTTGGCACAAATCAAGTGTTAAGCGGTGTGGATTTCGAATTAAAAGAAGGCGAGGTTCATGCCCTGATGGGGGAGAATGGCGCCGGGAAATCAACGCTGATGAACATTTTGATCGGTCTGCACCAACGGGATCAAGGAACCATAGAGATTGATGGCAAAGAGACGTACTTCGGTAGTCCAAAAGAAGCAGAGCAGCTTGGGCTTACGTTTATTCACCAGGAATTGAATGTCTGGCCTGAGATGACGGTACTGGATAACCTGTTTATCGGTAAAGAGATATCGTCCTCCGTGGGGTTGCTGAACACAAAACAAATGAAAGCGCTTGCTAGTGAACAATTCGCCAAACTTTCGGTGGACATTCCGCTAGAACGCCCTGCAGGAGAGTGCTCTGTCGGACAGCAGCAGATGATTGAGATAGCTAAAGCGCTTATGACCGAGGCCAAAGTCATTATCATGGACGAGCCTACAGCGGCTTTGACTGAACGTGAAATTCAGAAATTGTTTGAGGTCATTCGTTCTGTGCAAAAAAATGGCGTATCCGTTGTTTACATCTCTCACCGAATGGAGGAAATTTTCACGATCTGTGATCGCATCACCATTATGCGTGACGGGCGAACCGTGGATACCAAAGCCATTCCCGAGACAAACTTTGATGAAGTTGTACGCAAGATGGTAGGTCGTGAACTGACTGAGCGTTATCCGTCCCGTCATCCGAAATATGGTGAAGTCGTGCTTGAGGTGAGGGAAGCGAATCGGAAGGGATTATTTGAAAATGTCAGCTTTGATGTAAAAGCCGGTGAAGTACTCGGTTTCTCCGGTCTGATGGGATCGGGGCGTACGGAGATCATGAGAGCGATCTTTGGTCTGGATCGATTGGACAGCGGAGAAATCAAGATACGTGGCAAAAAGGTAAACATTCGCAAACCGGCGGATGCGGTGAAGCACGGTATCGGTTTTATAACAGAAGACCGGAAGGATGAAGGGCTGGTGCTCGACTTTTCCATCCGTGAAAATATGGCACTGACGAACCTATTCAGTTTTTCCAACAAAGGCTTCATCTCGAATGGGAAAGAGCAGGAGTTTGTAGACACACTCATCAAACGGTTGCAGATCAAAACCCAATCCTCGGAAACCGCAGCCCGGAATTTGTCCGGTGGGAACCAGCAGAAGGTTGTCATTGCCAAATGGGTAGGTATCGGTCCAAGCGTGCTCATTCTGGACGAGCCTACACGCGGGGTAGACGTTGGAGCGAAGCGTGAGATCTATCAGCTCATGAACGAACTGACGGATCGCGGGGTAGCTATTATCATGGTTTCATCCGAACTGCCTGAAGTGCTGGGTATGAGCGACCGCATTGCCGTTGTGCATGAAGGTCACATTACCGGCGTTCTACCGAAGGAACAAGCGACACAAGAACACATTATGACTCTAGCTACAGGGGGACAGTAACATGACAACGATGCAGAATACTAAAACAGCCAAAAGCGGGTTCCGCTTGTCTAGCGTAACACAAAAACTCGGCCCACTTCTCGGATTAATCATTCTAATTGTGATTGTTTCCGTGCTCAATCCAAGCTTTTTGGAACCACTTAATATTCTAAATTTGCTACGCCAGGTTTCCATTAATGCTTTAATTGCATTTGGCATGACGTTTGTTATTCTTACTGGCGGGATTGACTTGTCGGTTGGTTCTATACTTGCGCTATCTAGTGCCTTCGTAGCCAATATGATGTTATCCGGTCTTGATCCAATCCTGTCCATCATCATTGGGGTAGCCCTTGGTGGAGTCATGGGTATGGTGAATGGACTGATGATTACCAAGGGTAACATGGCTCCATTTATCGCAACCCTTGCAACGATGACCATTTTTAGAGGTCTGACACTGGTATATACCAATGGTAATCCGATTACAGGTTTGGGCGATAGCCTGCTGTTCCAATTGTTTGGACGCGGATACTTGCTCGGTATTCCAGTACCAGCAATTACGATGCTGATTACGTTTGTAATTCTGTGGACGATTTTGCATAAAACGGCCTTCGGCCGCAAAACGTACGCCATCGGCGGTAATGAAAAAGCTTCCATCATCTCGGGTATCAAAGTATCCCGCGTCAAAATTATGATCTACTCCCTTGCAGGTATGCTTGCTGCGCTGGCCGGCGCGATTCTGACATCGCGTCTGAACTCCGCTCAACCTACGGCAGGTACATCTTATGAGCTGGATGCCATCGCGGCGGTTGTGCTGGGCGGAACAAGCCTTTCCGGCGGCCGCGGACGCATTGTAGGTACTTTGATTGGTGTGCTGATCATTGGTGTGCTGAATAACGGTCTGAACCTGCTCGGTGTGAACTCCTTCTACCAAATGGTTGTGAAGGGTGTCGTTATTGCTATCGCAGTCCTGCTGGACCGCAAGAAAACCGCTTAAGGGAGAGAAAACAACATGAAAAAATGGACACTAACGCTTGTTAGCATGATACTGATCGTTGTTCTAGCCGGATGTTCGCTGGAGCCGCCAGGCTGGGCGAAACCAAAGTCAGCCGGAGGTAAGGAACAGAAGAAAATCGGTTTGTCGATCTCGACACTGAACAACCCGTTCTTCGTTTCACTGAAAGATGGTGTCGTAGCCGAAGCACAGAAACAAGGTATTCAGGTTGTTGTCGTAGATGCACAGAACGATTCTGCGAAGCAAACGAATGATGTGGACGATTTGATTCAGCAAGGCGTTGATGCTTTGCTGATTAACCCGGCAGATTCCGCTGCAATCTCTACAGCGGTTCAATCCGCTAATAGTGTGGGCATTCCAGTAATTACGCTTGACCGCTCTGCGGATAAAGGTGAAGTTGCAGCACTTGTTGCTTCCGATAATGCAAAGGGTGGACGCATGGCTGCTGAATATATCGTGAAACAGCTTGGTGAAGGTGCTAAAGTGATTGAACTTGAAGGTGTACCGGGTGCATCAGCTACCCGTGAGCGTGGCAAAGGTTTCCACGAGATTGCAGACCAAAAGCTGGACGTGGTTGCGAAACAATCCGCTGACTTTGACCGCTCCAAAGGGTTGAATGTCATGGAGAACTTATTGCAAGGTAATCCAGGAGTGCAAGCCGTGTTTGCCCATAATGACGAAATGGCTCTTGGTGCCATTGAAGCAATCCAAAGTTCGGGGAAAGATATCCCGGTGATCGGATTTGATGGTAATGATGATGCCATTAAATCGATTCAGGATGGTAAACTAACAGCAACTGTAGCTCAACAACCTGAGTTGATCGGACAGCTTGCATTGCAAGCCGCACTCGATGTGCTGAGCGGTAAACAAGTGGAGAAATCCATCCCGGCTGAATTGAAGCTGGTAACCAAGGAAAACGTGAATCAATAATCAAATATTTATAAGGTATTGTATGAATCCCGCTCTGGCTGAGAAAGCCGGAGGCGGGATTTTTTATTGTGAGAATTATAGTTGGTTTAACTGGAATCAAGCTCATTCGTGACTCCAATTGCATATTGCAGAGTTTTGGATTGCTCAAAAATCATATCTTTGGATATATGTATTCAATCCATAGATTGTTATACTGTCATTCAAATGGTGAGTGGAAAGGGGCATCCGGCTTGGATTATCCGGTTGAAGAAAATTTAAAAATGGTTAGAAAACAAATGGCACTGGCTTGCAAGGCTTCTGGACGAAATGTTAACGATGTGCAGCTACTTTTAGCCACGAAAACGGTACCGCTGGAGAAGTTACAGATTGCCGTGCAGGCAGGTGAACATCTGTTTGGAGAAAACAAGGTGCAGGAACTGCGAGATAAATATCCTCTTATGGAGCAGTCCAAAGCGTTGGAATGGCATTTTATCGGCCATCTGCAGACGAATAAAGTTAAGGAGGTAGTTAAGTATGTGACAATGATCCATTCGGTGGATCGTCTGAAGCTCGGGCAGGTCTTGCATGATCAGCTTGTCAAAGAACAGCGGACAATGGACATTCTTGTACAAATTAATACGTCCTATGAAGAAAGTAAATTCGGTGCTTCTCCAGAGGATGCAGTGGAGCTCGTTGAACAATTGTCTCAATTTGAAACGCTTCATGTAAAAGGATTAATGACGATAGGGAAGCTGCATGCATCAGCTGATGAGACCCGCCAATGTTTTCGCTTGTTGAAACAGCTCAGCATGCAGATCAGAGAGAGAAACATCCCACGCGTCGAGATGGAAATGTTATCGATGGGTATGTCCGGTGATTTCAGTATGGCGATTGAAGAGGGAGCGACCATCGTTCGTGTGGGAACCAATGTGTTTGGCCCACGTTATCTGCCCGATGAATATTACTGGAACGAACATAAAAAGATAGAAGATTAGTTGAGGGGCAGGGGTTTACATTGAAAACAGCATCTAATAAGATTCGCGGGCGCGATCTGATATCACCAGTGACCGCTGCTTTAATTTCTGTAATTGTCAATTACGGAGGGACGTTCATTCTTGTGTTTCAAGCGGCCAAAGCAGCTGGATTGAGCCCGGAAATGACCGCATCCTGGATATGGTCCATTTCGATTGGCGTCGGGATCACGGGGATATGGCTTAGTTACCGCTATAAAGAACCTATCATTACTGCGTGGTCTACTCCAGCTGCAGCCTTCCTTGTCTCCATGCTGGCTGTAACTCCTTATTCAGAAGCCGTAGGTGCTTATATGATATCAGCCGTGGGTTTTATCATTTTGGGCATGTCTGGTTTGTTCGAACGGTTCGTGCGATTGATCCCGCCAGGGATCGCTTCGGGTTTACTTGCAGGCATTTTACTCCAGTTTGGTATCTCCGCGTTTGAAGGGGCCAAGGTCGAACCTGTACTGGTTATTCTGTTGTTCACCGCCTATATCGTATTAAAACGGTTTACATCTCGCTATGCCATCGTTGGTATATTGGTTCTCGGTCTGATTTACCTGGTGATTATGGGAAAAACGGATTTCAGTTCCATTCAGCTCGCAGTCGCTTTACCTGTATTCACTGCGCCTGAATTCTCAATTCAAGCGTTGCTCGGTGTGGCCCTGCCGTTATTTATTATTACGCTGACGGGGCAGTACATGCCAGGTATGCTGGTCCTCCGCAATGATGGTTTTCGAACGAGTGCTAACCCTATATTAACGGTAACCGGACTGGGTTCACTAATCGCTGCACCATTCGGCTCACATGCATTTAACGTGGCAGCCATTACCGCAGCCATTTGCACAGGGAAAGATGCTCATGAAGATAAGTCCAAGCGTTATATTGCGGGCATTGCCTGCGGAATCTTCTACATAACTGTCGGAATTTTTGGCGTGACTTTAGCCGCATTATTTTTGATTCTTCCCGCAGCTTTTATCGCCACATTAGCAGGGCTAGCTTTACTTGGAACGATCGGCGGCAGCCTGGCTAACGCTCTGGCGGACCCGAACGGACGGGAGACGGCATTAATTACATTTTTAGCAACAGCGGCTAATGTAACTTTGTTTGGCATCGGCGGAGCATTTTGGGGACTTGTGGCTGGAGTCATGGCGCATCTACTAATTCATTTTAAATTTGCCAAAAAACCACTTGGAACAAATGGTTAAGAAACCTGGAAGGGATGATGATCAGAATGTTAAAACATATAGAGAGCCAAGATGAAATTTTGGCAGCAGCAACCCGTCACGAGCTTGCAAGGCAGAGGGATACGATAGAACTGATTGCTTCAGAGAATTTTGTGAGCCAAGCCGTAATGGAGGCCACGGCCAGCGTATTAACCAATAAATATGCAGAGGGTTATTCGGGCAGAAGATATTATGGTGGATGCGAGCATGTGGATACGGTAGAGGATATTGCTAATCATCGCCTGAAACAATTATTTGGTGCTGAACATGCGAATGTGCAGCCTCATTCCGGTTCACAGGCGAATATGGCAGTATACTTTGCCTCAGTCCAGATGGGGGATACGATTCTTGGAATGAATCTTTCTCATGGCGGTCATCTGACGCATGGGAATCTTGTTAATTTTTCAGGAAGATTTTATCACTTTGTTCCCTACGGTGTCGATCCAGAAACAGGTCTTATTGACTTTGACGAAGTTCGAAAACTGGCTCACAAACATCGTCCACGAATGATCGTCGCAGGCGGAAGTGCATACCCGAGGCGTATTGATTTTGAGATTTTTGCTCAAATTGCTTCCGAAGTGGGAGCCTTACTGTTTGTAGATATGGCACACATTGCGGGCATTGTTGCAGCAGGATTACACCCTAACCCCGTACCGCATGCACATATTGTATCAACCACGACACATAAGACGCTGCGAGGTCCGCGTGGAGGTGCTATTTTGTGTAAAGAATCTTGGGCAAAGGCCATCGATAAAGCTGTATTTCCCGGAACGCAGGGCGGGCCTTTTATGCATATTATTGCGGGAAAAGCGGTCGCTTTTGGGGAAGCATTGCAATCTGATTTCACTGTATATATGAGCAACGTTCTGAATAATGCTAAAGTAATGGCGGAAACGCTAATCAATGAAGGGCTTTCACTTGTTTCTGGGGGTACTGATAATCATCTCATTCTCGTTGATCTGCGTAGCGTTGGTCTTACGGGTAAAGACGCTCAAATCATGCTGGATGAAGTAGGCATCACGGCAAACAAAAATTCGATTCCTCATGATACAGCAGGTCCGTTAGTTACAAGCGGTATTCGGTTTGGAACGCCTGCCATGACAACCAGAGGACTTGGTGCTGGGGAGATGAAAGAAATTGCCGAGCTTATCGCGCTTGCTTTTAAAAATCCAACGAACACTAAAGTAAAACAGCACATATCAGGCTGTGTGCGCGAAATCACATCACGATTTCCTCTCTACGAAGCAGGGACATCGTTTACCTCATAAATAGATAAAGCCCGTCTGCAATCTTCTCTAATGATCCATGAGCATTGCCGGCGGGCTCTATTCAATTGTTATTATACGGTGCGGGCAAATCGGGAGATGCCTTCTTCAATTCGTGCCTCATCCACTTTTGCAAAACCTAATACCCACCCCTTACGATCACTCTCCAGACAGTATCTGCTCAACGGATAAACACAGACACCCTGCTTGCGGGCGGCAGAGGTTATTGCTGCTTCATCACATGACGCATCTGCTTCAAGAAGGATATGTAATCCCGTTTCTACTCCGCTTAATCTAAAACGCGAACTAAGACCGGAAGAATGGATCGCTTTGGTCATGACCTCGTGTCTGCGGCGATAAATGTTACGAACTCTTCTCATGTGGCGCATAAATTGCCCCCGCTCAATAAAATGATTCAGCGTCAGCTGCTCCATTATGGGCAGATGGCGATAAGTCAGTTCATGAATCTGGGTAAGCCGCTCAATCGCTGCTTGAGGTCCTATAATTGCGGATAAACGTATACCGGGCGCAATCATTTTGGAGAAACTCATCATATAAAGCGTATTCTGAGGCAACTGGCTGAACAGGGTAGGAATCGGGTCTCCACGATATCTGAATTCGCTATCGTAATCGTCCTCGATAATCCACATTCCACGTTTTCCAGCCAACTGCATGAATTGCTGTCTTCGTGGCTCTGACATGATGATTCCGGTCGCGCATTGGTGCGAAGGGGTGACAAATACGAGCCTCGATTCCGGGTGGATGCGATCTACACATAGTCCCTGCTCATCTACCGGTACGGCATCGATCTGCATACCGCGGTATTTCATGGTGGTCCAGGCAGCAGGAAAACCGGGGTCCTCCACGGACACTCTGTCTCCTTCAGTCAGAAGTGCCTGAGCAATCAAATCAATGCTGTGCTGTGCACCTGAAGTTAACAAAATCTGATCAGCTTCAATATGAATTCCTCGTTCTAATGACAAGTAGCGCTGGATCTGTTCCCGTAGCGGCAGGAAACCTCTGGCATCGCCATACGACCAGATATCAAGGTTGGGTTCAGCAGATACCTGCAAAAATGATTTTCTCCAGGATTGGGTGAACGTCTCATCGATGTAAGGCTCATGCGGGTTAAAATCAATGTCCACCTGCGTTGTATCATGATCTCCAAACCAACTCTGTAGTTTGGCAATGGATTCGTGTACTAAAGGCAATACGGGAGGCACAGGCCCGGATTGCGGCTCCTCTTCTAATGAAGGGAGCACTTGGATCGAGCTACTGACTCTTGTTCCACCGCGACGTGAAGTTACTGTATAACCCCGGCTGAATAATTCTTCGTAAACGATCTGAATTGTAGATCGTGAAACACCGATTCGCCCAGCTAACTCACGTGACGGAAGTAGCAGCTCACCTGGAGGCCAGTTCCCGGTTGTAATGTTGTGAATAGCCTGGTCAAGCAGCTGCTGCCAGATGGGACGGTCATCATTTCGGTTCACTTTTAACATCATAACAACTCCGTTGTTGTTGAATTTATGGATTGTATATTAATAGCACATAATGAAAATTTGGGCCTTCCATTGTAGGGAATATTATCATGACAATGGTTCAAGCTGCAATGATGAATCACGATGAATATATTTTTTCCTGTTCATCTCCAGTTCATATTCAGGACGTGGGTAGTTCATTTTCTTTGTTTATACTGCGTTAGGTAACAGCTCATACACGACGACCACAGAGCAGAATAGGAGAAGATGAATTTGACACGAAAAAAAAGAATGTCCATCGTTGCCATGACCTTGGCATTTGCGATGTTAACGCCCACAGCTGCATATGCTACCGAGCTTCCAGGTAAACTAGACTACGGATTGACTCAAAAATCAGTTGCAGCGAAAACGAAAACACTGACCGAAACCTACGGTGTCGCGAGTGTACAGTACGCACTTATCGATGGAGGGGAGATCGTTCTCTCTGGACAGACAGGAATGAATGACCCGGAGAATCGTGTGCCACTCACGTCAAACACCATGTATGGCATAGGATCGACAAGTAAAATGTTTCTCACAACCGCTGTCATGAAGTTGGTGGATGAGGGCAAAGTGAAATTGGACGATCCTGTAGTGGGTTATATTCCTGAATTTAAAATGAAGGACAAGCGTTATGCTCAGATTACAGTACGTATGCTGTTAAATCATTCATCGGGATTACTTGGCACATCCAGTAATAGCGCGATTCTGTTCGAAGATCCAGATACACACGCACATGATACATTACTGGAACAGCTAGCCTCACAACATTTGAAGGCAGATCCTGGAGCTTACTCGGTTTATAGTAATGACGGGTTTTCATTAGCTGAGATTCTGGTAGAACGAGTTAGCGGGTTGAGTTTTACGGAATTCATGCATCGTCATATCACCACACCTCTAGGCATGAATCATACCAAGACGCCACAAGATCCGCTCGATGTGAAACACATGGCAACGACATACTCCCCCAAGAAGGAACGGCAGCCTTTGGAGACAACCAATATGATTGCTTCAGGTGGCATCTATTCCACAGCCGAAGATTTAGTGAAGCTGTCACAAGTATTCACGAACGAGAAGAATGGTGTTCTTTCCGAAGAATCAGCGAAAGCTACCGGACAGGAAGAGTACAAGAGGGGAATGTGGCCAGAGGACGGTGATTCATCCATTGCGTATGGACTTGGGTGGGATAGTGTAAACTTGTTTCCGTTCAATCAGTATGGGATCAAGGCATGGACTAAAGGCGGAAATACAATTGCTTATCATTCCTCTCTGATTGTATTGCCTGAGTATAATATGGCTGCAGCCGTTACATCTTCGGGAGGTTCAAGTTCAACGAATCAATTGATTGCAACAGAGCTGTTGCTAAGTAGCCTGGAAGAAAAGAAGCTGATTCCGGAGCGTAAACCGGAGAAGTCACATGGAGTACCTGTGAAAGCAGAGATGCCGAAGGAAGAGATGAAACATTCAGGAATCTATGGTGGCGGAGCCAACATGTTGATGAAGCTGGATGTTCAGGAGAATGGGCAACTCACGATGTCGATGTTAGCGACACCAAATAGCCCGAAACAGACGTACACCTATATTGCTGACGGTTCTTTTGTGAATGAGGCAGGTACGGAGAAAGTGATATTTGTTAAGGAAGATAACGGAAATACGTATCTTTGGACACGTTCGTATCAATCGGCTCCTGGGCTCGGTCAGCTTGCTTCTTCGGAGTATAAGGCTGAAAAGCTTCAAGCCAATCTATTGTCAGACGAAGCCAAAGCTGCGTGGCAAGCGCGTGTGGGTAAAGCGTATGTACTCGTGAATGAGAAACATACCTCGACTCTATATAATACAGCAATGCCGCTGATACCTATTCAGTTGTTAAGTGAGTTACCAGGTTATATTTATACGAATGCTATTACGGATGGGGATCAGGCTGTGAATCAATTGCAGATTCCGGGTGTAGCGGGTCGGGACTCGATGGAATTTACCTTTTTCAAACAAGACGGTGTGGAATATGTCTCGCAAGGAGGCAATATATATGGTAGCCAGGATATCGTGAAACCGATCTATGCAGGTCAGCAATCAAAAACGACAATCCAGTCGAATGGTTACGCCAAATGGTTCTCGATTCCGACTACGGCCGGAGGAAAAGAAATGAAAGTGAATTTACCCTCCGATGGTTCATTTGTTGTGTATGATGCGTCTGGTGCCAGTCTGAATCACAGCGTAGTCAGTGGTCAGACGACAATGGTACTGCCCGAGAAAGGCTATCTTGTCTTTGCAGGTGAAGCAGGATCATTCTTTGAGATCACGTTAAAATAAGCATGAATCCACGATATAAACGAAATGATATGTTTTTGAAACACTGCTGATCGTTATTAAGAATTATAATTAATGCTTATCTATAAGATAGCCAAAAAGTCGCATTTTGCGGCTTTTTTGCATTTTAATGTTTCAAATTTAAAATTTAAGTTTCGACAACCTGACCACCAGGGTAAGTATAAGAGGACTTTTACAAGTGGATTGAAGAAATGCCATGGAAACAAAAATGAAGGTGGGTAGAAAGAGCATTGATTGGTCAAGAGCTGAGAATAATAACCTTAGCATGATTCGGGACATACGTATGGCATGACGTCAAGACGAGGAGGACATATGAAGAATAACAGGATTACATTACTTATACTTACCATGGTGCTGCTTCTGGTGTCCGGCTTTACAGGTTGGACGGGAAGTGTGCAGGCACAGTCGGATTCGGGCAAAACTTATGTTATCGGTACCGACATTACCTTTGCACCGTTTGAATTTCAGGAAATTAACGGCGATTTTGTCGGCATCGATATGGATATCATGGCAGCAATCGCCAAGGATCAGAATTTTAAATACGAGATCAAAGCCTTAGGATTTAACGCTGCCGTTCAGGCACTGGAATCGAACCAGGTGGATGGCGTCATTGCAGGTATGAGTATTACGGATGAACGCAAAACCAAATTTGATTTCTCCGATATGTACTTTGAATCAGGCGTTGTCATGGGCGTTAAAGCGAGCAATGATACGGTAAAAAGCTATGAAGATCTCCGCGGTAAAAAGGTAGCTGTAAAAACGGGGACGGAAGGCTATCGTTTTGCAGAAGCGAATGCATCAAAGTATGGGTTTACCATTGTACCTTTTGATGATTCAGCACAGATGTATGATGATGTGAAAACGGGAAATTCTGCAGCCTGTTTTGATGATTTCCCTGTGTTGAAATATGGGGAGAATCAGAAAAACGGACTGAAGGTTGTTACAGAACCAGAAAAAGGTGCGCCTTACGGGTTTGCTGTAAGTAAAGGTAAAAACGCCGAGCTGCTGCAGAAGTTTAACGCAGGCCTTGCTAATATCAAGGAAAGCGGTGAATACAAGCGTATTGTAGATAAGTATATAGGTGACAATGCGGAGTCCGTTGCACAATTGGGGCGTATGGAACTTATATACAAATCTTTTCCAGCCTTGTTGAAAGGTTTGGGGAATACACTTTTATACACCATCGTGTCTCTATTCTTCGCGTTTATTATTGGTTTGATCTTCGCCTTCATGAAAGTAGGACGTAACAGAGTTTTGCGAGGCATTGCCACCGTATTCGTTGATATTTTCCGTGGTATTCCGTTACTTGTACTCGCGTTCTTCATTTACTTCGGTATTCCTCAGGCATTTGGCTTTACGATGCCGCTGTTCCTTGCGGCGATTCTGACGCTGAGCTTAAATGCCGGAGCTTACGTTACTGAGATTATTCGCGGGGGTATTCAATCGATTGATCGTGGACAGATGGAGGCCGCTCGTTCACTAGGTCTTCCATATCGCAAAGCGATGATGAAAATTGTCATTCCTCAGGCGGTTCGTGTGATGATTCCTTCGTTTATTAACCAGATGGTAATTACGCTTAAGGATACGTCCATCTTGTCCGTTATCGGGCTGGTTGAGCTTACACAGTCGGGTAAAATCATTATTGCCAGAACCTTATCCTCGTTTGACATATGGTTAACGGTAGCTGTAATGTACTTGATCGTTATTATTGCACTGACTAGACTTGCCGATTATCTGGAGGTGAAGATTCGCCGTGACTAAAATTAAAGTAGAAGGGCTGAAGAAAAGCTTCGGTTCCAATCAGGTGCTGAAAGGGATCGACATGGCTGTAAATGAAGGCGAGGTTGTATGTGTCATCGGCCCATCCGGTTCGGGTAAAAGTACATTTCTTCGCTGCATCAATTGTCTGGAGGACATTACCGCAGGCCGTGTGATCGTCGATGATCAAGACTTGAACAGTCGTGATACCGATCTTAACAAAGCTCGGGAGAACATTGGCATGGTATTCCAGCACTTTAATCTGTTTCCACACTTCAGTGTGCTCAAAAATATTATGTTTGCGCCGATGGAACTTGGCAAATTAAATCAAGAACAGGCTAGGGAAACCGCGCTTCGCTTGCTTGACCGTGTCGGTCTGGCAGACAAAGCGGAGAGCTTTCCAAGCCAGCTCTCTGGCGGACAGAAGCAACGCGTAGCTATTGCTCGCGCACTCGCGATGAACCCGGATGTGATGTTGTTCGATGAGCCTACATCGGCACTTGACCCGGAGATGGTTGGGGAAGTACTTGGTGTCATGAAGGATCTCGCGAGCGAAGGCATGACGATGATGATTGTTACGCATGAGATGGGCTTTGCCCGCGAAGTTGCGGATCGGGTTATTTTTATGGATGGCGGATATATTGTTGAGGAAGGAAATCCTGAACAGATCTTCGGCAAACCGCAGCACGAACGTACAATCAGCTTTTTGGAAAAGGTGCTCTAATCCCGGTTTTTTCTTAGTTCAACAAAAAAAGTCGCGATATGCGGCTTTTTTTGTTTTGTACATTGATTCCATAAGAGACTATAATAGGATTCCTGAAACAGTGAATATATTGTATATAACATCTACATAAAACCATTTATAAATTTTATGAAAAGGAGTATTTGCCCATGATTGAATCCGTATCTGAGACTGTACAACGACAATCCATTGAAGCCTTTCAGTCCGTGATCCGAAAATCGGAGAACGCTCTCAAGAACATGTTGGGGAAAGAAGCCAATACATCGGTTTTAGAAAAACGACTTCATGCGCTAATTGTCAGTTTGTATATATTGGAACACACCTGGAATGGGAGAGCTGATCAACATTATGGCAGCCTGGAGATATCCGAGGCACGTCATGTGATGAATAATCTCCTGCCTTCTCTTAAACGGATGATGGATAAATCCACAGTTGGAACACCGCAACATACTTTACTGGAGAGAAGAATTCGAGCTTTTCAACTTGCTGTGCAGGCGATGGAACAGAAATGAGTTGAAGTACTTGACAAAGAGTGATTCAAAAGGTAACCTTCTTTTATGACAGTGATCACTGACATTTGAGCAGAAGGAGAGCTTCATGTCCAATTCAAGTAAACGGAACACAAGAGAGAAGTTAATGTTAACGGCGATTGAGCTGATCTCGGTAAAGGGATATAAAAGTGTTACAACGCAGGAGATTGCCTCAACCGCGGGAGTAAGTGAGAAGACGTTATTTCGCCATTTTGGTACGAAACTAAATCTGCTCGAGAGCGCATTTGACGAATATCATTATGTCGAGGAAATGACAAGACTTTTTGAGGAAAAAGTCGTGTGGAATCTGCATTCTGACTTATTGTTAGTCAGCAGAACCTATCATGAAATCATGCATAAGAACCGTAAATTGTTTATGATCAGTCTGAAGGAAATGAATCATTTGCCGGAGTTAAGAACACGAACGATAAGACATCCTCAGCAGTTACTTGAGCTTCTAACCCGATATCTGCAAACGATGTACGAGCAAGGCAAGGTGATTCAGATCAACGCTGAATTACAGGCTTTCTCCTTCATGGCATTGAATTATGGCTTGTTTATTAACCATATGGAGGATCATGTACATTTTCCGTGGCTTTCATTAGAAGATGTGATTACCGAAAGTGTATGGACGTTCACTAGGGCGCTAACGCCCTAGTATTTTAAGTCATATTATGACAGTAAGTACTGACAGTAAATTTTGCGTATTTTTTAGTAACGTAAGGAAAAGAGGGAAACGATGAAGACCGCAGAGAGTTTAGAGATCCAGGATACATCTGCAACGGGCAAAGAAACTGCACTACTTCGCGTGCTTGTCTTCACTTTGATCATCTCCGTAATGAACGGAATGATGTTTAATGTTGTCTTACCCGTCATTGGAGATCAATTCGAACGGTCAGCTTCTGAGACAAGCTGGATCGTTACCGGATATTTAATTGTATACGCTGTTGGTACAGTCACTTACGGGAAGCTAACAGATCGATATAGCATTAAACATTTAATCACATTTGGACTCTTATTGTTGGCTGCTGGCTCCGTTATAGGAATTCTTTCTACTTCCTACTTTATGATTATTTTGGCTCGTCTGATTCAGGCCGCAGGGGCTGCCGTTATTCCAGCTCTGGCCATGATTATACCAGTTCGATATTTTCCGCCAAACAAGCGTGGTCAGGCACTCGGTACTTCTGCGATCGGAATCGCCCTGGGATCTGCGTTAGGTCCTATTGTTGCCGGATTCGTATCCAGTGCACTTAATTGGAAGTTTCTATTTGCGATTCCGCTACTTTCGCTGTTGACGCTCCCCTTCTATAGAAAGTATTTGAATGATGAGAGGGGAGGGTATGAAAAGATGGACTATCTAGGAGGCATACTGCTCACCGTAAGCATTGGAGCCATTTTGCTCGCACTAACTCAATTAAATTTGTGGTATTTGCTACTGGGCATTGTAGTTTTAGCCTTGTTTATCCTTCGTATTCTCCACGCAGCATCACCGTTTGTGCAGCCAGCTGTTTTTCGCAACCGCTCCTATACATGGGGAATGATTATTTCATTTGTGTTAGTTGCATGTGGATTTAGCATTCCATTTATTATCCCGCAACTGTTAACCCATGTGTATGATGCTTATCCGGCTCTGACAGGTCTAATTATGTTACCATCGGCTCTGATTGCAGCATTACTGGGAAGACGAGGAGGAAAGTTAGCGGATGAGAAAGACAATGTCTTTTTGATTTATACAGCCTCGACGATGCTTGTTATCGGCTTCATAAGTCTATCGTTTGCTGCCGGCGTGTCATTGTTTTTCGTTTCATCTTTTCTAATCTTGGCGGTTCTTGGTCAATCATATATGCAAATTGCGCTGTCTAATACGATCGCACAGACCCTTTCCAAAGAACAGGTCGGCATTGGTATGGGACTACTGTCGATGTTTAATTTCATCGCGGCTTCTGTATCTACAACCGTTCTTGGCAAGGTCATCGACGGGGGAGCACAGCAGATGCGTTTCAATCCTTTTATCAGCCGATCATCTGCATTTGTATATAGTAATCTATTTATTGTGCTTGCCATGTTGGTTGTGGTAATGACTTTTGTGTATAGATGGCATTTTGATCGTAAGCCCGAAGGACAAATGAATGGATCATCTACATTGTTCTAATAAAGCCGAAAATGCTCTTCCAAGCCAATAGTTACAATCCGTTTTTTTTCAAAGAAATAGAGAAGAAGAGGTCTGTCATAAACGACAGGCCCCTTCTTTATGGAACGGTTCAGGCGAAGTGCTTCACGCAAAACGGTACAGGCGCACACCGTGCGAAGGCACATCCGTGCGTAAAATATCCTCGTTAACTTCTGTCACATCGCCACTCCATAATTCAATTCCATGGCTTGCAACAGAAGGGGATAAACCAACTGTATTGAGATCAAGTTCCACCGGGAGCACTGACTGCTCGCCAACATTAAACACAGCTGCATAAGTGGAACCATCGACATGAGATGCCGTCCATACGATCAGATCGCCTTGATGTAGCGCTTCTCTAGCATTATGGCTCTCACGATGCATACGCAGAACCTCACGGTTTGTCAGCAAGGACAGCGTCCAGTCATCGTTATCCCGCAACTCACCGCCAAAGATGAGAGGAGAGCGGAAAATGCTCCACAGCGACATCATGGTCAATTGCTCGTCCTTGGTGAATCTTGTCCACCGATCGGCTCCGCCTCCATCCACAGAGCGAATACCAATGTGCCCCAGAGGCAACATATCACAATCCGGCCAACATCCCTCCTTAGGAAGGCCCTGCCACTTACGGCAGCGGTCGAACATGTCTAGCAAAAGTGGCCATCGATCCCAGAAATCATCGGTGACACGCCACATATTGGCCTGTTCCGCAAAGAATTCAGCGTACTCCACGGGGGCAGGACCCGGAGACAGACTTAATACCATGGGACGTCCGGCACGTTTGATCGCCTTCGATATCATTTCAATTTCGGGCTGATGTGTGTCATATAACCTGGATGCAGCGATATCATCCACTTTGACCAGATCAACACCCCATGAAGCGTAGAGGTCAAACAATGAATCATAATAGGCTTGGGCGCCTTCTTTGTGATGATCCACCCCATACATATCGGTATTCCATGGGCAGATGGAGTTGGTATGAGCGATATCACGGGCAGTAGCTGCTGTGCCCAACAGAGCTGTACCTGCGTGAACCGCCTGTCTCGGAATACCACGCATAATATGAATGCCAAACTTCAGCCCCAGACTGTGTACGTAGTCAGCAAGCGGTTTGAATCCCTGACCATTCGCCGCTGAAGGAAAACGGTTCTCGGCAGGCATAAGACGGGAGTACTCATCCATGATGAGTGGAACGAAAGGGCGGTATTGTGATGAGTTTGCCAGAGGTTCATACCATTGAATATCAACGGTGATGTAGCTCCAACCGTACTCTTTCAAATGTGTAGCCATATACTCCGCATTGCCGCGAATTTCATTTTCGGTGACGGCAGCGCCGTAACAGTCCCAGCTATTCCAGCCAAGAGGAGGTATTGGTGCTGCAAGAGTGTGATCCATTGGAAGGCTCCTTTACGAAACGTAATTTAAATTATTGCTCCAATCACATTTATCATAATGAAGCGAAATACAATAATCTACAGTAATGTTAAGTCTCAAATAGCAATATATTGCGGTTAGTCGAAGAATAATTTCCGATATACGAGACTCTCGCCACCGCTTCGAAATTCCCCTGGTGTAAGTCCAGTTAATCCTCGAAAAGCTTTGATAAAATAACTTCCACTGGAGTACCCCACTTGGACCGCAATCTGTTCAATGCTTAATGTCGTGCCGCGAAGCAACTCCATCGCTTTCTCGATTCGAACGCGGGTAAGATAGGCACCTGGAGTGAGACCTGTGCTGGCCGAGAATCTGCGAATAAAGTGATATTTGGATAGAGCAACGCGTTCAGCAAGCTGATCCACGCTGACCATACTGGCGTAGTCGCTTTCGATGTACTTCGTAGCCTGCTGAATATGTTCCGGCCAGTTCTCCCGATTATGACGTGTTGTCGTCTGTAAGCGAACAAGCTCTGTCATGAACTGATACACACTGGATGACGCAATTAAAGGGTCCGTTATCCTTCCTGCCGCCGCATCCGTTACAATCATTCGCAGCAGACGGATGGGAGTCGAATCCATGGGGAGAGAAGCAACTTCACCTGATTCTCGCACAAACTTCTGCCAATGAGCCTGAATGAGATCAGGACGGAAAAGTAGGAAAATGAAATGCCATGGCTCAGCACACTCTGGATGATAATAATATCGATGAGCGCTCGGGATCTCTGCAAGAAAAGCCTGTCCGGAAGTCACACGGTATGTACGGTCCTTTGTTTCATAAATACCTTCTCCTGCAAGGGTGTACTGAAATAAAAGAAGAGGACCATCCGTTCGTTCCAGCCCATCCCAGTAATACGACGGTTCAGTAATGATATCGCTCCCCGTTGCATACAGCTTACAGAGCTCAAGTTCACGATCTTCGGCAAATCGAAAACCATAGGTCCCTTTTGATAGTTCCATGTATATCCTCCGTCCTTGGATCATTGGGTCCATACCGTAATTCAACGATAATTAACACTTTTCAGTGCGATGTTTACGTACAAACTTGCCTGGCGATGTTCCGACCATCTTGGTAAAACTGCGAATAAAGTTGGCATAATCGCCGAATCCGGAATGATAACAGGCCTCGGTAATACTCATGCCTTCCGATAAACAGATTTGGGCGAGCTCGATGCGGCGGTTAAGTATATAGTTTCGAATCGTTAGTCCGGTATGTTTTTTGAATTGACGGCTGATATAACTGCTGTTGGTAAATAGTTTTTCTGATAAGTGTTGAAGTGTAAGAGATTCGGTCAGATTCGTTTCAATATAGTCCATCGTGTTACGAACCAGTTCAGGCATAATGTCGGTGGGCACAAAATTTGTATGTTTAAAAGCCAGATTGGTCATAAGAAGCAGTTGGGCGATCAGCATATTTCTCATAATATCCGCACCGTAGTCTGAGGTTAGCAACATTTGTTCCACTTGGGTTGTAAGATTGAGAAATCGCTCTAACTCCTCTTCATTCAAATGAATGATATTCCCCTTACCTTTAGGCCGATGATCAAAACAGGCAGAGAGGTTGGTAGATGATGTGGATAATCGGTTAAGAAATGTTTTTTGTAGATTAATTGTGATTCGTTCATATTCATTCTTGTCGAGTGCAAAGGAACGATGCATTTCCTCTGGACTCAAAACAATAAGATCACCTCGCTCCAGATGGTAACATCGATTCTCGATATAGAAATTCACATTGCCGCGAAGAAAAATGTACAACTCATACCCATTGTGCCGATGGTAGAATGTGCCCATATTGTAGGTGGTGACACGATGCAGATACAGCAGATCCATCTGAATGGGATCATACTGGTACTCCTGAGATTCATTCATATCATGAAAGCCTCCTAATCGTTTGGCGCAATAAATATCACGATCTAAGCAATGAAATTGCGAACCTGAACCTATAAAATGGTACCATCCTAGCATCTTGGTTTGAAATTTGCAAGCGTTTTCTGAAGAGGTAGGGAAAACAGAAAGAGAGGATTATATGGAACTGATCTTTACCGCACGCAGTAAAAGGCAGGAAGGGACAGCCTATACTGGAATGAGCACGCATAATCTTCGGGCTGACGTGAATATGAGTGCCGGGACAGGCTGTGCAGATGATCCAAAGCAAGCACAGATTACGATTAAGAATGAAGACAGTCAACGGTGGAGTGGAGTGATTCATGTAGAGCTTGCTTTTGACAAACAGCAGCCCAGATTTTTTCTGCCTGCCTTTATGTATGGTCGTAATCGGGGAGAAGCACCCCAAAATGTACCTAACGAATTTCCAAGACTTCGTGAAGGAACACCTTCCCGTCCTTCATCCCCTTGGTGGATGGTTCGAAGCGATCGTCTATCGCATCCGGCTGCACTTGTATATGATTCGGGCCGAATTGTCGGGCTAAGCGCAAGCCCATATTGGGTGGAAAGCAAGCATAGTGGACAGAAGCAGCCGTGGTATCCGGGTCAAACAGGAACTTTTCTACAATATGGAGGTTTCACATGTTCAATCGAGAAAGGCACCGTTGGTTATACCTTAGGGTATGAGAATGCTCCGTTGCTGTTTATCAAATCAAGACTTGTGCACGAGCGCTCAGCCTTGGCAGAGAGCGTCTTTGTGTTGGAAGCAGGAGAATCGGTGGCGTTCACCCTTGAACTATATGATTATGAATCCTCTTCGCCCTTGGGTATTAACCCTGCATTAGAGCATGTCTACCAAAAGTACCATGAACACCCTAGACAAGGAAGCGACATCCGCACAGCCGTATCCGACATGTCCGCTGCTGTTCGAGACTACGCGTGGCTTCCAGATGACCGTCACTATTCTACTTTTGTGTACGAAGACGCAGAGAGCGGGGGGTATCGATATAACAAAATCATCTCGATCAGTTGGACCAATGGCATGACCATTGCAACCCCCATGCTGCTTGCAGCATTGCGTCAGAACGATGAGCCCATGCGTCAGCAGGCTTTGTCCTGTATCACAAACATTATCGAAAATGCGATGAATTCCGAGTCAGGACTTCCGTATGATGCTTATCAGGATGGAAAATGGAGCATTAAAGGCTGGTGGTTTGACGGTATGCGTACACCAGGGCACTCATCCTATCTCGTTGCTCAAGCCATGTTTTATATCCTCAAATGTTATGACTACGAATACCGCATAAGACAGATTAGGCATGATGACTGGCTCGCTTATGTGAAGCAAGTACTAGAACGCCTGGAACGGAGCAAAAATGCAGATGGCGAATATCCGACGATATTGTCCAAGCGCACCGGTGCAGGCCTGGAGTATGATGCTTTTAGCGGGGCGTGGTGCCTCGCTGCGAAAGCTTATTACAGCTGGTTGACCAATGATTTATCCGATTTGGAGGAGATGAGACGCAGTGAAACACATTATTATAATGCCTATGTGAAACAGATGGAATGTTACGGTGCTCCGCTTGATGCAGACAAAGCAGTGGATTCGGAAGGCATTCTGGCATATATCAAAGCTCTCCGTTTCCTGCATGCACTCTCCGGTGAGGAAACGTTCCTTGATCATATGAGAGACGCCATCAGCTATGAGTTCAGTTTTAAATTTTGTTATAACTCGCCAGTGCAGATTCCGCCGCTGAGTACATTGAACTGGTCAAGTTCTGGAGGAAGCGTCACTTCGGTAGCTAACCCGCACATTCATCCCATGTCGAGCAATCTCGTTGATGAGCTTTTGTATTATCTTCAGCATCGTGAGGATGACTATATCCGTCAGCGTATGAATGATACGATCGCTTGGGGCTGTCAAACCTATAATCGTGTTGATGGTGAATATGGTTATGGCAAAAAAGGATGGATGTCCGAGCGCTTTTGTCACTCGCAAGGACTCGTTACGGAGACTTATGCCGATGGTACGCCGGCAAGCACCTGGTTCTGTCTGATGCCGTGGGCCAGCGGCTCCATCATCGAAGGTCTCGTTGGTGACTACTGGGATCAATTCACCTCCAGCGATTGAATAGATACGATCATGCCTCCAAACGGGTTAGCATTGTGAAGGTTTAGGTTAGTTTTCTTCATTCAACGAAGCCGGGTGAACAAAGTAAACTGATTATACGGCCTGTAAGACGGGTCATATTGAGTCCTGTTCGTCATGCTGCTAGTGCAGCAGTGAACCTTGGCATCTCTCGTTGGAGGTATAATGATGAATACGAATAAAATTTGGTTTGATCACCCTGCCGAGCAGTGGGAAGAAGCCTTTCCGATTGGAAACGGAACCCTCGGTGGTATGGTATTTGGAAAAACACATCTAGAGAGAGTGCAGTTAAATGAAGATAGCCTTTGGTACGGCGGACCGATGGAGCGGAACAACCCGCATTCACTTCAATCACTGGATAACATAAGGGAACTTCTGTTTCAAGGCCAGATTCGGCAGGCAGAGGAGCTAGCGTTAACCTCATTAGTAGGCGTGCCTGATGGACAACGGCATTACGAGCCGCTTGGTGATTTCTATTTGGCTATGCATCATGCAGACGAGGAGACAGCAGCGTATCAGAGATATCTTGATTTGGAACAGGGTATCGTTAATGTGCAGTACACATCAGGAAAAACCAAGCATAAGCGAGAATATTTTTCA
Source organism: Paenibacillus intestini (assembly GCF_030803945.1). Lineage (NCBI taxonomy): Bacteria > Bacillati > Bacillota > Bacilli > Caryophanales > Paenibacillaceae > Paenibacillus > Paenibacillus intestini. The sequence continues at coordinate 911,130 of NZ_JAURUN010000001.1, read as the reverse complement.
AGTTATCCTGATCAGGTCATGGCAGTCCGTTTGTCTAGTAGCGAGCCAGGCGAATTATCATTCACAACCTTGTTTGGCAGAGGTTCCGTATTAAACTGGTCGCCGCTATCGGGAGCGCTAAGACATCCGGTCGGGTTCCAATCGTTGATCGATCGAATCGAACAGTGCAGCAATGGTGAACTGATCATCCGGGGACGAAGCGGAGGAGAAGGGGGGATCCGTTTTTGCTGTGCGATTCGGGTCATGCACGAAGCAGGGGAGCTTCAGTATTCGAGTGGTCAAATGTCACTATTAAATGCAGATTCCGCCACCGTGCTGATCGCAGCATGCACTGATTTTCGTTATGCCAAGGAAGAGCTGGAGGCGGAATGTTTACGAAGAATAGATACGGCCTCTGCCAAAACATATGATCAGTTGCTTCAGGATCATATCACCGACTATCAGGCGCTGTTCAAACGTATGGACTTGCATCTGGAGGGTGGACACACAGATACCAGTTATATGAGTCTGCCGATGAATCAACGACTCGAGCGTCTTAGAGCAGGCGGTGATGATCCTGAACTCGTAAGTTTGTACTTCCAGTTCGGGCGATACTTGCTAATCTCCAGCAGCCGGCCCGGTTCGTTACCTGCCAATCTGCAGGGCATATGGAACAAAGACATGCTTCCGGTATGGGATAGTAAATACACCATTAATATCAATACAGAAATGAACTATTGGCCAGCCGAGAGTTGTAATCTGCCGGAGTGTCACATCCCGTTATTTGATTTTATCGAGCGACTACAGGAACGTGGAAGGGAAACGGCCAGCAAAATGTATGGCTGTAGCGGATTTGTAGCACATCATAATTCTGACATATGGGCAGATCCTGCCCCGCAGGATGTATGTCTAACGTCGACCTTCTGGACGATGGGCGGCGCGTGGTTGTCTCTTCACCTGTGGGATCATTATGAATACGGTAGGGACAAGATTTTTTTGAAAAAAGTATATGAAACGATGAAAGAGGCAGCTTTGTTTATTCTGGATTTCCTTGTACAAGACCCGGAGGGGAATCTCACGATATGTCCTTCATCCTCACCGGAAAATATCTATATCCTGGATAATGGTGAGTCGGGTGCGCTTTGTTACGGGGCATCGATGGATAACCAGATTATTCGGGAGTTGTTCACGCGGTGTATTTATAGTACACACATTTTGCAACAAGATCAGGAATTTGCATCACAGTTACAAGAAGCATTAACTCGTATTCCGGATATCGCTGTGGGAAAACACGGACAGATTCAAGAATGGAGCAAGGATTACGATGAACTTGAACCAGGTCATAGACACATATCACATTTGTTTGCACTGCATCCGGGATCGCAGATTAACCCGAAAACGACCCCTGAATTAGCAAAGGCCGCTCATATTACGCTGGATCGCAGACTGCAACATGGCGGTGGACATACAGGCTGGAGTCGGGCCTGGATTCTGAACATGTGGGCAAGACTGGAGCAGGCTGAACAGGCACATGATAACGTTATGGAGTTGCTTCGCTCCTCGACACTGCCTAATTTATTCTGTGATCACCCTCCGTTTCAGATTGATGGAAATTTTGGAGGTACCGCGGGCATAGCTGAAATGTTGGTCCAGAGTCATGGCGGCGAGATTCGTTTACTTCCTGCACTGCCAAAGGCATGGCCGAAAGGTTCCGTTCGAGGGCTGCGAGCGCGCGGCGGATTTGAAGTGGACATGGAATGGAGCGAAGGGAAGTTGCTTCATGCCAGTATACGTGCAAGCGAGGCAAGTAAAGTCAGCGTTTCTTATCTGGATCAACATATGGAACTGAATTTTCAGAGTGCACAAGATTCAATTATTTTAAAAGGGGAAAAGTGGATGTGACGTACAGTTTGCTAAAAGGAACGTTATTAAACAATAAGACAAGGTATCATTCATTTTAGTAGTGTATTGCACGGATTCAATGATATCAAAGACTTATATATATAAAATTGTATTATGTTATAATTAGCCATATATAGAGGAATTTCAAAATATTATTTTAAAGAAAGGAAAATTATATGCCATTAGTTGTACGAGGTGTACCCGAGCTCATTATTTTTCTAATAATAATGGCCGCCAACTATCTAATCATGTATCTTGTTGTTAGCTCTGTTCTTAATAATTCAGGTTTAAAATCAAAAATTGATAATTTACAAAATGAAGTTTTGGATTTAAAAAAAATTTTAAATGAAAACAAAAAAAACAAACCTGATGATACTAACAAAAATTAATTAAAACACAAATACTAGAGTTGTTAAGTTGTTAAGTTATTACTTAATCAGCCATAGCAAAATCCCCCAAAGTACTTCAACCACTATTTATATGGATGGAGTACTTTGAGGGAAGCTACGATTCAGTCCAGTATTGTTCTTTTTTAAGTTAAAACTTTATGTTGTTACTTACTATCAATTGTAAATGTAACATCCCAATCCCACTCATCCCCTATATAACTAGAAAAACTAAGAGAAATAGGTCCCACAGTAACGCTAGGAGTTAAAAGAGTATAAGGATGAGCGTATTTTGCAATATGTTTTCCTGTTAATCCTTTATAGGAAACAGGTATAGTAACAGTTTCTTTAAGAACTAAATTTTTATAGAGGTAAAGACCAGCGTGATCAAACTTAACAGATGAACCATTTATCCCCTCTATTGTGACCTGTTGTTTACTTTCATGGCTAGACTGTGGTGTTATCCATGTTGTTAATTTTGCTTCTCTACCCACACTGGTAGCAAACGATTGCCAAGAATTTGCTAACTTATCGATGTACTTATAGTAAGGGGGTTCCGCCCATGATGCAGTGTTGTAGTAGTCATATACAAACTCTTTGGCGTTCGACGTTTTTCCTCTATATATAACATAGCCAGTTCCGGTAAACGGGTACTCCTGGTAAACATCTGACATAGTTCCAATGTTTGATGATTGCCCTGCAGGTCTATTAATAATCCCTGTTTCTTTTTGACTTAACGCTTCAATTTCTTTTCTATTTTCGTTTGTTACAAGATATTTTTTACCGTCAGATGAATTATAGTATTGCTTTATTGTAGTTTGAGTATCAACTTTTTTTCCACCATTCAAAGAGATTTCCTGAATTATTGCTGGACTCATTTTTTCAATTTCTTTCTCAGAAAACCCCATCTCTTCTAAAACTGATCTTTGTTGAGATACTGTAAGAGAGGTATCTGAATTTCTCATTTGAAGATAAACCCTTCCGTCACCTTTCTTATCCAAACTAATATTAGAGTCTATGATAATATTATCGATCGATAAATCCTCTTCGTTAATAGCATTTTCTTGAGCACCTACAGTAACCGGAACTAACAAAAGCAAAGCAACAGAAAAAGTTAGTAGAAACTTGGATATTTTTTTCATTTTATCGTCCACCTCTCATATTAAAAACCTACATTCAAAGAAATACATTTACCCCCTTTATAGTTAGATTAAGGTTTTTTTAATTATACACTTACAATATATTTTTGTGAATATATTGTAATAAATAGAAGTATATATATTATTCTAATAAACATCTCACGCCTCAAAGAATGAGAGCGTAAAATATCTTGTGTAAATAGTTAACATAACAAAAGGAAGACCCTTTTTTGTAGAATTGAATCACCACAAGACAATTCACAGAAAGAGGGTCTTCCCATGAATCATTTTACTACGGATCTAGTCCAAGCTCTAGTCACGAAGCAGGATGTGACAGAAATTTTCTGTCAGCACCTTGAATTAGCGATGAATCGTTTGCTTGAAACCGAGTTAACTGCATTCTTAGACTATGAAAAGTACGATCGAATTAGTGTGAATTCAGGGGATTCACGCAACGGTGAGATTAAGCAACAGACCGTTGCGCCTTACAAACGTTCAAATGACACGCTTAAATCGTTCGTCATTTACATGTTTCAAAAGGGTGTTACCATGACCGAAATTGCAGATCTCATCGAGAAAATGTATTGTCATCACTACACGCCACAAATCGTGTCAAATATGACGAAAGTGATGGTAGAACAAGTAGATGCTTTTGCAAAACGAACGCTGTCTAAGCGCTATGTTTGTGTCTACATCGACGCTACTTACATCGCAGTAAAACGTGAAACGGTTTCAAAGGAGGCCGTTTATCTAGTTCGCGAAGATGGCTCAAAAGGAGTGCTAACGGATGCCATAGCGCCCACAGGATCGGCATATGTCTGGAATAAGCTGCTGCAAGATGTTAAATCCCGTGGTACAGAAGAAGTTCTGCTGTTTATCTCAGATGGGTTAGCTGGAATTGTAGATACAATAGCTCAAGTTTATCCGCATGCGAAGTACCAATCTTGCTGTGTGCATGTAGCACGTAACATTGCTCATAAAGTTCGTGTATCTGACCGTGCCAACATCTGTAACGACTTCAAGTCCGTGTACCTTGCAGAAGATGAACAGGCGGGTAAAAAGGCTCTTGAAGACTTCTCTAGCAAGTGGAAAACCAGCTATCCTAAAGTGGTAAAGTCCTTACGTGAAAACCCATATATCTTCACATTCTACAGCTTCCCAAAGTCAAACTGGAGAAGCATTTACTCTACAAATCTTATTGAATCGTTCAACAAACAGATAAAGAAATACACGAAACGAAAAGAACAGTTCCCACATGAAGAAGCATTAGAGAAGTTCCTAGTATCTCAGTTTGAAGGCTACAACCAACGCTTGCTACTCGCTGTCATATTGGCTTCGACCAAACACGAGCAGAACTTCAAGAGATGTTCACCACCAAAGACTAAATAGCCGAATTTATAATAAATGGATAATTCCGTTTACACAAAATTCTTGACGCTACCTAGTGTATTTCCCAATGTAAGATTGTTGGTCATATTTATGGTCTTATTATATTAAGTAATATAACAAGACCAGTATCTACATAAGTTGAACTATTTTTTACACTTGAACGGAGAGGACAGAAAAAAACTGGAAAAGCGATGCGTTCGCCTGAGAGCTTTCTGAAAGGAAGCTGCTTCGTAAGCATATGCTTATCACCGGATTTTCCCCTCTTGGAAAGGGAATAAAAAAATCTGGGGATAACAGCGATTGGAAGGTTATTCTGTCATCGGAGTACACAGTGTAAATCTTTAATTCAACTTATATAGTAAATTTCATCTCCATTTCTTAAGCGAAACGTTCGAGTTTAGACTCGATACAGTTTCGCTTTTTCTTTTTGAAAACGATAGGCTGTACTTTCGCGCAATAAAATCAACGATTCGCGCAATGAATTTGCAAACGGCAAAGGATAGAATGGAAACCATCTTGTATAAATAGCTGCAGAATTGTAAGCGGTTTCTAATTATAATTGGAATATACCGTTTTTTGTTGATTTCATTCAACGATTTTCGCTTGAGGGGAAGGGGCAGATCATATGTTAAAAGTTCTTCTGGTCGACGATGAGATGTATATCCGTAAAGGAATGCATGAACTGATTGATTGGCACAGTCTTGGCATGGAGATTGCGGGGGAAGCAGAGAATGGACTGGAGGCGCTGAATAAGGCGGAGTGTTTACATCCTGATGTCATTATTACCGATATCCGAATGCCTATTCTGGATGGACTCGAGCTCATCCGTGCCGTTGACAAGTCACCTACACTAGAGCCTGTATTTATTATCATTAGCGGTTACCATGATTTCAAGTATGCACAACAAGCAATAAGGTACGGTGTCCAGGATTACATCCTCAAGCCGATTGATGACGAAGAAATGACCGCAACGCTGCAAAAGGCGGCTAACCTGATCCAGAATAAGCGAAAACATGCATTTTTGGAGGAAGGACAAGCCAGTCGAATTATGTTAAAAGATATGATCAAGGGTCAGATTCGAAAAGAAGATGAGATCCGGTATGCAGAAATGTTAGGTATTGACCATCAGACGTCATTGATCATTGTGCTGTTTGAATTACAAACAGGCTCAGAACACCGGAAAGTGACTCTTCACCAGGTTAATGAAATCCTTCATTCGTTGGCAGATCCTCGGTTCAATCTATACGTTATTGAGGAACAGCTAGGTAGATTTGCCTTGATTGTTCTATTGAAGGAAGCCTCTCCAAAACAACGTGTAGTTGATAAAATTCAGTGGATTCAAAACATGCTCAGCGACCACCTTGGCGCAGATGTAGGCTTGTACGCAGGTACATTAATAGATGACATGACCGAAGCACCTCGGTCTTACGCGGAAGCTGAGGAAGCATCCAAGCATAAGTTTGCAGAGCCTGGAAGTGTTGTCCATTATACAGAAGTGAAAGATAAAGCGTTATACGTATTTAACATAAATCAGGAAGAGGTTGATCCCCTGATTCTAAGCCTGGAAGAGCGAAATCGTGAGGCTTGTCATGAGATTGTGCACGATATGTTCAACAAGTTTCACTCTCGCCGGTTTTCTACTCAGGCAGTTACAGGTTCTCTGTTGCGTTGCATTACGGGCATACTCGCGGTTGTGCATGAAATGGGAGGTACGGACGCAGGGTTGCAGAAACTCAAGTTATTAGCCGAACAAGGTCAAGATGGATGGAATTTGCGACTATTGAAAATTGCATTTTTGACTGCATTGGAAGAAGCAGAGGAGTATATTGCGCAACTGCGGATGGAGCAGTCCAAAGGAGATATCAACAAGATCAAACGATATATCGATTCCCATTACATGGAGAATATCAGTCTCAAAAGTATAGCGGCCCAGTTCTATATGAATCCGGTCTATCTGGGTCGACTTTTCCGTAAAAGTTATAACCAGTATTTTAATGAGTATCTGCTGAATCTTCGGGTTCAGGAAGCCCAGAAGTTGCTTCGCCAGACGGATCTGCGAATGTATGAAGTGGCGGCTCGTATCGGATTTCAGAATGCGGATTATTTTGTGACTCAGTTTGAGAAAATCGTTAATATGACGCCAACAACCTACCGTAATCTTCTGAAAGAGGATGGACAGCGGGGGGCCCAATGATCAAGTGGAAGTGGAACTACATGAAGCTTCGGGACAAATTGTTGCTGATGTACGTGTTATCGGTGTTCATTCCGATTGTTGTGACGAATGTCGTTTTCTATCAAGTAACCACAGCCAATATCCGTAACCAGAAATCTCGTGATGCCGGAATGGCGTTAAACAATCTGAAGAACGAATTACGTGTGACGATTGACCAGGGGGTAGGTCTGTCGTATTCGCTCTATGCTGATCCTGTATTCAATGACACGTTATCTCGTTCGTTTGAAAGTAACTCGGAGTATATTCGGGCATATAACTCCTATCTCAAAGGAGAGTTTTCCGGTCAACTGAGTCAAGGCATTCGTTGGTACCAAGTGTATACTGATAATCCAACGATTTTGTCCTCAGGCTACATTGAACACTTAAATGAAGCGGTTCGCAGCACGAGCTGGTATAAGCAATTACAGAATAATGTTGTACCTTATCCAACCTTGATTGCAACCGATCAGATGTTAAGCCTCATCCAGCGGTTAAACAATCAGGACACGGGCGGTATCGAACAATTACTCAAAATTGACTTTAATATGGATCTACTCCAAGAGCAATTTCGCAACAGCGGTTTTGATGGCAAAGTGTATTTGGTTGATCCAGGAGGCCATATTCGCTTTTCGAATGATTTGAGCACAGAGAATGTTTCAATTGGACAGCTTTACGGAAAAATGGAATTCCCCAATAAAACCATTCGATTTGATCGTGTCTATTCTGGCATTAACTATTTGGAAGGGTGGTCCCTGCAAGGTGTGATGGACGAGGAAATCGTGTTACAGGAAGTTCGTAAATCACGCTCTTTCGTCGTCTGGCTGGCATGTATTAATTTCGTGTTGCCTTCGATTATCATTGCGGCGATGTCCCGCTCCATTCACGTCAGACTGGTACGTATTCTCAAACATATGAAAAAAGTAAAAACACAAAATTTTCAGACCATTCCTCCTGAAGATGCAAGGGACGAGATTGGACAATTGACAACCGAATTCAACCGGATGACCGAGACGATTCGGAATCTCATTGATGAAGTATATCTAGCGGATATTCAAAAAAAAGACCTGGAGCTTAAACAGCAGCAGGCGCAGCTTCATGCGTTACATAGTCAGATAAATCCGCATTTCCTATTTAACACGCTTGAATCTGTGCGAATGCGGAGCCTGATCAAGGGCGAGAAAGAGACCGCTAAGATTGTGCATCATATGGCAAAAATGTTCCGTAAGTCCATTAGCTGGAATCAGCATGACGTGACCGTGAAGGAGGAACTGGAGCTAATCGACAGCTTTTTGCAAATCCAGAAATATCGCTTTGGGGAAAAACTCCAGTATTACATTGAAGCTGATCCTGCCGCGTTAAAGTACCGGATTCCCAAAATGGTCATCTTGCCATTCGTGGAAAACGCCAGCATACATGGTATTGAATCTACACCGGGTGAAGGTATTATTCGGCTTGTTATTCAATTGGAGGGTCAGAATCTTCATATCGGGCTGGAGGATAACGGTATTGGCATGTCCGCAGCAAGATTGAAAGAATTGGTAGGATATCTGCAACAGAATATGGATATGGGTGAGCATGTAGGGATGAAAAATGCATATAGCCGGTTGAAACTTTGTTATAGGGATCAATTCTCTTTTTCCATCCATTCAGAGGAAAGCAAGGGGACGTGTATACAAATCAGGCTCCCACTTAATGTGGATAAGGTGGAAGGGAAATGATGGTTCGATATACTTTTTAAAGAACAATGTACAGTTTCATGGGTAACTATGAAAGCGTTATCTTGATATATTGAAAATGCTTACATACACCGTTTAACTAAAAAGGGGGAACAAAACACATGTTAAAACCGCTTTTGAAAACGACAGGATTAGCCGTATTATTGGCATCCCTGTTGGCCGGGTGCTCGTCAGGCAGCTCTTCTCCAGGGGCTTCGTCTACAGCAAAAGAAGATGATAATAGCCCGGTTACATTTTCGTATTATATGTTTTCTTCGGGTAAGAAGGATACTTTGGCAAGTGAAACAACGATTGGTAAAGAACTGCAGAAGCAGACCGGTGTAGATTTTAAATTGGAATATCTGGTTGGTGACAGTGCGACTAAAGCTGGCGTTATGATTGCGTCCGGAGACTATCCTGACGTCATCGCCTCCAGCGGAGAAATGTCCAAATTGCTGGATGCCGGAGCTTACATTCCGTTAGATGATCTGATCGAAAAATACGGTCCGAATATTAAGAAAGTATATGGCCCGTACTTCGATAAAATGAGAAACCCGGAAGACGGTAAAATTTACGCGTTGCCATATACGGCTAACCAAGGTGAGTATTCAGGTAGCCCTAACATTGGTGGGGGAGCTTTCTGGATTCAACGTTCTGTATTGAAGGAATTTAATTATCCTAAAATTACGACCCTGGATGAATATTTTGATCTGATCGAGGACTATAAGGAGAAACACCCGACAGTGGATGGAGCCGAAACGATCGGGTTTGTATCCCTTGCTGGCGTAGCCAATAACTTTTTCACCCTGCAGAATCCAGCCATGCACCTTGCAGGATATCCTAATGACGGCGGCGTTATGGTAGATATGCAAACCCATGTCGCAAGAACCGTTTCAGGTACAGAAGAACAGAAACGCTGGATCAAAAAACTGAATGAAATTAACGCCAAAGGTTTGCTTGATCCAGAGTCATTCACCATGAACAAGGATCAGTACTTGGCAAAACTGACTTCAGGACGTGTTCTCGGTTACTTTAACTATGCATGGCAAGTAGGAGATGCAACTAAAAACTTGCTGGCAGCAGGTATCGATGAGAAACGTTATGCACCGCTTCCGATTGTGTTCGATAAGAGCATCAAGGACCAATACATTGATCCTCCTGGCTTCGTAAACAACTATGCTACGGGTATTACCGTAAATGCGAAAGACCCGGAACGTATCATCAAGTATTTTGATAATTTGCTCAAAGAAGAGAATCAGATTCTAATCCAGTGGGGGATCAAAGATCAGACTTATAGTGTAGATGAAAAAGGGCGCTACTATTATGCCAATGATGAACAACGGAAAATTCACGACGATGTCGAGCTTGGCCGTAAATTTGGATTTACCTATTTCAGTAATGACTGGCCACGTTATGGTGGAGAATCGACACTGTCCGATGGGAATGCATTTAATCCAGGCAATCAGCCGGAAGTTGTCGCAGGAACATATACAGAAGGGGATAAAAAATTCCTGGATGCCTATGGTATCAAGACGTTCAGTGAGCTGTTCAACAAACCGGAGGAACGTCCTTGGTTCCCGGCATGGTCTATTGCGCTCGAACAAGGTTCTCCTGAACAAGTTTTCACCACCAAATCGGATGACATACAGCGCAAGTACTTGCCTGAGATGATTTTGAGTGCACCTTCGAACTTCGATAACCTGTGGAATGCTTACATGGCTGAATTTAGCAAGCTGGACAAAGCAGGCTACGAGAAAAAGATGACTGAAGTCATTCAAAATCGTGTCGCAGGTAAATGGTGATTTAATCAAGACCATATAAAATAAACTGTTACGTGCGCTGGAGAGAAAGCGGGAATCGCTTTCTGGTGTATATCTCCGTATATACTCTCTCCGCGCATGAATAACAGATAGGGAAAGGAGTAACTGCATCGTGGAGGAACCCAATGTAACTCTTCAACCGATTCCACCTACTTCGCATCGAAAAGGGAACCGCGAAACCAGCTTCTACAAACGATTGCTACAGCAGCGTACCCTGGCTTTTATGTGTATTCCCTTTGTGATTTGGGCATTTGTATTCAAATATTTGCCGTTATGGGGCTGGACGATGGCGTTCCAGAACTTCAAACCGGCAAGAGCTTTCGCAGATCAGCAGTGGGTAGGAATGAAGCATTTCCAAACCTTGTTTGAAGATAATACGTTCTATCGAGTGCTTCGAAATACGCTGGTGATGAGTTCTATTAAATTGGTGCTTGGGTTTGTCACAGCGATTACCTTGGCACTTCTTTTGAATGAATTGAAAAATATTATTTTTAAACGTTTTGTACAAACCGTCAGTTATTTGCCTCACTTCATTTCTTGGGTTGTTGCTTCAAGTATCGTGCTCACCGTATTGTCTCCCGATGGAATCATTAACCTTATTCTTATGAAGTTGCACTTGATCGACAGTCCAGTGCTGTGGATGGGAAAAGGTGAGTATTTCTGGGGTATACTGGGGGCCACAGAAGTATGGAAAGATGTTGGCTGGAACACGATCATCTATCTGGCGGCGATTACAGCCATCGATCCTGCTCAGTATGAAGCGGCAGAGATTGACGGAGCCAGTCGTTTTAAACGAATGTTGTATATCACATTGCCAGGTTTAAAACCGGTTATCGTCATTTTGCTGATCATGAATATGGGAAGCATCCTTGAATCCGGGTTTGAGCCTCAATATTTGCTGGGCAACGGAATGAATATGGATTATTCTGAGAACCTGGATATCTTTGTCTTGAAGTATGGTTTGGGAATGGGGAACTTCTCTTTGGGTACAGCAGCAGGGATTTTCAAAACTGTGGTCAGCTTCATCTTCCTCTTTACCGCCAACTATATCGCCAAAAAAATGGGAGAAAGCAGACTATTCTAAGAGGAGGCCTAGGCCATGCCAAAAGCAAAATCATCCCGCTTGCGGAACAGCAGTGCCGGGGACCGGGCATTTGATGCCATTAATATCACATTCATGATCTGTTTGATGATTGTTACAATTTATCCGTTTATTAATATGATCGCGGTCTCGCTGAATAATGCAAATGATGCGATTCGCGGAGGCATTTATCTGTGGCCTCGGGAGTGGACACTGGATAACTACAAATATATTTTTGGAGAATCCGACATTTACCATGCCACACTGATCTCGGCGCTTCGTACGATTATCGGAACGATCGTGTCTGTTTTCTGTACGGCGATGCTTGCTTATACACTCAGCAGGCAGGAATTTGTACTTCGTAAGTTTGTGACGATGTTTTTTGTCTTCACAATGTACTTCAGCGGAGGATTGATTCCGGGTTATCTGTTGATCCGTGATCTCGGCCTGATTGGCTCTTTCTGGGTTTATATCATTCCGGGTGTAATCGGTGTGTTTAATATGATCGTCATTCGTTCTTTCATTGAAGGATTGCCTGAGGGAATTCTGGAGTCGGCCCGTATTGACGGAGCGGGAGAATTTACAACGTTTATTCGAGTGGTACTGCCATTAACGATTCCAGCGATGGCAACCGTTTCTCTTTTCGTAGCCGTGGGTCAATGGAATTCCTGGTTTGACGTCTTTCTCTATAACTCATCTAACAAGGAGTTAAGTACACTACAATATGAATTGATGAAGATTTTGCAGACGTCAACAACGGCGGCAACGTCATCGGCAAGTGATGTGTATCAGTCTGCTGAGAACAGCGGAGTTGCCGTGACACCAACTTCTATTCGGGCAACGATGACTATTATTGCAAGTGTTCCAATTCTGATGGTATATCCTTTCCTGCAGAAATACTTCGTTCAAGGTATGACCATCGGAGGCGTAAAGGGATAAAAGTTAAGGTTGATGTGTTCGAATTTTAATTGTCGGGAGATGAGACATCGTGAATGCTTTGATCAAAAAATCACTCTGTACGATGCTTGCAGCTATGACAGCACTGCCTCTGTTTTACGTACCGGTTTCTTCCAAAGTGTCTGCTGCAAACGATGCTGTAATTAATGTAACTGCACCTAAACAATTGATTCGGGGTTTTGGAGGTATGACGCATTCCGGCTGGATTGGTGATCTCACTGCCTCTGAGAGGGAAACCGCTTTTGGCAATGGGCCTAACCAGCTTGGCTTCTCTGTTCTAAGAATTCCGATTGATGAGAACAAGAACAACTGGCAACGGGAAGTGGATACAGCCAAAAAGGCGATTGAACATGGTGCGATTGTATTTGCATCTCCTTGGAATCCACCAACAGATATGACGGAACTGGTCACCATCGGCACTACTTCGGGCGGTGGTTCAACGTATGAAGCTGAATCCTCGACAACGTTGACCGGGGCTGTAGCGGGGAGTTCTTTGACAGGATATACAGGATCAGGTTATGTTACTTTCCAAAATGCGAGCGGCTCGGCTGTTCAGTGGAATACGATTCTGATTGGCAGCACCGGCACCAAAAACATTAAAATTCGGTATTCACTTCCTTCAGGAACGAGTAACCTGGATGTATACGTGAACGGCACATTAGCGCTTAGTAACGTACCATTTGAAGCTACAGGCAGTGGAAACACTTGGAAGGACAAATCGATTCAGGTACCGATGGTGAATGGCACAAGCACGTTGAAGCTGGTTACTACAGGAACGGGTGGACCGAACATTGATAACATCAACGTAACCGCATATACGCAGATTACACAGGCCAAACGACTCAAGTACGACAAATACGCGGCTTACGCTCAATATTTGAATGAATTCGATACATTTATGAAAAATAACGGCGTCAACTTGTATGCGATTTCCGTACAAAACGAGCCTGACTATGCCCATGACTGGACATGGTGGTCTCCGGAGGAAATGCTTCGTTTCATGAAAGAAAACGCGGGTTCCATCAACAATCGGGTCATTGCCCCGGAATCCTTCTCTTATGTGAAAAACATGTCGGACCCTATTTTGAATGATCCGCAAGCCCTTGCGAATATGGATATTTTGGGTGCACATACGTATGGTACGCAATACAGCGACTTTCCATATCCGTTATTTGAACAAAAGGGAGCAGGAAAAGAGCTTTGGATGACAGAGGTATACTATCCGAACAGCGAGACCAATTCTGCAGATCGCTGGCCTGAAGCTTTAGGAGTAGCGGAGCATATGTATAACGCAATGGTTGAAGGTAATTTTCAGACGTATGTATGGTGGTATATCCGTAGACATTATGGACCGATCAAAGAGGATGGAACGATAAGTAAACGTGGCTATAGTATGGCTCATTACTCCAAATTCGTGCGCCCTGGTGATGTCAGAGTAGATGCAACCAAAAATCCGGCAAATGGTGTATATGTCTCGGCATACAAGGGAGCGAACAACAAAATCGTTATCGTTGCTATTAACAAAAATACATCAGGCGTGAATCAGCGATTTACTGTACAGAATGGAACAGCCTCTACTGTATCCTCTTGGGTAACGGACAGCACACGTAATCTGGGGGCTGGCTCTGCGTTGCAGATATCCGGCAACGGATTCTCGGCAGACCTGCCAGCCCAAAGTGTAACAACATTTGTTGTGCAACCGTAAGGACAGATGTTAATGAAGAGAACAAGGCAAGAAGCAAAAGAGCAAGTATAGATATAAGGAAGAGAAGAACGAGAAGAACGAGGCAAAGAAGTAAATAGAAGGGAATTGAAGTCAAAAGAAGTTAAAATAAGATAGCAGAATTTAGTAGAAGAAAAAAGAACAGGTTGCCCTTAGGCAGCCTGTTTTACTATGACCATAACTCTAATGAGAATTCGTCAATCTCTTGCTCTGCTTCGCGCATTAAATCAAGAACCTGATCTGCATAATCACCGAGCTTTTCTCTGCTTATATCAAAGTGACTCCAGCGGATCGTCAGCGGCATCTTGACTTCACCTGTCAAGGCATCCCATAGAGCGTCCAGATTGTGTCCGTAATGTTCATCCAATTGCAATTTATCTTGTAACAACTTATGGAGTGATTCCCGATTAAGAAGGTAACGACCGTCGATCTGAATGATATTCATGTGTTCCTCCGTTATTTGATCTGTTGAAAAGTCTTATAATGATCGGTGGTTTGATAGATTAGACCGTCATTCGAATATAGAATTCGGTCGCTTCCGCGTTTTCCACCAGTATAATGGATATCCGCCTCATACCAGATCCGACCTTTTTTATTGGGAAGCAGCCCTTCGCGATTTCTGAATACGTCACCGCCAATGCTCTTTCCTGGAGCGACCTGACCCAGATTGCCTTCACTAGGCTCCCAGCCCAGCTTACGAGCTTCTTTTTTCGTAATATAATTGGGCGGAAGTTCATGATGCTCTTTGATATAATCGGCGACCTCCTGAAATCCCATCTCTTTGGAGGGTTGACCAGCGTGAGAACTGGTATTGGTAATAATCTGTGAGGTACAACCTGCAAGCAATAATACGGAAAGCAAGACGAATAGAGGATACAACCATTTTTTTAAAAGCATGTTCTGATCTCCTTTTAATGATGACAATGCTCTTAATGGTAATCGGTTTCCGGCAACAAATCAATTCTAAGCTCGGCTTGCCGATGTTTCATATATTTTCCCGGTGAGATTCCAACGATCTTGGTAAAGCTACGAATGAAATTGGCGTAGTCACTAAACCCTGACTGGAAGCAAACATCTGTGATGCTCAGTCCATCTGTAAGAAGTGTTTTGGCAAGTTCAATGCGTCTACCTAGAATGTAGGAGCGAAGCGTAAGCCCGGTATGCTTTTTAAATTGCCGGCTGATGGAGGTGCTGTTCATATAAAATTGTTCGGCCAATTGTCCGAGAGTAATATGTTGCGTGATGTGTGCTTCGATATATTCCATCGTTCTGCGTACCAGTTCAGGCATGATGTCTTGGGGTACAAAGGAATTATGCTGAAACCACTGGTTGATCAGAACAAGTAGTTGTGCCATAGCAGCATTGGTCTGCACGTCTGCACCATATTTGTTAGAATCAGCAGATTCTTCAATCTGACGGGTCCAATACAGAAGCTGATTTAACTGGTTCTCATTCAGATGAATGATGTTGCCACTTCCGTCAGGGCGATGATCGAAACAAGATAATAAATTCGTCAAAACTGTGGATAGCTGGCACACATAGGTTTTCTTGAGGTTAATCGTGATTCGCTCATATTCAGTCTCGTCCACAATAAGTGTCCGATGCATCTCCTCAGGAGATATGACAAGCAAGTCACCACGCTGCATGGGATAACAACGATGATCGACATAGAAGTGTACATTTCCTTGCAGGAATAAGTAGATTTCATACGCGTTGTGGCGGTGATAACTGGAATCATACCTGTAGGTTGTTAGGGGATGGCGGTACAAAAGCTCTGGCTGAATCGCATCATAAAAATAATCAGAAGACATATGGTAGAAGTACCTCCTGTCATTTCACGCAATAAAACATGCAAACTACGCAATGAAATTGGACTTAGTTTCACTTAAAATGTAATCATCCTATCATGAAAACGTTTGATTTGCAAACGCTTTCTATTTGTTGTGCCCTAATATATGGATACCTGATTAGATATGAAAATAATGCAAGATCCATTCTATTTGCGGGAGGAAATGAAATGAACAATGAAACGATGGCACAAGCTGGGGAGCAGAAGACTGAAGCTGGCTTAACGGGTCACTTGCAGCATACACCAAAGGAGATTGGAAAGCTTCGTCCCAACGCTAATCCTCTAATGGCACACAAATTCGGAGCTGATCCTTATGCACTCGTGTTTAATAACCGGGTCTACCTCTATATGACCAGTGATAAACTGGAGTATGATGCGAATGAGATTCCTCAGAAAAACAGTTATCAGTCGATCAATAAAATTACAGTCATCTCATCGGATGATTTGATCAACTGGACAGATCATGGGGAAATCAAAGTAGCAGGTCCAGAAGGGGCAGCTACCTGGGCTTCCCAATCTTGGGCTCCAGCAGCTGCACATCGCAATTTGAATGGTGAAGATCGTTTTTATTTATATTTTGCCAATAATGCCAGCGGTATTGGTGTTCTGAGCGCACCAACACCTATAGGGCCTTGGACAGATCCGATCGGAAAAGCGTTGGTGACAAGAGAAACGCCGGGTGTTGAAGACGTAACGTGGTTATTTGATCCTGCTGTGCTTGTGGATGATGACCATCAAGCTTATCTTTATTTTGGTGGAGGCGTGCCTGAGGGGAAACCAGAGCGTCCGGATACGGCGCGAGTGATGAGACTTGGAAAGGATATGGTCAGTGTTGAGGGTAAGGCCAAGATCATTCCTGCTCCTTTTATGTTTGAAAATTCGGGGATACATAAATATGATAACATCTATTATTACACTTACTGCTCCAACTTTTTTCAAGTTGAACGTGACGAGGATAGCCCGCCGCCGGGAGAAATTGCATACATGACAAGTGCCCAGCCTATGGGTCCATGGACGTATCAGGGAACAATCCTTAAAAACCCGGGCCACTTCTTCGGGATTGGCGGTAACAATCATCATGCTATTTTCCCACTGGGGAATGAGTGGTATATTGCTTATCATGCGCAGACTCTGTGCCAGGCGATGGATATCCCGGAAGGGTATCGTTCCACACATCTGAACAAGGTGCAGTACGAAGAGACAAGTGGAAGAATCAAAGCGATTCAAGCGGACTACGAAGGTGTAGATCAACTGAAATCATTCAATCCATACCAACAGGTCAGCGGGTCAACGATTGGCTGGAATGCGGGAGTGATCACCCGTCAAATAAGTGGCTCGGGTTCGGAGCAAGAGGCACAAGGCGAGTCTCCAAAACCAGATGAAGTTGCCAGTGTGATGCATGAAGGAAGCTGGATTGCGATCTCGCGTGTGGATTTTGGTCAAAAAGGGGCGGCAAGCTTTACTGCAACCGTATGCAGTCAAGGTGGATCATGTACTCTTGAACTTCGACTAGGGCGAGAAGACGGTGATTTAATTGGAAAGGTGCATATTCCTGCATCAGCGGAGGGTCAAGAATGGATGGAGGCATCGACTTCAATAACTGGCGCTAAGCATGAACACGACCTGTATCTTGTACTGAAACCATCAGAAGAAAACCCATGCATCCTTTTAAACCAATGGATGTTTGAAGAAGCCTAACATCAGGAAGGGACTTATCCTGTTGATTGGAGAGCTGGAGCCAGAGTGAACAGCTATGATGCTGAACTCCGAAAAGAGGTGTTTTACACGATGTATTCAAATCCGATTATATGGGCCGATTATCCGGATGTGGACGTCATTCGGGTAGAAGATACGTATTATATGGTAAGTACGACCATGCATATGATGCCTGGATGTGTTATTCTCCGTTCATATGACCTGATTCAATGGGAAACCGCTTCGTATGTATATGACAGACTGGATAATACACCAGCCCAGCGGCTGGAGAACCGGCAGCAGATCTACGGAAAAGGCATGTGGGCGGCTTCACTCCGTTATCATCAAGGCAAGTTCTACGTCATTTTTGTAGCCAATGATACTCGTAAAACGTATCTGTATACTTCTGAAACGATAACCGGACCTTGGAATAAACAGATTGTAGAAGGATTCTACCATGACTGCTCGTTATTTTTTGATGATGACGAACGGGTGTATCTGGTACATGGTAATCGAGAGATTCACTTAACCGAATTAAAAACCGATCTCTCCGGCCCCAAGCCGGAAGGGAGGCATCGCATCCTAGTGACAGACCATCAGCCGCACTACTTGGGGTATGAAGGTGCACATTTTTACAAAATTGAAGGTATCTATTATGTCTTCCTGATTCATATGACGAAGGAAGCAGGGCGACGAACGCAAGCTTGTTACAGGGCGGATACGCTGGATGGTACATTTGTTGGCGGAGAAGTGTTCAATGATGATATGGGATACTTTAATTCAGGGGTTGCTCAAGGCGGAATCGTGGATACACCGGATGGTGACTGGTACGCTGTGCTTTTTCAAGACCATGGGGCCGTAGGGCGAATTCCGGTTCTGGTCCCGATGCGTTTCGAGGAAGGCGTACCTGTATTTGCAAAAGAGGCTCCGAAACAAATCGATCTGGCCAGCACAAGGCCGGGCTACCGTTACCAACCGCTGGTTGCAAGCGATAGTTTCGAATATACGCTGGATGGTCAGGGTAATGTGCGACTTCGGGATGTTTGGCAGTGGAATCATACACCGCATGATGATCTGTGGTCTGTTACGGAAGTACCGGGAGTGTACCGAATTCGAACGGGTCAACTTAGCCCTAACCTGACGTTTGCAGTGAATACACTCACTCAGCGGGCCATGGGGCCGGCTTGTGTAGCGTCAGTAACATTGGATGGCAGTGGCCTGAACGATGGTGATTATGCAGGTTTATGTTTTCTGATTGGCACGTATGGTTTGATTGCAATGACAAAAAATGAAGGCAAGTACTATCTCGTTATGCAGGCCAGAGTAAGTCAGGATAACAGCATATTTGGCAGTATGATTGACCAGGAGCCTGCCACGGAGTACGCCCGCATACCTGTAACAGGACCTGTAGTGAAGCTGCAAGCCTCAGCCAATTTTATAGATAATCAAGATGAATGCCGCTTTGCCTATGTGGATGGGGCAGATTGGAAGAGCCTCGGGATTCCGCACAAAATGGTCTACAAGCTGGATCACTTCATGGGCTGTAGAATTGGATTGTTTCTGTTCTCCACACAAGAAATAGGGGGCATGGCCGACTTTTCGAATTTTGAATATCATATCTCTCCGTAAATCAATCCTTGCTCAAAGTTATAAATAAAAGTCGCCAAACGGCGGCTTTTTCGTACTCATGACAGATCAAATGTTGTACAATGATAACAATTATGGAAAAAAGAAATAGATACGTTCATTCAATCAAAATGGGGGCATGTCACCATGCATAAGCGATGGATGTACAAAACAAGATGGACGATTATTATCTTTCTAACCGTATGTATACCTACTGGACATACGCAGGGAGACTCCGGTCATATCAACAACTTATCTAAGGATCAGCAGACCTCATCTTTGGCGGCCTATTCCCCGCCCATTCAAGTTTCTTTTGTCAGAGAAACGGGAGAAGACTTACAGCGCATGATTGAGCAACTGCCCGGTGAGACACTGGTCGATAACCGCTGGACTCGTTTGTACGAACAGGAACTTGGTATTCAGATTCGGTATGACTGGATTGCAACGGGCGATGTGTATAATCAAAAGTTAGGGGTTTCCCTTGCTGCCGGCCGTTTCCCGGATGTCGTCAGAGTTAACCCATATCAGCTAAGGCAGCTGAGCAATGCCAATCTAATTGAAGATTTGACGGAAGTATATCGTGATTTCGCCACGCCACTAACCAAAAATATTTTGGAGGCCGAAGGGAAAGGGGCGTTTGATGCAGCTACGATTAACGGCAAGCTAATGGCTATTCCCGAATCTTCTTCTTCCATTGAAACGGCACAGTATTTGTGGATCAGAACAGATTGGCTGGATAAATTGGGGCTGCAGGCACCTGAAACGATAGAAGACGTGTTGAAAGTTTCGGAAGCGTTTACATCACGTGATCCGGATGGTAATGGAGAACAAGATACCTACGGACTTGCGCTAACGAGTTATCTATGGGACCCGGTTATGGGCGTTTCTGGATTTATGGCGGGGTATGGTGCGTTTCCGAATATCTGGATTAAAGATCCTGAGGGCGGTCTGACCTATGGAGGCATACAGCCTGAGGTACGTAAGGCGTTGGAAGTATTACAGACCATGTACCTTGAGGGACAGCTTGATCCGGACTTTGCTTACAAAAATGGAAGCAAGGCATACCGTCTCATTGATCAGGGGAAAATTGGCATGCTCTATGGTGAGCAGTGGACTCCTTTTGTTGTCCAGTCTACCCGTGATGAAGATCCGGAAGCAGAATGGCAGGCATATCCGATCGTAGCTGAGACAGGTCGAAACAGAGTTGTACCGTTGCGTTCCAATACAGGAAACTACTTTGCTGTGAGAAAAGGTTTTGCCCATCCTGAAGTCGTCGTTAAACTGATGAATTTGCATCTGGACAAAAACTGGGGACAGAATGCGGAATATGAAACGTACTATAATGACGACTCACGTGCGGTGTGGATGCTGTCTCCGGTCACTCCTTTTCCGGGAACCAAAAATTTAGATGCATATCGAGATATTCGGGATGCACGTACAACAGGTGACTTTTCTGTGCTGGAGAACGAAGCGCTGGCGATTCACAAGCGAATTGCTGCTTATGAATCAGAAGGTTTGAAGAGCGGGTGGGGATGGAAGCAGACTTACGGGCCAACAGGTGCGTTTAGCATCGCGGATGATTACGATCTGAATGGACAGCTTCTGTATGATCAATTCACAGGCGGAATTACGGAAACGATGGTAGATCGGCAGATTATCCTTCGGGATCTGCAGCTTGAAGTATTTATGAATATTATTTATGGATCACCTATCGAAGAATTCGATCAATTTGTAGTAGATTGGCTTGAACTGGGCGGAAAAGAGATTACATCGGAGGTGAACGCATGGTATAGAACGCAAGCCGCCAGGGATCACCAGGCGTTCGCTTTATCCTATTAAGGCAGGTGTCTTTGATCTGAAATCAGGAGGGGAGTTCGTTGTTCAAGATACCGGCACAGTCGTGGTTTAACAGTATATTTGCGCGGCTGATTATGACCTACCTGGTTTTTGTCATACCTTTGATTCTTCTGGGCGTGTATCTGTACCACTGGAGCTATGATACGGCAAGTCAGGAAATTTCTTTATCGACAGAGAGGCGGTTAAGTCAATACGCGACAGAACTTAACCGGGAGATCGAGTGGATGGAGTTGCAGCAGTTTGACATTGCAGAGGACCGCAAGCTGAATCGGCTGGCGATCCTCTGGAACAATATGGACCAGATTGAAAAACGGGAAATATTAAACTATTTGTCCGAACGGCTGGCCTCTTTCAAAAACAGCAGCGTTTATATCAAGAACGTTTATGTACATATTCCTACAGTCAACAAGAGTATCTCCGCAGTGCAGGGAATTGATGAATTTAATAGTACCTCATACGATTATTTCAGTTCATTCACGCACGAAGAAAGCATTCGATTCACAGTTAAAGACGATACCCTGAATCTGAGTGCTGTCCGTTTAACAGGCAAAATGGGAGACGCACCGTTGTTTGTTGTTCAGGTGGAACTGGATAATGTTGCTTTTCAGAATGAATTATCTCAACTTAATCTATACCCTGAAAGTGCTTCCCTCCTTATTGAAGACAAAACAGGTTTTGCTATTTTAGACCGGGAAGAGCGCGAGATCATTCTTGCCAACTACCGTGAATATAGTCAAAAGAACTCCCTTGAGAGCTTTCGCGTAAATGTTGAGGATACAGCGTACCATGTGAACCAACATCATATGGAACCTCTTGGTTTATCCATTGCTACATATTTGCCTGAGAAAATGGTCACCAAACCCTTGAGCAAATTTTATAAATGGGCATGGATATTTGCGATCACATCGTTTATTGCGATTTCAGCATATCTCTATTCAACGTACAAACTGATTCACATTCCTTTATTATTGCTGGTGAAAAGGTTCAAAAAGATGGAGGGCGGGGTGCTGGATATCCCGATTGTACATCATCGCAAAGACGAGTTCGGATTCTTGTATGGCCGCTTTAATCATATGATCGAGAATCTGCAATTGCTGATTGACCGTGATTTCAAAAAAACGATGATGATGCAGCGAGCTGAATTAAAGCAGCTTCAATCACAGATTAACCCACACTTTTTGTACAACAGTTTCTTCATTCTCAACTCGCTTGCACGAACAGGAGAAACGGATCGTATTGAACAATTTACGAATATGCTCGGTGAATATTTTCGATTCATTACACGCAATGGGACAGATCATGTGCCACTGAAGGAAGAAGTACACCATTCCCGAATCTATACGGATATCCAGCAACTGCGATTCTCCAGACGAATCAAGGTTGAATTCGGTGAGGTTCCGCTGGAAATGCAACAGATTCAGGTTCCCAGACTTGTAATCCAGCCGATTATTGAAAATGCCTATGAGCATAGCCTTGAAAAAAATACGTCCGAAGGTCTGCTACGTATCCAATTCCATATGGAGTCATCATGGGCGGAAATTACGGTGGAAGATAACGGGCATGATCTCCAGACAGAAGATATAGAGAAGTTGCAACATAACATGCATCGTGAGGCAACGACAGATGACATAACGGGATTAATGAACATTCATAGGCGATTGCTTCTGACCTTTGGCGAAGGAAGCGGGTTGTTTTTGTCACGAAGTGAGCTACAAGGTTTAAAGGTTGTCATCCGAATCCAGTGGAACGAGGGGGAAAACGAATGTATCGACTTCTGATTGTAGATGACGAGGAGATCATTACGGATAGTTTGTATGAAACATTTGCGAGACATATGCCGGATCGGCTGGATGTATGCAAAGCATACTCTGCTACAGAAGCACTCTCCTGGATGCGACGCTCCAGAATTGATATTGTGTTGACGGACATTCGTATGCCGGGCATGAGCGGACTGGAGCTGACGGAAGAGATTCAAAGCCGCTGGCCGCAGTGCCGTGTTATTTTTCTGACGGGTCACAGTGATTTTGAATATGCATACAAAGCCTTTCAGATGAACAATGTACGGTACCTGCTTAAGACAGAAGGGTACGATAAAGTGATGCACATGGTGGAGCAGGTTATGGAAGAGATCAGGCAAAGTCATGATATGCATAATCTTCTGGAACAACAAAGCGAGATTACATCCCGGTTGACCGCATTTAGGCAGGATGAATACATCCGAAAGCTTCTTCAGGAAGGTTCAACTGCTGCTTCATTAATTGAACTTCAGGCTGAACTACTAGAGAGGGAGATTCATCTAAAAGCTGATTCTCCGGTGTTTTTGGTGCTTGCAAGATTGAATAAGCTACATGAACCGGCAGAAGTTGAACAAGGGTGTACTGAATCATCTATTCGGATCATTGGAACATCATTGATGAGTGAATATACGGAATGTGTCAGTGCTACGGATCACTATGGTGATACGGTGTGGCTACTTCAGCCTAAAGATGGCCAGCGAGATGCAGACCAGCATTTTGCGAGATACATGGAAGGTACCTTAGAGCTTGTCCAGGAGTCGTGTCTTGCTTCACTGGGCGTGTCGATTGCATGCACACTTAGTGGACGGGGGTGTGAGTGGTTCCAACTCCCGCAGCAATACGAGCGTCTGCGCTTGTTACAGTGGATGAAAGTCGGGGATGGCATGTCGATGGTTTTGACAGACAATTACAAGGAGCCTCAAGCGGGTACGCCGAAGGAATCACCGCGGATATCAAGCCGGGTAGAAGCAATGAATGGTTTTCTGGAGACAGGACGCTTTCAATCCTTCTATGATATCTTCGAAGAGCTTGTGGGAGAGCTCCTTCAACAGGATATGACGATGGAGCGAGCCATGGAGACATACTATCATCTGGCATTGACCTTTTACGCAGCATTTAATCGCTGGGGACTGAAGCAGAAAACCCCGGATCAGCGAAGTTTTCTGCATTTGGACCATTTTCCAAGCATGAAAGATGCCGTTCAATATCTCTATCTGGCAGCCGATGAACTGGTCAACTTCAAACGATCAAACGAAGAGGAACGTGCGAATATAGTCGTACAGAGTTTATGTAATTATATCAAGAGTAATCTGGAAAAAGATCTTACGTTAGTACGACTGGCAGAACTGCATCACTTTAATCCTTCGTATCTATCCAGATTTTTCAAACAGGAGATGGGCATTAATCTATCCGAATTTATTGATGATAGCCGAATTCGCAAGGCCAAGGAGTTGCTCATGAACCATGAGCTAATGGTGCGGGAAGTGGCCCTTCAAGTCGGTTATGAATCTGCTCATTCGTTTACCAGGCTGTTTAAAAAACAGACGGGCATGACTCCTCAGGAGTATCGAGAATCCTTACTGATTCGCTCGGTGGATCGGTAAGTGATAAGAACGTAATAAAGCACGCAGGAGTAGCATCTCCTGCGTGCTTTTTATTAGATAGATTTTCAATATATATGTAGCCTGGGATACGCTCCGAATACAAACGGCTCCGTATATTACTTAATTAATTAAGCGGTGTGAGCCTTTTGTCTGCGATAGGCATTGGGACTTGACCCAGCGTAAGCTTTGAATTTTTTATAAAACCAATCGATATCCCGATATCCGACCTCCAGAGCAATTTCGTAAATCCGCAGGTCGGTGGACAGGAGAAGTTGTTTGGCTTTTTTCATTCGCTCCTTCAACATGTAGTCATTAAAGGAAACGTTCTCTTGCATTTTAAACTTCTGACCAAGATAGGCACAATTGAAATGCAACATGTCAGCGATCTTTTTCAACGTAATTTCTTCATTCAGATGATCTCTTACATAAGCTTTCACGATCCGAATCACATGCTTGGAATCCATCGCTTTGCCGTTGAGCTGAATCGTAGGCTTGACGGCAGGGCTTTTTTTCACAGGAACAGGCCCAAGTTTGTTCAGAAGTTCATATAAACTGTGTACAAGAGCGGAAGCGCTAAAAGGTGAGGGTAAATAATCATTCACCTGATAAGTTAATGCTTTGCGGACTAGTCTGAATTGATCCCTTCCACCAAGCAGGAGAATAGGGATATCGTTTGTTTTCCGAATGTGGTGACACAACCATAATCCTGCCGTATCATACTGCTCTGTATGCACGACGACAACACTGAAATCCCGATCGGATAGTGCTGCAAGAGCAGCGTTTGAAGAGGAAACCGAATCTGTAATTGTAAATGGGAATTTGTTTTCTTCCAGAAGCTGTTCAAGCTCTCTACTCAAGCGGCGGCTATAATCAACAAGTAAAACACTGTACATGAAGCATGACCTCACCTTCTCCTGATATTCCGATCCACTGTTTAACTGAAATAAGGCTTAGTTTCATTATGGGAAGAAAAGAAAGCGCATACAATGTGCATTATTTTGCAGATAGTGCATTTCTTTACCAATTGCAGGTGAAATACCCTAATTCACTCCTCAAATGAACCTGATCTATAATCTGCCCGGGTAAACACCTGTATTTAAGCGGGTTGTTTGCGCTTACATTTGGACGATACACTTTGGTAGCACACGACAATCAGGGGGGAAGACAATGAAGAAAAACAAGTTTATGCTACTGAGTCTTTTGTTTGCGGTCATGTTAATGATCAATGCTTGTAGTTCTGCACCTGCTGCTGAGCCGGCACCCGAAAAACCGGCACCACAAGAGGAGCAAGCACCAGCCGAAACTGAGCCGAAAAATGAAAATTCTACACCGGAGATGGATTTTGACATGGGTGGTAGAACGATTAAGGTTGTGGCGTGGTGGGATATGCAAATTACAGATAACAATCCGGACAATATCAAACGACTCGAGAATCTCGAAGCTTTGAAGAAAAAACATAATTTCAATATCGAATATGTATCCATCGATTTTGGTGAATATCAGGAGAAAGTTGTAGCCTCATTAATGGCTGGCGAGCCGCTCGGCGACTTTGTCAGACTCGGTAAAAACTACGCTATTCCGGCACTGACCAAACAGGATCTGTTGTGGCCGGTAGATGATTATATCAAGAACGATCAGGTATTCAATCAAAAAACAACCAAGGAATATATGCAATACGAAGGGAAAGGTTACGGATTTACGGAAGATAAGTCTTCCTTCATCAACGGTATTTTCTACAACCGTACTCTGATGCAAGAGCTTGGCCTGAAGCCACTGCAGGAATATGTTGATGCGGACGAATGGAATTGGGATAACTTCCTGGCTGTAGCCAAACAAGCCAACAAAGACCGGAATAATGACGGCAAGCTGGATACGTGGGGCCTTGCTCAAACGGGCCTGCTTGAACCAATCCTGTATTCCAACGAAGCTTCACTGACCAAAGAGGATAAACAGAACCTTGAAGATCCGAAAACAAAAGAAGCGCTTAATTTCTTGAACAAACTGGCTACAGAGAAAGTGGGCAGACCAACAGAAGGCGGCGACTGGACTGAACCAGCTACTTTCTTCCGTCAAGGCAATACACTCATGTATTCTGGCGCAATGTACGAGATTGAAGGCATCAAAACAGATATGCCTGACTATGATATCGGCTTCCTGCCTTATCCTAAAGGCCCAAGCGCTTCGGCCTACCATTCTGGTGAATCACGTTATCAAGCGATCACGATCCCTAAAGCTGTAGAGAATCCAGAGCAACTGATGTACATCTGGGAAAAAATCAATGAGATTGATTCCATCTATGACTATCCGGAACAATCCACGCTCGAAAGACATCTGACGGATGAAGCAGATATTAACAACGCCAGAGAAGTGGCAGCTGGCATGCTTGTTCTTGACCATAACACGTTCCCGTCCCTTCCTTATTGGGATTTTGATGGTGAACTGAAAGAAGGCGTATCCGTATCTACGTTGATTGAGAAATACAAGGCTCCTTTCCAAGCCGCTATTGATGAGGTATACAAATAAGCACTGCTAAATACGGGCAGAACGCGCGAGTACCAAGTGCGGTCTGCCCGGGTTAGTCAATCATTCTTTTGCTGATACGCTTACAGGAAAGGGGATACATGCAAACATGCGGTCACGTAAGAAAAAGGTACTGATTCTGGCACTTGTTCTGGCTTTGGTGTTCTCGATCATCGTGATCTATCCATCCAAGAATCAGAGCCCCGGGACAGTGCATGCACTTGAGGATTTTGAAGCTGTAGCGGGCACCAGGGATTCACGAAGTTATGAACATTATCAGGAAACGTATGCGAGCACTGCCAAACCGGACACTACCGTAAGGATTCAAGGTGAAGCTTATACGGAGGCGGATAACGGAGAGTTCAAGGTGGTGCAAGGATATGAAGGGTTGGAAGGCAGTGCAGTCATTACACCCGAATCCGGAACCATTCGCTGGGATGTTCCCGTTCAAGTGAGTGGTTTATATCAGGTTCGCATTCATTATTATCCTGTCGAAGGCAAAAGTTCTGGAATTGAGCGCAAGCTGGAGTTAAACGGGGAAGTTCCTTTCCGGGAAGCGGATGTACTTTTGTTCGACAGGGTATGGGGCAATCGCGAAGATCACGTCCGTCAGGATGATCGAGGCAACGATCTCAGACCAAGGCAGGTGGAGAAGCCGGAATGGCAGCTCGCTTCGTTTCGAGATAGTGCCGGATATTTTGAGGAACCGTTTCAGTTTTATTTTGAAAAAGGCAACCAGCAATTATCTCTGACTTCTCTCAGAGAGAGTATGGCGATTGATTACATCGAACTGTATCAGGAAGAGGCCGTTCCTACGTATGCCGAAATCCAGAAGACGTATGATTCGTTAGGTTTAAAACCAGCCAGTCCCATCATGCTGAAAGTGCAAGGCGAAGAAGCGATCACCAAATCTTCACCTACACTTGCGCCCATCTCGGATCGATCCAGTCCATCACTTGAACCCTACGACGTATCCAAAATTCGGATCAATGCCATCGGAGGCGTGAACTGGAAACTTCCGGGGGAATGGGTTGAATGGGAGATTGATGTGCCTGAAGATGGACTGTACCAGATTGCGTTAAAAGTGAAGCAGGATCAGCTTCGGGGTATCTATGCCACACGCAGTCTTACCATTAACGGCAAAGTTCCGTTTGAAGAGATGAAGCGAATTCGCTTCAATTATAGTCCGTCCTGGCAGACACAAGTGCTTGGAAACAGTGAAGAAGAACCCTATCAGTTCCATCTGGAGAAGGGGAAACACCGCTTACGGATGACAGTCACACTTGGCGATATTGCCCCGTTACTTCGAACGGTGGAATCAAGCGTACTTGAACTGAATGAAATGTACCGCAAAATTCTAATGATTACCTCCAACAAACCTGATCCACTTCGGGATTATCAGTTGGAGAAGCGTATTCCAGAGATGATAGAGGTTTTTGAAAAACAAGCTGTGGTACTCACATCTGTCGCGGAGTATCTCGAAAAAGCAACCGGAGAACAGAGTGACAAAGTAGCTATTCTGAATGCCATGGTTGTACAGCTCAAGGATATGGCGGCAAGGCCGGAAACCGTTCCGAAACGATTGGATACATTCAAAATTAATGTCGGTGGCCTGGGCACATGGATTCTGACTGTACGTGAGCAACCGATTACGATGGATTACCTGGTTGTAGCTCCTTCAGGACAAGAAATGCCAAAGGCTGAAGCGTCTGCGTTCCAACAGGTGAAGCATGAACTGGGTGCTTATGTCGCTTCCTACACGGAAGACTATGACAGTATCGGTAACGTGGAGAAAAAGAAGGACTCAATCACCGTATGGATCACCACCGGACGGGATCAGGCTCAAGTGCTTAAGGGCATGATTGACGATACGTTTACACCGGATACCGATGTGTCTGTGCAGCTGAGACTTGTGCCGCCAAATATTTTGTTGCCCGCAACGCTGGCCGGAGAAGGTCCCGATGTGGCGATGCAAATGGGCGAAGATATTCCTGTGAACTATGCGATGAGAAATGCGGCAGCAGATCTAAGCAAGTTTCCGGATTTCAAAGAGGTGGCTAGCAGATTCCGGGCAAGTGGAATAACACCTTATGAGTATGACGGTGGAGTGTACGCACTACCGGAGCAGCAACATTTCCCAATGCTATTTTACCGCAAGGATATATTGAATGAATTAGGTCTGGAGCCACCAAAAACTTGGCAGGACGTGTATAATGCGATCGCTGTATTGCAGAAACACAATATGGAGTTCTATCTGCCGATTGAAGATACGCTGAACAATGCCAACATGGTTCCTAACGCCACATTTGCAATGCTTTTATATCAGAATGATGGAAAGTTCTACAACGAAGATGGGAAAAAGAGTGCGCTTGATTCAGAAATTTCGATGGAGGCATTCAAACGCTGGACGCAATTTTATACGAATTACAAGTTCCCGTTGAAAGCCGATTTTCCAAACCGTTTCCGTACAGGAGAAATGCCAATCGGCATAGCCGACTACACGACCTATAACATGCTGACTGTATTAGCACCGGAAATCCGCAACCTGTGGGACTTCACGATTGTGCCTGGCACACAGCTTCCGGATGGTTCTATACGGCATGAGGTAGCTAGCGCGAGCAGTGCAGTCATGATGCTCGAAAATGCCAGCAACAAAGAAGCGGCATGGAAATTCATGAAGTGGTGGACGGATGAGTCAACCCAGATCGAGTACGGACGAGAAATGGAAGGTCTGATGGGCGCGGCTGCCCGTTACCCTACAGCGAACATTGAAGCATTAGAACAGTTACCTTGGCCAGTGAAGGATTACCAGAACCTGGAGAAGCAGTGGGAATGGGTGCAAGGGATTCCGCAGATGCCAGGGGGTTATTTTACAGGTCGACATTTGGATAATGCTTTCCGAAAAGTCGTTAATGCGAATGAAAATCCACGTGAGGCTTTATCAGACTATGTACTGTATATTGACGATGAGATTGAACTGAAACGCAAGGAATTTAATCTGAAATAAAGGAAAGGGAGGGTAACGGTTGCAAGCTAAAACATCCAAGACAGCCGCCGCTCCTGTTATGCATACACGCCAGGTCGGCTGGTGGTCCTTATTGAAAAGGAATCTGTATCTCAGCAGGCATTATTACGTCTTAATGGCACCATTTATGCTGATTTTTTTCATGTTTACGGTTATTCCGGTCGGCATATCGCTCGGTCTCAGCTTTTTTCACTTTAATATGCTTGAATTTCCACGTTTTGTTGGTTGGCAAAACTATTCCCGGTTGTTCCTGAACGACGACGTATTCCTAATTGCACTCAAAAACACGTTGTTGTTTGCAGTGATCACGGGTCCAGTCAGTTATATTGCCTGTTTTTTATTTGCTTGGATTATCAATGAGCTGTCTCCTAAAGTCAGAGCAGTTATGACATTGGTTTTCTACGCCCCATCGATCTCAGGTAATGTATTTTTCATCTGGCTGATCATTTTCTCTGGTGACAGCTACGGATATATGAACGGTTTCCTCATGCGCCTTGGCGTGATTCTGGAGCCGATTCAGTGGCTTTCTAACGAGAAGTATGTACTGGGCATCGTTATATTGGTGCAGCTATGGCTTAGTCTCGGAACCAGCTTTTTGGCTTTTATTGCAGGTCTGCAGACCATCGATCGCTCACTCGTGGAAGCCGGAACGGTGGACGGTATCAAAAACCGCTGGCAGGAGCTTTGGTATATTACGCTGCCATCCATGAGACCTCAGTTGATGTTTGGTGCAGTCATGCAGATTACAGCATCGTTCGCAGTAGCCGAAATTTCGATTGCCTTGGCTGGATTCCCAAGTGTTAACTATGCAGCGCATACGGTAGTCACCCATTTGATGGACTTTGGTACGATTCGCTTTGAGATGGGGTATGCTTCAGCGATCGCAACCGTGCTGTTTGCATTGATGCTTGGAACGAACATTTTCACGCAAAAAATGCTGAGAAAGATAGGTGAATGACGATGACCAGCAAAGTACGTGCCGTCTTCGGCATGCCGAAGAGACTTAACCGGTCATTTACCGTCAGTTTCATGTTGTTTGCGCTACTGGCTGTGTTCGGATCATTTATGGTGCTTCCGTTGATTTATGCGGTCAACAATGCCTTTAAGCCGCTGGATGAGCTGTTTATCTTCCCGCCGCGCTTCTGGGTGAACAATCCGACGACAGAAAATTTCGCAGATTTGATTAATCTGATGGGCAATTCCTGGGTCCCCTTATCTCGATATATTGCCAATACACTACTCATTACACTAGTGGGCACAGCTGGGCACATCTTGCTTGCTTCAGCAGCAGCTTACCCCTTGGCGAAATATCGTTTTCCGGGGTCGAAAATATTATTCACCATTGTTATTCTGTCATTGATGTTCTCGCCGCACGTTACGGCAATTCCGAACTACATGGTGATGTCCTGGCTTGGTTGGATCAACACACACGCTTCCATCATTGTTCCTTCGCTGGCGTTCTCACTAGGACTATTTCTAATGAAACAGTTCATGGAACAGATTCCTGATGCGTTGCTGGAAGCAGCGAAAATTGATGGCGCGAATGAATATCGAATTTTTTGGAGCATTGTGATGCCTAATGTGAAGCCAGCATGGCTCACACTTATGATTTTGCAATTCCCTGCCCTATGGGGAACAGACGGCGGTAGCTTTATTTACAGTGAAAATCTCAAAACGTTGCATTATGCACTCAGTCAGATCGTACAAGGCGGGATTGCCAGAGCAGGGGTTGGTGCTGCCGTAGCGCTACTGCTCATGATCGTACCGATCACGTTGTTTGTTATCTCTCAGAGCAGTGTGATGCAGACGATGGCTACTTCAGGCATGAAAGAATAGAAAGGAGGCAGCAAAGTGCAGCATAGCACGCGAAAAAGCACATGGAAAGGACGTAAATGGGTCATCATGGGCATGGTCTGCCTCCTGCTGTTCAGTTCAGCAGCACTGCCTGCAAGCGCAGACGGTGAGCCAGATGCCTATCACTATTCCTATTACGGAGATACCGTTCCAGCTCCGGCTGCTTATGAAGCCACAACGATTATTACAGGTAAGAAGCTGAATATAACGCCTTTCAAGGAACCGAGTGATATGCATGTTACCGCAGATGAGCGTGTCTATGTGCTTGACTCGGGTAATGGACGAATTGTCGAGATGGATCGCAACTTCAAGCTAGTACGGACAATTGAGTCGTTCCAAAATGACGGCAAAACAGATCAATTTAAAAACCCGCAAGGATTGTTTGTAACGGAAAAAGGGGATTTACTGGTGGCTGATTCGGATAATCAGCGGGTTGTGCACTTGGATAACAAGGGACAGCTCGTAAAAATTGTATCTGAACCGAAGTCAGACTTGTTAAATGAGGACTTTCAATTCAAACCTATGCGGATTGTGATGGATCAGGGTGAGCGAATTTACGTAATGGCCGCAGGTGTATTTGACGGCTTCATGGAATTCAGCGCCGATGGCGAGTTCTCCTCCTTCATTGGTGCAAATCGGGTTCAGGTTGATCCGGTCGAATATCTCTGGAAACGATTCGCTACTCGGGAGCAGAGAAGTCAGATGGTCATGTTTACCCCGACCGAGTTCACCAATCTGGATATGGACGAAGAAGGATTCATCTACGCCACCAGTGGTGATCGCGGCAAAGATCCGATCAAGAAGTTGAATGCTCAGGGAACAGACATTTTGCGGAGAGAAGGATATTCAGCACCTCAAGGTGATCTAAGGTATACCACGGAAGCTGGACCATCACGTCTGATTGATGTCGATGTAGGTGACAGCGATATGTACTCTGTACTCGATTCAAACAGGGGCCGCATCTTTACCTATAATGGCGACGGTTATCTACTCCATATTTTTGGCGGCATCGGGAACCGGATGGGTATGTTTAATACACCTGTCGCGCTGGAGCGAGCGGGAGACCGGATGCTTGTTCTGGACAAAGCGCTTGGTGAAATTACCGTATTCCAGACGACAGAGTATGGACGCACACTACATGATGCCGTGCGCAGTTATTACAATGGCGAAGAAGATCAGTCTTCGGAACTGTTTGCGAAGGCTGCCGAGATGAATGCCAATCTGGAATATGCCTATGCAGGTATTGGTAAAGCGTTGCTTCGCCAGAAAGAATATGCCGAGTCGGCGCAATACTTCAAGCAAAGCATGGAGCGTCAAGGATACTCCAAAGCTTTTCTTCTCTATCGGAAGGAACTGATGCGTGAACACTTTTCATGGGTGATGTCCGGTATATTCCTGGCTGTAGCTGCGTTCGTCACCATCGTCATCGTTCGCAGGCAGAAAAGGAGGACAACGAATGCAGGCATCAAGTAAACAATTGTACCAGTATCCGCTGCATCTTATTTTTCATCCCTTTGACGGGTATTGGGAATTGAAATATGAGCGGAATCAAAAAACGACACTGCTGATCTCTTTAATGATTATGGTGTTGCTCGTCTTCACTAAAATTTTGCAAGCCCAGTACAGTGGCTTTCTGATTAACTTTAACAATCCAAAGTACCTGAACAGCTTGCTTGAGATGGTGTACGTTGTCATTCCCGTGTTGTTCTGGTGTGTGGCCAACTGGTCTCTAACCACATTGATGGATGGCGAGGGCAAGTTCTCTGAAATTTTCATGTCAACGTGTTTTGCCCTGGTTCCGATGTTTCTGGTGCATTTCCCGTGGATCTGGCTGAGTCTCGCTATTTCTGCACAGGAAACGGCATTTTATTACTTCTCTAATGCGATTGCGGTTTGCTGGACCGTGTACCTGTTATTTGTAGGCAACATGACTGTGCATCAGTACACCCCAGCCAAAACGATTCTAACGATGCTGCTCACGCTTGTAGCTATGGCATTTATGGCTTTCTTATGCTTGTTGTTCTTTAGCCTTGTGCAGCAGATTGTCTCTTTTGTCTACACGATCTATCAGGAATTAGTGCTTCGGGGCTAGGAAGGAGGAAATCAGAATGAAATATGCCGCAGCCAAAAAAATAACCGGAATACTGCTGGTGAGTAGCTTGCTTCTAAGCGGTTGTCAGTTCTCGCCATCTACGGCGGCTCGCGAGACGGCAGCAGATGTTAGTCAAGTGGAGACTCCTTCCCTGCCTCCCGGAGAAAAACTGAAATCTGCTTTTAGTGATACACGCATTCCCGGCATGATCGGCATCGCCCGAAACAACGCTTTGCAGTTGTTGATCAACGAGGAGACTGCTGAAATTGCCGTTATCCATAGTAAAAGCGGACAAATCTGGCGCAGTAACCCGGAAGAACGCGAGAAGGATGGCATTGCAGCCGGAATTAACAAGGACCTTCTGTCCTCCCAATCCAGACTGAGCTTTTTCAACAGTTCAGGCCAGAGCAGTATGGTGAATTCGTTCACGGACAGTGTTCGGCATAAACAAGTGAGTTACGAAACATTACCGAACGGGGTACGCGTTCACTATCAATTTGGCAACACGGAGCGATCTATTGAAGATCTGCCAGTGAAGATCAGCAAAGAGCGTTTCGAACAATATGTGCTGGCTAAGCTCGATAAATCCGGCGAACGGGCCTTGAAAGTCGGATATGCAGAAGATAAAGATGAAGGCGTATACAATCGGATTGACAAAGCTATGCAAGGTCTGCAACTTACCCGTGCACTGAAAGCTTTCGAAGACGCCGGATACACAGAAGAAGATCTTGTCAAAGATCACACCGAGCATGGCATTGAGCAGGAACGAAGCGGGCCACGTCTATTCATGCTCACGATGGAATATGAACTGGACGGAGAGCAGCTTAAAGTGCGAGTGCCAGCTTCAGGTATCCATTTTCCAGAAGAGTATCCCATCAACACTCTGTCTGTGCTGGAGTACTTCGGAGCTGGAGGCTCCAAAGAAGAAGGATCGATTCTCGTACCAGATGGTTCGGGAGCGCTCATCCACTTCAACAATGGTAAGTTACAGTACCCATCCTACCAGCAGGATATTTACGGTCCAGACTTAACGATGAAGCTGCGTGAAGCCAGTTCCAGTGAAAGCAAAGCAAGATTGCCTGTCTTTGGAGTGATTCGTCCGGAAGGTGCTTTCCTGGGCATTATCGAAGAAGGGGATGCGGTGGCTGTAGTGAATGCAGATATTAGTGGGAAGCTGAACAGCTACAATAACGTATATCCCAGTTTTTATGTCGTGAACAAAAGTGATATTACACTTCAGTCCAGTGACATGGTTCGTACATTACCGAAGTTCCAGAATAAACCGACGTCGTCTGATTTTGTGGTCCGTTACGCTTTTGTAGGCGAGGAGCAGGCTTCGTATTCTGGTCTGGCCTCACTGTACCGGGAGTACCTGGTGCAAACCGGGGGACTTCCTGAAATGAAATCGTCTGAGGAGCAGTCTACGATCCCGTTTTATCTCAAGCTTTTCGGAGGCATGACAACAAGACAGCATATGCTCGGCATACCTTATAATTCCACGGAGGCTCTGACGACGTTTGATGAGGGAAAAGAGATTCTTTCGAAGCTGATGGAAAAAAATGTGTCGAACATTCAAGTGCGTTATGCCGGATGGTTCAATGGCGGACTGCACCACCGATTGCCGGATTCCATTAAGGTGGACGGAGTAATTGGCGGAAAAAAAGGAATGAAAGATTTCAGCGCTTTTACGAGTGAAGCGGGAATCGGATTTTATCCGGATGTAGCTGTACTTAACGTGCAATCGAAAAAAGGATTCAGTCCATCGAATGAGGCTTCCCGGTCTTTAACACAGGAACCAGCGGTCCTCTATCCAATGGATCTGGCTTTGGAGCGACGGACGAAGGATGTATCGGCTTCCTATGTCCTCTCACCGAATGAGATTGACGATGTGACAACAGATATGCTGAAGGACATGGAACCACTCCAGGCGGGAGGCATCTCTCTGAAAGATATGGCAGAACAGTTAAACAGCGATATGAATCCGAAGAAATTGCTTGATCGTACGCAAGCACTGGATACGGTTCGAAAATCTTTGGATCAAATTAAACAACAAGCAGGCTCCATTGTGGCTGAAGGCGGTAACGCTTACGCGCTTCCTTACATTACAGGCCTTACGGATGCTCCGATGAGCAGTAGTCGGTTCAAACTGGAGGATGAAGAAGTTCCGTTTTTTCAGCTGGTCGTTCACGGCCGTATTCCTTATACCGGTTCTCCGTATAATCTGTCCACGTATACCGATGCAAGACAGTATGTGCTGAAGCTGATTGAATATGGAGCGAGCCCTTATTTTGCCTGGTTTAATGCCCCGGGCCATGTGGTGAAAGAAACGGATTACAACCATCTCTATGCCGCGAATTACGAGCAATGGATGGATCTGGCAGCGGAGGTTTATACCGAAGTTAGCCAAGTAAACAAGTCGTTCACCGGGCGTCCAATGATTACTCATGAATCTTTGAGTGAAGGTGTATTTCGAACAACCTATGAAGGCGGAGGATATGTAATTGTCAATTACAATGACTCTTCTGTTGAAGTAGAGAATCATACCGTTGAAGCCCTAAGTTATGTGATTGGTGGTGAGCAGCTCTGAAGACACTCCTGAAATCGAAATGGGGAAGTCGTACGTATGCTCAGCAAAAAGCAATGTGGGGTGTCATCTACGTACTTCCGTGGCTGATCGGATTTGTATTGTTTTTCTTCGTTCCGCTACTGGCGTCTCTGCGATACAGCATGAGCACCATTCAAGCCAACGCAGAAGGAATAGCGATTCAATTTACGGGGTTCGCCAATTATATTCAGGCACTTACCGTAAATACAAGCTTTAACCGGGCACTGATTGAGTCCATTACAGATGTACTTGTGAATGTACCGCTTATTGTCATTTTCAGTTTGTTTCTTGCAGTCATTCTGAATCAGAAATTCAGAGGCCGAGCTGTGGCAAGATCGATCTTTTTCTTGCCTGTTATTCTGGCATCCGGCGTCATTATGTCGCTCGAAAGCACAAGTTTAATTGAAGCTGTGAACCAGAACGGCACAGGCGGAAGTGCTTTTGGCACATTGGAACTGGAAGGTCTGATGCTTAATGCAGGTGTAAGCGAATGGATTGTTACGTATTTAAGTGGTGCAGTTGATCGAATCTACCAGATTGTCAGTCAATCGGGTGTACAAATTTTGATCTTCCTGGCCGGTATTCAAACGATCTCCCCGCAGCTCTATGAAGCGTCCAAGATGGAAGGGGCGACAGGATACGAGGCTTTCTGGAAAATCACATTTCCGATGGTCAGCCCGCTTATTTTTGTAAACGCGATCTATACAATTATTGATTCCTTTGCGAATAATGCGATGACCAAATTGATTCGGGACACGGGATTTGTGAAATTTGACTTTGGTCTTAGCTCCGCGATGGCATGGGTGTATTTCGTAGCCATTGCCATTATTCTAGTGATCGTATCGATCATTTTCTCAAAACGAGTCTTCTATCAAGATTAGAAAGGAGGGCATTCCGCGTGACGACATCACGATTATTATCGCTTGAGCAATGGAAGAGTTGGCTGTGGTCTATCATCCGATTTGTTCTGATCACCGGACTTTCCTTTGTTATTTTATTTCCGATATTCCAAAAAATATCCACATCGATCAAGGCCAAGGGCGATCTCTATTCGGCAGTAGTTGTATGGATTCCGCAGAACTTCTCGATCGACAATTTTAAGCAGGCCATTCGTGTCATGGATTACTGGGTAACGCTGTTTAATACGTTTGCATTGTCCGCTACAACAACACTGTTGACTACAGCCTCATGCGCGCTTGCAGGTTATGGATTCGCCAGATTGAAGTTCAAAGGAAGCAACTGGCTGTTTGCAGGAGTCATTCTGACGATTCTTGTTCCGCCAACAACCATTCTTATTCCCGTATATCTCAATCTGAAAAGCTTTGATCTGATGGGCCTGATGACGCTGTTTTCCGGGAAGCCGGTGAACTTGCTCAATACGTACTGGCCGTTTATTCTGACAGCCGTTACCGCAAATTCACTAAAGGCAGGTTTGTATATCTTCATATTCCGCCAATTTTTCAGAGGCATCCCGAAAGAAGTAGAGGAGGCTGCATATGTTGACGGCGCTGGGATCAGTCGCACATTCACTCGGATCATGCTACCGAATGCCATTCCATCCATGGTCACCGTCATGCTATTTTCCTTCGTATGGCAATGGAACGACAGCTTCTACACAACAACATATCTGACTTCGAGTAAAGTCATGTCAACACAGTTATCGTCGTTGCCGTACAATCTCGCTCAACAGGTGACAGACGGTGCAGCCTCTCAGGCCGATCCGTTCTATCTGAGCATGATTCAGGATACAGGTATTCTGCTTGCAATTCTCCCGTTAATTATCATTTATTTATTTGTACAACGATATTTCGTGGAAAGTGTGGAGCGTACAGGTATCGTAGGATAGCCGTTTAGAGCGAAGAAGTGTACAGCTATTACATGTTCAAACATTCCTAAACGAAAGGAGGCATATCTCATGAGTGATTCCAAGAATTATATTAAGGACTATTCCAAGGAAGCTTACCTCAATGAGGTGAGTTTCACCGAATGGCGTACAGCTAATCTTATGTGTTACAACCCGCGTTATCATTGGATATGGAATGGCTTAAGGGAGCGCGCGCCAACCGAGTCTAGATGAGGTTAAATGTTGATCTTGTTAAATATCAGGTTTGACGGTAGCTTCCTATCGCAGTAATGTAAGCCAATTTAATCAAACAGGAGGAATAGCAGTGAAAAAGTTCATGATGTCTTGCAAGCTTTTACTCGTTCTGGCATTACTGATTACGATTGCTCCCTGGGGCGGTAGCCAAGCTGATGCCTGGGTAGGTATGCCTATGGGGAAACTAAAAGTGAGTGGCAAACACTTGGTCAACAGCAACAATCAACCTGTACTCCTTAATGGCTGGCATCAACCCTCCGGCGCATACTGGACGTATCAGGACAGCAATTATTACCTCAACCTTCATGGTAACAATCGTCATGCCGCAACATTGGCCTATCTGAAAGACATCACAGACACATTTGCAGATACCAGTCCGAAATATGGCAGCAATCATGGCTGGAAAATGAATCAGGTGCGTCTGTTCATTGACCGTCAGGACATGGGAGATGTGGCGGCAGGTACATATAACTTTGCCGGTGTGCAGACTGTGACGCAGAACGTCATCATTCCTTATATCCAGTATGCAAAAACCAAAGGGGTATATGTCGTTCTGGGCTTGGACTTCA
Organism: Paenibacillus intestini; assembly: GCF_030803945.1. NCBI lineage: Bacteria > Bacillati > Bacillota > Bacilli > Caryophanales > Paenibacillaceae > Paenibacillus > Paenibacillus intestini. The sequence goes on along the minus strand of NZ_JAURUN010000001.1, from coordinate 871,637 downwards.
CCTTGAAGGATGATCAGGCTACGACAGCTGCCAACTTGCAGAAGTTCAATCAAATCTGGGGTTATCTTGCCTCCCGTCCAGAGATTAAAAGTGCAGACAATGTTCACTTCGAACTGATTAATGAGCCGGTGAAATCGTATGCCAACGGACACTGGGGTGGATACAACGGAGAAAATGATTTCGTGGATCATTGGAATGACTTGCGTAACTTCCAAAATTCCATGATCTCCACCATTCGTAATCAGGGTGCAGACAACGTCATCTGGGCTGCGGGTCTGGGTTACAATCAGTTCTACAGCCTGACAGCAAGTCATCCGTTGACGGACCCTCTGAATAACTACGGTTATGCGGTTCACTGGTATCCAGGGTACGGAGCCTATGACAACTTCAACATTCTGCAAGATCAATGGAACACCAATGTGAAGGCTGCTGCGGATAAATATCCAATTAACATCACGGAAGTGACATGGTTCAAAAATAAACCAGGTGATTCAGCTTACTGGAATCTGTTCAACGGTAGTAATGAAGGTTTTGGGACGAATACCAAAACCATCTTCAATGCAGCAGGCAATGTCAGTATCGCGGCTCATATGAATGGTTTTATCCTCGAACCGGGAGCACGCAGTTCATTCGCTGATCCAACCGCAGGACTGAAGTGGGATGGAGATGCATCTCGAAGTGCGATGGGACGTTTCTTGTTCAACTGGTACAATGAACGGTCCCAGAATTATGGTAGCGGTACTCCAACCAATCCAACAAATCCGTCTACAGGTCTGGTGTCTGGTGCAACGTACAAAATTGTAGCACGCCATTCCAATAAAGTGATTGATGTTCCCGGTGGGCAAAATCAGAACAATCTCCAATTACAACAATGGAGTGATCTGGGCGGTAATCCTCAGAAGTGGGTGCTAACCTCCATTGGTGGGGGCAACTACACGCTGACGAGTGTGAATTCACCTGATAAAGTGATCGACATTCGTAACGGTACACAGACCAATGGTGAAGCTGTGCAACTTATGGCTAATCTCAATACAACGGCACAGCATTTCAAAGTGAATGATCTCGGCAATGGGTACTACAGCATTATCAATGTGAACAGCAATAAAGCCATTGAAGTTGAGAACGCTTCCACATCGGATGGAGCCAAACTTCAACAGAACACCTACACGGGCGCAACGAACCAACAGTGGAAATTCGTAGCGGTTAGTAATTAACTAACCTCAACATTTCCATCACGAAATTAGTGGCAACAAATAACCTTTTCAGGTCATCTGATGACTTGAGAAGGTTATTTTTATTGTACCTATGTATGGATACAACGAAATGGGATGACTGAAAGGTTGTTATTCATTGCCTTTGTCTCGTGAAGTTGCACATTACGCTGGAGAAATCAAGTATTGTATAGCTACAGGTGTAAATGTACCATAGGGAAGAAGTTGTACCTTCACTGTTCAGAAATGCCCGTTGTATCATGAAATGATGATCATACACCGTTAAATGTAAGCGCTTGATTAGAAAAAGGGGGGAGTACATTGAAGCTCCTATGGTCCAAATTTTCACCGATGTTCCGTCGTTATTTGATTTCGTATCTAATCATTCTAATGATTCCACAGATCGCCGGATACGCCTCTTATCGGGCATCCATTGAAGCGGCAAGGGCCAGCTCGATAGAGAACAGTCTGAAGTCTCTGAATCTGGGCAAAGAAATCATTGAACGGAATCTGCTACAGGTCGAAGCGTTTACGAGGCAATTAGCCATTAATCAGGAGCTGTACCGTTTGATTGCCGATCCCAAACCACTGGATTCCTACAATGTTTATGGCATAGGTAAAATGCAGCGAAGTTTATCCATGTACAGCAGTACAAACGAATACTTATCCCATTTTTTTATTTACATTCCAAACTATAACGTCATTATTACACCGAATACGGTCTATTACAGGCCAGAACATTATTATGCAGCCAATGCAATGGAGGGTATGACCTTCGAAGAGTGGAGCGAAAACATATTGAAAAAGCCACACTTTAATGAGATTATTCCACTTCAGAATTACAAACGTGAAATAAGCAGCAACTTGCGTACCACCGCACCGGCAATTACCTTTCTGCAATCCTTGCCGCTGAATAGTTTCAATAAACCACAGGCTACCATTGGTGTTTTAATTGATGAAGATGAGATGGCTAGCCTGACCCAGCATATCGTTGATCAGTATGGCGGCTGGACTTTGGTTCGAGATGCGAACGGCGAAATTATCTTCTCACGCGGTATTGAAGAAGCAGAAGCGCAGCGTTTGGCGCAAAATGTGGGTAACGATTCGAATGAGGTACAGCCTATTGAAGATGGCCGACTGCTTATATCCATTCATTCAGATCGAAACGGCTGGAGTTACATGGCAGGTATTCCCGAGAAAGCACTTATGACCAATGCGGATCAGATCAAGAAAGTGACATTGGCCTTTACGCTTGCAACATTGACGCTTGGTTTAGGTTTTGGACTGATCCTGGCCTATCGAAATAGTGCCCCCATCTACAAACTGTTGTCTGCCTTCCGAGAACAAGTCAGTGAACCTTCAGGTAAAAGGCGTAATGAGTATGATTTTCTAGCAAGCCATATTCATCATTTAATCGCCAATAATCAATCGCTGGAGAACGCGCTGAATGAACAAATTCCGCTCTTGCGCGATGGATTCATCAAACGTCTGCTTACGGGTGAGTTCTATACTACTCGTGAACTGGAAGCTATTTCTTCTCAGACACAACTATCCATTGAGAACAGCCAGGGGATCACTGGTTTGCTCAAGGTGAACGGTTATGCGAGTCTGGATAGCGAAGAAACGATTCAGGAGCTTGGTGTGGCGAAATTAATTATCAGACAGACGATGACAGAATGGAACGAAGGTCTGCTGATGACGGACTGGGGCACAGATCAGATTGCTTTTATATGTCCCGTAACCGAGATGCCGCTGGAAACAGCAATACGTCATTGTGAGTCTGAACTCAGCAGATTAACCGAACTCATTTATAAGGAATACCGGATATCAACAACAATCGGTACCGGAGCCGCATACGAAGTTTGGAATGATGCAGGCCGTTCATTTGATGAAGCCAAACAGGCCATGGAATATGCGATTCATATGGGAGCAGATGAGCTCGTCCGATTTGAAGATACATTGAAGGAAAATGAAATGTACTATTATCCCATTGAGTCAGAACAGCGCTTGCTGAATACGATCAAGGCAGGAGAACTGGAAGAGGCTCTTCGTATTTTGGATCAGCTGTTTGCACGCAATTTCGAAGAGCGCGAACTTTCCTATGAGATGGCACAACAATTTATTATGGAGTTAAAGGGAACATACCTGAAGCTGGATGAGCCCAAAATCAAACACGATGATTCCTTTGCAGAAGAATACAAAAATGGTGTTACCAGTATCCAGATTACCGATTCCATTGCCGCATTACGTGGTAAATTCAAGCGCTTAACCGAAGATATGTGCAAAGAAGTGCTGCGAAAAAGATCATCCACACATGCGGATACCGTACAAGAAATTACGTGTTATATTGAAAATCATTATGGCGACGCGAATTTGACGATCTGCCGAATCTCCGAGCATATGGGGAAATCCGAAAAATTCATCTCCCAACTATTCAAAGAGCATACCGGAGAGAATCTTTCCGATTATGTGGAGCGGGTGAGGATCGATGCAGCGTCTGGACTGCTTCGGGAAAGTGGTCAAACCATTGATGAAATCGCACTTTCTACGGGATATAACAGTGCGCATTCTTTCCGCAGAGCATTCAAGCGAGTACGCGGCATTTCACCAAGTGTATTTCGGAAGATGGATAATTAGGTCAGTGAATGTACGCTGCTCATATAGTATCTATGCGTATAATGTACGCTGATTTCCGAGATGTACCTTTACGATTCCCTCAGGTCGAACTTATGATATGGGCACAAAGAAAGCGCTACCAACACAAGGTGACGCTCACTTCAACCATAGGGTTCACTGACTGGGGGGATGATTCTGAGAACAACAATAACAAGTGAAAGCAAGGCCGGTGTGAAGGAGCGCAAGCGATCAACATTACAGCATGCGCTAGCCAGAAGTTTCAGGAGGCATTGGCAGTTATATCTGCTCATATTGCCTCCGGTGGTGTACTTTATCGTTTTCAAATATGTACCGATGGTGAATACGGTCCTTGCATTTAAGGATTATAACGTCATCAAAGGAATTTGGGGGAGCCCTTGGGCTGGCACCAAGTATTTCGACCTGCTTTTCCAGAATCCCGCTTTTATGACTTTAATCAAAAATACGCTTCTCATCTCGTTTTACAGCCTCATTGTCGGATTTCCGATCCCGATCTTGCTGGCACTAGCTTTAAATGAAATCAAAAACATGAAGTTTAAGAAAACCGTGCAGATGGTAACCTACGCACCGTATTTCATATCTACAGTGGTTATGGTATCGATTATCATGTTATTCCTCTCGCCGAGGCTTGGTATTGTCAATACGATTGCAGGTGCACTTGGGTTTGAATCGGTGAATTTCCTGGGCAATCCAGACATGTTCCGCTCAATCTATGTTTTTTCTGATGTATGGCAGAGTATGGGATATTCAGCAGTCATCTATCTGGCCGCCCTTGCTGGCATCGACCCTTCATTGTATGAGGCTGCTAAAGTGGATGGAGCCAATCGACTGCAGAAGATTATTAACGTGGATTTGCCCGGCTTGTTGCCGGCGGCCGTCATTATTTTAATTTTGAGCGTCGGGAACATCATGGCGGTTGGATTCGAGAAAATATACTTGATGCAAAACCCGTTAAACCTATCTGCTTCGGAAATTATATCAACATATGTCTACAAAATGGGACTACTCAATGCGAACTATAGCTTCGCTACAGCAGTTGGTTTGTTCAACTCTGTCATTAATCTCATCTTGTTGTTAACGGTCAATGCAGCCGCAAAACGGCTGTCCAATACAAGCTTATGGTAACCACACGGAGGGGAGGAGACTTGAAGGATGTCTAATTTACAATCACAGGCAGGCCGTTCACGAGCGAACAAAAACCCTGTCATTAGAGAATCGCTTGGGGATCGTCTGTTTATTACGGCAATCTACATCATTCTGTCACTCGTGCTGGTTGCTGTGCTGTATCCTTTGATCTACATCGTAAGTTCGTCACTCAGCAGTCCGTCAGCCGTTTCTTCAGGCAAAGTATGGCTCTGGCCGGTTGATCTGTCATTCGAAGGATACAAAGCGGTATTGCGAAATGAACAAGTACTGATGGGATATGCAAACTCATTGTTCTATACCATTTGCGGTACGTTTATCAGCGTAGCGTTGACGATTATGATTGCTTATCCATTGTCCAAAAAGACTTTTGTCGGACGCAGCACGTTGATGATCTTCATCACGTTCACGATGCTCTTTGCTGGTGGTTTAATTCCAACGTATCTGGTTGTTAAATCCTTGGGACTGATCGATACACGCTGGGCACTTCTGATTCCAAATGCGATCTGGGTGTGGCAAGTCATTATTGCGCGAACCTTCTTTCAAAATTCCATACCGGATGAGCTGTCAGAGGCGGCTGATATCGATGGGTGCAGTGATATTCGGTTTATCTTCAGTGTCATATTACCACTTGCCAAGCCGATTGTGGCCGTGCTGTCGTTGATGTACGCGGTTGGTCAATGGAATGCCTATTTCGACGCACTTATTTATCTGAAATCGCAGTCGCTCTACCCGCTACAGCTGATTTTACGAAGTATTCTTATTCTAGGTAGCTCAGGCAATATGGATGCTTCCGAAATGATCAAACAACAGCAAATGGCTGAACTGATGAAGTACTCCTTGATTGTCATGGCCAGCTTACCGGTTCTGATCATCTATCCTTTTGTACAACGTTATTTCGTACAAGGCATGTTGATTGGCTCAGTTAAAGGATAAGTCAATTACAACTTTCATGAGGGAGAGGATTTTATTGAAAAAAATAAGTGCGCTTGGATTAATAGGTGTGCTGGTTCTTACGTTGGTACTAGCAGGCTGCTCGTCATCCGATAAGAGCAATGGGGAAGTGGATGCGGACGGGAAAGTCCCGATGAATGTGTTTGTGCACCAAGGATCGGATATGAACCTCGCAACCAATAAATTCACGAAGAAAATGGAGGAAAAGTTCAATATCAAGTTCAACTGGACGACAGTTCCTTTTGATGGAGCAGCTGAAAAAAGACAGATATCCCTGGCTTCCGGGGACTATCCGGATCTGTACCTGCTCATCCCTTGGGTAGATCGTTTCTCACAGACTGACTTGTTGAAGTTCGGGCAACAGGGTGTGATCCTGCCGCTGAATGATCTGATTGATCAGCATGCGCCTAACATCAAGAAGGTGCTCGATAGCAATGATTACTACAAAGCAATGAATACCGCACCTGACGGTAAAATCTATGGACTGACCGGGCTGAATGAGTGTTTCCACTGTTCGTATCCAAACAAGATGTGGGTGAATACCAAATGGATGGAGCAGCTGAATATCAAAGAACCAACAACGACAGAAGAGTTCCGGGAAATGCTGAAAGCGTTTAAAACGAAAGATCCGAACGGAAACGGCAAGGCAGATGAAGTACCTCTGAGTGGTTCTACGGAGAACTTTGGTGTACACATTATTCCCTATCTGATGAATGGTTTCATCTATGACGATGACCGGAATTACCTCATTCTGAATCAAGGCAAAGTTGAAACGGTAGCGAATAAACCGGAGTGGAAAGAAGGTCTTATGTACATCAAATCCTTATATGATGAAGGGTTGATTGATCCGGGTGCTTTTACGCAGAATGTAGGTGCCTTCAAGAAAATTGGAGACAATGCTGACGCGCAGCTTCTGGGTGCAGGAGCGGCTATGCATCCATCCTTGTTCGTAACCACGGCTGAAGGGTCACCATACGGCAATGATTACAATCCGATTCCACCATTAAAAGGGCCAAATGCTGAATATGCTTCGTACAACTATCCGGTCGATCCTGGTGCAACATTTGTACTGACCAACAAAGCCAGTGAGCAAACGCAGATTACAGCCATAAAAATGCTGGATTACTTCTATACCCAAGAAGGAGCTATGGCTTCATATCTGGGCGAAGAAGGCTTAAGCTGGCGCAAACCGGAAGAGGGAGAAGTGGCTCTGAATGATCAGGTACAGCCGCTCTATAAAGCGATTCCGCTTCCATCCGGAGAAGAACCTCGTAATGATAGCTGGGCTGCATTAAGCCAGTACAATCATCACCGGGCATATCGCGATGCAGAAGTACAGGGAACAGATATCTATGCCAACGATGGGTATGAACGTCGCCTGTACGAAGCAACATTGTTGATGGAAGGTAAAGAACCTAAAGAGGTTTTCCCGCATTGGGCATTGTGGGTTGATCCATCCCTTGCGGATGAAACCAGCATGATGCAAACCAATATCAAGGATTATATCGACCAGAATGCGTTACAATTTGTTACAGGAGCAAAGAGTTTGGATAAAGACTGGGATGAGTATGTGAAAGGACTGGAAGGGTTGAATATGAATCGTTATCTGGAAATTATGCAGTCTGCGTATGATGCTTCATCCGTGTCATCCAAATAACAGAACAAATTAAAGGAAAGACGGACCTTACTCGCAGCATGCGGTGGGCCCGTCTTTTTTGTCGTATTTGCGTCTTAATATGCCCGATATCTTCCGCTTAAGGCGAGCATGGTGAAGAAATAAAGACAGTTATCGTAATAACGACGTTTTCCCTGGCGAAGCGGTGTGTTCCAGAATAACCGAACAAAATCATCTGCATGAGGGCCCTCTGCTGCCAGTGAAGCCATCGCATTGGTTGCCAGCAAACCTACAGGATGCAGTGCAGGTTCGTCAAAAGCCTCACCCTCGATCGTATACCGGCGATAATCCGCTACGTCGATATCACTGAAAAAGGCCTGAATCCGATTGGATTGTTCCACTTGCCACGGATCTTTACGGAACCATTCCCAGTCTAGGGCAATATTAGCTGCTACGCGATAGGCATCACTGTAAAAATGCCTGAAATCCCCGTGCGGCTGAATCGGAGCAGGAGTGCCGTCATAATTGGCGTATTCAGGCGAAAGCCCGGTTACCGGATGACAGGCTGTACGCAAATAAACCCGGCTTGCTTCGGCAGCTTCTTTCCAGAACGTCTGATCTGCTTCATTCGCGTATTCGGCAAACAGTTCATAGAAATGAGGAAGATGATAGGAAGGGTCGCTGAAAGGTAACTCTGGAATAAACTTGATTAGTCGGTTACTCGCTTCCCACATGGGATCGCCTTCACCTTGTTCTCCTTGATGCAGACAAGCATGTAGAATCTTCTGAGCTTGAGTTCTGTAATCATAAGGGGCCGGCCCATCACCCCAGCGATTCGAGGCAAAAAATAACGCCATGGCAAAGAACTCTTCACCATCAGGAGCAGGCCCCGGAGATAGACGGGTTCCATCCGGTTTGCAATGCCATGCAAAATAATCCTTGTATCGTCCTTCCGTATGTTGCATATAGGTATGAGCATAATTCCACAGACGATCAAATTCCTCTTTTTTATTCATCTGTACAGCCATCATCATGCCATAGGACATACCTTCGGAACGAACATCGTCGTTACCCGTGTCCAACATATAAGCTTTGTCTTCGCCAACAGGATAGTAGATTCGTGTATGTTCATCTCCATAAAAAAGATCATTCCAAGTCTGTTCCAGCCTTGCGTTGATTTCTTCTTCGTTATACCCCGATTTGTGAAAAAGATTGACATATGTACCTGTCTCATAAGCGCCTTTTCCTGTGATATTCATGAGATCCTCCTTCTAAAATGCTTATATATGAAAGTATATCATTCGTAATACTACTCAAATTAAAGCGTTTACATGGAAAATTATAGGTGTGTTATACCATCTATTTCCATTTCGTGATACGGATGATATATTTAGGCAAGTCCTATAGTTTATCAGGTTGTTGTTAAATTATGTAAGCGCTACACTCGGAGAGAAGGAACCGCCTGATATCGACATCAGTCAAGTCCAGGTTTCTTCACATGGCAATACTCAGAGTGTAAATTTTCGCTGGAAGGTTGGTGAGGATGTAACATGCTTGGCGATTCAGGAGATGTAGATGAGAATCAAGGAACCCATGCACCACGTGACCCCGTAGGAGTTACCGTTTCATCATTTGAGGCTGAATTTGATTATAACTCTCCGACTTATCTTGACATGATCGACAGATCACTCCTGAATTTGGGGAACAACGTCAGATTAAAGAGAGCGATCGAGAAAGCCAGACGTGGTGAACCTGTTGTCATTGCTTTTATTGGGGGATCGATTACTCATGGCGCTGGTGCAGCACCGATTCATCTCCAAAGTTATGCCTACCACTCTTATGAACACTTTAAAAAAATGTTCGCTTCGATGGACAGCAGTGCAGTAAAGCTGATCAAGGCGGGTGTAGGCGGGACGCCTTCGCAACTTGGCGTCATTCGTTATGAGCGGGATGTGCTCCGGGATGGCAGCGTGCAACCGGACATTGTTATTATCGAGTTTGCGGTAAACGATGCTGACGATGAGACGCGTGGAAACTGTTACGAAAGCTTAGTATTGAAAGCGCTTGCTTCTAGTAACGAACCAGCGGTCATCCTGCTTTTCAGTGTGTTTAAAAATGATTGGAATCTTCAGGATCGTCTCGCTCCTGTAGGCTTTCATTATGATCTGCCTATGGTGAGCATGAAGGATGCTCTTGTAGAGCAGTTTCAGAAGACGAAAGATGAAGGTGGCATAATAACCAAAGAGCAATACTTCCATGATATTTATCATCCCACCAATGTGGGACATCGGATCATGGCGGATGCACTGGCGAATTTGTTTCGTGTGACAGATCGTACGAATCTCGATCAGAAAGAAGATGAATTAACGAAGTTACCGATTATTGGAAATGATTATGTGAATGTCAAACTATTGGATCGGAAAAACGGGGAGCAGATTGGCCAGATTGAATCAGGAAGCTTCAGTCTCATAGACACAGAGCTCCAGATGACCGAGATGGACGATCATGATTATGGTACACCGCTTTTTCCGAACAACTGGATGTATGTTCCTGGCGAAACAGCTGGTGACAAAGGTTTCGAGCTGCATTTGCGGTGCAGCCGGCTCATCCTGATCTTTAAAGACTCAGACAGTGATAGCTTCGGAACGGCCCATATTAAAGTAGATGGTGAACTTGTCAAAGAGGCGGATCCGCACCAAGTGAACTGGACTCATTGCCATGCCATGCTTCTATTTAGTAACAAGGAAGTGGGGAAACATGTTATTGAGATTGACATGGCACCTGGACAGAAGGACAAGCAGTTCACCATTCTGGGTTTTGGTTACGTTGATTAGCGGGAACTTGATTTGAGGTTTAGAGGATTTTGCTAACCGTGAAAGGAGTAAGACCAATGATAGCTTCAGCATCTGCTGGTTTTGACCAGTATCGTGATAACATAACACGCGGCGTAGTTGAAACGATAGAGTATGATTCCAAGACGGTTGGCAACGTGCGTAAAGCGATGGTATATACGCCGCCAGGCTTTTCTTCGGAGCTTACCTATCCTGTACTCTATCTGCTGCACGGAATTGGAGGGGATGAGAAGGAGTGGCATACCTATGGTTCTCCTGCCATCATCCTGGACAACCTCTACACCGATCATCTCATCCAGCCGATGATTGTTGTTTGTCCTAATGGGCGTGCAATGTCTAACGACCTTGCGGAAGGCGACCTCTTTGATCCTGAGAAAATTCGGGCATTTGAACAATTTGAATCGGATCTTATTCAGGATCTTATCCCGTATATGGAGTCCCGTTACCCGGTAGCTCAAACAAGGGACAAAAGAGCCATCGCTGGCTTGTCTATGGGTGGAGGACAGTCTTTAAACATTGGACTACGTAATCTGGATCATTTTGCATGGATTGGTGCTTTTTCAGCAGCGCCGAACACTAAAGCGCCGGAAGTACTTGTTCCAGATCCCGCTACAGCGACATCGCTTCTGTCATTGCTCTGGGTGTCTTGTGGTGATCAGGACAATCTGATTCAGATTAGTGTTGATGTTCATGAGTATATGAAGCAGCATGGCGTACCTCATATTTGGTATGAAGAAAGCGGAGGGCACGACTGGCCCGTATGGAAAAATGATCTGTATCTTTTTTCCCAGCGTCTCTTCAGGTAAGTGAATTACAAAAATAAAATATCAGGAGGTTTTTCCCTATGTTCAAATTCGGCAAAAAATTGTTGACCGTTGTTCTTGCAGCTTCCATGAGTTTTGGTGTATTCGCCGCTACGACGGGTGCTACAGATTACTGGCAGAACTGGACGGATGGCGGGGGTTACGTTAATGCTGTGAACGGTTCGGGTGGTAATTACAGTGTCAATTGGCAAAATACAGGGAATTTTGTTGTTGGTAAAGGTTGGACTTACGGCACACCTAATCGTGTGGTTAACTATAACGCTGGTGTATTTTCACCTTCCGGCAATGGTTATCTGACGTTCTATGGCTGGACCCGTAACGCACTTATTGAATACTATGTGGTAGATAACTGGGGCACATACCGCCCGACAGGAACTTACAAAGGCACGATGACTAGTGACGGTGGTACGTATGACATCTATACAACAATGAGATACAATCAGCCATCTATTGACGGGTATTCAACATTCCCGCAATACTGGAGTGTTAGACAATCTAAACGTCCAATCGGTGTGAACTCCCAAATTACGTTCCAGAATCACGTAAATGCGTGGGCGAGCAAAGGAATGTACTTAGGGAACAGCTGGTCCTATCAAGTGATGGCAACTGAAGGATATCAAAGTAGCGGTAGCTCGAATGTGACTGTCTGGTAGTCGTCATTATCGTTTTTTTCCAGCCTAGATTCAAGCAAGACAGGTCTACGGATCTGTCTTGCTCTCAATTCCCGTTTTAAAGGAGACTTCCAGATGAGAAAGTGGATGGTATTTCTGCTCATCGCAACTGTTGTTGGATTAAGTGCTTGTTCGACAGGTGGCAGTACAACCGTGAGCGATGATCTTGTATTGGTAGAGGGTGGAGCATTTAAGAGCAGTAAAACCAGTTATAGCGGGAAAGATATCACACTGTCTGACTTTTATATCGGCAAATATGAAGTAACCCAGAAACAATGGGCTGACGTTATGGGAGACAATCCCTCTGGTTTTAAAGGTGAAGACCGGCCCGTGGAAAGAGTGAGCTGGTACGATGCAATCGAATACTGTAATGCACGTAGCATGAAGGAAAATCTCAAACCGTATTACACCATTGATAAAGAAACGATGGATACGAATAATAAGAATGAAAACGATAATGTCAAATGGACTGTAACCATCAATGAAGATGCGAATGGATATCGGCTGCCAACGGCAGAAGAATGGGAATATGCCGCAAGTGGCGGACAAAAGAGTGAGAATTTTACTTATAGCGGAAGCAACAATCCAGACGAAGTGGCGTGGTACTGGATGAATGCCGGTGAAAAACCGTTAACAGGAGATTGGAACTGGCCTGCCATTGAAAACAATCGGAATCAAACCAAGCCAGTCGGTCAGCAGAAGGCCAATGAACTAGGCATTTATGATATGTCTGGTAATGTTAGAGAATGGTGCTGGGACTGGCACAGCCACCCGGAAACCCCGGATAACACTTGGAGAGTCAGCAAGGGAGGCGGCTGGGTTAGCAGTGTAAATACAGAAGAGATTTCATATCCAGGAAAATTCGATGCGAATGGCCTTGGTCCCGATCAGGGATTGCGAGTCGTACGTAGTAAATAACGAGGCCTGTTCATTTAAAATGGGCCTTTAGGCATTTCGCCTGGCAAAGGGAAGCAATCTTAAAAAATGAATATGAGTTCTTTAAACTTTGCTATAGTTCGTCCATTATGTAGCATATAAAATGGAAATACCAACCAATGTAAGCGCTTTACAAAAATAATTAAATCGATTGACTGGCTGTTGAATCTAAGAACGAAAAGGAGTTGTGTTCATTTGTTTACATGGTTGGAATCAAAGGTGGAGGTGTATTGATGAAGAGGAAGACATGGTTCACATTAATGGTATCAGGAGTGGTTTCATTATTTATTTCGGTAAGCGCTTTCGCGGGATGGGTGTTTTGGGAACCGTTGACGTATCACAATGCAAGTACCTGGCAGAAGGCGGATGGGTATTCCAACGGTTCCATGTTCAATTGTACGTGGCGGGCAAATAATGCTAATTTTACGAATGATGGCAAGCTGCGGTTGAGTCTGACAAGTCCTTCAAACAACAAGTTTGATTGTGGTGAATATCGGTCAACGAATACTTACGGGTATGGTCTGTACGAAGTAAGCATGAAGCCTGCTAAAAATACAGGAATTGTATCTTCTTTTTTCACCTATACCGGTCCTGCTCATGGCACACAATGGGATGAGATTGATATCGAGTTCCTGGGCAAAGACACAACGAAAGTCCAATTCAATTATTATACGAACGGCGTTGGAAATCATGAGAAAATCGTAAATCTGGGCTTTGATGCGTCCCAGGGATTCCACACGTATGCGTTTGATTGGCAGCCAGGTCACATTAAGTGGTACGTCGACGGTGTGCTTAAACATACGGCTACAACCAATATTCCGAAAACACCGGGTAAAATTATGATGAATATCTGGAATGGAACTGGCGTGGACGGATGGCTGGGGTCATATAACGGTGCTAATCCATTGCATGCCGAATATGATTGGGTGAAATATACAAGTAATTAACAGGAGCTTATGACTACTCAGGAGTAGCCATATAGCCACATGAAACAGAGGAGGGGATCTCATCCCATGCTCCTCTGTTTTTTATGTTCATTTTCAATCTTTACAGAACGAATAAAACGTAAGATGATGAAAGAAAAGGGCAAAATCGATCTCACTCGAGAGGATGGAAAAACATGAACATGAGTAACAACAACGATACCAATAACAATCAATCATCTGAGCAGTTTATCGAACTGTTGGGTCAACCATATGATGCTAAGCAGGTACAAACCTTACTGGAATCTTTCGGTGTAAAAAGAATAGCGAAGCCAGACGGTCCTTTTCAGGATGACATCATCTGGTCTGTTAAAGCATCTGTGCGTATTGATGTGTATCGCTCCCCCAAAATCAATACGTTAACCGGACGTGATGATCTCCCTGCGGATGAGTGGATCATTGGAGCGATTTATTTTCTTGCACCGGGTTCGGACGATCGAATTAAAAAACCGTTTGCAGGACAATTGCCCAAAGGCATAACGATGAATGCAACACCTGACGAATGGATTGAAGCATATGGTCAACCGGATATCTATGAGCAGGGTGACTGGCTTGGCGGCAGTGGCCCTTATCTGGCTTGGCGTAAATCCGACATCAATATTTCTGTTGAATATGAAACGGATGAGGACAGCAGTGTGATCACATGTGTTAAGTATTGCTTAATTGGCTGTATGGGCGCTTGGAAGAGTGATTACCCGGAAGTGTTTTCCCCCTAATTAACAAGAGAGACAGAAGTAAGACATTGTACTAATGCAACATATGTATTCACTTTTTAATATCCTAAATAAATACAATAAATGTTGCAATATTAGTATGGGCATCCATATGGTTCATTCATTATGATGGACTCTGTAGACAACATCACTACATACAGGGGGACACACAAGTTGAGAACAATCAGGAAAAGAAAGATTGGCGGTTTGGCTTTGGCCGGAATGTTGGCGCTTACAGCAGTTCTGAGCGGGTGTAACAGTGGAGCAAGTAAAGAGGCTGCACCGAGCACACCGAGTACTGCACTGGAATTGAAGGACGGGAAGTATGATCCACCCGTAAAACTTACTTATTTACGTCCTTGGGGACCCGAAATCAAATTCAAATCTGGTGAAGATCAGGACAATAACGTACACACGAAATGGGCAAAAGACAAGCTCGGCATTGAATTGAAAAATCAATGGGTGTCACCATCCACCAACAACGCGTTTGAAACGAAGCTTCGTCTGTCGCTGGCTTCCAATGCAGAAATGCCGGACATCATCTCGTATCGCGGCGACTTCAATCTGGCACGTGAGCTGATTGAAACGGGCAAGTTCGTCGATGCTGGAGAGTTGTTTGACAAATACGCAAGTGATACCTGGAAAGCTGCCGTGAATGAAGATCCTTCCGTATGGTATCCGTATATGCAGGATGGTAAACGAATTGGTATTCCGATTCTGGATTACTCCTACAACAGTGATCCAGTGATGTGGATTCGCGAGGATTGGATGAAGAAGTTTAATCTGAAAGCACCCGAAACGCTGGCTGATCTTGAAGTGATCATGGATACGTTTACGAATAAAGACCCAGATGGCAATGGTAAAAAAGACACCTACGGTCTGACCATCGGATTCAAAAACTGGCTCAGCACATGGATGTCTGATGCTGGTTGGGTCTTCGGAGCCTATGGCACGATGCCAAATCAGTGGAATCTGAACGCAGAAGGCAAACTGGAGTATGGCTCTGTAAATCCAGGAGCAAAACAAGCTTTGGCAACACTGGCTGACTGGATGAAAAAAGGATACATTCCAGAAGAAGCCGGGGTCTATGATGAAACCAAAGCAGCAGAAGAGTTTACAGCAGGTAAAGCAGGAATTG
Organism: Paenibacillus intestini; assembly: GCF_030803945.1. Taxonomy (NCBI): domain Bacteria; kingdom Bacillati; phylum Bacillota; class Bacilli; order Caryophanales; family Paenibacillaceae; genus Paenibacillus; species Paenibacillus intestini. Next base: position 855,942 of record NZ_JAURUN010000001.1, on the reverse strand, counting down.
TTGTCGGACCTCACTGGATGCCGTCATGGCCGCTCGAAGATGTGAAGAAAAACAATCCGGAAGCGGAGTACAAAGCTTACCCGATTCCATCTGGACCTGATGGCAAGGCAGGCAGACGCGGTACCGCGAACGACAACGGTGTAATTCTGATTAACAAAGATATGAAGAACCCGGAAGTCTTTTTCACATATCAAAACTATCTCTTTGATCACTATGCAAATCCAAAAGCAGGTGATGAATTCGAACACGGCTTTGCTGAAGGCTACGACTGGGCAATGAAAGACGGCAAAGTAACAACGGATGCTAGTGTGACAGGCGGTTATGCACCTGAGAAATACACATTAACGTTTGACGGTGCACGTATCCCGAGTCTGAACATGACTACGCTTGCGAAGTTTGCTAACGGTGAAGAAGCTACAACACCTTTCGAGAAAAAACTCAAGTCTGGTGTACCAGCACCAATGGTGGAAGCGGCGAAGATTGTTCAGGATCAAAAAGATATCGCATTAAAACAGATGTTCACAGGTGCACCAACGATGTCCATGCAAATGAACAACGACATCTTAACCAAAATGGAGAAGGACCTGTTCTCGCAAATCATCTATGGTAAAGCTCCGGTTGATGCTTTTGATACGTTTGTAGAGAAGTGGAATTCTTCCGGTGGAGATCAAAATACGAAGGAAGTTAATGAGTGGTATCAATCCGTAACTAGCGGCAAGTAAGTACGAGCGAAGTAACTTGATTTTCTCCGTTATTTCATTCTAACGAAGCTGCTAAGGCAGGTAGAAAACTACAAAGAAAAGGCCTTTCTGGAAACATTCCAGCGAGGCCTTTTTGCTTCACACCGGCAGATTCTCTCTATATTCCTGCGGTGTCAGATCGTAAAACTTTTTGAATACCCGAATAAAATACGCCGTGTTGTTGTAGCCCACAAGCTCCGCAATTTCGAATACCTTGGCGCTGGATGAACGCAAATAGTATGCTGCTTTTTCCATCCGTAACCGATAGACATAGGCTGTCAGCGCTTCTCCAGTCTCTGCCTTATACACTTTGGAAAGATACACCGGGTGCAGATGGACATGATCGGCAATAGCCGGTAGGGAAACATCGGAAGCCAGATGCAAATCCACAAAGCTTTTGACACTGCGAACGATGGTGCTGTGATTATCCTTAAGCTCCTGTTCTGCGTCTTCACTGATGGAATGAAGTGTGCGGATCGACCAGTCTTTCAACTGCTGGGCGGTAGCATAGCTTGGAGCCTGAAAGTATTTATACGTTTCGGCAGGAAGGACAGAAGAGATCTGTTTTCCGTTCTTGTGGATGATATAAGCAAAGGCTCCAGCCAAAGCATGATAAACCTCAATCGTTGTTTCCGCGATATCATGATGTTGGGCCGATTCAAGCAATTCTTCGAAAATGATCTCAATCTTCTGTTCCACATCGTCAAAGCGACCAGCTTCGAGAAGACTAATTAGGGTTGGGGGTTTGTACAGAGAGCGGATGGCAGGAAGGGGATGTACATCCTTATCATCTGATGCCGTAATGAACAAGCCCTGAGCATGTCCCATACGCTTCCGCATGGATCTGACAGCACTCTCATAAATCTCTCCGATCTCATTAGGAAACTTGCCCCAGTGAGAGACTGCGATTGAAATAGCCCCTTTTAAATATAACTGAACGTTTGTCTGAATTTGGGCAGCGTAATGTTCCAGCAAAGCTTGAGGTTTCTCCTCTTTGCTCACATTATGCATACCGCCTTTTTTGACACTAACCAGTACAACCAGATAATCATGGACATCCCGCGTATGCCACATATGAAAATGGTGCTGCGTCACCTCGCTGATAATGTTGCTAATGGCATACTGCATCAGTGAAAGATCATGGTCAGCCATCTCGGATAGATGCTCTTCCATTCGAATGACAAGCATGCCCAGCTCCTCACCTACCGAGTAGGGCAGATTTAGTAATTCCAACTTGTCCGCGAGTGCGGAGGGGGTATAGGTTTTTCCTGTCAGCAATTCATGAAGCATCGTAGATTGCAATAACGGCAAGTTATCCTGGAATGCATGTAAGGCACGTTGATAGGAGGCCGCCGCTTCCCATTTTTGCTTGATCCGGTCAACGAGTCGCTGTACGGTTTCGATCAGATCTTCATCACTTACAGGCTTCAGCAAATAATCAAAGCTTTCCTGAGCCATCGCTTGTTTGGCGTATTCGAAGTCGGCAAAGCCCGAGAGTAAAATCGTCTGCACATGCGACCATTTTTCGTGAATTGCCGTGATTAATTCAATACCGGACATCTCAGGCATCCGAATGTCAGTGATTACGATATCAATATCATGATTCTCCATAATTTCCAGCGCTACGGCACCTGACAACGCTTCGTGTACAGTGCCGATTCCGCAGCTTTCCCACGGAATGGTCTCCGCCAGCGTTTCTACTACCGAACGTTCATCATCAACTAACAAAATTTGTAACATGTACTTCACCTACTCATTGATATTGTTGTACCATGTAATGCTTACTTTAACGCCTCCGCCAGGCGTATGTTCATAGCTTAGACCCGCATCTTCACCATACAAAAAAGACAAACGCTGATGAACATTCCAAGTTCCGCATCCCATGTTGCCATCAAGCGGTTTGTTAAGATTATCAACCAATTCTTGCATCTGATTCTTGGTCATACCCAGCCCGCTGTCCTCGACGGTGATCGTACACATTTCATCCGTATGATAACCCGTTATATTGATATGACCGTCTTCCGTACGGGGTTCAATGCCATGAATAATAGCGTTCTCAACGATAGGTTGTAAGCTTAAACGGGGTAACGTTTTATGAAGCATATCGTCCGGTACATCGATGGTAAAATGCATTCGCTCCAGCCGGAGTGCCTGGATTTGCAGGTAATTTTTCACCATGTTCAACTCTTCTTTGATGGTGGCCTGATCATTCTCCGACCTGGTGATGTATCGATAATACTCACCTAAATTAAGAGCCATCGCCACAACGGCTTTCTCATTTTTCATCCTCGCCATATTTTTGATGTAGAAGAGGCAATTGTATAGGAAATGCGGGTTAATCTGTGATTGTAACTGCTTCAGTGTGGCCTCACGTCTTCGGAGTTGTTCTTCGTACACATTCTCAATCAACTCCTGAATTCGCTGTGCCATGATGTTAAATCGTGCAAACAATAAACTGAACTCATTACGTGACGAATGATGTAATCGAACAGAGAAATCTCCGGTCGACAAACGGTTCGTTCCCTTCACCAATTGAAGCAATGGAAGCTGCACACTACGATACAGCACATACAACACAACAACACTCATGGCAATTAAAACGGCTATGGAAGCGTAGAAGAGATTGCGACTATTTGTGATCGGCCCTAGAATTTGCTGCATAGGCACGTAGTCAACATAGTACCATCCCAGACTGCCTGACTCTATGTACGAAACATAGTATTCTGTGCGGTCGAGCGTCGTGGTGAATCCGCCTTTTCCCTGCAACGACATCTCTTTCAGCTTGGACTGAATCGCAGTCAATGTGCCATTTCCACTACTGTTGCTAATTAAGCCAAACTCGGGATGGAACATAAAGGGGTCACCTTTGTTATTCAATTTGTTCTGATCCAGCATATTGATCAAATGATGTACTGGAAAGCTGATCTTGGTAATCAGCCTCGACTTCCCAGGGGTGTCAATCGCTGTCGTTGGATCGGTCGTGTACCACTCGAATTGATTATGCTTATATGCCCATGATTTCGAAAGTGGCTTGGAAAATTCATCCTCCGCATACGGGATATAAGCATAATAATCCGTAGAAATGACTTTTTGCAACCTTGGAAAATAAAGGGTGATGGTGGAATGCCATTTGCTGGCTGCATTATACAGATTCATCTTTTCAAGAATAGCGCTTCCAACTTTGACACGTTCATAAGGCACATCTGTGTAATCCGGCCGCTGATATTCCTGTATGCTCGAATCTTGCCCAATGGACATTCCATAGAGAGATAGTTGGTAAATATTGGATTCTACAGAATCGGCAAAAGTGGACAAATGATTCATAGTATTGTTCTGAATTTCGTGTTCGATCACCCGTACACTTTCCCGGTTCGAATAGGTGTACAGAAACAAAACCAGGACAAGCAATGCTACAAATAACAGTGTAATTTTGGTAAAGACATTCAGACGAGCGAACAATGCGTGGCCTCCTCAACTCATTAAAATATTGTTATCGTTGTTGCAATATTAGGATATAGATTGCTAATAACCGTTGCTATAATTTTAATATACAAGTTCATATCCACTTGTAAAATACAAATTTTAGAACATGGGGGATGTAGGGGTGAAGGAACATACGTTAGAAACGCCTCGCAAAGGGCGTGCCATCAAGGCAAGACAGCGCTGGAACATGCAACGGAATTGGTCCTTGCATTTGATGCTCGTACCAGCGGTTTTGCTGGCAATTGTATTTCAGTACATACCAATGGGCGGGATTGTGATTGCTTTCCAGGATTTTAAACCATACCTTGGATTTACCGAATCTAAATGGGTAGGTTGGGATAATTTCAAGTATTTATTTTTATACCCGGACGTAGGTCAGGTCATCTGGAATACACTGGTCATTGCATTTTTCAAAATAATTGCAGGTTTAATTGCTCCTTTTCTATTCGCAATTTTGTTGAACGAAGTTCGTTTATCTGCTTTTAAAAGGGTCAGTCAAACACTGGTGTACCTGCCGCACTTTCTATCATGGGTTATCCTGGGCGGAATATTGCTTGATATCCTTTCGCCGCAGGGCGGTATGGTGAATAAACTGGTCGTTGCACTGGGCGGAGATCCGATCTTTTTCCTAGGGGATGGAACGTGGTTTCGGATAACACTGATTGTTAGTGATGTGTGGAAAGAATTTGGCTTCGGCACGATTGTATTTCTGGCTTCTCTGTCCGGTATTAATCCGGCACTGTACGAAGCTGCGGAAGTGGATGGCGCAAACCGGTTCAAGCAAACGCTGTTCATTACGATTCCTGCCCTGATGCCGATCACGATCGTACTCATGACACTCTCGATCGGAAACATTTTGAATGCAGGGTTCGATCAGGTGTTCAACCTGTACAACCCGCTCGTTTATGACAAAGGTGATATCATCGATACCTTCGTATACCGTCTTGGTATCCTGAACGGCAAAATGAGCTTTGCAACGGCTGTAGGACTTTTCAAATCTGTCGTGGCAACCATTCTGATCGTTATCTCATATCGCATGGCTTACAAATTGGCGAATTATCGCGTGTTCTAGTAGAGAGGAGAAAAGGGCTTGTATTACAAAACAAAAGGCTATCGAATATTCAGCGTTGCGAACTATATTTTCCTGGGCGTCTTATCACTGCTTTGCATTCTGCCCATCATTCATATTTTGGCCGTTTCGTTCAGTAGCATGGCACCGGCCTCATCCAATCTGGTCGGCTTCTGGCCGATTGGCTTTACGACAGATGCATATGTCAAAACGTTCGGTAATTCCAATTTCATTAATTCCTTGCTGGTCTCGGTTAAACGAACAGTCATTGCTACCATAATCGGTATGGTGATTATGCTTCTGACAGCTTTTCCGCTGTCGAAGGAAGATCTGAATTTCAAAGGCCGCTCGATCTACACCTGGTTCTTTGTATTTACGATTCTGTTCAGCGGAGGTCTGATTCCAAGTTACATCCTGGTACAGAAGCTGGGTCTGATGGATACGATCTGGGCGCTGGTACTGCCAGGTGCGCTATCCGTGTGGAATGTTATCCTGATGATGAACTTTTTCCGCGGTCTGCCTAAAGAGCTGGAGGAAGCGGCTTATCTGGATGGAGCAGGTCATATTAAAACGCTGGCGCTGGTTTATATACCGCTGTCCATGCCAGCGATTGCAACCTTGTCATTGTTTACCATGGTAGGTCAGTGGAACTCTTGGTTCGACGGCATGATCTATATGTCCGATGTCAAAAATTATCCGCTGGCTTCCTTGCTACAAACTATTATCGTGCAACAAGACCTCAGTAAAATCAACGTGGACCCGTCCATGCTGGAGAATGTTTCCCAGCGTACGGTTCGCGCGGCACAGATTTTCATCGGGGCATTGCCGATCTTGGTCATATATCCATTCTTGCAACGCTTTTTCGTTAAAGGTATCGTCATTGGGGCAGTAAAAGAGTAGTACTGCCCTGCAAGTGACCACACATTCTAGGGAGGAATATGAGTGAAAAAAGGGTTGGCTTGTCTCGTAGCAGGAAGCATGATGGTTTCACTAGCAGCTCCGGCAGTAGTCGGGGCAGAACAGATGAAGCAACAAACGGTAACGGAGCAGGGGCAGGCATCAGGCCTGCTTCGGGCGCCGTACAAAGATTTGAAGGGACATTGGGCTGAAAATGCTGTGATGCGTATGCAGGATATGGCGCTAACCAAAGGTTATGCGGATGGCACATTCAGACCGAGTGAACGTATCAGCCGTGCCGAATTTGTTGTGATGCTTGATCGGGTGTTCGGATTCGCGGGAGGCTCAGGAGCGGCGTCATACACAGATGTTAGTGAAAAAGACTGGTATTATGATGCGGTCACACGGGCAAGCGGATCAGGCATTATTCAGGGAACCGATGCATCACATCTGTCTCCCCAGCTTCCGATTACCCGGCAGGATGCTGTCGTGATGGCAGATCGAGCGTTTCAGTTATCGACAGGCAGTGAGAATAAAGCGCTTGATTCTACATTTAAAGACGAAAAAGATGTAGCTGACTATGCAAGAAATGCGATGAACTACTTCGTAAATAATAAAATTGTAAACGGATACAATGGGAATCTAACACCTGAATCCAACATTACGAGAGCAGAAGCTGCTACGATGATGTCTACTTTGATAGCAGATATGCATAGCAAACCCGGCACCTATGAATCCAATGTAGATGGTAATCTGATCGTTCGCTCAACAGATGTGACGCTGAAAAATACAACAGTTAACGGAAACTTGTTACTTACTGAAGCCATTGGAGAAGGTACAGTGATGCTCGACGGAGTAACGGTCACTGGAAGTGTAATCGTGAAAGGCGGTGGAAACCACTCGATCGATATTCATAACTCCAAACTAAATCGAGTTGTGGTCGACAAAAACGTGAGCCCGGTACATGTGAAAATCACAGGGACAACTCAAATTGAAGAGCTATTTGTCGAACGCAAGGCTACAGTTGAATTGTCTGCCGAGAGTACAATTGATACTTTAAAAGTAAATAGTAAAGCCCGTAATACGATGATTGACGGCAAAGGTAAAATCAAACTGTTGGACGTAGATGCCATCAACGTATTGCTAAATGGGAAAGCGGTTGCACCCGGTCAATATAAGGATAACATCACGTCTGGGACAGGACAGTCCGAGCAACCAAACACTGCTACACCAGGTACTTCTAACGGTGGCAGTAGTTCTAGCTCAGGCGGGGGCGGCTCTTCCAATTCAGGCGGAACGACACCATCCGTTCCGGGCACTCCTTCAGGTGAAAAACCAATTCCGGCAACGACGATTCCGGATGAGCAGTGGGAAATGGTCTGGAATGATGAATTCAATGCGCCTTCCGTGGATGCATCCAAATGGACCGTTCAAGATACGGAGCTTGTGTACAACAATGAGTTGCAATATTACAGCCCGAATAACACACGTATTGTGAAGGATGGCAACCGCAATGTGTTGCAGATTGAAGCAAAGCGGGAGCAGAAGGGCAGTAAAAATTATACTTCCGGCAAACTGATTACGAAAGAGAAGGGCGACTGGACGTACGGAAAAGTGGTTGTGAGAGCGAAGCTTCCCATCCAGCAAGGCATGTGGCCAGCAATCTGGATGATGCCTACGGATGAAGCGCATTATGGTGGATGGCCTGCTTCCGGTGAGATTGACATCATGGAGTTGATCGGCGGCCAAAACAAAGATCATGAAATCTACAGCACGATCCATTACGATTCAAAGAAAGCAGATGGTTCTCACGGACATGATCAGGGCAAATTTACATTGCCTCAAGGTGAATCGTTTGCCGATGAATATCATGATTTTCAGGTGGAATGGTTACCTGGTATGATCCGGTTCTATGTAGATGGCAAATTGCATCATCAGATTAAGAACTGGCAGACAACGGCAGCTGGACAGCCGGAAAGCTACACGTTCCCTGCACCGTTTGATCGCCCGTTCTATCTCATTCTCAACCTTGCGGTTGGCGGAGACTGGCCGGGATCACCGGAGAATGATTTTGTTTCCGAGAAGATGAATGTGGATTTTGTACGCGTTTATTCATATAAAAATATGGATCAATGGCCTGACGTGACTTCCAGTCCGATTGAGCCTGAGAAACAGCGCGCACCGCAAGCGGACGGTAACCAGATTTACAATGAACGCTTCACCAAAGGTGCAGATGCAAATGGTGTTCCTGCGGACTGGAAGTTCATTACAAATGCTGGCGGAGAGGGCAAGGTTGAAGTTGTCGATGATCCGGTGAAAGACAAAGTTGCCAAAGTAACAATCGCCAAAGCAGGAACGGAAACGTATTCGGTTCAGCTCACTCAAATGCCGATGTATATCAAGAAAGACAAAAAATATAAAGTCGAGTTTGATGCAAAAGCTTCTGCAAACCGGATTATCCGCTCCAAAGTAACTCAGTTTGAGAAAAGCTGGACGAATTACTCTGAAGAAATAGCATTTTCAGTCACAACGGATTGGCAGCCGTATGAATACGAATTCAACATGCGTAATGGTTCCGACAACAATGCACGCTTCGAATTTAATCTGGGATTAAACGAAGGCGAAGTATCGGTAACCAACGTGAGACTGACAGAGATTGGGGAGGCTGACCCACTCCCAGTGGAACGAAAAGCACTCCCGGATGGCAATTACGTATTCAATGGTACATTTGATCAAGGGAAACAACGGCTCGGCTTCTGGAACACTGAAATTCAGTCCGATGCTGAAGCACAGGTATCCGTCAATAACTTCTTGAAATTCCCGATCATGGAGAGACAACTCGTTGTCGATGTGAAGAAAACAAATGGTCAACCTGAGCAGGTAGCTGTTGTTCAGCCCGGTATGAAGTTAGAAGGTAACACGACCTACGGGTTCTCGTTTGATGCCAAGGCAGATACGACAGGCGTTATGGATATCGGTTTATCTACCGAGGAGGGCCATAACGTGCAAGTTAATCAAGGCCAGCAGATTCAGATTGGGTCTGATATGAAAACATACACTGGTGAAATTGTGATCGGAGAAGGTGAAGCTACAGCAACATCTACATTAAAGCTTTTATTTGGCGGGGCTACTGGCAAGCTTTATGTAGATAATGTGCGGCTGACGAAACGTGGTAAACCGGTAGCGATTCAGAATTATACTCATATTCCTGCCGCAGATGCTTACGTGATGCAGGGATTACAGCTTGAGAATTCCGATGAAGGCGGCGAGCATGTTAGCTATATGGATGAAGGGGATCTACTTCAATTCAAAATTACTGCAGCGAATGAAGGTGCATATGCCTTCTCCACACGGATGGCAAGTGCAAAAGCTGATGCAAAGGTACGTTTTACAGTCAAAGATGAAGAAGGCTATACCGTTGCAAGTTCTAATCTTACGTTAGGAGATACTGGCGGCTGGCAAACATATAAAACGGTATATTTTCCGTCGGTATCTTTGAAAGCAGGAACAACGTATTACGTGAATTTTGAAGGAAACGAGTACAACACACGCTGGCTGGACATCTCTCGTAGTATAGTAAAGAATGGCGAGTTGAGTACAGCAACATCGGATTGGATGGTACCTGCTAGTGTCACTACGGCGACATATAGTAACGACCAAGGCATTAGCTTAACTGTACCTGGTACAACCCAGAATTGGTGGGATGCTATATTACAGCAAGGACAGCTAGCGCTTGAAGCAGGGAAAACGTATCGTCTAAGCTTTGATGCTTCGGCTACAGTACCGAAACCAATGCAAGTGGTTGTGTCACAAACGGGAAGTGATGATGTGAAGTATTTGGAGCAGGCAGCTGAACTGGCCACAACGAAACAGCCATATGCCTATACCTTTACGATGGGAGATACTGCGGATGAGGCGGGTTTATTAAACTTCGGCCTGGGTAATTCACTGGAGCCGGCAGCCGAACATGTGGTATCCATTCAAAATGTAATGCTGTTCGAGGTCAACCCCGGCGCAGACGAGGGTGGGCAACCTGTACATGTCAATCTCATCAAAAATGGTGACTTTACGCAAGGAACGAACGGCTGGTTCCCGTATGCGGCCAGCAATAAGCCGGAAGACTTGATGCTTAGCGCTGACAATCAGAAGTTGCAGGCTCGGATTGGGCAAGTTGGGGAGAATCCATGGGACCGGCAGTTGATTCAGGAAGGCTTTGCCATGCAGCAAGGATACACATATAAACTGACATTCAAAGCAAAAGCGGATAAAGCACGCAAGCTGGGTGTTGGGATTGGATGGGTAGATGTTGATGCAAACTATAAATGGACTGGATTCTACGGTGATCGAATGGATTTGACCACTGAAGAACAAGAGTTCACATTTACGTTCCAGGCGACAGAGGCGAGTTATGCGAACAGCCGGATTGTGTTTGACATGGGTAAGATCGACGGTACTGAGCAAGCCGATACCACGATTACACTATCGGATGTTCAGCTGGTTAATATGGGGAAGACACAATAAAACGTTATTATAAGATGTAAAGGAACGATGATTAATGGAGATGTTCCCAAATGTAAGACAATTATCAAGCATATAGTCCAAGAAGTGACGAAGCGGAGATTATCTGCTCGTCCTTTTTGCTTTGTGAATCCTTGGAAATTCCCTTCCATTGACAAATGAATACGTTTTAATTTATTTTTAAATATTGTTGACAATCTATTTTTCTAGTAACTATAATTTATATTGTTTTGCCTAATTCATTCGTCAGTCACTTTTAAGGGGTTCCACCTGTGCGCGAAGCTCCTTCTCAAGAAACTGTCTACAGCGCCTGATATCTTTGCGCCCTTAAAACTTTATCAAGGAGACTGAGTAGAATCATGAAAGTATTAATTGTGGAAGACTCGATTTTTGTGCAGAAATTGATGAGCAAGTTGATTAGCGATCATATTCCGGATTGCGAAATTCGAACGGCCACCAACGGAGAAGACGGTTACCAACTTTATCAAGATTACAAACCTGATTTGATAACAACAGATCTTTTGATGCCAGGACTGAATGGTCAGGATATGTTGCGTTTGATTCGAGAGAATGATCAGAATGTCAAAATTATTATTTTGTCTGCCGATATTCAGAAGGCTACCCGTGAGGAAGTGGAGGAGCTGGGCATTTCAGGATTCCTGAATAAACCTTTAACTGCAGAAAGAGCAGGTACATTGCTCCAAATGATTCAGGTGGCACGTTATGCTGAATGAGCTACAAAAAGATCTGCTTACTGAACTTGTCAATGTTTACGTCGGACAAGCTGCTAATATGTTATCGGAAATTGTAGACAAACATATTGTACTCAATATCCCCGAGGTTGATCTAATCTCCATTAAAGAAGTAGACCCCGAGGATCGTAGGTACAACATTTTATTTGCGGAAGGCCATCTCTTTCGGTCATCGTTGCAGTTCGGGTATCAGTTCCAAGGCAAAGCTTTCCTGATGTTTCCTGCCGAGCAGGCAAAAGTGTTAGCGAATATGTGTCTCGGAGAATTGACAGAGAACGTGGATGCAAACGATTGTCTATTAATGGATACGGATCTCGATGTGTTGCAGGAAATCAGCAATGTGCTGCTCAATGCCATTATTGGCGAATTCGGAAATTTTCTCGAAATAAAGCTGGAGTATGTACTGCCTGATATTGAGCTGCTTCATGTTACACGAACTGACCCGCAAATTTTGCTTCAGAATGAAGTGTACATATTGGTGTTGCATACCTCCTTTTTACTTGCGGATACAGATATAAAAGGAATTATCGTTATTGCATTGAGCATGGATTCCATCTCCAGTCTGCTGGATAAGATAAATGCTCTACTGGGAGGATAACCATGGATAATCTCATTGTACAGGCGCTGAACAAAACCAAAATGGGCATTATGATTGTCGACAAACAATTGAAAATTCTCGTGTGGAACGGCTGGTTGGAACGTTTAACAGGTATGCTCGCTGCAGACGTGCTGGGTAAAAACCTGCTCGAGATTTGCCCCAGATTCAAGGCTAATATGTACATGAACATCATACAAAATGCGCTGTATCACGGGCAGAGCAGATTCTGCTCCAGCGCTTTACATAAATCTTTTGTCCTTCCGAAGGATGGAGGAGATGAGAGTTTTTACAGACAGAATCTGCATGTTGAACCCCTTTATGAAAATGATCACAGTTATGCACTGCTGCAGATTAGCGACACAACCAATACGAGCACTCGCGTGTACAAACTCAAAAACCTGATTAAGGAACTGGATACGGAGTATACCAAGATCAAAGTTTCCGAGAAAATCAGCAAACATCTTTCATTGCATGATTCCTTGACAGGTCTTCCTAATCGTTTAGCCTTTAAAGATCGTCTTGCATGGGCTGTCAGCAATGCGCTAAGAAGTGAGTCGCGGTTTGCAGTAATGTATATCGATACGGACGGGTTCAAACAGATTAATGATACCTATGGTCATGATATAGGTGATCAGGTGTTAATGGAAGTTTCCCGTCGATTGAAGGGCAATATTCGTAGTACGGATTGCGTAGCAAGACTGGGAGGTGACGAATTCAGCATTATCTTGAACCAGCTTAAGGAAGATGATGATGCGGAGATCGTTGCCAGGAACTTGACTGCTGCGTTTGAAGCTCCGATTCATGTTAATGCCATTGAGATCCATCTGTCTGCCAGTATTGGCATCAGTCTGTTTCCAAAGCATGGACAAGATGCAACGGAACTTCTCAAACTTGCGGATATGGCCATGTACAGAATCAAGAAAAATGGAAAGTGTGGTTATGCCTTCTTTCATCCTGAGCTGGATCAAGTCTGGTAATATATTGTTCTTTTATAAGCGTCTGCTTCCAATCCTTATAAAATATATGATCAACCTCTCAAAGTTGCTATTCTGGCAACTTTTTTTGTTAGGCTTCATAGAGAAGCTGTTCATTAGCTCGCTTGTTAGCAGGAGTCCTTAAGTAACTGACGAAGTGAAGAAAGGTAGGGTCAATACATGGGTAGAATCACGAAATAACAGACAAGAGAGGATGACAATGATTGGTGACGAAGCTAGAGATGGAAGAGTTGTTTACTGTGCACGTTAAGATTGAAAATTCAATTGAGCTAAAGAGCGCAGAGGGAGACTCAGTAGTGATGATTATGTTTACAGGACATGTCACCGGAACCTGTTTCGAAGGCTTCGTTCGTGAGGGAGGCGTGGATACACAAATTATTGGAAAAGCGGGAGGACGTCACAGCTTGTCAGCCAGATATATGTTACAGGGACAAGATTATACGGGGCAAGCTTGTGAGATGTACATCGAAAATAATGGGTATATCGGAGAAGTAAAGGGTGACATGCTGTTTCGCACCTCACCTCGAATTATAACCAACAGTCAGGCGTTATCATATTTGAACGTGGATGCGCTTATTGGTGAGGGTTATCCGGCAGAGGGCGGTGTAGATATTAAGATTTTCAAGGTGAAGTCATAAGTTTAAGTCGCTGAAGGGAACGGCGGTGCGTGAACACATCTTGCAAAATTGGTTGAGACACTTTATATCTCGAAAGCGTTGTTATGGCAAACAACGCTTTCTTCATGTTTAACAGCATGTATTCACGGAAGTAACCCATGTTAATAAAGTTTGTTTTTCTCATCGTTTCAATATTCTTCGAATCAGCATAATCAACATACAATTTGAAATGTCAAAAACATGTTGACTGTTCGACCAAACAGTTTTAAGATAAGGACATAAATTGACTGTTCAACCAAACAGTATTGGAGTTGAAATTAAATGTCTAAGCAACAATCCGAAAATCAAGATGAGCGCAGAAACGCCATTTTACAAGCGGCCTTTACATTGTTCGGTCAGGTGGGCTATACAAAAGCTACCATGAAAGAAATTGCAGCCAAAGCTGGCGTGGCACAAGGACTGATCGGCTACCATTTTACTACGAAAGAAACACTTCTGGTGGAGGTTGTGCGGGAATGGATGATTAACCGGGGGATGAAGGAAGCCCTGCAACAATTGGATATGTCAGCACAACCTGCAGCATTGCTCCAGCAAGCGTTACAACACGTCGTTGAATTTCGTAAAACAAACCCGGAGTGGTTTACACTGTTAATCAGTCTCTGGACGGAAAGTGTCAGTAATGAGAAACTCGCGCACGAGTTAGTAAAGCTCTATCAAGAGATGAAATCGGGTATTCGATTAATCATTGATCGGTTGGATCTGCCTCTGGACGAAGGTGAAAAAGAAACCTTCGCAGTCTTAATTCAAGCTGTGTTCGACGGATTAACGCTACAATCGCCTGTATTGCTGTCAGCCCAGCCGCTCTCACATGAACAGGTATCCCGGGGCATTGGGTGGATGCTGAGTGGAATGAAATCTCCCAATGGAGAACATAAAAATCAAAATAAATTACATTTAAACAAAGGAGATCAAACCAAATGACTAGATTATGGATTCGATTAGAGGGTTTGCTGGTGCTCGCAGCAGCGACAACGATTTACTTTTACAATGATTATTCCTGGTGGCTCTTCCTGCTGTTGCTTCTCGTCCCGGATGTGTTCATGATTGGCTACGTAGCTAACAATAAACTGGGCGCACTAATCTACAATGTGGGACATACGTACATTATTCCTATGGTATTTTTGGCAGCGGGGTACGTGTTGAAAATGGAAGTACTGACGTTGATCAGCTTCATCTGGATCGCTCACATTGGTATGGATCGCATGTTTGGTTTTGGTTTGAAATATGAAACGGAGTTTAAGGATACCCATCTCCAGCGTGTATAATCTAATAGGGTATCTATGATAGATTAGTATTTTTACTTTAAAAATAGACACCCGAAAAAGGATCTCTCTCACATCATCGAGATGTTAGGGGACATCCTTTTTTAATTGAACAATGAACTTCTTCTTTACATCTAGCACGCCTTACACAGAACGCTTCAAGAAAGTCACAGCCATAATATAGTTGCTCCAATCATCGGAGTCACGACCATACTCACTTTCAGCCATAGTGCAGGCACACGTTTCGTAAATTTCGCTCCAACGTATGAACCGGACATCGTGCCGATTACAACCAGCAATAACAACTGCAAGTCCAGATAACCGATCCTCATATATCCGGCTCCGCCAGCCAAAGCTATGGGAATGATGACCAACATCGTTGTTCCAGCGGCATATCTCATAGACATATTCAACAACAGCATAAGTCCTAATTGGATAAAGGGCGTGGAGCCAATACCGAACAGTCCGGATAACATACCTGTAACTACCCCAATCAATAACGCATATACCCAGTAACGCAGACCTTTTCCGAGTACGACAGTCTGTATTTCAGAACCAGCAGGGCGCCGCGAAACAAGAATCAAGCGAAGCCACAGCGCGAGTCCTGATGCAAAAAGCATAAAAGAAGTCAGCATACCAAGCCGATCCTCAGGAATATAGGATGACCATCCCGAGCTGACCCAGGCTCCTGTTGCACCGGCCAGACCAACGATCACACCGGTTTTGAGCATTGCATTACCTTCCCGGTAATGACTGATTGAACCCGAGAGCGAGGAAAAAAACATCGCAGCAAGCGCCGTCCCGAGAGCAACATGAATAGGATATCCGAATGCAACCGTCAGGATCGAGATAATGAAACCGGAACCGCCTGCGCCAACAAAACCAAGAAGAAGACCTAGCAAAAACATAACAAGCACTATATTTACCATTAACATAAGATGTCTCCAAACTCTTATTCCCCCGAAAACCATGTCAGACGTTTTCTTGACGAATAGTAATATGAATTCGATTATATCATGCATGAGCAACAAAAGCGGGGGAGTTCGCGTCTAACCCTTCATGAACTATTGAATTAAACAGGGAGTGAAATGAATTGCGTTTAATGTATAAAACCATTGCGGCGGCAGCGTTCGGTTCTATGTTGATCTGGGCGGGGAGTGCCAACGCGGAAACCACCTTTGTCGACCTCCAGCATACGCAATGGGCCAAGGATGGTATTCAGTATATGGCCAAAAGGGGCACAGTCGCAGGTTATGGCAATGGCAAGTTCCAGCCGCAGACATCCGTAACCCGAGGACAGGCCATTACCTTCTTGGTGCGTGAACTTTATCCGGATCAGCTTGAACAGCCAGTGGAAAAGCTGAAATATACCGATGTATCGATAAATCATCCTTTTTACCGTGAGATTGCCATCGCTGAGCAGCATGGGCTGGCTGGTGGATTTCCAGATGGCTCCTTTCGGCCTAATATACCGATTAGTCGGGCCGAAACAGCAGCTTTTTTGACGCGCGCATATCCGCTTCAACAAGGGACTGTGAACGCTAAGTGGACCGATACGGAGAAACATTGGGGGGCGGCGCCGATCCAGATTATGAGTTCAAACGGACTCGTTGGAGGTTATCCAGATGGGACGTATCAACCTGATCGGACGGTGACACGAGCGGAATATGCCGTATTCATGGCACGTGTCATTCAATTTGAACGTGAAGCGGCGATTCAGGCGAAGGATTGGGACAAGCTCATTTCGTATATGACCGTTAGCGAGCAGGTAGGTCAGATGCTTATGCCCGATATCAGACAATGGAACGGCAAAGCGACAACGACTGTAAACGAGGGATTGAAACTTAACCTTCAAGATCAGCATGTGGGCGGACTTATCCTTTTTGAAAAAAATATCGTGGATGCACAGCAGGTTACAACGTTTACGCATCAGATCCAAAACCAGACTGGCGATATCCCGCTATTTATTGGCATCGATCAGGAAGGAGGGGTGATTCGTCGTATTCCTGGCGGCACCAATCTCCCTGGACAGATGGCGCTAGGCGCAACGGGTGATCCTACACTGGCAGAAGCAGCCGGACGACTGACTGGAGAAGAGTTAAAAGCGCTTGGTATTCAGGTTAATTTTGCGCCTGTGCTTGATGTGAATAGCAATCCGGAAAATCCCATTATCGGTATGCGATCCTTTAGCTCGAATGCGGAGCTGGTAACCCGGCTCGGCCTAGCCATGATCAAGGGACTTCATCAGTCGGATGTTGTTGGAGGCGTGAAGCATTTTCCAGGGCATGGGGATACATCCGTTGACTCTCACCTGGGATTGCCTGTGCTTACACATGGACGTGAGCGACTGGACGCGGTGGAGTTAAAACCGTTCAAGGCGGCAATGAAGGAAGGTGTCGATATGATAATGACGGCACATATTGCCTTTCCGGCGATAGATAACGAGCAAGTAACCTCACGCAAGGACGGTACATCGGTTCCGCTTCCAGCTACACTATCTCGTAAGGTGTTAACCGGCTTGCTTCGTGAAGAGTTGCAGTATAAAGGTCTGATTATTTCCGATGCTTTCACGATGAAGGGGATTAGTGAGCATTTTGGTGAAACGGAAGCCGTTAGGCGTGCCGCTGACGCGGGTGTAGACATCATACTCATGCCACAAGATGTGTCCAATGCACATCAGGCACTCATTCAAGCTGTGAATAACGGGACACTTTCTAGCGAACGGGTGCATGAGGCGGTAAAACGTATTTTGACGGTAAAATCGAAATATCATCTGTTTGAGTCTGGTCCGTCCCTGACACAAAAGTTAAATAAGTTGAAAAGCATCATCGGATCTGATGCTCACCTTCAGGTGGAGCGTAGCATTGCGGAGCGGGCGGTTACTGTTTTGGCTGGAGCGGATGGCAAGAGCGTAGAGACAATTCGAGCCAGTGATCGAGTCGTCATCGTGGCTTCTGATGCCGATCAGGCTGAGCAGTTGCAAAAACAACTCAAGCAAACCGCTGGTAATGCTTCCATTGAAACGGTGACGGTTGTTTTGAATTCGAATAATATGAAAACAGTGCTCCAGACCGTAAACAAGGCCGACTATGTTCTTATGCCTTCGTATCAATTCCGCAACGTAGCAAGTCAGTTTCGTTGGGAAGAGATGCAGTTATTCATCAACGAACTGAACCAACGCCAAGTGCGTTATACGTTGCTGTCTCTTGGCAATCCCTATGAGATGCTTCATTTGCACAATGTACGTTCAGCCCTTGCTGTGTATGGTAAACAGGAGCCCAACACGCTTGCTGCTATCAAGGTACTGCTAGGAAAACTTGAGGCAAAAGGCAAACTTCCAATCGATTACGGACAGTCCGGCGAATAAACCGAATCGGATCACATTAGAAAAGATCAAGTTTCATCGTCGAAAAACCTTGCCCCTGACTAGAATCAGGTAGCAAGGTTTTTTACGCTTTACAGTGTGGCAATCGCTGAAGTTATCCACGCGTTGCCTTATTCATATCTTTGCTCTCGTAGACGCCATTTACCAGGCCTGATCCAATTATTCCGTACCACGAACGATGGGATTCTCCAATTCCACATGCCCCATCAGGCTCTCGCTTTCTTTCCCATCTACCAGAAGCTGTATGCTTTCGATTTCTTTAAACTGAAACATAGTTTGTTTCAACGTATCCAGGAAAAGAAGTTCGCCGCCAGAACCGAGCCTGGCTTCGTCGGGAATATGAATGTTTAATGTAAGTGCGCCATCTGCTTCGTGAAACTCAAGTGATTCCAGCCCGATGTCACTCCACAACGAGATATACTCCGGGTCATCCGAGCGCTGCATCACATCAAACGCTTGTGTATATTTCTCGTTATTGTTTGAAAATTCAATTTGAGCTTTTTTGGTTTTGACTTGCGTGAGTTCCGAGTCCACATAACCCACTTCAATTTCCTGTGATTCTTTTTTCTCGGCATCTGGTGCAGAGGGGGAAGAGCCGTTAGATGGAGTCGTATTAGGTGCAGGCTCCGCATTTCCAGGGTCTGTAGCCGGTTTATTGCCGCAACCGGCAAGGATGAGCAATACAGCCGTAAGGTAGAGCAGGAGCATAATATTTGTCTTTTTTTTCATCAAAGCACATCCTTATCTTCACATTCAGTTCTCAACTACATTCACTATTCATTGCGATTGGTGTAAAAACTCCTTGATTCCATCCACGATAGCCTGAGCTGCTTTATTCTGAACACTGTCGGAAAGCATTGCTTGTTCTTCAACGAGATTGCTTAGAAATCCAATTTCAAGCAGTACAGCGGGCATCGTTGTATTGCGAAGCACTTCCAAATTGCCGTTCTTAACCTTGCGATCCTTAAAGCCTAAGGCTTCTATGAGATGTCTGTGTACGATATCTGCCAGTTCTTTACTGCTGCTTCGTTTGTAATAGTACGTCTCGGTGCCTGTGGTCTGTGGTGAGGCTTTCACGCTGTTTCCATGGATGGATACAAACACATCCGCGTTTAACGTGTTAGCCAGCTGCACCCGCTCTGGGCGGGTAGGGTAAACGTCTGTGTCACGTGTCATTACAACTTCAATATCCGGCTCCTGAATTAGAAGAGCTTGAACTTTGAGAGCTAGCGGCAACGTGAAATCTTTTTCTTGTGTGTTGGAGATGCCGATGGTGCCTGGGTCTTTGCCACCATGCCCGGGATCAATGACAACGATTTTTTTGCCACCTTCATTTCCAACGGGGCTGATTGGAACGCCGATCGTAGGTGTAAGCACTAAGTCAAGAATTAGTTTGCCACTGACATATTGAGAATTGACCTGCACATCGCTCAAATTATTCAACTCAATGACAACTCTAACTTGAGCCGGATCATTTTTAAACAGGGCATATCGAATTTCTGTTACATTTGAAATACCGCTAACATCAAGCTTACCCATCGTGCCCTGCTGTAATGTTGACCCGATATCTCCAAAGGTGGTATTCGGCAAATCAACCACGATACGATCAGGATTGGATAGTCTGGTGATCTGTGGCGTAACCTCTTTGTCAACAGATACAACAAGCTGCTGATTAGCAAAGCTGAGATCATTAACTTTGCCCCATACGATGTTATTTCCTACGCCTGGAACAGTGGGTGCAGGGGATGGCTCAGCAACAGGAGGAACTTCAGTGCTTGTCAGGCCAACAATTTTTTCTTTGTTATTCCAGCTTACGGACAGTCCCATCTCTTCACTAACAAAACGAAGGGGAACAACGACCGTATTTTTGATTAATTTCGGTGCCGTGTTCAGAGTTACTTTTTCATTCTGAACCCTAGCTTCTTTCTTGCCTACTTTGAGAGACAGGATCTTGGCATTTTGTTCAATGCTCACATTCTGACTCTTCTGATCCCATTTCACCTTGAATTTCAAATTCTCAGCAACAACACGAATGGGAATCATGACATTGTTGTTTACATTGACAACTTCGACATCTGACGGCAACACAAGCTCCTGACCGTCCAATATAATTTTAGTTTGCGGGGCAGCTTGTCCTACATTGGGCAGGACAATCAGAAAAAATAAACTGAACAAGAGTACACTTACGAATTTTCTCATTTCACACCTCAATTTAATTATGCTTGTGACAATATTCTACATTTATGCGAATTGTTCCTGCTACGTGCTTCATTCTTTTTTAATAAATTACATCCTATTTTGACGTAGCAAGGGAAGATGTGGAGACCAAGCTACGACAGGAATTATGAGTTAAATACCGGCTTCTCGCGATGCGAATATTAATGAATTTGGATGAAAATGACATTGACAGTCAACCATTTTTCCAAAATAATAGAACGTAATTGAATACTGGTACCTTTAATTCAGTCCAGAGAGGCTGGCAAGGGCAGCGGATTTTGTAATCACGCGAAAATCAGAGTATTTCCTGCACAGGGATGTTCTGTGTCTTCGCGCGGGTTATGATGCACAAAGAGGCTACTTGTCAGCGTATAAGCGTGACGAGTGGCCTCTTTTTCTGCTTTTTTTATGGTATCAGAACACTTTAATTTGGGGGTATTCTGATGAGCAAACAAGATCAAGAGTTTTCATGGCAAGAGGTGCCGAAGGCACAGCGCAATCATTTTTGGAAGACGTTATCTGTCATGCTTGGATTCACGTTTTTCTCGGCTAGTATGCTGGCTGGTGGAACACTCGGTGTCAGCCTCACCTTTATGGAATTTATGGCAATCGTGCTGGCAGGTAATCTGGTGCTTGGCATCTACACCGGGGCACTGGCGCATATCGCTGCCAAGACAGGATTGTCCACCCATTTGCTGGCGAAATATTCGTTTGGTGAAAAAGGATCTTATCTGCCTTCGTTCTTGCTCGGTTTTACACAGGTTGGATGGTTCGGGGTTGGGGTAGCGATGTTTGCCATTCCGGTTGCCAAAGCGATGGACTGGAACGTATACCTGCTTATCGTTGTATTTGGTCTGGCGATGACCGCATCCGCGATATTCGGTATGAAGTCTCTTGTTATTCTTGGTTATATTGCAGTACCTGCCATAGCGATTCTCGGAGGGTACTCCATGTTTGAGGGAGCTGGCTCGCTGGGCGGGCTACAAGGGTTGCTGGATTACACGCCAACACAGACGCTTACCGCGGCCGCAGCGCTCACCATTTGTATCGGTTCTTTCATAAGCGGCGGGACGCTCACGCCAGACTTTGCACGTTTCTCCCGGACGTCGCGGCAGGCGGTTACGGCGACGGTGATTGCATTTTTCCTCGGTAACTCACTCATGTTCTTGTTCGGGGCTGTCGGCGCAATGGCGTACAATCTGGCTGACATATCAGAAGTTATGTTCCTGCAAGGGTTACTTATTCCAGCAATTATCGTACTGGGCCTCAATATCTGGACAACCAACGACAATGCTTTATATGCTTCGGGTCTTGGTTTTGCCAACATTACGAAAATATCGAAAAAATTCTTTGTTATCGTTAACGGAATCATCGGGACCGTATTTGCGATGTGGATGTACAACAACTTCGTGGGTTTCCTGAATGTGCTCGGCGCAGCAATTCCCTCGATTGGAGCAATCATCATTGCGGACTATTTCATTGTAAAACGCAGAACGTATGCACCATTTGCCGACATGAATTTCAAAAAAGTAAACTGGGTTGCTATGGCAGCATGGGCCATTGGCGTAGCGTTTGCACAGCTCGCTCCCGGAGTAACACCGCTTAACGCGCTGATCGGTACAGCCGTGGCGTATGTAGCTCTCATGGGCATCGTGTCCATGACATCATCCAAAGAAAAGGGGAAAACACATGATTATACAGAACGCAAAATTGCGGGGTAAAGAAGGCCTCTGGAATATCGTCGTCAGAGACGGGAAGTTCGAGCAGATTACGCAAGATTCACAGCCAGCTTCGGATACAAATGAAGAGACACTGGATGCAGGCGGAGCACTGGTGTTGCCACCATTCATTGAACCACATATTCACCTGGATACAACGCTGACAGCAGGGGAGCCGGAGTGGAATCTGAGTGGTACGTTGTTCGAAGGTATCCAGCGCTGGTCGGAGCGAAAAGCATTTCTGACCCATGAGGACGTGAAAACACGTTCCAAAACAGCTTTGAAATGGCAGATGGCGCAAGGCATTCAGCATGTGAGAACACATGTGGATGTGACAGATCCAAGCCTGATCGCCGTTAAAGCGATGCTTGAAGTGAAGGAAGAATTGGCACCGTACATCGAGATTCAATTGGTTGCTTTCCCGCAGGAAGGCATTCACTCTTATCCAAACGGTGTGGAGCTGCTGGAAGAATCACTTAAAATGGGCGTGGACGTTGTCGGCGGCATTCCGCACTTTGAGTTTACACGTGAGTATGGCGTTGATTCCATGAGAGTTGCTTTTGACCTGGCTGAAAAATACGACCGTCTCATTGATATTCACTGTGATGAAATTGATGATGAGCAATCCCGTTTCATTGAAGTTGTTGCCAAGGAAGCGTATGAACGAGGGCTAGGCTCACGTACTACAGCAAGTCACACCACTGCAATGGGGTCATACAATGATGCGTACACGTACAAGCTGTTCCGGCTGCTCAAGATGGCGAATCTGAACTTTGTATCCAATCCGCTGGTGAACATTCACCTGCAAGGACGCTTTGACACGTATCCGAAGAGAAGAGGACTCACACGAGTGAAGGAACTGCAAGAAGCGGGCCTGAACGTCTGCTTCGGACACGATGATATCTTCGATCCGTGGTATCCGCTAGGTACAGGTAATATGATGCAAGTACTACACATGGGCATTCATGCTTCACAGCTGCTTGGTTACGACCAGATTGTGAATTCCATCGACTTGATTACGAAAAATAGTGCCAAAACACTGCACATTGAAGATCGGTACGGTGTTGAAGAAGGCAAGCCAGCAAACTTCATCATTATGGAAGCAGAGAATGAATACGAAGCGGTGCGCAAACAGGCAGCGGTTCTGTACTCCTTCAGAGAAGGACGTAAAATTGCGGAAACAAAACCGCGTGATACATCCATTACTCTGGATGGTAGCGTAGAAAAGGTTACCTTTAATAAATAAATAGTGTGAAAGTTATCTCCTTGATACAGGTTTAAACCCTCTATGTTCTAGGTGGTGTTGACTCTGTATCAAGGTTTTTCTTTTTGGGATCGAAAAATAAATAGGATATATTGTAATAATTTGAATTTACTTCAATATAATCATCGTTTATACTAGATTCAACCCGGGCGAAGTGCTAGAAACATCATAATGATAGAGTTTAATCTATTCATCTATGTAAGCGCTTTTATCGGAAGGTGATTTTGTTTAAGAGAGGAGGCAGAGCGAAGTACGGCAGTAAGCCATTTCGATTGAACCAGAAAAAATATGATGTTAACCAACTAACTGGAGGTGTATTCATGTTTAAATCCAAGCTCATTAAAGCTGCCATGTCTGTTGCCCTTTTAGGTTCATTATTCGCTATTCCGCCACTGCCTTCTGCGACTGCGGCCGATGCCCGCTGTCCTAACGGTTATGTAGGTCTGACTTTTGATGACGGCCCTTCCAACAATACCAACAATATACTTAATGCACTGAAACAGTCGGGTCTGCGCGCTACCATGTTTAATACCGGACAAAACTCGCAAAACAATCAAGCATTGGTTCGTGCGCAGGTATCCGCCGGCATGTGGATTGCCAACCATTCCTATACGCATGCCGATATGACGAAGCTGAATACTTCTCAGATGGCATCTGAGATTACACGTACACAGCAGACCATTCGTTCCATTACCGGTTCATCGCCTTCACTCTTCAGACCCCCCTATGGTGCTACCAACGCAACGGTGAAATCGGTCATCAGCCAGAACGGTTTGAGAGAAGTGTTGTGGAATGTCGATTCACAGGATTGGAATGGGGCGAGTGCCTCCCAGATAGTAGCTGCGGTGAATCGTATGGCAAGTGGAGATGTTATTCTGATGCATGATCAGTACCAGACAACACTTCAGGCTATTCCTCAGATTGCTCAAAATCTGAAAAACCGAGGCCTGTGTGCCGGTATGATCTCTCCATCCACCGGACGAGCTGTTGCACCGGATGGGGCAACCAATAATCCACCCGCAACGACGGTAAGAATCGAAACAGAAAATATGACCAAGAGCGGACAGTATACTGGCAATATCAGCTCTCCTTTCAATGGTGTTGTCCTGTATGCGAATAACGACGCCGTGCGGACGACGCATAACTTCTCAAGCGGGACGCATTCATTCGCATTGCGAGGTGCATCGAATAATGCCAATATGGCCAGAGTGGATCTAAAGATTGGCGGGCAAACGAAAGGTACGTTTTATTTTGGAGGCAGCAGTCCCGCAGTGTATACGCTGAATAATATCAGTCATGGCACCGGAAA
Organism: Paenibacillus intestini; assembly: GCF_030803945.1. Classification (NCBI taxonomy): domain Bacteria; kingdom Bacillati; phylum Bacillota; class Bacilli; order Caryophanales; family Paenibacillaceae; genus Paenibacillus; species Paenibacillus intestini. The sequence continues at coordinate 831,058 of NZ_JAURUN010000001.1, read as the reverse complement.
TCAGGTGATTGAGCTGATCGTAACAGCAGATGACGGTACATGGGACGCATATCTCGATTATTTGGAAATAAGTTAGTTTGTGAATCAACCCATTTAAAGCGGGGCACTTTACCGTTAATGTTAATATGAATGGGCTATTTCAATGACACGCACTTGGTAGTGTGTTGTCAGCGAAATAGCCTTTTTTGCGTGTTTTGCAAGCGGAGATACAAAAAGTGAAAACAAAATGTGACCAAATGTCGTCCGTAAGAGTGTTTAGGGTATAAAGGAGGGCACAACAACCATGCAGCAAACCATATCCCAACCAAGTGATGAAGTCACGAACATCTATGATACATACGCGGATACGCTGTTCCGGATTGCAATGGTTCACCTCGGCAGGCGGGAAGACGCGGAAGAAGCCACTCAGGATACGTTCATTAAATGGATGGAAAAAGCGCCTGCATTCAACGATGCGGAACATCAAAAAGCATGGTTGATCCGGGTGATTACCAACCATTGCAAATCCCTGCTCCGTAAAGGCTGGCGTAAACGGGAAGTCAAGCTGGGAACCGTGGAACCCGTCATGATGGATAATCCTGAAGATCAGGCTTTGATTGAACTGGTGTTGTCTCTGCCCGTGAAATATAGGTCGGTAGTTCATCTCTATTATTACGAAGACTATGGCATCCGGGACATTAGCCAAATTTTAGAGATTAGTGAATCAGCTGTGAAGATGAGATTACAACGGGGGAGACAACTATTAAAACTGGAGCTTGAGGGGGAGGAACAACCATGAACGAACAACAATTCAAACAACGATATAAGAAAGCGGTGGATCAGATGAAACCAGATGACCAGATGAAAAAAAGAATCGAACAGAACGTGAATGTCCAGCGTCAACCCACGAAACGTCCTCGTAAATCGTTGTACATCGTCGCAGCAAGCATTGTTGTCGCCGCCAGTATCGGACTTGCAGCACCAACCGTCTGGCAGCAATGGGGTGGAACGACTGCACCTGCAAAAGAGACTGCGTTAAATAATGGAGAGGTTAACCAAGGAAAGGTTACCAAAGGAGAGACTGCGATCAAAACTGAAAACTCAAATATTGTTCCCGTCGAGATTCCGAAGATTGAGTTACCCAGTGATGATAAGAATGTTAAAGCAAGTATGATCGGATTAGTTGTTTATCATGGTAACGCCTACACCGAATCTGCGACAACGGTGGATGCTGCAGATGCCTTGGCGCTACGAGGTGAGAAACTGGGCAAAACGACTGGTGGCATCCATGAGCTAAGTGGTAAGGATGACTACAAAGAGCTGGCCTCGACGATTGGTACAGCAGATATTTACACCGTGAACGGATACGATTCTGATTTTCGGATTATGTCTTATACGGAAATAGATGGACAAGTTTACGCCCAATTGTTCGATAAAACCAATGGTATGTCGATTAGTAGCGGCACAGATCTAATTGGCAAGCTTAACATCGAGGGTCATGTGACTGCAGCGCAGTGGGAGAGCTTTGATAGCTGGAATAATGGGCTGGGGCAGCTACAGCAACTTCCGGCAGACGAGTCACTGAACCGTTTTATTGAAGCATTGTACAAAGCAACACCGGTTGCAACAAGTTCTGAACTGGAAGAACGTCTCTATGGCAAAGAAGATCGCAAAATGATTTATTTGACCCTGAAAGATAAAACAAAGGTTCAGCTTGTGTTGTTCGGTGAGGAAGGCATGGTGCGTTACGGTCATATACCTGTATTTTTTGAAGTAGAGCAGGGGGCATTTCAGCAATTATGGAACAGTTTGAGTAAATAAAAGGATTATCAATATTCATCCTTAAATTGATGAGGGCAGCCGTAGCCGGGTGCCCTTTTTAATACATGAATTGTCAGAAAGAGAAATTCAGCTTAGACTGTCTCGGTTTTCCCTGTGCCTGCATTCATATTTCTTTGACCCCATAACACCATCGATTCAATTAAAGGAACCAGTTCTTTACCGGATGGTGTGAGTGAATATTCGACTCTTGGCGGAATTTCGTTATATTGCTTACGATGCACGATTCCGTATTGAATCAAATCTTTCAAACAATTGGTTAACATCGTTGGTGTGATGCCCGGCAGCCTTCTTTTTAATTCGTTATATCGAATAGCGTCATCTTCACTTAAAATCGCCAGAATTGGCAGATTCCACTTGCCACCAATCACTTGAAATGCATAAGTAGCCGGACAGAGTTGCTCAAAATTAAAATCATATTTCACACACAAACCTCCAAGCCAAAGTTGTTGTTCCGGTCCATTAGTATACTTTTTGATACTTAGTCAGAAAAAGAATCGTACTTGTTCTGTAGATTGTAGATATTATAATCATACTAACACAAAGTCAATTCAATAGATAAGATCAAAAAGGATGGGATAATGATGAGTAATGAATCCATGATGTGTGATTTGGAAACGGGTGTATGTGGTGTAAGTGATGAAGAAGAAATGCAAGTGATTAATCTAAAGCAGGAAGAGAAAAAAATAACACTTTATTATGCTACAGACCCCATTTGCTCACACTGCTGGGCACTGGAACCTGTGTTGAATCGTTTTATAGAAGAGTACGGTCATTATTTTAATGTGGAGACCAAAATGGGTGGTTTGCTAGCGAGCTGGGAAGGGTTCTCTGATGGGGCAAATGGCATTTCGAAACCTGCAGATGTGGCAGGGCATTGGAGAGAAGTAGGTGAGCACTCACGGATGCCGATTGACGGTTCCGTTTGGCTTGAGAACCCAATCCAGTCATCCTATCCGCCTTCTCGTGTGTTTAAAGTCATAGAGCGCATGTATCCTGGGAAAAAACAAGCCTTTCTAAGAGTTGCACGTGAAGCCGTATTTGCGATGAATCGAAATATTGGAGAAGATGATGTGCTGATTGAGCTTGTGAATGGGCTAGGGCTGAATGGAAAAGAAATCGTGGCCAGTGCTGCTCAGCAATCTGCACAAGACTTGTTGGAAGAAGACTTTGAGATGACTGCCCGGCTAGGCGTAAGAGGTTTCCCATCCATTATTATTGTCAACAAGGAGCAGCAAGGCATTAAAGTGGTTGGGGCTCGCCCTCTGGAAACCTACGTTCAAGCGCTACAGCAGATTCTGGGTGAAGCGCCGAAGCCGAAGAAGATTGCTACATTGTCTAACAAAATCAAAGAAGGACATCTTCTGTTCTCTAGAGAAATTGAAGTACTGTATGACGTAGAGAAGGATCGTGTGGAGTCATTTGTACAATCTGAATTAGAAAAGGGCACCTACCAAGTAAGGCATATCTTAAATGAAATGGCTGTTCAGCGGGTGTAACTGACTCAGGAAAAAGATAGAAATAGAATTAGTACATTTATCCATGTGTTATTGCAAATTCCTCGAGGTCTGTATTCAAATAAAGTCACATTAATACATGTGGATATGAGTTGGTTAATATATGAAGTGTATCTCTGATCTGAATCCACATCGTAAAATAAATGTATTATTAGTTCACTTGGTCTGGTCTGATATTGAAGTAAAAGCAGCTACCTTGGATGGTAGCTGCTTTTTTCAGGTTATCTGTTTTTAAATAAATAGACCGCTTTAAAACAGGTTCTTGAAATATACCAGATGATCCGTCCATTCCTCATGTTCATAGATAAAACCTTTGCGAATACATTCAAACTCCAGACCGACACTTTCAGCCAGCTTGATGGAGGGCAGGTTATCCAGGTTGATATGTGCTTCCAAACGGTGGAATTTTAAAGACTCGGTTGCAATACGGAGGACCTGACGTACTGCTTCTTTGCCGTATCCTTTTTTCCAGTGCTGATTGTGAATCGTGTACCCAAAGCTCGCCCACTGAAAAGGTTCTCTCGCCAAGGTGGCAATATCGATCATGCCCAAGTGGGTGCCATCTTCTTTGCGGAAAACTCCAAAGACATATACTTTATCGTTAAACGCCAGTTCCTGATGTCTTGCTACCAGACGCTCGAACCATTCTAATGTACATTCGCTCATATCCATTTTTCCAGGATCGTGTCGATGCTGGGAGGGAGAACGGCTCTCGAATTCGTGAAGCCAGTTCTCGTAATCTTTATCTTGTAGTGGGCGGATCACGAGTCTTTCGGTTTCTGACATATAATCGAATTTATTTTTAATATTACTCAATAGAACATCTCCTTACGCTATGTATCGTTATTAATCGTTATGAATTGCATGTCTCTCTGTCGGAGGACAGAAGTAACTCTAGTGTAACACAGATCATTTCTAATATTGGTTGGATAATCTCTCAAGGATTCAAACTCAATCAATGAGCAATCAGCTAATATCATTAACACGGCATATCACGGCTAAGCTAGATAATGCAATAGCCCTAAAGGGTGATTGTGCCTATTTTCACGAAGTTGTCAGAAAGAGTTGAGCCTTTCTTGAACGTTTATGAACAAGGGGGTATCAGCGATTGAATTGCTTAAAATTAAGGATATAATAATTTTGATTAATAGGTTTAAGCCAATGATTAAGACGCTGTGTGATCAGAGAAGAAGAGACATCCAACCTTGGATAGCGTTCAAGGGTTTCAGGATTAAATGCACGGGACATGTGGCAACCTATCCTTGTATTTTGGTTTGTGATTTTTTTCTCATAAGTTATTGGAATCGTTTGCCTATAACTAACTTGCGATTCGCTTGAAAGCTAACAACTAACTAATTTACACAAAAACGGAGAGGACAGAAAAAACCTGAAAAAGCGGAGCTAAAAGCTTTCTGAAAGAAAGCTAGCATCGGAAGCATACGCTTCGCCTTTATCACCGGATTTCCCCTTTAAAAAGGGAATCAAAAAAATCTGGGGATAACAGCGATTGTAAGGTTATTCTGTCATCGGAGTGGATGTGTAAAACAGAAGAAGCAATGAATGGAATTTGAGAGGAGGCAATACAAAATGGCAGTCGATACGGTGTTATGGAGCAGACTCGTAACGGGTCTGACACTTGGATTTCACGTTATTTTTGCAACACTTGGTGTGGGTATACCTTTGATGATTGCGATTGCTGAATTTATCGGTATTCGGAAGAAAGACCCCCACTACATACTTATGGCGAAAAGATGGTCACGAGGTTTTGTCATTTCGGTGGCTGTGGGGGTGGTGACAGGTACAGCGATATCGCTACAGCTGGCCCTGGTGTGGCCGAATTTTATGAAGCTGGCTGGTAATGTCATTGCATTGCCGCTATTTATGGAAGTGTTTGCCTTCTTTTTTGAAGCCATCTTCCTGGGCATTTATCTCTATACATGGGATCGATTCAAAAACCCGTATATCCACTGGCTGCTGACGATTCCCGTTGTTGCCGGGGCAGGGATGTCTGCCGTTTTCATCACAACCGTGAACGGATTCATGAACCAACCGGAAGGATTTGTGATGCAGGCTGGTCAATTTACAGCGGTTAATCCCGTACAAGCCATGCTGAATACAGCAACGTTCTCTAAAGTGTTCCATGTCTTAAGCTCGGCTTATCTGACAGGAGCGGCTTTGCTCGCCGGGATCGCGGCTCTTGCGATGTTGAAGAGAGGGGTATCTGCTTACCACAAGAAAGGCCTAAACCTGATGATGGCCGTAGTTCTGGTATTCAGTTTGCTGAACACACTTGCTGGAGATGTATCTGCAAAGTTTTTGGCTGAACACCAACCGGAGAAATTGGCAGCAGCAGAATGGCATTTTGAGACAGAGAGCGGTGCGGATTTGATCCTACTCGGCTGGCTGAATGCAGAACATGAGATTATAGGCGCGTTACATCTGCCCAAGTTGCTCAGCTTTCTGGCCTTTGGAGACTTCAATGCAGAAGTCACCGGGCTGAACGAATTTCCACCCGATGAACAACCGCCACTACTGGTGCATTATCTATTCGATCTAATGGCTGGCATCGGATTTGCTCTACTCGCCATCTCCAGCCTATATTTCCTATTTGTGTTATGGAAGAAGCGTAATCCGCTGAACAAATGGCTGCTTGGCCTAGTTGCACTCAGCGCACCGCTTGCTTTCCTCGCTGTAGAGATGGGCTGGTTCTATGCGGAAATCGGGCGGCAGCCATGGATTATTCGTGGGTACATGCGTGTCGAAGAAGCCGCCACATCTTCTCCGAGTGTGCGAATTTTATTTTTTGTTTTCTTGCTTTTGTATATCGTGCTTGGTGTAATCTGCGTTCTCGTGTTGAAACATTTGTTCAATAACAATCCTGCTGAGCTAGAAATGGAAAAATGGTTGCAGGCCAAACCAAATAAAACGGCAACAGTTGCAGAGAAAGGAGAGCCATCCCATGAGTTATGAGTTAATTGGTATTTCAGTGCTCTGGCTGTTCTTGTACGGATATCTGATCGTTGCTTCCATTGATTTCGGGGCTGGATTCTTTGCCTTTTATGCACGTCTAACGAAACAGGATCATCTGATTAACCGTTTAATCTCTCGCTATCTATCGCCCGTATGGGAGATTACGAATGTATTTTTTGTCTTTTTCTATATTGGTATCGTTGGATTTTTCCCGGATACGGCCTCTTATTATGGCGCAGCCTTGATCGTTCCCGGAAGTATCGCCGTTATACTTTTAGCAATCCGTGGCTCGTTCTATGCTTTTGAGAATTACGGTTCCAAGAACAACATCGTGTACCTGTTTTTATATGGGGCAACGGGTTTGTTGATTCCTGCATCTCTGTCCGTAGCCCTGACCTTGTCGGAAGGTGGTTTCATTCTGAAGCAGGGAGAGACGGTTTCACTGGATTACTGGGCGTTATTCACCAACCCGTTATCCTGGAGCATCGTTGGACTGGCGATTGTCTCTGTATTGTTTATCAGTGGGACTTTTCTGACCTTCTACGCCTCACGGGCAGAAGATCAAGGTGCCTTGAAGCTCATGCGGAATTATTCCTTATTTTGGAGCACACCTACGATTATTTTAGCGCTGACTGCATTTATATATTTGGGTCAGCACAATGAACGTCATTTTCAAAATATGATGGATCTCTGGTGGCTGCTCGCCTTATCCGTCGCTTTCTTCATGGTTGCCATGTGGTTGCTGTATAACGAACGCCGCTACGGACTTGCTTTTATTTGCATCATGCTACAGTTTTTCTGTGCGTTCTTTGCCTATGGCATCGGTCAGTATCCATACATCCTTGATCCGTACATCACAATTCAGAGCAGTGCCACCTCGCCAGCTATGGGTTTTGCACTGGTTGTCGTCTTTATCGGGGGACTATGCCTGCTCATTCCATCTTTGATTCTGGTGTTCAAACTGTTCCTGTTTGATGCGGATTATGTCAAAGGCAACAAATAAAAAGGAGGGTCGCCCTGTGAAAAGGCAAAGGAAAGAGCGAACCAAACAGCAAGGTAAACAATCTGGTCGGCAAAAATCGATTCTGATTCAACAGCAGATGTCTTTACTTCGAAAAAACAGACTTCTCCTTATGGCCTTTTCACTGGCACTTAGTGCAGTGATTATAAGCCAGGCTGTATTTATGGCAGAAGCTGTACAGCGTATTTTTGTAGAAAAGGCGTCCTTATCATCGATCATGCCACTTCTCGGGGTATTACTCACCGTTATGGCTCTACGTACGCTGTTAACATACGGCAACGGCAAAGTTGGTTTGCATATGGCTGCACGTGCCAAAACCAATATGCGTGCAAAGGTGTTACAAAATCTTACTCACACTTCCATGTTCTCTGCATTGCAGGGACAGACAGGAGGCAAGGTCAGCGTTGCCCTAGACGCCATCGATGAGGCGGACAGCTATTTCAGTCAGTACATGCCACGTATGATGGAAGCTTCGATGATTCCGATTGTGATTCTGGTTGTTGCCTTCACACTACATGCCAACACAGGCTGGATTCTGTTGTGTACAGCACCGTTTATTCCATTGTTCATGATTCTTGTTGGCTTGCAGACCAAGAATAAATCTGAAGAAAAGTATGCACAGCTGGCGGAGTTTTCCGGCACGTTCCTCGATTCGCTTCAAGGTCTGGTGACATTGAAAATATTCGGACGGGTGAATCGTCAGCAACAAGAGATCGAACGCAGCAGTCTGGGTTATCGGGATAGCACGATGAGCATTTTGAAGATTGCTTTTACGAATACGTTTATGCTTGAAGCGATTGTCATGTTAAGTATCGGTATCGTTGCGTTAGAGCTTGCCATTCAGCTACTTGTGTATAAATCAATGACCTTTCATACCGCTTTTCTGTTGTTGTTGCTCGTTCCCGAGTTCTACAGTTTGTTAAAAAATACAGGTACCGCCTTTCACAGCGGTCGAACAAGCATGGGCGCTATTCGTAAGGTGGAGCAACTAATTGCGGAAAACGAACAACGAAAAGAGAATTCACAGCCTAAGGAAGTTGAGAAAAAGTCGTCACATCAGCAATTATTGACCGGACCTGCGTCAACGAAGTCAGATATGCCTTCATTCATTGAATTAAAAAATGTCCGGTTTCACTATGTCCCAGGTTCGTTTGCACTTGAAACGGGACATGTATCGATAAAACCAGGAGAAAAGCTCGCCATTGTTGGTCCAAGCGGCTCAGGTAAAACAACCTTATTAAGCCTGATCTCCGGTTTGTTACATCCAACCTCGGGAGAAGTTTGTATTAACGGAAGACCGCTTGTACAAATAAACGAGGCCGACTGGTTTAAACAGATCAGTTATATTACACAGCATCCCTATATTTTTGCAGGCACATTAGCTGAAAATATAGCTATAGGTTCGGGAAGTGATGAACCTCGTGCGGAGATAGAAAAAGCGGCTGAACGTGCAGGACTCACTTCACTTATTACTCAACTGGATAAAGGATTAGATACCCCTGTTGGGGAAGGAGGACGTGGACTTTCTGGGGGAGAAAAACAAAGATTAGCTCTCGCTCGCGCTTTTCTGAAAAAGCCTGCCTTCATCCTGTTTGATGAACCAACAGTTGGACTCGACCTGCGCACCGAACAGATTCTACAGCGTTCTATCGCAGCATTGTCACAACAGGCCACCATCATTACGGTAGCGCACCGATTATATACGATTCAGCAAGCGGACCAGATTTGGTTCATGTCGGATGGTGAACTTGCAGATTCGGGAACACATCAGGAGCTACTAGAACGAGTGCCTGGATATGCCGAAATGGTGCAAATTCAGAGAACAGGAGGGATCGCATGAAAGAGTTAGCTGTTCTGTCCAAGGCGATGATGCAGGAGCGCAAAGATATTTTGCTCTCTATATTATGCGGATTCATTGCAGGCACAGCAGGTGTAGCCCTTTTCTCCGCAAGCGGATACCTTATCTCGCAAACGGTATTTGCACCGCCACTGTACACCTTGATTGTTCTAACGTCGATGGTCAAACTGCTTGGATTCGTGCGAGCAGCTAGCCGTTATGGGGAGAGGCTTGCTTCTCACCGGGCAACCTTTTCTATCCTCAGCCGTTTACGAACCTCATTTTTTGCCAAGCTTATACCGGTTACACCTGGAATTATGAACAAAAACCGAAGCGGGGATCTGCTGGCACGGATCGTTGGTGATGTAGAGAGCTTACAACATTATTTTCTGCGTGTTGCTTATCCGCCTATTATGGTGGTGATGGTATTCCTGAGCACCGTCCTGTTTACAGCGATTTTTTCATTCTGGATTGCGTGTTTACTCATCGTGGGCATGTTGATTACAGCTTTTGTTGTCCCAAGCCTGGTGCTGATCGGTCAACGGAAAATCAACGAACATGTACGTCAGCAACGGGCAAAGCTATCTACAGAGGTAACCGAAGTATTGTATGGTTTTCGTGATTTGAAAGTATATGGACAATTGGCAGGGCGTGAACAGCAACTTCAGCAGGATTCGGCTGAACTCGCAACGCAGCAACAAAGAGCTGCTACACAATTGGTGCTGGGACAATCCATGCATATTTTTGTCACCTATTTGGTCACATGGGGCGTGCTTGTAATCAGTGCTTTTCTCATTGCAGACGGAGTCTTTGCCGGTGTGTATCTTGCGATGTTGATTCTGGCGACACAAACGATGTTTGAAGAATCCGCAGCAATGGCTGTGTTACCAGCGTATAAGTTGGACAGCGAACATGCTGCGAAACGTTTGGCTGAGACTGTGCCTGAACCGCAGACCAATGGCCATGTTAATCAGGCTCATTTGTCTAAAACCCATTTATCTCTGGAAGTCGATGCAGAAGCGGAAGCGGTAACGATCGAACTATCTCATGTTTCTTTTCAATATGAAGGGGAGTGGCGATCTGCGCTAGATGACGTCTCACTCTACCTTGCAGCTGGCTCCAAAACGGCGATTGTCGGGCCAAGTGGCTCTGGAAAATCTACGATTTTGGATCTACTTCTCAAGCTACGGACACCTGCTGCTGGCAACATAAAATTCAATGACATCTCGGTAAATGACTTAAATGAAACAAGCATGTGGCAAAATACACATGTTGTGTTGCAACAGAGCCACTTTTTCCGGGGAACGATTCGGGATAATCTGCTACTCAGTGGTGAGACTCACTCCGATGAATATGTGCAAGATATACTCCATCAAGTTCAGCTTTCTAATGTATCCTTGGACGACACCGTATACGAAAAAGGAGAAAATCTCTCCGATGGTGAGAAACAGCGGCTGGCTCTGGCCCGTGCCATGTTGCGCAAGGGCAGATTATGGTTGCTGGATGAACCAACCTCTTCGCTGGACTACGTTACGGAAGCACGTGTGTTACAGAACTTGCTGAGACAGGCGGCAGAAGACACGCTGCTACTCGTCTGTCACCGTTTGGCAGGACTTGAACGAATGGATCAGATTGTGGTCATGGATCAAGGCCGGATTGTAGAAACAGGCTCCTTCGAGGAGTTGATGGAGCGTAAGGGTTATTTTTACGAGATGAAGAAGATTGAACTGCAAATGATTGGAGAGCAAGGAACTTAAGTCTATAAAGAAAAGCCGCGCATAAGCGGCTTTTTTGCGTTAGATTCGAAACTACCAAACGGCTAAATGGTTACTTTGCTCCAAACTATTGTAAATACAACGATCCATTACGAAGGTTTGTTTGAAAGCAATATTCACGTCATACATATATACTAAAGGTAACTAGTCCAATCATGTGAGGAGGTTCGGTTGAAGTGAGGAAAATAATGCAGTTCCCGCTCGTATGGATGTTTACAGGTGTTATTCTTCTGGGCCTGTCCGGTTTCATGACCCAAAAGCTGTTCGGTGATTCGCAAGGGGTTCTGTCGATTATGCTGGCACTTGCAGGAGGTATCGTCTCCATTGCGATCTACTGGTTTGTAATGAAATTCATGGCAGGGCGCAACGTACAGGAATTACAACTTCGTAGAGCAGGAACTGAGTTGATATTAGGCTCGGGAGTTGGTCTTATCTTGATTGGGGTTTCTGTTGGGATCATCACGTTGCTTGGTGGATACAGCTTTACATGGTCAGCGACGAACGCAGTTGGTTCTATTTTGGCTTTGGCGATTGGTGCGGCCATTGTGGAGGAATTGATCTTTCGCGGCTTGTTCCTGCAAGCGATTGAAAAGCGACTGGGAAGCTGGCTCGCTTTGGCTATAACTTCGCTTTTTTTCGGTTTGGCTCATCTGCCAAATCCCGGAGCAACACTTTGGAGTTCAGTTGCTATTGTCATTGAGGCAGGCATTTTGCTCGGAGCCGGATTTCTGTGGCGGCGTAATCTGTGGTTTGTCATGGGTCTTCATTTTGCATGGAATGCACTGGAGGGAATGTTGGGTATACCGGTGTCGGGCATAGCAACACAAGGCTTTTTTGATGTACAGCTAACCGGATCACTATGGTTGACAGGGGGAAGCTTCGGACTGGAGGCATCCATTGTACCGATTATCGTCAGTTTGCTGATCGCCGTCCCTATGCTGATTAGCGCGTATCACAAAGGAAATATGAAGTCCAAAAGATAGGCGAGCAAACCGCACTTTTTTTTCGAAATGTTAACAAAAAATACGTACGTGAACGTGAAGGGCAAACCGCGAAATGGTTTGTCTTTCATTTTTATGTTTTCACACATACATAAAGGAACATAAGAAATTGAAAATTAAACTTGACCTTAGGTCAGACCTAAGGTTTATGCTACCTATAGATAAGACAACAAAGGTGGAGTTTACGATGAATGATATGAAAGATGAAATTACGATTAGCGAACTAGCTCAGCTGATGCAAGTATCCGTGCACCAGATTCGTTATTTTGAAGAAAAAGGGGTGTTACACCCGGCATATACCGGTGAAAATCAATACCGAATGTATGGAATGGATGAAGTGTACCGTTTAGCTCATATTTTATTGTTCCGTAAGATGGGTTTGTCTGTGCAAGTGATCAAAGAATGCCTGTCACATCTGACGGCCGAGCAGATCACCCCGATTTTCCGACAGGCGCTGAGAGACACGGAGGCGGAGATCCAAAGGCTACAGGACACCAAACTGTTTATTGAAAAACTGCTGGATGAAAAAGAGCAGATTCCTAAGCAAGTTTCTCAGGCAACAGAAGGGACGTATGCGATCGTCCAGCGTGAGGAGTTTCCTTTGTCCCTGTGGTTTGAGATGCAAGAAGCTGAAAGTCTGAGTGCTAAGCACCTGATCCAGCATCGAAACAACATTTCCAATCTGTTTGAAGCGGATATTCATTATGTGCACAACGATTCAGGCATCGTAGGGATGTACACGAAAGCGGAGGGAGGGCAGACTGATTTAACACTACCGTCAGGCTCATACTTATCCCGCACTCTTTTTGTAGAAAATGAAGAAGGAGTGGCCGCAACCGCCCAGGAATTTTATGCTTACGCTGAAGAGCGAGGATACATGTGCTCAGGTCCATTAATCATAATCGAAAAATCATATTTATCGCTGTTTACACCTGACCAACTCCATTATGAACTGCTTTCGTATGTCTCGAACCCGGAGGTGGGAGAGTGATCAGACATCATGGCAACAACGATTTTAGGCCAACGAACCTCCTGAACGCGAAACAGGATCAAACTCCTATGCAACAGGTACAAATTGAACCTATAACACCCGAGCAATATCATACTGTTGCGAAACTGATGGCATTTGGCTTTGGACACAAATTTGTAAAGTTGTCATCACTTTCAGTAACGGAGCTAGCTTCCATTTTCGAGAACTGGTTACGACATACCCCTTATCAAACAGGAAGTCTGCGCGTCACAGCACTCGAGAACGATGTGGTGATCGGTACGATGGCACTGAGATGGAAGAGTAGTGAGATTGGCAAACAGCCTAAAACTATCCAGACAAAATGGTGGAAAATGTACCGTTACTATGATTACTGGAAGTTGCTTCAGTTTATGATGCGTATACAACTGCTTAAACATAAGCCTGAGGAAGGCGAATGTTATATCGAGGATATCGTTGTGCACCCCGATCACCAAGGTAAAGGCGTCGGCAGACATCTCCTGGCTTGGGCACAGCAATATATGCTTCAAACAGCAAATTTATCGTATCTCAGTCTGCATGTAGCCCATCACAATCAGAAAGCGATGCAGATGTACGAGCACTATCATTTTCATAAACAAAACAGCACGAACAGCTTGTTAACTGCCATGCTCCTTGGTGAACATCAATGGAATTATATGATCCGCAAAGGAGACAGCTAAGATGAAACAGAGCAAGCTTAAACATAAAAAAAGTTGGATTTCCTTACTCATCGTCACTTTAATATTTGGCGGTACAGGCCTATATATCGTTGCACAGCAAGACTATAACATGGCCTTGCAATCCTTGGAGATTCCCAGCGCACAAGGGAAATTAACGGGCATTCTCACACTTCCTAAAAAGGGTGCTGATAAAGAAAAGCTTGGTTTAGTGCTCTTTATCCATGGTGATGGCCCTATTGATGCAACGCATAGTGAAGGTTACAAACCGCTGTGGGAACGCCTTGCCTCTCTCGGTTATGCGTCCTTGTCACTGGACAAACGTGGCATCGGAGGTTCAGAGGGGAACTGGCTGGATCAGAGTATCGATGATCGTGTCGTTGAAGCACAACAGGCAATTGCTTGGGCCAAAAAACAACCGATGATTGACGGTTCCCGGATTGGTGTATGGGGAGCAAGTCAGGCCGGCTGGGTCATCCCCAAGCTTGCAGGTAAGGAAGATCTCGCATTCAGCATTCTGGTATCACCAGCGATCAACTGGCTGAAGCAAGGGGAATACAATACGCGGAGTCAGATGGCCAAGGACGGGCATACACAACAGGAGATTGAAGCACAGGTGAAATACGATAATCAGATTAAAGATATTTTAAAACATCACGGATCTTACGAGGAATACACGAAACATATTCGGAAAGACGAAGAACCAATGTCTCGTGAACGCTGGAGCTTTGTCAGCAAAAACTTTAATTCGGATGCTACCGTGAGTCTGCATAATTTCAAAACGCCGGTGTTGCTATTGCTTGGAGAAGATGATGTTAATGTGGATATTCAAGATACGGAGGGTACCTATCGTAAGGAGATTCATCCTTCTTCCTTACTTCATGTCAAAACGTTTCAACATACCGAGCATTCGATGTTGCCTACATCGATTGCCGGGTCGGAATGGAAGATGGGACTGCGTTTTCTATTTGCGCCAAGAAGCATAACAACGGAAGGGTATATGGATGAGATTGAAGCGTTTTTGACGAAAGTGGCGATATAGTTGTAATACAAAAAGATCTGGTACTTCTGGTATAATAGTAATTTCTATAAAGGTATCTTGATTATCCGTTCTGCAAGTAATCCATTATGAAAGGAATGAAGGCTGGGAGTGAGTAAGTGGGAAATTGTTTCTTATGTTGCTATATTTGTTTACACGCTTGTGATGTTGTTGAATGACCAATCGATTTTACTAGTGTTAGGTACAGTGGTGGTTGCTGGACTCATTATGTTTAGCATTTTTGTTTTATATCCTATGGTCTGGGAAACACGTATGGATCGGTTAGAGGCTTTTTTAAGAAGAAAACAAAATGCGCCCTATATTTATATTAATTATGCGACAGCCAACAGGTTGGATGAAGAAGTTGAGCTCACGATGGAAAAGCTGATGAGCAATACATCGGCCAGCAAGTCGACGAAGGCCAACTATCAGGCAGCATACGGTGCTTACCGGAAGGATCTGTTTACCGTGAGAAAAGCGGTACGCGAGATGCGTAAATCGGTTTATCGTACATACTATGAAACGTTTGTCCTGATCGAAGAAGGAGAGACTGAACGAGCCAGAGAGCATTTAAGTTCCATTAAAAGAGAGTGGATGCGATTTGCCCTTCTAGCCGAAATTGAGCGTAAGCTGAATCATTACAAGGAAGCAGAAGAGTTGGCTGCGCAAGCCGTACAAGCTAGTAGAGGAGTTAATCGATACGCGATGACGAAAGAATACGAAAGATATTACACTAAAGAACAGCAGGCACAATAATAGAAATTGTTTTCAAGGAGAGAGGAAGTTCATATCACAGCGAGGACGATGTAAGCATCGTCTTTTTTTCGTTTTATTGAGCAATAGTCTTCTATCGAAATTATGGGGCTTTACCCTAACGTATACGTTATGGTTTATAATGTTCTCAGGAAGGGGAGGTACGCATGATCCTGATTGGAGAATTAGCGAAAAAAACAAATATCAGCAAAAGAACACTTCATTATTATGAACAGATCGAATTGCTACAACCGACACTTATTACGGAAAACGGGTATCGATACTATGATGAGAGTGCTATTCTTCGCCTGCAAAAAATTCTTCTGTTGAAGTCCATCGGCTATACATTAGAACAGATTAAAGAATTGTTTCAGAACCAAGAAAATAAGGGAGACCATGAAAATTGGGTGGCCTCTTTAAACGAACAAATAGAGCTAATTGAACAGAAAAAAGAAGAATTAAGCCGAAAGCAATATTATCTCAGATCAACCCTTCATACGTTAAAATTTGGAGGAATGAGCAATCTCGAAAGTTTATTGCAAATTATTTCCCAAATGGAAGATCGGCCGCTCTCTGAAGGGATAATTCGTCCCGAATACAGCGATGATTTACAGTTAACATCAAGAGAAACGGATATACTGAATCATCTGCCTATACTCGGGAGTAACGATCCGCGAATGGAGGGACTTTTAACTATTTTCCAACGTGTACGATCCTTGATGCCCTCATCTCCCCATTCTGAAGAGGTCCAAGTCGTTGCGAGGCAATTGTATGAAACAGCATTAGAGCTGTTTGATCATGATGAAAAACTACTCGACAAGTATTGGGAACTTATCAATCCAAGAGATGCGTCTGAGCCTGTAGTCATGGGCATGGATCATGAATTCATGTCCTATGTTGATGAGATGATCCGCTTTTTTCTAAAACAAAGAGAGGACATTGCTAATGAAGGAGATTAAACAAAACAAGACAAAAATTAAAAACATCTGGATTCTGTTATTGCTCTCGGGTCTGCTTATAATATTCTCAGCTTGTGGAATGACAGAAGATGTAGTGAATGATGAACTGGATCGTGAAAAGTCAAAACAAAATACAGCACATGAGTCGGATGGCATCGTCGTTGAGGTGCTTGTTGAAAGTGATGTTAATTCGGCATCTGATCTGGAAGTAGAGATCAATGCTCGAAAAAATCCGGAGAGTGTATATTGGGATACGATTGAAGTTCCGTACAAAGATAGATTTGTTATTCCAAAAGATACGTTTATTCCGCTGCTTTCAACTCACGTTAGGGCAAAAGCAGATGACAGTGCAAGCTGGATAAGCTGTTCCATTTGGTATGACGGGGAGTTAGTTGCATCTCATAAGTCGCGAGGGAGCGATGCGAAGGCTGTCTGTGAGAAGAAGTTCCAGCTGGGGCCAGGATAACTTCGTTCGTAGATGGAGGTCCTGTTCTATGTTCTACATTTTGTTCCAGCAAGTGGTTAAAATTATAACAGAGAGTGAGGAACATCATGACGTTAACAGCAATGTTATTTACCCTTGTACTGCTAGCACTAATAGATTCAACGAGTTTGGGCACTCTCTTAATTCCTGTCTGGTTACTGATGACACCTGGGCGTGTTCGAGTAGATCGGTTTTTGATCTATATATTCACAGTGTCCGGTTGTTACTTTGCAATTGGCCTCATCATCATGTTTGGAACAGATTCATTTCTGAAACAATATGCACCCCTAATGGGATCTCAGCCCTTCCTTTTAGGACAACTGGTGATAGGTATATTGTTAATGATTGTAAGCCAACTCATGGATACCAAAAAATCTCGGGCTCGTGCTGCGGAACGTGCAGGAAGTGGGGAAGGTACTATTTTAAAATGGAGGGCTCGTGTTACGGGAGAGACCGTTTCCAGCAGAAGTTCTATTAGTATACTTATTGGGCTTGCCCTGACCGCGGTCGTACTGGAACTTGGAACGATGTTGCCCTATCTAGCAGCCATAGGCGTATTAGTTAGTGAAGGACCTGCCTGGCCTATGTCGGGAATTCTGTTACTGGGATATTGCTTCGTTATGATATTACCTTCGCTCATTTTGCTGGCAGGGAGATTGCTCGCCTACCCTGTTTTGAAACAACCTCTAGCTAAAATGGATAGGTGGCTGGTGAACAATGCACAGAATGCTACTGCCTGGATTGTAGGTATCGTTGGTTTTTTGCTAACGGTTAATGCAGTTTATGATTTAGGCTGGTTTCAGTGAGACGATGTGGTATAAGCCGTGTTGACAGAACCCGTATCTTTTCTCTTTTCGGCACAAGCATGTGTTATTCGCACAGGCAAGTCGTCCACCCATCGCGTAGACTAGAGTAGATCAAGTCGAGTGAGGTGAATTCCATGGCTAAGACCAATGAAATACACGTGAAGGCAAAACGATTCAAGGATCGTCCGGTCTGCGTGACTCTTCATAATGGTGAGACGTACATCGGGTACATCTCTGGCGTGAGCAACGAGGGTGTAGAGCTTACCGGGGGCGGGAAATTTACACAAACTTCAACAACCACGGCAAAAAAAGCGCGGGCGGTACGGAGTCGTGATCGTCAAATGAAAAACAAACCAATCAAGTCAAACAAGTCCGTATCTTCTTCAAGCCGGAAAAAGGTTAATCGTTCCCGCAAATCCTCCGTGCAACCCCGGGTAACTTCACATAGATCCTCTCGTCAACGTCAGGCACAGGTATCATCCTTTATGCCGATGATGGGATCTTTATTAGGTGGACTGGGCGGGGCAGGATCATTTGGAGGCATGCTCGGAGGCGGCATGCGTTTGTTCGGCATGATTCAGCGTTTTGTGCCTGTTGTGAAAATGGGCTACGGCATGATTAAACAAATCCAGCCGTTTATGGGAGCTGTGCAAGGGTTGATGTCACCAGCAAGTCAGGCATCGCAGACCGAGGATGAAGCTGAAGCCGAAGCGGAAACCCAACGGGGGTAACTTGAGTACACAAGTGTAGTGTCGAGAACATGTTGATGTGCTAAGAAATAGTGGAGAAAAGATTAGTAAACACTCCTAAGTCGCTATTATAGCGGCTTTTTTTATCATTTAAGTTGTTTCGGAATAGGATAAAGATTCAATGCGAGCTCCAATACTTACTCAATTTCTATAATTAAGAGGCGGAAACAACAGAGCATTAGAGATCTTATCGAGCAAAAGCGCTAACGATCACCAGGAACCTTATTGGGCCGAATATCGAGCGTTCCAAATTCTAACGATCATGAGAGACCTTATTTTGTTGAAACACGAGATTGTACCTTGAAAACAGCCGAATTGTCCAAAATAGCGTCTCCTGTGATCGTTAGAATAAATAATGGGCTCAAAAGAGCCAAATAAGCTCCGCTGAGATCGTTAGAATTTAAGCTACATACTGAGGCCATTTAAGCACCTCAATATCCCATTACCACACGTCCGTCAGCAAAGGCAAAAGCTAATACTAATGCTAAAGCCCAGAGCGGGTATGCTCTGGGCTTTTTGATCTTATGCGATTTGTCGATTACGCTTGTTTTGTTTTCAAACGGATTACGTTCCAGGACGCTTTGTTCAGCACAGCTTGTACTTTACCTTGATCCACGGTTGTATGTCCGCCGTTGTGAGGCAACACGTTACGTGGATTTTCTTTGGTATTGCTTGCTTTCAGGTCATTGTTTTCCAGGACAATGTGTTCTACAAATGTTGTTTCCCCGAACGAACGAAGATCAACATTCAGTTCCATGGCCTCATCGAGATGTCTGTTCACCGCAAAGATGGTGATGGTGCCATTTTCTTCATCATGTACACTGATGGATTCGAGATAAGGTACATCCGTGAAGTCTTTTGAATCATATTTAGGTGAAGATGTGATGGACCGCAGCACCGTACCACGTCCGAAGTTGGAAGCGTGCAGGAACGGGAAGTACGTCGTTTGTAACCAGATTGCTCCGTTATTTTCAGTCATGATTGGTGCGATCGTGTTAATCAACTGCGCAAGGCAAGCCATTTTTACACGGTCAGCATGTTTAAGAATGGTGATCAGGTAACAGCCTACTGCCAGTGCATCTTCATGCGTGTACACATCTTCGAACTCAGGAGGTGCAATCTGCCAACGTTCTTCCATACGGCTTGTACCAATGGATTTCCACACATTCCATTCATCCAGAGAGAGCATCAATTTCTTTTTGCTACGTTTTTTCGCTTGTACAAAATCACAGATCGAAGCCACACTATCAATAAATTGATCCAGATCCAGTGAGGTTGCTAGGAAATCATACGTGTTGTCTTTGTTGTTATTGTAATACTGATGCAGAGACAAGTAGTCTACATTTTCATAGGTAAGATCAAGCACAGTTGCTTCCCAATCTGCAAATGTCTTCATGTCACGGCTGGAGCTACCACATGCAACGAGCTCGATCTCTGGATCAACCCATTTCATCGCTTTGGCTGTTTCATTGGCAATACGGCCATATTCATATGCGGTCATCGCACCAATCTGCCAAGGACCGTCCATTTCATTGCCGAGGCACCATGTTTTGAATTTATGTGGATCTTTATATCCGTGAGAGATACGCAGATCACTCCAGTATGTGCCCGAAGGGTGGTTGCAATATTCAACCAGATTTCTGGCTGCATCGATACCGCGAGTTCCCAAGTTAACAGCCATCATCACTTCCGTACCTGCCAGCTTAGCCCAATCTGCAAATTCGTTCGTACCTACCGCATTCGTTTCAATCGTCCACCAAGCCAGCTCTAGTCTACGTTTACGTTCAGCTACTGGACCCACGCCATCTTCCCAGTTGTAACCGGATACGAAGTTGCCGCCAGGATAACGAACGATGGGTACGTTAAGCGCTTTAATCGCTTCAATAGCATCCTGACGGAAGCCTTGTGCATCTGCGGTTGGATGACCTGGATCATATATGCCGCCATACACGGCACGTCCCAAATGTTCTATAAATGAACCGTAGACACGCGGGTCTACTTCAGCAATTTGAAAATCTTTATCGATCAGCATTTTGGATTTAAGCATAGTGAAAACCTCCATAAGATTGAATTTTATAGTGCATGTGAATGATTGTGTAATACATATCATCGTTTGTAATGTCATATGATGTCGCTAATCTATATTGAATTCGCCTGAAAGCAAAATCAATACATTGATTTGTTATCTAATATGTATCATAATGCGAATATACAGAGCAAGTTCATTTTGCACAGTTCGCTAAATAGCGAATTCTATAATTTCAATACAAGATCAAATTAACCCATAGAACAGAAGCTTGAACACAAATGGGATACCAAATATATAAGCAAAAAATATAAAAGGAAGTGTATTCTATGATGCTTGGAACAGATGCATCCTCATTGCTTGTCTACGAGGCGCTGGCAAGTGAAGCCCGTTTAAATATTGTGAGGCTGTTGCTGCAAAATAGGGAGATGCATATCAATGCGCTCGCCCAAGAACTATATCTGAGCAAAGCCATCGTCAGTACACATGTTAGCAAACTGCAGAAAGCAGGCATCGTAGGCAGCCGAATGAAACGTGAAAATGGCGGAACCTATAAATATTGTTTTATCGTGCAGGAGTTCATGACCATTCAACTGTCGCCCCCCGAACCCGCTGAGGCTTCTTATCATGAAGTATCCATCCCCGTTGGGCATTATACAGATTATGAAGCATGGCCGACCTGCGGGCTCGCAACGACCACTCAGATGATCGGACAATACGATACACCCGCCTGTTTCATGGACCCCGATCGGGTTAACGCGGCAATTCTTTGGATGGCACGAGGTTTTCTGGAATATAAGATTCCCAATTATCTGAATAATGATCAGCATCTTCGGGAGATAGAGATTTCACTTGAACTCAGTTCGGAAGCACCCAAAGTCAATGAAAACTGGCCATCCGATATCCGTTTTACGCTTAATGGCAATGATCTCGGTACATGGACAAGCCCTGGAGACTTCGGAGATCGGAAGGGCAAGCATACCCCACTATGGTGGAAACTGGATGTAAACCAGTATGGTGTGTTAAAAGTACTGCGCATTAACGAGGAAGGCACGTTTATGGATGGTCAACGAATCTCGGATGTGTCCGTCTCGGACTTGAAACTGCAAGCAGCCACTTATTGGACGTTTGGGCTGAAGCCGGAAGAAGGTGCGGCAAACCGAGGAGGGCTTACGCTGTTTGGCAAAGGTTTTGGCAACTATGATCAGGACATCCTGATTCGGTATTATTATGATAATTCCCTAGAAAACAACACTTCAGAAGAATAAAATGTGCAATTTGGTATCAACCTATATAAGAGCAGCGCATAATCCGACTAAAACGAAGCATATACCCATTCCAGCGTTATGGTATTGACAACGATTACATGGCTGGTATAGAATACAGCTAAATAAGGAGTGTCACTGATTCGATCAGGCACCACCACAGTCTGGATTTCACAAGTTTATTTCTTGTGTACCTGGCCATGGTGGTGCTTTTTGCATATATGGGGGTGAAAACATCATGAGGTTCAAGAAATCGTTAAACAACAATATCGCCCTGGCGGAGGATGCTGAAGGCTGTGAAGTCATTGTCATCGGAACAGGTGTAGGCTTCAAAAAAGTAAAGGGACAGCCGATCGAGCAAAGCCAGATTCAGAAAACGTTCCGGATCGGCTCGAATGATAAATATCAGCGAGTCGAGCAATTTCTTAGCGATATCCCTCTGCAAGTTATCGATATCACGGATCAGATTATAGAAGAAGGCAGGGAGATCATTGGGAAAAAGCTGAATGATTCTATCCTACTAACGCTTGCGGATCATATTCATTTTGCTCTGGATCGTTTCAGAAAAGGGGTGGACATGCAAAACCCGCTACACTGGGATATTCGCCATCTGTATCCTGCAGAATATCGTGCTGGTGAGTTAGCGGTACGCAAGATCAATGAAGCTTTTCTGGTCGCATTGCCTGCGGGTGAGGCCAGCTCCATTGCTCTTCATTTTGTGAATTCACAATTTGATTCGGGTAGCATGAATCAGACGATCAAGATTACACAGATGATTAATGACATTCTTGGGATCATGACCGATCATTTTGGGAGAACGCTGAATCAGGAGTCTGCTGATTTTTCCAGGTTCATTACCCATCTGAGATACTTCATCGTTCGGCAAATGAACCGGGAAGTGCTCTCATTCAAAGATCAGCAGTTTTTATATGATGTATTGTCGGATCGATATCCAGATAGCTTCCAATGCGCACTCAAGATCAAAGAGACGATGGAACAGCAACGCGGATTTGTAATTACTCCCGATGAGATGGTATACCTTATGATCCACATCGAAAGAGTAACATCCCGTACCGACACGGGTTGACCTCAAAACAGCTCTTAGAAGATATTCCATCACCATGTTAATTGAATATGGAGTGTTACTGATACGATCAGGCACCACCAAATGTTTCCGATTCCGCTTCAGTAGCGGGGCGGGTTTACATTTGGTTTTTTTTTCGCCAAAAAAGGAGGAAGCAGCATGAATCACCGGGAGTTGTCCAAAGAGATCATCCGATTAACAGGAGGGCAGGAAAATATTACGCAAGCCTGGCATTGTATCACTCGATTGCGCTTTAATGTGCGTGAAGAAAAGAAAGTGCAGCTTGAACAGATTCGCGCACTGGATGGTGTTCTTGGGGCACAGTTCCAAAACGATCAGTTCCAGGTTGTGATTGGCAACAAAGTTGCAGCCGTCTATGAAGAGCTGGAGGACCAGTTGAAACAAGCTGGTGCAACGGAGAGAGAAGCAGAACCGCCGCGTTCAAGAGGTCTTAATGCCGTACTGGACACGATCTCGGGTATTTTCACCCCGATTCTTCCGGCCATTGTAGGTACCGGGATGCTGAAAGGCATTCTCGCATTACTTGTTACACTTGGGGCCATTCAAGAGACTAGCGGTGAGTATCAGATTTTGGCGTCCATAGCCAATGCGGCCTTTTATTTCTTGCCGTTCCTGCTCGCTGTATCGTCTGCGCGGAAGTTTAAAGTGAATGAATATATCGCCTTGACCCTTGCAGGTACACTATTATATCCAACCATTTTGAATGCTTATCTGGAAAATCATCTGGAGCCGATTCGTTTTCTATTTCTGCCGGTGTCGATCGTGAATTACACCCAGTCTGTCATTCCGATTATTCTCGGGGTGTGGCTTCTCAGTTATGTACACCGCTGGGTGGATCGTTTCATTCCTGGTCCGGTTAAAGTCATCTTCACCTCAATGATCGTGCTGGTGATTACCGTCCCGATTCTATTAATAGCCATCGGGCCGCTTGGTAATTTCATCGGCATCTATCTGGAGATCGGTACATCCTGGCTCTTTGCTCACTCGGGCCCATTAACAGGAATCGTGCTGGGCGGACTTATGCCAGTGATCGTTATGACGGGTATGCATTATGCATTTTTCCCGGGAACATTACAGAATTTGAGCAAACTCGGTTACGACGTGCTGTTACTGCCGCTTAACCTTGTAGCCAATATGAGTCAAGCTGGTGCCGTAATGGCGGTATTCCTCAAAACTAAAAACAAATCGATGAAATCGATTGCTTTATCCAGCGGTATATCTGCTTTTCTGGGCATCACAGAGCCTGCAATCTATGGAGTAACGTTGAAGCTGAAAAAACCGTTCTATGCTTCGATCATCGGTGGAGCAGCCGGCGGTGGATTTATTACAGCGGTAGGGTTAAAATGTTTCGGTTTTGCCGTTCCGGGTCTGCTGTCATTGCCTTTATACATTGGACCAAATGGGGGAATGGCGAATTTTTGGTACGCGCTCATCGGTGTAGGTATCAGCTTCGTAGTTTCGTTTACAGTGACCTTATTGCTTAAGTGGGATGAACCGATTACGCAGCAACCTGCTGGGGCAAGTTCGTCAGCAATAGCTCCAACAACAGCATCGGAATCAGCAAAACGATCAGAAACAACAAATCAGTCTAATCAAATACCTGCAACACCGCCTGTGACCGTTCATTCGATTGAGGAAAAGAAAGGTGAAATATTCAGCCCGCTTACCGGTGAACTGGTCTCACTGAAAGAACTGCCTGATCCTACGTTTGCAGAGGAAATGACGGGAAAAGGAATTGCTATTTTTCCAAAAGAAGGCCGTGTAACCGCACCATTTGACGGAACGGTCACAATGATCGCGAAAAGCAAACATGCTATCATGCTGACTTCCTCCAGTGGAATCGACATTCTCATTCATGTTGGACTTAACACGGTGTCCCTGAAAGGCAAGTTTTTTGAAGAGAAGGTTGTCATCGGACAACGAGTGAACAAGGGTGATTTATTGCTGGAATTTGATATCGAGAGCATTCAAGCCGCCGGTATTGATCTGACCACCCCGGTCATTGTAGCCAACACGCCAGATTATCTTGACGTAGTACCCGTTCAGGTGAAGGGGGTGGTTCCAATGAATGAATTACTGCTACTCACCGTTCGTTAACAGCTACAGCAAAACGAATGAAGGCTTTCTATTTTACCGAGTTATAAAATTTAACGTTGTATTTACACAAAAAAGGAGAGAAACCATCATGACACAAACAACAAAACACACATTCCCTAAAGGATTCCTATGGGGCGGAGCTACCGCAGCCAATCAGCTGGAGGGCGCATTTGACGCAGACGGCAAAGGACTTTCCACCTCTGATATGGCACCTTATGTTCCCCATGAAGAGCGAAATGGTAAAGATTTTACCTTTGACGTAAACTCCATTGAACTGGAACAATATTTGAGTGGTAACACCGATGTGTATTTCCCGAAACGGAATGGAGTGGATTTTTACCACCGTTACAAAGAAGATATCGCATTGTTTGCAGAGATGGGCTTTAAAGTTTTCCGTCTTTCCATCGCTTGGCCGCGAATTTTCCCGACAGGAGAAGAAAGCGTTCCGAACGAAGCAGGCCTTGCTTTCTATGATAAAGTGTTCGACGAACTGTTGAAATACGGCATTGAGCCACTAGTCACGATCTCTCACTATGAGATGCCGATTGAGTTAACCCGCAAATATAATGGCTGGGAAAGCCGCGAGATGATTGATTTGTATTTAAAATTTGCCAACACATTGTTCGACCGTTACAAAGATAAAGTGAAATACTGGATCACGTTCAATGAGATGAATATGATGTTGACCAGCTTGTATACAGGTGGCGGCATTTTGGAAGATAAAATCAAAGGCACCCCTGAACAGGTAGCCTATCAAGCAACACATCATCAGTTTGTAGCAAGTGCGCTGGCTGTAAAAAGCGGCAAAGAGAAAATGCCTAATGCCCAAATCGGCTGTATGATCTGCCGTCTGGAAACATACGCTGCATCCAGCAAACCGGAAGATGCACTGCAAACCATGAAGGAAGATCAGATGAACCTGTTCTATCCGGAAGTACAGGCGCGTGGAGAGTACCCGTCCTATATGCAAAGATATTTTAAAGAGCAAGGCATTGAACTGGTGAAAGAGCCTGAAGATGATGCGATTATTCGCGACAACACAGTGGACTTCATTGCATTCAGTTATTACATGACGTATATCGGAAAATACGACCCGAATGACAACAGCAACTCCGGTATGCTGGTAAGTCAGATCAAAAACCCGCATCTGAAAGCCACCGAATGGGGATGGCCAATCGATCCAATCGGTCTTCGCATCGCACTGAACCGGTTGTATGACCGCTACCGGATGCCGCTCTTTATCGTAGAGAACGGGCTAGGCGCTACGGACACGCTCGAAGAGGATGGAACTGTACATGATCCTTATCGTATTGATTACCTGCGTAGCCACATCGAGCAGATGAAAGAAGCGGTAGCTGACGGTGTGGAACTGATGGGATTCACCAGCTGGGGACCGATTGATATTATCAGCTGCTCCACATCCGAGATGGGTAAACGTTATGGCTTTATCTATGTTGATCAAGACAACGCGGGTAATGGTTCGCTGGATAGAACACGCAAAGACTCATTCTATTGGTACAAACAAGTGATTGAGTCCAATGGAGAGATTCTTTAATCAAATGTAATTAGGACTCGTCATTCTTATCTCTAATTTTTTCACATATATAAGAAGGTTGCCTCATCAGGCAATCTTCTTATATTTCATTTCACGCCCCTGAAGCCTAACACAAAAGATCATTAATCATTTTAAATTGACATATCGCAAAAGATCGATATAATGATGATTATGAATCCAATTGAAATTTTGAAAGCTGTCTCGAATGAATCCAGATTTCAGATCTTACAATGGCTCAAAGAACCAAACGAGCATTTCAAACCCCATGAAGGAGTGGATATGAACGAAATAGGGGTATGTGTAAGTCAAATCACCGACAAACTCAACATGACACAGTCGACCGCCTCCCAGTATCTTACAATATTGCAGCGAGCAGGGCTGATCACAACCAAACGGATAGGCAAATTTACGTATTATCAGAGAGACGAGGAAGCGATAGCTGAATTTACTCGTTATATGATGAGTGATATGTAAGTTGCAACTGAGTTCTTACCAAGAATTCAGTTTTTCTTTAACTTTTCATATCGACAATTCGCAATATGTAATTTTGGTATTCGTTATATCTATAAATTCAGATATAACATTTTATAAATTTATTAAGGAGTGGTATTCCATTGAAGTCATCCAATTCGAAAGTTTACATTTTAGCAATCGTTAGTTTTTTGGTCGGCACTTCCGAATATGCTCTATCAGGTATTTTAGACAAGGTCGCCTCTTCATTTGATGTCTCACTGGCTGCAGCAGGTCAGTTAATTACCATTTTTTCTTTGATCTACGCTCTTTGTACACCTATTCTAATGGCGCTCACCGCGAGTATGGACAGAAGAAAGTTAATCGTGATCAGTATGGGCATATTTGTTGTTTCTAATATCCTTGCCTTTGTCCTTCCAGGATATGGGCTCTTTGCAGCTGCTCGGGTCATGATGGCGATTGGAGCAGGAATTGTCGTGGTCACTGCTTTGAACATTGCCGCTAAAATTGCACCGTCAGGTAAACAAGCAAGTGCGATTGCTACAGTGGTTATGGGCTTCACAGCATCATTAATCATTGGTGTTCCCCTTGGGCGAATTGCAGCTGACACTCTAGGTTGGAAATCCATGTTTGGAGGAATTGCCATTTTAGGCATTTTGGCTATAATCATTCTTTCTTTCGTCATTCCGCGTATTGAGGGGGACGCGCCTGTGCCGCTCAAGCAGCAGCTAAGTCTATTGAAAAAACCAAAAGTCGCATTAGGATTAGCGATCACTTTCTTCTGGCTGGGAGGATACTCAATCGCTTATACGTATCTCTCACCCTATTTGCTTCAAGTATCAGCATTAAATAACCAATATCTCAGTGGATCTTTGCTTGTATTTGGTATAGCAAGCATGATTGGTTCCAAGCTTGGTGGCTTCAGTGCGGATCGGTGGGGAGTTCATCGCACATTATTCAGTGGATTTGCACTACATATTCTCATGCTGATCCTGCTGTCCATTGTGACCCATACATTAGTGGGCGTAATGATCGTACTTTTGTTGTGGTCCTTTTCAGCCTGGTCTTCCGGTCCAACGCAGCAATATCATTTAACGACCATTGAACCGGAAGCTTCAGGAGTGATGCTAAGTCTTAATCAGTCCATGATGCAGCTTGCTATGGCAGCCGGTGCAGGTATGGGAGGAATCGCGATTGAAACGTTCTCTCTCTCATCGATAACCTGGATTGGTGCTGGTGGAATTGCTATCGCAATAATAGCATTAATCATCCTTAATAAAGTGAATGTTAATCATTGACTTCGATAAATTAATCGTAGATTACATTTTTACCTTCATCACTTAACTTTTTCAGAGATGAAGTCATATGATCAATTTCTGCATCCGTGTGTCGTTCCCATGAACTTAATTCAGCGACGATCTTTAGTGCGGATTTGGATCGATAGGATCGAGTCGGGTTTCCAGGGAACCGTTTATCCGTTACGTTGGGATCATTTTCGAAATCTCCTAAGGGTTCTACGATGTAAATTCGTTCTTTTGAATCAGATCGTGCTAATTCGGCACCCCATTTAGCAGCATTTAAGGTTCCGGTGAAGTAGATGTGATTCGACTTCTTGTCTTGATAATTGGATAAAAATTGCGGCTCTAATAAATCGCCAATGTTTAGTTCTACTTTGGTACCGTGAAAAAAGGGACCCGGATCTAAGACTATTTTTTTGTCATCCATTACGGACACACCTCAACTTTTAGATTTGTATTAGGGCGTGTCTGAAAACGTTGAAGAAAGCAGATTTTGCTGAATTTTCGTTCCAAGCAAGGAAGTTTTCTGCAGGCGTGCCGAGGCACGTCAAGGGAAACTGACGCAGAAGGGGGCGAAAAGGCGGTAAAAGATGCACTTCAGTAGGTTTCAAGACACGCCCTAAGCAGTATAGTGCAGGCATCGGTGAAAAAACAGTCTGTTATTCTATTTTCATAAACGTTATAATTAGAGTAGAGGAAAGATACTGTCCCGTGGAACGGACCATAATTGTTTCAATTCAGCCGCTAATTTAGCGGCTTTTTTTGTTTTTAACACGAACAGCAGTCAGCCGAAGAGGCAAGGCTGCGTCAATCACCTGCCATCGAATCCTCATTCATATTACACCTTAAACATCGAGGCATTGGATGCGTAATACGAAATAATAAATTGTTGGAATTGTTCCAATGATGAAGAGAGGTTTCGATGTTTCATCCATGACAAGCTGATCGGATATACGGCGGCATCGTCAGCAATCGGCACATAGTGCAGTCCAAGATTACGACAGACAGAGACAGGCAGCAGTGCAACCCCACGATCCAGTCTGATGATCTCGACCAATGTATGAGAATCGACCTCGAATGCCAAATGGGGAACAAAACCTGCCCTTTCACACAGCATCAAGGTGAAACGTCGGTATTCATCGTTATTGGCGAGAGAAAGAAAAGGTTCACTCGCAGCGGCGTGTAATGAAATTTGCTTTTCACTGCCATAAGCATGATCAGCAGGCAAGACAAGCACAATGTCCTCCTCGACAAGCACGCGGCTGTCAATCTCCTCATCCTGAACCGGGTAGCCGGTGATCCCCAGATCCACATCTCCTTTTTTCAGCTGTGTAATAATGTCATTTCGACTTGCAATACCTTGATGAAGCTGTGAATCGGGGAAAACTTCGATATACTCACGTATCAAACCTGATAGAAATCTTGAATTGGAGATAGAGATCCGGATCAACCTCGACAGTTCATCCTCTTTTTCCGTAATGGCCAGCTTGGCATTCTCCAGCTCAACAAAAATGCGGTTCACATGTTTCAGCAAAATTTCTCCAGCGGCATTCAGCTCAATGTTTCTGCCTTTTCGATGAAAAAGGGGAGTACCCATTTCGTCCTCCAACCGCTTTATGGTGAGACTTAACGAAGGCTGAGCGATATTTAACTGAGCAGCAGCTTTGGAGATATGTTCTGTGTAAGCTACCGTTTGAAAATATTTTAGCTGGAGAAGCTCCATTGTTATGCACTCCTTATTTATTTGAATAAATATATATAGTACTTATTATGTATTATATTAAATTTAAAGAAAGATGTAGACTTTATTTATAGCAAATAAGTAAATAAACACACAACGCAATGACATAACCAATCAATCATTAATGCAAAGGCAGGTGTCTTTTTCATGAAAATCGATGTGAACAATATCGCCAAAAACCTGAACACGCCTTTAACAGCCCCGGCATATCCAATGCCACCGTATAAATTCGTTAATCGCGAGTACCTGAACATCATCTACCGAACGGATGAACAGGCTCTGCGGGCAGCTGTTCCTGAGCCATTGCAAATCACCGAACCCTTGGTGAAATTCGAAGTGATGTGGATGCCGGACGTCTCCGGACTTGGCGCATATACGGAAGCTGGACAGGTCATTCCCGTGCAGTTTAATGGGGAAGACGGGGATTACATGCATTCGATGTACGTGGATAACTTTCCCGCCATTGCAAGTGGCCGAGAGTTAACCGCTTATCCCAAAAAGCTCGGTGCTCCCAAGCTGTACACAGACTCTGACACACTTGTCGGTACACTGGACTATGGATCACTGCGCGTAGCCACAGCAACGATGGGTTTCAAACATGTGGAGATGGACAAAGAGCTTGCGAAAAATGAAATCTGCCGTCCCAACTTTATGATCAAAATAGCTACGGATTATACCGGGAATCTGCGGATCTGCGACCTGATACGTACCCAGATTACCGACATCGAGGTGAAGGAAGCTTGGACAGGCCCGGCTCGGCTACAACTTTTTGAGCATGCGCTTGCGCCTTTGGCTGATTTACCAGTGCTTGAAGTCGTGTCTGCTTCACACATCCTGACGAACTTAACTTTGAATGCAGCACAGCCTGTATATAACTATCTGGAAGAAAAATAAGGAGGCAACACATATGAGAATTGCAATTGTAGGTGCAGGTTCACTTGGAACCATCGTTGGAGCTTATCTGGCAGATGGCGGAATGGACGTGGAGTTAATTGATGCATATCAGGAACATGTCGATGCACTTAATCAGACAGGAGCAAAAGTAACCGGAACGACCGAGTTTCAGGCCAAAGTAAAAGCCATCACCCCTGAACAAAAGTCAGGGCAATATGATCTTGTGCTGTTGTTAACGAAACAATTGTACAATGAGTCTGTATTGAAAGAATTGCTTCCATATCTGCATGAAGACAGTGTTGTATGTTCTCTGCAAAACGGAATTCCCGAAGACAACGTGGCATCTATAGTTGGGGAGCACCGTGTTATCGCGGGTTCCGTTGAGTTTGGTGCTACATTCATGGAACCCGGCGTATCCAGTCTGACCACGGCGTATCCTCAATTCAAGCAGTACGCATTCCAGATCGGTGAATTGAATGGAGAGACAACCGAGCGAATTCAGCGTGTAAAAGAAGTACTGGATCTCGTTGGGGGTACACATATCTCGGATAACCTGGTTGGAACGAAATGGTCAAAACTGCTGATCAACAATGCTTTTAGCGGTTTATCTGCTGCACTGAACGGCACGTATGGAGATATTCTGGATCATGAAGCGGGCATTCGAAGTGCGGTTCATATCATTGACGAAACGATCAAGGTCGGACATGCGAATGGAGTTTCTTTTGTCACCATGAACGGATTCGATATGGCTTCGCTTGAGCTACAGAGCGAAAAGGAAATCCCCGCACGTATTGAAACGTTACGCCATGTAATGGAACCTTCCAGATTGCTTAAAGCGAGCATGTTGCAGGATCTGGAGAAACAACGTAAAACGGAGATTCATTATATCAACGGCGTAGTTTCGAGCAAGGCTATAGGTACCGGGATTGCAACACCGTATAATGATACGGTCGTTCAACTGGTCGAAGCCGCAGAAGAAGCACAGAACGTACCTGAGTTTGTAACTAACATCTATGCGTTTGAGCAGCTTTTGAATATGTCACAGGTGTAAAACTTGAAGCTTGATGTAATCACAAATTCATAACACAAAACGCAAAACGCAAACAAAGAAGCCTTGCCTTCCACATGAGTACAAGAACTCTACGTGTGAGGGAGGGCTTCTTTTATTTGCAAACTCTAGCTTAGGGATCGTTGGCCAATCTGTCTAATCTTGCTCCACGAATTGACTCTATCGGTTGCCCTCATTGCCTGCATAATGCAACAGCATATCAACCAACTGCTTTGTCATCTGATCATCCAGTTGATGAAGTTCATGTGAGCGCTGCGTAAACATCTTCTGCAACATACCCATCATCACCGTAAATATGAACTGCGCCAGCTTAAGCGGAGGGGTAGCGTTGCGGATGCTACCGTCGGCAACTCCTGAGTTCAATGCTTCAAGCAGGAAGTGGTTCTCTTTACCGTTTTGGATAAACCGTTCATAAGTATCCTTCAATTCCGGCTGAAAATGAACCACCTCATAATTGATATCAAATAATTGGATAAAACGAATATGGTCCGGATTTTCCTTAGCAAAAGAAACCCATGCGTTCAGCATCGCTGCAAGCTGTTCACGGCCACTATCACTTTGCCTTGCAGCCTTTCCGACGTGCTCGGTCATGGTTTCAACCAACTGCATCTGAATGGTAAGCAACAGCTCATCGATCGATTGAAAATGTTTATAGAAGGTCACTCGGCTTAGATTCGCTTCAGCGCAAATGTCTTTAATCTTCACTTGAAGCAGACCGTGCTTTAGAAAAAGGTGCTTACCCGCTTCGATCAGTTCATCCCGATTCTGATTTTTTAACTGCTGATGCCAATTCTCATTCGCTTGCATATCGGTTTCCTTTCCTGGAGCGTTGTGCATTCATCGTAAGTAATAATGCTGCCAGTAACATAAAGGCACCAAAAATATACGGAAAGTTTACGTTTTTGTCAAATAGCAGACCTGCAACGAGCGGGCCGAAGACGGTTCCCAGACTAGAATAGGTCGTATTCAGGCCAGAGGCGTAACCTTGACGATCCCCGGCACTTTTGGATATCAGGGAGCTGACGGTTGGTCGCAGGAATGCATTAAATGCAAAGTACAGTGCTGACGCAAATAAAAGAAATACCAGATTCACCTTAATTAACATCAGAAGAAGAGCGATCGGAGTCATGATTAAGGACAGACGGATGAGTTTGATTTCGCCCAAGCGTTTCACAAAAACGTCCAGTAGCCAGATTTGGATCACAATCCCGATAATCGCTCCCATGGTGATGATAATGGAGATCGTTGAAGCATTAAAGCCGTATTTGTATTTGGCAAAAAGTGAGAAGACCGTCTCATAACTCATCAGACCAAAGGTCATCACAAGGATAATCAACAAGTATCCAAAATAAGGAACTTTGAACGAACTCCAAATTTGCTCGCCCATAGTGAACCCTTTTTTCTTCGCCGTTGGGATCGTTCGTTTTTCAGGTGGAAGAGTCTCTGGCAAGAGAAGAGTAAGCAGTGCGGCAACCAAACCCAAACCGGAAGCGACGAAATACGGCATACGTACACTCAACTCGGCAATAAAACCGCCCAGACCCGGCCCAAGTACCATACCCAGGTTCATCGATGCACCGAAATAACCCATCCCCTTGGCACGGGTCTCCGGAGTTGTAATATCAGCAACATAAGCCAGATTGGCTGGAACCATCAGACCTAAACTGATTCCCCCGATGAAACGAGCGATATATAGAAGAGGCAGAGATGTCGATACCGCAAAAATAAGATCTGAAACGACAACCAGAAACATGCCTGCCATAATTAGCTTTTTACGTCCAAAACGGTCAGCCCATTGTCCTCCAAGCGGTGAAAATAGAAACTGGGCTGCGCCAAAAGCGGCAACCAAAAATCCGGCAACGGTGCCTCCTGCATGGAACAGCTTAAGATACTCCGGTAAAATCGGAATCAGCATCCCTTGTCCGAGCAAAGCAATAAACAGATTTAACATCAGAATGAACATCGGAAAGCGGGTAGATTGTGTCATCGCACTCATACTTTTAAATTTCTCCTTCTCCATCATGTACACATTTTTGTGGTTTACACATAGTTAACCTTTACTCAATGTAAACCATTATAGTGTGTTATAATTCCTGTTGTAAATACATTTTTGATGGAAAAAGGGTGAGACGTATTGATTGATCACAACAATCAGGAAGAGTACCGTGATCCAATGAACTATGATCTGGAATTTGGCGGTGAGACGGACAAATACGAATTTTTCCTTCAACTTGCCAAGAAAAATCCGGGACATGTGCTGGAGCTTGCTTGTGGAACAGGATTAGCCACACTTTATTTAGCCGAAAGAGGAGTTCCAATTAGCGGTGTAGATATCGTAGAGCCTATGCTCGCGTATGCGAGGGTCAAAGCGAAGGATCTACCGGTTGCTTTTATCGAAGCAGATGCGCGTACGTTTGAATCCGAACAGAGCTTTTCCATGATTTTTCTGACGGGAAATGCATTTCAGGCTTTTCTGAGCGATGAGGATCAGCAGGCATTGCTGCAAACGGCGTATAATCATTTGGAGCCTGGTGGCATATTTGCATTTGAGATGCGAAATCCGGACGGCAACGATTTATCGGATGAGCAAGAAGAACACTGGGGCACTTTTGTCGATGTGGATGGCGTGACCGTTAATGTATCTGGTAGCCAGACGTATGATGCCGAGAACCGGATTATGCACTGGACAACCGTTCGGGACTGGGGCCATCGCCAAACGACGTCACGCATTGCTTGCCGATTTACGGATGTGCTGACACTTAAGCAGTTGCTGGAAAAGCAAGGTTTTACCATAGAGAGTCAATATGCGAACTGGGATCAAACGCCGTTTCAACCCTCAAGTCCAATGGTAATTACTGTATGTAGGAAAGGGTAAGTATGCTTTGAAATGATTAAAATGATTGAAATGATGGATTGACATTACATAAGTAGAAAGGGGAATGTTTGATATGACAACAACATCTAGAACTTGTAACGATTGCGGAGGTACATCCTTTGTGGAGGCAACCGACTTTATTAATTTGCGGCCTTTGGATAAAAAGATGTCACTTGGTTCTGAACGTGTGTATACGATCTGTCTAAACTGCGGTGAGGTCGTTTCCATTAAAGTGAAAAACCCGGAGAAGTTGGCGAATTAATTAGTTCTCGGGAGAGAATACAAAAGGAATCCTGCACTTTTTGTACGATATGACCGTTTTATCATTTTTCGTCAAAGGCAGCCGATACATATTGGTTGTCTTTTTTTGTTTTTTACGTCAGCATCAGAACCTGTTCACACAACAAACGGCAAACGAGCCTCCGCTTGTATTTCAAATGTTACATTTAGTAGAATGATGAAGCACATACACTTGCATTTAAGAGGTAACGCTAGAATAGGGGGTGCTGCAATGAATCGCATTTTGCTTGTTGAAGATGATGAAAATTTTGTATTTGGAATAGTATATACGTTAACCAATGAAGGATATGAGGTCACTCATGCCGGAACCTTGAAGGAAGCTCGCGATGCTCTTGTGCAGAACGAGATAGAACTTATTTTGCTCGATATTAATTTGCCTGATGGAACGGGATATGAATTATGCAAGCAAATTCGTGTGGACTCAGAGGTACCGATCATTTTTCTCACCGCGCTGGATGAAGAGATGAATGTGGTCGCGGGACTTGATCTGGGAGCTGACGATTATATGACCAAGCCGATTCGTACCAAGGAGCTGCTTTCCAGAATCAAAGCTGTTTTACGGCGTCATTCCCGCCCTGAACAACATTCGAACATATGGAAATCCGACGAATTTGAAGTTCGCGTGCTGGAAGGTGTTGTTTTCAAAAACAAAAATGAAGTTCCG
Organism: Paenibacillus intestini; assembly: GCF_030803945.1. NCBI lineage: Bacteria > Bacillati > Bacillota > Bacilli > Caryophanales > Paenibacillaceae > Paenibacillus > Paenibacillus intestini. Next base: position 795,283 of record NZ_JAURUN010000001.1, on the reverse strand, counting down.
CTGACAACGCTGGAGTTCCGGCTGCTTCTCATGTTAATGTCCCATCCCAAACAAATATGCAGCAGAACATCGATCCTTGAGAAGTTATGGGATGTCTCTGGTGAGTTCATTGATGATAATACATTGTCCGTACATATACGTAGATTAAGGGAAAAAGTGGAGGAAACGCCAGCCGCGCCTAAGTATATTGTTACGATTCGTGGGGTTGGATACAAATGGAACGCTGAAACGACAGGAGCATACCGCTGATGGTTGAAGTCATCCGTAATCCGGAGTGGAAATCTGTGTTCACCAAGTTCATCCTTGTTCAAATAGGTTTGACTGCAATCATTTATGTTGTGATGAACCTACAAACACAAAGCATTAATGAATCGGTTGTGAACCAGCATGCGGCCTTTGTCGGACAAGTGTTAAGTAAGCAACCACAGCTCGAAGATCAGCTCATTCATACGATCACTCAAGGGACAGACCCGCAGGATCTTAAGCTAGGTAAACAAATATTATCTCAATATGGATATACAAATCATATGAATATTCAGGATCAGCCTGCCCTATCGGGAACAGCATTACCTGGGAATACAGCGTTGATCTTTTTTCTGTGCGGTATCCCGGTATTGCTGCTTTTATATTGGGAGTACCGTAAGCTATTTTCGAGAATACGCCGTGTTACACATGCAGCGGAGCAGGTAGTGGAAGGTCAATTCTATACCTCATTGCCTGAGAATGCAGAAGGAGACTTCAGCGCTCTTGGCCATAGCTTTAACATGATGGCAGGCAGACTAAGTCATAGCGTAGATCAGCTGAAGCAGGAGAAAACATTTCTCAGCCATCTGCTGACCGATATATCACATCAACTCAGAACACCGCTCGCATCACTGCTTGTATTCAATGAAAATATGTTGCATGACCCACATATGAAAGAAAAGGTCCGTACCACTTTTCTGGAACGAAGCAGGCAGCAGATTGAACGCATGGAATGGCTGATTATCAGCTTGTTGAAGCTGGCACGAGTGGAAGCGGGAGCTATCGTTTTTCAACTGCAAAACATTAAACCCAAAGACATCATTGAATCAACGGTGCAGACCTTGCAACCCTTGGCGGAGCAGAAGAAACAGACAATCATCGTTCAAGGCGGCGAGGGCATGTTGCTGCATGCAGATGAAGAATGGTTAACTGAGGCGATTATTAATCTGACGAAAAACGCGCTGGAGCACTCTCCGGTATCAGGAAAAGTGTACATTACGATGGAAGACGAGGGGTTATTTCACTCGATTATCATCCGGGATGAAGGAGAAGGGATTCCGCCAGAGCAGATCCCCCATGTATTCACACGATTTTACCTGGGTAGAAGTAATGCCAAACCTCACAGTACCGGGGTAGGTCTGTCCTTGACCAAGTCCATTATTGAAGGTTTGGGTGGAACGATTTCGGTATCAAGCGAGCCTGGAGAGGGAGCTGAATTCCGAATTACTTTCATGAAAACAGTGTATTGAGAGGAAGCTTACAATAACGTAAGCTTCCTCTTCACTTTAACGTAAGCTTCCGAGCCTATAATAATCCATATAAACACAACAATTGTTCACAGCTCATGAAGGAGGCACTTGCTTTGGAAATTTTAAAAACACAAGAATTATGTAAAACATATGGAAGTAATGACGCCAGAGTCGACGCACTGAAAAATATTAACTTAACCGTTCAACAGGGTGAATTTGTCGCTATTGTTGGTGCCAGCGGTTCGGGGAAAAGTTCTTTACTGCATCTGCTTGGAGGTGTGGACCGCCCAACCAGTGGACAAGTTAATATTGATGGGACAGATCTGTATTCTCTGAACGAAACGGATTTAGCCATTTTCAGAAGACGAAAGATCGGATTCATTTTCCAGGCGTATAACCTGATTCCGGTTCTAAGCGCAGAAGAAAATATTAAACTGCCTATGCTGCTCGACCATCGTCAAGCCGACGAAGACTATGCAGACGAACTAATGAACGTACTTGGTCTAAAAGACAGAAAGCATCATCTCCCTAACCAGCTATCAGGTGGACAGCAACAGCGTACAGCCATTGGACGAGCCTTGATTAACAAACCTTCGATCATACTAGCTGACGAACCCACGGGCAATCTCGATAGCAAAAACAGTAAAGAAATTGTAGATTTGCTCACCTATTCGGTTCGAAAATACAATCAAACCTTGATTATGATTACGCATGATTCCAATGTAGCCCGGAGAGCGGATCGGATTGTAAATATTAAAGACGGGGTCCTTTTCGATCAGCAATCTGGGGGCGAGAGCGATGCGTAAGTACACAGGGCTCACGGAGAAGTATTTACTTGGCCAGAAAAAAAGATCCATTCTCACCATTGTGGGCATCATTCTATCGGTAACACTTCTTACCGCTGTCGGCACACTTGCGATGAGTTATCAGGACAAACTGGTGCGTCAGACGATTCGGGATTATGGAGATTATGAGGTATCGTTCAATGGAGTTTCAGGCAAAGACGTACCTCGTATTGTGAATCAGGCCGCCATAGGCAGTGCAGGAGTCATTCATCGTATTGGTTATGCAATCATAAGCCCCACGGGTGAAAAGGAGCAAAAGGAAAATCCGTTTGCTGCACCGTATCGTTATTTGAATATAAAAGGATACGACGCGCAAGCCATGTCCAAGCTTCAAGTTCAGTTGGAGAGTGGACGCCTGCCGCAAAAACCTGATGAAATCATCCTGTCATCCTGGAGCATGAATACGTTTGCTTCGAAACCAGCAATTGGAGATAAGATTACGCTGTACCTGGGAGATCGGCTCGAAGCTTCCACCGGAAAGGTGAAGAGTGTGAACTCCATTGGTGATTATGGGTGGAATCTGGATGAGAAATTCAAACCGCGTATGAAACAGCAATATACCGTTGTCGGGGTGATGAAAACTGCCAAAAATGTAACGTGGTCATCCACTTTTATCTATTCAGCGGTTACGTATGATGATCATCAAAAAATCGATCCTTCTCAGAATTTTTTTATCTATGCGACCATGAAATCAATGGACAATATAAAGGAGAAGAGCGAAGCCATTCTGTCTTCGTTGGGTTTAGGGAATGTCGATCAAGGCTCTGCTCAGGAGCTGAACCGGGAAAATGTGTTAAAGGATATACGCATTGAATATAACAATGAATTGCTCAAACTGTTTGGCAAAAGCACCTATGCTAACGTCAACCAAAGCTCAATGTATGCATTTGCAGCTATCGTACTTATCATCATGGGATGCACAAGCGCAGTGATTTACAATACATTTCATATTTCAGTGCTTGAACGCATTTCTCAGTTTGGCATGCTGCGCTGTATCGGTGCAACACCAGCCCAGATTCGCAGGATCGTATTCAAGGAAGCGACTGTGCTTAGTCTAATTGCCATTCCAATCGGTTTATTTACAGGAACAGTTCTAATGAAAGTTTTATTCTATAACATTAGCATGCTGACATTAGGCTTCTTGAACGATATGCACATGATTATTTCATTGCCTGTTCTACTTGCGGCAGCAGGTTTAGGACTGATTGTTGTCTATGTGTCAGCGCTGGGTCCAGCCAAACTGGCCTCCAACGTTTCACCGCTTGAAGCACTGAAAACCTCAGGCAGCACGGCGGTAGAGCAGGGGGATTTCAAGCGCTTATCTTTTGCAGGTAGCAAATGGCTAGGGTTTGAAGGTCGGTTTGCCAGCCGAAATATTCGGCGGAACCGAAAGAGATTCCGCATTACGGCTTTTTCGATGATTATCAGCATTGTTATGTATATTGTGTTTGGCGGCTTGGTGAACCTTCTAGGAACAACCTCTGAATCAGGCATCGATTACTCTTACTCCTTGGACTATCAAGGGATGAATAAACGTATCCCTAATTCGGTGTATAATAAGCTGGTTACACTTGATGGAGTTAAAGAGGCGTATCCGTTCTACAACCACCAGCTTCAAGCGATCATTCCGAAAGAGAAAATAAATCCGGATTACTACCAGCAGCAGAAAGAAATGTACACGGTTGAACAGGAAAACGGGTATCGGATGGGTAACAACTTTCTGACATCTTACGGTATAAACGGACTTCAGGAACTTCGTCCCAAACTCACCTCCGGAAGCATTGATGCAAGCCAAATGAATGATGAAAATGGTGTCATTGTTATCCAGAAAATCAGCATGATCACCGAAAAAGGAACTAACATGATCATTGATCAAACCCGTTTCAAGGTAGGGGATAAAATTAAGGTTCGGTCAATGGGTGACAAGCAGGCATACAAAACCGTTACTGTTGTCGGTACCGCAGATCAAGCTCCTCTCTCTGGTAAATACACCGAAAGTGCTGTTATTGAAATGATAACGACACCGAAGGTGATTGAAAACATCACGGCCGATAATGCTTATGACAGAATATTCATTCAAGCGAGTCCTGAGACAGATAACGGGGCAATTGTGGGTTATTTCAAGAGCCTTGTTCAGCAGGATGCAGGGTATAACTATCGCGATCGGGTAGAGGAGATGAAACAAGCCCGTAACGATGCGCTGACGCTAAATATATTCCTGTACGGTTTTATAGGAGTCATTGCAGCCATTGCGTTTCTGAATATTTTGAATACGGTAAGTACGAATCTTATTCTGCGGACGAAGGAGTTCGCCGTATTAAAAGCGATTGGTATGACGCAAAAGGAAATTCGTAAGATGGTTTTGCTTGAGGGTGTGTTCTATGGCGTATTTGCAGCTGTGTACGGAAGTCTTCTAGGTACAGGTTTGAGCTATGGTGTGTCCTATCTGATGAGGAATGCGGTGCAGATCGAATGGATTATGCCATGGGGCAACATTCTCATTAGCAGCTTGGGTGCTATCGCTGCCACCCTCTTAGCCTCCTACTGGCCGCTTAGACGTCTTGAACGAATTCAGATTACAGATGGTTTGCGCGGGGAAAATTAACGCGTCCAAAAGCTCGGTTGTTCGCTTTAGAACGAACAACCGAGCTTTTGGGCATGAATAAAGCATGAATAGACAAGTGGAATTATAGAATTGATCATCAGATCAAATCAGCCAATTAATTAATTAATTAATTAATTAATTAATGGACTAAGAAGTCGTTACTCCTTTAAGAAAAACACGTACAATTTTCTCCGCCATGACATGATGAGACTCATATTTTTGCTGATCATGCACCCGGTTCCCCATCAACATTAGAGTCGAAAAAGCCTCAGCCAAGAAAAGCGGATCTTCTTCACGAAAGATTTTCTCATCCATGGCTTTTTTAAAATGCGAGGCTAGTACGTCATGAATCTGATGCTCCGCTTCACGTATCGCATGAATCTGTTCTTGCTCCAATAAACGCTCCGCTTCACGCATCATCATTTCAATCTCACCATGCGGATTAGCAAGACGAGCTTCCGCTAATCGGATTAATCCGTCTCGTAAATGTTCCGCCTCATCCAGCATATGCGCCGTAATTTTTCTAACGTTCTGCAACATCGTTGTCATGGCTGCCACGAATAGATCCGCTTTGCCCGCGAAATGATAATATATGGTTGGTTTGGATACGCCGCATTTCTTCCCAATCTGCTGAAGGGTAACCATCTCGTAGCCAAATTCTTTAAATAGGGTAGATGCCGTATAGATAATAGTTTGTTGCATGGAAATGTCATTGTCCGTCTGCTTGGGTCTTCCGCGCAAACGTTTAGGTACTTGCTCTGGCATAGATTCGTACACACTCCTTCCACAATATTTTATGTCAAATCATAAATATAAGCAAAGAAGCTTGTAATTTTACTTACCAGTAAATATAATTAGTTCTGTAATTAAAAATGATACGTTTAAAGGTGGGCAACGAAGTTATGGCAAAAACAACCGTGCGTAAGAGCAGATGGAAGAAAATAACGATATGGATTAGTGTAATTATTATTGCCCTGGTAGCAGGGGTGTTTGCGTACCTGGCATCTGTCACATACAGCCCTTCGGAACAAGCGGAAGTGGCAATGAAAAGTGATGATCGGGTCGTTGTTAGTGAAGTGAAGAACGGTTATCAATTTGAACCTAAAGGGCAGGACATCACACAGCCTAATTTTGTGTTCTATCCCGGAGGTCTAGTGGAGCCGGCAAGTTATGCGCCTATGGCACGAGCAATAGCGGAGCAAGGACATCGTGTGTATATTACGAAGATGCCGCTGAACTTGGCGATGTTCGGGGAAAACCGGGCGGATTCGTTTCTCGCTGAACATGCGGGTGAAAGCTTTGTTATTGGTGGACACTCCCTAGGAGGTGTATTCGCTTCAAGATATGCTGCAGCGCACACAGCTCAGATCAAAGGTGTCTTTTACCTAGCTTCTTATGCGGATGATGGCGGAAGACTGGACGGAACGAACTTATCCGCACTGCAAATTACGGGAAGCAATGATGGTGTTCTGAACTGGGAATCGTGGGAAAAAGCCAAATCCAATCTTCCGAATAACACGGCATATGTAAGCATTGAAGGCGGCAACCATGGTCAATTTGGCTCCTACGGAATGCAGAAGGGAGACAACGCACCTAAGATCACAGAACAGGAACAGCTTAAGCAGGTTGTTCAGGCATTGGAAGAATGGATGAAATCAATAAAACCATAGATAAAATAAAAAAGACCGAAGTTTTCATCTGCAAACGATGAATGCTGTCGGTCTTTTTATGATTTTCTATTGAACAACGGGAGTGTTTTCCACTTCTTGGTTAACGTCTACGGAAGGCTCCGCTGCGTGCCAGAGCAAAAAAGAGGAGCAGGGCAATGATTGAGCCAACGATCGCCGGAATGATATGAAACCCGCCAATCACCGGTCCCCTTGGTCCAAGCAATTCGGTTCCTAACCAGGAACCGATAAAACCCGCAACAATGTTCCCAATTACACCGCCCGGTACGTCCCGCCCAATCAAGTTGCCACTTAACCAGCCAATAAGTCCACCAACAATAAGTACCCAGAGCAGATCCATGGTTTGTTCTCCTTTCTTCGGGTTTATTACAAGTCATGTTGGGTTCAGTGGAATATACCTCATCTTATATTGGTGGAGTACTGCAAATGCTCTGTGCTAAGATGAGGGTACTTATGATTTAAGCTGGGGAACAAGGATAGAAGGGGTGTACAGTCCATTGAATAAAATACTTGTCATTGACGATGAAGTCGCCATTCGGGATTTAATTGAGCTAGTGCTTAGAAGAGAGAACTATGATGTAAAAACCGCAGAAGATGGCAAAACCGGGCTGCAATTGCTGGACTCTTTTCAACCAGACCTGGTAGTGCTTGATTTGATGCTGCCCGATTGCTCGGGATATGACTTATGCAAGGAGATTACCGGGAAACGTGCTGTTCCTGTTATTATGCTCTCTGCCAAAAATGAGATTATAGATAAGGTGCTTGGATTAGAACTTGGCGCGGAAGATTACATGACCAAACCGTTTGACAATCGGGAATTGCTCGCTCGCATCAAGGTAGTTTTGAGAAGAAACGAGAGCAAGGTGGAGACAAGTGAAGGGGCGGAAGTGCCGTCGACACGTATCATCCATGAAGAGCTGACTTTTGATATGGAAAGCCGAAGAGTGCTGAAAAACGATGTTCCCGTCTCTTTGACGGCCAAAGAGTTTAAAATTCTGGAAACTTTACTTAAAAGGCCTGACAAAATCTATACTCGGGATGAGCTCTTACAGATCGGATGGGGATATGATTTTATGGGAGATAGTCGTAGTGTGGATATGACCATCATGCGACTACGGAAGAAACTGGAGGATAACGCGGACGAACCGAAATATGTCAGAACGATCTATGGATTCGGTTATCAACTTGGAGGTGGCGAGGCCTGAAGTACGCAACCCGGTTACTGCTGAACTATTTATTTTTCTCTGTGTTGTCCTTTGGCATCATCATCTTTGCCGTTAATAAAGCCATTGATTACTACAGCTTCATTACTATTGAAAAACAGATGATGGAGAAGGCAGATCTCTCCGAGCTGTCCTTCCGTGAAGTGCTGGCACAGCATCGATCATCATCAGGGGAGCCGCAGACGAAGGAAATCGTCAGACTTGCACTGGAGAAGCTGAAGGCTTCAGGCAAAGAAGTGCGTATCTATGACAGCTCCAAGCAGCTACTGGGCTTGGCTGTAGATGGCATCATCATTAATGATGGCAAACCACATATTTTCGAGAAAAATATTGAAAAAGCTCTGAGCGGTAGCTATGCCTACACTGTAACGGATGATCATCTGCTTTATTTTGCGACTCCCATTCAGAATCAATTTTACGAAAATGCTTATGTGTACGAGTTCGTAGAGGACATTTCGTACTTTTATGCAATCATGGATCAAATCCGTTATGTGCTGTTTGCAGGCGCGGGCGGATTCATTGTGCTGATTACGTTAGCCAGTCTGTGGATTGCACGAAATACAACCAAACCGATTAAGGTGCTCCTTGGTGCCGCGCAAAGTTTCTCCAGACAGGAATTTAAGCGAGTTCATCTGAACCGCAAGGATGAGCTGGGGATGCTCGCGGATGGACTCGACTCCATGGGACAGCAGCTTCATAATTACATTCAATACCAGAAACAATTTGTCTCGAACGTATCTCACGAATTAAAAACACCTCTGGCAGCCATTCGTGGTTTCTCTCAATACTTGTACGAAGGAGAGAATGAGAACGAAGAGTTACAAAAAATCTATGCTCATCTGTTGCAGGAATCGGATCGGCTCACCCGTTTGATTAATGAACTGTTGTTGTTATCCCGATTTGACAAGGCAGGTTCAAGCGAGCTGGAGGTCGAAAAGACGGAAATGAACGCACTGATCCAGCAAGTCGCCAGAAATATGGAAGCCAAAGCTAAGGATAAAGAGATCAGGATCACAGTTAAACAAGTAGAGGAAGACCCGATGGATGAAGGTCTGACAAAAGTCTATGCGAGCGTCAATCCAATGCTCATGTCCCATGCAATCGCCAACCTGTTGGATAACGCTATCAAATATTCAGGCAGTCATTCGCAAATTAATGTGGAGATGGAACATACGTCAAGCGAGGTCGTTGTAAAGATAAGTGACCAAGGCATAGGCATCGCGGGTGATGAACTAGAGCGAGTGCAGGAGCGCTTTTACCGGGCGAAAAATGCAAGCACAGCGAATGGTTCAGGTCTCGGTTTGTCCATTTGCAAAGAGATCGTCGAGCGTTTTAATGGATATATCGACATCGAAAGTGAGTTAGGACAAGGTACGACAATTACGATTGTGTTACCTCGTGCCTAAACACATTTCTAAAACGAAGCCCAAATAAATACCGTTACAAGACTGATACATTTCTGTTATAAGACTAACAAATGCTTTTTTTATAATGACTTCATAAGAACAAATCACACATTTATGGAGGGATTATGATGAAATTAACAAAGAAATCTGCCAGCTTTATCCTGCTAAGTGCTTTACTAACGGTAGCTCTGACGGGCTGTCAGTCCACTGATGCGAAGTCACCAACAACCGGACAGAATTCTGCTGAGCAAAATACGTCGAATGGACAAAGTAAAGGTGAAGGAACATCCGATTCAAAAAAACCGGATTCCGAAGGTACTGAAGGACAGGGCTCTGAGGCAGTGAAGGAAGGCTCAGTGAAGAAAGAAGGCAATGTGGTGCTGAAGGAGCTTGCTTTTGTTCATAATGAGCACACCATTGCGATTTCGGATACAGCGAATGAAGAGCAGATGGAACAGATGCTGGGCAAACCAGACAATTTCAAATCCCATACGTACACTGCTGGGGATGGAACCAATATGGATAATTTAATCGGATTTACGGAAAAAGTATACACGTATCCTGGTATGGAGATTAAAACGATCAGTGTACCTGAAGGAAAACAAGACTCGATCTTTGATATCAAAATTACCGATCCCAAGTATACAACAGTTCGAAACATTAAAGCAGGGGATAGCCTAGACACACTTAAAAAAGCTTATCCTGAAGGAAAGCTGGTAGGAGATGGGGCACCTGACGAGGAAGACGACTTCCGTTACGAGCCATCGAACTATGTAGATGTCATGTCATTCCATATTAAGGATGCCAAGGTCGAGAGCATTCATATCTTCAGCCTGCTGGACTAAAAGTGTAATTGATTTACTTCTTTGATTTATAGAGCCGTATCATAAGATTTACTTTTCGAACCTGCCCAAGAGTTGGGCAGGTTTTTATGTCGTTATGAGGCGGAGTACAAGTTTTCCTTACGCAACTTTTTTGGATTCCCATTAAACTCTTGCGGCACTCAGACTATGTTTGCTTACACTTAAAACGTTTCTCTAGACCCACACAAATGTTCAATGATACCATCATACAAGTGTTACGACAGTTGAATATTGCAGGAGGAACGAAATGTGGATCAAGTAAGATACGATAACTTAAAACTCGGGGAACGTGGGGCGATCATCAGTATCATCGCTTATATATGTTTGACCGCAATAAAGCTGGTGATTGGCACAATTGCTGGCTCTGAAGCACTCAAAGCAGACGGCTTGAATAACGCAACGGATATTGTCGCGTCCATCGCCGTACTGATTGGTTTAAGGTTCGCCCAGCGTCCGGCCGATAAAGATCATACATATGGGCACTGGCGGGCAGAAACAGTGGCGTCTCTTGTGGCCTCATTCATCATGATGGCTGTGGGATTGCAAGTATTATTCGAAGCCTTTGGTTCCGTATTCGAGGGCAAGCACGAATCTCCTGATCTAATTGCTGCGTATACAGGCATTTTCTGTGCAATTATTATGGTTTTGGTCTATCGATACAATAAAAGACTGGCCACACGTATCAAAAGTCAGGCTGTTATGGCTGCCGCACGGGATAACATCTCCGATGCTTGGGTGAGTATCGGTGCCGTCGTCGGGATCGTAGGTTCTCAGTTCGGCCTTCCTTGGCTTGACCCTGTAACGGCGATTATCGTCGGTTTGCTGATCTGCAAAACGGCCTGGGATATTTTCAGAGAAGCTACGCACCATCTTACCGATGGATTTGATGTAGAGTTGATTCAAGAATACCGGGAGACCATTGCCGGAATTGATGGTGTAGAGACGGTTAAAGATGTACGAGCACGTAATTACGGCAGCAACGCCGTAGTTGACGTGGTCATCACGGTTCGAGGAGATTTGGATCTGCAACAAGCACATGATATTTGTACCGATGTGGAGAATGAGCTGCTGGAAGAGCATGATGTGTATACGGTACACGTTCACGTCGAGCCGGAGCCAGAGCAGGAAGCGGTCAAAGAATACATGTAATATTTATAAAAAAAATAAAAAATGAAAAAGGGCCTTGAAAAAGCAAAAACCAGTAAACGATGATGTTTACTGGTTTTTTGATGTTGTTAAGTATTTAAGGTTCGTTCACTTTTTTAACATGCCCGCGTCAATCCGAATAATCTTATCTAGCAATCATTTAGGCATATTGTACATAATCAGATTGTTATACTTATCCGCATGTTTTTGTTCGTCGAGGATAATGCCCCATACCGTGTCTTTGTAAATACCGTAGGGGAGACCAAACCATATTCTTCTGTACTTCTCCACCGCGGCAAGCTCGCCCTGAAATGCCTTTTGTAAACCACCCAGATACGATGTAACGTTTTCCGGAGATTCACTGCTTACACCTGTGATCTCATGACCTGTGAGGTCTTTGTACATCTCTCTGAACATCTGATTGTGACCGCGCTCATCATCGCGAATGCTTGTAATAATCGCGGCTTGGTACGTATCAGGAGCCATACGAATGAGAGCGTCATAGAACATTTCATCATTTCGTTCGCCTTGAACCGCCGATTGAATGAGCCCGAGTGCTTCAGCTGTTGATGTTGCCCATACGGGAGTAAATGGTTTTCGATAAAAATAAGGATACGTTGTGTACATGCCAATCCCTCCATACCAATGATGAGTTAAGATATGCACATATGCCCAGAAACGTAACCCGCTCTCTTTTGCTGTGCTTCATGCTATGCCTGTACCAGAGGCCTTTAACGTTCGATCCGCTTAACGATATCGTCTCTAATCATGATTTTTATCAACTTACTGTAACCATAGGCAAGCACAAAAGGCAGGAAATAGGACCAGTATGTCCAGAAAATATTCCATCCGTTAAAATACTCAACATGACCCATCAACTTTGCAGTCCACTCGATCAATGTTAACAAGAGAGCAGTTACAAAGATACTCGGCCAAGGTCTGGTGTGTTTGACCAAAATCATATACATCATGATGCAGCCTGTGATTGGATATATACCAAGATCCATCGGAAGGGCGGCATATGCCTCATTGCGAGTGTGGGGTAATAAATTCCAGAAATAATTAAACCCAACACTATTGATACAAGTAGATACGGCCACACCAAGCGGAAAATAAATCAATACGAGTCTATAGTTCCGCCGTAAAATCCAAGCACCTATCAGAAGGGGGATGACCATACCAACGATCCAATTGCCCAGCATATCTTTTCCCTCCAAATTAAACTGTGATATCTAAACGAACTCTCGCCAATTAATCCGATTTTTTCTGTTCAAGGAGAAGATTCACTTTATCCGTAAGTGCTTTTAATTTTTGATCATAGTGCCTGTACGTATACCAGCCAATCACAGCTTTGATCGCAAAAAAGAGCACAGCTGCGATAACAACCAAGAAGTAATTGTGTGCGATCTGTTTCAACCAATCATTGATGTGTTGCATTGTTTACAACCCCCGTCGCGTACATCTATCATCTGGTTAAGATGCCCATTACATCTTAAGGTAATTCATAAATGTAATAAGATTCTTTGTGTATAAAGTGTTGCTTTTTGTCGAAATCCATGCTACATTATCGATGTAAACGTTTATATTTGCTTTAAACAACATCATATATGATTCAATTTGGCGTGTTACTGTTCGGCAGGCAAGGCCTAAATTGGGTGGTTTGTATATTTATTATACCCGCCCAATTTAGGCCTTTTTTTATGCACAATTTCAGGGTGAGGTGTTTACATGAATTATAAAGAAACCGCTAAGGCTATCCTTGACAAAGTAGGCGGACAAGAAAATATCAATGATTTTCTCCATTGCTCTACCCGATTAAGAATGAATCTGAAAGATCCAAATCAAGCAAAGACCGAAGAAATTAAATCCATGGACGGAGTTATGGGCGCAGTATATAGCGGAGGGCAATATCAAGTTATTATCGGTAATGATGTAAGCTATGTATATAATGAACTTAAACAAATGATCACGATAAACACAGATGAAAAACCGGAGCCAAACAAGAAAAGAGATATGAGTTTTAAAGGTTTGTTTGAAAGTTTTGCCGGATTGATTACGGGTATTTTCCAGCCGATCATTCCAGCAATCGCAGCGGCGGGTATGTTTAAAGCTTTGCTTTTATTGTGCACATCGCTCGGTATTCTATCTAAAGAAAGTCAGATTTACGCCTTATTGCTTAATATCGCTGATGCAGCTTTTTACTTCCTGCCTGTATTGCTCGCATACTCAAGTGCACAGAAATTCAAAACCAATCCATATATTGCAGCTACACTGGCGGGGGTTTTACTGCATCCTAAAATGATCACATTACTTGGCGGAGAAGTACCCGTGGAAATCGCTGGTGTTCCTGTACCTAATATCAGTTATGCGTCCAGCGTTTTACCCATCATTCTGACCGTATGGCTCATGTCGTATGTTGAGAAATTTGCGGATAAGGTATCCCCTGGTCCAGTGAAAATCTTCCTGAAACCTTTAATTGTCATACTTGTCATGGCACCACTGGCTCTCACTGTTTTGGGACCCATCGGTAACTATTTGGGTGTAGGTTTGTCTGACGGTTTATTCTGGATTCAAGGTAAAATCGGTTGGTTAACGGTTGTGATTTTGGCCGTATTCCTTCCGTTTATCGTGATGTTCGGCATGCACAAAGTGTTTTATCCCGTTATTTTCGCAGCCATGGTTTCACCAGGCTATGAAACATTGATCCATAGTGCGATGCTATCTTCTAACATGGCACAAGGCGCTGGAGCACTGGCGGTCTGGTTCTTGGCAAAAGACAAGAAATTGAAGCAGGTTGCATTGCCAGCAGGTATATCCGGATTGTTCGGTATTACCGAACCAGCTTTGTACGGGGTACATTTACGTCTGAAACGAACATTGGTAGCTTGTATGATTGGAGCGGGCTCAGCGGGACTGTTCGCTGGTATTGTTAACTTGAAGGCTTATGCAGCAGTAGGGCCGGGTCTTGCATCGTTACCTATGTTTATCGGGGCTGAAAATAACTTCACCTACGCGCTGATTACAGCGGCTATTTCTATCGTTGTTACTCCAATTGCCGTTTATTTCATCGGTTTTAATGATCCAGGAGCAGAAGATCATGCACAAGCTTCATCAAGAGAAGTCGCTCAAGTAGAAACAACTTCACCAGCTCCGAAGAAAGAGAAATTGCAATCGCGTTTGGTTGTTTTCTCCCCGCTTGAGGGCGAGGCAATTCCGTTAAAAGCAGTGAACGATGAAGCGTTCTCCCAAGAAGCGATGGGGAAAGGTATGGCGATTAAACCTTCCAAAGGTCAAGTCGTAGCTCCATTTGATGGCACTGTGCAAACCGTGTTTCGCACCAAACACTCGATCGGTTTGAAATCAGTAGAAGGCATTGAACTTCTGATTCACGTCGGCATTGATACCGTTAAATTAAAAGGACAGCATTTCAATGTTGTTGTTCAGGAGGGAGATATCGTGAAACACGGTCAACTTCTGATTGATTTCGATATGGAAGCCATTATAAAAGCAGGCTTTGATACAACAACACCGATCATTGTAACAAACAGTGGTGACTATCTTGAAATCCTTGGACATGAGCAATCTGAAAAAATAGGACCTGAGACACCACTTATAACCATTTTGTAATATTATGGGGTGAAATTCACCCTGAACATAGAGGAGCATGGATATGAGAGTAGTTAAGGTTCTCAATACAAGTATTGTTTTGGCCAAGCGTAATGACAATAAAGAGGTTATTGCCATGGGCAAAGGAATCGGGTTCAGAAGCAGGCCCGGGGACATGATTAACGAAAATGAAATTGAAAAAGTATATATCGTTGAGAATGAAGGAATGTCCTCGGATATGACTGCACTGATGAGAGAGACGCCGGAAGAGTATTTAATTTTGGCAGACGAAATCATATCCTATGCGAAACAAGTATTATCGCGTGATCTGAGTGAAAATCTCTATTTTTCGTTAACAGACCACCTCCATATGGCTGCCAAGCGATTCAAATCGAATATTACGATACAAAATCGAATGTTATGGGAAGTGCAGAAGTTTTACCCGCAAGAATTCCTAATTGGGAAGCAGGCTTTAAAGTTTATTAAAGATAAGCTTGGATTGGATCTGCCGGAAGAGGAAGCAGCTAACATCGCCTTCCATCTGGTCAACGCTCAGCAAACGGAACAGAACATGAGTCAGGTCATGATGATGACTACTACCGTTAAAGATATTCTTAACATTATTCGCATTCATTATGGAATCGAGCTGGATACATCAAGCATTAATTATTCACGCTTTTTGACTCATCTGCAGTTTTTTGTTCAGCGATTATTGGAGAATACCATGCTCGAATCCAAGGATGATGAATTGCTAGAACGAATTTCGAGTAAATATCCAGAGGAAAGCAATTGTGTTTCCAAGATCAATAATTATATTGGCGCGAAATTTGAACGATTTATGTCCAACGAAGAGAGATTGTATCTCATCATTCACATTAGCCGTGTGATGGACAGAGCGCATTAACAGGAGGATTATGATATGACGACCATCAGAACATTTCCCGAAGGATTTTTATGGGGCGGAGCAATTGCAGCGAATCAGGCTGAGGGAGCCTGGAATGCAGCAGGGAAAGGCATCTCTACCGCTGATACGGCTATGAATAAGAAAAACATAAGTAAAGGTGACTATAAAAAACAAAATGCTGTGAGCTCGGAGCAACTCGCGAGAGCGCTTCAGGATCAATCTACCGTGAATTATCCAAAACGCAGAGGAATCGATTTCTATCATCGTTATCCAGAGGATCTTGCTTTAATGGGTGAGATGGGCATCAAAACATTACGTACGTCCATTGCGTGGACTCGAATTTTCCCAAATGGAAATGAAACAAATGCAAACGAGGAAGGTTTGCTGTTCTACGATCGCCTTTTTGATGAGATGATTAAAAATGGCATCGAACCTCTGGTTACCTTGTCTCACTATGAGATGCCGATGTATCTGGTCGATCATTACGGTGGATGGACATCCAGAGAGGTTGTTGATTTCTTTGTAAGCTTCAGCACAACAGTATTCAACCGTTATAAAGATAAAGTAAAATATTGGATCACTTTTAATGAAATTGATGGTATAGTTCGTCATCCGTTTACCAACGGTGGCATTGTTCCGGATCGTTTCGAGAATGTTGAGCAGGCGGTCTACCAATCGTTGCATCATCAATTTATTGCAAGTGCGTATGCGGTTAAGCTATGTCATGAGATTATTCCTGATGCTCAAATTGGATGCATGCTGACAAGCCTGTTGCACTATCCTCACACATGTAATCCGCTGGATGTACTGGCAGCACACAAGAACAATCAATTTAATCTGTTTTTTACCGATGTGCAGGTGCGTGGCGCTTACCCAGGTTACATCGAGAGATATTTTAGAGAGCAGGGAATCATTATTGAAAAAACTGAAGGCGACAGTGAGTTGCTAAAAAAGTTTACGGCTGACTTCATATCATTCAGTTACTATAACTCCTTTGTTGCAAGTGCAGATAGCGAAGGCCTGGAAACGGTTAGTGGCAATACGATGGGCGGCGTGAAGAACCCTTACCTTCCTGTCAGTGATTGGGGATGGCAGATCGATCCGATTGGGTTGAGACTCGCGCTTAACAATCTGTACAGCCGTTATCAGGTACCTCTGTTTATCGTAGAGAATGGCATTGGTGCTTACGATACGATTGAAGAAAACGGTACAATCAGCGATCCTTATCGCATTGAATACCTGCGTTCCCATATCGAACAAATGCATGAGGCTCTGCTGGATGGTGTTGAAATCATGGGGTATACCGTCTGGGGAATCATCGATCTGATCAGCTATTCCTCTTCCGAAATGGAAAAACGCTACGGTTTAATCCATGTCGACCAAGATAATGACGGAAACGGCACCCTGGAGCGAAGACGGAAGGAAAGTTTCTTCTGGTACCAAAATTTGATTGCGAACAATGGACTATAACTTGAATAGAGCAGGGGCTGTCCCAGCCATAATTATGACTTATGGGACAGCCCCTTTTCTTGTACTATTTTGTTCGGGTTAAGATCCTATTCAAGTATTCGTTAATCAAATCGTTTATAAACAAAGCAGCTTATCGACATCGGCCAGGTTCTCCATATATTGAATCATCTCAAATCGTTCTTTGTGGGTGTGATCAAAAGGTGTGCCCGCAAGCAAGCGATTAAATTTCTGTTCAAGCATGTTCCAGCCAAATGGTGTTTCAATATCTCCTAAAGGTACGGGCATCCAACGTTCATGCACATGAGAATCATAAGTTGTTATAACAACATGAGCAGCGCAAAAGTGGGTCGGATGTTCAGCCAGATATTGCTGTACGTCATCATCCAGGGTTACCGTAATTTTTTCAACCAGTTCATGTACTTCCGGATCAGTGAAGCTATCGAATATTAATTCCTCCGAATCCATACGGCCATATTTAAGAGCCACGGCTGAAGTGAATTGCGTGCTGGCCTGTGCTCCGATGGCTGTCTTGGGTTTTGGATTCGTTAGTCGGTATACAAAGGAAGATGTTTTCACCTCAACAGACTTAATCTCCGAAGGCGTTAAATGATAATCTTCACGAAGTTCCAGCATGGCGTCAAGTGTAGCGTGTAAACCGCGCTGACAGGCATGGCGTTTAAAATAAATACTCGTTACTTTAAAATCGATTCCCAGCCCATTTAATACATCACTTGTATCACAATGCCCGCTTGTACCTTTGAAGGCCTGAAAAAATCCATATCTTCCTTCTAATGCTGCATCAGGCCCCGTAAATCCACAGGATGCCAGTCTCACGGCTCTTAATCCGGTCAATGCGGCCCAGCCACTGCACAAAATTTTCCCCGATGTTCCATCATTCTGGTATTCAATCAAACCTCCTGTGAAAAGAGATGCAATCCCCATGGCATCTTTGGTCTGCTTGGTATCCGCATTGGTTAATTTGCATACCAAAGCCGCAGCTGCAACAGCTCCGCACACCCCGGTAGCATCAAAACCTCTTTCCCGATACATAAATGGATTAATAGCTTCACCTAACCTCGCATATACGTCATATGCTGAAACAATAGCTGTAATCATCTGTTTCCCATCGTTTCGGTGTAATTGGGCCATACTTAGTAGAAGTGGAACCAGCACAGAACCGGGATGACCCATCGCATGACGATACCCATCATCAAGATCTGCACAGCGCGCCATCATCGTATGGATAAAGACTGCATGGTCTGTACTCGTGCGAACATTCCGTTCACCAAGTAGTGAAACCAATTCTTCATTTTTAATAACCGAGTCTGCAAGAGTCGCATATTTCAGGATGCGTTCACTTGCTTCCGAGTATCGACCAAATATCATATTACCGTAAGAGTCCAGTATCACTTGTTTACCGACCTCAATCGCCCTCTCGGAGAGATCCTCATATTGAAGGCGAGTTACATAATCGGCCAGTTCAACAATCATCGTTTTCACAACAATTCACCTCGTTATTTTGACTTCCATCCACGAATGTATGAGAAGTTTACATAACAAAAATATATAGTTGGCACGCTGATGAACTCCAGCACAAGTTAACTGCAATCACTCAACTTTTGTATGCACAAGATGGCTTGAAGGGCAATATCGCTTCATCCGCTACTCGATTTGATGCACTGAAGGGTTGCAATAATGCTTGATTATTCTTTTCAGATCCTCAACGTATGAAGGAAAGATTTTGTTTCTGTGATAAATCAATGCGAGTGGGTGGAGATGGGCAAAATCAGCGATCGGAAATACATGAAGCGGAGAGTTGGTATGCCCGGACTCATTCAACGCCTGTATTCCTGAAAGGTACATCGTTAACGAAAAACTGGCAGCATAATCCTCCGCACATAGAAGGTGATGAATGTCTGGTTGAGTTAATTCGTTAATGCAATATAAGGAAATATTACGTTCAGCTAGATGTTTATCGAGTAAAATACGAGAATTGAAGTTTTTCTTGTTAAGCACAAATGGAACATGTTGAAACAGACTCAGATCCGCACCTTGATTAAAGGTTTCGATACACTCGGGATACTGATCCGGGAAATAAAGCTTAAGCAGATTGTCTGAAATCACCATGTACATTTGTTCATGCAGAATCGTTTCATACTTTACATTTTGTGTCACGATATTATCTACACCCGAGAGAAAGAGATCCAGTGAATTGTTTAACACCATCTCCTGCATTTGCGGGGAAGTTGTACGATGAATTTCAAGCTGAACCTTAGGGTGTAAAGTGCGAAATTCTTTTAATAGCTTCGGTACGATAATCGGATAACGCCCTTCGGTAATGCCAAAATGAATAGTGCCTGACTTATCCTCTTTCAGATCGGTGAGTTGGTTCTCCATATTTTGATCCAGCAATTCAATTTGGCGAAGCGTGTTTTGCATAATTCTCCCTGCAGGTGTCAGAGCAATTTTGGGTTTTCGTTCAAAAAACGCAACCCCGTGTTTTTCTTCCAGGCTTTTCAGATATTTGCTTAGGGACTGATGGGAAATGTATAGCCGTTTAGCTGCATTGGAAATGTTTAACTCCTCGGATAGAACCAAAAAGTATTTATAGTTATTCAGCATACTGACCTCCTGTGTTTCCTCTCTGTGACTTTGATTAACGGATGACATATACCAACAAGGTTAGGATCATCATACTGCAACTAATAGTTACATACAAGCAGTCTAAATGTGCTTTAGGGTTGCGGATATGTATGTTAAATTATGAATGTATCGCGGCACCTATAGCGTTGTAAGCGTGAGCAATAAGCAATTGCTTGCACTGAATAAAATAAATAGGAGGTTATGTGCGTGAGTAAAGTTGCAGTTCTTTTAGCAGAAGGATTTGAAGAAAGTGAAACGCTGACGATTGTTGATATTTTAAGAAGAGCCCATATCGATTGTCACATGATTAGTACAGCAGGAGAAATGGTGCGCGGCAGTCACGATATCGAAGTGAAAGCAGATGCTCTCATCAGTAACGATGTTGCAAATTACGATATGATCGTACTTCCTGGGGGCATGCCAGGAGCTGCCAATCTTCGTGATGATGAACGTGTGATCCAGCTAATTCAGGAAATGAACCAATCTGGCAAATATGTAGCGGCTATGTGTGCGGCTCCACTTGCACTGGCTAAAGCGGGTGTTTTGGAAAACAAAAAATTTACTGCCTATGTAGGTTATGATCAGAAGATTCAAACGAGCGGTACGTTTAAAGAAGACATTGTGGTTCAAGATGGAAACCTGATAACAAGTCGTGGCCCTGCAACGTCTTACGCTTTTGCTTATGCGTTGGTGGATGCTTTAGGTGGAGATAGTATGGCTGTAAAGAATCGTATGGTATATTTCAATGCATTTGATGCTGAATAGGAGGAACTACAATGACAAAAAAGGTAGCCGTATTGATGGCGGAAGGTTATGAAGAGGGTGAAACACTGACGATTGTTGATATTTTGAGAAGAGCAGGTTTGACTTGTGACACTTTTTACTTTGGAGACCCGCTGGTGAAGGGAATGCACGGAATCTTTGTTAAAGCAGATAAAGCATTTGGCGAAGAGGTAAAGCAATATGACATGATCGTTCTGCCGGGAGGCCGTCCAGGTGGGCAAAATCTGAAGGAGAATCCCGATGTCATTCATATAGTGCAATACTTCAATGATAACGACAAGTACATTGGCGCGATGTGTTCCGGCACGGTAGTTCTGTCCGATGCCAAGGTCATTCAGGGGAAGCAGGTAACAGGTTATGTGGGGTATGCAGAAAAATTGATTGGTGGCATCTTCAAGGATGAAGTTGTCGTAGCAGACCAAAACCTGGTTACAAGCCAAGGGCCTGCAACGCCTTATCCGTTTGCATACAAAATTGCAGAGATTTTCGGCAAAGATACATCTGACTTGCGTGAAAAGATGTTATACAACTTTGCCGGAGGCAAGTAAAGACAGCTAAGAGGGCGGGGGAATTATATGAAAACAGAGGAATTGGCTAAGGAAATCATCGCCAACATTGGACAGGATAATATTACGTATGCCACGCATTGTGCAACCAGACTGAGATTCAACGTCAAAGACGAGACTCAAGTTAACTTGAAAGCGCTTGATCGACTGGAAGGTGTCCTGCGAGCTCAGTTTAACAGCGGTCAGCTGCAGATCATTATTGGAGCAAAAGTAAAAAGCGTTTTTGACGCAGTCAGTGAAAAGCTTGACTTGGATAATCAGGACATCGAAGTAAAAGCAGTGCAGCAAAAAAAGAATGTATTATCCCGAGTCGTAGAAACGGTTGCAGGTATATTCGGGCCCGTCATTCCTGTGTTAATTGGATGCGGTATGGTCAAGTCTGTGCTTGCGATCCTGACGACAATGAATCTTCTCGAAACAACAAGCGGCGCATATCAAACCTTTAACCTGATCAGCGATCTAATTTTCTATTTTTTCCCCTTCTTTCTAGCAGTCAGTGCAGCTAAGAAGTTTAAAACAAACGAGTATTTAGCTGTCGCTCTTGCCGGCGCTTACATGTATCCGACGATCATGGAAGGAGCTGCAAAAGTAGCAGAAACCGGCGTCACCAGCTTAAGCTTTTTCGGACTTCCGTTGTTGCTCGTGAACTATAAGTCAACGATTATTCCGATTATTATTTCCGTATGGGTTATGAGCTACGTACATCGCTTTGTAAATAAGCGTATACCCGATATGTTTAAAATCCTGTTTGTACCGATGATTGTGTTATTTATCATGGTTCCACTTGGATTGATTGTATTCGGGCCGATCGGAACCTATTTCGGTAGCGGGGTTGCTCAAATTGTAACGTATCTCTATACCGTTAATGGTGTGATTGGTGCCTTTTTGTTCGGAACATTCAGGCCGCTTTTGATCATATTTGGCATGCATTACGCGATTACACCGATTAACAGCCAGCTTATTGCAGAATATGGTTACTCGGTCATTTCACCTGCCAACCTGACAGGCAATCTGGCTCAGGCTGGAGCATGTCTTGGTGTATTCCTCCTGCTAAAACATAAAGCGAGTAAATCGAGTGCTTTGTCCAGTGGTGTAACAGCCATGTTTGGAATTACGGAACCGGCTATTTTCGGATTCAATCTGAAATACAAGCGACCATTTATATGTGCAATGCTTGCCGGAGGGATTGGAGCAGCTTATATCAATTTCTGGGGCGGCGGAGCGACAGCCTTGATTCTACCCGGAATTCTTGCGTTGCCAACGTATATTGCCGATAGCTACATTCACATTATCATTGGTGTTGTCATAAGTATAACGCTTGCTTTGATTGCCGTTTTAATCTGGGGGATTGAAGAGGACATTCCAGCTCCAGCAACAGTTAACGCTAGTAATGGAATGGTGAGTGCTGGAACGGCTAGTCCAACAGCGGCAACTTCTGAATCGTCAGCATCCACATCTGCAAATAAAGGAATTGATCGTGTAATTCGGCCTTCAGGAACGTTAATCATCGGATCTCCTATTAACGGCACAGTTAAGAACATAAAAGAGATTGACGATCCTATCTTTGCTTTAGGTAGCGGCGCGGCAGTCGAATCCATCGATGGCAAAGTATACGCGCCATTTGACGGAAAGGTCGTCTCGTTGTTCCCGACTAAACATGCCATTGGACTGCTGTCGAACGAAGGTGTAGAGATGCTTGTTCACGTGGGCATTAATACGGTCAAGTTGAAAGGTAAACATTTTACTGCTCATGTGCAACAGGATCAGATTATTAAACAAGGTGATTTGTTAATTGAATATGACCATAAAGCTATTCGTGCAGAAGGATTTGATACCGTGGTTCCGATTATTATTTCAAATACGTTTGAATATCAGAGTGTAGAGCAGGTCGCTACAGATCGAATTGTCCAAAATGAGGCATTGCTGCGCATTCATGCTTAGAGGTGATGAGACCATGAACAAATTATCTGAACATTTCCTATGGGGAGGCGCTGTCGCTGCCAATCAAGTTGAAGGCGGCTGGAACAAAGGCGGCAAAGGCATAAGTGTCGCTGACGTAATGTCAGCAGCCGCGCATGGAGTTGAGCGGAGGATTACAGAAGGTATAGAGGAAAATGTATATTACCCTAGTCACGAGGCTAGTGATTTTTATACGAGATACAAGGAAGACATTCAATTGTTTCATGAGATGGGTTTTAAATGCTTTCGAACCAGTATTGCTTGGACAAGAATATTTCCAAACGGGGATGAGACGCAGCCGAATGAAGAAGGCCTGCAGTTCTATGATGACTTGTTTGATACCTGTTTGGCATATGGAATTGAGCCGGTTGTCACCATATCCCATTTTGAAATGCCCTATCATCTGGTGACGGAATATGGGGGATGGCGTAATCGAAAGCTGATTGACTTCTATCTAAACTATTGCGAAGTAATCTACACGAGATTTCGGACAAAGGTCAAGTACTGGATGACGTTTAATGAAATCAATATGATTGTACGCAAGCCCTGGAAGCCAGGCGGAATTCAGTGGGTTGAAGGAGAAAACAAACTTCAGACCATGTATCAGGCTGCACATTATATGCTGGTTGCCAGTGCCAAGGCAATTAAACTTGGTAAAAAGATTAACCCGGACTTTATCATTGGCGGCATGTTTCTTCATCCAACGTCCTATGCAGCGACTTGCGACCCTAATGATGTGCTCGCCCATGTCAAGAAACTTCAGCAAGCATATTTTTTTCTTGATGTACATGTCAGAGGAGAATATCCGCGGTCATATTTTCGTTTCTTGAAGAAACATCAATTGGAAATCGACACTGCTCCGGAGGATGAATTGTTCCTGAAAGAAGGAACCGTAGATTATATCGGATTCAGTTATTACTCCAGTTCAGTCGTGATGGCTAATCCAACGGATCAGGACAAGAGCGAAGGCAATGAAATCAGCGGTTATAAAAATCCTCTCTTGCCAGCCAGCGAATGGGGATGGCAGATTGATCCGGTAGGTCTTCGGATTACATTAAACTGGCTGTACGATAAGTATCAGATCCCCTTGTTTATAGTGGAGAATGGACTGGGTGCCATCGATGTGTTGGAAGCGGATGGATCAGTACATGATCCGTATCGAATTGATTACTTGAGACAACATGTAAGTGAAATGAAAAAAGCCATTTTGGAAGACGGAGTCGAAGTGATCGGGTACACACCATGGGGATGCATTGATCTGGTCAGTGCGGGCACCGGAGAGATGAAGAAGAGATATGGCTTGATCTATGTGGACAAAGACGATGAGGGAAAAGGTTCTCTGAAAAGGGTGCGGAAGGATTCGTTTTACTGGTACAAGGAATGTATTGCAAGTCACGGGCAAAACATATAAGTCCCAAACAGCATATGGTAATGAAAAGCACTGTTTCGTCTTTTAGACAACAGTGCTTTTTTCATTAATCAAAAGATTTGTCTTATAGATTAAGGCTTCTGGTTGCTTTTTCAACGCAAAATGTCGCAAAGTGTAGCAATTTATGTTGCAATGAGATGAACCTTTCTGTTTACAAAGAAAAAGGAATCATCTCTTTTCATTTGTACAATGAATTGACAGGCTAAAACAAATTATAAATATATCTTTCAGCACATTCTTCTTTTCGGTAGAATAGAGTTATCTGATCTGTAATCTTTTTCCTTATTGATAACAGATTGGAAAAATGGTTTGAAGGAGGAGAATGAATGAAATCGGCTGCTTGCAGGGAGAGGCAATTGGTGTACAGAAGGATGGGTGTGATGCTCGTATTCATCATGCTGGCCAGTGTTATACTTGGGCCCGGCTCAACGGCTAGGGCTGCCGGGAAGACGATTACGTCCATGGAGTACTTTTCATCTGCTGACGGACCTGTCATATCCAAATCCGGGGTTGGCAAGGCCAGTTTCGGGTTCGTGATGCCTAAGTTTAATGGGGGTTCTGCTGCATGGAGCGAAGTGAACGGGGATTTAGGTGTTAATGTCAAGGTAGGAAGCGAGTGGGTGGATATTGATCAGGCGGAAGGCTTTACGTACAACCAAAACTGGGGACACTGGACTGACGCCGGCTTTCATGGATATTGGTTCACTCTCTCCTCAACCACCGATGTTCAATTGTATTCCAAAGCGAACGGAATAAAGCTTGACTATCGACTGGTCTTTCAAAACATTAACGAAACAACGATCACAGCAATGAGCCCTACACAGGGGCCTGACATCATTGCCAGCAGCACCGGAGGCGCCGGCTTTACGTATCCCACCTTTAACAATAATCCATCAGTCACCTATGAAGCCGTCGCTCAGGATCTCAAGGTGTATGTGAAACCGGTGCAGAGCAACACGTGGATTGATATTGACAATAACGCAGCCAGCGGCTGGATTTACGATCAGAACTTCGGCCAATTCACCGAGGGTGGGGGAGGATATTGGTTTAACGTAACCGAGTCTATTCATGTCAAGCTGCAGTCCAAAACATCGACAGCCAATATTATTTACACCATTACATTCAATGAACCTGTGCGTAATTCATTCGTAGTTACTGCCTATGAAGGGACAACTTTCACAGCAGATGAAAGCGGTTCCATAGGTATTCCGCTGCCCAAGATTGGCGGGAGCACACCTATTGCGAAAGAATTACAAAATTTTGTATACCAAATCAATATCAATGGTCAATGGGTAGACTTAAGTAATAGTGGTCAAAGTAAATTTACGTATTCCGGCAATGGCTACAATCCGATTTCCGATGCCAATCAGTGGGGATACTGGGCCGATCATATCTATGGTCTATGGTTCCGACCTATTCAGGAAAATATGCAAATTCGAATCGGCTATCCGCTTAACGGACAACCCGGTGGAAACGTGGGTAGCAACTATGTGAACTATACACTCATTGGCAACCCGGATGCTCCACGTCCCGATGGTTCGGACCAAGAAGACATCTCCATCGGTACACCGAACAATCCGGCGATTGAAGGCATGAATCTGATTTGGCAGGATGAGTTCAGTGGTTCTGCGCTGGATACAAGCAAATGGAATATAGAAACAGGGTATTATCTCAATGATGATCCGGGAACCTGGGGGTGGGGCAATGCGGAGCTCCAGCACTACACTACCAGTCCGCAAAATATTTTTGTTCAGGATGGAAAATTAAATATCCGTGCAACACATAGTAACCAATCATTCCCTCAAGACCCGAATCGTTTTGCTAAATATGCTTCCGGTAAGGTGAATACCAAAGACAAGTTATCCTTGAAGTACGGGCGTGTCGATTTCCGTGCCAAGCTGCCTACAGGAGATGGCGTATGGCCTGCACTCTGGATGCTACCGCAAGATTCGGTATATGGCACATGGGCTGCATCAGGTGAAATTGACGTGATGGAGGCAAGAGGCCGTCTGCCTGGAACAACCAGTGGGACGATTCACTTTGGCGGGCAATGGCCTGCCAATCAGTATGCAGGTGGAGAGTATCACTTCCCCGCAGGACAAACTATTGCTAACGATTATCACGTATATTCTGTAGTTTGGGAACCGGACAACATCAAATGGTACGTGGACGGCAAATTCTTCTATAAAGTTACCAACCAGCAATGGTCGTCTGCAGCTGCACCGAACAACCCTAATGCTCCATTTGATGAACCTTTCTATTTAATCATGAACTTGGCGATCGGCGGTAATTTCGATGGTGGCCGCATTCCGGATGCTTCAGATATTCCTGCAACCATGCAGGTGGATTATGTTCGGGTGTATAAACAGCAATAATGGTTTTAGCTTAGTCCGTTAAATTAAATTAGCGAGAGCGAAATCCTTCGTGTAACGTAACATGATTATTAACGCTATATACCTGGGGTGAACTTCGGTTCACCTCTTTTTTGTACACGTAAGAGAGGTAAAGGCCAGCACGTAATCAAAGACATAGATGTCAAATAGTTGAGTTTTTTCTTTGTGCGAGTACATCGAATCCTAAAAATGTTGCAAACTGTAGCAATTTATGTTGCAATGAGATGAAACTTTCTGTTTACAAAGAAGAAGGAACGTGAGGTAAGCGCATATGATTGCAAAAACGGAAGAGGATTTTAATGGTTTAAAAGAAATTGGAAGGATCGTTGCTTCCATCCGCGATACGTTGGTTGAGCGGACGGTTCCGGGTGTAACGACCAAAGAACTGGATGATTTAGCTGGAGAGCTGTTTGAGAAAGAGGGCGCCATTTCCGCACCCAAAAGTGAATATGACTTTCCTGGTTTTACGTGTATTAGTGTCAATGAAGAAGTCGCTCACGGGATTCCAGGGGATCGGGTAATCCAAGAAGGCGATATCGTCAACATCGATGTTTCCGGCTCCAAAAACGAATATTTCGCGGATACAGGTATCTCCTTTGTTGTCGGCCAGGGAGAAGAAGTGTTAACGAAAATCTGTGAGGTAGCCAAACTCGCTTTTGAAGCAGGTCTGAAAAAAGCGAATCCTGGCTCTAAAAAGAGCGGTATTGGCAAAGCTGTTTTTCTAACTGCCCGGCAGAATGGGTTAACTGTTATTCGTAACCTGACAGGACATGGGGTTGGCCGTGCCATTCACGAAGCGCCGGATCATATCTATAATTATAATGACACGTCAGATGATGAGTTGCTGAAAGAAGGCATGGTCATCGCGTTTGAACCCTTTATTTCTACATCTGAAGAAGAAGTGTATCAAAAAGGGGATGGATGGACGTTTGCTACCAAAAACAGTCATGTAGCTCAGATTGAACATACGATCATTCTGTCCAAAAAAGGGCCAATCATTATTACCCTGTAACTATAGAGGTCGATTAAGGTTTTGTAAGGTATACTTAAAAGCCGATTCCAGATGTAGATGTGGAATCGGCTTTTAGCGTTAGAGAGTCATTTTTTCAACAAGGGGTCTGTTCTGCAAATAAAGATCCATATCCGGGCTAGAGCCATGCACGATATTGTCCGTTACAATTTTCGCCAACACACCGTTATACACGGTTCCATTGTCGCCATAAGCCATAATGACGTAACAATGCGGATATGAGTCATATTGTCCGATTACCGGCAAGCCGTCATGTGTTCCCCCGTAAAAAGCACCTAAATAATAATCTGATTCAACCTGAATATTTGGAAAAAGCTTATTAAATTCTTGGATCAGTTTATCCTTACTTGCCAAAATTTTAGAATCCCTGGTTTCCACGTAGGCCGTATCCTTATCCATGCCGCCGATAATAATACGGTTATCCGTCGTTGTGCGCATATAAACATACGGACGTGCCGTTTCCCAAATTAACGTGCGTTTGTACCAGTTTTCTAAATCAGAAACCGGCTTGGTAATAACAGCGTAAGAGCTGGAGAGCGTGGCATTTTTTTCTGCTTTAAAGTCTTTATCTTCATATCCAGCCGCAATAATCACATGTTTCGCACGAATCTCGTGGCGTTCTTTGGTATAGAAAACAGCCGAATCGTTCTCAAAACGTTTACCTGAAATCTCGGTTTCCTCGTAGATCCGTACACCTTCTGATTTTGCTTTCTCAAGCAGTCCATAAACGAATTTTAACGGGTTCATCTCGGCATCATCATGATAATAAATCGCAGCTGATTTAGAGAAAGGATATACGCTTGATATACGCTGCTCATCCCAAAAATCCACGTTGAAACCGTGCTTTTTGAGAAGTTCATATTCTTCTTGCAATGCCGGGATATCTTCCAGGTAACTCGCGTAATACAAGCTATCACGTCTTATAAAATCAGGCTTAATCGGGAGCTCGCTACTGATATGCTCAATATGATTGATCGATTGTTCACACAATTTCAGATGACGGGCGGCTGCTTCTTCACCGAATGTATTCTTCAAAGATACAAAACTCTTTTCCCCCGCATATTGAATCAACGCAGTGTTGGTGCTTGTGCTGCCTTCTCCAACCTTTCGCTTGTCCACGACAACGACTGATAATCCTTGATTACAAAGAAAATGAGCACACTGTGCACCCGAACTGCCCGCACCGATGATGAGAACATCACAAGTAATATTTTCCTCAAGCTTCGGGTAAGAAGGAGGATTTGTTACCGTGGTTGGCCAATACAATTTGCCGCTCTGCAGATCCATCTCGAATCTCTCCTTAAATATATTCGATACGTAGTATGAGCACTTTGTTGGAAGTCAATGCAGAGCATACGTTTCTTATGAAGGAGCAAATGGCGAGAGCGCTGAACAGAGAGGGCGCCTGTGGACTGGCCTTCGGATTAGCATGATCAACGAAGAAGACCACTTAATAAACATTTTTGTTTACAAAGTGGTTTGCTTATCCTATATTAAAGATACATCTGCAGGTGTATTTTACTAATATTTCAATATTTATGGAGGTGTCCGTGACACACGAGAAACCAATCGGCATCTTTCATCGACGTTACAGCGCAATGACCATTGGTATTATGTTGGTATTAACTACTTCGGCATTCGAAGGGCTAGCGATCACAACTATTGCTGCCAAAATAGCTCAAGACATGCAGGGAATTCATCTATATGGGTGGATTTTTAGCGCGTTTTTGTTATCTCAGCTTGTAGGAACACTGGTGATGGGCCAGCAAGTGGACAGGCGAGGTGTATTCACTTCCATTCTTATATCTTTTGTTATTTTTGTAATGGGGACAATGATTGCTGCGACATCCATGAACATGTACATGCTCATTGGAGGAAGAGTTTTTCAAGGATTTGGAGCTGGCGCTTTAATTACATGTGTCTATGTGTGTGTAACATTATACTACCCGGAAAATCTCCGAACTCAGATTTTGGCAGCTTTTTCGATGGCATTTGTTCTTCCTTCATTAATAGGCCCTTATTTTGCTGGACTTCTTGCTTCTTATCTGTCTTGGCGGTTTGTTTTCTGGATCGTTATCCCTTTGATTGTACTTGCTCTTCTGCTTACATATCGCTCGTTTCGTGATCTGCAGCGCAATCAGCACATTATAGAAGAAGCACGAGCGGTTGACTCAAGAACAGGCCAGGCCATTTTATTAGCTATTGGAACGGGATTGTTACTGACAGGTCTTGGCATGATTACGAGCTGGCAGGGCATAGCTCTTTCGATTAGTGGATTCATAATCATGATACCGTTCATGCACAAATTATTGCCTCAAGGAACATTTCTAATCCAATCCGGTTTACCGGCAACCTTGGTAACAAGAGGATTGTATGTGTCTTGTTACTTTGCAACCGAGAGTTTTGTTATTCTGGGTTTGACTGAGATGAAGGGGTTATCGGCAGAAACTGCCGGATTACTTGTCGCAGCAGGCTCATTAAGCTGGTCTGGAGCGGCTTGGTTGCAAGCCAGATTGGATGTAAAAGACCGAGGTGATGGGCGGAAGCGGAGAGTGATGTATGGAATTGGCATTATGATCGTCGGAGTTATGCTCGTCATGCTGGCTTTATTTTTGACGGATACCGGGATTGCGCTCATTCTCCTCTCACAGATTATTATTGGTTTTGGTGTGGGTCTGGCTAACCCGACTACCGCAGTCCTTTCTTTACAGTATGCTGAGCTTGGACAGGAAGGAAAAATGTCTGCCAACCTTCAGTTTGTCGATTCTTTTTATGTGGCTGTAAGCATTGGTGTAAGCGGTTCATTGGTTGCTTTAGCCAAAACGACGGGATGGGGCATATCCACAGGCATTCTGATGGTGCTGACGCTTCAACTTCTATTGGTTATACTGAGCTTTTTCTCATCGTTGCGAATTACAGCCCATACGTCCCAAACAGATCATCCCGCTGGACAAAAAATAGATACACTTCCGATGTAAACAAACAACCGGTCAGACCAGATACGGATCGGAGGCACATATTACATTCAGGAGGTGCGCACTATGGCGCGTGTATTGGTTGTTATTACTCCGGCTGAAGGCCATGTGAACCCATCCCTTGGGTTAATTACGGAGCTAGTCAAACTTGGGGAAGATGTTGTTTATGTCTGTGTAGAGGAATATCGTTCTCGGATTGAGCAAACGGGAGCTAAGGTCATGACCTATCCTTTTGCGGAGGATGCGTTCTCACATGAACCTACACTTAAGCCTTTGGCGTATCGGCATCCCTACCAATTCCTACACATGGTTACTTGCGGAATCATTCCCAGAATGATTCCTGAGGTGCTTCGTTTAATTGAGCATGAAACGTTTGACTATCTCATCTATGATTCACTGATGGGGTGGGGAGGCCAAATTCTCGCTGAGAAATTAGGGATTCCATCCGTATGTACGATAGCTTCTTTTGCTTCCGTTGAGCCAGCAAGCTTAGATGACGGAGAGGATATCAATACACGAGAATTATATGAAGCGATTATGAACAAGGCAAAAGAAATAGCAACAACGTATAAGGTCAGCCTGCCTGCTGTGGAGGAGATGATGGCACATAACGCTCAATTAAATATTGTTTACACCAGCCGTTATTTTCAGCCACGGGCAGAAGAATTGCAAGATCGTTTTCTATTCACGGGTTCATCGATTATTCCGCGGGAAGATGCTCCCGAATTCCCATTTCATCTTCTTCGTGAACGGCATACGAAGACAGTATACATTTCCATGGGAACCATACTGAATAAAAACCTGGAGTTTTACAAACTGTGCTTTGATGCATTAAAAGATCAAGCAGTAAATGTTGTTTTATCTTCGGGGAAATACACCGATATTACATCCATCGAAGAAATGATTCCCGAAAACTTTATCGTGAAGCCTTATGTTGCTCAGATTGAAATATTGCAGCATGCAGACGTTTTTGTTACTCACGCAGGCATGAATAGTGTAAGCGAGGCATTATATTTCGATGTTCCACTTGTTATGATTCCCATGACCTCAGATCAACCATTTGTAGCCGGTCGCGTAAAAGAGCTTGGAGCCGGGATTGTATTAGATCAGCATCACCTGAACGCAATCCAATTACAGGAGGCGATTATGGAAGCACTTCACAATCCCATCTATAAAGAGCAGGCACATCTCATCGGCAAATCTTTGAAAGAAGCTGGGGGCTGCACCTTTGCGGCGACGGCGATAATGCAACAATTTGCCAGAGTATAACTGCAATTCACCTCTTATTCTCATATAACAGGGAATAAAATTAATGCTAATACAACAACCCCCTCACTTCATTTCTTTCGAAAGAAGAGAGGGGGCAATTTAGAAAAGTACTTATACAGCTAACCATTGGATATCAAGACAGAGTGCAAAATCGTTTACTTGCCCTTTTTCAAAATATCAAAAATGATTTTGGCATTATCAGTGTTATCAATTAAGCCAGAGAAGCGCTGACTTCCTGGGCCATAGGCATACACCGGAACATCTTCACCTGTGTGCCCACCTGTTGTCCAACCTGTGAAAGAGCGGTTATCAATAATAGCTTCGATCGCATTATCAATTTTGGTCACATCCGCACTTTGAGCAGCATCTTTAACGGATTGAATTTCCTCTGCTGTCAGCTCAAGTTTGAGATATTTTTTCAAAGTTTCATCAACAGAAGCCCCTTTGGCAATTTGAGCAGCCATGAAGTCAGGAGTACGCAGTGCAGCTTTGATTGGGTCTACAAAGAAGTTGTATTCTCCATCTTTACCCAGGGTAAGTCCTCCTGTGGAGTGGTCCGCTGTAGCTACAACCAGTGTTTGTCCGTCTTTTTTCGCAAAATCAATCGCTGCCTTAAAGGCTTTAGCGAAATCTTCCATCTCACTCATTGCGCCAACAATATCATTATCGTGTCCTGCCCAGTCAATCTGACTGCCTTCAACCATCAAGAAAAATCCTTTTTTGTTTGTTTTAAGACGATCAATAGCCGAATTCGTCATCTCAGCGAGTGAAGGTGTCGCGCTTGTGCGATCAATGAACTTGTCCAGACCACCGTCTGCAAACAACCCAAGTACTTGTTTGTTTTTATTCGCGAGCAGGGATGTACGATCCGTCACATAACTATAACCTGCTTTTTGAAACTCTTTCGTAAGATCACGGTCTTTACGTACAAAATTGGTTTTCCCTCCGCCGAGCAGTACATCCACTTTGTGTTTGCCGTTAATCAACTCGTCGTAGTAGTCATTTGCAATAGCATCCATGTTTTTGCGGCTGATATCATGAGCTCCAAATGCCGCTGGAGTAGCATGGGTAATCTCAGAAGTCGCGACCAAACCTGTGGATTTACCGATCTGTTTGGCTTGCTCCAACACGGTTTTGACATTCTTTTGATTTGTGTCCACTGCAATGGCTGCGTTATATGTTTTCACACCTGACGACATTGCGGTTGCGGCAGAAGCGGAATCCGTAACATTTTGTTTGTCATCGTCGGGATAGGTCATTTGAGCGCCTACCAGATACGGATCAAACACCGTTTTTCCCATCACTTTCGTCTTAGGATTATCTTTCATATAACGATAAGCGGATGTATACGATGTTCCCATACCATCTCCAATAAGGAAAATGATATTTTTGATTGGTTTTTTCTCAGTACTTGCACCGGCAGCTTTAGCGATAGTTGCTTGTCCAGGGGAAAGAAGAGTAGAAGCTGATACAGCCAACGTCAGAGCTAATGCAGGCAATGCTTTTTTAGACAATTTCACAACGATTCCTCCTCGATATCTCTTTAACATGAATGCATGAAGCTTTGTTCATTTGTTCATCCTTAAGAAGATTATCATTCATTTGTAAATAAAAACCATCACAATTGTACGCTGATTGTAAAATATACAAAATTAACTAACATACAAGCTTAGATCAGTCTAAACACTAAAAGCGAATGAAATCTCATTTATCAACTTGAATAGTTCGTAAATAATGTGAACAAAGCTCGAATTCCATTGACATCCTGTGTTATTTTTAATAAAATTCGAAATGCACCTCAGATTAAAAACAAAATTCTTTTTTTGATCTTCACATTCGGAGCTGTTCAGATCCTAATGACGAATATAGGAGCGTAAGAATTCCAATCCTATAGGCAATTAGGATTTTTTGTTTTTAACTGTGCTGCAGAATCTAAGAAAACAAAATGAAAGTTGGAGGCTGGCTTGACGATGGACAACTGGTTCAAACTGAAAGAAAGAGGCACCACCGTTTCAACCGAAATTATTGCTGGTATTACTACATTTTTCACGATGGTATACATAGTGATTGTTAATCCCGGAATTCTGAGCGACACAGGAATGAGCTTTAACGGGGTATTCATTGCTACGATTTTGGCGAGTATTGTAGCAACGCTGATTATGGGACTGTGGTCCAATTATCCGATTATTATCGCACCGGGTATGGGACTAAATGCGTTTTTCGCGTTTAGTGTAGTTAAGGGGTATGGCGTAACTTGGCAGACAGCACTTGGTGCTGTATTCATTGCGGGTATTTTGTTTATTATTTTATCGCTGACTTCGTTTCGCTACATGTTGCTGGATGCCATTCCGGCAAGTCTCAAACATGCGATAACGGCAGGAATTGGATTGTTCATTACAACGGTTGGACTGCAAAACGCAGGTATTATTGCCGATTCTAAATCTAATCTGATTACACTCGGAAATCTGGCGCAACCGATGACGTACCTGACGATTATTGGTCTAATCATCACCGTTACGTTGATGGCTTACAATGTCAAAGGATATCTATTTATAGGTATGGTTATTACAGCGATCATCGCCTGGTTCATGGGACTGTTCCAAATGCCTGCATCCATTGTAGCGATGCCTTCAGGACTGGGGGAAACTGCGTTCCAGATGGATTTAGCCGGTGTTTTCTCGAATGGAATATACACGATCATTTTCACGTTTTTGTTGATTACTTTGTTCGATACTACAGGAACGATGCTTGGTGTCGCGGAACAAGCTGGATTACTGAAAGATGGCAAATTCCCGCGCTCTCGTGGTGCATTGCTCGCTGATGCTGTTGGTACAACGACGGGTGCTATGCTTGGAACAAGCCCAACCTCGGCTTATATTGAGTCCAGTACGGGTGTAGCCGCAGGAGGGAGAACGGGACTGACTGCGGTAACAGTAAGTGTATTGCTCGCCGCGACTTTGTTCTTTAGTCCAATCGTAAGTGTCATTTCGAGCATCCCGGCGATCACATCCCCGGCGCTCATCATTGTAGGTTTCTTTATGATCAGTGTCATTAGCAAAATGAACTGGAGTGATCTGGAAGAGGCCTTCCCGGCGTTCCTGATCATTATTCTGATGCCGCTGACGCACAGTATTGCAACAGGTATAGGGATTGGTTTCATTTTCTATCCTGTGCTCAAGCTACTTCGTGGCAAAGGTAAAGATGTTCATCCGATTTTTTATATTTTTGCGATTCTATTCTTCATTCAACTTGTATTCCTCGACCACTAGGAATATTTAGAACCACGGCAAAGAGAGTTGCTTGTATATAAGCAACTCTCTTTTTTTAGATACTGTTAATAAAGCAATATAAAATGAATGATTATTTACACGTTAACGGAGAGGACAGAAAAAACCTGGAAAAGCGGAGCGCTCGCCTTTATCACCGGATTTTTCCCTTTGGAAAAGGGAATCCAAAAAAATCTGGTGATAACAGCGATTGGAAGGTTATTCTGTCATCGGAGTGGACTGTGTAAAGTAATTCAACTTATATATGCCAGTTCATATTCCGTTCATCTTGGCGTCACGCTGGCAACATCTTGTCTCACTATACTGTAAATAAGTCACCAAGACAGTTACACAGACTAAGGGACAGGAGAAGATGAGAATGGAAGAAATCGTAGAAATAAAGCAGACAGAGAAGAAACGTGGCAAGAAACGCAAGTTGTTCTTAAAAATATTCGGGGGAATCTTCGCAGCGCTTGTATTATTCATGGGCATCGTATTTGTGATCCATGTGATTAGCAATGGAATGGAAAAGAAAAAGATAGAATCGTATGGGCAGTATGTGCAAGTGGATGGCAAAAACATGAATGTCTCCATTCAAGGTCACGGAGAACAGACCATCGTGCTGCTTCCGGGACAAGGAACCCCATCTCCGGTGTTAGATTTCAAACTATTAATTGATCAGTTAACGTCAGATTATAAAGTGGTAACGATTGAACCATTTGGCTATGGATTAAGTGATCGTACAGACAAAGAACGTACCTCTGAAAATATCGTTAGAGAAATACATGAAGCTGTGGAGCAACTAGGTCTTGGCCGTTATATTCTTATGGGGCACTCTATTGCGGGACTGTACAGCGCATCTTATGTAAAAGATTATCCGGGTGAAGTGATCGCATTTATCGGTATAGACAGCAGTGTTCCTAATCAGCCTGGCATGGATGTTAAACTACCTCTGAAATCGATGCAGTTCCTTCAAACCTCAGGGCTGATGCGATTCCTCAAAAATGTGAGTGCAGATCCTTACAAATCTATGGACTATGATGAGCATACCATAGAGCAGATGAACTTGATCTCTAATCAGGTATCGAGTAATTCAACCTTAATGAATGAGTTGAAAAATCTGGGTTCTAACTTCAAAAATGCAGAGAAACTGACCTATCCTCGCGATTTACCGATGTTGCTTTTCGTTCAGTCCAATAATACTGCGAATCCCAATTGGATACCGCTACATGAGGAGCAGATCAAACAATCCGATCAGGGTAAAATGATCCCCATGGAAGGCTCGCATTATTTGCATCATACAAAGTACAAAGAGATTGCAGCAGAATTCAAAGCTTATATGAAGAGCGTTCAATTAAAATAAATCAAATCAAATCTAACAATAAAGGAAGTACTTACAATTTCCATACTTTATTTAAAGAGCTGCGCCAGACCAGGTGCCGCTTTTTGCTTATCACAAATATACAAGTACTTCACAATAGATACCGTGTTGAGATCACGGAAAATCTCCTCTTACCAAATGGAATTTTAAGGTTTATTTGTCACTGGTTTAAGCTTTTCCACATCATTTTTATTAAATATATATCTTCCCTTTGTATTGAAAGTTATAATGATTCCTGAGCAAGTAAAATTAGAGTTTGTCCAAAAATCAAGTGCATTCGGAGGTAACGATCAGCATGAATATTCAGTTTGGCACTCCAGCCACCTATTGGGTTGAAGCACTGCCTATCGGTAACGGCAAGTTGGGCGGAATGGTCTTTGGCGGTATCGAAAAAGAACGCATTGCATTGAACGAAGACACGTTATGGTCAGGCTATGCACAGGATTGGAATAACCCGGAGGCTCGTGAAGTATTGCCTCAAATCAGGGAATTGATCGCCCGTAAACAGTACGTAGAAGCGGATCAACTTAGCAAAAAAATGATGGGGCCTTTTACACAATCGTACCTGCCATTTGGTGATCTGGAACTTGTGATGGAACACGGACAATTATGTGAACGAAAAACTTATCAGCGCAAGCTGGATTTATCTACAGGTGTTGTAAGCGTTTCCTATGAAATTGGTGGAGTACGATATGACAGGGAGGTATTTGCTTCCCATCCCGATCAGGGTATTGTCATTCGTTTAACCGCAAGCAAAGAAGGAAGACTTAACTTTCATACTAGGCTGAGCAGTCCGCTGAGACATGAAACTTCTGCTGCGAACGCTCAATATGAACTATCTGGAACGGCTCCTGAGTATGTGTCACCGAACTATCACGATGTTGAAATTCCTGTCCGTTACGGAGATGTAGCAACTAGTCGTGCGATGACTTTCCATGGCCGACTTGCGGTATCTCAAACTGGAGGTACACTGCATTCAAGCGGTGGCGGACTGCAAATCGTGGGTGCAACGGAAGCGGTCATTTACTTTGCAGGGGCTACAAGTTATGCTCCTACAGGTCAAAAAGGGGACAGCGTAACCTCCCCGCAAGAGAAGACTGCGGACGTTATTAAGCAGATTATGACTCGTGATTATACAGAATTGCGTCAACGTCATGTACAGGATCATCAAGCGCTGTTTAATCGTGTGCAATTACACTTAGGTGAAAGTGTTGCTCCGCAGGACATGCCTACAGATGAGCGCATCGAGAAATACGGAAGCAGTGACCCGGGTCTGGTCGAGTTGTTGTTCAACTATGGCCGTTATTTGATGATCGCCAGCTCCAGACCGGGAACGTTACCAGCCAATCTTCAGGGAATCTGGAATCAGGAAACACGTGCGCCCTGGAGTAGCAACTACACATTGAATATTAATGCAGAGATGAACTATTGGCCGGCAGAGACGTGTAACATGGCTGAACTGCATGAACCATTACTTGATTTTATTGGAAAACTTGCGGAAAACGGACGAAAAACAGCTGAAGTAAACTATGGCGCTCGTGGATGGGTAGCCCATCACAATACGGATATTTGGGGACAAACAGCCCCTGTAGGGGATTATGGTGCAGGTGATCCGTCATGGGCTTTGTGGATGATGGGCGGCGTATGGCTGACGCAGCATCTGTGGGAGCATTATGCGTTCTCAGAGGATAAAGAGTTTTTGCAGGAGACCGGTTATCCACTGATGAAGGATGCCGCCTTGTTCTGTCTGGACTGGCTCATTGAGAATAAAGAAGGACATTTGATCACATCACCATCAACGTCACCAGAGATGAAATTTGTCATTAACGGAGAACATACAGCTGTCAGTGAGGCAACTACAATGGACCTTTCCCTCATTGCCGAGCTGTTCGAAAACTGTATTCAAGCAGCTGAAGTGTTGCAAACAGATGCGGAATTCGTGGAACTCCTACGAGCGAAGAGAGAACAACTGCTGCCTTTGCAGATCGACGCAAAAGGGCGCCTTCAGGAATGGAGCGAGGATTTCACAGAAGAAGATCCGCAGCACCGCCACGTATCTCACTTGGTTGGTGTGTTCCCGGGACGACTGATTACAAAGAAAAAATCTCCTGAACTGATGCAGGCTGCACGCACTTCACTTGAAATTCGGGGTGACGGTGGTACAGGCTGGAGTCTTGGCTGGAAAATCGGTTTATGGGCTCGCTTTGGAGAAGGGAATCGCGCTGAACAGCTCATCTCTAATTTGTTAACACTCGTTAAAGCCTATGAGCCAAGCAAACATGAGACTGGCGGCGTATACGCGAACTTGTTTGATGCTCATCCGCCATTCCAGATCGATGGAAACTTTGCTGCAACCGCAGGTATTGCCGAGATGCTGCTGCAATCTCATCAGGGGTATCTGGATTTCCTGCCAGCATTGCCTGAACGCTGGTCTACAGGTTCGGTTAAAGGTTTGAGAGCAAGAGGCGGGTTTGAGGTTAGCCTAAGTTGGGAGAACGGTAAGCTAGTTGAAGCAGAAGTCCTCTCACATACGGGCAATACATGTTATTTGCAGGTTGAGCCTGGCTTGAAAGTATATCAAGGGGATACGGTTGTACAAACCGTTCAGGAGAAAGACGATCAAGTTAGTCTGCCAACGCAAAAAGGACAAATATATACCGTTTCATTTAAATAAAATAAACTTGAATCCTAATGTCGTTCGAGTGAATAACTTATATTCAATAAATCAATTCACCCTCGGAGCAGTATAAGATCAAGGGATGAAGCCGCTGATCAATGAAGATCAGCGGTTTTCTTTTATACAAACTTGAAAAGTTAAGTGTTGTATTGAAAACGGTTTTATGCTATTTTGAATGTATAAAAACGTTTTAATAGCAAAGGAACCTAAGTGTATGGGAAAAATCACAATTAAAGATGTTGCAAGGGAAGCCGGTGTCTCGATCTCTACGGTTTCGAATGCCTTAAATGGTGTCGATGTACTGAATCCGGAAACGAAGTCCCATGTGCTCAAAGTGGCGGAACGTTTAAACTACATTCCCAATCTGAATGGGAAACTGTTGAAGTCAGGTCAGACAAAGATGCTTGGTTTCTTCACGACAAGTGTGTCGGGTCCGTATTTTTACAAGTTAGTCGAGGCCATGTCGCGTGAGTGTGACCGTCTCGGATACGGACTCAACGTATTTGTAACTAAAGATAAACATGTGATTATGAGCAATATTCTCGGTAGACGGGTAGATGGGGTAATCATCTACGAAGAGCTTCGAATTGATGAGCAGGATATTTTGTCGATGGAAAAAGACAAGATTAAAGCTGTTTTCCTGGATCGTGTGTATGAGAGCGAACGAATGGGAAGTGTCATCTTTGACTCTTACGTAGCCAGTTATGAAGCAACCAAATATCTGATCGGGCTTGGTCATCAGAAAATTGCCTATATCTCCGGTGTAGATGAGATGTTTGACAGTGTACAGCGTCGAGAGGGATATCTGGCGGCCCTTCGAGAATATGAACTTCCAGTCGATGAGGATTACATTATTCAAGGGTACTTTGAAGAAGAGGCTACTTACAGTGCCATCAAATCCTTCATTCATAAGCACCCAGGCAAGTTACCTGATGCATTTCTGGCAGGTAATGACTTGAGCGCGATCGGATGTATCCAAGCGCTAAAATCGCATGGTTATGAGGTTCCTAGTGATATCAGTGTAGTAGGATTTGATGATATTGATATCGCTCCCTATTACTCCCCACCGCTGACCACCGTTCGGAACCAAATTGCAAGACAAGGTATTCTAGCTGTCACGCAATTGGTCAATATGATCAAGGGACAGGAAGAAGGCGTAGCGCAAAAGTTATCTGGAGAACTTATTGTACGCGGTTCAAGTCATGTGAAAATGAACAGCCGGAGAGATGGCCGTAAATAACGGCTGAGAGGCTCGGCGGGTCCATTTTTCGTCTTATTATTACAGAGAAGGGAGTTTTTTTGAACAAAATAAAAACGTTTTTATAAAGCGGAATACATGCATCTATCGACACATACAGAGGGGAGCAACGAAGGATGAGTCACTTGACGACTACAGCAGACAGACAGCAACAACCTCTTAGACCCGGTGGCAAAAAGCCGTCCAAGCAACGGTTCAAGACGTTCTGGATCGATTTCGCCAGACAATGGGAGATCCAGTCCATGGTTCTACCCGGCATTCTGTTCATGATTGTCTTTTGTTACATACCGATCTACGGATTAACGATTGCCTTCAAAAATTACACCGTCATTGATACACTGTCCAGTGCCCCATGGGTGGGGCTGGATAACTTCAGAATCATCATGTCAGACAAATACTTCTGGGATGCCGTTGTGAATACGCTGGGCATCAGTTTTTTGAAGCTAGGTATCGGGTTTGTCATTCCGATTATTCTGGCCATTATGATTTACGAGCTGAACAGCGGACGATTCAAGAAATTCGTGCAAACGGTTTCATATCTACCTCACTTTCTCTCATGGATCGTGCTGGGCGGTATGCTTATCACCTGGTTCTCCACAACCGGCTTGTTCAATGAACTACTGCTCGGTCTTGGCATCATATCACAACCGCAAAACATATTGCTGGACGCGGGCAAGTACTGGTGGATCGCCACGTTATCGGATATCTGGAAGGAGGCTGGCTGGGGCACCATTTTGTATCTCGCCATCATGTCCAAGATCGATCCTACGTACTATGAGGCCGCCAAAATCGACGGAGCCAGCCGGATGCGTCAGATATGGAATATCACCTTGCCTAATATGAAATCCATTATCAGCCTGAATCTGATTCTGACGGTCAGCGGATTGCTGGGTTCGAATCTGGACCAAACGCTGGTGCTTATGAACTCACAGAACCGTGAGAAGGCCGAAGTCATTAATTCCTATGTCTATCGTATGGGGATGTCGCAAGGCGATTTCTCGTATGCTACCGCCGTAGGTTTGGGTGTTTCCATCATTTCTGTAATTCTGCTCGTCACGGCAAACAAAATAACTAGCAAGCTAAACGACAACCAGTCTGTGCTGTAGAAGGAGGTTCCCTCATGAACGGAAATGCGGCCAAAGAAGATCTGGACAGCCGGATTTTTGATACGCTCAATATCATTTTTTTAATAATCTGTACCATCGTCATTATTGTTCCGCTCTGGAATGTCATCATCTCGTCCTTTAGTTCAGGCAAAGCACTGGCAGAAGGTGGATTTATCTTCTGGTCACCCGAGTTCTCGCTGGAAAATTACCGAGCGGTGTTTAATGATTCAAACATCTGGCAGGCGTTCTTCATCTCTGTGTCCAAAACCATGATCGGTGTCGTAACACATGTATTCTTCTGTGCCATGGTCGGATACGGACTAAGCAAGAAGTACCTGAGAGGACGCAAATTGTATGTAGCCATGGGTGTAATTACCATGTTTTTCTCCGGCGGCATGATTCCAACCTTTTTGCTCATCAAGGCACTGGGTCTCCTGAACAGCTTCTGGGTGTATATTATTCCGGCTTTGTTCAGTTTCTTCGATGTCGTCATCCTGATGAATTTCTTCCGTAATGTACCGGATTCACTCGAAGAGTCGGCGAAGATGGATGGGGCTGGAGACTGGCATATCTTTCTCAAAATCTTTATCCCGCTATCCATGCCGGCAATGGCAACCATCGCTTTGTTTAACGGGGTAGGGCAGTGGAACGACTTTATGACGACCAAACTGTATATCACAGACCAATCCCTGTACCCGTTACAGATGATGTTATATGAAATTATTGTGCAATCCCAGACACAGTCCATGCAGAACGTGGGCGGGTCCGTCGTGATCGAAACAACAACCAAAGGCGTGCAGCTTGCCACCATTGTCATTACCACATTGCCAATTGTGCTGATCTATCCTTTGTTACAGCGATATTTCATTTCAGGCATGATGCTTGGAGCTGTGAAGGAATAAAACGATAGATTCACATCAACGATTTATATTCGACTACGAGGGGGAAAACACATGTTTAATATTCACCGGGTACTGGGCAAAAGAGGGGTTAAAGGATGTGCAGCATTACTGACGGCTGTGTTAATGATTACGGGATGCAGCGGTGGTTCCGATGGATCAAGTGAAGCGAACTGGGTATCCATCGAGAATCGTTATACGGTTGATCCGGAGAAACCAGCATGGCAGCTCGATAAGAAGGAAGAAGTGACCGATCTGACCTGGTACGTCAATGCCGACTGGTGGAATACCGATTTTGGCAAAGATATCGTCACCAAAAAGATCAAGGAAGACTTGAACATTAACATCAAATTCATTACAGGCGATGATACCAAATTAAATACCTTTTTTGCCGGTGGAGATATGCCTGACCTGCTGACGGTGTTTGATTCCAATTCGCAAGTCGTGAGCAAAGCATCAACCTGGGCCATTCCTCTGAATGATTTGGCCGAGAAATATGATCCGTATTTCAACAAGGTCGCGGCTGCGGACACGATGAAGTGGTTCCAGCAAGAGGATGGCAAGACCTACGGTTATCCGAATTATTCCAACACACAAGCAGATTATGATAGCGGTAACATTCCAGCCAAGACTGCTTTTATCATCCGCAAAGACGTATATGAAGCATTAGGCAGTCCAGTCATGGGAACACCGGAGCAATTCCAAAGTGTAATGAAACAGATCAAGGAAAAGTTCCCATCGCTTATTCCGTTTGGCTTTAACGCCATCGGTGGAGGCACCGGTTCGCTTGGCGATGCGTTGCAGGATTTTATCGGCGTACCTCTGGAGACGGCAAACGGGGAGTTTTATGACCGTAATCTGGACGAAGATTATCTGACTTGGCTGAAAACATTAAATGCCGTGTATAGAGACGGCAATATTAGTGATGATAGTTTTGCGGATGACGGTACAGCCTTTGAAGAAAAGGTGAAATCCGGCAAATATGCGGCGATGCTGCTTGACGGTACACCTCAGCAGGGCGGAAATCTTCAGATCTACATGAGTGACAACGAAGGCAAAGAGTACATCGCCATTGATGGGCCGCAAAGTACCAAGGGCAATGTACCAACACTGAATCAGTCCGGTATTACAGGCTGGATGATTAATTTCATCTCCAAGGATGCCAAAGACCCGGCTAAAGCGATGCAAGTTTTCACGTATTTGCTGAGTGAAGAAGGCCAGATACTGATGAACTATGGCGTTGAAGGAGAGACGTTTAAGAAAAAAGCTGACGGTACCGTGGAATTGCTTCCGGCCGTGAAGGACATGCAATTGCATAATGCGGACCAATTCAAGAAGGATTATCGCTTGGGTGAATTTATGTTTTTTGGTCATGACCGTCATAAGGCGCTGAGTGCCGATGCCTTCCCGGAGGCTATTAAACAAATGCAATCATGGGGCAAAGGCAAGCTGACACCTCATTTTATTCTGGAAAATATTAACCCGAACCTGGGCACACCGGAAGCCCGCGCCTTGTCCGCCATTAACACCAAATGGAACTCAACACTGGTAAGCATGTTGCGTTCGAAGGATGATGCCTCGTTTGACAACGCCCTTGCCGCATATCAATCGTTCTTGGAGGAAAATCGCTGGCCTGACATTGTGAAGATCCGCAGCGAGAAGATGAAGCAGAATAAAGAGAAATTAGGCATGCAATAATGAGGAGGCTTTGCGATGACAACATTTAAAATGTTCAAAACTACGGGGGAAAATGACCTGTTTCGTCTTGTTCCTCCCGAGGAATACAATCCGATCAAGTCCATGGACGCTGATTCGATGGTCGTAACCGTTCAACTGGATGATCGTCAAACGTACCAGGAGATGGACGGGTTCGGAGCGTCATTTACAGATGCTGCGGCATATTTGATGAATCA
The DNA here is from genome assembly GCF_030803945.1 of Paenibacillus intestini. NCBI lineage: Bacteria > Bacillati > Bacillota > Bacilli > Caryophanales > Paenibacillaceae > Paenibacillus > Paenibacillus intestini. Next base: position 750,487 of record NZ_JAURUN010000001.1, on the reverse strand, counting down.
AAAGATAACGCATGAACAGCGAGTTGAAGTGATGTCACGGCTATTCCATCCGACAGAAGGGATCGGTTTGTCGGTGATTCGCAACCCGATGGGCGCTTCGGATTATGCCCGCACGGTATACAGTTATAACGATCTGCCTGACCATCAGACGGACCCGGAATTAGCCGGATTTAGCATTGCACATGATGAAGCGGACATTATTCCATTAACCCGGCAGGCGCTTGCACTGAATCCCGAGCTGAAACTGTTCGCTTCGCCGTGGAGCGCACCCGGCTGGATGAAAACAAGCGGCTCCATGATTACAGGCCAGCTCAAGCCTGAGTGGTATTCGGCATATGCGGAGTATTTTGTAAAATATATTCAGTCATATGCAGCTCATGGTCTGCCGATCTATGCAATCACCCCGCAGAATGAGGCTTTATATGAGCCAGGACATTATCCAGGTATGCTGATGCCCGCTGAGGCGCAAGCAGATTTCATTGTCAATCATCTTAAACCTGCTTTCGTGCGGAACAACCTTCAAACTAAAATCCTGTGTTACGACCATAACTGGGATCGCCCAGATTATCCGCTAACGGTTCTGGAGCAAGCAGGAGAAGCGGTGGATGGAGTGGCATGGCATTGGTATGGGGGAGATGCTTCTGCCCAATCCAAAGTATACGAAGCTTTTGCGGGAAAAGAAGTGCATTTCACCGAAGGTTCTGGAGGGGAATGGATTCCGCCTTTTGAACAAGCGTTCTCCAACGTGATTCGAACGGGCATTCAGATTTTGCGAAACTATAGCAAGTCACTCGTACTATGGAATATGGCACTGGATGAACACAATGGCCCTACGGTGCCAGGTTTTGGGCAGAGCACGTGCCGTGGAATTGTACAGATTAACCAGCAGACAGGTGAATTAGTCTACACGCTGGATTATTACGCGCTAGCTCATTTCAGTGCTTTGATTCGCCCTAAAGCGGTTCAAATCCAATCGGTATCCAGCGATGATTCCATATACACGGTAGCTTTTCGCAACACGGACGGAAGCACAGCATTGGTACTGTTTAACGATGAACAAGAAGGCAAACAGATTAAGATTGAAATGCAAGATCAAGAGAGCCTTATTGTATACATGGAATCCAAAAGTGCTATATCCATATTAATATCGAACGGTTAAAGGGTAGTAGCCCGGCTATGACCTAATGGTTGTAGAAAAGAAATCCTGCCTCAGCATCTATTCATATATTCTCGACATTGCAAGAGAACAGTAATGCGAACCATACAGACCGCCAAAGTTGGCGGTCTTTTATCTGTTTTCTAATCTGTTGTGTATTTTTTATCGTTTTCTGATCATTTTTCTAACCTTTTAAGGGGATTTCATGCATACAGTCCGAATAAAGTACAAGATAGAATGTACCTCTCCCTGAATATTTTGGGTGATGGCTCGTGTATAAATAACCAACTTTGGAGGACTTCCATGTATAAACTGATGATTGTGGAGGACGAATTGCTGATGCGCGTGGGCATTCGTTCCATGCTGAACTGGGAAGAATACGGTTTTTGTATAGCAGGTGAGGCTAGTAATGGAAAAGAAGCACTGGAGCTTGCGCTTGAAAAGGTACCTGACTTGATCATTACAGACATCCGAATGCCCGTAATGGACGGATTAGCGTTAATCAAACAGTTATCCCCATCGTTAAAAAACTGTAAATACGTCATTCTGAGCAATTTTGATGAATTAGATTACGTGAAAAATGCTTTAAAGTTCGGTGCCACCGATTACTTGATTAAAAGCGAAGTTAATGAGCAGTCGCTCATCCAGCTTTTGACGAATATACGGGAGAAGTTGCAAAGTGAACAGCATCAATTAAATGCCTTACCCTATGTATCCTCCGATTATTCCAAGAGTATTCGTTATTTGAAGGATAGCTTTTTCCAAGATATTGTAAGCGGATTCACCCATGAGAAAGAATTGCTTACCAAAGCCAAAGAACTCCATTTTCGTATCCAATCAGACCAGTTAGTGGTCATCAAATTCATCGTTAATCATTATGAGAAGGTCAAACGCAAATACATTGAAAAAGGGGAAAAGCTGCTCCGTTTCTCGATACTCAACATTATGGAAGAGGTTATTCCATCCCGGTGGGCAAAGGAGATTTTTGTGGAAAGCTCGTCTGAATACTGGGTAGTGGTTAATGTCCGATCTGACACGGAAGCACATGCTGACCTGAACAAGCTGATTCGTAAAGTACTCACTTCCCTTAAGGATTTTATGAACCTGTCACTTACAGCGGGAGTAAGTTCGATTAGTTTCGGCTTTGTGTCGCTGCGGAAGGCTTGTCAGGAGGCAGAATTTGCGCTTAAGGAACGTTTTTTTACGGGTGAAAGCCAGATCCTGTATGTTGAGGATATACGTGAAACCCCCAGTAGGGAAGACGTTGAACATCTGCTGAGTCCTCAGCAGGAGCAACAATTCATGAAAATTTGTATGAGCAAAAATAAGGAGAAAGCCCGGCATTTTCTTGAAGAAATCTACATTGACCTGAAGACCGTAAGGGCAGGCGAGAACAGTATCCGCAAGCAATACCTTACGTTGCTCGAAACAATGCACGCCCATTTGCTGAACAGCACATCACGAAGCAAGCTTTCCATGACGGAGAAATCCCCCTATGAGATTGTCCTGAATGGGGAGCATTGGGAGGATATCCATGAGAATGTGCTGACTTATATCACGGAGACATTTAACGCTAGCTCCCAGGTCACACACGAGCTCAAATACACAGACCTCGCGATAGACATCATCAACAGTTATTATGCAGAGGATCTTTCATTGCAAAGTGTAGCTAGCCAGATTAACGTGAATCCGTCCTATTTAAGCCGTTTGTTCAAGCAGGAGAAAAAGGAAAATTTCATCTCTTATCTGACCCGGGTTCGGATTGATCATGCGAAGGCTTTTCTGCTCAGCAAAGAGCTGAAAATATATGAAATTGCCGATAAAGTCGGGTATCACAACTACACGTATTTCAGTAAGATTTTCAAAAAGAACACAGGGCTTACGCCAGAGGAATATCGGGAACAGCAGCATGTGCATGCCATTCGGAAATAGAGGTGTGATCGATGAAATATAAGCGGCCTTTTCAGATTAAATACAAGATTATGGTGATCTGTATGATCGTCATCATCTTTCCTGTCGTTGTGATGACTATTAATTCGTACTACTCTTCCGAAAGGTTATTATCACAGAATTACAATACACTGCTTAGTGATTTGACCAAACAGACGAACATTCGCATCGACGAGTTTTTGAAAGAAATCGAAAAGATTACGCTGCTCGCCAGTAATGGACTCAGTGACAGTTTATCTGCTACCCATGAAGGCAGCTTTCCGATTCAGGATTTTCTGCGCGTAAGTAATGAAGAAAACGAAATCTCGGCATATAACATACTAATGAATTACATCATGATGAAGGATCGTGTATTTTCCATTTATCTCTACAATATGAACGGAGGAGAAGATCTGTTTGTAAGTCCACATCAACCGATTGACAAGGCCTTCAATGTGAGAAATGAGCTGTGGTTCAAGAAGTTTATGCATGAGGATGAGCGTACGATCACGTTAACAACCCGGGTTGACAAGCAACTCGAAAATAAAGTGCTGGCCGTGTCCCATGCACGAAAAATTCATGATGTCACGAACGGCAAATTGCTTGGCGTGATGGTAGTTAGCATCGATATTAAATTTATCGAAATCGTCAATCGTAACTTGCAGGAAGGACTTCGATCCAGATTTATGATCATTGATGAGGACGAAAAGATCGTTTACAACGTCAACGACCAGTTAATTGGCACCTTGTTTCGGGATAACGTTCGTCCATCCGAAGCAACCAACGTCGTGGTAAAGAGTCCGCTTAGTCAGCAGAAATGGACTACATATGTCTATATGCCGCTGGAAGAGCTAACTGCCGATGGTAGAATACTAGGTAAAAACCTCGTAACGCTAGCGATCGTCATGTCACTTTTTGCTGCGGTGATCTCCATTTTCCTGTCTCACGTCATTACACGTCCCATCAAAAAGCTGTTAAACAATATACGTCTTGTCGAAAAGGGGCAGTTTGAGCAGGTGCAGGATATTCGCTCTCGTGATGAGATTGGTCATTTATCCACCAGATTCAACCGAATGTCCCATGAATTGAAACGAATGGTGGAACGCATGCAGCAGGAAGAGATCGAGAAAGCCGCTGCCGAGATGCGGGCACTGCATGATCAGATTAACCCGCACTTTCTGTATAATACTTTAGGTTCCGTGAAATGGATCGCTTCCATGCAACAGGCCGACAAAATTGTAGATATGACCGATGCACTGATCTCTATGCTCCGATATGCCACCAAGTCTGATGGAAGTCTCGTTATGATTCGTGAAGAATTAACTCACATTGCACATTACGTGACTATCCAAAATGTTCGATATTATGGCAGTATTCAGATGAAATATGAGATCGATGAGAACCTGCTACAATATGCAATGCCTAAAATGATCCTGCAGCCCATCGTCGAGAACGCGTTCTTTCACGGTCTGGCCGAGATCGAAGAGGATGGCGTAATTACGATTCGAATAGGATCTCAGGAGGAAGACATCTGCATTGAAGTTTGTGATAATGGAACCGGCATGGATCAGAGTATGGTACGAAGCTTGATGGAGGAAAAGCATGAAACAGGAAATGGAGGCCGGGGGATAGGCCTCTATAATGTACAACGGCGTATTCAACTTCACTTCGGTGAGCCGTATGGGATACAGGTGAAAAGTGAGGTCGGCAAAGGAACAACGTTTGCAATTCTGCTTCCAGCGATCTCCTGTTTACCAGATAACAAGTGAATGTGGATTAGACAGTCGCATGCGAAGTGGCCCTTGATGTCACACTTTAACCTTTAACACTGCCGAGTACCAGTCCTTTGGTAAAATACTTTTGCAAGAACGGATAGATCAGCAGAATCGGTATCGCACCGAGGAACATCTGCGCGGCTCGCCCTGTCCGGGCATTCATCATGGATAACAGTTGCGTGTAATCCGATCCGGATTTCAGCATCATCTGCTCAAAGCTTTGAAGCAGCGTCTGCAAATAGCTCTGTAACGGATAGTTGGCGGGATTGTTCATATAGATAATGCCGTCAAACCAGGAGTTCCAGTGACCCACAATGCTGAACAATCCAACCGTCGCGAGCGCAGGTTTGAGAAGCGGCAGCATAATGCGGATCAACACTTGCAGAGGGCCTGCGCCGTCAATGATAGCCGATTCTTCGATCTCTTCAGGAAGTCCACGAATAAAGTTCATCAGAATAATCATGCTGAACACGGGGAGCGCTCCTGGCAGAATCAGAGACCAGATGGAATCAATCAGTCCCATTTTCACCACAACCAGATACGTCGGGATTAAACCGCCGCTAAACAGCATCGTTACGATAAAAAATCCCATGTAGACGTTGCGCCCCATCACTTTCTGTTTGGTTTTGGATAGAGGGTAGGCTGTTAGCACAATTAACACCAGATTCACAAGCGTGCCCAGAACTGTTCGCTGGATGGCAACCCATAGCGAGGAATAAAACGCGCCACCAGAAAGGGCAAACTCATAAGCTTTGGTTGTGAACTCGACAGGCCAGAAGGTAACACTACCAGCCGATACCGCTGAACTGCTACTGAAGGACACAGCGAGTAAATTCACAAATGGCAACACACAGAGGAGCGAGATGGTCAGCAGGATGGTGTAATTTATAATAAGAAACACGCGTCTGCTTATACTTTTATCATAAATCATGCGAATATGCCCTCCTTAGAAGATACGGTAACCCGCCACGCGGTAAGCTAGAATGTAAGAGACAGCGACTAAAATGCAGGAGATCACGGATTTGAATAATCCAACGGCGGTCGCAATGGAATATTGGGCTTGCTGTATCCCCAGACGATAGACATAAGTATCGATAATATCACCGGTCTGATAAACGACAGGAGAGTAGAGGTTGTAAATCTGGTCGAAACCGGCATTCAACACGTTTCCAAGGGAAAGCACAGACATCAGAACAATCGTTGGCATGAGTAGGGGCAGGGTGATATAGAGTGTTTGCTTCCAACGCTTGGCTCCATCGATCACTGCGGCTTCATATAGTCCGGGGTCAATGCTGGTTAAAGCCGCCAGATAAACGACCGTTCCAAAACCGAAACCCTTCCATATGTCGCTCACGATCATTGTCCATGGGAAGATGGAAGGGGTACCGAGAAAAGAGATCGGCTTGACGCCGAACAAACTCAGAAACGTATTCACGATGCCATTCGCACTTAGAACATCCAGCATGATACCCGCCATAATGACCCAAGACAAGAAATTCGGTATATACACGAGGGTCTGAAAGGTGCGTTTGATCCCGTTGTGCAAGACTTCGTTCAGCAGCAGTGCGAAAACAACCGGCACGACAATGCCGCCAAGCATTTTGAATATGGACATGTAGAGGGTGTTCCAGATCGTTCTCACAAAGTTAGGCTGATTGAATACATGCGTGAAATTGTCCCATCCGACCCACGGTGAGTTAAAGCCAAGACCGGGGTTATATTTTTGAAACGCAATAATGAGTCCATAGAACGGGATGTAGCTAAAAATAAATACCAGCACAACGCTGGGGATCAACATGAGGTGGTAAGGACTTTGCTGCTTCCATTTTTTCAGCATGGCTTTTCCTCCGTTCAGTTATCAAAAAGAGGGGATGAGAACGGGCTCACCCCCTCCGGCTTCACACCGCAAATGCTTTATTTCCCGTAGGCTTCGTTGACTGCTTCAATGGCATTATCTCCACCAGCTGCTCGCCAGTTCTGTACGACCACGTCAAAATAATCGATGCTTTCACTGCCCATAATGATTTTGGTAAATCCTTCGGTCAGAATGTCATCCAGCGTTGTGCCGTAACTGGAGAGAGCTTCGGGCGTAACACCCCATAGCGCGGTTTTGATATAGTTGTTGCTATCAAGCACTTTTTTGGCCAGACCATATGCATTCTTCGGAGCACCCTGTTGCAAATAATCGCCAGTTGCTCCCGGTGTCGCATTTTTAATAAACTCCACGCTATTATTGTATTTCTGCCACATTCCTGAAGTCGTAAGTCCGCTTGTATCCTTCGTTTCAAGAGCTTTGGACACAGCTTCAAACTGCTCATAGTCCGAATTCGGATTAAGTACACGGAACGCACCAACCACGTGGGCAATATCATTGTCGAGCAGGGCAGACAGTGTCTCCGGTTTTTCCTTGCCGTTACCTTCATCTACGATGTAGGCATAATCATTCAGGATTTCGATCACCGCTTGCGGATTGGCGGCATCTTTTTTCATAACAATGTAGTTGTTGTTGGCAAAAAAGATCGACTGTTTTGCTTCCTTACCGTCCACGGTTGGAATGAGATACGGATAAAAGATCGAATCTTTGCCCAGATTGGCAATCGTATCTACGCCCGGATTATACCCCCACCACTGATAGTAAGGCTGGATGCCTACTTTACCAGCAACGATATCGGCATTCATCGCGTTGAAGTCTTTAATTGCAAATTCGGGATCAATAATGCCTAATTTATACCACTCCGCCCACTCGGCAAGCGCATTTTTCATTTCAGGTTGAATGGAGCCATAGGTGAGTTTTCCCGAATTATCTTCAATCCACATGTCGGGATGTGCATTCCATGCAATGGCAAGCAGATTGAGGTAGTCCAGGGATTGATCCACAGCCATGCCGTATCCGCCGTGTTTTTCCATAAATTTGAGTGCCATATTTTTGATATCTTCAACGGATTTCGGATCTTGAAGTTTAAGTTCTTCTTTCCAGTCGTTCCGGATCCAGATAAAGTCGGGCTGTTCAATTAACCCCCAGTGCATCTGCGGTATACCGTAGAGCTTCCCGTCTTTTTTTCCTGATTCGTAGCTGTCTGCATCCGCTTTCATATAACCTTTCAGACGTTCCGAGGCATGCTGTTCAAAGGCTTCTGTCAAATCCATGACCATATCGGCTTCAACCAATTGGCGTAACTGAGAAGGATTCACCCGGAAAACGTCAGGTAGTTCGTTGGAAGAGATGGCGAGATTGAGTTTTGTTTCATATTCATCACTGACCCAGTCCGTCTTGACGTTAATGTTTAACTTCTCTTTATACCGGCGAGTCCAGACATTATTGGTGATATCATCGCCCTTTGGATATTTCGCTGAACTGTACTCCGATGTGACCGTATGAATGGTGACTGCACCTGTGCCGTCATCGTCCGCGTCGGTCTGTGTTTTACCTTTTCCCGTGTCACTACAAGCTGTGATGAGCAGAGCGGACATACTCACCGACATGATTAGAAGCTTCATCTTTTGGTTCATTGACGTTCCCCCTCAAGTTCAAGTCATATTTAGGAAAGTTGTACTTGAAGATATTGTAATGGAGAATAAGAGGAGGGGATATAAACGTTATTGACCAGAATCTGTATGATTTTTTACTTAAGAGGAAGATTGAAAGAGCGAATGGGATGGGAAGTGTGTACGGATCTTGCACTTATTTGAACTGTGTTGCACTTTTTTGACCTGTTCGAACCAAAGAAGATCGTGAGAATTATCGAAAGTATACATATTTTTCAGGTTACTTGTGGCTTTTCGTTGTGCTGCGGTGTCTAATTCATTGTAAATCAAGAGGAGGTTCACACCATGTCAGGAGCTCATGACACAGACTTTACACCTGTTTATCCGGATGAACAGGACAGCAATACCAGATTTGAACACATCTATGCATTATATCGTGACCGCATCCGTAGTTACTTTTTGCTGAAAATAAATGCCATGGTTGCAGACGACCTTACACAACAGGTGTTTATGAAAGTCTCGGAGAACATGCATCGCTTTAGAGGGAGTGCGCATATTTTCACGTGGATCTTCAAGATTGCTCAGAATACGTTAAAAAACGAATATCGCAGATTGTCACGTCAGAATGAAACACCGCTTGATTTTACACAGTTAGAATCCCAATCCATCACTCTTGAATTTACAAAGTATGTTGACTTTCGAATTGACATTGGCGCGGCACTACAAACACTGGATGAGAAAAATCAGGAGATTATTGCGTTACGTTTTTTCGCAGATTGTACGCTACCCGAGATTGCGAGTATTGTTGGCATGCGTGAGAGCGCAGTGAAGAACCGATTATATCGCGCTCTTGGAAAGCTGAAGCATGAATTAAATGAATGGGGGAACATGGCCATCATGTCGATTGAACAATTGATTTCTATCGAAAATAAAGGAAGTTCAGAACATTCGGTTAACCGTCTGAAAAAAGCAAATCATGATCTCTTCACGCAACTAAGTGGAAATGTCGAACGACTGGCGACCAAATACAATTACCAGCCCAAACGTAAAGTTATCATTGAAATGTATCCAGATCTGCCAACGTTTCATCGGGCTGTAGGTGAAGCGCATGCGCCTAACTGGTTCACGGGTACGTATGAAGAAAATATTCTTAAGATCGTATCACCACTTAATCCCGGACCGGAACATACCTACGAGTCTATTATCAAAGGTACGATTCACCTGTTCTCCATGTGGCTGATTGAGGAGATTAATCCGCTGTCCCCCAAATGGATTAGACAAGGAATTGGCGGATACGAGGCTAAACTGATGACACCCGATTTTCTTAAAAATTCGACGAAAGAGGCCATTCGCACGAATTCTATTCCTACTTTTGCTCAATTAGACGATGATACGTGGGATTTTGAAACCAAGAAAGGATTCCAATTCTCGTATATGTTTGTCGAGTTTGTCATAGAGAAGTACGGTTTAGAAGCTATGAATCAATTGATCCGTCAGCCGCAGGATCTCAAAGGCATTTTAGGCTGCTCAGAGACTGAATTTCGTCAGAAACTGGTTAACTATCTGAATCAATTATTTTAAGAACTCACACGAAACGAACGACAGTTTAACGATTAATAAGCTCAGACACCTTCAGCAACATGTAGTCCTGTTCATTATGGGATATCATGACTGGAGGTGTTTTTTTACATTTAAATAAGGTAGAAGGAAGAATGAAGAAGGTTTGAAAGAAAGTTTATAGCGTTCGTTCATGTTCCGTTCATATTGCATTCATTCTAGGGACATCGAAGTTGAGTACACTTGACTTGGAGTAAAACAAGACTCACCCGAGAAGGAAACATGACATAAAGGAGCTGAAGGTGTTGAATGAACCAAGTCATTCAGATTCAAAAAAAACAAAAGCAAGCCAGAATTCCAAAGTCAAGCGAGTGCTTAAACTTTTACTAAAAGTCATAGCCTCTATACTTATCGTCATCCTGCTTTTCATCGCGACCGTGTTCACGGTGAACCAAGTCAGCAGTCATTCTGAACAAAAGCGACTGGAACATTACGGGCAACAGGTATCTGTCGATGGAAAACGAATGAACGTATTCATGCAGGGGGAAGGGAAAGAAACGATAGTCATCTTACCTGGGTTCGGGACAGCTTCTCCTGTGCTTGATTTTAAACCGCTCATATCCGAACTGAGTCCTTATTATAAGGTCGTAGTTGTTGAGCCTTTTGGTTACGGACTAAGTGAACAGACTGACAAGGAACGTAGTTCGGCTACTATCACGCATGAGATCCATAGTGCGTTGCAAAGCCTCGGTATCAAACGTTATACGCTCATGGCACATTCTATCTCAGGTCTCTATAGCCTGGACTATGTGAACCGATATGCAGATGAGGTACAAGCATTCATTGGACTAGATCACAGTGTTCCGTCTCTTAGTGAGCAAAAAGTTGAAGCGTCCGACATTGAGCCCATTAAATGGTTCCGTAACCTTGGTTTTGCCCGTGTTCAGTTGAAACTGACTGATGACCCGTATGAAGGCCTCTCCTATGACGACGATACCAGAGAGCAATTAAACATTTTAATACGCAAAAACATGTATAATAACACGCAATTAAACGAGGCCGTAGGCATGTATTCCAATTTCCAAGCGGCGAAACAGCTTACCTGGCCAAGTGATTTACCAGTTCTTTTCTTTGTACAAAAGAACCACCCGGTCGTGAAAGAGTGGGTTGCAGAACATGAGAAACAGATGGCGAACACTGAACAGGGAGAAATGGTTTTACTGGAAGCAGGACATTACTTGTATCGCTCCCATCCCAAGGAAATCGCTGAGAAGATCAAGGAATTCACCGAAAAGATCACTACAGATTGAGGCAACGGCGTTATATGGCGTACTTAAAGTACCCGTGTAACGCTTTTTTTGTTATTCTATTGTTTTACGGGTAACATGCCGGTATATCACATCATGAACATAAAACAGGGGGTCTCTAAATGCATATTTTAGTGCTAGGAGCTACTGGACGTGTCGGGAGCCAAATCGTAACACTTGCGCTTCAAGACGGTCATCAGGTAAGGGCTATGGTTCGCACTCTAGAGAAAGTAGACACACAACACGATCGCTTAACCGTTATCCAAGGTAACGTACTTGAACCCAATGATCTTGTCCATGCCATGCATGGCGTTGATGCGGTAATCAGCGCGCTGAACACGGATGGAACAACCACACTGTCCCAAAGCATGCCGTTACTCATCAACGCCATGGGGCAGGAGGGCATAAAGCGTATCATTACTGTAGGAACAGCCGGTATTCTTCAAAGCAGAACCGAGCCGGAGAAACTTCGATATCAGTCGAGTGAATCCAGACGTAAGTCAACTAGGGCTGCCGAGGAACATGAACAAGTGTACACGTTGCTTAGGGCCTCCACCTTGGAGTGGACGATTGTATGTCCTACGTATTTGCCCGATGGGGAGATCCGCGGCAATTATCGTGTAGAGCGTGACGTTTTACCTGAAGGCGGCACAGAAATTACCGTTGGCGATACCGCTGAATTCACCTATCGTCAACTTAGCGACCGCCGTTTTATAAACACACGTGTAGGTATTTGTTACTGATGCTTTAAGAAAATAATGATGGTTTGGAAAAATACAGAAATCTCCTCTGTCAATGCGAAAACAATTCAGGTAGATCCACACGAATAGGGCCTGTCTTCTTTTAATAGAAGATAGGCCTTTTTGTGCTTTACAGAATATTAACATGTGCCTGAAACAGTGCTGATGATTTCACCTTAACATAAGTATTGGATGTGGGAACGGTCCCACACTGAACAATCATTTCATTTTTTTATAACACGCTGAAGGACGGTGTGGTTCAAATGAAGGTGCTGGATCTGCAAGGAAGCCTCACTCCCCATGATTCAAAGACACATATATGCATGCCATTTGTCGTTGAAGCCGGATGTTCGAAGCTTCATATGCGTTTACAATATGGACCCAAAACCCTTGAGGATCAGGATAGATCCATAGAGTTGCTTATAAAAAGTTACGATCTGTACATTTTACCCGAACACCGGGAACACGCCATTGCCAACGCAACTCGTCATCTCCCGTTAAAAAATCTGATTACACTCTCGCTGGATGATACCAATCGATATAGAGGAGCATGTCATCGGCATGACCCGATCCAAGAACTTTACATAAGTAAAATGGATGCTTCCCCCGGATTGATGCCGGGTGAACTTCCTGCGGGGACCTGGACGATCATGTTGAGCGTGCATTGTATTGTCACAGAAGAGTGTACGTACCAGATGCAAATCTGGACATCCGAGGAGGACAACCGATGAGATGGCTCGCTTGTGAACTGCACACCCATACTTTGCATAGTGATGGAAGTCAAACTTTGGATGAACTCGTTAAAGGTGCTGTTGATCTCGGGTTCGATGCAATCGCTTTGACGGACCATAACACGATGTCTGGTCTGATCGGCAAAGATGAGATAGAGAAAAAATATGAGTTATACATCATCCCTGGTATGGAGTGGACGACCTTCTACGGTCATATGGTGACCATTGGACTTCATGAATTTGCAGATTGGCGTGATGTGAGTCGGGAACATATCGAAAAAGGGATCGCGGCCGTTCATCAACACGGCGGTATTGCTGGAATCGCACATCCATTCCGCATCGGAAGTCCTGCCTGTACAGGTTGCTTCTGGGAATATGAGATTACCGACTGGTCCAGTGTGGATTATATCGAAGTGTGGTCAGGGACATTTCCTTCCATTCGAACGGATAATCATCGAGCTTTTGATTTGTGGACACAAAAACTGAATGAAGGATACCGCATTGCGGCCACATCAGGGCGAGACTGGCATTCACAGGATAAGACTATTGACCCGATCTCAGTCACATACCTTGGCATTGAGGAAGGGGCAAATATGACTTCACATCACCCCGATCGCTTGATTCGCTCCTTGCGTGAAGGAAGAGTGTCTGTAACGATGGGGCCATTACTCACACTGACACTGAGCGCTGGAGAAACCTTGTACCCACTAGGTTCTATGATTCCGGCACCGCTTCCCGAGACGCGAAATACTAAACAGCAGTTGCTGATGCATATTGCTTTGGACTTCTCTGTACGTGTCGGGAAATGGTCTTTGCCGGAGCAGCCTTTAAGGTTAGTGCTGTTCTCCAATCTTGGTGAGGAAGGGTATGCAGAGGTCGTTGTGCAACATAATGAGCATGTTCTGGAACTGGAGATGCCGTTGTCCACAAACGATGAAGCATCAACTCGAAGATGGATTCGAGCCGAATGCTGGGGTACGATGCAAGGCGCCTATGTACGAATTGCGTTTACCAACGCGATCTATTGGGAGGAAGGAGGGAAGACGTTATGAATAGCTTTCCACTGATTACAGCGCATACCGGCAGTATGGGGTATCCTGATCACTCGTTTGAATCCCTTCAAGCCTCCTTAACACTTGGGATAGATATTTATGAAGATGATATTCGGATAACCCGGGATGGCATCCCAGTGCTGGCACATGATGATGAGATCAAACTAGGCGACGGAAGACAAGGAAGTCTGGAAAAGCTCTCGTTGAATGAGGTACATGCCATGAGTCTAACGCCATTCCCGACCCTTCAGGAGATGCTAGTGCATATTCGCAAGGCAGGTAAAATCATGAACCTGGATATCAAAACGGATCGTGCATTAGAGCCCGTGTCTGCCCTGATTGAGCAGATGAACATGAAAGAACACGTATTTCTAAGTGGTTGTGCCTACGACACGGCTTTGAAAGCTGGCAAGTATGCAGCTGAAATTCGCCGGTTGCTGAATGTGAACCTTCAACATCTTGAACGTTTCAACTATGCGGATGCCATTATTCAGATGTGCGAAGAGGCCAAACATGCTGACTGCTTTGGATTGAATCTGCCCTTTCAAGTTGTGAGAGAGCAGCTTATAGATATTGTGAAGTCAAACGGTCTTGATGTCTATGTATGGACGGTCATGGACGTAGAGGATATGCGTACGCTAGCAGGCTGGGGTGTCGATTCTATCACAACGCGTGATCCGCTGAAACTGACGACTGTGCGCGAAGAGATGAAACGAGCGGAGGAGAAGCAGGTTGAACCAAAAGCTAAACTATAGTCTGCGTGAACTCGCAGAGCTGGCGGGTGTGTCCAAATCGACAGCATCGCGAGTAATCTCTGGAAACGGGTACGCAAGTCCGGATGTACGAGAGCGTGTACTTCAGGCTGTCGATCAGCTCCTCTACAAACCTAGTGCGGTGGCAAGAGCCATGGTTTCCAAACGCACGTATAACATCGGTGTCATCGTATTTCGGGACAGGCTACCGATTGTATCCCACACACTATACGGGCGAATCATTGATGAGATTCTAATGGCCGCCGAAGCGCTGGGTTACTCGATCTTTTTGAAGACAGATCGGGAAATGTCGTTACGCTCTACCGACTATATGCTGGAGCAGCGTGTGGATGGACTTATTCTGGTGAGCAGACTACAGAAGAACGTAATCGATTACGTAAAAAAATTCAATATTCCATATCTCATGGTTAACGGATCTACCGAAGATCCTGAGGTTGTGCATCTCGTTAGCAACGACGAGGCTGGAGGTGAACGTGCAGCAGAACATCTGGTTGCATGTGGACACCGCCGTTTCTTCATCATTGCAGGGCCAGGCGAACATCGAAGCCACTCGTTACGGCTGAAAGGTTTTTGCCAACGTTTGGAAAGGTTTGGTTTATCCGTATCTGAAGGACAGGTTCGTATTGTGCAATCCTCGGAATCGAGTTTTGAATCCGGGCACCAGTTGATGGAAGATCAGTATCAAACATTCCGGGAAGGACAATACAGTGCTCTTTTCAGTACAAACGATATGCTGGCACTGGGAGCGATGAAGGTCATGTTAGATCGTGGCATGCGAATCCCGGAAGATTTAGCTATTATGGGTTACGATAACACAGAGTTATCGATAATGGTTCACCCTTCACTAACAACCGTCAGCGTGGATGCTACAGGCATCGGACGGGATGCCGTATCCCTTCTGGATCGCCTGATTCGTGGGGAAGAGAATGTACCTCGTTTGACCGAATATGAAAGCCACGTACTGATTCGTCAATCAACGAAAAGAAAGGAGGAATAGCGATGTTTTGGTATTGGAAACATGTTGGACCAAGGAGAATCATTGAATTCGTGTTACTAACTCTATTCGCCATTTTCTTTGCAGGGCCTCTGGTTAATCTGCTTGTACTTGCATTTTCTGAAAAATGGAATTACCCGGACATTCTACCTCAGATCTGGGGGTTCAAATGGTGGAAATTTGTACTGGCTAAGGATGACATTGTCTCGTCGATCTCCTTATCCTTCCTGATTGCGACACTCGTAACCTTGCTGTCCATCGTGATCTGTATTCCGGCTGCATATGCTTTTGCCAGACTACAGTTTCCGCTTAAGCGTATGTTTCTGTTTTCGTTCCTTCTGACACATGCCTTTCCCAAAATGGGGTTGTACGTATCCATCGCTGTGCTTTTCTATCAGCTTGGTCTGATGAATACCCTGCTTGGTGTTGTGCTGATCCATATGATCAACGTACTGATGTTCATGACCTGGATTCCAACCTCGGCCTTCCGTAATGTACATCGGGCACAGGAAGAGTCCGCGCGAGATGTTGGAGCGAGCCCCTTCAAAGTGTTCCGCAGCATCACACTGCCTATGGCGATGCCTGGCATCATGGTTGCATCTATCTTCACGTTTCTCAATTCACTTGATGAAGCGCAGGGAACGTTCCTGGTCGGAATCCCCGATTATAAAACGATGCCTGTTGTGATGTATTCAATCATTTCCGATTTTCCAAGTAGCGCTGGAGCCGTATTCTCGATTATTTTGACGCTACCAACCATTATTCTGCTCGTGGCAGCCCAGCGACTTGTGAGCGCGGATGTACTGGCAAGTGGTTTTCAGATGAAATAACAACGTTTCGGTCACGAAACCGAGGCAAAAGGGAGGCAGTTAGTAAGATGCAGTTGTCTGTACGCGCGTTATCCAAACGTTATAAAACCGGTGATGGGGTCAGTGGGATCAACATCGATATTCAAAAAGGAGAGCTGGTTACGCTGCTGGGTCCTTCAGGCTGTGGTAAAACAACCGTGCTGCGAAGCATCGGTGGATTTCTCGAACCGGACTCTGGCGACATTCTGATCGAAGGCCAAAGTGTAATACAACTGCCGCCCGAGAAAAGGCCAACTTCCATGGTGTTCCAAAGCTATAATCTATGGTCCCATATGTCCGTATACGACAATCTGGCGTTTGGTCTGAAGATTCGTAAAAAATCCAAGGCCGAGATTCAATCCGCTGTAGAGGATGCGCTCAAACTGGTTCGGTTATCAGGCTTTGACAAAAAGTATCCGGCCGAGCTGTCCGGGGGACAACAGCAACGGGTTGCCCTTGCACGATCCTTGCTGCTTAATCCGGCGGTGCTTTTACTGGACGAGCCATTCTCAGCATTGGATGCCAAACTGAGACATGAGATGCGTGAGGAATTGCGTGAGATTCAGATGAAAACCGGACTCACGATGGTATTTGTCACGCATGATCAGGAAGAGGCCTTATCCTTATCCGACCGCATCATCGTTATGAATCATGGGCGTATCGAACAAATCGCAGAGCCTCAACGAATCTATGATGAGCCTGCTTCATTATATGTTGCCAGTTTTATCGGCAAAATGAATTTCCTGAGAGGGGTGGCAGCACAGGAAAGCATTCAAATTGGAGATATCCATCTCCCGAATGAAAAAAATCTGGATGGACAGGTGATCGCAGCCGTTCGTCCGGAAGATGTACAGTTGCAATTAATCGCAGGGGATCAGCCGTCCTTGGCAGGTAAGATTAAACAAGTCATGATCTTGGGGCATTATGCAGAAGTTACCGTTGATCTGGGCCAGTTAGGTGTCGTCCGTGCTTTTCTGAACAAAGATCGAGTAGATCAGCTTCACACAGGCAAGGACATTTACGTTTCGATCAGCAAAATGATCGCATATCCACATGAGGAATCATACTGAGGAGGATGAAAAGTATGTTAAAGAAAAAGCCTTTTCTATCATTGTTGACGGTAGTTGGATTGTCGATGTCCCTATTAGCTGGTTGTGGCAGTGCAAGTGATGCGAAGACAGCTTCAAGTGACAGCAGTGCAGCGGCATCAAGTAAACCCGTTTCCTTTAACTTCTACTTTACAGGCTCACAAAACGTTAAGGATCTGTGGGATTACCTCGAACCAATGTTTGAAAAAGAACACCCGGATATCGACGTAAAAATGGTCTACATTCCATCAGGAACCGGAGCAGAGCCGACATATGACCGGATCGTTGCTGCCAAGAAGGCAGGCAAAGGATCAGGAGATATCGATCTGTATGAGGATGGCATCGTCACTGTTTCTCAAGGGATGAAAGACGGCGTATGGGCACAATTGGATACAAAGGACATTCCTAATCTGAGCAAAGTTAATACAAACACGATGAAGGATGTTAACAATTATGCGATTCCCTATCGTTCATCGGCAGTGGTGCTAGCGTATGACAGCAGTAAGGTTAGCAATCCGCCCAAAACACTGGATGAACTCCTGACATGGATCAAAGCAAACCCTGAGAAATTTGCCTATAATGACCCTTCAACCGGCGGTTCGGGAAGCTCTTTTGTGCAAACGATCGTGTATAAAGACCTTCCGGAAGAAGACATTCACAACTCCGATCCAGCGGTTATGGAGAAGTGGAGTGCCGGTTTTAATACCCTTAAAGAAATTGGACCATTTGTATACGGCAAGGGGATCTATCCAAAGAAAAACCAGGGTACCCTGGACTTGCTCATGAATGGAGAAGTATCCATGATTCCGGCTTGGTCAGATATGGTACTGCAACAATTAAACGAAGGATTGCTGCCGGATACCATCAAAATGCAACAGATTACACCAGGATTTAACGGTGGGCCAACATACCTGATGGTGAATGAAGCGTCGGACAAAAAAGAAGTGATCAACACTTTCCTGGATTTTGTTCTTTCTCCAGAAGCACAAGAAGTGATTGTAAACAAAATGAATGGATTCCCGGGAATCGAGCTTTCTAACATGTCCAGTGAAGTACAAAGCAAATTTGATGGAGTAGCTGAGGGCTTTCGCACATTCAACATCGGGGATCTGGGCACAGAGATTAATAAACGCTGGCAGAGTGACGTTGCGGCCCAATGAGTAAGGAATTCAGACAGTCAATTACGGGCATAGCGATGGTACTCCCCTCCTTCGCAATCCTGCTGATTGTAGTCATCATTCCCATTATTCAATCGTTTATAATGAGTCTGAGCAATGACTCAGGTGGTTATGATCTGAGCAGGTACATGTATTTGTTTACCGATAAAGGTATGCGTGACAATATCGTTTTTACGCTGCGAATCACAGTGATAACCTGCATCGTCGTCATGCTTATCAGTTATAGTCTGGCGATCTACATGCGTTTCAATCAGGGTCCGATTGTAAATCTGATTCGTAAAACGTACATGATTCCGCTTTTTATCCCGGGGGTCATCGCAACCTATGGTCTGATTAATCTGCTTGGAAACCATGGCTGGCTGGCACGTATGCTGGAAGTGGTGGGGGTTACGTTACCACGAATCATTTTTGATGAAAAAGGAATTATTATTGCGAACCTCTGGTTCAACATACCGTTTACCACAATGCTGCTCAGTTCAGCACTGTCGGGCATCCCGTCATCGGTGATCGAAAGTGCAAAGGACATAGGTGTAGGCAGGTTGACACTGTTTACCCGGTTTATTTTCCCACTGTCCTACAAAACGTTCCTTGTTGCAATTACCTTTGTCTTTATGGGAGTCATCGGTTCGTTCACCGCGCCGTTTCTGATCGGAGCCAACTCTCCCCAAATGCTCGGCGTATCTATGCAACAGGTGTTCAGTGTATTTCAGGAGCGCGAACAGGCCGCAGCGATTGCATTTTTCTCTTTCTTGCTCTGTTCCGTACTTGGGGCGTTCTACATTCGTTCCATGGCGCAGGAAGAGAAGGGAAGAATCTAAAGAAACAGCATGCGAAATAAAATGTAAGTTGAACCAAAGATGTATAAGTAGACACTCTACAGCATTAAATGAGCTAAACTAATGGTTTGAAAATGAAAGTAGCCCCTCGGAAGTAAGGGGCTACTTTCATTTTTTTTGCTTAAGATAAACATTCTGACTAAAGTTATCTCTACTTGTAGTTGAATACTACTTCATACGTTTGGAGATAGGGTGATCCTCATTCATTTGCAGCAAATCCCACAGGTTCCCATAAAGGTCTTTAAATACAGCAACGATGCCATAGTCTTGTTCCTTTGGTTCTCTCACAAATTCAATGCCTTTGGCAACCATGTCCTTATAATCTCTCCAGAAGTCATCGGTATTCAGGAACAGGAAAACACGCCCACCAGCCTGGTTACCGATAAAAGGCTGTTGCTCCGGTTTGGAAGCTCTCGCGAGTAAAATGGTTGTGCCTATAGATCCCGGAGGGGCAATCACCACCCATCTTTTGTCCTGCTCAGGTTGATAGGTGTCTTCAAGCAATGTGAAGTTCAATTTTTGAGTATAAAATTCGATCGCTTCATCATAATCGTTAACGACCAAAGCGATATGTATAATCGACTGAATCATAAGGGGGCCTCCATTTCATCTTTTGGTCAACGATACAGTTATACCATTGTAATTGGAGAGACTACAACGGTAAATAAGGAAAAGCAGGAAGTTTCCCTACTCCTAAACCCTGATTTGCAGTATGATATATACTAGGTTAAGCGCTTTCTTTTAGATCAAATTCAATATACATACTTAGGAGGCTACTAAACTTGTTGAATACAAACACCAATTACGCAGGATATCTTTTTGTGCATTTTATCGGCGAGCAGCCCGATGGAGAGCAGGTTTATTTTTCATATAGCGAGGATGGCCTTCATTGGAAGGACTTAAACGGGGGTAAGCCCGTATTGCGCTCCAATCTGGGGGAACAGGGGGTACGCGATCCGTTTCTCATTCGCTCCGCTAAGGAGAATAAGTTTTATCTGATTGCAACCGATCTGCGAATCGCAAACGGCAAAGGCTGGGGTGTTGCTGTAAACGAAGGCAGTCGTGATATTGTCGTATGGGAGTCCAGTAATCTCATGGATTGGTCTTCTCCTTGGACAGTTACACTTGGTATTGAAGGAGCAGGTTGTGTGTGGGCACCCGAAGCCATCTATGATGAAGCGGCTGATGAGTTTCTTGTATTCTGGGCCTCGGCCACACAAGATGCAGATGAATCTGAACGTAAACAGAAGATTTACAGCGCACGCACCAAAAACTTCCGTACATTCACTCCATCGGTAAAGTATATCGAGCGTGAAAACCACATCATTGATACGACCATTCTGGCTTCATCGGGTTCTTACTACCGATACTCCAAAGATGAAACAACCAAAAACATTCGTGTTGAAAAGGGGAACTCTCTGGACAAGGACGCCTTCACTCCGCTCCATGCGCCTGTGTTGGAGGCTCTGATGGGTGTAGAAGGGCCACAGATATTTAAATTCAATGACCGGGATGAGTGGTGCCTGATTGTGGATCGGTTTGCCGAGGGGAAGGGGTATCTTCCACTGCTGACCAAAGACTTGGCAAGTGGAGACTTCCGCATTGCAGCGGAGAACGAATTTGATATGGGAACGACGAAGAAACGGCACGGCGGCATTCTGCCAATTACCGCGGAAGAAAGTAATTGTCTGCTGGCCGCTTATGGAGACGGTCACCAGGTACTGGCTGGTCAATATGCTGACCCTGATGTGGCGAAGTTTGGCGACCGCTATTATATGTATCCTACTACGGATGGCTTCGACGGGTGGTCAGGTACGCAGTTTAAGGTGTTTTCCTCCAGCGATCTGCAATATTGGCAGGATGAAGGGATTATTCTTGATCTGGCAACGGATGATGTGGCTTGGGCCATCGGGAATGCATGGGCACCAGCGATTGCCAGCCACAACAACAAATATTACTATTATTTCTGCGGCAAAATGCCTAACCAGGAAAGTGCTATTGGTGTCGCTATTGCCGATTTACCGACGGGTCCATTCCGAGCGGAGCCTGAGCCTTTAATTACAATGGATCAATTAAGACATCTTGGGATCAAGATGGGGCAAGCCATTGATCCTTCAATCTATGCAGAGCAGGATGGCAAGATGTATCTGTTGTTTGGCAACGGTGATGCTGCAATTGTGGAGCTTGGTGACGATATGATAACTGTTCGTGAAGAAACGATGCGTAACCTTGCAGGATTGCATGATTTCAGGGAGGCCGTAACCGTGTTAAAGAGGAACGGCCTATACCACTTCACATGGTCTTGTGATGATACGGGAAGTGAGGATTATCACGTCAATTACGGTACGTCGGAAAGCCTTTACGGACCGGTCACCTATCACTACCCTGTCTTAAGCAAAAATGTAGAAAAAGACATGCTTGGAACAGGACATCACTGTATTTTCCATGATTCTGAAACGGATCAGTATTACATGGCTTACCATCGTTTTGTCACTCCGTTATCGCGGTTCTCGGAGGGAAAAGGATACCACCGTGAAGTGTGTATTGACCCGATTCAGTTTGGAGCGGATGGGCGAATGAAGCCCGTTGTGTTGTAATATGATGGGATGGTTTGAGCATTAAAGCAAACAATCACGATACAAACCAATACAATTCGATTAGAGTATCGTGATTGAACTCATCATTTGTATGTCTCATGGAAGCCGCTAACTATAGCGGCTTTTTTAGATTTTGCTTATATATGTACCTGGCTCGAAGCATTGTTATTACGAAAGAGGGCAGTTGTATACTTCAAGAATTCACGTTTCATATGAAACGTTTCGAGTCGAAAAATAAAAAGCGAATCTAAATACAACTATTTAAAGTAAGGGTTTTCATTTTGTTATTTACCAAATATGGACATTCATGATATCATAAATGCGAAACGTTTCGAATTCGTTTTTGAAGGGAGAAAAGAGATGAACATTGTAAAAAGGTTAGGACTAATAATAACTTTTTGTCTGTTTGCCAGTACAGCTTTCACTCCTGTCATATCTGCACATGATTCAAGCAAGCCGCCAGGCTTCAAACCGGAATTAAAAGCGGTTGCCAAAAAAACGTACAAGTACTTCAAAGATTTCACCGATCCCAAAACCGGGTTAACGTACGATGAAGTGCGAATGAAGGAAACGGGAACGGAAGAAGCCAGGCGTACCTCACCAACAAACATTGCGATGTACATGATGAGTACCGTTTCTGCAGAACAAATGGGACTGCTTTCGAAAAAAGAAGCCGTATCCCGCTTGAAAACAACGTTAAACACACTGGAGAAGATGGATAAGTGGAACGGTCTCTTTTATAACTGGTACAACACGGACGATGGTTCCGTCAAAAAAGATTGGGGGCAATTTATATCTCAAGTGGATAACGGTTGGTTATCCGCAGGCTTAATCGTAATTGGTCAAGCTTATCCGGAATTAAATGCACAAACCAGCACACTCGTTAAACAAATGAACTATACAACGTTATACGATCCGGAAGTCGGCCAATTCCGTGGTGGCTATGATGTCGCGAAAGGCGCACTGACAGAGCATCATTATGGGTCCTTTTATACGGAACCTCGTGTAGGAAGTTATATTGCCATCGGTAAAGGAGATGTACCAAAAGAACATTGGTGGAAGATGTACCGCACGATGCCACTTGAATGGGATTGGCAGTCTCAGATTCCACAGGGTCACACGGTGAATTATGATGGCGTGGATGTCTTTGAAGGAAGTTATGAGTATCAAGGTAAAAAGTTCGTTCCTAGCTGGGGAGGCAGTATGTTTGAAGGACTGATGCCGGGTCTGGTGATCAAGGAAAAAGACTTGGGTACTAAGGCGTTAGGTCTAAACAATAAACGTCATGTCGATCTGCAAATCGAATATGCCAAAGAAAAAGGCTATGCTGCATGGGGATTCTCGCCATCGGCAACACCTACCGGATATAGTGAGTTTGCAGCAACACCGCTTGGCATCTCAGGTTACAAAGACGGAGCAACGGTAACTGCGCATGCAACATTCCTTGCCTTGGACTATGCGCCTGAAGAGGCACGCAAAAACATCAAAACACTGAAAAAGTTAAACATGATGGGCAAATATGGCTTATACGACTCCATCAATCTGGAGACCAAAGAAATCGCCAAAGCTTATCTGGCATTGGACCAAGGCATGATTATGGTATCTATTGCGAACTATCTGAAGGATGGAGTTATCCGTGATTATTTCCACAGCGATCCTATTGGTCAGAAACCTGAAGAACTGTTGAAAAAAGAAGTATTCTCCATTCAGTAGACCCGATTCAGAAGGAACGAAGCATCACTTGATGACGCCTCGTTCCTTTTTTGTTGATTAGGCTTATGGCTTTTTTGTGTATAACATAGTTTAAATTGTTTACTACATATTTTTAAGCTTTTGCGATCGTTACAATAACGTATAAGAGAAGTAGGTGATTTTTACTACATGAAAATTGCAGGAGGATAACCAATGAAAGATTTTTTAAAATTTGATACGAATGAAGAACGGCAAGCGTTGTTAATCAGAGCAAGGAAGGTTGCTTTATCAGCAATCCAACAGTATGACTTAGAATGGGATAAAATCGAGTTTATTCGACTATCTGAATCGATCACGTATAAAATTGAAACCAGTACAGCTAACCATTATTTGCTTCGCATTCATTCGGACCGATTGAGCAGAGAGGAAATTCGTTCGGAGCTCCTACTGTTACAAGCACTGAACAAATCGAAAGAACTAAATGTATCCGAAGGGATACCAAGTTGTGATGGTAATTATGTTTTGGAGATTGAAACAGAAATGGGATATAGACGGCCTTATGTAACGATGATGCGGTGGATCGAGGGTGAGAAAACAACAGGGGAATTTACGGATAGTCATGCGTATAATATGGGAGTAATGATAAGCAGGCTCCATGCAGCAGCAAAGGATTTCAATCCACCTTCTGATTTTGTAAGGTCGACTTGGGGAGTAGAAAGCTTTAAACGTGAACTGGCTAAGTTGGAACGTTACTATCAACGTTTTTTATCTGAAAAGGCATGGAAGCTGTATCAAGATGCAGCGGAGAAGGTTGTATCCCAACTTACCACTATGCGTCCAACTGAACATAACTACGGACTAATTCATGCTGATTTACATACCGGTAATATGGTTTTTAACGATGATCAACCCTCACCAATTGATTTTGAAAGATGTGGTTACGGATATTTTCTCTACGATATGGCAGGCACCATGCTGGAGCTTTGGCCTAAACATCGATGGCAGCTTATCCAAGGTTATGAGCGTAGTGGGAAGCTGGAAACGGACTATACCCGGGATATGGAATGTTTTTTCATCATGTTCATGATCGAGAATTATTGTCATCACGCCTCTGATCCAAGAGAAACCGCCAGTTTAATTGATGAACAAAAATATGCCCAAGCATATATAAGAGAATATTTGAACGGTAATCCATTTTTATTCGAAGTGATCGAGCCTGTAAAAATGGATTAATACTAGCTTTCAGACGGAACGAAACGGAGGGTCTGCCTCGGATCGTTCCGTATTTTTGTTCGTGTTTTGCTTCAAAAGAATAAACGATCATCCCCGCCTAATGCGTCTCACATTCCTATTCATTAGATGCCGAACCACATGGCTAAATATCATGCTCTTGATTGGACTTAACTTTTGCGGGTGAAGAGAAAAGAAGTGATCCGGGTTATCAAAGGTACCGAAATCCTGAACAATACCTTCTTTTTGTACATAAGTGTCATTTTCATTCCAGAAAATAGCTGGATTCTGAAAATCGTTTGTCGCCACGCCATAACCACAAAATGAACCCGTACATTGTTCGAACTTTTGCTGAAGCTTGCTCAGATAAGGGAGATCAACGATGAAACCCTCCATATTTAACCACCTGTCGTTATATAACACTTCAATCCAGCTATGAATGATCTCTTTCGGAGAAAGATGATAATACCAGCCATTCATGGCCCCTTTTTGCAATTGCTTATGAATCGTAAAACCGTGAATCCGGCAAGGGATGCTTAGCGCTCTGAGTAGCGCCATGAATAAAATGCCTTTCGTATTACACTGCCCGTATCCGTCTTGCAGTACTTCTGAAGCTGGATATTATCGCTACGGTTATAACCAAATTCAATCTCGTCACGAACGTAATTATATACGTGAAGGATCTGCTCCTTTACAGGGAGTGAGGCCCAGTTACGACTGCGAATGAGGCTCTGAATGGTCGAATGATTGTAATCTAACAATTGCGTTTGCTCGAGATTGTGGTTCATGATGAGCACCTCCTGCAAACATTGTATCGTCAGTGCAGGGAGGAAACTTGCAAAAACACGCTATCTTTGCGAATATCTTTGGCGGTCATGCCGAGCAATCGCTTGCTGGTATTGGCAAAATGAGAGGGTGTATCGAAACCAGTTGCCATGGCTGCGTCCGTGATACTGGTTCCTTGGAAAATCAGATAACATGCTTTCTGTAGCTTATGTAACAACATATAACCGCTAAGCGATATGCCTGTATTTTCTTTAAACAGATGTGACAGCCTGCTGTTCGATAGACCGAACTGTTCAGCGTTCATACGAATAGAGTGCTCCGAATCCGTGCAATCCTTCATACGTTGGATCAGTTCCTTGATTCGTGAATCCGTAATCGCAGGTGGAGTGTAATCCAGTTGAAAAAGAGTCATGAGTTCTTGTAAAAATACACGGTAAGTCTCTGCATCATTGAGTAACGGTAACCGCCTTTTGATATGTTCGGCGACTTCTTTACTAAGCTCTTCGGGAAAACTGGCATAATTCCGCTTGCCCATATATTGTTTAAATGCTGTTGCCCTCTGGGATGTGCTATCTATTAAAAGCAATACTACGGGCTGCCCTGAGACCTGCAAACGATGAGATATATTGGAGTTAAGCACGATTACAGCAGTACTTATAATCTCTCCCTGAACCTCAATCTGAAAATGATTTTCTAGTGCAATCGTAACTTGAATAAACGTATGTTGATGTACCTCAGCATCGATGGCATTGGAATGCACAAGAATGTGATGCTGCGCGCCATATAAATTCATCAAACGGGTATCACCTCATAGGTAAAATAGATGGATCTAATAGATTGTATCAAATAATTGGATAGAAAAATCACTTATGTACCTAGACAACCTGATCTGAATGATGTCAACTTTAGGTACTGAAATGGGGGAGAGAGCATTGAAGAAAATGATAGTGATGATTCTATTACTTAGTTTAACATTGGTTGTATTAGGTTGTTCAACGGATCAACAATCCAGCTTGAGACTTAGCGATGAAAGAATCAAGGAACTTCGCAAAGAGTACCCGCTTTCCGATGGTCACTCTGATTATGCTCTAACCATAGATGTTCCTTTTGAACAAATTTTGAAGAAATCAGATTCCGTTATCATCGCTGAAGTTATAAAGCAAAACGAAAATTTTCAATCAACTTTATCTACGGAACCAGGAACATTGGTCAAATCATCAAAGATGATGTTCATCAACTCTATTATCTATTATGATGAAGAATAATAAATATGATCTAGCAACTTTCACAAGTGGAGGTAGAATGATGACTCAAAATCAGAGAAAAATCGCGATTATCACAGGTGCCAGCGGTCCCAGAGAAATGGGAAGTGCTTTTTGTCGCAAACTAGCTTCCAGAGATATTGATATTTTCTTCACACACTATAAGGCTGATCCGGAATGGACACTTGCGTTTCACAAGGAAATTGAAGACATGGGGGTTCGCTGTACATCAATCGAGATCGATCTAACCGAGCGTAACGCAGCACAACGAGTATATGAAAGTGCAGTACAGCAACTGGGACAACCCTCAATACTGATTAATAATGCGGCTTATGGTGTCAACACCGATTACAAGTCCTTTGACGCCGAACTCTTGGATAACCACTATGCTGTTAATATGCGATCGACGTTTCTACTGTGTACGATATTTGCCCGCGAATTCGAGAAATCCAATCTAACCTCAGGCAGGATTATCAATATGACGTCGGGACAGGATATATCGCCGATGCCAGGTGAGTTAGCGTATGTTGCAACCAAGGGGGCGATCTCTGCCTTTACCACGTCCTTATCCCGTGAACTTGCACCATTGAAGATTACAGTAAATGCCGTAAATCCGGGGCCAACTGATACAACGTGGATGGATGATTCCATTCGTGATTATCTGATGCCAAAGTTCCCGCTGGGACGAATTGGAGCACCTGAGGATGCAGCGAACATTATTGATTTTCTCGTGAGTGAAGCAGGAGCTTGGATTACGGGACAAGTTATTCATTCGGAAGGTGGATTCATTCGAGAATAATCGAACGTTGCTGGAAAGAATATGATTAGAATCATAAAAAGCCCGGCTAGGTTAGCTGGGCTTTTTTGTAGATTTAAACGGAGCTATTCAATGAAGGCAACAACGATTTCACATATTAACTCAAGAAGTATCTCTGAGCCATGGGTAATTCGTCAACCGGAAGACAGCGTAGCGTTTCACCATTCACGGATACGGTATAATTTTTCGGATTAACCATAATCGTTGGCGTTTCTCCATTTAAAATCATATCTTTTTTGCTAGCTGCACGACAGCCCGTCACTGGCTTTAAAGATTTACTGAGCCCCAGAGGGAAAAGGGTACCAGCATCAATAGAGGCCTGGGACACAAAGGTTGCACAAATGGTAGAACGTGCTTTGCCATAGCTCCCAAACATCGGTCTGTACATATAGGGCTGTGGTGTCGAGATCGTGGAGTTTGGATCTCCCATTACACTATGCATAATCATGCCGCCCTTAATAACAAGTTCGGGTTTAACTCCGAAAAAAGCGGGTTTCCATAACACAAGATCCGCCATTTTACCGACTTCAATCGATCCTACATACGCTGAAATGCCATGAGTAATTGCAGGGTTGATCGTATATTTGGAAATATATCGTTTCACACGATTGTTATCCGCCTGGGTATCTCCGGTAAGCGAACCGCGTTGTTTTTTCATTTTATCCGCCGTCTGCCAGGTTCTGATTGCCACCTCACCTACACGGCCCATCGCCTGTGAATCTGAACTAGTCATACTGATTGCACCGATATCATGTAAAATATCTTCTGCACCAATCGTTGTCTCCCGAATCCGCGAAGCGGCGAAGGCGACATCCTCCGGAATTTTGGGATCGAGATGATGACAGATCATTAGCATATCCAAATGCTCATCGACGGTATTTCGGGTATAAGGCATCGTTGGACTGGTGGAAGAAGGCAAGACATTCGGCATGGAAGCGACACGTAACAAGTCCGGCGCGTGACCACCGCCCGCACCTTCCGTATGGTAGGTATGAATGGCACGACCATTAAATGAACGTAAACTGTCTTCCACATATCCGGCTTCATTCAGCGTATCGGTATGGATATTGACCTGAATATCATACTGTTCCGCCACGCTTAAACATTTGTCGATAACATATGGTGTGCTTCCCCAGTCTTCATGAATTTTCAGCCCGCCGACCCCTGCAAGCACTTGCTCCATCAACGCTTCAGGTCTGGAACTGTTACCACGACCAAGCATCACAAAATTCATTGGCAATGAATCGAGCGCTTGTAACATGCGTTCAATATGCCACACACCCGAGGTACAGTTGGTTGCAAGTGTACCTGTAGCCGGTCCAGAACCTCCGCCGATCATCGTCGTAACCCCGCTCTGAAGCGCAATTTCAATTTGCTGCGGAGAGATGAAGTGAACATGGCTGTCTACACCGCCAGCGGTTACAATCAAATTTTCACCAGAGACCACTTCTGTACCTACCCCAATATACATGTCAGGATCGACACCATCCATCACAAATGGATTTCCCGCTTTGCCAATGCCTCGGATCAGTCCGTCCTTAATGCCAATATCGGCTTTGACAATTCCCCATGTATCCACAATAACAACGTTGGTAATGACCGTATCCAGAACGCCTTCGCTACGCGTTGCTAGAGGATGCTGTCCCATGCCATCCCTGACCGTTTTACCTCCGCCAAAAACACACTCGTCTCCATACACAGTAAAGTCTTTTTCAATCTCGATTTTTAACGAGGTGTCCGCGAGCCGGATCCGATCTCCGGTCGTGGGGCCATACATGCTTGCATATGTCGCACGATCAATGGTGTTCATCATTCAACCCTCCCGTTGGCTAACCCGGCAAATCCATGGATTTCCTTCGTTCCACCGATTTCAACCAGCGTAATGTCATGAACGTCTCCCGGTTCGAAGCGGACGGAAAGACCTGAAGCGATATCCAGCCGATATTCTTTAGTACCTTCGCGGTCAAATGATAGAGCGGGGTTCGTTTCAAAAAAATGAAAGTGTGATCCGACCTGAATGGGGCGGCTTCCTGTATTGGTAACGGAACGGGTAATCCGTTTGCGGTCAGGCAACAGGACAATAGGATCATCCGCAAATTCATATTCACCGGGGATAATCGCACCATCGATCCGAGTAACAGGCTCATGTACAGTCACCAGCTTCGTTCCATCGGGGAACGTGGCTTCAATCTGAACTTCACTCAGCAACTCGGCTACGCCATCCATTACCTGATTTGCTGATAAAAGGTGACGAGCTTCTTCCATCAGTTGTTTTACGGTTTTCCCATCCCGTGCACCCTCTACGACAAATCCTGAGATATAGGCAGCGGCTTCCGGATAATTCAACTGAACGCCACGTTTCAGCCGCTTTTCAGCCATATCTGCAGCGAGGTACATCAGTAATTTTTCACGTTCCTGTACAGTTAAATGCATAGTCAGCAACTCCTTCGCTGAGTTAAAATGAGAAGAAATAACAGGCTTGGTTCCATGTAATCTCTTTCCAATCATTGCTTATGTTTGAAAATGTAACATGGTTGTGGAGGGGAGTCAAACAAGAATGTCAAACAACATAACATCAGAAGATTGATTTGTGCAAGATCACAAATGGTTGTTAAAGAAAAGGTGTTGAACATAATATTTGCACAGAGATGGGTGGGGCATGATGAAACTTCAGAATGCACAGATCGTTGCGAAGAATCGGTTACATAACGCTATACTTTACCTTAGTTGAGAGGAGGGATCAGATGGATTGGCTGATGAGAATGAATCGTGCTCTAGATCATATTGAAACGAATCTATCCAACGAAATCAGTTTAAATGACGTTGCGCAGTGTGCTTGTTGTTCTTCATATCAGTTTCAGAGGATGTTCTCGTTCATTACGAATGTTCCACTGGCTGAATATATTCGAAGAAGACGGCTTACAATGTACCGTTTTCCCTGGTTTCGTGGTTTAATAGTGAGGTGTTTATACCCTTAAAGGTCAGGATGTTAATATGAGCAAATATATAATTGGAATAGATCTGGGCGGCACCAATATTAAATCCGCTGTGTTTAATACAGCATTTAAGGAAATCCACGAACGAAGTGATGCCACGGAAGCCGATGAAGGCCCGATTCATGTGTTAAATAGAATGGCGAACATTACGCAAGAAATGATGGCGGCCGAAGGAATCCATCCAGATCAGGTGAACTGCATGGGTATAGGTGTGCCGGGCTTGTTAGATCCACAAACGGGCTTATCTATATTTTCGCCTAATTTTCCCGAATGGGAGAATATCCAGGTAGTGAATCACATGAACAACCATTTCGATTTCCCCATTTTTATCGACAATGATGTACGCGTTAATCTATATGGTGAATGGCTGTTTGGTGCAGGTGTCGGTTGCCGCAACTTGGTATTACTCACCTTAGGAACCGGTCTGGGCTCTGGGATCGTCAATGACGGAAAGGTGATCTACGGAGCAACTTCAAGTGCAGGAGAACTGGGACACATGAATATGTATAGAGAAGGCCGCGCTTGTCGTTGCGGGAGTTCAGGGTGCCTGGGAAGATACGTATCCGCTATTGGAATGGTTCGAACGTTGACGGAAAAGCTGGAGGCAGGTCGATCCAGTATGATTACGGAGTGGGTAGAGGGAGACTCGTCCAGAATTACAGCCCATATGATCTCGAATGCGTATGATCTTGGCGATGCACTTGCTGTTGAAGTCATGCACGAAACAGGAGAGATATTAGGTTTCGGCCTTTCCAATGTGATAAATATGTTGAATCCAGAAATGATTATCGTTGGAGGCGGCATGTCCGCAGCTGGTGATCGTCTGCTTAATACCGTACGTAATACCGTTAGAAATCACTCATTAAAGCTCTCTTCAGGAGCTTGTACCATCGTGCAAGCTAAATTGGGTGGACAAGCGGGTGTAATCGGTGCAGCAGCATACGCAAATCACAGGTTACTTTCAAACACCGGAATGTAACTTGGAAGTTACTAAATACACCTTTAAAAGCCGCTTTTACAGCGGTTTTTTTGTTGTTTCTGATCCAATTAATTTAACCGTTTGTTCTTTGATCTTTAAATTGTTTGGGTGTACATCCCGTATACGTTTTGAACACTTTCGCAAAGTAACTTTGATCGTAAAAGTTTAAAAGCGTAGAAATCTCCGCTAACGTATAGTGAGAATACGTCAACAGATTTTGCGCCTCTTCAATTTTCGTTTTCAAAATAAACTGCGAAATGGAGATGCCGACTTCTTTTTTGAACAGATTGGACAAATAATTCGGATTCAACGAAGTGATTTCAGCCAGTTGTGAGATCGTAATTCGTTCATTTAAATGGTTAAAGATATAGTTTTGACAAATGTTAATCGGTTTGGAGTATTTGTGTTTTTTACTACGCTTCACACGTTCCGCAAAATCAAGCAGAGCAACCTCCATTAAATCCTCTACCGCTTGACTGTCGGTTAAATCCTCAATTTTAAGGATATAAAAATCACTAAGATTATAAGCAATCTCTTGAAAAACACCACCTTCTACCGCTGATCTTGTCGCAAGCGTGATCAGGGAGATCGCCAGATTCTTTTGACTACGCAAATAACTCGTCTTGGACAACACACTCTTTTTGCCTTGTTTGTGGATGGTATGAAAGGATTCCAGCACCTTATCGGTTCTGCCCAATCGAATGAAATCAAATACTTTTTTCTCTTTATCGATTTCCGTGTGAACGAGATTATTTTGACGGTCGTCTATGATTTGCTTATACGGTTGCTCGACTTCCAGCGTCTTTCTCCAACGCTCATCCTCGTTTTTCAACAAGATTTCGTCCAGCGTTAGCTTTTCCTGATAGAGCATGAAATACATCGCCATACTAAGATTAATTAATTTAAAAGTACTCATCACAGGCACTCCGTCGTAATACATCTTCATTTCATGATGATCCGCTTTGGCTAATAAATCACTTAGAGTCACACGAATAATTTCCTCTGTCATTTTAAAATTGATAATCGGGCCTACAATGATGATTCCTTTCCACTGATGATCCGCATGAATACGTATGGCGAAAAATTTCTCCAAATACATTGTTTCACGAAGGACAGGGAGTTGCTCGATTGGCATGCTGAAAAACAGGTCTGTCATGATCTTGTAGTCAGAGGGGAATAAGGGGTTACACCGGAAATCCACAGGGGTGACCTGATAGACTAGCGTGTATTCATTATCAAAATAGTAGACGGGTACATTGTATAAATGATGTGTCATATTACATATATATTCAAGGTTTTCATCACAAAAGTTATTCATCACCAAGCCTCCGTTCCAGTCTAAGAAGCGAAAAACACATGTGAATATTCCTATTTACATGTGAAACTTACCATATGAAACCTCACAAGACCGATTATAATTTGTCATGAAATCGATTTCAAGCATGGATTTAAGGGGGATCAGCAACTTAGCCAATATAATACACGACCTACACCCTGAATTGAGAGCGTTATCAAAAGAACATATTTGTTTTGCAATAAAATACGACAATAGTTATTCCAAATTTTGAATAAAGAGGTGGATTTTTATGCGTCCTTTCGGATATAAGGATAAATTCGGCTACTTGTTTGGTGATTTTGGAAACGATTTCTTTTTTGCATTAGTTGGCTCATTTTTGATGGTCTATTACACGGATGTATTTCATATTAACCCGGCAGCGGTCGGGGGATTATTCCTGTTAGCTCGTTTGTGGGATGCCATAGCGGATGTCTCGTGGGGGCGTTTTGTTGATACGCGTAAAGCAAGCAAACACGGTAAATTCAAACCATGGATTTATCGCATGTCATTTCCGCTTGTGATCTCCGGGGTACTCATGTTTGTTTACATTCCCGGAATGTCCGATGGATTTTATCTCGCTTACGCTTATGTTACTTACATTCTGTGGGGAACGCTCTACAGCACCGTTAACATTCCTTACGGTTCCATGGCTTCAGTCATTACTGCTGACCCTGTAGAACGAACCGTGCTGTCTACATGGAGATCGCTCGGAGCAACATTGGCGCAATTATTTGTAGGCGTGGTGGGCCCGTTGCTGTTGTTTGTTAATAACGAAGCGAATGCAAGCCGTTTTTTACTGGGAGCTGTTATTTTTGGAATATTGTCTATTGCTTCTTATATGGCGTGTTATAAATTATCGCTCGAACGTGTTATCCCGGATATGAATGAGAAGCCAAATACCAATTTGAGAAAAACACTATATGGCCTTTTGAAAAATAGACCGCTTATCGTCTTCCTGATCGGATCGCTCATTTTCTTAATTAATTTAATGTTGCTGGGCACGGTTAATACGTATTTGTTCAAAGACTATTTCGGTAACGCGCAATTACTTAGTGTGTTCAGTCTGGTGCAAGCTGCGCCTATATTTATCGGAATGCCGTTAATCAAACCACTCGTAGCAAAGTTCGGGAAAAAAGAAGTTGCCGCTGCTGGCTTTTTACTCTCAACGCTCGTTTACTTGCTTCTCTATTTCATTCCGAATCTTTCCGCTATTCAATACATGGCGATTCTGTTCATTGGCTTGTTAGGATACGCTCTGTTCAATCTAATCAGCTGGGCGTTTATCACAGATTTGGTTGACTATCATGAACATGTTACAGGACTCCGAGAGGATGCGACGATCTACTCCATCTATTCCTTTTCGCGTAAAGTCGGGCAGGCCGTTGCAGGTGGTATTGGCGGGGTAGCCATGGCGGCTGTCGGGTACAACGCTGCACTGCATGTGCAAACACCACGTACACTTGAAGGCATTTATTTCTTGGCAACGCTTGTTCCGGCTATGGGTATGTTTCTCGTATTTATCTGCATTGCTTTCCTATATCCATTAAACAAGAAACGTACAGCTCAACTTGTAAGCGATATCAAAGCAAAACGAATGAACTGATACCCGAAATCCGTTTCACAACGTGTAGAAGGCAGGAGGTAGAGGACGCGCCTATTTTATAGAGAATGAAGGAGATGTTCATATGTTATACCCTATATTGACCGAAACACGTAATCTAATCGATTTGAATGGAATCTGGAATTTCAAATTGGATGCCGGAGAGGGATTTCAGGAAAATTGGCAAAAGTCAAAACTCCAAGATCCGATGCGCATGGCTGTTCCGGCTTCATATAACGACATTGGAGTAAGCGCCAAAATTCGGGACCATGTCGGCTGGGTGTGGTACGAACGGGAGATCACCTTGCCAAGTGTGTTGAGTGAAGAGAGAGTTGTATTAAGGTTCGGCTCCGTTACTCATTTGGCCAAAGTGTATGTGAACGGGGAGTTTGTTGCCAAGCACAAAGGCGGTTTTTTACCTTTTGAAGCTGAAATAAACCGTTACCTGCACAAAGGCAAGAATCGTATAACCGTCGCTGTAAACAATATCGTAGACGAAACCACCTTACCCGTCGGCTCTATCATCGAGAAAAAACATTCAAATGGGCAAACAACGGTGCAAAATCTGCCGAACTTTGATTTTTTCAACTATGCCGGTCTGCATCGCCCTGTAAAAATATATACAACACCAACGACCTATGTTAAGGATGTCACGATCGTAACCCAATTGGACGGACAGGTTCATTATTCCATTGATGTGGTTGGCTCTGCGTCGGTTAAAGCCGAAATTATCGATGAATCCGGCTATTTGGTTGCAAAATCCGAAGGCAAATCCGGCACAATGATTATATCAGATGTTAGACTCTGGGAGCCGCTGGATGCCTATTTATACACCTTGCGCGTAGAACTGCAAACCGAAGGGGAAACCATAGATGTATATGAACAGCCATTCGGGGTGAGAAGTGTCGAAGTGAAGGAAGGCAAGTTCCTGATTAATGATAAACCTTTTTACTTCAAAGGGTACGGCAAACATGAGGATACGACTATTCATGGCAGGGGATTTAATGAGGCCGCCAATGTGCTTGATTTTAATCTGATGAAATGGTCGGGAGCCAACTCCTTCCGTACCGCGCACTATCCATACTCAGAAGAAGTGATGCGGCTGGCTGATCGGGAAGGTTTTGTTGTGATTGATGAGGTGGCCGCAGTTGGCATGCATCTGAACATGCTGGTCGTGCATCGCGGAGGCGTGCTGAAGAACACATGGGATGAACTTGATACGTTTGGACATCATCAGGAAGTCATTCGGGAACTCATTCAGCGGGACAAAAATCACCCCTGTGTGGTCATGTGGAATATAGCCAATGAGCCTGCCTCTGAAGAAAAGGGAGCCTATGAATATTTTAAACCGCTGATTGATCTAACGAGAGAGTTAGATCCACAGAAACGTCCGGTGACCATTGTTACTCAAATGGAATCCTCACCTGAGAAGGATCAGATTGCGGAGCTGTTAGATATTCTCACTTTTAACCGATATTACGGTTGGTATGTGGACGGTGGGGATTTGCATGCTGCCAAGGAAAAGCTTCGCGCTGAATTCAATGGCTGGATAAAGCGATGCCCGGACAAACCTTTCATGATGACCGAATACGGGGCAGACACGGTTGCCGGATTGCACGATGTTGAACCTGTCATGTTTACGGAGGAATACCAAGTGGAATTTTACAAAGCCAACCATGAAGTATTCGATGAATTTGAGCACTTTGTCGGTGAACAAGTATGGAACTTTGCTGATTTTGCGACCAGTCAGGGAATTATTCGTGTTCAAGGCAATAAAAAAGGCATTTTCACACGGGATCGCAAACCGAAAGCTATCGCACATGAACTGAAAAGACGCTGGACGAACATACCTGATTTTTATTATAAGGGCTAAGAACGAAGCAGGAATATGACATGAAGCAATCCGAGTAATCAAGAAGTAATTTTAGTGAACAATAGGTAAGCCAGCTAATCAATATGGTTAGCTGGCTCTTTTTTATTTAGTAGCAGTGATAACACAGGTTATAGGAGCAGGTCAGGAGGCGGCATCAGAATCGGTAGTTGGTGTCCTTAATCCTCTGTGTCCGCTCCTTCAAACAACTGCTGAATCATCTTATCTTTGTTATTCAAAAATTCCTTCATGATCAAGAAATGATCGGTTTCCTCCAAGATCTGTACCTCGATGCCTTCCGGTGTCAGGTTATAGATCTGCGCATCAGGATAAGCCATCAGAATAGGAGAGTGGGTAGCAATGATAAACTGTGAATTTTGCTCTACCAACTCATGAATTCGGGCAAGCATGGCCATCTGGCGAAGCGGCGATAATGCCGCCTCAGGCTCGTCCAGAATATAAAGACCATGACCGCCAAACCGATGAACAAACGTGGAAAAAAAAGACTCACCATGGGATTGCTCATGCAACGATTTCCCGCCATATGAATCCTTGATGGGAGCACCATAGGAAGGCTCACGATCCAACTCATCAATGGTTGTTGCCAGATTATAATAACTCTCGGCCCTGAAAAAGAAACCATCCTTGGGACGCCGTGTGCCTTTGACTAATTGAACATACTCATACAAGTCCGAATGCGTGGCTCGGGTAGAAAACGTAAAGTTCATCGTGCCGCCTTCGGGATTGAATCCCCATGACACGGCAATCGACTCCATTAACGTAGACTTGCCCATCCCGTTCTCACCAACAATGTACGTAACTTTGGGATGAAAATCCATCGTATGCAGGTTACGAATAACGGGCAAGTCAAACGGATACTCATCATAAGTAGCAATTTGATTCCGTTTAAGCTGTATTTGCCTCAAATAGGCTGGAGATCCTTTCAATTTCACTTCACCTCTTATATCTGTACATCATAACGATCGCGAAGGACTGACAAGTGATGTAGTTCGTGTCCAGTAATCACATAAGCAATGGAACGAGTAGATGCCGTGTTATCATTGACCTGCCCCATACGCATCCAAGCTTCCGGACTCAGCCGGCGGAGCAGTACAATGGTGGAATACCGTACCGCTGCATATTCTTCAGCCAGATCAACCACGCTATATGCTTCAAAAGGGTGACCTTCCATAAGTGTGTCCTGATCATATCCTGGAAGAGAGGTCTTGTCTCCTCTGGCGATGCGTAACAAACGGCTGCTCATAATTCGCTCATTATCAATAAGGTGACCAAATACCTCTTTAACGCTCCATTTCCCTTCATCATAGCGGTAATTGGCTTGTTCCTCTGATAATGCGCGAATTGCGCTCTCCACACGTTCCGCTTGCTTTTGTAATAACTCAATGACATTTCCTTCAGGAACAAGGTGGATGTATCCTTCGTAGAAAGCAGCGTATTCTTCTTGACTCGGTCTTTCGTTCATGTTAACTCTCCTTTAATGGGCATCATTTTTTGTTTATTTTACCATTAATCTAAGGTAGAACCGAAGAAAACTACAACAACTGATCTCATATGAGGATTGATCAATAATCGGTCAGGATAAGTCATTGTATGCATGTGTTAAAAACCTTATCTTAAATCATAAGATAGCGCTACCATTTTACGAAGAAATGTAGAGAAACAAACAAGTCTGTTTCAGAAGTGCAGATGCTCATTAAGACTCACTGATGTTTGAATCGCTTAGGCGATACACCTGTTATTTGTTTGAATTGCCGGCAGAAATGCTCGACATTATGGTACCCGCACCTGTCCGCAATCTCTGCAACCGTATAGGCATGATGTCGAAGATACTCTTTAGCCAAGCGAATTCGGCTATGGATGACATCATCTATGCAGGACAAACCGAATGATTTCTTATAAATGAGTTGCAGGTATCCCGGGCTGATATTCATAGTTTTGGCCATTGTAGCCACAGTCCATGGATGACTTGGATTGTTGTGAATAGCTGTCCGAAGTTTCATCAGAGGATAATGCTGCGGGCCAATATTTTTTTGCACATAAGATTCAAGCAGTTTGTTAAACAATGTGCGAAGCAAATAATCGATGGATGATTCCTTGTAGCCTTTCTGGAGAGAATGCTCTGCGACAAGTAATTGAAACAGCTTATGACAATATTCAGGATCATCCAATGCAAAAGGCTCGCCCAGAGGGAGAGAGGTTTCGGTTACATAGAGCTCGTCACTTGCAAAACGTATCCAATCGTTCACATATTGGTCTGAGCAAGCGCGATAGTATATTTTCGAATAGGGCGGATACAGAACAGCACAATAGGGCGGGAATTCTTGCAGTTGACCATTAACCCAGAACAGTGCCGGAGTCTGCGTAATGACCAACAGCCAGCAATCATGACCTTCAGGTATATCAAACACAAATGGACTGTGATGCTCAGCATCATATTCAACGTAATAAATCGTATTCATCGTATTTCACCTTTACCATGCGTATTGTGAATCTCGTCTACGTGTACATCGAAACGCCATTGAAACATGAACATGCTCGGTGTCTCCTAATTATACGAAAGTTATCTTGACAAATCTAAACAAGGGGTGCATTTTCCAATGAAAAAACAAGGTTTAAACCCTTATCTCCCATCATGGGAGTACGTGCCTGACGGCGAGCCTTATGTGTTTAACGACAGAGTATACGTCTACGGGTCACATGATCGGTTTAACGGACATGCGTTTTGTCTGAACGATTATGTATGCTGGTCCGCACCCGTAGATGACCTGGGGAACTGGCGGAATGAGGGAGTTATTTATCAAAAAACAGATGATCCGCTGAACCCCGACGGTCATATGTGTCTTTATGCCCCCGATGTGACACTCGGCCCCGATGGTCGTTATTATCTATATTATGTACTTGATAAAGTGCCTGTTGTTTCTGTAGCGGTATGCGATTCGCCTGCGGGTAAATATGAATTCTATGGTTATGTTCAATATACAGACGGCACTCGGCTTGGCGAACGAGAAGGGGATGAGCCGCAGTTCGATCCAGGTGTGTTGACAGAAGGAGAGCTCACTTATCTCTACACGGGCTTCTGTGCACCTGGTGACCGTTCCAGACATGGAGCAATGGCGACAGTGCTTGGCTCGGATATGCTAACGATTGTAGAGGAACCGGTATTTATAGCCCCAAGTCAGCCATATAGTGATGGAAGCGGGTATGAAGGACATGAATTTTTTGAAGCTCCTTCGATTCGCAAAAGGGGAGACCTCTACTACCTCGTATACTCCTCGGTCGTCATGCATGAATTATGTTACGCAATCAGTACGTCTCCAACTCAAGGCTTTGAATATCAAGGTGTAATTGTGAGCAACTGCGATCTTCACATCGATTCATACAAGCCAGCTGGAAAGCCCATGTATTATGGAGGGAACAATCATGGTAGTATCGTACAGATCGGCGCAGAATGGTACATTTTTTACCACAGACATACGAATGGAGATGCATTTAACCGGCAGGGATGTATTGAAAAGCTTACGTTTGAAAAGGATGGCTTCATCCCTCAAGTTGAAATGACCTCCTGTGGTTCGAATGGGGAACCTTTGGAAGGTAGAGGAGAGTACCCCGCCTATCTTGCGTGCAACCTTTTTACCCAAGAAGATCAATTGTATACGGGTGGATTTGGTGCAGGTGCTTGGCTCGACAGTCGCTTTCCGAAAATTACCCAAGATGGCCGAGATGGTGACGAAGAAACCGGATATATTGCCAATATGACGGAATCTGCGACAGCTGGTTTTAAATACTTCGATTGTAAAGACATTCAACAAGTCACGATTAAGGTGCGTGGATACTGTAATGGTAGCTTTGAGGTAAAAACCGCTTGGGACGGCCCCGTCCTGGGAACCATCCCGGTACACTTCACCAACGTATGGAAGCCGTATTCAGCCGCGATTCACATTCCGGACGGTAAACAGGCCTTGTATTTTACATACCAGGGGATGGGCAGCGCGAGCCTGGCTTCATTTGAACTGAATTAACTTCATTTGTCTTCAAAAGTTCCAAGCAGTCAGTGGTGAGGGCACTCATCCTTGAGCTGCTTTTTTCTTTTTCACATGGAATCGCGTTTCATTTAAACAGTACGTTCTTCTCCATCTTTGCGCATTATTTATCTTGCGTAAGACTCATCACATCCTGCTGGGCATGCACGCGAAATTCACTTGGCGCAATGCCTGTCCACCGTTTGAACTGGCGGCTAAAATGTGCATTCGTTTTGTATCCGAGCATCATGGCAATATGATCAATATTCAGATCCGTTTGTTTTAATAGCCGCTGTGCTTCGTTCAGTAATGTTTCGGATAAATACTTGCGCGGCGCCTGACCGTACACTTCTCGGAAAATTCGATTGACCTGTGACGTGCTCAAGTTGAGCGATTTTGCAATATCCTGAATCCAGGTTCTATCCGTTTCTTGAATCTCACTATGTAGATGGATATATCTTACCGAGTCCTCGATATACTCAGCGATCTGATGGGCAATCGCCTCTTTTCTGGATACAGTAACGGATGCGTTTTCCGATAACTGTCCAACTAGCGAGCCAAGAAGCTCAAATACAGCGGCATGCACCTTCATTTGTTTCGAGGAGGATAAGGATTCAGACAAATGCTCTGTGGACAGATCATACAACGTAGAGAGGATCGGGGACATCGCCATGGCCAGATTCGATGTTGCTGGATAGTAGGTGTCTTTGCTGCGGTTGAGTTCCCCGCAAAAAGAAGTATCGTGCACACTGAAATGAACTGAAAAATAGGTAAACCCTTCTGGCCCTGCCCCTGTGCAAGCATGGGTGATTCCCGGACGAATGAACAAAAGATCTCCTTTGGACTGCTGATGCAGTTTTCCATTGATCACCATGCTCATCTGACCCTCCATCATCCAATGAATTTCATACATCGAATGTTCATGGGATGGATATGTCCAGTTCGAATCTGCTTTTCTGGCATGCAACCCCATTAATTGGAACGACAGACGAACATCAGGCAAACGGCCTAAATACATCGCTTCTGAATGCTTCGCCACAGCAATTCAACCCCCTTGTACAATTTTTAGATTGGTTGTGGTTGAACTAATCCTTTACACAAAAACGGAGAGGACAGAAAAAACCTGAAAAAGCGAAGCGGTCGCCTTTATCACCGG
Organism: Paenibacillus intestini; assembly: GCF_030803945.1. Lineage (NCBI taxonomy): Bacteria > Bacillati > Bacillota > Bacilli > Caryophanales > Paenibacillaceae > Paenibacillus > Paenibacillus intestini. The sequence continues at coordinate 708,676 of NZ_JAURUN010000001.1, read as the reverse complement.
ATTTTCACCTTACAAGGGGAATTAAAAAAGTCTGGGGATAACAGCGATTGGAAGGTTATTCTGTCATCGGAGTGTCTGTGTAAATCAGCTCCTTGTGAAACAGATATCCTTATCTTAACAGAAATATGATGCGTGAAAAGGGTAAATGGTCAGAGTGATTAGAACATCGTCATGAGACATGGTGAATGCTAATCTAGAATTATCAACCCAATAGGGGCACAGGAGGCACGTTTATATGCGAATTATTCGATTTCTGGATGGAGAACAGAAGTGGCTGGCAGCCGTGACGGATGATGAACAAGCCTATCGTTTGCCACAGACCGATTTCATGACCTTAATCTACCAAGCGAGAGAACAGGGCATTTCAACAGTCCAACTTGTTGAAAGCGCTTTTAAACCTGTAAACAAACTGACCGACGATTGGACAACCCTGCATATTGTCAACCCCATTGAAGCACCCGAAGTATGGGCAGCAGGTGTAACGTATCAGCGAAGCCGGGAAGCTCGTAATTATGAAGCAACGGATGGCAAGCTGGATGCGACTACCTTTTACGATAAAGTTTATGATGCAGAACGTCCGGAAATTTTTTTCAAATCCACAGCTGCTCGTACCATTGGACCCAATGAAGCGGTCACGCTCCGCAGTGATTCCACATGGCAGATTCCAGAGCCCGAGCTTGGGCTTGTGCTTGCCGCTGATGGCAGCATTGTAGGATACATCGCAGGCAATGACATGAGCTGCCGGGATATCGAAGGGGAGAACCCACTGTATCTGCCGCAGGCCAAAATATGGCGCAATTCTTGTTCTATCGGGCCAGCGATCCGGCTAGCGGAAACGGTGCAGAACCCCTATGACCTGAGCATTATTTGCGAGATCTATCGCAATGGAGAAGTCATTGTAAAAAGTGATGCTAGCACGAGTGAATTAAACCGTAAGCTGGATGAACTGGTTTCGTTTTTGGCAAGAGACAATGACTTGTTCGACGGTACAGTACTTCTGACCGGTACTAATATTGTACCGCCAAATGATTTTACACTTGAGCCAGGAGACCGTATCGAGATTTCAATCAGCAGCATCGGAACGCTAATTAATCCCGTTATTTCGAACTCGTGACAATCCGACAATTCTAAATACTAAATTCTAATGACTGATTAGAGAGGATGAAAACAATGAGCACTTTTCAGTTAGAGCAGACCTATAGCAATTTTATTAATGGAGAATGGATGAAAGCTGCCAGTGGAAAAACAGACGCTAGCATCAACCCGGCCAATCGAAATGAAGTGGTGGGGCATGTACCTGCATCTGGCGTGGAAGACCTGAATCAAGCCGTGACAGCAGCAAAAGCAGCGGCAAAGTCATGGCGGAAGTTAACTGGCTCTGAACGAGGTAATTTTCTTTTTCAGGCGGCAAACGTACTTGAACGCAGAGCGAATGAAGTCGCAGAAGCGATGACGAGAGAAATGGGGAAAACGTTCCCTGAAGCCAAAGGAGAAACAATGCGCGGCGTCGCGATCTTGAGATATTACGCAGGTGAAGGCATGCGTAAAACGGGTGATGTCATCCCGTCCACAGATAGCGAAGCTTTAATGTTTACAACGCGTGTACCGCTTGGTGTTGTTGGTGTAATTGCACCGTGGAACTTCCCGGTAGCTATCCCGATCTGGAAAGCTGCACCTGCGTTGATCTACGGCAATACGGTTGTTTTGAAACCTGCACAGGAGACAGCGGTTACGGCAGCCAAAGTGTTGGAATGTTTTGAAGAAGCAGGCCTTCCGGCTGGTGTTCTCAACCTGGTGTGTGGTAAAGGCTCGGTAATCGGTTCTGCAATGGCTGAACATCCAGATGTGAACGGGATTACGTTTACGGGCTCCAATGAAGTGGGTAAACGGGTCGGTGCTGCTGTACTTTCTCGGGGAGCCAAATATCAGCTTGAAATGGGTGGCAAAAACCCGGTCATCATTGCAGCTGATGCAGACCTGGATTTGGCTGTGGAAGGAACGATTAGCGGTGGCCTGAAATCAACGGGTCAGAAATGCACGGCGACCAGCCGCGTAATCATTGAACGAAAAGTCTATGATGCTTTCAAGGAAAAGCTTCTGGAAAAAGTTGAGGAAATTCGTTTGGGCGATGGTATGTCTGGCGAGAGCTGGATGGGTCCATGCGCAAGTGAAGGACAGCTTAATACAGTCCTGAGTTACATTCAAAAAGGACAGGATGAGGGTGCAATACTATTAGCCGGAGGGAACAGACCGGACAGTCCTGAGCTTGCAGAAGGATTCTATGTACAGCCGACGGTATTTGAAGGTGTCAAATCCCATATGTCGATCGCTAGAGAAGAAATATTTGGCCCAGTGCTGGCCTTAATGCCTGTAGATTCCATTGAAGAAGCTATAGAGCTAGCCAATGATAGCGACTATGGATTAAGTGCTTCAATCTATACACAAAACGTTGGATCGATGCTTTCGTTTATTCGTGATATGGACGCTGGACTTGTAAGAATTAATGCGGAAACAGCGGGTGTCGAGCTACAGGCTCCATTTGGCGGGATGAAGATGTCCAGTTCCCATTCCAGAGAGCAAGGTCAGGCCGCTATTGAATTTTTCACCGCAATCAAAACCGTCTTCGTGAAATCTTAAACTGCGGGGAGAGATATCATGTACGAACAGATTCGATCCATTATGGGTGAAAATTCGCCTGATCTGAGTAACAATCAATCTGACCTCTTCACGATTCAAGCCCATGCTCCCGGGGTGGAAGGGAGTCTGCCTCTAACCGATGATTTACTGCGAAATGCGCCAAGTGGCGACTTGTTCGGCATGTCCCAGAATGTTGGCATGGGGTGGAAGCCTGGAGAGTTAAACGGCAAACAGTATCTGATCTTAAGTACGCAAGGTGGTATACGCAATGAGGACGGCAGTCCCACAGCACTCGGTTATCATACGGGCCACTGGGAAGTTGGACTACTGATGAAAGCAGCGGCAGATGAATTGTCCAGCCGCGGCGGAATTCCGTTTGCCGGTTATGTCAGCGACCCCTGCGACGGCAGATCGCAAGGAACAACCGGCATGTTCGACTCCCTGCCATATCGAAATGATGCTGCGATGGTGTTTCGCCGATTGATTCGATCTTTGCCCACACGCAAAGGTGTGTTAGGGGTGGCGACATGTGACAAGGGACTGCCCGCAATGATGCTTGCTCTGGCGGGTATGCCGCAGCTGCCAGGTGTTATTGTTCCTGGCGGTGTAACTCTTCCGCCTACGGATGGAGAAGACGCCGGGAAAATTCAGACGATCGGTGCAAGGTACTCAAGCGGAGAGCTTTCACTGGAGATGGCGTCAGAGTTAGGGTGCCGGGCTTGCGCTACCCCGGGCGGGGGCTGTCAGTTTCTAGGAACAGCGGCAACCGCGCAGGTTGTAGCAGAGGCACTGGGAATAACTGTGCCTCATGCTGCTCTAGCCCCTTCAGGGCAACCGATCTGGCTTGAGATGGCTCGGCAATCCTCACGTGCACTGATCCAGATGGAGACTCAAGGGTTGAGAATGGCGGACATTATCACCGATGCATCGATTCGTAATGCCATGGTCGTGCATGCAGCCTTCGGCGGATCCACCAATCTGCTTCTTCACATTCCTGCCATTGCACATGCGGCCGGTTTAACCCTGCCCAATGTACAGGACTGGATTCAGGTCAATAAACATGTTCCGAGACTGGTGAGTGCGCTCCCTAATGGCCCTATTTTCTACCCGACCATTCGGATTTTCCAGGCCGGTGGTGTGCCAGAAGTTATGCTCCATCTTAGACGACTTGGTTTGTTGGATGAGTCTGTGAAGACGGTAACAGGCACATCCTTGAGTCACGTCCTGGATTGGTGGGAGTCATCCGAGCGCAGGCATGTTATGCGAAAACAGTTGCAAGAGGTCGATGGCATCGATCCGGACAGTGTCATTATGAGTGCGGAACACTCCCAGCGGCTGGGCATTTCCTCTACTGTGACATTTCCAACGGGCAATATTGCTCCCGAAGGCTCTGTTATCAAATCTACGTCCATTGACCCGGATGTACTCGATGAACAAGGAGTATATCGTCACAAGGGGTTGGCCAAGGTATTTACCACTGAACGTGAAGCCATCCGTGCAATTAAAACAGGTGGAATAGTCGCGGGTGATATTATAGTCCTGCTTGGACGTGGGCCATCTGGAACAGGGATGGAGGAAACGTATCAACTTACTTCTGCACTTAAACATCTTTCCTTTGGAAAACATGTTTCGCTCATTACCGATGCCCGCTTCTCCGGTGTATCTACCGGTGCATGCATTGGTCATGTTGGACCGGAAGCTCTTGCCGGCGGTCCCATCGGAAAGTTGCGAAACGGTGATTTAATTGACATTGTCGTAGACCGGAACACGCTGGATGGAAGTGTTAATTTTGTCGGAGCGGAAGGGATCGAAGTTTCTCCCGAAGAAGGAGCATTGATCCTGGCACAGCGGCCTTTTCATCCGGATATGCGACCAGACCAAGCACTGCCTGACGATACACGCTTGTGGGCAGCGCTGCAATCGGTCAGTGGAGGCACCTGGAGAGGGAATATATACGATGTAGACCGCATCATAACTGCACTTGAGGCTGGCAAAAAGGCGCTCGGTTGGAACTGAGGCCCTGCAATCAACGCATTCTTTTACCATGTGGTAGCCAGCAATGTTTCATAGCTATTACTTTTACCGGAGGTTGCTTTCATGAATACAACCACAACCATGATTACCAATCCAATCCTCACCGGCTTTCATCCCGATCCTTCCATATGCCGGGCAGGAGAAGATTATTATATTGCTACATCCACCTTCGAGTGGTTCCCAGGTGTCCGCATTCATCACTCCAAGGATTTAGTTCACTGGCATGCGTTACCTTCACCATTGACGCGAAAATCCCAGTTAAACATGGAGGGGAATATCAATTCTGGAGGCGTATGGGCACCTTGTCTCAGCTATGATCACGGTATGTTTTATCTAATATATACGGATGTGAAGAGTAGAATAGGTGCTTTTAAAGATACTCACAACTACCTCGTGACCGCAACAAATATCGAAGGGCCATGGTCTGAACCAATCTATCTGAACAGCAGCGGCTTTGATCCTTCTCTGTTTCATGATGAAGATGGACGTAAGTGGCTGGTAAACATGATTTGGGATCATCGTAAGGGCAAAAACCGCTTTGCAGGTATTGTACTTCAGGAGTATTCGGTTCAGGAGCAGAAGCTGGTCGGAAGTGCTATCAACATTTTTAAAGGAACAGAACTGGGACTGACAGAGGCACCACATCTTTATAAACACAATGGTTATTATTATTTAGTAACCGCTGAAGGCGGAACAGGTTATGAGCATGCTGTGACGGTTGCCCGTTCACGTACATTACAAGGCCCGTATGAAGTTGATCCGCACAATCCGATCCTCACATCACACGGAAGAACGGATTTACCACTGCAAAAGGCAGGTCACGGATGTCTCGTCGAGACGCACACGGGCGAATGGTACATGGCACATCTGGTAGGCAGACCTGTTCAGGAGAAACACTGTGTCCTTGGACGTGAAACGGCTCTGCAGCGTTGTACGTGGAGCGAGGATGGGTGGTTAAGGCTTGCAAGCGGGGATCGATATCCAGAACTTCAAGTGCCCGCACCGAATATAAAGCTTCACCCGTTAGAAGCGACAGTGGAGATGGACCACTTTGATCAAGCGGAGCTTCGCAACGACTGGAACACCCTTCGTATCCCACCTGACGCAACTTGGCTTACACTGACAGAACGTCCTAGCCATTTACGCTTGTATGGGATGGAATCCATGAGTTCAACCCATAGACAAAGCATGGTTGCTCGCAGACTTGAGGCTTTCGAGTGTGAAGCTGAAACGTGTCTGGAATTCGAGCCTGATCATCCACAGCAGATGGCTGGACTGATCCTCTATTACGATACGCAGGATTACTTTTACCTTAGGGTGACGTATCAAGAAGAGAAGGGACTATGCCTTGGCATCCTTCAGTCTAAATATGGGGTGTATGATGAGCTTTTGGAGGAAGACATTCCGCTACAGACAGGTAATCCAATTCGTTTAAAAGTAGTCGTCCATCATGATCGTGCCTGCTTTTACTATGCGTTAGGAGATCGTGAAGCGTCATGGAAACAGGTCGGTGAGTGGACGGATATTACCCATCTATGCGATGAATCCCCGGAATACATCCGGTTCACGGGAGCCTATATTGGTCTTTGTGTGCAAGATCTGGGTGGAACCCGCAAACATGCTGATTTTGATTATTTTCGTTATTCTACATCATAAAAAATGATGAAGATGGCTCCTGTTTTCACAGGGGCCATCTTTAGGTTGAGCGACAGAAGTTTCCAGCGGATAACCTAGTTCGCGTGATACATAGAGTTCATGTATTGTAGAATCTGTGCGCTGTCCTCAATGGAAGTGCGTAATGCGATGTAGCCATCAGGACGAATCAATAAAAATGTCTCGCTTGTAACATTGTATATTTTATAGGCATTACCCGCTGTGTCAATGATGCATTCTTCCCCTTCGACATGTGATGGCACAATGCAGTGCATATGGAGTGCATCAAAAGTGAAGTCCTTTAGAGAAAGGTGATCTATACGGTTTACAAATGCTAAAAGAGTCCAGTGTGGGCCGCGCAACAGGTCAAAGACATCTCCTGTGAACTCAGCACCTTGCAGGCCCTCGGCATTAGGAGCACGATCTCCAGGCATTGAACGGGTAACATTGGCTTGAAGAGTTGGGCGGGTAAGAGAACTGAAGCGATAAGAAATAAGAAGCCCGCTCGTTAGATCATCAGATACGGTGCTTAAGGATTGGGATAATGCCCCGCGTTCAGTAGCTGTCCCTAAAATCGCTCCCATTTTTTTGGTGCTATCCTCAAGCACCGCTTGAGCTACGGGACGACGTTCTTCATCATAGGTGTCAAGCAGGGTGGTGTTTGCTCCGCGTATGACGGATTCCAGTTTCCATCCTAGGTTGTAGGCATCCTGCATCCCGGTATTCATGCCTTGCCCTCCGGCTGGTGAGTGAACATGCGCGGCGTCTCCGGCAAGAAAAACCCGACCGTTGCGGTAAGATTCAACCATTCGCACGTTGATCCGGTAGATAGATAGCCAGGAGGCATCGATAAACTGAACATGCCCAGCACCTGCCCGACGGTTAAACATATCCTGATACACTTCTAACGATGGCTTTTCCGGTTCCTTAATCTCTGACGGAATGGTAGCTTGCAGTTGCCAAATATCGGATTTAGGTAATGGCGTTACTCCGACCATCCCCTCCGGCGAAGTCCAGATATGGATATGATCACGATCCAGTCCTTCCAAACGCACATCGCCAAGATACCAGCGTTCATGATCGTGTGTATTCCCAACCAACGGATGATGGATAAATTTGCGAATACTACTTTTACCACCATCAGCACCAACTACGTAACGGGCATGAATTTGCTCTTTTCCTTCTGATGTATTCACTGTTACCAGTACACCCTCCAAGTCTTGAACAAGTCCTACAGCTTCCATATCCAACTCCACTTTACCGCCAAGCATCTCATATCGGTCACGTAGCGCCTTTTCCACATCAAATTGAGCAATCCAGACCGGATCTGGATAGGGTGAACCGAGTTCAGCGCTGGCCGCAACGGTAATAGAGGGCTTAACTATACTTCTGCCATCCTCGTTGTAATAGCGCACAGGTAAATCCACGACACCTGTGTCCATAATGTAACGAACGGCTTTCAAATCATCAACGACTTCAAGCGAACGGGGCTGAATTCCTTTGGCACGGGACGCTACGTTATACGAAGTGCTTCGTTCGATAATCCGATGGTCTACGTTTCGACGGGCAAGGTCGCAGGCAAGTGTCAGCCCTGTAGGCCCAGCCCCGACAATAAGAACATCAACAAAAGACTGTGGCGTGTTCATAAGTTAATTCCTCCTTGATCATGGATTGGGATAGGTCATATAAACTAAACTACACCGTGCAGTGTAGTTTGTAAAGAGGAACTCATTTTTGATAGTATAGTTATAGGGGGGAAGCTTAAGGATGAATACTACGGAAAACAAAAAAGTCCGCAAAGGCTCTTCTGACAAAAGAGCGAAAATTATTGCGGCGGCACGAGACTTGTTTCTCTCAGATGGGTTTGATCGTTCCAGCGTCGATGCGATCGCAGCTAAAGCAGGTGTTTCGAAAAGAACAGTTTATGATTATTACGGTGACAAACAAAAATTGTTGCTTGCTGTTGTGGAAGAAACGAGTTGGGCGGTTTTGGACATGATCAAACAAGGAATAACAGACTACCTCTCGGAATTCGAAGATTTGGAGCAGGCGCTTATCTTGTTCTGTGAACAATTCGTAGCTTCTGCGAACGGTTCTTCTGATTATAGAGCTTTGATCCGTCTGGTGACGATGGAAGAAGCCAACCTACCCATATCTTTTTTAGAAAAGTTAGACAACGCAACGGAAGAGGGGATGATCAGGAGGTTTGCCGAGTTTGGAGAAAACGGACTGCTTGATGTGCCCGATCCCGAACTGGCTACAAAGCATTTCGCCGCATTAACATTTCTGATGGTATTTAATCAACCGAAAAAAATCGGAAATGTTCAAGATGAACAAACTAAACGGATCATCACTGAAGGAGTACGAGTCTTCCTTCGCGCCTATGGACAACGTGCCATTCATTACAAAAATGAAGAATCGTCTTAATGGTTGGGTTCACTTTTTAAAGAATTACATTCTGGAGGGAGTACATATGAAGCAATACAAGGTAATTCACCCGCATCAGTCGAATTATCCAGACCCTATTGTATTGGCTAAGGGAGATATTGTTCATTATGGAGAGGAAGATACTGAATTTCCGAACTGGATTTTTTGTGAATCTATCAAGTCTAAGAAGCGTGGCTGGGTACCCAAGCAAATACTGAGCACGCCTAATGAAGAACAAATGGCAAAAGTACAAGAAGACTACTCAGCATACGAACTAAACGTGGCTCCAGGTACGGTAGTGCAAAAAGAACGAGAACTAAACGAATGGAGCTATGTGCATACAACTGAAGGGGAGAAGGGCTGGGTGCCCAACAAAGTCATCACTCCATTAGAACAATGACCCGTTGGGTTCTACGTCATAATGGAACAACCCATTTCTTCACAAAGATTACTTACGCATGGTTAGCCATTCCGATTGCAAAATCGCGTATTGATACTCATCGGCCCAATGACCCTTGGACATGTAATTTTCGAGCAAATGTCCTTCGCGTCTCATGCCCAAACGTTCCAGAACGTGAATAGACTTTGTGTTACGCACATCGGAAAAAGCGATCAATTTATGTTTGTTTAGTGTACCGAAAACATAGTCAAGTAGGGCACAAAGTGCTTCATGCATATATCCTTTCCCTTAATGCTCAGGCGCGAGAGTAAATCCAAGCTCGACAATTCGAGGTTCGGCTCCAAGGGTATGAATCGCACAATCTCCGATAATCTGATCAGACGCAGCCAAAGCAACCGCATGTTGAAACCAAGTCCCTGGCTGATCAGGGGAAGATTCTAATTGACGGCTGACAAATGATTCTGCATCTTGAATCGTATAATTTTCCCACGATTGAAAACGAGCTATATCGGGATTAGAGCGGTATTGATAGAATGACTCAACGTCTTGCATGCCGAACTTTCGAATCACTAGACGCTCCGAAACGGCAAATATTTCTTTCGATTTCTCCATTTTATAAAACCTCATTTATTCTCTTCGAATTTTCGCTTTTCACTAGTTCGTTTTCGATTTAAAAAATTCAATCAACCACTCCGCTAGTTGGTGTTGCGCTTTGCTAATGAATCGATCCGCATAGTAGGTCAACTCCATGTGTCGAACAGGTGCAGGCCCAACAATGGGAATCGTTGCGATATCTTCCCAGCCGGAATGCTGTTTTAACAGTTCTCTCGGCTGGATTGTCGCACCAATGCCAGCAGCTACCAGCTGCAAAAGGGAAGATGCAGAACCTGCTTCCATAACCGTCGTTAACTCCAGGCCTTGGTCACGGAAAACCTCATCCACCAAATCTCTGCCAATATACCCTTTGGGATACATGACCAGCGCGAGCCGTGTCAATTCGTCCAAGGTTATTTCGTGTTTTTTCGCAAGATCACTAGATGCATGAACAAACAGTTCATAAGGCTCACTTCCCAGTGGAATCTGCACAAGGCGCTTGTCCTTGGGACCACGAAGACCAATACCAAGATCTACTTTATGTGTTAGTACTTCGTCTCGAACGAAAATGGTTGAAAAAGCCTGTAGCTTCGTATGAGGGTACCGAGTCTTGAATTCAACAAACAGCGGAACAAGTTGAAAATCAAGATCAGAGGGTAAAACAGCAAGCCGGACCGTTCCACGCTTCTCAGATACAAGTTCTTGAATCGCACTTTTTGCATCCATTTCAGCCTGAATCATTTTCATTCCGTATTGATGGAGCAGCCTGCCAGCCTCGGTTGCAACTACTTTTTTGCCAATTCGATCGAAAAGAGGCATTCCGACTTCAGCCTCAAGAAGACGTATCTGCTGACTTAATGTAGGCTGCGAAATCCCGAGAATCTCTGCGGCTTTTGTGAAGTGAAGATGCTCAAAGACGGCCATAAAATATGTTATATTTCGAGTATCCATCTTTTTCTCCTCGTTTAATAATAGTATTTTACTATCATAATAATACAAATTATTGGATTGATCAATGGATGGGGCGGACGTATACTCAAAGGGACTTCAAGAAGAAGCAGGAGGAAAAGAACAGTGAAAAAAACATTATATTTATTCGCTCTATTTATTGCGGCATTAAACCTGCGACCCATCATTACTTCCGTAGCATCCATGATGAGCATGATTCAAACCGAGTTAGGTATAAGCGCATTAACAGCAAGCCTTCTGACCACACTGCCTGTCTTGTGTATGGGATTGTTTGCTCCCGTCGCCACCGCGTTAAGTCAGAGGCTCGGTTTGGAGCGAACTATTTTTATCTCGCTTCTGCTCATCACACTCGCCACTGCACTTCGCAGTGTAGATCAATCTATTACCTTACTACTTGCTACCGCCTTAGTCGGAGGGATCGGCATCAGCTTTGCGGGACCGCTACTGTCAAGTTTTATTAAAAAGTATTTCCCGGCAAGCCCAGGCATAGTGAGTATTTACTCCGTATCGATGACGATTGGGGCAGCATTGGCATCCGGATTAACCATTCCGATTTATAATCAAAATCAACACAATCTTTCACTAGCCTTGTCCTGCTGGGCAGCTTTTGGTTTCATTGCTGTGATCTTCTGGACCTTACTCATTCGAAAAAACAAACCCTCCAGTAGCAGATCACAACGCGTTAAACTACCTCTGGGCAATAAAAAAGCGATTCAATTCACGTTGTTTTTTGGCTTCATGGCCAGCATGTTCTATAGCTTGACAGCTTGGATTTCACCAATCGCTCTTAGCTTCGGATACAGCGCACCAAACGCAGCGTTGCTTCTGACCGTGTTTACATTGATTCAAGTTCCTGTTGCATTACTGATTCCGAATCTTGTAAACCGCTCAGGAAAGATTAAGCTATGGCTTGTCTTGTGCAGTGTTTCTGAACTCATTGGTTTAGTGTTACTCTTGTTGCCTGTGCCCATGCTACCAGCCGTTATTTTTCTTGGTATCGGTGCTGGTGGATTGTTTCCACTAGCGTTGATGCTACCCATTATGGCAACAAATACGGCCGAGGAAGCAGGATCGTGGTCAGCGATGTCACAGATGGGAGGTTATATCATGGGTGCCTTCGGTCCACTTGTTATTGGATGGATCTTTGATCTCAGCGGACGGTTTAACGTATCCATTATTGCTATGCTGGTCATTGTAATGCTAATGATTAGTGTACAGTTATCCATGAACATGGGGAGAAAAGCTGTTGGAGCTCCTAAGGGTAATGAAGCGCAAAAAAGCTGATAAGAAAATTACCAAAATCAGGTTCGATCATTGAATTAGAGCTTTTAAGCTGTTACAGATCCTACACAAATTCACAGTACAAATCGCCGCAACCTATTCGTTTGAACAGGCTTGCGGCGATTATTCATTCTATGCAGCTTCAATTCACCGTTCCGAAAAGCCATTCCAAGGATCAACCGATTAAGCCAGTTCATAGGCAGTGTCTATGCCGTAATATGAAAAAGATGGGGAACGCAAGCGGTGTTAATCCAAATAAGGAAAGTGAACGTTTACTTTCTGATCTGCATGAAACTGCTCAATCTGCGATTCGGGAATATACAAGTCGAAGTAATACGCTGCTGTATCTTGCACTGTATTCAATATTCCCTCGTTGTCAGTTTTTCCACTTTCCCACATGCTTGTTCTGCGGCCTCCATAATAATTTCCCCCAGCGTCGGGTGAGGATGAATGGTCATCGCCAAATCTTCCACCGTTGCTCCCATTTCAATAGCAAGAGACAACTCGGAGATCAGCGTAGAAGCTTCAGCCCCGACAATCTGTGCACCTAATACAAGACCCGTGGTAGCGTGAGATACAATTTTCACAAAACCTTCGGTTTCCTTTAGAGCGAGTGCACGGCCATTGATGGAAAAAACAGATTTTCCAACAACAATGGGAATGGATTTTTGCTTACATTCCGTCTCGCTAAGACCGACGCTAGTGATCTCCGGATGAGAAAACACAACTAGCGGAATAGCCTTGTAGTCGAGGATAGAGGGTTTACCTGCGATAACCTCTGCTGCAATTTTTGCTTCATACGAAGCTTTATGAGCTAGAGCAGGGCCTTGAACGATATCTCCAATAGCATAAATATGCGGGATGGATGTTCTGCACTGCCCGTCAATCTCGATCAAGCCTTGTGGAGTAGGGGAGAGAGCAATATTTTCAAGACCTAAAGTGCCGTCTGTGTTCGGTTTCCTGCCTACCGTAATTAACGCATATTCCGCTTGAACAATGCCGCGTTCATTCAGACGTGTATAGTGGAGATCGATGTGACTCGTATACTGGTCTGCTTCTGTCACTTTGGCTCCGGTTAAGACGGTTATGCCGTCCTTTTTCAGTTGACGAATAACAGGTTCAACAAGCTCTGCTTCGAATCCGGGCAAAATCTGTTCACCCCCCTCAAGCATCGTAACTTTGGTTCCAAATCTCGCAAACATCTGACCAAGCTCCACGCCAATATAACCGCCTCCAACCACAACAAGGCTTTCAGGAATTTCGGGCAGTGATAGCGCTTCGGTGGATGAAAGAATACGTCCGCCGAAGGGAAGAGCACTTATTTCAATGGGACGGGAGCCGGTCGCCAGAATGAGGTGCTTAAAAACGATTCGGTGCTGACCATCTTCAGCATGGTGAATCACGACAGTATGTGTATCTATTAAGCTAGCTTCACCTTCCAGAACAGTGACACCCGCTGTTTTCAGCAAAAACCGAACTCCTCCAGACTGCTTATCCACCACGGCTTGCTTGAAAGCCTGAGCCTCCTGAAAGGAAATACCCTTGTCCACAGCACCCCATTGCCTGCGTAAGGTAAAACGCTCCGCTTCACCAATTAGCGCTTTGGAAGGGATACAGCCTACATGTGTACATACGCCGCCGATCTGTTGACGCTCCACAACAGCTGTTTTCATCCCGAGTTGTGAGGATCGTAGTGCGGCCACATAACCTCCTGGCCCTGATCCAATGACCAGGGTGTCTACAACTTCTAATGCATTCATAATGGGCACCTCCGATGTAAAATATGATGATCGTAATATATTATAATCATCATATTTTAAAGGAGTCAATACTCCATTTATAATCACTCTTCCTCTGCTGAAAGTACTGATCTATGAATTGACATTAAATAATATGATAAATATAATATTTTAAAAACGATCGATATATACAGACCTAGACAAAAAGGAGAGGAAGTAAGATGCCTTATCCGAAAGGGCACAAACTCAAAGTTCGCAACCATATTATTACTAGTGCGGCTAAAGCATTTCGAACCCACGGCGTTCGGAATATAAGTCTTCCACATATTATGAAAGGTGCTGGATTGACACACGGGGGATTTTACTCCCATTTTGAAAACAAAGATCAGCTTGTGATGGAGACCTGTCATTTTGCTATAAGTGACACTATGGAGATGCTGCAAAAAGTTGCTGATAAAAACAAAAATGAAGATCAGTCTGCAATTGAGGCTGTCATTGATTTTTATTTAGGCTCCTTGCATCGAGATCAAACGGAAGTCGGTTGTATCCTACCTGCACTGTCAGGTGAGATTTCTCAGCTATCGCAGGAGATACGGCAGGCTTATACACGAGAGTTACAGCGTTTTATTACGTTTATTACAGAGTTGGCTGAAATCGATACTTCTGCTGGTTATGCGCTAGTGAGCAGTATGGTAGGAACCGTTGCTTTGGCACGTGCAGTCAGTGATTCAAAGCTCAGTGATGATCTGTTACAAGCAGGTCGTACACAGGCTAAACAAATGGTAAACGTCAGCTCCAAATGACAACTAAATTGATGAAACAGACGGATGGGGGATTGATCGAATGATCATTATAGAAGCGAGGACTTCAGATAATGAATAATTGAGAGAAATTTATTTGCATTCCCGGCGGGAGAGCTTTCACTGGGCTAATGCCGATGAGATGACTCTCGAAGATTTTGACGGTGATACATCGGAAGAAGAGATTCTTGTAGCTCTAACGTATACTTAGATGATTTTTGATACTTAGTCACAGAGATGAGGGAGGATCAGACATGAACATTCAACAAATAAACAAGAACGGAGTATCCATAGCTTACGTCACAAATAACGAAATACTAATCTCGGATGTGCAATCAGCCTTGGACTTAATGGCAACTGTTAGATATGAAGTGGACTGTAACCTGATCATTGTTAATAAATCCGAAGTTAGTGAAACTTTCTTTGATTTGAAAACACGTCTGGCTGGTGAAGTACTGCAAAAATTCATCAATTATCAGACGAAAATTGCGATTATTGGCGATTACTCAGGCTATACCAGCAAAAGTCTGAAAGACTTTATCTACGAGAGCAATAATGGTAATGATATATTCTTTGTGTCAGACGAACATCAGGCTATCGAGAAATTAAGCGGCTTTAAAGCATGAAATAACAGATTGAAAGTGTATCTATTAAAACATGAGTGCTCCATAAATTAAAAATAATCGTATTTTTATGAGACATGTCTTATTTTCATTTGCCAAAAATGTTTTTTAACATCCATCTTAGGCAGGTGAGAACTGGGCATGTCTTTCTTACTTCTCAGGCGATACTTAGTTTATCCAATATACAAAGTGCTGTAAACATGTTATTATCACACCAAGTTCAAGTAAAAGGTGGTGCAAAGCCATAATGGACCAACATCTCAAACGGGCGATTGTCAGCGGAGAAACCTCGCTTGGCATTGAATTTGGATCAACCCGGATCAAGGCTGTTCTGATCAATAACAAGTTTGAAATCATTGCTTCCAGCAACTATGAATGGGAAAATCAATGGAACGATTCTTACTGGACCTATCACCATAATGAGATGATTCTAGGGTTGCAAGAAGTGTATGCTCAACTGAAACAACAGGTTATGATGGATTATAAAATAACCCTGAATAGAATAGGCTCCATCGGACTATCCGGCATGATGCAAGGTTATCTTGTTTTGGATAGAGCGGGAGAACTGTTAGTTCCATTTCGTACTTGGCGTAATATCACAACGAGTACTGCAGCAGCATTCTTAACCAGGGAGTTTCAATATAAAATTCCGGAGCGATGGAGTATTGCGCATCTGTACCAAGCCGTCTTAAACGATGAAGAACATGTAAGGAAGATTAACTATATGACAACGTTGTCGGGTTATATGCACTTTCTTCTAACAGGCAATAAAGCGCTTGGTGTGGGGGATGCTTCGGGCATGTTTCCGATCAATAGAATGACAAGAGGATACAATGAAGAGATGATTGAGCAGTTCAACGAATTCATTAGCCATAAAGATTACCCATGGAAACTTGAAGATCTTTTACCTTCTGTATATTCGGCTGGTGAACATGCAGGCTATCTTCATGAAGCTGGTGCACGTCTCATCGACCCGTCTGGCGAACTACAAGCCGGTATTCCGTTCTGCCCTCCGGAAGGGGATGCAGGAACAGGCATGGTAGCTACGAATAGTATCCATACATGTAGCGGCAGTCTATCCGCAGGAACATCTATTTTTGCTATGATTGTTCTGGACAAAGATATAGGAGTATACCCCGAGATTGACATTGTGACTACACCTGATGGAAGTCCGGTTGGTATGGTTCTTGCCAACAATTGTACTAGTGATATCAATGCATGGATCAGAATTTTTCATGAGTTTTATGAAGCATTAGGATATAAAGCTGACGCCAGTCACTTGTTCCATGTTCTGTTTAATAAAGCCCTCGAAGCAGACCCGGATGGCGGCGGTTTGCTAAGTTATGGTTACTATTCGGGAGAGAAAATTACCGGTATGACTCAAGGGCGTCCGTTATTTGTTCGTTCTCCAGAGAGCCGCTTTACACTCGCTAATTTTATGAGGACACATCTGTTCAGTGCGTTTGGCACATTAAGGCTCGGAATGGACATTTTAACGCAGAGGGAGAATGTAAAGGTTGACCAGATCTTGGCACATGGCGGACTATTCAAGACGCCCTTCGTTGGCCAGAAAATGTGTGCAGTTGCACTTAACGTTCCCGTATCTGTCATGCCGACTGCTGGTGAGGGTGGTGCATGGGGTATAGCCGTATTGGCTTCCTATATGGTTTGTAAGGAGAAAAACGAAAGTTTGACAGATTACCTCCATCTGAAAGTATTTAAAGACATCGAAGCCCTGAAGATTGATCCGGACATTTCTGATGTGAACGGGTTCAACCGGTTTATGGAAAGGTACACGAAAGGAATAGCAATTGAGCAAGCAGCAGGCGATCATTTACAGAAAAGAGATGAAATCCATTGACTGAATTCGTTTGGGGAATATTCGCAGTAGATGCCTCTGCACACTTTCCTAACTTTTTTCCTATTGGCATGTACAGCACGAGGGAAGAGGCCGTGAAAGAAATCGACACTTTACCCCGAGATCACAATTATCAATTGCTGCGAATGCCGCTGAATCATAACTTTGCGTTTTACCACAAAAAAACGGGGAAGCTGGCAGGAATGGATTCAATCCATCACGAACATTTCCATTTTAAGGATGAAGGTTAACTGTAGCTCTTATTTTTCAGATGGACTAGACTATGCTCAAACGTTCTGGAGGAAAATCTTGTACGATAGGGGCGATGTACGTTATGAATAAAACGATTCTGGAATTTGTGACTTGGGCTGAGTCAAACGGATGGATTGTAACTCTTAAATCCGAACTTGACCTCCATCTGGATCCTCGTTTACTCACTAGATACACAAATATTCCCGCGGAGTATACAGCGTTTTTACGTGTGGTCAACGAATGTATGACACCTAGCGAGCAGACGTGGTTCCTGTGTGAGGCTGACTATAACAATAGCTCTGATTCGGACTTTCACTGGAACGAATTTGAATTAATCAGCCTAGATGCAGCAGTGGACGATGAGGCGTGGCGATCAGAAATTACGGCATGGTGGGATAAGTATCTGCCGATTATGATGTCTGTTCGTGATGGGTATTCTTTTTATGCCATAGATTTATACAATGAGATTGGTTCTACAGTACGAGGAGAAGAACCTGAGTTTGAAGAGGTTAACAAAATCGCAGACAATTTGCATCATTTTTTACGACAAATAATGTCCGATTCGATTAAACTTTAATAAGCAGTTACCCGTAGAAATACGTCCACAAGTTACACCGCTTGTGTAGACATGGGAGAGCAGTCTTCTCTAGGAGAAGCTGCTTTTTTGAGTTTCCATGAGCTTTGTATCATTACCATTTTTAAACAAACCTTAAACATAACGTGGACTGGTTTTAAACAGAGAATGTTAAGCTGAACTTCATCACAGCAGAAGGAGTGTCAGCCTAATGAATCCATGGTACAAAAAGGTTTTATTATCTACAGCAGTAATCTGCAGCTTAAGTATGGTGTCTGTGAGTGCAACGGCATATATGGCAGGATCTTCTAAAGCGGGACAAGAGAGCCTTATGTCTTCTGATCTAATCTGGAAAGAACACGTTCGTACAAATGCCAAAACGATCACATCGGTCAAACTGGAAAAAGAGGATGAATACAATGATTTGAAGTTTCTGAAGTCTGTTCTAGCAGATAAACAAATCGTTAGCTTGGGCGAAGCTTCGCATGGTGCCTCTGAGTACAATTCGATGAAAGTGCGGTTAGTTCAATTCTTGCATGAGGAATTAGGATTTAACGTCATCGCATTCGAGTCTAATCTTTCGGATACAGCTACTGCGTATTCACAGGTACATCAGACGACGCCGGAACAATTGATGAAAAATTCTATTTTTGGTGTGTGGCAGGTTAAAGAAAACTTGCCTTTGTTTGAATACATTGCAGCGCAGAGCAAGACCGATCATCCATTGATTTTAACCGGATTTGACGCACAAGGCCCAAAGGAATCTTTTATTACTTACATCAAAGATTGGTTCGCCCAAGTCGATCCAAGTAAAGCGAGCGGTTTTGCTCAAACGGAACAATGGTATTTGAAAATGAACACGATTACCGACATGGATGAATTTAACAAGCAGAAAAAGAAGATTAAAGAAAAATATCTAGCTCTTCAGCAATTCGTAAGCGAAAATGAAGATGAATTACATCAAGCACAGCCAAAACAATCCGACTTGGTACCCTTGATTGAACGTGTATTGCAAAACCGTTTGGATATGCTGGATAACTATCATCCACACATCATAAACATGTTTGCTGGAGTTGATCCTGAGAAGCAGTTGCAAATGGCGAGTTATGAACGTGATCGCGTAATGGCCGATAACCTGACTTGGCTTGCCAAAACGGTGTATCCCAACGAGAAAATGATCGTCTGGGGACACAACTATCACATTCGTAAACACAATTCTACGATGATCACAGAGCATAACGGTTATGATTTTGACGAGAATCCATATCCCACCATGGGGGAGCTTCTGCCTTATTCACTGAAACAAGCTAATTATGTAATCGGTTTATTTGCTTACCAAGGAAGCTCATCCAAAAATAATGGCGAAGAGGAACAGGTTCAATCTCATGACAAGGGTAGCCTGGAAGATATTCTAGGAACAGAAATGGAGGCAGCCCGATTTATCAACATGAGAGACCAAAAATTAAGCCCAGCGACGGAATGGATGTTTACACCTCGTATAGCCAAGGCGTGGGGCGTATTGGATGAAAAGATGATTCCTCGCGATCAATATGACGGAATCTTGTTGATCCGCGACATTCATCCTTCAACAAAGTAGAATTAGCACAAAATCTAATTTTCGCAAAAAATCTAAGGATACCTAACGAACTAAACGAGCCGAGCAAGTGTAGGAAAGTGCTCAGGACGTTTAAAAAAGCCGCTATTGAGCGGCTTTTTTAATTTTGGTTTAGATTAGACTTTTTTACAATGTCATTTTTCAAAGTATCTTTTTCCGGAAAGTTATTGATACTTCTGCTTATCTTTGAATAATGTCTACAATCTGTTTAAGCGCCTTTTTCGCTTCAGGTATCGGAAAAACGGGGAAGACATGATTCATTTTTGGATACTCAAAATAGTTTATGTCAACCGACTGACGGGCAGCTTTTTCTCTAAATTTTCGAGCATCCGGAAGGAAAAGTTCATGTGTACCAATAAGCAGAGAAATCTTACCCAGATTTTTAATTTCTCCATGAATCGGACTCACTAAATAATGTGAACGAGATGTTTCACCAGCGTACCTCTTTCCAGCTTCAACCAGCATGTCCCAATTCAACATGGGCTCTTTATCAATCATGGCAAGGACTTGCGGGCTATTTAGGGTGATATCAAGCCACGGAGAGAGTAGAATGATGTCCTTAGGCTGTGGCAATTCTTGCTCTAATAAATATTGTGCAAAGGCTAGAGAAAGACCACCTCCAGCAGAATCGCCCATGATGACCATATTTTCAGGTTTCGCTATTTTTAATAGATGCTGGTACACCTTAAGGACACTTTCTATTGCAGCCGTATATTGATTGTCTGGAGCTTTCGGGTAGATTGGCACAAAAACCGTGCAATTCAATTGCTCCGTTAAGTTGTGTAAGAAATGCCAGTGCCAAGTTAGTGGTTGCTCAACATATCCTCCGCCAGGCAAATACAACACAATTCGTTCGTCGGAACGAGAATTGGATTTTAGTACATACGTATCCAAAGGCAGGTTACCGTCTTTAGTGATATTGTACTTCTGTTTAAGTTTAGCAGGGACCTGATAGGATTCGCTATTGATCTGACTGCGTTTATCCATAAATTCATTTACGTCCAGCTTTTTTTTCGTGATTCTCAGCAATACTTCTACAAGAAAACTTCGTATACTCCGCATCATATCGCCCTCCTGTAATGAGAATACTTGATTTTAAACATAAAAGATATTTAAATATAATTTAGTATCATAAATATATATTTAAGTATAAAGGGGATGAACATGAATATTTCACAGTTGCAATATTTGCTTTCCGCTGCACAATGGGGTTCATTTACGAAAGCTGCAAATGTACATCATCTTACCGTACCAACCATTAGTCAATCGATCAAACAATTGGAAGATGAGCTGAATACTGTTATTTTCCTCCGAACAAAAAAGGGTGTCTTTCCAACAGCAGAAGGGGAGTTGATTCTCCAGCATGCGGCAGCCGTTCTCAAAAATATTGAACAGATGCAAGGTGCATTGCTTAGTCTAAAAGAAGAATCCTTAGAGAGTATTACAATCTCCAGCATTCCGGGTTTTGTTCCTCAAGTGGTGCAGACGATGCTGGAACTGATGAAAATCTATCCGACACTTAGAGTTCAGATGATCGAAGGGGATACTCAGAAAGTAATGAAGGACGTTCAAGAGGGTCATGCAAATATGGGCTTGCTATCGTACCCTAAAAGCCAACGGAACACTTTATTTGAATGGGTCCCAATTGTTGAAGGTGACGCAGTATTGATCATGAACACCCGTTCACCTTTACGTTTTTTTAAAACGCTATCGCCTGAAGACTTACATAACGAAATATTTGTCCTATATAAAGATGAACAGATCGAAACTATCGCACACACATTAATGTCCGCCAATCATACCAACCGTATCGTCTTGATCACCAACAATATGGATGCATTATGTCAAATGATTGTTTATGGGAATGCCATCACGATTGCTCCCGATTTTATATTAAATGCGTTACCTTCGGTCTATCTGGAACAATTAGTTACGGTTCCTTTGCAACAATTCAGCTCAGAGAAAGCCGTTCTAGGAAGGATCACACGAACAGATGAACCCATTTCTAAAATGGTGGGAGAATTTACAACCAAGCTGATAAATCTCGTGCAAAACACAAAAGGCTCTTCGTTGGATTAATCCAGCGTGAGCCTTTTATTATTGTTTATGTAAGAAACAAGTTAAATTATACTCTGCCTATTAGCGACTGATTCTACACAATATACTAATGATATTGATACAACATAATCGTCAGGATAGCATAGGTGTCCAGCCAACTAAGGGCACTGAAAAGAGAACAATATATTACGGAGGTTACGATGAAGGCGACAATTCAACAAATAACAGATACAAACAAAGAACAATTTGAAAATTTATTTAATTATTATCTCTATGAGCTTTCTGCTTACTCACAGGAGGATATTGGAACAGAAGGAACATTCGAAATGGAAGATATCTCGCCATATTATAAGGATGAACGGTTGTATCCGTACTTCATCACATATAATGAAAAAATGGTTGGATTTATTCTGGTTACTTCTCCTCCCTATGTTGCAAATGAAGTGGACTATTCGGTGCAGGAGCTATTTGTAATGCCCAAATATAGAGGCTCGAATATAGCCAAAGATGCTGTCATGCAAATCTTCAAACTTTATTCGGGTCGGTATGAGGTGGGGATGTTCAAATCGAATATGAAAGCTGTTAAGTTCTGGACAAAGTTGATATCAACACTTGATGTTTCGGTCTCCGTAGAAGATGGTTTCATTGAAATACAAGGAAATGTATTGCAGACGACTGGTATGAAATTTGCGGTGTCCTGCGAGTCTATTTACAACATTGAGCATTAACATAGTCTGAAATTAGAGCAGAGTAGCCGATTTATAATATTTATATAATATGGCCCATTATACAAGTGATCATTTTTGAAACAGCAGTCCGAAGCAGACTGCTGTTATTTGTAGTATGAATGAAAGTGACTTGTTCATGACATCCTAGAGAAGTAGTACCATTCTCATTTCCTGAGGAGGAGATCTTATATGGCTCGCCAGAAGAAAAGGCAGGAAGCTGCTTGGAAGTCACGTAAGCAAGAACAGCACCCTCATGGTAAAATCAGATCGCTCAAAGAAATATCAAGCGAATATGAAGAGAAGAATACTACGGACTAAGAGCATGACTGTCGGCGATATTTGCCGGCAGTCATTTTGTATTTAAATTTGATTTTTAACAGCATTTTTATATATGCAATATGTTCTCCTACGGTAGTCAGTGAAATAGTTACTTTTGTTACTGTGAGGGAATTTTTTCATGTGAAAAGAAGCCCAGGTGCTAATACATAAATTATACCCGGGTAATATTGACTTTGTATTTTTACCCGGGTATAATCCATTAAGAAGATCATTAAAGGAGGGTTAACATGCAGGATTCACCTGTCGAAATAAACTGCACTGCCTTTGTAGGTAGAAAACATTTCGCCAAAGGCACATTACAAGATGTTGTTAAGGTCATAAAAGAAAACCTGGAAGAGAGTGAAATTGTTGATTTGCTTGTTTTTGACGATTCTACTGGAAAACCGATAGATACTGATTTTCGAGGAAGCTTAGAGGATGTATTAGACCGCCTTAATAGTAAACCGGAACGAATAAAGGATACGAAAGAAAATGAACAACCCGCTCGCAGAGCCGGCCGTCCCAAACTAGGGGTAGTATCCGGTGAAGTTACTTTGCTGCCCAGGCAGTGGGATTGGCTTAAAGCTCAACCCGGAGGCGCTTCGGTAACCCTGCGAAAACTGATTGATGAGGCTCGCCGTTCAGGGGAGAACGGAAATAAAGTTCGTGCGGCGCAGGAAGTAACGTATCATTTCATGACAGCAATGGCGGGGGATTTCCCTCAATACGAAGAGGCTTTAAGAGCACTTTATGCCGAGAATGAAAATCGTTTTTACGAATCAATTAATGATTGGACACCCGATATCAGAGACTATATTAAGTCTTTGGCCAGTAATGCATTCACGCAGGAATAGAGGAGAACATCATAATGAATATCTTAACAGTAAACGATATTGATATTGCTTATGACAGTTATGGCAGCGAAAAGAATGAAACTATTCTATTAATTGCAGGGCTCGGCACACAGATGATTCGTTGGACGGTTCCATTCTGTGAGATGTTAGCGGCACGTGGATTTCGAGTGATTCGTTTTGATAATCGAGATACGGGTTTATCGACCCATTTTAGCAATCATGCATCATTAGATTTCGAAGCACTTGCCCAAACACTCATGTCCGGAAAACTTCCTTATCTTCCATATACCCTTGATGATATGTCTGCTGATACGCTTGGATTGTTAGATGCTCTTGAGATCGAAAAGGCACATATCGTTGGTCGTTCGATGGGCGGTATGATTGCCCAGCTTGTGGCCAGCCAATATCCCGAGCGTGTTCTCTCGCTTACTTCAATAATGTCAACTACAGGTAACCCGGAACTTCCACCCACATCCCCGGAAGTCATGGCTTTGATGACTGGACCAGCACCGAATCCGATGGAGGATGAAGAGGGATATTTGGCTCACAGCGTAGCTTTTGCTAAACGTATTGCCGGTACAGGTTACCCATTTGAGGAAGACGCGTATCGTTCACTCATTCGAGAGGAAATACAGCGCGCTTATGATCCGGGCAGTGTTGGGCGACAGATTGCTGCAATTGCAGTTTCAGGTGATCGACGGGCGCGACTGGCAAAAGTTAAGGTCCCAGCCTTAGTGATTCATGGTGTGGAAGATCCGATGTTTGTTCCCGCTTGCGGTAGAGACACGGCGGAAGCGATCAACGGTGCAGAATTGATGTTACTTGAAGGTATGGGCCATGATTTGCCGCAGCAACTGTTTGAAACCGTTGTTGATGGAATTGAACGGACAGCCCGGCGCAAAGGATAGCATACACATTGGACTTCAGACAAATATATAGGTATATAATCACCATAATTAAAGTTATGTAAACCTGAATGAATAATCGTTTGTATTCTCAACAAAGTTCAGCTAAAATAAAGCTACAAATTTTATATCATGCTTGTTTTTATCCCCGGGTAAGAACGATGAAAAGCATTGAGTCTCAATCCCCACTAGGGCCTATGTAATGTAGGAGGGATGAGATTCAGTGCTTTTTTTGATAAAGAAGGAGGCATACCAGGTGCGATTTTTAAGTGATCACGATGTCAGACAAGGATTGAATGTACCTCAGGTGATACATTTAGTGGAAACGGTCTACAAGGCTAGGAGTGAAGAGAACACGGAGACTTGGCCGACAATCTTTTACGATTTTGTTCCAGGCAAGGCAGATATGGACATCAAATCAGGATATCTGAAAAGTGATAAGGTATTCGGACATAAAAAGATCACATGGTTTGCCGAGAATGAAGCGAAGCAGCTCCCTACTTTGACGGGCTTATAAACGTATTTGATGCCGATACAGGCAGACCCTTAGGTATAACCGAGGCATCCTTTATTACGGGCATACGTACAGGTGCTTCGGGGGCAATTGGAGCAAAATACTTATCAAGAAAAGAATCAGAAACTCTCCTTGTCGTAGGTTCTGGCAATCAGGCGATCTTCCAAATCGCTTGTGCCTTATCAGTGCTTCCGAACTTGAAAACGGTTTGTGTTGCCGGTAGGGACGTAGAGAAGCTGAGAACTTTTGTTGACGCAATACCACACAGACTTCAATCTGAATTTGGTATGAACATAAAGAAGGTTACATTTGAAGTAGCGGAATCGCTAGAAGAAGCTGTAAAAAGCAGTGATATATCATCACCGTCACATCATCCAGAACGCCGATCATTAAGAGGGAGTGGGTCAGAGAAGGCACATACCTTTCTTTCATAGGTGCAGATATGGCGGGGAAACAGGAGATTGACTCCAACCTGGTGTCACAAGCCATCTTATATGTAGATGATCAGGAGCACTGTATAGAAGTGGGCGAGATTGAAATACCGCTGAAGGAAGGCAAGATTGCAGAAAGCCATATATGCGGTGAGATCGGGGATTTATATAGATGGAGACGTACTCCAGAATATTTTATCCAAATACTAACCCTTACACTTCATACTAAACACATGTGAAGTTGTTTTCGGTGAATTATGCTTGTAAATCAATAATCCTCTTACCTGTGGAGAGACTCTATAGGCATGAGGGTTATTTTCGTTCAACGGACGTGTCATATTAACAATTTGTTATCGAAGTTATCGTTTTATCATGTTGACTTGGAAGTTGCGAATCTATACTAAATGTACGGAGATATACCAGAGTATGATGTTTATCTCTGCAGAACATAGAGAAAGAAGGGGAGCACGCGAATGAGTAACGCAAAAGCCACCACACCCACGCAAGCCGATGTGATTCGTCCGAGTCCCCGGCGCATCAAACGCAAAAAGGGCTTTAAGCGAACACTGGCACTGGATCTTATGCTACTGCCAGCGGTTATCTTGACGTTCATATTTGCTTACATACCGATGGGCGGATTGGTCATTGCTTTTCAGGATTACAAACCCTGGCTCGGGTTTGCCAAATCTTCTTGGATCGGACTGGAACATTTCCAATTTCTATTCAGTATTCCGGAGAATGTACAGGTGATCTGGAACACGTTAATTATTGCTGGAATGAAACTGATTGGAGGTCTGATTGCACCATTGATCTTTGCATTACTCCTCAACGAAGTACGAAAGGAAACGCTTAAGAAGAGTATACAAACGTTCGTTTATCTGCCGCACTTTCTGTCATGGGTTATTCTAGGCGGAATTTTGCTGGACATGCTCGCTACAAAAGGCATGATCAATCAGTTTCTTGGGGCCGTGTTTGGCCTGGAACCCATCTTTTTCCTCGGAGAAGGTACATGGTTTAGAATCGTTGTGGTCACCAGTGATATCTGGAAAGAATTCGGGTTCGGCGCGATTATTTTTCTCGCCTCCCTGGCAGGCATTAATCCGTCACTATATGAAGCTGCTGAAGTAGATGGAGCGAGCCGATGGCAGCAGACTTGGTCCATTACGATTCCTGCTCTGATTCCGATCATGATTGTCGTAGGAACGTTGTCCCTTGGAAACATTTTAAACGGAGGATTCGACCAGATTTTCAATCTATACAATCCGCTCGTGTACGATAAGGGTGATATCATTGATACCTTTGTGTACCGAATAGGTCTCATCGACGGGAAGTTTGGATTCTCGGCTGCGGTTGGACTCTTCAAATCGGTTGTCGGATTCGTGCTAATTGTGCTCGCATACCGTACAGCTTATAAATTTGCAAATTACCGTATTTTCTAGAAAGGAGACCTTACCGGCATGTATCATAAAACAAAACCTTACAAAGTTTTCACCGTGTTTAACTATACGTTCTTAATTTTATTATCGTTACTCTGTATTATCCCGTTGATTCACATTCTCGCGGTCTCCTTCAGCGGTAAAGCAGCTGCCAATGCGAATCTGGTCGGACTCTTTCCGGTTGAATTTACCTTTGATGCTTATGAGAAAACATTGGCCAATGAAAACTTTATCCGTTCCCTATGGGTTGCCGTACAGCGAACCGTGCTGGGTACATTTCTCAGTATGCTTGTTGTCATTCTGGCAGCGTATCCGTTATCCCGGGAAAACCGAAGCTTCAAACGTCGTAATATCTATACGTGGTACTTTGTGTTTACGATGCTGTTCAGTGGAGGCTTAATTCCATTCTACATTCTTATTCAGAAGCTCAATTTGCTCAATACGATGTGGGTGCTTATTCTTCCCGGAGCGGTATCTGTATGGAATATGATTCTCTTGTTAAATTTCTTCCGCAATGTGCCTAAGGAGCTGGAGGAGGCTGCTTTCATTGATGGTGCGGGTTATTTTCGAACATTGATCTCTGTCTTTTTGCCCGTGTCGATGCCTGCCATCGCTACGCTATCCCTGTTCTCCATGGTAGGGCACTGGAACGCCTGGTTCGACGGTTTGATTTTCCTGACAGATCACGAAAAATATCCACTCGCCACCTTCCTGCAGACGATCATCGTTCAGCAAGATTTCAGTAAAGTTTCCGTGCGTCCCGAAGACCTTGAGAATATCTCACAACGGACGATCAAGGCGGCTCAGATTTTCATTGGCATGGCACCGATCTTGGTGGTGTACCCCTTACTGCAACGCTTTTTCGTTAAAGGGATTGTACTTGGTGCTGTTAAAGAGTAAGACCAATTCAGGGTTAACTAAATTTTATATGATATGGGGGAGACAACATGTTTAAAACATGGAAAAAGCCGCTTCGTATGTTGATGGCTGCTACAATGTTATCTAGTGTACTCGCAGCATGCAGCAACGATTCTACATCACAGAAAAATCCTAGCGAAAGTAATGAATTTTATTCGGCACCGTTTGAAAATGGTAAGTATGTTGAACCGGTTACCATTTCGACGGTATTCCCGATCACCAGTAGCTTGAAGTTCAAAAATGGGGAAAACATTGAAAATAACGTGCATACAAAGTGGGCTCACGATACACTAGGGATCGATATTAAATATTTATGGACGGTCAGTGAACAAAATAATGCTTACCAGACCAAACTTCGTCTCATGCTCACATCAGGTCAGAAAATGCCGGATATTATCTCTTTCCGCGGAAGCCAAACATTAATTAGTGATTTAATTGAATCAGGTCAATTCGTGGATGCAGGAGAACTGTTCGATAAATATGCTTCGGATACGTATAAAAAAGCGATGGCGGAAGATCCAAATGTATGGAATCCTTACATCCGTGATGGTAAACGAATGGCAATTCCTATTCTGGAGAACGCTTACAACAATGATCCAGTGATGTACATTCGTGAAGACTGGCTTAAGAAGTTGAATCTGAAAGCCCCAACAACATTAGATGAATTAGAAACGGTAATGGATGCCTTCGTCAATCAAGACCCGGATGGAAACGGGAAGAAGGACACCGTTGCTCTCTCTGTAGGGTTCAAAAACAATTTGAACACATGGATGGCAGAATCCGGCTGGATCTTTGGCATGTTCGGAGCGATGCCGAATCAGTGGAATAAAGCAGCAGACGGTTCGCTTGCATACGGCTCTATCCAACCCGAGATGAAACCGGCACTGGAGAAGATGAAAGAGTGGATGCAGAAAGGTTACATTGATAAGGAAGCGGGGCTGTACGATGAGCCTAAGGCCGCTGAAGCATTCACTGCCGGCAAGTCTGGTATTATCGTTGGTCCTTACTGGATGACAGGCTGGCCAATCCCGGATCTGCAGCAAAATGTGCCAGGTGCTGAATATAAAGCATATCCACTTCCTGCTGGTCCTAATGGTAAAATGGGACGTCACGGAACACCAATTAGCACGGGTGCTGTTCTGATCAACAAAGATATGGAACACAAAGACGCATTCTTTGTATACCAGAACTATCTGTTTGATAACTGGGCTAATCCGGACAGCACAACATTCGTACACGGGTTTGCCAAAGGCTATGATTATGATATCGGCCCTGACGGTGAAGTATATAAAGAGCAGCAAAGCGACAAAATTCCGGGCGGCTGGATTGATGCGATCCGTTATTCATTAACCTTTGATGGAGCGATCATTCCTAACCTGATGATGAATACGTTAGCTGATCTTGCGAATGGGAAAGAGCCGACCACTCAGTATGAGAAAAACCTGGCGGACCGAATCCCTGAACAGATTAAGGCAGCCAAAATTGTCATTGATCAAAAAGATATTGTAATGCCTCAGATGTTCACGGGTGTTCCAACGAAAACACAGGTTGCCAGAGGCGATATGCTAACCAAGCTGGAAAAAGAAGTATTGAACAAAATCATTTATGGCCAAGCGCCGATTGAGGAATTTGATACTTTTGCGCAGCAGTACATGACTTCTGGAGGTAAAGAGATCACGGAAGAAGTCAATGCATGGTATGACACGATAAAATAAAAAACGAACCGCGCTTCACGTACAAGGGGTTTCATTTACCTGTGTACGTCAAGCGCGGTTTTTTGCTTTGTTTTAACGTTAACTTTCTTCACGATACGCGCTTTACTGTTCCCGGTATTCCTGCGGTGTCATCCCGAATTTATCACGGAACACCTTGATGAAATATTGGGAGTTGGCATACCCCAGTTTTTCTGAAATCTCATATACCTTATCCTTCGAATGATTGAGCAGGTAGAGGGCAAGATCCATTTTCACACTTAAAATATACTCACTTAAGCTGATACCTTGAAATTGTTTAAACAGCTTGGAGACGTATACCGGATGCAAGGATACATGATCTGCGATCGATTGAAGACTGAGGGAGTGCAGATTAGAAGAAACAAATGTCTTGATCTGATGAATAACGTCATGTTGCTCATCAAAAGACTGTTCTTCCAGCTTTATACGCAGCCGATCAAGCATGTTATCCGCCCAATCCGTAAGTTGGGAGACTGAACGAAAGGGCACACGTGGAACCCATTCATTTCCTACCAGATCGGACAACAACGCTTGGTTTTTGTGGGCAATGTAATGAAAGGATGATAACAATACAATCTGAATCTCGTCCATATGTTCTTCGGTTTGTTCAGGTAATGCACTATATCCGATCTTAATTCGGTGTAGACGTTCTTTGAATACTTCCCATTGTGCCGTTTCAAGTAAATGATTGAAGGTTGGGGGTTCATATAATATATGCAAAGAACGAATGGATACGGGGCGATAACTTTCCTCGAGGGAAAGGAAGTATCCCGTGCCGTTACCTACCTGCTTTTTGAGAGCCGATAGGGCTTGCTCGTACATGTCACGAATATCTTGCCTGAGTCTGCCTCCATGGCTAAGAATAACCGAAATACCACCTTTCAGGTATTCATTAACATTGTGATGCAACTGTAGGGAAAGATGGGTGAGATCCTGATTTTGCTTCATGGGTTGCTCACTGTGATCCGTCTCTGGTGAAGTATCCAATTCGTTGTTTTCAGGTCCAGCTGACTTTAATAAAAAGACCAGATAATCGTAATGATCCCTACAGTGCCAGGTATAAAAAGCCGTATTAAACAACTCACATGCAATGTTGGTCACAGCGTATTCAAACAATTGCAAACTGGTCGTCGTATACCTGGTGAAATGCTCTTCCAGCCGCACCAGAACAAGCTGTACTTCATCTTGGGCATGGAATGGTAGCTGACAATGGCCCAACTTGCCGTTCAAAACATCTTCTGAATAACGATTACCTTCAATCAGTTGATTCAGTAATCTGTCCTTCAGCGAAGGCAGGTGCTCACGAAATGAGTTTATGGCTTGTTCATAGGACAAAGCCCTGCGAATCTGTTCTTCAATGGACAGCACTGTTTTTTCCAGACAGGATGCCAGCTTTTCGACATCCAGCGGTTTCAATAAATACTCGACAACACCATATTTCGTCGCTTCTTTGGCATACTCAAACTCGGCATAACCGGTAAGCAAAATGCAGGGAAGATTGGGCTTTACCGCCTTGATCTGCCGTATCAGTTCAAGTCCGTTCATTACCGGCATTGAAATATCAGTGATCACAATGTCTACCGTTTGTTCCTCCAGAATGGATAATGCATGCATGCCGGAGTATGCTTTGTGAATACGCTCAATACGGTATTGATCCCATGGGAATGAGATCTCAAGATCGTCGATCACATAGGATTCATCGTCAACTAACAGAATCTGATGCATCTGCAATATCCTCCTTATGTATAGTAATGATGTACGTGGTACCTTCATATAGGCTGGATTGTATGGACAAGCCCGATCGTTTGCCATATGTAAGCTTGATTCGCTGATTCACATTTCGGACCCCAGTTCCAATCTGTTCTTCTGGACGTGTTAATTCATCCATATGCTCACTGATGAGTTCAAGCCGTTCTGCTGGCATGCCTACACCATTGTCTGCAACTGTGATACGTATGAACTCCTGATCCTGCTCTGCACGAATTGTAATTTCCCCAGGACCCATGGAAGGTTCTATCCCGTGTTTGACACCATTTTCAACGAGCGGTTGCAGGATCATGCGAGGAATACGAATAGGTAGAAGCTGTTTTGGCACATGAATCTCACAGGTAATACTTTTTTTTCGCATATGTATGATGGACATGTAATGATTCACAAAACGGAGCTCTTCACCAAGCGTTGTATCCATATCTTCAATGCGGTGAATATAACGGCAATATGCAGCCAGTTCCAAGGTCATGGCGGTTACAGATTCATAGTCTTTGACACTGGATTTGCTTTGAATATAGTTGAGGCAGTTATATAGAAAATGTGGATTGATCTGGGCTTGATACTGCCTCAACCTGGCCTCTTTGACCGAAAGCTCTCCAAGTAGCACCTGCTCGATTAACGTCTGGGTATTCTCGGCCATTCTGTTAAACGACCGGCCTAATATTCGAAACTCAAGAGTCTGTGTTTCATCAACACGGCTGGAGAAATCTCCCCGGTCAAAACGATCAATCGCTTTGCGTAGACGAATAATCGGTTGTTGGATCTGATTCCGTAGCGCCAGAGTGTACAGTAGAGAGAGCAGAAGCATCGCCACCAGGGCCAGCACAAATAATGTGTTGTTACGTGAGATTGACTGTTGCAATTGATTGGTAAGATGGTAATCAATAAAGTACAAATCGAGAATGCTTGCTTTCATATAACTGATGAAATAATTCTGATCCTGAAATTCGATTTCGAAGAAACCGCTATCATTTCTGATCTGTGGAATAACCTGTGCGTCAGCTTCGGTAAGTTGTGAGGAGCCTAATCCCCGGATTGCTGTCTTAAAATGCGAATCATAAAGCATTGGTGTCCCGGAAGTATATTCAGACATCATTTTCTGCAACACCTCCAAGGATATTCGAATCTCGATGTACATCGGTCCTCGATGTCCCTTGGTAAGATGCGAATAATACCCCGTACCATCCTTGTTCATATGTAACGTCCATTTATCCAGCGGATCTTTGGACATGACAAACGGCTGAAATGAAAATTCACGGTCCGAAGATACGGTAGCCTTCTCATCTGGATAATATAGAATGATCGTATTGTTCCAAGCCGTTGAAGCACTGTTAAGGGCCAACTTCTCCATTAGCTCGAGTTTGGCTTTGTATTTAGCAAAATCATTCCCGAAAGTGAGCGCATACGTATAACCTCTAACCGATTGGTCCTCCGATAATGTCAGCGCATTCATTAATACCTGCTCGAATTGATTGGACAGCTGGGAAGACATGAAACGCACTTCACCCAGTTTGTTCTTCTGCAGCTCACGCTGAATTTCATCCACGTTTAATCGATAGATCCACCAAAAGATCAGGATGATTAGTACAAACATCAAAACCAGGCCCAGCGCCAGTTTTTGAAAAATAGAAGCGTTTTCTTTTGAAAACTTTTCCTTCAACATATTTTTCCCCCTGTGCAGCAAAGAAGCATAATGACTACCCTTTATTCTACAATATCTTGCTATATTAGGGGAAGGAACATGAGAGAGAGTGGGGGAGTTACAACCCATCGGCCAAGCGCAAACATTTTGATATCTGTCTAAAGATTTATGATAAACTGAGCTATATCAAATGCTGGAGGTACAGTATGGGGATTTGCACTGTTCTCTTGTATAGCTAATTTCATATACAGGAGGTTTAAAACATGGAAAACGTTCTACTTGATACTGATATTGGTGGAGACATTGATGACGCGATCTGTCTAGCCTATTTATTAAAAGAGCCACGGTGTGACTTAGTCGGCATTACCACCGTTTGTGGAGAGCCGGAGAAGCGGGCAGCCATTGCGAGTGCGATATGTAGAAACGTGAACAGAGACATTCCGATTATTGCTGGATTGGACACAACGTTGCAGCCTGTGCCTGTCTATCCAAAGCCTGACGGTGCGGCGGCCTTATCCAACTGGGAACATGATATCTATGACAAATCGGATGCGCCTGCTTTTATGTACGAGATGATTAGGTCTCATCCACGTGAAATAGTGTTACTCGGCATTGGAAACATGACGAATATTGCAACGTTGTTCAATACCTATCCTGATGCTGCATACCTGTTAAAAGGACTCTATGTGATGAATGGATATTTCGGCCATGAACCATTGCCTGAGCCCTATTACAATTGGAACTCATGGGCAGATCCGCTCGCATCTCAAATTGTTTTCGCTTCTAACATAGCGACTCACCGAGCCATCACACTGGAGATTACAGAACAATTGACTATAGAGGCAACCAGAGCTGGAGAACTTTTCCCTGCGAAATCCGAATTGATGAAATCCGTATTTGATTTTGGTAATTCGTGGCTGGAAAGCTCGAACAAGCTGACTCTACACGATCCGCTCGCGGCTGTTAGTATTTTTTATCCCGAAGTTTGTCAATTCGAAAAAGGATTTGTCCGCGTGGAAACCCAAAAGCAAACGTTAATGGGAGGTACCTCATTCGAAGCAGCCCGTAATGGCAACGTAGAAATTTCTCGGGAAGTCGATAAGGAACGTTTCTATCAAATTTTATCGGGTACGTTAAACTGCTAAAGAAATTCAATTCTTAAAACCGTTGTTAATCTGAAATATGATCAACGGTTTTTAGTTTTATTATTCTTCCATGTGTTTAGGACCTATCAAAAAAAGAACCATTTAAACTTAAATCCAACTGTTAAAAACATGAAATCCACCCCCACAAAATAAGCATGCGAAATGGTCGTGGAATTACTAAATACTCAGAATAGATTTTGGAGAAAATTTTGAGCATAGATATACTCCTTTGTTTTAATAGATTTAGCGAACTATTTTCTGTATAAAATCTACTCTTCAAACATTCGGTTATTTCATAAAATAAGTGTATAACTTCACTCCCCAAACGCCATTTTCTATACAAACGCAGATTTTGACTCAAATGCTGGCGACTTTAAGCTATCCTCATGGACAACGATATCTGACTCATTCGGGTATACGTTCGACACAGGAGTAGTTGCGATAGACAATATACATATTGGGATTTTATGGGTAACAGACCCCTTATAGCGGATGACTCGGAATAAAAAAATGTACAGAAGGACGACGTAGGGGAATGGTTCCGATCATTACTAGTGAAACTCACAACCAGCTATGGTCTATATGGAAAGAAATCTACTGTTCAAAACCGAACTATCATTAGATGGTTCGGTTTTTTATTCCTAGATACAACAAGGAATATTATAAATCAAGATCGAATACAAGATTAAGTAATTGTCTAATTTCCCAAGATTATCTACTGGGTTCCATTAAGACGATTTACCTTCTAAAGGGATGTGAATGGCTATCCTTTTATGAAAATAATTTGAAGGGATTGATAAGTATGAAAACTAAACAATTAATCAATTTGTATATGGACGAAAATAAGGGTTTTGAAAGCGAGGAGCTAATTAATGAAACTGGTATTACAGAATGTAAGGAAGAGTTTTGGTGAGAAAAATGTTTTAAACGATCTAAACTTTCAATTTGAAAAAGGAAAAATCTATGGCCTTCTTGGTCGAAATGGCGCTGGAAAAACAACATTATTCAATTGCCTAGGTGGCGAGATTCAGGCGGATGGCGGCGCAATGGAACTAGTTAACGATGCGACATCGCGGCACTTAGAGGTAGATGATGTAGGTTATGTTTATTCACTGCCTATGTTGCCAGAATTTCTGACGGGATATGAGTTTGTACGATTTTTTATAGATGTTAACGCTGATGTAATCGAAGGGCGAGGAAACAATATTGATGACTTATTCGATATGATGCACATGACATTAGAAGACCGTCACAAACTCATTAAACAGTATTCACACGGAATGAAAAATAAAGTTCAAATGATGCTATTCTTACTGATGAAACCCGCTGTGATTCTACTGGACGAACCGCTCACTTCCTTTGACGTCATTGTTGCGAGCGAGATGAAACAACTGCTGCGTGATCTGAAAAGGGACCATATCCTGATTTTTTCAACTCACATACTGCAACTGGCAACGGATCTGTGCGACGAGTTAGTTATTTTAAATCAAGGGAGTTTGACTCGGATTTCACCTGATATTCTCACTCAACCCGACTTTGAAGCACAGATTATTGAGTTATTGCGACATGAAGGCGAAGAGGGTAGCCAGAAGGAGAATGCCGATGCAGGGAATCTTTAATACAGTTTCTCTCATGTGGCAGTTGCAGGTGATCACGCTAGTCAACCGTTTAATATATTTCATGCAAAGGTTACCGGTGGTAGGCCCTCTCATTAGTGACCAAACATATGCTGCTTTCCGGGCGAAACGCACATTAGGTGCAGTCGCAGTAGTTCTAATGTTTGGAGCTGGTTTATTAGAAAGTTTAATCTACTTCTGCGGAATGCTCGCATTGCCCATACTTTTATGGACGGAAGATCATTATACGGATCGATTTGTACTCGCTCTTCACATGTATTTTTGCATTAGTGGCGTGATGGGTGCAGTGACGGGTGCGAAAGTGCTGGAAACAAATAAGATGAAGTATACTGCGATCAAGCTTATGCGAATAGCGCCAACTCGATATATGCGAGCTATACTGTTTCACAGGTATACCACATTTTTCTTATATCAAGGAGTGGCCTTTACACTGGTCTCCTTATTTTTCAATTTTTCGATCAGCCATGTATTGCAAGTCGTCGGAATCATGACTTGTTGGAGAGTCTTATGCGAATTTTTACATTTGGCAATATTTCAGCAGAAAGGCATTGTTCTCATACAGAAAACGTGGGCTACGAGTTTAACAATGTTAATCGCACTTGCTCTCGCTTACCTTCCTTTAACCCAATGGAGCATTCCTTTATTTGGGGCTACGATATTGGATCAACGTTGGTTTGTGACCATCATCGTGTTGTCAGGAACTGTCGCCGGGTATATTTTGCTCAAACATACGGAATATGCAGCCGCAGTGCGCGCAGTAACAAATAATGCTGATCCGCTGTTGAACACAGAACTCATGATCGCTGATCTTCAACAAAGAATGATCCAGTCGAAGGGGAGCGATCTTAGCCAGCCTTCATCCACTAACCTCCATGTCATTGAGCAGAGCGTCCAGAACACCGTAAACAAAAAGGGATACGAGCAGATGCATGATTTATTTGTTAAGAGGCACTCGAATCTCCTTCTCGCACCGATCCACAGACGTTTAATCGCTATTATGATCATTGGTTTATTGTTATCTTGCTTGGCATTCATTTTCAAAGATCATATTTCGCTGAATGTAGTAGAAAGATTTACGCCTTTACTCATTCTAGCCATGCTAAGTCTGACGGTAGGTAGTCAAATCTGCAAAATGTTATTCTATCATTGCGATATACCACTTATGCGTTATGCATTTTACCGTAAGGATGCGAAACAGCATTCCCTTTTGAGGTTTAAATATATATTAAGCACCAATTTAAAATTAGGCTTGTGTTTTGCGGCTGTCACAAGTGTGCCTGTACTCATATTAAGTGAGGGACGGAATATAGATTCACTTCTTGCTATCTGGATTTTAATCATTACGCTGGCTGTTTTTTTCTCAGTACATCATCTATTGTTGTACTATGTACTCCAGCCCTACACAGTCGAGTTGGAGACCAACAATCCTCTTTTTACAATCGTGAACAGTCTTATCTCATTAGGTATTGTTGTCGCGATCTTTCTAGGGCCTGCACTCTGGTTGTTAACTGCTGCCATAATCGTGTTGACGGTAGGTTATCTATTCAGTGCTGTACCTCTTGTCAGCAAATATGCTCATCACCATTTTAGAGTCAAATGAGAGTGAACATATTAAACGTTTAACATTAATCCTCCCTTTTAAAAAGAAGGGGGGATTTTGTTATTCATCTGGCATGCAAATGAGGAAGAGATCAATGTGATACTTGAACAAATATCCGTATTTTATAGTCGTCTGGATTCTTTTCTGTCCAATAGGTGTGCAGTTCCAATGCATATACATCTCCGCTTATATTCATTCCTTTACTTGCAATGAAATTTTTAATGACAGAATACGTTTGTGGCATGCTATCGTATGATCCTTTGTGATCTATAACTGCATATAAACCTGCAGGTTTGATCAACATCTTTTCTTCAGGAATGGAGGTCTTTATTTGGTTTGCTATGTATTCAGGATAATAGCCCCCGGATTCAAATCGGTCTTTACTTATAATCGTCCAAATCGCAAATTCATGATCGATATAGTGTGTTTCACAAAAGTCTCGATGTTCGGTTAATTTTTTGGCAAACTCCTTATCACCATCACCTATATCCAGTTGGGTAGTTATAAAATATTCCTCTAGGCATTCTAGAATCATTGGTGCGTTTCGTAACTCTACTGTTGCTTCCTCTGTCATCTTGATGGCACTTGTCAAAATATTTTGCATCTGAGTAATTCTACGTTGTTCTCTTTCCAACTCCACCTGTTTTTCTTTTAACATATTGATTAATAGAGGCGTATTTTGCTTCTGGAGAAACACCTTGATTTCCTCTAGTGAACTCCCAGCTTTTTTGAGCACAATAATCAAATCAAGTACAAGACATTGTTGAACGGAATAATAACGGTAGCCTTTAGAATTGACAAATTCAGGTTTTAACAGTCCAATATCATCATAATGAAAAAGGGTATGTTTAGTCACTCCGCAAGTTTTAGCTAGTTCACTGGTTGTGAAATATTCGTTTGATATATTCGACATTTTTCTATCCTCCATGCCTCTATAGCTATGTATTAAATTCGCTGAAAATGTTTGTTGACTATAGGGTTACCCTATACATTATAGTTCAATATGTTAAAAGTTTAAAATAATTCGTACGGAGGAAGATTACTTATGTCAACATTCAAACGCTGGATGATTTTAATCATTGTATCCAGTGCACTCTTACTCATCGTCATGGATATGACCATTCTTTACACGGCTATGCCAACGTTAACACATGAATTAGGTGCGACTGCTTCACAAAAATTATGGATATTAAATGGTTACTCACTTGTTATGGCGGGTTTGCTTCCCGCAATGGGGACATTAGGAGACCGCCTGGGTTATAAACGGGTTTTCTTAATAGGTTTGATTATATTTTCAATCGCTTCACTTACTGCGGCATTTGCTCCCAACCCCTATGTTTTGATCGCGGCAAGGGTACTTCTTGCTGTCGGAGCATCGATTATGATGCCTGCTACCATGGCAATCGTCAGAGTTACGTTTACAGATCCCCGTGAGTTAGGCTTGGCTATTGGTATTTGGGGTGCTGTTGCCTCAGGAGGTGCAGGACTTGGACCCATTGTTGGTGGACTTCTTCTCGAGTATTTCTCGTGGGGATCTGTATTCTTAATTAATTTACCGATTGCAATACTAGCATTTGCACTAACCATACTGATCGTTCCTAAACATGAAGGGAATAGAAGTAAAAAATTTGACTTAACCAGTTCAATCCAAATTATGATTGCCTTGGTGACTCTAATTTATGCGATCAAGGAGTTTACTCGCCGCGAAGGTTCGGTAACTTTTGCAGTAATCGGAGCTGCTGTCGGCATTGTGGCACTTCTTATCTTTATACGTCGTCAAAACAGAAGTTCTGACCCACTTATTGACCTTTCATTATTTAAGATACCTCTGTTTACCACAGGATTTATTACGGCATTGGTAGGTTTATTTGCTATGACGGGAATCCAATATATTGTGACGCAACGCCTTCAATTAATAGAAGGTTTCAGCCCACTACTAGCCGGAGTATATACGTTAACGATCCCTTTTGCATCTGTCATTGCAGCTCCAGTGACCGGAATGCTCTTGAATCGCTTCAATGTTATTTATATCAAGGGTGCTGTTCTATTCCTTACAGCAGCAGGATTAGGAATCTATCTTGTACAATTTGATTCGGGCATTGCTGGTCAGGTATTTGGACTAGCCATTTTTGGAGTAGGCTTAGGTGGCGGGATGACGGTAGCATCTCATTCTATAATGAGTAGTGCTCCGTATGAAAAAGCAGGTATGGCTGCATCGATGGAAAGTGTGGGATATGAAGTTGGTGGAGCTACAGGAATAGCCATAATCGGCAGTCTATCAGGTCTTGTGTACACATTAACCATGAAAATCCCAACAGGATTGACTGTTCCAGTAAATGTGAAAGATAGTTTGGATGAAGCTTTAATCGTAGCAGAAGGGCTGCCTGGAACAGTCTCGGAAACATTGAAACAGGCCGCGCGATTTGCGTTTGATCAGTCCTTTTTTGCTGTTATTGTAGCCCTTATTGTGTTATTGGTAGTTGCTTCATTAAGCATGTTATGGATTGGATCACGATCAATGAAAAAAGCAGAAGAACCGCGGCGCTTGAGATAAGGTAAGGGGGAACAGACTCTGTTGATCGACAACATGAGACAGGAATTGTGATAACCATCTGGAGGCGATAAAAGTGCTTGAATTAGAGTTTACAACGATAGAGACCTGGGATAAAGCCTTGTGGGCGCGAATAGAGCGGATCTATCGAGAGGCTTTTCCATACGGCGCCAAGACAAAAGTGATTCTGCGCAGTATGCTGGATCGGGGCATTGGTTACTTACACACGGGCATGCATCATGGGGAAGTGGTCGCAATGGCCGTTACTGGACTCGGGGGGAAGGGCGAAGAACGCATCCTGATCATCGATTATCTCGCGGTTGAACAGAAGTTGCGCGGATCGGGTATAGGAACATGGATGCTGAAACAGCTTCGAGCTTGGGCAACAAGGGAACATGGGGTCAAAGGTATAATTATCGAGGCGGAGTCCGGGACAACGGAGGCACATCTGGAACGTATTCAGTTCTGGCAACGCAACGGCTTCGTCCTGACTTCCTATGTTCATCAATATAGCATGGTGCCTGAGCCGTATCAGGCAATGATGTTGCCACTGGGTAGAAGCAAGCATGTGCCTGATGACGGTAAAGCACTATTTCGTTATATCAACGCTTTTCATAAAGTTGCTTACCGGAAGAGTTAGACCGCAGTTATGGTAGCTCATTTGTAACCGTAACCTTTATCAATTCATAACTTCTACACGATTCTCACTGCGATATTTTGAGGGAGACTGGTTATAATATTTTTTAAACGAATGACTGAATCGTTCCGGTGTTGAAAAACCTGCCGCGATCGCTACCTCCCGAATCGGCAAATCGGTCGTCAGCAGAAGCTGCGCTGTAGCCTCCATACGCGCTTGCCATTTCTTGTCCTTAAACGACATTCCGTATTGCTTCTGCACGGTCCTTTCTGTCTGTCTTGTGCTTAGTCCAATTTTATCTGCAAGCTGTTTCAATGTTATGGATTGATAATCATATAAGAAACTGTTCTCAATGGTCACAAGCCTGCTATCATTCAATGTTTTAACAGGTGCATTCAGTACCGCGGTGGTACCTTGGTAATAATGTCTGATTGTTCGAGCTACAATCATCTCAAGTATGTTCGATGTCATTTGATGAAAACCTATATGTTTGAGTGACACCTCCCGAGCAAGCATCTCAAATAAAGTCATCATGTTTTCCTGATCGGGGCCGATCCAGAAAGGCGTATCCAGTAGCCACCTCGAGAGAAGCCCCTTTCTCGGAAGATCTCTTGTGTTTTGTTTCAGTTGAAGTGGTCCCGTAATAATCTCGAAGAAAATACAATACTCAGCCATGGGGTCCGTTTGATCTGGAATTTGCTCATGCTCGACCTCAGGGCCAGTCATAAACAACGTGCCGGGCGTTAAGGAATAATGCTGGCCGTCGGCAATAAGAAGCCCCTTACCGCTCGGAATATAATGAAGCTCATAGCTTCCATGACTGTGGCTGTGTTTGGGCATCGTTTGATGAAAATAACCGAATTTTACATAAAGTACGTTAAGGACAAGGTCATCGAGTTTTAACTTGATATCCATATCATCAATATCTATCGGGGGTAGATTCATGGTCTATTCTCCTCTGTCATAATGCGACATCATGAACGGAACTTGGTCGGCTCTTGTGATAACACAACTCCATTGCTCATCTTTATAATTATATCTATGAATCCAAGATTGGGAAACGGGGGAGAAGAAGTTGGGAAAAACGAAAACGCGAACTAATCTGTACGATAGAGGCAATTACGCTCTGCATTATACCGAAATACCCGCTTTAAATCCGGGTCATGCCTGGAGAGATGGCATGGTGAGTGGTAATGGAAGAAACGGCTATATCACGTCAGGTTCACCGTATTCCGACAGCTTTATTTTTCAACATATGTGGTTCAATTTCCCTTCCGCTGACCCCAGAGAGATACCACCAGAACTGACTAGTCAATTGCAGGAAGCCAGACAAAATGTATTTGAACAGAATGACCAATGGAAAATCAAACACAACAATGGTGAGACCCGTGTAAGAACATTCTATTACAGCTACCATCCAGGTCATCAGCTTCGCTTGAACATGGTGAACAGAGGACAAGTTGCAGATTATGAACGTTGGACGAACTATGAAACGGCTGAAACTGGCGTAAAATATCGTGACAACGATGGCCAGTGGGTACGGACCTCGTTTACATCCAGAACAGATGACGTGTCCATCACCAAGCTGGAGCATTCGGATCTTGGCAAAAAAATAACTATGGTGTTGCAGCTTGATGATATATCACATATGGACGGAGCGCATAATGGGATGTCCGAAGTTCATGCACTTCAATACAAAAAACTGGTGGATCCCGAAGCCCGTTATCTTGCTCAAGTGGCCCACTATCCATCTTATGCTGGCAGTGAGTTGTGCCATGGAGGATATGCCGGAGTCACTCAAGTTATTGTTGTTAATGGTACGAAGGAACGTATTGTGCTGGAAGATACTCACGAGGAGATGAATGTAGGACTTGAACGGAACCCTGCAATTCAGATTAAAGATGCCGATGCCGTATTTCTGATCACAACTTCGGGACGAACTCATGAAATGGGCAGTATAGAGAACTTTGCCGACTGCTCAAGCTACTTCCTTGTAGATGAGTTGTTACAGCACACCCAGTCGGTCGTGGAGAAGTATAGTCATGCGCAATGTGCATTTGATTATGAACAGGCACTTTCATTACATGCCGCATGGCATTCCCGTGAATTTAACACTGTACGTTTTGCCCTCGATGGTGATGAAGAACACAAGGATGTAGATAATCTGAAACTCATCGAACTGCAACAAGCATCCCCAGAGCGAATTAATCATGCTTTTATG
The DNA here is from genome assembly GCF_030803945.1 of Paenibacillus intestini. Classification (NCBI taxonomy): domain Bacteria; kingdom Bacillati; phylum Bacillota; class Bacilli; order Caryophanales; family Paenibacillaceae; genus Paenibacillus; species Paenibacillus intestini. The sequence goes on along the minus strand of NZ_JAURUN010000001.1, from coordinate 666,122 downwards.
GAACAGGTCTATAACCAGGGGCGGTATGCTATGATCTGTTGCAGCGGAAGCAGTGCACCTCGCTTATACGGAATGTGGACAGGGGAGTGGAATCCGGGATGGAGAGGCATTTACACACTTGATGCGAATGTGAACCTGCAGGTCGCAGCCATGAATACGGGGAGTTTGACACAAGCTCAGCTTGGGTACATCTCATTTTTTCTCAGAAATGCCCCGGATTTCGAAGCGAATGCCCGTATGGCCTACGGCATGCATGATGCGATTCAGGTAAGTGTTAACTCAGACGGAGATCGTGCTATGCATGTCGAATATGATAACGACTATCCTTTTGAATACTGGAATGCCGGCGCGAGCTGGTGTTTACTTCCTATTTTTGAATACTGGCAATGTTTCGGCAATCGCGATATTCCCATAGTAGAGGACATGAACATTGATCGTCTGCAACCGCTGTTATCTGTCAATGATAACGGCTTATCTGATGAGGCATTTGTTAGTTTGAAAGAACGCGGTACGCTGAATCTGCTTCAAGATATTTTGCTACCGCTGCTCACTAAACAGGCTAACTTCTGGGAGCAAATCTGTACACCTGAGTATTTCACAGATGTTGCGGGACAATCACGTTATGAACCAGGCAAACAATCATTACTTGCCGGAGAGCGTTATATGATTATTCCTACGTACTCTCCTGAAAATCACCCAATCGGTTATAACAGCACCATCACCGCTAACGCTACGATGGACATTTCTGCAGCACGAGATGGATTAAACATGGTTATTCAAGCGGAGATGGCTTTAAAGCGCCCAGGATATGACAAAGCGGTAGGCAAGTGGAACAAGTTGCTGGAACAGTTACCAGCATATCGTTACGATGAAGATGGTGCGCTCTGCGAATGGGCCATGGCCGAGTATATTGAAAACAACAATCACCGGCATTTGAGTCATTTATATGCTGCCTGGCCTGCGTATGAAACCCACAGTGATGCTGACCTCGCATCGGCTTCTGCTGTAGCTCTGGCAAACAGAGACCAGTTTAACACAACGGATGCCACAGCAGGACATGGCTGGATGCATAAAGCACTCGTACATGCACGCTTGAAAAATGCAGATGGTGTCCTTCATTCACTTCTGCCGATGATGATCGAAGGGGGTTATTATGATTCTTTAATGACTGATCATGATACCAACCGTAGAAATCATTGTTATTGTACGGACACAGCTTTTGGTGTAGTTGCTACGGTACAGGAAGCACTGCTCTATTCCAACACGGGAGAGATTGAAGTGTTGCCTGCACTTTCTTCAGACTGGATATCGGGTCACATCGAAGGGCTAATGGCAAGAACACAAGTGCAAGTAAGCCGTTTGTCTTGGGACCAATCCGTGGGGATAACAAGCGTAGTTTTGTCCTCACTTATTCAAAATAACACCATTCGACTGAGTTCGGGGTTGCCATGGACAACCGCGCTGGTCGATGGAGTAGAGGTACAAGTTCACATGCATGGCAAGCAGAAATACGTGAACTTAACACTGCAAGAAAATCAGGAGACTTCGATTGTTTTTAGTAGAGCATAGATATGGATTCAGTAGAAACTGACTTTCTTTGAGCATCGTAAAATCCTTTTACAAATATTATCAGTAAGTTATAATACAATCACCCGATGAAATTACCCAACAATAAAGTGAAATATTGTTATTATTCAGTGAAGGAGGTATTGTTATGGTCAAGAAAAAAATTTCCACTGCCCTGAGTGCAACTTTAATCATTTCTATGTTAGCTGCTGGTGTAATCGTTGCGATCCAAGGCACAACCACGTTAGAGGTAGCGAAAACAGCAGGGGATAAAAAGGTTGAAGTTATCAAAGGTATTGAAAACAACTGATACAACTGTCACTAGAATTAAAAGACTGCAACATGATAGAATTTTGATAACATAATGAATGGATTAACCTCAGAATAGTTATATCATCTGAGGTTTTTTTCATTAGTGCAAATATTCTGCTTGAAAATCGCAGGTTTTCAATTGGTGGAGGGAGATATGGACTACAATTCAGGAGAAAAAGCATGGTTTGACACGAAACAACTTAGAAACTCTACTATAGCGGCGGGTCGTCGTCATACCGCCCGTCTTCGATCAGACGGTACAGTGACAGCAGTGGGTGATAATAACTACGGACAATGTAACGTAAGCGATTGGAACCACATCGTCGCAGTTGATGCTGGCAATGTTCATATGGCTACGAACACGGGTAATGCCCACACCGTCGGTCTTAAATCTGATGGTACGGCAGTAGCTACAGGTTGGAATAAGCACGGGCAATGCAATGTAAACGAATGGCGCGATATGGTTGCTGTTTCAGCTGGTTGGTGTCGCACTGTCGGGGTTAAGTCAGATGGAACCGTGGTTGCAGTGGGGCGAAATAACGAAGGGGAGTGCAACGTTAACAGCTGGCGCGATATTGTAGCGGTCACGACGGGGGACTGGCATACAGTCGGCCTCCAATTAGACGGTACAGTAATAGCCGTTGGTAACAATAAGTATGGACAATGTAACGTTAACGATTGGAGCGACATATTAGCTGTTTCCGCCGGGTACCTTCATACGGTTGGGCTTCGATCGGATGGTACGGTTGTGGCTGTGGGTAGGAATAAGGAAGGTGAATGTGACGTAAGCGGATGGCGTAATATTGTAGCTATTGTCGCAGGAAGTTATCATACGGTAGGTCTAAAATCGGACGGTACAGTCATTGCTGTGGGTTCGAATAAACATCAGCAATGCGTTATAAGTGAATGGCAAGATATTAGAGCTATTTCAGCAGGATGTACCCATACCATAGGACTGAAATCAGATGGTACCATGGTTGCTGTGGGTGATAATGATTATGGACAATGTGATGTAATCGAATGGAGTAACATCATGAATAAATAAAAGGACACCCACACAAAAGTGAGTGTCCTTTCTTTCTGTAGAGATTGCATACGTTAGAGATCAAGGATACATTACCTGCCGGCTATTCAGATCTGCAGGTTTTCCTGTTCTTCCAGCAGTCGTTTCAGTTTTTGGCGCTGTCGTTTTTCCTTCTGACGGCGCTCTCGATCTTCAGCTTGCAGAGCTTTGAGAAGGGACACACACATGCCAATAAGTACAACTGCGAATGGCAGCGCAGCTACAATAGAGGCTGTCTGAAGACCATTCAATCCCCCACTAATCAGCAGTACGACCGCAATTGCCGATTGAAAGATACCCCAGGTTAATTTGACTCTTGCACTCGGGTTCAAATTACCATCTGTTGTTAACATGCCAAGAACAAACGTAGCCGAATCCGCTGACGTAATGAAGAAAATCATGATTAAGATTGTGGCAATGAAAGCTACAATCGTGCCTAAAGGTAGTTGCTCCAACATAAGGAATAGAGCCGTTGTCGTATCTTGCTTGACAGCTTCCGCCAGATTTGCAGCATTAAACAACTCCATGTGAAGACCTGTTCCACCAAAGACAGAGAACCAGACAAATCCGAAGAGGCTTGGAATGAGCATCACGTAAATCACGAATTCTTTTACCGTTCTTCCTTTGGATACCCTTGCGATAAAAGTTCCGACAAACGGAGCCCACGCGATCCACCATGCCCAGTAGAATAAAGTCCATGCTCCAATCCAGGTTTCTCTTGAGAACGGCGTTAGTCTCAAGCTCATGTTAACAATATTTTGCAAATAATTACCTAAGGTTGTTGTAAATGTGTCAAAGATAAACGTAGTCGGTCCGGTCACCAATACAAATAACATCAATAGCAAAGCTATAACGAGGTTCGTATTGCTTAGAATTTTAATCCCTCGGTCCAGTCCGGAGGTTGCCGAGATTAAATAAAGTACGGTTACTACCGTAATGATGATCACCTGTACCGTCGTGGAGTTAGCGATACCGAATAAGTGATTCAGTCCTCCACCAATCTGCAGTGCACCCAGTCCAAGTGATGTCGCTACACCAAAAATGGTGGAGATGACCGCCAAAATATCGATGGCCTTGCCAAGCCAGCCTGCCGCAAGACGCTCTCCGATCAAAGGGATAAAGGTGGAACTAATCAACCCTTTATACCCTTTTCGGAACTGGAAGTAAGCAAGCGCTAAGCCGATAACGGTATAGATCGCCCAAGGATGCAGCCCCCAGTGGAAGAAGGAATACCGCATGGAAAGTCTTGCTGCCTGAGCGGTTCCGGCTTCTGCTCCTTCCGGTGCAGATAAAAAGTGGGACAGCGGTTCGGCAACTCCCCAGAAAACCAGTCCAATCCCCATACCAGCGCTAAAAAGCATGGACAGCCAGGAAATCGTAGAATATTCCGGTTCATCATCGTCATCCCCCAGTCTGATATTGCCGAATCGACTGAACGCCAGATAGAAGGCGAAGATCAGGAAGAACAGTGTCGCCAGCAGATAAAACCAGCCAAAATTGTGAATCGAGAAGTTGTAGGCCACGTTAGCCACATCAGCCAGCTGATCAGGAGCAACGGCTCCCCATATTGCAAAGAGTGCAACGATGATAATTGTGATTGTGAATACCATGATGAGACCTCCGTTATGTAAGCTATAGCCAACTAATCCTTAGTATTGCTAGTCCGGCTTGTAATCATGCGAAAAGCCAGCTGTTGATAATTTAAAACAAACCGCTATGTAATGAAACACTGGCCGGCTGAATTTTAGTTACAGAGAACCGTAACTCAAACTATGAAGTAAAACAAAATGTCAAAACGATAAAAAAAAGCCCGACACTTTATTGAATCAAGCATCGGTCTTTACTTATTATTTATCCGTATCATGGATTTCGATTTGAAATTGATCTGAATACGATTTGAGGTTATCAGCAAGGAGGGTTAGCTCTCCGGAAATGCCTGATAGTTCATTGGCCGAACGCTGTTGCTCTACAGCACTGGCGGAAACTTCTTCGGACATGGCTGATGTTTCCTCAGTTGTGGAAGCAATGTAACTCAAATGTTGCTCCACCTCTTGGCGAATGGATTGCATATGGATTGTCCGATTTTCCAGACGTTGAGCAAGCTCATGCACTTCAGAGGATAACCGGCTTACCTGTTTGAAGCTTTGAAGACATTCAGCGATCTGTTCTTCCTGCTCCTTGGCAGCTAACATATTTGAATCCAGATGCGTTCCCATATGATGAATTTCTTGAACAAACGAACTCAGTATCTCATCAATCTCCTGAATCGAACGTTCGGATTCTTGAGCGAGATGTCCCATCTCATTAGAAACAACTCCAAAGCCTTTACCTGCTTCACCAACACGGGCTGCTTCAATCGAAGCATTCAAAGATAAGATTTGAGTTTGTTTTAATATGTTGTGAATCTGTCCACTGATGGAAGAAGCAAGTTCCGAACGTGTCGTCAGCGACTTGGAAATACTCTGTTGATCCTCAACAAGTTTGGCGTTCTCACGGCCCTTTTCTAGCAGAACCTCATGTTGGCGTGTCACTTGTATTTGCAATGCAGATAACTGATCGGAAGTACGGGTGAACTGTTCCACATAAGAACCTACTTCATTCATAATACTGCCCAGATTTTCAGAATGCTGGACGGAGTGTTCTGTCTCTTCAGCTTGTTTCATGGAGCCTATGGCAATTTCTTCGATAGCTCTGGAAAGCTCTTCAGACTGACGCTGATTGGTAAGAGACGTTTTGGCAATATTTTTAGAAGACTGTTGCAGTGTAGCGGAGCCTTGTTGTATTCCCTTCATAATGTTCGTTAGTTGAACAACCATAGTATTAATTAGGTTACTGATGTCCCCGAGTTGGTCGTTTGTCATCTGAGTGGATACAACCCGGAGATTTCCGGAAGAGACCTGTTCCAGGCTTGACTTAATGTCAGATACTTGACGAAGGATCCCTCTTACGACAAGCCACATGATGATGAACGATAAAATTAAAACTACTGCAAAAATCGGGATAACTTTACCATACGTATTATTCAACGTTAATGCAGAAACGCCTTCAACTTCTGCTGCAGACTGGTCCATACCCAAATAACCAATAATCGTTCCTTGCGAATCTTTAATTGGTGTAAAAGAGGACATAAGCAGTCCCCAGACAGGATCTTCGACAATGCCAGTCGTTACAACTTCACCGCTTGCCAAACGTTCTAGAGTTTGAGAGTTCAGCTCAAACGCAGTCCCGTAAGGACTGTATTCCGGATCGTCCCAATCCGCGCCATCCACGGTGTAGACCCATCCATTCGGTGTTTTATTATACATATAAACATAAAGGGCCCCCGATTGAAGGCGAGCCTTAACAAGCTGTTCTCTAAGTGTTTTGTATTCAGAGCTTTCCTCCGAACCTGAAGTATATAACGAGTTGATTAATGCTGATTCCTTACCCATCTCAGTAGCGATGTTCACTGCAAGCTTCTGGTTGTTATGCTGCATTGTCATCAAGGATGAATTTTCACTGGAGTAGTTCGTTGCCCACAAAATCAGGCCGCCCATAGCCAGTAGTGGGACAAGGATGATCGAATATAGTTTTAATCTTAAATCCATTCTTTTGTTGCGCTTGTGTTTCACGTTCTGTTCCCCCTCGGAAGTAAATAAAGCATAATTATTTATGAGCCTATACTATCTTATCGTAAACTTGAGGATTAGAATGTAGTCCAATGCTAAATTCAGTGTCATCTTGTCCGTTACTGGAAGTCAAATTACATATGTGATAAAGGCTAATATTTAAAAACGTTTTATCTCGTTTTATTTTGATTTACAAAGAATAAAGTTTTTGGGAAAATGGTTCTAAATCATAAAATGAAGTAGGGGAGAGCTTTCAATGCAGGTTCAGAAGGTTAATCATCATGAATTCTTCGAACAAATATATGACCATACACCGATTGGAGTTGCTCTCATAGCTCCAGCGGGAAATTGGCTGAAAGTGAATCCTGCTTTTTGTCATATGACCGGTTTCACTTGGGGAGAACTGATAGAGCTCCGTTGCCAGGATTTAACGCATCCCGAGGATTCCTCGAAGGATCACGTTGAAGAAGCTGGACTTTTTGAGAACAAAGTAACAGAAAATATATATGAAAGGCGTTGCATTAAAAAGAATGGCGAAGAATTATGGTGTTCTTTTCATGTAACTCCCGTCAGCGACGACGTAACGTTTGAACTCCTTTATTTTATTTGCTTTATTGTAGATATCACTGATCGTATCCGATCTGAACGGAAACTTTCGCACAGTAAAGGCATTATTGAAAATGCCGAACGCTTGGCGAAGATTGGAAGCTGGGAGTGGGATGTAGTTCATGATCAGATCACCATTTCTGAACAGGTAATGGAAATCTTTGAACTTGAGCGCACAAACCCATATTATTGTGCAAAAGATATCTATAAGGTAATGAGTACTGCAGATGTTGCATCTTTGCGAGAAAAAATAAGAAACGTAGAACAAAGAGATCCATTTGTTTTTGAATTTAAATACGCTCGGTCCGAAGCTAGAGTAAAGTATATTCAATTACGTGGGTTAATCATTTATGACAAACATCAACAGCCCGTAGAGTTAAAAGGAGTACTTCAGGATATTACCGAACAGAAACAGATCGAATTCAGGCTTCAAGAAACCATCGAACGTTACACCTCGCTCAAAAAGTATAATCATGATGCTATTATTTCATTTGACATGAGTGGAAACATTATTAATGCTAATCCTGCATCTGTCAAGATGACAGGTTATGCAGTAAACGAAATGATTGGAAAAAGTATAGGGAGATTTATTGGGGCTAGTAATTTAGGCCTCATTCTGCGGAGTCACTATGGTTTGGCTGAGAAGAAAATGAACACTGTTTTGCACAAGGACGGCCGTGAAACGGAAGTATTGGTAACGCTTGCCCCAATTATTATTAATAATGTCAATGTCGGCTACTATTTAATAGCCAAGGACATAACGGAACAGAAAAAGCTTCTCATTGCCAAAGAAACAGCTGAAAGGATGAATCAGGCGAAAAGCGATTTTCTGGCGATGATGAGCCATGAAATACGGACACCTATGAATGGTGTGATCGGAATGACAGATCTTCTTCTAGATACCCCGGGACTGAGCCAGGAGCAAACAGAATATATTCAAATTATTCAAAAAAGTGGAGATTCCTTACTTACTATTATCAATGATATCCTTGATTTTTCTAAGATCGAGTCAGGGAAAACCGATTTAGTGGTTGATCCATTTGATCTTCAAGAAATTGTGACAGAAACGGTGCAAATCGTGAAACCTTTGATCCGCGAAAAGAAGTTAGACATTCTTATTTGTTTGGATAAGACGCTGCCAATTCCGCTTTATGGTGATGCATCTCGTTTAAAGCAAGTACTGACTAATCTCATCGGTAATGCCGTGAAGTTTACTCTCGAAGGTAGCGTTGAAATTGAAGTACGGGTTAAAGAACAATGTGATGAGAACGTGTTTCTCGAGTTTAAAGTCAAAGATACGGGAGTGGGAATTCCAGTAGAGAAAAGGCAACAATTATTTGAGCCATTCTACCAATTGGATAACTTTATGACCCGCAAAACACAAGGAACGGGATTGGGACTGGCAATCAGCAAAAAATTGATAGAACTTATGCATGGAGATATATGGATTGAGGATGCAGATGAGCCTGGCACAACGTTTATATTTACAGCCTGCTTTAAAAAAAACAATAAGGAAGTCAGCCAGCGCTTAGATCTGTCCCCAAAAAAGAACAGAGACATCCCTCTCCATATTCTGATTGCAGAGGATAATGATATGAATCAGCTTGTCCTTAGTAAAATGATTGAAAAAAAGGGACACTTCGTAGATCATGTCGTGGACGGAAAAGAAGCGTTAGAAGCTGTCAAGAGAAATGCATACGATATAGTATTTATGGATGTGCAGATGCCAAAATTAAATGGATTTGAAGTGACCCAAGCGATCAAAGAGAATCTATCTCCTGAAGACTGTCCCTATATCGTTGCAGTGACTGCAAATGCTCTAAGAGGAGATAGGGATCGATGCTTGAAGGCAGGAATGGATGAATACATCAGTAAACCCATTAAAAGTGAAACTATTTATCAAGTGATGGAAATGTACTATACCAAGAAACAGATGAATCATTCGTAAATATTAAAGTTAATGTGAGAAAGCCCGTGGGAGAGAGGCCTCGAACGACGAAGTCAAAAAAATGTGGGTGAGCATGTCAAACCCAGTATTATCAATACAACAACCCGCAAAAACCCGGAATGATAGAAGGAGTTCCCAAAAGGGGACTCCTTCTATTTAGCTCTAATCAGTCGATTTAGTTCTACTTCGATCGATTGAGATGCAATGGATGGTTCTTTTCCGCGCTTTCCTGATTTAGTATTTTGTAGGTTGATCGGCCTGCATATAATGGAATCTCAAGCTTTGAGAAGTCGGGGAGTCCATTCTCTAAAAAACATGAATCATCTCTATAGCGCTGAACAATTTCTCCTGCGATCCACTCATGGTCGCCAAAACTTGTAATGCTCAGCGAACGGCATTCATAAGCAAAGTAGGCATCCGTAAGAACAGGTATATCGACTTGAAGTCCTTCTTCATACTCAATATTAAATTCCTTGAATTTGTCCAAATCTCTTCCACTGTATGTTCCAACGGCTTGAATTATTTCTGAACAATGTGCAGGCAAAAAGTGTACACCGAATGCTCCGCTTTGCTCTATTAGTGTATAGGTATAGGTCTCTTTGCGAAGAGATATGCCATATATTCCTGGTGAAGAGCCGATGTACGTGTGCCATCCTGAAGCCATAATATTTTGCTTTCCCTCATGACGCGCAGTCACTATTGCAACCATTCCGGGGTATGAGTACCATGATTCGTCTTGGATCGGTTGTCGCATGAAAATCACTCCTCGTAACCGTATTTTCAGAGCTAAACTTGAAAAGGCCACCCGTCTGATAAACAACAATCATATTATGGGGTATCGATATGAAAGATGCCAATCTCATTATAGTGATCCAGCTTGTAATCAATGGTTCCCAGGCTACAGTTCAACACGTCCAATTGCTTCACTATGTTTTGCCGATGTTGCTGAAGCATTTCTTTCCTCTGTTCACTAGTACTTGAACCTTCCAGACAGAGCAGCATGAATGCTTTTATATCCTCAAGTGGCATACCACTATCTCTCAGACAGCGTACTAATTCCAGCCAACATATATCCATCTCGGAATATTTACGGGTACCGTATTCTGTCTTTTTCAACAAAGGCATCAGACCTGTCCGATCATAGAACCGCAACGTGGAAGCAGGCAACTGGGTGCGTTCTGCAACTTGTTTAATCGTAAATTCCAAACAAATCTTCCTTTCAAAAAAAAGGTTGAAGGTATTGACTTAAACCTAAGTTTAACTACTATCCTAAGATAGTACAATAGAGCGTTTTCATAAATAGCCTCTAGTCAAACCATTCTCAAAAAGGAGTGATTCAGTTGAAATACAGAAAGCTGGGTAGAAGTGGATTGAAAGTTAGTGAAATTGGATTGGGAAGCTGGCTGACCTATGGATCGGCCACTTCTGAGGAGGCAGCGCGTGCATGTATGCATAAAGCATACGAACTCGGTGTCAACTTTTTTGATACGTCGAATTCATATACAGGTGCTGAAGAGGTCATGGGAAGTACGTTGAAGTCGTATTCACGCAGTAGTTATGCCCTTGCTACAAAATTGTTTTTCCCGCAAGGATCGGGACCGAATGAACGTGGATTGTCCCGTAAACATATCGTCGAGCAGTGTGAGGCGAGCTTGAAACGATTGGGCACAGATTACATTGACCTATACCAATGTCATCGTTTTGATTCCGAAACTCCTGTTGAAGAGACGCTTCGAGCATTGGATGATCTGCAAGCGCAAGGTAAGATTTTATATGCAGGTGTCAGTGAATGGACTGCCGCACAGATTGCGGAAGCCTCTGGAATCAGCAAACGTCTGAACTTGCGTCCGTTAATTTCCAATCAGCCAATCTACAATATGTTTGAGCGATATATCGAGAGAGAAGGTGTGATTGAGCAATGCGAGCAGGAGGGGCTTGGTCTCATTGTGTTCTCTCCACTAGCACAGGGCATACTCACAGGCAAATACAAACCGGGACAACAAATTCCAGAAGGCACACGAGCTGCGAATAATCAAACGAATGGTGTCATCAACAGTTATTTACGTGAGGATGTGCTCCAATGTACTGTACAGCTGTCGGATATGGCTAACGAACTCGGGGCAACCTTATCTCAATTCGCATTAGCATGGATTCTCCGACAACCAGCGGTAAGCTCTGCCATTATTGGCTCCAGCAGACCCGTTCAGATTGAAGAGAATCTCAAAGCAATTGAGCTTAAGCTTACACCGGATATTATCTCGGAAACAGAAAAAATCCTGTCTTCCATCAGCCATTTTGCGCCAATGCGATAATAACAATAACCATCTGCTTTCCAAGTAAAAAGAAACCTTCATCGCATTAACGAAGGTTTCTTTCCTATACTAAAGTTTCGATCTAAAGCACCGCAAGAGATCATTTCTCACATCATCCCCATTGCATGATCTCAGCCAATGAGGTAGCATGATTTAGAACTCTTACCCTTGCTCAACCCATGAATTATTCTTTTTAGGAGAGTGCAAACGATGACTACAATATTGGTTGCTGACGACGATGCGAACATTCGCAAGCTCGTTGGTTTATTTTTGCGTAACAACGGATTTACAGCCATCAACGCCGCAGACGGAAAGGAAGCTCTGGATATCTATAACTCTACGCCAGTGGATTTGGTGATTCTTGATATTATGATGCCAGTCATGGACGGTTGGACATTATACGAGGAACTTCGAAGAGCCAATCCGGATCTTCCATTACTAATGCTGACGGCAAGAAGCGAAACCTGGGAGAAAGTACAAGCTTTTCAACTCGGAACAGATGACTATATGACGAAACCATTCGATCCACTTGAGTTGATGGCTCGAGTCAAGGCACTGCTGAAACGATACCGTATAGGTGTAACGCAGACGATCCAGTTAGGAAACGTTATTCTGAACCGGCAGTCTTATAAGGTCCAGTGGGGTAAAGAGACGTTCACCTTGCCGCTTAAGGAGTTCGAATTATTGTATAAACTAGCTGGATTACCGGGACAAGTCTATACGCGGGAGCAATTAATCGATCAAGTATGGGGAATTAATTATACTGGTGATGATCGAACGATAGACGTACATATTAAACGTTTACGCGAACGTTTCGCCGATATCTCCGATTTTCGTATCGAAACGGTTCGGGGACTGGGCTACCGTCTAGAGGTGCAAGAGTGACCGGCTCTCTATACACACGTGTAGTCCTGACCTTTCTGGTGTCCGTGATCGGAGGTACAATCCTTTCTTTTCTTGCTACAACCTGGATATTTCAAGATAAGTTAAATGAAAACCTGCAAAGCAACTTGCTTGACTTTGGTCAGGATATCGCACGTATCTACGAGACATTGCCGGTACGCGAAGCAGAAATGCTCATAAGTGAAATGAAACAACTCAACTCCTACCACATTCAAATCTATGAAGCGACGGATCAGTTTCAAACCTATGGAGAACTTAATGGACAACATCCATTCCAGGTGACTACGGAACAAGTGAAGAAAGTGCTGAATGGAGGAAGGATACAAATTAATGGAATCGATACCATCTTCCTGGGATTGCCGATAAAAACTGAAATAGGAAGCAAAGCCATGTTTGTAGAGCCCCTCACTTCCTCTTCCACCTCATTTCTCATCAAGTTTATTGTGACCTTTTTGATTTGTTCTTTTGTAGCAGGAAGCTTATTGATGCTAATTGCAGCTATTTTTCTGGTAAGACCGATCAAAAAGTTGACAGAAGCGACCCGTCTTATAGCTGCTGGCGATTTCAACGTCAAACTTAATATTACACAAAAGGGTGAGATCGGTACTTTGGCTCGCAGCTTCGAAGAGATGATGCACGACTTACAGCAGCTTGAGCAGATGCGCAGGGAATTCGTAGCAAACGTCTCCCATGAAGTTCAATCTCCGCTTACCTCCATTTCAGGTTTTGCCATAGCGCTCAAGCAGGAAGACATTCCGGATGACGAACGAAGCTCTTATCTGGACATTATCATTACTGAAACTGCACGAATGTCGAAAATAAGTGATAGTCTGCTGAAGCTGAGCTTGCTCGAATCTCAGTCACTGCAAATGCGACTGTCCACGTTCAGCCTGGATGAACAGATCCGACGAGTAATCGTCGCTATTCAACCCCAATGGTCGGTCCGCAACATTCAGTTCGATCTAGATTTGCAGCCCACCAAAATCACTGCCGATCATGAACAATTAAATCAGGTGTGGTTCAACATCATCGGCAATGCCATCAAATTTTCCAAAGATGGCGCCCGAATTGAAGTCAAGATCAAACAAAATATCAAGAACGTGACGATCCGTATAACAGATTCGGGTATTGGTATCCTCCCGGAAGACCAAAAGCGTATATTTGACCGCTTCTTTAAAGCAGATCGTTCACATAGCCAGATATATGAAGGCAGCGGTATGGGACTGGCTATTGTAAAACAGATTGTCTCACTTCATCAAGGGGACATCTCGGTTGAGAGCGAATACGGACAAGGAACAACCTTCATCCTCATCTTGCCTATCACAACACGAGCAGATTAATTGGACTGCATGCCTTTTCCAGGCCATGCAACCATGTATAAACCTTATTTCACATGATAATTCAAACTTTTTTGGCCTGTTCATCCTCCGTTCATACTCTAGTAATTAGGGGGACATCTTGGTTAGTTATACTGTCTTTAGCGCTCCCGATAAGGTGGCCTAGCATAATAACGAAGACAGGAGTGGATGCAACAGTGAAGCCAAGAGAGGTAACAAAGATAAGTGTGAGGACAGCAAAAAAAAGAAATACTATAGCTGCTGTGACTCTCATACTGACGATACTTGCTCCAATGTCTGCAACGGCTACACCGGCTGCCATAGATAATAACAGTAGCCTTACGTATGAGACAACGAAGAAAACCGTAATCGAAAAAGCCAAATTACTGACTGAAACGTACGGTACGACGAGTCTGCAATATGCGCTCATTGATGGTGGAGAGATTATAGTGTCCGGTCAAACGGGGAAGAACGATCTAAACGACAAGGTACCTCTTACTACGAACACGATCTATGGCATTGGTTCAACCAGTAAAATGTTTCTTACAGCTTCAGTAATGAAGCTGGTGGATGAAGGCAAGATCGATTTGGATGTGCCTGTTGTGAACTATATGCCTGATTTTACAATGAAAGATAAACGATACAAACAGATTACACCCCGTATGTTACTGAATCATTCACCTGGTCTTATGGGCACTTCAACCAGCAGTGCCATATTGTACGGGGACAATGACTCGTATTCACATGATATGTTTCTCGATCAATTGGCGGATCAAAACCTGAAGGCAGATCCCGGTGCATATTCGGTTTATACAAACGACGGGTTTACTTTAGCTGAAATTTTGGTGGAGCGAGTCAGTGGCATGAGTTTTACGGCATTCATACACAAACACTTTACAGAGCCTCTAAAAATGGATCATACAAAAACACCACAAGATGTGGTTAACCCGGTAGAAATGGCGGGAATCTACTCTCCTTCGTATAAGGGACAGCTTCCACAAGAAAATTATAATATCATTGCTTCAGGAGGCTTATATTCCACCGCTAAGGATTTGGTGAAATTTTCCCAAATCTTCACAGGAGAGGTTCAGGGGATTCTTTCCAACAAGTCGGTAGAAGCCATGGAGAAAAAAGAATACAGAAGAGGCATGTGGCCAAAGGATAGTGATTCTTCTATGTCGTACGGATTAGGGTGGGATAGTGTGGACTTGTTCCCATTCAGTGACTACGGCATCAAGGCTGTTACGAAAGGTGGAGATACGTTATCTTATCACTCCTCACTCGTCGTACTTCCGGAATACAACATGGCTGCAGCCGTGATCTCTTCAGACGGGTCAAGCGTAACCGATCAATTCATTGCGAGTGAGTTATTACTCAGCGCACTTGAAGAAAAGGGCATTATTAAAGCACGGAAACCGGAAAAATCATTTGGTGTACCTGTGAAGGCTGAGATGCCTAAAGAAATATCCAAGTTTGCAGGGAGATATGGTGGTAATAATTCAGTGACGAAGATCCAGATAAATAAAGCTGGACAAATGACGGTCTCCTCTCTCACGGCTCCAAGTAATCCCCTTCAAGAATACACGTATACAGCCGATGGTACTTTTGTGAATGAAGATGGGTCAGAAAAGTTGAAATTCGTTGTGGAGAAAAATGGGAATACCTACCTGTGGTCCCGTTCGTATATCTCCGTTCCAGAACTCGGACAGGTGGCTTTCTCCGAATATAATTCGGAGAAGCTCAAAGCCAATACATTACCCAAGGAGATTAACGCTGCATGGGCAAAGCGTGATGGTAAAAAATATTATCTGGTGAATGCGAAATACACATCCATGTTCTATCTTAATGCTACATCAATCCTGCCTATTCATATGAGTAAAGAGAATCCAGGGTATATGTCCAATAATAAAATTATTGGAGCAGACGAAGCAGCCAATCAATTGCAGATTCCGGGTGTTGCCGGACGAGATCCGATGGACATTCATTTCTCCAAAAAGTACGGAGGAGAGTATCTTACATTTTCCGGTTATGTATTCGCCAGTGAGGAACTTGTGAAACCCATCTATTCGGGTGAACGATCCGCAACGACCATTCAAGCAGATGGATATGCCAAATGGTTTTCTGTACCCGCTACCGCGAAAGGAAAAGTCATGACAGTGAAGTTACCTACAAATGGAGCCTTTGCTGTCTATGATCAGAACGGAATTTGTATTAATCACAGCGTGGTCAGCGGTAAGAATGTTGTTGTTTTACCCGAAAACGGCCGTATTGTATTTGCTGGTGAGGCTGGCGCCAAATTTGAAATTTCACTAAAAAAGTAAGGTGAATGGAGTTTCAAACATTTCTACAACAATCAAACTGAGCAGGAGACAAACATCATGATGAAAAAAATATTAAGCATTTTGCTCAAAATAGTCGGAGCCCTAGTTATCTTGATCACATTATTTATCGCCACTGTTTTTATTGTTAATGTATTTAGCAACAAATCGGAGGCAGGGAAGATACAACCTTATGGTCAGTTTGTAGCGGTCGACGGAAAAAACATGAATGTGTTCATTCAAGGAAAAGGGGAAGAAACTGTTGTATTACTTCCCGGATATGGAACCCCAGCTCCAGCCCTTGATTTCAAACCGCTAATCGATGAGCTATCACCATTTTACAAAGTCGTTGTCATTGAGCCTTTCGGTTACGGATTAAGTGACGTAACTGAAAAAGAGCGTACCACGGAAAATATGGTTATTGAGATTCATGAAGCGTTACAGCAGCTTAATATTCATCGTTACACGCTTATGGGTCACTCCATTTCAGGAATTTACGGACTCGACTATGTGAACAAATATCCAAACGAAGTAAGTGCATTTGTCGGGATTGATAGCAGCGTTCCAACACAGGGAGGTAACGATGCTCCATTTCCAACTGATACTTACAAATTGCTTAAAAAATCAGGATTCTACCGATTATTAATGAAACTGGCCCCTGATCAACTGATTGCACCAGACGTTAATGATGAAACCAGAGAACAAATTAGAATACTCTCACTCAAAAATACGTTTAATCCGAACAACCTGAATGAAGGAGAAAACTTCAGCTCTAATTTCAAAGCAACTGAGAACTTGACCTTCCCCAAAGAACTTCCTGTGATTTTCTTCTTACAAGCGAATGATACAGAAACGAAAAACTGGATACCTCTCCATGAAGAGCAAGTTAAAAATTCTGTACATGGGAAAGTGATGACATTCGAAGGAGGACATTATTTACACCATACCCGATCCAAAGAAATCGTCGAAAACTTTAGGGAGTTTATGAGTGAAATAAAATAAAAGATATCAACAAAGATTTAGTAGCGATTGCTTCCGGAAATCGGGGAAGCAATCGCTATGTTTATTTGCGGATTTTTTTGTCATTTTGTCCACCATATGTGTACAAAAAATAAAAAAGATGCTACATTGAAATCAGGAAAATTCCTTTTATAACAAGGTTTTAAAACAGAAATTTCTTGTCTCCTGTACGAGGACATACGTATATCGAGGAGGGAATAGAATGTCAAGTCAAGCATTGGATCAATTTTTAAGTTCGAACATCGAAGATCTAAAGTCTAAAGGTCTATATAACGTTATCGATACGCTACAGGGTGCAAATGGTCCGGTTATTCGAATCAACGGAAAGTCTCTAATCAATTTGTCTTCTAATAACTATTTGGGGCTGGCAACAGATAATCGCCTGATTGATGCTGCAGTTAAGGCAGCTCAGACATACGGGGCAGGCGCAGGGGCTGTGAGAACCATTAATGGTACGATGGATATTCATATTGAGCTTGAAGAAAAACTTGCCCTTTTCAAAAAAACGGAAGCCGTTATCGTGTATCAATCGGGATTTAACTGCAATATGGCTGCTATATCCGCGGTAATGGACCAGCATGATGCGATTTTATCAGATGAGCTGAATCACGCTTCGATTATTGATGGCTGCCGTCTGTCGAGAGCCAAGGTGATCCGCTATAAGCATTCGGATATGAATGATTTAAGGCAGCAGGCGAAAGAGGCCAAGGAATCCGGTCAGTACCATAAAATTATGGTCATTACCGACGGGGTTTTCTCCATGGATGGTGATATCGCAAATCTGCCCGAAATCGTGAAAATAGCAGAAGAATTCGATTTGATTACCTATGTGGATGATGCTCATGGTTCAGGCGTTCTCGGAGCAGGTGCTGGAACCGTGAAGCATTTTGGATTGTCCGACCGTATCGACTTTCAAATTGGCACTCTTTCCAAGGCGATCGGCGTTGTCGGCGGTTATGTCGCGGGTAAGAAACAACTGATTGAATGGTTGAAGCTGAGAAGCCGTCCGTTTTTGTTCTCAACATCGTTGCCTCCGGCTGTAATCGCTTCGTGTAGCGCTTCTGTCGACATTTTGATGAATGACAAAGAGCTGATTGAGAAGCTGTGGGAGAACGGCAATCATTTGAAAAATGGCTTGAGCCTGCTTGGATATGATGTAGGCCAAAGCGAAACACCAATCACACCTTGTATCATTGGCGATGAAGTAACCACCCAACAGTTCAGCAAACGCCTCTATGAAGAAGGCGTTTACGCCAAGGCAATCCTGTTCCCTACGGTTCCGAAAGGAACCGGAAGAATACGCAACATGCCGACAGCTGCGCATTCCAAGGAGATGCTGGATCAGGTGATTTCCGTTTATGAAAAAGTTGGCAAAGAAATGAAGCTGATTTAGTTGCACCTACGGGAGTCTATTTCGGGAGGAATGTCTTATGAAGAAGATATTGGTGACCGGAGCACTGGGCCAGATCGGTTCTGAGTTAGTTGTTAAATTACGTGAAATTTATGGTGCGGATCACGTCGTTGCTACGGATCTCAGGTCATCGTCCCACGAAATTACCCGATCCGGACCATTCGAACTGCTGGATGTGACAAATGATAAGGCGATGTTTGAAATCGCCAAGCGGTACGAAGTAGATACCATCATGCATTTGGCTGCGCTACTGTCGGCTACGGCAGAGGAGAAGCCCCTGCTTGCCTGGAACTTGAATATGGGCGGACTGATGAATGCACTTGAGATATCCAGGGAGCTCGGTTGCCAATTTTTCACTCCAAGCTCCATTGGATCTTTTGGCCCTTCGACTCCCAAAGACAATACACCGCAGGATACGATCCAGAGGCCCAATACGATGTACGGTGTGAACAAGGTGTCCGGCGAACTACTTTGTGATTATTATTTTTATAAATACGGTCTGGATACGAGGGGGTTACGATTCCCCGGATTGATATCTTATATGACGCCTCCCGGTGGAGGAACGACGGATTACGCGGTGGAAATTTACTATGCAGCTGTGACGACGGGTCGGTATACATCTTATATCGCCAAAAACTCTAACATGGACATGATGTATATGCCGGATGCCCTAAACGCTATCATTGATTTAATGGAAGCGGATTCATGCCGATTGATACACCGAAACTCATTTAATGTCACCGCAATGAGCGTCGACCCAGAGGCGATCGCTGCCGCGATTCGGGAAGAGATTCCCGGATTCATCCTGGATTATGATGTTGATCCGAAGAGGCAAGCAATTGCCGATAGCTGGCCGCATTCCATTGATGCTACGGCGGCGAAAACAGAATGGGGATTTCATGCCCGCTACGACTTGAGGGCCATAACGAAGGATATGCTTTCACACCTAAGCGATAGACAAATGCTTCGCAAAGCTTAAAGTTATGTTGAATTCGCTGTGTAAAGCGAGTAGAAATACAAAAGAAGCTACATCAAGAGGTTGGGCGTTACCAAGACCTTTTGTTGTAGCTTCTTTTTTTATCCTCCAGCCCAGTCGTTTCCTTAGTCGGATTCAATTATGCTCTTGATATTTTTAATTGTTGCAAAATGCATTGCTTCATGGTAAATCAGAAAACTCAGTAATTGTTCTGCATTCGTAAAGCTAAGTCCTGTAGAAGACTTGTAATGAGGATTGATTTCTTCTTTCAATTTGCTTGAAAGTACCGATTCAACCCTTTCCATTTGTTCAGTTAACAAGTCGATTAATTGAGACAACGTTGGAGGCTCTGTATCCCAGTCAGACGGGTTAGTTCCTGGATTAAACAACTTACTAAAATTAGCAGGATATTTGGTTTCTTCACCAGTAAGTTGGAAAGCGAACTTCTCATGTACAACATACATGTGGCCCAGATTCCATTTTATATTGTTTTTCAAACCTGTTGGAATGATTTCGGATGCAGAGTCATTTATATTCCTTACATAATCAACTGCCTGACGGCGAACAAATTTCAATTGATCTGCGACAAAATGGCTCATGATATTGACCTCCCATAAAATAAAGTCGCTAATGAAAACGTTAAAGAGAATACTTTTGTGTTAGTGACCAGAGTTGCTTTTAGAGACATAAGTTGAGACTCGTTGCGAAAGATTTGCCAATGTACGTTCAAAAAAGGATTCATCATTAAGCGCTCTACTTAGAACCAATGCTCCTTGAATACTAGCAATTGTTTCCTCTGATAACTGATCAGCAGTCTCTTTAGAGATACCTGTTTGAACTAGCGCCGCGCTCAAGGCTTCAATCCATCTTATAAAGTATTGCTGAATTACAGAAGCGAATCGATCTCTTGTTCCGTCCAAAGCGAATGCACCAATAAGGCATATACGCTGTCCAGATTGAAAATAAGTATCGACCTCTTGCCACATATGATCAATGGCTGCCAGGGGTTCATTCTTTTCGAGCGGTTCAAAAATATTCTTGACAAACCATTGATCAATATGAGTAAGAATTTCAGCAACCATCTCATCTTTTCCACCTGGAAAGAAATAATATAAGCTTCCTTTAGATAGACGCGTACGGGCTGTAATTTTACTTAAAGATGCACCTTCATAACCTAATTCACGAAATACCTCCGTAACGAGAGGGACGACATCCGATTTTTCAAAAACAGTACGAGTCATAGGTTTAACTCACTTAGGCTTGGGTGTTCAGCAGGGCGTGTGCCGAGAGGCCAATGAAATTTTCGTTCCGATTCCTTAATCGGCATGTCATTAATCGAAGCAAATCTTCGCTTCATCAAGCCGTCATCAGCAAATTCCCAATTCTCGTTTCCATACGATCTGAACCAGTTGCCGCTATCATCATGCCATTCATATGCGAATCTCACTGCAATACGGTTATCCGTAAATGACCAAAGCTCCTTAATAAGGCGGTAGTCCAGTTCTTTGGCCCATTTTCTAGTTAGTAAAGAAACAATTTCTTGGCGGCCTGTGATAAACTCGCTCCGATTTCTCCAATAACAATCCTCGGTATACACAAGTGAGACACGCTGAGGGTCTCGGCTATTCCAGCTGTCTTCTGCCATACGAGTTTTTTGGATTGCTGTCTCATGTGTGAATGGGGGAGCTAAATTATTCATTAGATTTTCCTCACTTTCTAAACCTTTTGTATCAGTATAAACCGATCGGTTTATAAATGCAAGTTCATATCATAATACTTTAGCTGACAAAACTTGAAGCACTTATAGTGGACTATTCAGTTGAACTACATAATTGTTTCGAATTTCCCAAATAGCCGAATTGGTATGTTGTAAAAGAATACAACTGGTACTTACTTGACCCCCATTAAAATGCTAACATAATTCTTAGATCATGATGATTTTGACCGGGATACATTGGAAGAACAAATCCTTCTTGTAGAGGAGAATGCCCATGTTCTCGGATTCACCTCATTGTATGTACCTAATCGATTTATTCATAATTTGTTTGTTCACCCCACCGCTGCTGGCAAAAGTGTTGGCGATCTGTTACTCAAACGAGCTGTAGCCGAACTGGGAACGCCAGTCACATTAAAATGTGTTTCCGAGAATCAAATAGCATTGAATTTTTATAAGAAACGGGGTTGGAAAGCTGTTGTTGAGGAAGGAGAGCCTGGAGCGAAATATTGGGTTAGGGATTCTCTGAGAACAAGCAAATTAATACAGAGATTCGGATAAATTCGTAGTGGATGCGTATATGTACCATGCTGTTGATCAGTAGTATCCTAATATTAAGAAAATAATGAGTCAATAAGAGCTGAAGTCAGTGAATGAAGAGAAGGGCAGGAGACGAATATGAGTAAACAGCATTGGGACGCAACCAAAATACCTGATCAACAAGGAAAAGTAATTATCGTAACAGGCTCAACGAGCGGTCTTGGGAAAGAAGCTGTAAAAATCATTGCTGGTAAGAACGCAAAGGTTATTATGGCTGTAAGGAATGTGGATAAAGGTAAAGAAGTTGTCAAGGAAATCAAAAATGAATTTAGAAATGCTGATATTGACGTTAGGAAATTAGACTTGTCCAATCTGAGTTCTATTAGAGCTTTTGCAAATGTAATGATGGAAAACTATGACCGGTTGGATATACTGATCAATAATGCAGGAATTATGTTTGGTCCTTACTCCAAAACCGTCGACGGGTTTGAAAACCAGTTTGGGACCAATCATTTAGGCCACTTTGCGTTAACTGGCCTACTCATGCCGCTGTTGAAAAAGATAGAAGCATCAAGAATTATAGCGCTATCTAGTTTAGCTCATACGATGGGAAATCTCGATTTTGAAGATTTGAACTGGGAAGCGAGAAAATATAATACGCAGAAAGCTTATGGTGACAGTAAATTAGCAAATCTTTACTTTACGTATGAGCTTGCAAGAAGGTTAAATAAAGAAGGGAATCACCCCAGAATCACGGCTGCACATCCGGGTTGGACAGCTACGGACTTACAAAGAAACTCGGCTCTCATGAGCGGAATGAACCTATTTTTTGCGCAACGTGTGGAAATGGGGGTTTTACCCACCCTTCGGGCTGCTTTTGATGAAAACGCCAAAGCCGGAGAGTTTTATGGACCATCAAAACTGATGAATATGAGAGGATATCCCGTTGCACACTCATCGAACAAATTATCCTATGATGAAACAATGGCCAGAGAATTATGGAAACGTTCAGAGGAAATGACAGGAATTAAATTCCAATGGCAATGACAAAAGGGTGATACGATGAACGAAATAATCCGAATTGATTCAATCTCTTCATTGCATGAGTTAATAGGGTATAACAAACCCAAACATCCTCTGATAACCTGTATAGAACTAAACAAATTTAATCCCGGGATGGCATACCAGAATAGACAGTTTGTCAACGGATTTTATACGATCTCATTAAAAAACGGTGAGAATTTTGATATCAAGTATGGCCGTCGCCACTATGATTTCAATGAAGGAAGTATGATCTTCGTGGCACCGGAACAGCTATTAACGGTTGATTACGATCCGGGTGATTACGGTGCGGAAGGCTGGATGCTATGTTTTCATCCGGATTTGATTAGAAAAAGTGCATTAGGAAACAAAATGGATGAGTATTCTTTCTTTTCTTATGCAGCGAATGAGGCGCTTCATTTATCAGAGAAGGAGAAGGATATCGTAACCAAAATCGTGCATATCCTCGTTGAGGAGTTCAATCAGAATATAGATATATATTCGACGGACTTAATTGTTTCCAATCTTGAAGTATTGCTTAACTATGCAAAGCGATTCTATGGGAGACAATTTATTACCCGAAAAACGATCCATCATGATGTGGTGGACAGATTTGAGCAAATATTAAAAGAGAGCTTCACCTTGCATCAACTGGGAGAGAACGGTATACCCAGTGTGAAAGAGCTTGCCAAAGAAATGGGGTACTCCACCAATTATTTAAGTGATCTGTTAAAGAAAGAAACAGGAAAATATACACAAGAACATATTCACTATCAGATCATCCATCATGCCAAAAACTTGCTATCCGGTTCTTCAGAACCGATCTCCGATATTGCTTATAAGCTCGGTTTCGAGTATCCGGCCAATTTTTCTAAATTTTTTAAATCACGGACCGGAATGTCGCCGAATCAATTTAGAAAATATTAAAGTTGACAGAACCAGCCAGAAAAAGACAGAGAGCCCCCTTATGATCGCTTATGGGGGTCTTTTTTTGATGGCGAGAGAAAATGGTCCTTAAAATTTTATATAAGGACATAGTAAAAAATGAAATATTAATTGCATCTTAATCGTGTATGCGATATATTGCATATAAGAAAATTGTAATGAGGATGAAAAACAATGCCAATTCCTAAAGACTTTGCCTTACCCGTCCGTATGTCCGCAAAAGAAAGAGCGTTTTCTCAGATTCAGCGATGGATTATTGATGGAACACTGCAACCAGGTGAAAAGCTGATTGATGCGGAAATGGCTGAATCCCTTGGAGTCAGCCGGACTCCGATTCGAGAGGCATTTCAGTTACTCGAAGTTCAAGGCCTCGTGTCGATGCATCCAGGAAAAGAAACAAAAGTAACGAATGTTGAGAAAAACGATATTTTCAAGATGTATTCAACCATGGCTGCTCTTCAGGCCTTGGCTGCTGAAATCACCGCCAAAATTATTATTCCAGAACAGATCGAGAAACTAAGATCTATTAATTTGGAATTTGAAAATTCCATTAAAAATGGTCAAGTGTATCAGGCCATGGAGGTGGATGAGCAATTTCATAATTATATTGTGGAGCTCTCAGATAATCCTTATGTAGCCACATTTAATGCCTCTCTTCAGATTCACATTAGGCGATTTAAATATGTGTTTTTAAAACAACCTATGACAGCTACACTTGCTTCAGTCGAAGAGCATGATTTGATTATTCAAGCTTTTGAAGGCAAAAATAGTGAAGAAGCCCATAAACTAATGAAACAAAATTTTATCAGGCCGATGCAGGAACTGAACGAAATACTTTGAAATGAGGGAAGAAACATGGACAATAAAAAAGATCTTCGGATTCGAAGCAAGGTAATCAGTGAAGGAGCTAACCGGGTACCGAATAGAGCCATGCTGCGTGCAGTTGGTTTTCAAGATGAGGATTTTAAAAAGCCAATGATCGGAATAGCGAGTACCTGGAGTGAGGTCACACCGTGTAATATGCACATTAATGATTTAGCAGTGCAAGCTAAGCAGGGCGCACGCAATAATGGAGGTGCTCCACTAATTTTTAATACAATTACCGTTTCAGATGGGATTTCAATGGGTCATGGCGGGATGTTGTTCTCACTGCCTAGTAGGGAAGCTATCGCTGATTCAATTGAAATTGTGACCGGAGCTGAGCGTTTTGACGGCGTTGTTGCGATCGGTGGTTGTGACAAGAATACGCCTGCATGTCTGATGGCTATTGGACGCATGAACATTCCTTCCGTTTATGTATATGGGGGAACCATTCAACCAGGTAATCTCGATGGCAAAAAAGTGGATATCGTTTCAGCTTTTGAAGCCGTTGGTCAATATCAAGATGGCAAAATAACAGATGAACAGCTACATAAGGTCGAATGTAGTGTTTGCCCAGGCCCAGGGGCTTGCGGGGGTATGTATACCGCTAATACGATGGCCGCAGCTGCAGAAGCCATGGGGATGTGTTTGCCTGGTTCTTCTTCGACATCAGCGATTTCAGCGGATAAAGCATTAGAATGCGAAGCAGCAGGTAAGCAGGTCATCTCACTGCTTGAACAGGAAATCTACCCAAGAGACATCATGACGAAGAAAGCATTTGAGAATGCAATTACTGTTGTTATGGCTCTGGGAGGATCAACTAACGCATTTCTCCATCTGCTAGCGATTGCGCACTCGGTAGAAGTCGATTTAACCTTAGATGATTTTGAACGCATTCGCCTGCGTGTTCCTCATTTGGCGGATCTGAAGCCAAGTGGTCAATATGTGATGCAGGATTTGAACGATATTGGTGGCGTTTCAGGGGTAATGAAGCTATTACTTGCTGAAGGATTACTTCATGGGGATTGCCTCACGGTAACTGGTAAAACGTTAGCGGAGAATTTAGCGGAAGCTGATCCACTTCCGAATGATCAAGAGATTATACGTCCACTCGATAATCCGCTGAAGCCAGATGGACCATTAGTTGTACTTCGAGGAAACCTCGCTCCTGAAGGCGCTGTTGCCAAAATGTCTGGTATGAAGATCCAACAATTCTCTGGCCCAACTAAGGTGTATGATAGCGAAGATGAGGCGACAGTAGCGATTACAAATGATGAAATCAAAGAAGGGGACGTCGTGGTTATACGCTATTGTGGTCCAAAGGGTGGCCCAGGTATGCCGGAGATGCTTTCCGTTACAGCACTCATCGTAGGCAAAGGGCTCGGCGGGAAAGTTGCTCTCATCACAGACGGTCGATTCTCTGGTGGCTCACATGGATTTGTAGTCGGACATGTATCCCCTGAAGCACAAGTAGGCGGACCAATCGCGTTGCTCCAAAATGGGGATATTATCACCATTAACAGTGATATTCAGGAGATGAAGGTTGAGGTATCAGAAGAAGAGTTAGCCACTCGAGCACAAGCTTGGGTACAACCTCCGCTGAAAGTAAAATCTGGTGTACTCGGCAAATATGCCAAATTAGTTTCTTCTGCTTCAAAAGGTGCAGTAACCGATTTGATGGAATAGACCAATAACCATTGAGGCTGGATATGGATGAAAAAAAATTGTTTAGTGTGCAATTATCAAGGGCTGTATGAAGCACCATATGATCATAGAGGTGTACCCTCTGACGAAATATGTCCTTGTTGCGGATTTCAGTACGGATTTGATGATGATGGAATTTACAACAATGAGGAATCATATCGAATGTGGAGAGAAGTCTGGATAAACAATGGTTGTAATTGGTTTTCAGAAGGTAGAAAACCTTCTAAGAATTGGAATCCAAAATCACAAATAAAAAAGATAGGTAACAATTAAGCAATGCAAAGTACGGTGTCGTGGGAAAGAACATGTGCCAATTGAAGTCGCTATATTAGCGGCTTTTTTATTTTGTCGGTACAAGTTCTTGCCCTCGGGTATTCTAAACGGAATGGTTTCCATCGACCTCATTACTTCCTGATTCTGTTGAACTCCATTTTTCCATCATTTCTCCAATACATGGTATAAAAACATTTAAAATGGCCCCACTGAAGCAGACAGCCAGTGCAGTTCCTATACCTATGGGTCCATTAAAAATGAATGCCATGAACAGGATTACAACATTAATCAGAGTTCTCGCAAAAAATATATTCGTTCGAGTTATTTTTTGTAGTGAGAGTGTTAACCGATCGATCGGAATCGGTGCAAAATTGGTCTGTAGATACATGGCCGTTCCTATTCCTGCAACAACCAAACCAGAGCCGAAACACAAAAATTTCAAAAACAATAGATCAGGTGCCACCCAAGTCCGTAACAATAACAGCCAGAAATCAATACAAATGCCTGTTATAAGTGCAGTTACTAAACCCAAATATTCAGGTTTCTGTTTTTGTAGCAACGAATTTAAAAATATCATAACTAGAGCGATAATAATCTCCCAGCTGCCAATAGTTAAACCTACGTTTAGGGACAATCCGACTAGAAGAGCGTCGAATGGAGAGCTTCCAAGCTCTGATTGTATGGTCAACGTAATGCCAAGAGTTAGAATTAAGATACCTATTGCATAAATTAAATATTGATTTACACGTGATAACGGCATCATTTCGATAATAATTCTTTTACCATTAGATAATGCGGAATTCCATCTTCCATAAATACATCGGAGGTCGTCTTGTATCCTAGCTTGTGATAAAACCCCTCTGCATGTGTCTGTCCGTGTAATTTAACTTTGGATATTTTTTTGTTTTCTGCAATTTCTTCCAGTGATGTAACGATTAATTTCCCAAGACCATATTGGCGATAAGGTTTTAAGATACATATTGGATCGAGTTTACCTACGCCATCTTGAATAATAATTCTGCCTGTTCCGGCGGGTCGTTCATTAAAATAGACCAGGATGTGCTCACACTGTCCATCTAAATTATCATAATCATCAAACTCATCTTCAAGTGGTACATTTTGTTCTTTCACAAACACTTCTTCTCTAATTTCAAAAGCGATCTTCAGTTCCTCAATAAAGTCTATTTTTTTTGATTTCATTTCTAATAATCCTTTCAGAAATTCATTTTTTAATTATAAACAAATTAAACGTTCTTTTAGAAAATTATAAATGATAATATTTTTGTTGTAAATACAACAAAAAAAAGGGGGTAGGGGACTAGAATTACGAAAAGATGGTTCCGATCAAGGTAACCGATAGATGAATTAGCACAGCCTTTATGAGGGATGTCGCACTTCATATAGAAAGGGATGAAATAGTTGTTTACTTAGATACGTATTGTGTCTTATAATTTTCACAAAGATACATATTGTATCTTAAAAGGTTTGTAGTGCGCAAGTAATGTAAGGGTGCTCGCGTCTTGGTTCTAGTTTTTGTTGAAAGGAGGGGACGACTGATGGAAACGAAAAAAGTGCCTTGGCAGGCACCGAAATTAGAGGTTCTGGATGTGCGGCAGCAAACGATGGCTGGCCGTGGATACAAGCAAATTGATTGGATCTCCGAACATGATGCAGACCTCTATAATCCAGCGTCCTCAAGTTGAAAATCGTATTCTTGCTCAAAAGGTCGCCTGTGGGCGGCTTTTTCGATGCTATGATGAGAGACAAGAATATGTTGCGTAATTCATTACGCCGCTCGACAAACATTGTCTAATTGATGCCTCCACAAAAAAATTATTTCTCCAAAAAAGGCTTATACAGACAGTTCATAATATATAGCGGAGCTTGTTCCTTCAAATCCAAATGGTTGAAACACCTGTGATACACCAAGGTGGATGACAAACAAGTCGCCTTTGGAAACCAAAATACATTGGCCCCAATCTAATGAAAGCCTTCTTCTTCGTATACATAAGCGATTTCAACAAAATCATGGTGATGCATCATCGTAAACGGCTCTTCTTTGAATTATTTGTTATGTTAGAACAGCTTCTACACCATTTATAGTGTTGTGAGAGGGGATTGGGTCATTTTGAATACATCTAAACAAATGATGCCTCAGAATTCCAATGATCTTTTTAGTAAACTTGGAATTTATAGCGTCCAAAGTGTTTTTATTATTTTGTTCTTGCTGTTAACCCCTGTCTACTATTTGAACAAATGGGACTTCAAACGTCACAAAAAACGGAAACCTTTCTACACTAGTAAATTGGTTCGATTGCAAGAGCGTTATCCGATTTTCTACGAATTGGCCATGTACGTTCAAAATTTCCCTATTCCTCGTAATGTCTACAAAGTTCTCCCCCCTTTAAAGGGCGATGTTCTACAAGTGGGCTGTGGTACAGGTTTATTGAACAAGTATCTTCGCAAGCAGAAGGATGTTCGTTTTCTCAACATGGATCCGAATTTAAATGCTCTAAAACTTGGAAAGAAGTGGGGAAGGTTTGATTCTTATATCCATGCTTTCATTGATAAGCCTACTTCTTTACCTGACCATAGTTGCGATATGATTTTGTTTGCAAGAAGCTTTCATCACATTCGCTATCACAAAAAAGCCTTCATAGAGAGCTGCAGACTGTTACGTGACGGTGGATCTATTATCATTGCAGACCCGGTCGTTCTCAAGTCTCTTTCAGGTTCTGTAACGGACGGTGGATATATGGCGAACTCTTCGATTGATGGTGTAATTTGGAGATTTACCAAAGAAACATTAATTACTCACATAGAGCGCTGTCTTCCTCCTGAATTAAAGATTGAATCCGTAACCGAAACGAGACAAGTGCATGTAACGAATTATAATTTATTTGTACCTCAGACAGATATCGTAGTGGTACTGCGAAAAAGAGAAGCTGTATACAATGACAACTAAATCTATTTATGGTGTTTGAAATCTGTAGCATTATTCAATGTTTATCCTTGCTCAGCCAGAAACATGTCTTGCGGATAAATTAGCCAAAGGTACCTCCCCACAGAGGTGCCTTTTTTTGTTTATGATAACGTTCAGCCACTAAATAATGATTTTGAAATATAACAACTAGTTCAGATTTAAGAGAGACAAGAACTTGTACCGATTGCCTGAAAACTCTCTGCACTGACTGCTATGGAATATTATTCTCAGCTAGGCTTTGAAAAATAGAAAAAGAATTTTTGATACCAAGAGTAAAGTCTGCCAGGGCATGAAAAAAGTTCAACAACACAAATCTATACTCAACAATGCAGAGCAGTGTGTAAATAGTTTGAAGATAATGAAGCAGTTTTTATTTAGAATTCATTTTAATGCTCTTAGGACGACTAACAATTCTATGATTAATATTGCTCGTTAATCACAAAGGCCGCTGATCCACCTGTTTCTAATCACTCCAGGCTCATCGTAGTCACTATTCTCAAGTTTTGGTTTTAACCTCCAAAAACCTTTTTCCCACTGTGAACAATCGGGTTCAATATATTGAAGTCCGCTAATTACAGAATCAATATCCGAAGGGGAGAGATCGATGAGTTCTTTTTTATGGAATAGGGCTGTAAAGCCGTGTTCAATAGAAATTCTGCAGTTTTTGTTAAAATTAAGGGAATAGTATGAATGCGCATCTTTAGCATATTCATGTAGAATCTGAAGTATAGGAAGACCTACATATGAATGGAGGTCCTCTATCTCTTTAGGATAAATCGATTCAAACGAGTGATTTTATTCATCATATATCTCATAAGCAATGCCGTATAATTGCCATTCCAACAAACTTTCTAAGAAGATCGTATATATCTCGTGAAAATGCTTTTTAACAAAATGAATTGTACTTAGATCTTCCGTGGTTAGTGCATATTTAGTATCGATAAACGTATTAAGCGAATATATCTCCGTATTAAATAAATCTACCGAAGCTTTAACCTCCAATGATCCTTCCCAACTTTCATATTTTTCGATGTATCGCAATTGATCTAATGTTCCGTTCATTGTTCACCTCATAATCAATCTTTATTGAACCGTACAGCTTTCTCACAAGAACTAAAATCCATACTAAGTCGGCAGAGAGAATCAATGTTTTCTTGTCACTCTGTATTTTTAACAGAAAAAGAGCAGGTAGCTATTAAAGATGCAACATGAATTAAATGTGTTAAGAGGGTCCAGCTTTATATATGTAGCTTGTGTCATATACACAAAGATCGAGATACCTAACATAATTCTCAGCACTTGAGCAGATGACTGACAAGAATTTTGATATGGTTGAAAGTAAAATATATGATATTCCACATATAACACTAAAAAGTAGAAGTGTATCATGATTAGCAAAGCAAACCTTTTTTTATAAAAACTGATACGTCCTCTCTATCACTAATTAATATAACAAAAAATTAGGCTTAATAGAATAACAATGAAAGTGTAGGGAAGAAGTGAACTTAACAAAATAGTGGCTGACCACCCTCGTCATGAAGGAGTGCACTACGTGCTGGGAGCTGCACGTAATACAAGGATTTTACCGGGCATGTCAAGGAACAAGAACATGGTTCTTATTGTTGATTAGGCGTGTATCTAATCGTCATCTTGGCCCTTCAATTCATTAAACTAAGGCAGGATCGTTCGTTTTAGTCATGGAGAATCGTATCCATAAATAGCGTGGGAATTTTTCATGAATATAGGTGATACGGATACTGGGAAAAAATATCAGTTAAAAAAGGAGTTACTTATTAGATTAATTAATGAGATTGATAGAGAACGAGAACAGTGGACACATTTATAAGCTAATCATCCTAGTATATTTGCGTATACGCGTACATTGGCTTATGAACAGGTGTTGGTCTTAGTTAATCTTTGTGAACAACACGTAAAGCTGCGTGTAGATGAGAAGGAGAATAACTTTTTTGAGATCTAGCTGATAAACTACGAAGATTGCGACCATTCTAAACAAGAGTTGGATGAAAGAATTTGGTACAGGTGATCTATAAAAATTATTCTGAATATATTGAGTCCATGATATTAATAATAAACACTGACTGCGAATGTAAGGAATCATTATTTGCAGGAAACAACACATAGGAGGACATACGAAATGCAGCAGCAAAACCATCAAAACATTGAGACAGGCATAGTTCCACCCCAACTGAATCATGGCGGACATGAGATGTTTGATGTCCATGAGGTATTGGCAGGAAGTATCAATACAATGAACACGTATACCATGCTGAGTGAGCACGTACAAGATCCAGAACTTCGGGATATCTTACAGCGTCAGAAGCAATTTATGGCTGATGAATATAACATTACATTGGAAAGTTTCAAAACCGGACAAGATCCTTCAAAACGGACCCAGAGCTATAAAATGAAACAAGATAATGATTTTACTTATGGGATGAAACCAAGTCAACCGACAAAACCAATTCAATCGGCAGCTGAGATATGTGATCAATCCATATCCCTTAGTATGTTAAACTCAGTAAAATCAGGGGCTGTAATGAAAACAACAGCAGCAATTGGAAACAACGAATCCGGTTGTACGTCGCGTACTTGCAGATTCCTTACCAAACTGTATAGAGATGGCTTATGAGATCTCGATTTATCAAAATAAAAATGGCTTTTACCAAGTGCCGCAGCTTACCCAGCAAGACATGCAGCAAATGCAAAATGGTTACGCTCCTGCACCGGTTCAGCCACAAAATTCCGGTAATCTTCCCCACTAAAAATCAAACGCCGTATCTCATGTCAAGATACGGCGTTCGATTTGTTACCCCTTTGAAACAGGACTGTAAGAAGCGAGCTTACAAACTAGGGATGCTCAGTTAAACTGGACAAAGGTACTGTCATTTCCTGCTCCGAATTTCCGATCGGATAGATTCGAGCCGTCTCATCCTCATTAACATGCTGGATAAAAACCAGTGCATCCTGATAAGTTACATTTTTCATAATGGTCGATTCCGAAATTTCAATTGCTCTTTGTTTGTTCAACAAAATCCCTCCTTATTTTTGATTTCTTTACTTTTAGCTGATAACGCTCCCTTCCACTTTTATGATCTCCCATCTTATGCAAAATATTTGTCGATCAATGGATCGGCTGTCTTTTATGTTGAACGAACGGGTGGGATATGAAAAAATGCAATCGTCAGAACTCGTCCGAATACTTAGGGTTACTCAGAGAACAGGCATTGAAAAAGCCCTTATTGAGTGTGTAAAAATTCTATGATTAATATTGCTCGTTAAAAAAGGCCGCTGATCCACCTGTTTCTAATCAATCCAGGCTCATCGTAGTGACTATTCTCAAGTTATTAAAGATGCAACATGAATTAAATCTGTTTAAGAAGTCTAGCTTTATATATGTAGCTTGGGTCATAGACACAAAGATCGAGATACCTAACATAATTCTCAGCACTTGAGCAGACTGACTAGAATTTTGATATGCTCGGAAAATATATGGGTACCATGATTAGCAAAGCAAACCTTTTTTAAAAAAAAGTGATACATTCTCTCCCAACAGTAATTAATATAATAGAAAATTAGGCTTAATAGAATGACCTTTAATAACGGAGGCCGTCAAACCATTGTAATAAAAACTTAAAATATTATGAGACAACTGACACGAGTTCCTTTTGCAATAGATGAGGAGGGACCTGCGACTTTAACGGACAATTGTTATACGAAGCCATGCTTGATTATCAACAGCGTAAGTTGCGGGCATTAGAGGTTTAATGTCGCGATGGTTCATCCATTCCCGGCGATTATAAAATCAATGAGGCATCCGCTCTCCAGCCATATGTACCGTAACATTCCGAACTCTGCACCATATACTATGTTCTATGTTATCTTACAACAAGATTTGTTCGAGCCTAATCACTGTTATCCGAAGGCTGACCCTTCAATAACAATCCTCCCGATCTAGAATCCATTCTCCTCACTTAGGTCTCGGCTACGAAAAGGAAAAGAGCAGCGGTCATGTCTTTAACAACAGCATCCCGCCGCTCCTGAATCCTAGCCATCCATACTATCTTTTCAATAAATAGACTTATGGACTGGACAAAAAGCATATACTTTAATTTCTATGCTGACATAGACTATATCGTGGATCGACATTAAGGAGTCAGTTTCAGAATAGTCACCGTGGTGTTCAGATTGTTATGCAACTGTACAGGAGTTGCATTCGCATTGACCAGTTGAATCGTTGTCGGAACTGTTGTGACCGTAATAATAACTTCAGCAGATATGGGGCCTCCGCCATTACCTGTGAAAGGCACAGGTGTGATGGGCGTCCCATTCACTGTAAGGTTGAAATCGGCATCGCCCTGATTATGAATGGAGAAAGAGATAAAGTAACTTCCTGTTTCATTGATGGTTATCGTTGAAGATGGCGGCACGAAGGTAAAGGCACCCCCCACGTTAGCCAAAACACCAGTCAACGTAATTGGCGAGTTTCCTGGAACGGTGTCCGTACCTGTGCCGGGATCAGCTCGGAAAACACTCAGGAAATCGGAGATTCCAGCCCCCGTTGGCCCGGCAGGACCTGTTGCTCCTGTTGCACCTGCTGGGCCAACCGGGCCTGCTGGGCCAACTGCTCCGACCGCACCAGCCGGACCCACGGGTCCTTGTATACCAGGAATTCCTTGCAATCCGACTGGACCCGGTATCCCTTGAGCACCAGTGGCCCCTTTGGGACCTATCGGCCCTATTGGACCAGGAATCCCTGGTACGCCTTGTGGTGCATTAACTGTAACCTTAGGTTTAACCTTTACTACCTTAACCTTCGCACCGCAAGGTACATGTTTTTTGAATTTACGTCTACAAATCCGTTTCCCGTGATGATTGATCAATGAACTCACCTCCGTGATATTTCTCCACATACTATGTGCAGTAATCACTGGGGGCGTAGACAACTAACTATAATTCAGAAAATTACAGGGCCCATTATGAGGAAAGTTGTCTATCTCATGGAGCAATATTTAGACGTTAAGCTTCTTTTACATATTGAAAAGCCTCTTACCAAACAGCCAAGAATACAATGCAAAGCATATTAAATTTCTATACGTTACACATGTTTGGTATGTGAGGCTCTACCCGCAAGCCAGTACGTGAATGCACCTGCATACGAGAAAAAAATACTACCAAAACAAAACTTTTGATGGGAAAGTTTGAATTGCAAGGTAGATAATTCGAATGGATCTATATGGAAATTTCCGCATCAGACAAAGAAACGATTCATACACCTCAGAAAATCTTAATGATAGGACAAGAACTTGTACCGATTGCCGATTAGATGTATATCTAATCATTATTTAGTCGTTAATGCATTAAACTAACGGGCAGGTGATTATTTTGTTAAAAATTAAAATAAGAGTTGCCCTATATAACCTTCTTTGATATAAATACAATAAATACTGCCAAAAATGGTTCGATTGTATGTTAGTTGTTTAGTAGGTTACAAGTTTTCTTTGTCATGGATAGGAATATATAGGTAGTAGGAGGTTTTTGCATGGTAAAAGTACAAGAACGTCGGCATTTAGTCTTGATTGGTAACGGGATGGCTGGGATCAACACGGTGGAACAGATCTTAAAACTGGCACCCAGCACCTACAGAATTACCGTATTTGGGAGTGAACCTTATCCCAACTACAATCGTATTCAGTTATCGTATGTGCTAGAGAAGAGTAAAGCAGTAGAAGACATTATTTTGAATGACAGGAACTGGTATTTAGAGAATGGAATAGAGCTATATACCGGAACGACTGTAACACATATTGATACGGAACAAAAAATTGTGAAGGCAGACAATGGTATGGAGGTTCCATATGACAAGCTCATTGTTGCAACCGGTTCCAATCCGTTTATGCTTCCGGTACCAGGAGCAGATAAAGAGGGGATTGTAGGTTTTAGAGATATCGCAGATTGCCAAAACATGCTGCATGCAGCAGATCAGTACAAGAAGGCTGCTGTTATTGGTGGGGGCCTGCTCGGATTGGAGGCTGCCAAGGGGCTGCTCAAACTGGGGATGGATGTGACAGTGGTCCATCTGTTTGAGGAGATAATGGAACGTCAGCTCGATCATACCGCCTCACTAATGCTTCAGGCAGAGCTGGAAAGCCAAGGATTGAAATTTGCTACCGGCAAACAGACTGAGGAGTTTCTCGGAGATGATCGGGTCAGCGGGATTCGTTTTACCGACGGAACGACGCTGGATGCAGAATTCGTAGTCATGGCGGTGGGAATTCGACCAAACACTGCATTAGCCAAGAAAAGCGGCATTGTGGTTAATAGCGGGATTCTTGTGGATGATTATATGCGTACTTCAGCACCGGATGTTTATGCAGTAGGGGAGTGCAACGAGCATCGGGGCATTACATATGGGCTGGTAGCTCCACTATTTGAACAGGGAGCTGTCCTTGCGAAGCATCTGTGCGGAGTGGATACGAAGCCATATGAAGGATCTGTGGTATCTACTCAACTAAAAATATCTGGTGTAGACGTGTTCTCCGCTGGTGAGTTTATGGATGCAGAAGGACTGTCTATAGTGCGGATGCATGATGAGTGGTTACGTATTTACAAAAAAGTTCTCCTGCGCGGCGGACGGATCGTCGGCGGTGTTCTGATTGGTGACGGAAAGGAATCTTCCAGACTGCAGCAGTGGATTCGAACAGGCACGGTAATGACAGAAGCCATTCATAATGCGATTATGGGACAAGCCTCGGTCGAAACCGGGAATACAGCCGCAGAGCTGGCGGATGAGGAAATCGTATGTGGTTGTAATGGTGTGACGAAAAAACACATTGTGGATGCCATTAACGAAAAAGGATTAACCACAGTAGAAGAGATCAAGGTGGCCACAAGTGCATCGCGTTCTTGTGGAGGTTGCCGACCGGTTGTAGAGCAGATTCTTCAATATGTGCTCGGAGACAAGTATGATTCAGCGGCGGCGAAACAGGAAGCAATCTGTTCCTGTACCACACTGAGCAGAGATGAAGTCGTGACGGCGATTAAAGAAAAGGGGCTGATCACATCTAAAGAAGTAAGATATGCGCTGGAATGGGATAACCCGGAGGGCTGCTCTAAATGTCGTCCTGCGCTGAACTACTATCTGGGTATGATCTGGCCAACTGAGCATGTGGACGAGAAGGATTCACGTTTTGTGAATGAAAGGATGCATGCGAACATTCAAAAGGATGGAACATTTGGCGTTGTGCCGCGAATGTACGGCGGGGTAACCACTCCGGACGATCTCAGACTTATTGCTGATATTGCGGTGAAATACAACGTCAAGCTGGTTAAAGTAACCGGTGGTCAGCGGCTGGACCTGCTTGGGGTCAAAAAAGAGGACCTACCAAAGATCTGGAAGGACCTTGGCATGCCGTCCGGTTATGCGTATGCGAAGGCGCTTCGTACGGTCAAGACATGCGTGGGATCACAGTTCTGCCGTTTTGGTACGAAAGATTCGATGGGGATGGGAATAATGCTTGAGAAGAAGTTCGAGCGGTTAGATATGCCGGCCAAGTTCAAGCTTGCCGTTAACGGCTGTCCGCGTAACTGCGCGGAGTCAACAACCAAGGATATTGGGATCGTCGGTAATGAGGGAGCTTGGGAAATTTACGTTGGCGGTAATGGCGGAATTAAAGCCCGACTTGCTGAACTGCTGTGTAAGGTGCGAACAGATGAAGAACTTCTGGAGATTGTCGCGGCGTTCATGCAGCATTACCGGGAGACAGGCAAATATCTGGAGCGGACCTCGGAATGGATTGAAAGGATGGGATTGGAATCCGTCACGGAAGCTGTAGTCAATGATCTGGATAACCGCCGGGTTTTGGCTGAGCGAATGGAGGTCGCTCTGGCGCAGGTGAAGGAACCATGGAGTGAAATCTTGAATAATTCGAATTTAAGGGAAAGGATGTTTGAAGAGATTAGTATCTCTACGAAACAGGACTAGAAACAGGAAGGGGCTGCATGATGGAACCGAAACTGAATAAAAATGAATACACGTATTATCTTGTTGGCAATGTAGATGATTTCACAGAGAGACTGGGACGAGTAGTGCGCTTAGGTAATGAAGAGATTGCGATATTTAAGACAACGGACGGACGTATCTATGCTCTTGAGAATAAAAGCCCTGGCCCGCGCGGAGGCACGATTGCAGAAGGAATTATATCCGGGGACGTCCTGTTCGACCCAATCTGTGACTGGAAGATTTCGTTGACGGATGGTCAGGTGCTTGATCCTGATACGGGACAGGTTCGGACTTATCCGGTTCAGGTTCACGTAGAAGAGGTACGAGTTGGATTACTGAAGAATGGGGGAGAGACTTTCCATGAGTAAAGACCTTCAGAACAAGAACGAATGGGTGCTTTAATTGTGGAGATTGCGAATTATTATGAAAGTCAGCGAAGTGGAGTAAAGACAGATTAAAAGGTTCGAATAGGTGGGCTGTAAAACATCACTCATATCATGTCGAGGGACAAGAACAGGATCCCATTAAAGTCGCTATTTTTAGCGGCTTTTTTTTATTTTATCAGTACTAACAAGTTCTTGGTAAGTCATGATTTGTCAACGGACAAAAACATTGTTTCATTTAGGTTAGAGGGCCAGCTTTTTCAAAGAGTAGCGTCTCCCCATAAACTTTATGATTTTATAATCAATTGGTTATATAAAGGTTATTTCATATATATTATAATACGGCACGGAAAGCGCTTACCGCTTAAATTAACAGAACTAACTAGTCAGCCGACTTTTCAAATGCATAACAAAAGAGAGAGGATGACGAACAAATGAAAAAACGCAGTGCTTTAATCTCCATCGTTACACTCCTTATTATGTCACTTGTTTTTACTGCATGTGGTAATTCTTCTGGTTCAAAAACGGAAACAAAGCAATTAGGCGCTAATGCCGGTGAGAATGCAACAGAATTGTCATTTTGGACATTCGTAGATTTGCACGGCAAGCATTTGGATAAAATGCTGGGGTTATGGAACCAACAGAACCCAGACAAACAGATTAAGTTGAATGTAACGGTTATGCCTTACGATGATATGCACAACAAGCTCTTATTGGCAGTTACAAGCGGAAAAGGTGCTCCTGATATCGCGGATATCGAGCTTGGTAAATTCCCTAAATTCTTGGAAGGTGACAACGTTCCCCTGGAATCTTTGAATGATGTATATGCACCATACAAAGAAGCTGTTGTTCCTTCACGTGTCGAGATTTACTCCAAAGCCGATCAGGTTTATGGCTTTGATTATCACGTAGGTGCTACGCTTGCTTTCTACAACACTGAAATTCTCGAACAAGCAGGTGTTGACTACAAGACCATCAAAACATGGGAAGATTACAAACAAGCAGGTATCCAGGTTTACGAAAAGACTGGCAAGTACTTAGGTACTGCTGATACGTCAGCTTCGTTCCAAGCATCGCTGCTACTAGCTCAGCAAAATGCTGATTTTACTGATGAAAATGGTAATCCAAAAGTGAATTCGCCTGAAATGATTAAAGCGCTTGAAATGTTAGTCGATCTACAGAAGAACAATGTTATTCATACGATCCCTGGCGGACAACCCGACACAGAAGAAGCAAAAGGCGAATATAACAAAGGCAACTACGCAAGTGCATTAATGCCTGAGTGGTACATGTCCCGCTTTGTAAACGAAATGAAAGACCTTAAAGGGAAGTATGCAATAGCTCCATTGCCTGTATTCGAAGAAGGTAACCCTCGTTCCGTTGGCTTAGGCGGTACTGGCACAGTTGTTACTAAGAATGGTACAGACGTTCAGTTGGCAAAAGAATTTGTAGCCTTTGCTAAGCTTTCGAAAGAAGCTACTACTGAAATTTGGAATACACTTGGATTTGACCCAATCAACATGGAAGTATGGAAAGATGATGCAGTTACGAAAAACCCTGAAAATGAATACGTCCAATACTTTAAAACAAATGCATTTGATACTTTGAATGAAATCAAGGACGAAATTAGAGCGATAAAGTCCGTTAAAGCTTCACCAACCATCGGCAATATATTCAATACGGTTACTTTGAATGCGATCTTTGAAGATGGCCAAGACGTGAAGGAAGCGTTGGATGAAGCACAAGCAGCAATTGAACAAGAATTGAAATAAATATAATAAGTAAATGATTCGATTAAACCTGTTGGCAGGTATAGTGGTCGGCAGGTTTAACCATAGTTAAGGGAGATTGAGAATATGATAAAGAAATTTGTATACTCTCAAAAAGTTGCGCCTTATGTTTTTGTATTGCCATTTATACTCATATTTTTGATCTTCTGGTTATATCCGCTTGTAAATTCATTCGTAATGAGTTTTCAAGATCGGATGTTGGGGCAGGATCCTAAATGGATTGGTGAAGCAAATTATTCGAAATTGCTTACAGATAAAGTGTTTTTGATATCTATTAAAAATAGCGTTGTGTACATGTTAGGAACCTTAGTGCTGTTAATTCCCTTTCCCATGTTATTCG
Source organism: Paenibacillus intestini (assembly GCF_030803945.1). Lineage (NCBI taxonomy): Bacteria > Bacillati > Bacillota > Bacilli > Caryophanales > Paenibacillaceae > Paenibacillus > Paenibacillus intestini. Next base: position 626,148 of record NZ_JAURUN010000001.1, on the reverse strand, counting down.
CCGTTATGATCAACAGTAAGTTAATGGTGGGAAGAGAGTTTTTTAAATCTTCGTTCTTTCTCCCTGCCTTGACATCTGTCGCAGTTGCGGGGACCATTTTCCGTCTTACATTCGGTGAAATGGAAGGTTCATTAATGAACAGTTTCCTGGGTCTATTTGGTGTAGAGCCTATTAAATTTTTGAAAGACGGAGCATGGAGTATGACAGCACTGTTAATCCTCGCATGTTGGAGATGGACGGGCGTGAATATACTTTACTATCTATCCGGTTTGAAAAGCATTGACAATGAATATTATGAGGCTGCTTCAATTGACGGGGCATCTGCTTGGCAGAAGTTTAGAATGATCACAATGCCATTATTGAAGCCGACCACGGTATATGTTACCACAATTAGTGTTTATGCAGGTTTAGCCATGTTTACCGAGAGTCTGATGATGTTCAACGGTAACAAATCACCCCAAAATATTGGCTTAACCATTGTTGGATATCTGTATAGACAAGGGATTGAGCAGAATAAGCTGGGTTACGCAGCTGCGGTTGGTATCGTTCTGTTAGTCATTGCTATGGTTATCAATTTAACGCAGTTGAAATTTAGTGGAATGTTCAAAAGGGAGGAGGATTAGAGTGGGCAGAAGTCAGACAGGGAGTGATTTCATCTCTAGAATAGTAATTATTTGTTTATTCATTATACTATTCGTTATAATTATGATCCCATTCTATGCAGTGGCCCTATCTTCCTTTAAACCAGGTGAATCATTAGTTAGATATGGTCTTAACCTAAGTTTGGATTTTGAAATCATGAGTTTTGATAATTTTATCTTTCTGTTTACTGGAGAACATGATTATTTTGTGTGGTTTTGGAATAGTATGATTCTAACAATTGTTCAAGTGGTTTTAACACTTTTTGTAAGCGCATTTGTTGGATATGGTTTTGCTGCATATGATTTTAAAGGTAAGAACTTCCTCTTTATATGTGTTTTGCTCATTATGATGGTGCCTTTCGAAATATTGCTGGTTCCTTTGTACAGCCTAATTAATGATTTGGGAATGGTGAATAGCTATTCGGCAATCATTCTACCGGGTATAGCTAATGCCGCGACAATATTTTTCTTCAGGCAATATCTAAGAAGCATACCCAAAGAGATTATTCAATCTGGGCGGGTTGATGGCGCAAACGAGTATGCGATTTATTTCAGACTAATTATGCCGATTATGAAGCCATCCTTTGCGGCAATGGCTATTTTGAATGGGATGAATAGCTGGAATAATCTGTTGTGGCCATTCATGGTGCTCGGAGATCAGAGTAAATATACACTTCCAATCGGTTTGAAAACGTTGTTAACTCCATATGGCAATAACTATGACCTATTGATCGTGGGCTCCTTCTTCTCCATCATCCCAATTTTCATACTATTCATTGCTTTTCAGAAATATTTCATAGACGGTATGACCGCTGGCGCTGTTAAAGGGTAATATATATTATGATGAAATAAGTGATAAGATGGAATTCCAACAACGAGCGTCACATGACATTCAACCATTCATTAAACAGAGAGCTGATCTTTTATTTACAGACATTTGAATGGTTATTATTACTTCGTAGCATCCGTTCCAGAGTAGGATCGGATTGAAATCCGTAGAGCACAGAACCTTGAGAAGCTTGTTACTTAAAAATTGTCTCGCATGCATCTTGATTTAATGAACGTACGTACCCGACCTTGCCCGATCGTACATTTAGGGAATGCCCTTATGTACGATTTTTTTCGTCTATTTTTCAATACAATACAAACATAGGGGGGCGATGACACACTTCCTAATTGCAGCAAGTTGAAAGGGGCATGACATTTATTATGGCAAAATGGTTATATCGTCTCGGAGCGTGGTCTTCGAGGAAAATTTGCAGAACAACTGGGGATTCTGGAAAGAAGGATGAAGATAACTTCGTTTTTTATGGAGCTCATGGGCTTGTTACTATGCGCGAGCATAGCTAAACCTGAATCTCCCAATGAGTTAGTTTCAGTGGTGGATTCAGGTTTTTTTCTATTATTCATGTTTCATGGCAGGGATAGGCGGTGCAATTGTAGCTGGTACCGAAGCCTATGCGAACGGATTGCTGGCTGGGGGAGACTGTAAAAATTGAGAAAGAAGTAAGTATGTCTCCTTTGAGTGGAAAAATCGTTGAGGTGAAAGATGTTAGTGACGCTTCTTTCAGTTCATTGGCCCTGGGGAAAGTTAAAATTATGTGTAATCAGCCTTGAGCATATCTTGTTCAGTCATAGAAGTGTATATAAACTTTTCTTCTGATGGTAGTATAAGCACAGCAACGATTATGTGATCAACTATTGAAAAATAAGCGGATCAAGGACATAGACACAACAAATTTTAATTGAACAATTTGTAAATAATCAATAACATATGAAACTTTTATTAAGTATGTGTTATATAAGTCATAATATTTCCATTTTAAAGGGAGTAAGAAGTATGAAATTGCTTGATCAGTATAAAGAACTCAGTAATACTGGCAAAGTACCAACATTGGATGAAAATATGCTAACTCAAATACTTTCTAAATATATTATCTTAAATTTTGATAATAAAGAGGGTATACACCATATTATAGATTCCTTTTTTCTAATTTTTTGGAGAAATCTCCCGGAATCCAAAGTAATAGTATCTTTTAATCTTGATTCACCTAAGTTAACTTACATTATAGATCAATTTGATCTGGGTATGACCAAGGTACATCGCCACGATTATATAGAAATGGCATATGTTGTAGAAGGAGAGTTTAGCCAAATGATTGGAGGCAAAAAACACTCTTTTTCTAGAGGCTCCATAGTTGTTATCGATAGAAACAGTGAACATGCTGATTATGTAAAAAATCAGGATAACTTCGTAATATTCATATGCATGCATGAGAATTTTTTTGATGAAATATTCTTAGCGGAATTGGGAAACAGCAATCTTCATCAATTTATAAGAAAAGCGTTGTTGGAACAAAAAGGTATAAAGCAATTTCTGAAATTCACGCCTAAAGGAGATGATTTTATTTACCCTTTAATCGAACAGGTTTGTGCAGAAAAATCGATGAATAAAAAAGGGAGCAATTATATTGTTAAAGGATTAATGATTCGAATATTTGATTTTTTGACAAGGGAGTATGAAACAGATCTTACGACAACACAGCTAAATAAAATGAATGATCTGCTCTTCATTGAAGTAGAGGAGTTCATGAGGAAGAATTATAAAGATGTCTCATTAAAAAAGTTGTCCTATCAGTTTCACTTTCAGGAGGATTATTTCACGAGGCTTATTAAAAAACATACGGGTCTTACGTTCTCAGGATTCCTACAAAAAATCCGGATCTCTAAGGCAGAAGAATTGCTTTTAAATACGAATATGACTATTGCTGAAATTGTGGAAGCTATTGGTTACATGAACCGGAGTTATTTCTATAAGCTTTTTCAAAAAACATATCGTATGACCCCGGAACAATACAGAAAAAATGGTTGGTTATTAATTAAATAGTCGTAAATGGACACACAAACTTAGCGATCTAATCTGAAAGGAACAATGCTCCTTTTATTTTTTTTTGTTACGATGATATCACTCGTTGAACACGCCATATAAATAATGAGTATTATTATAATTGGGTTTATTTTGGGGGGAGCAGACAAATGTTAAGAAAGAAATTTAACGAGAAATGGTTGTATAGTAGAAGACTAAGCACAATAGAAAGTATGACTAATCTCGGTGAGGCTACTTCGAAGCCTATAGAAGTCACATTACCTCATGATGCTATGATCATGGAACAACGAAGACCTGATACTAAAAATCAAACACACACAGGCTTTTTCCCCGGAGGGACTTATGAGTATAAGAGAAATTTTTATGCACCCGAGGAATACAGTGATAAAGTAGTTACATTTGAATTTGAAGGCGTATACATGAATGCAATGGTTTATATTAACGGTGAATTTGCCGGTAAACGCCCCTATGGTTATAGTAATTTCTATATAAATGCAAATCGTTTTTTGAAAATTGGTGCTGAGAATGAAATTAAGGTGATCGCAAATACAAGTGCTGAGCCCAATTCGAGATGGTACACCGGAAGTGGAATCTATCGTGATGTAAAAATCATTATTGGTGATTTGTTACATATTCAGGTGGACGGAGTGAAAATTTCCACACCAAATATTAGAGAAGACCTTTCAATTGTTGAGGTTTGTACATCTGTAGAAAACGATGGAAATGTCACAAAGAACGTTTATGTTTTAACTGAAGTCAAAGATGGTAGCGGTAACATAGTAGCATCGGATAAATTGCCTTTAACTGCATATGCGGGTGAAGCAGTTACTGTTAGACAGAGACTCGATGTACACTCGCCGAAGTTGTGGTCTGTAGATACTCCCTATTTATATTCGTGTTCCTCGAAAATCGTGGTAAATAATGAAGTCCTTGATGAAGAGGAAAATCAATTTGGTATTCGGAAATTACAGTTAGATCGAAAACATGGTTTAAGAATTAACGGAGAAGTAGTGAAGTTACGAGGGGCTTGTATTCACCATGACAATGGCGTACTAGGAGCAGCGACATTTGAAAGAGCAGAAGAAAGACGTATTGAACTAATGAAAGAAGCAGGATTTAATGCGGTGAGAAGTAGCCATCAACCTATATCCAAAGCAATGCTAGATGCATGTGACCGTATCGGAATGTTTGTTATGGATGAAGCATTCGATGCATGGAGTAATTCAAAGGTTGATCATGATTATCATTTGAATTTTCATGAGTGGTGGGAAAAAGATATACAAGCCATGGTTGATAAAGATTACAATCACCCTTCCGTGATCATTTACAGCATTGGCAATGAGATACAGGAGGCCGGGACCAAAGAAGGAGCAAACTGGAACCGCAAAATTGCAGAAAAGACACGCTCTTTGGACGGAACTAGATTTATCATAAACGCTGTGAATGGAATGATCTGCATTACGGATCAATTAGGTGAAATCATGGCAGAGTTAAATGATAACACAATTTCATCAACAGTAGCCGAGGAAGAAACGAAAGAAATCAATAATTTGATGTCAAGTCTCATGGGGATGATGAATCAAATTGTTACTCATGAAAAAGTTGGAAAATTAACTGAGGAAACGTTTGCTGGTGTTGATATTGCAGGATATAACTATATGAGTGGTCGATATGAGCTGGATGCTTCTTTGTATCCGAACAGAATTATCTGCGGCACTGAAACCTTTCCTCAAGATATTGACACCAACTGGAAAATGGTAAAGAGAAATACTCACCTTATTGGCGATTTCACTTGGACAGGTTGGGATTACCTTGGCGAAGCAGGAATAGGAAAGCTCGATTATACATTGGATGACAGCAAAGGAATCTATGGACCATACCCATGGTACATTGCTTATTGCGGAGATATTGATATAACAGGCAACCGTAGACCACAATCCTATTATAGAGAAATTGTATGGGAATTAAGAAAAGAACCATATATTACTGTACAAAGACCAGAACATTATCATGACAAAATCAGTAAAACTAGTTGGTCTTGGAGTGATTCTATCTCTAGCTGGACATGGCCCGGTTATGAAAATAAACCTGTAAAAATTGAAGTATATTCTGATGCAGAGGAAGTAGAACTGCTTATAAATAATCAATCTATTGGCAGAGCACCTGTTGGAGATGACAATCGGTTCAAAGCCCTTTTTGATACAATTTATCAGCCCGGAGAGTTAACCGCAGTTGCTTACGTGAATGGTCAAGAAACAGGACGAATGAAACTTCAATCAGCCGGAGAAGAATTGGAGTTAGCTGTGAAGGTTGATCGTGAATCTCTTCAGGCTACAGGTAGTGACCTTGCATATATTAATATATCCTTACGAGATGGTATGGGAACTCTACAGACTGCAGTTGATCGGAAGGTATCAATAGCTGTAGAGGGTGAGGGAATATTGCAGGGTTTCGGAAGCGCCGATCCAACGAGCCTGGAGAATTTTTTTGACACTGAAAGAACTACATTTGACGGTAAGGTACTCGCAGTTATCCGTTCCAAAGCTAAGGCTGGCGCCATTACAGTGACAGTGTCTGCGGACGGGTGTAAGCCATATTGTTTTGTGGTTCCAGTTATTTAGATTAGAAATTGATTTAGGTTAAGTTTCTCCAACATACTCAACAAGTTTCGGAATTGAAAAGCGGAAAGATTATTAACTCTCGTTGCATGACAGGATCCCGTCATTACTTTGACGGCGGACTGACCCTATAAGAAAAGGATGATATCGATGGACAAATTATCACCGGAGATGATTCAATTGTTTATAACCGAATTCGGTAATCAATTCGTAAGTGCAGCTAAGAAGAACCGACTTGATTCGTTTCGAAGACTGAATCCGCATGCGACGAAGAAAGGAATTTCGTTTATTGGAGATTCAATCACCGAGGGATTCCCGATTCACGAAATGTATAGTGGAGAAATGCCTGTGTACAACCGGGGAGTAGGGGGAGATACAACAAGCGAATTGCTGCAAAAGTTGCGGGAAACGGTCTATGAACTGGAGCCATCAATTGTAGTTTTACTCATAGGAGTGAATGATCTTGCATTCAGCTCCGACGTGAATGAGATTTCTGGCAGAATAAAGCAAATTTGTCAGGCTATCATGGCCTCACAGCCAGATATCCGGCTGATCGTGCAATCGGTGTACCCGATTAATCCAATGTATGATCCTCGTGTCACCCAGTTTATCCTGGGCAGTCGAACCAACGTTTCGATTCTTGAATTAAATAAGAGGATTCAGGCGATAACCACTGATGTCGGAGGACAAGAACATATTCCCATTGAAGTCGCTAATTTAGCGGCTTTTTTATTTTATCGGTACAAGTTCTTGTCCCAAGCTAAGGACAAGAACTTGTACCGATTGCCGGAATTGACAAGAACATAGTCCGATTACCGATTAGGTGGATATCTAAACAATGAACATATGGACTTAAAAACTCATTAAGCACCGTGATACATGAAGATATTCATCTTGTTTCAGGACAACTGCCACGAAAAACGTAAAATATAAGTGGTCAGGTATTAAAAGATCGAAGTATTGCTACTGGAACTAGCAGTTGAGGACAAGAACATTGTTTCATTGCAGTTTAGTTTAAGGAACTTAGATTGTCATGGAAACACTACGGAGTAAAATATATTCGCGAAGCATCTGTTTTTACTACAACAATCACGGGGATGTCATCGAATTAAGGATTTCTGCTAGAATTAAACTGAATTCGTATGAATATGAACTCTGGAGGAATTTAGTTTCAGAACAAGAGGAGAAAATTGTTTACTGATCTTTTTAGTACGAGTAAATTTCTTCTGTCCCTAGGACAAATTAGGTTATTACCTACATTGTCACGTTGATTTGATATCAAGGCTCTTCTCCTGTTCAATTCCATAATCGAGTTGTGACAATACATTAAAACAACCTCTTCCTCAATTCTCCACTTGATATTATATTATAAGATGATATGGAACATATTCTTTAAATGTAAATTCGGGGGAAGTAAGAATGATTGCACAGAACAAAACTATATTACCTAGAAAAGAAAAACATCTCAGACAAATCAGTCTTACCACATTGCTTAGTGGACTCGTGATAGTTTCAATACTGTTGTCACTGGCCATTATGGTATTCACCTCTTATACCTCACAGAAACAATACCTTATTACCAACCAGCTTCAGTTAAACTATGAAAGTGCTAAACAAATGAGTCAAAAACTTGACTCGCTTTTTCAATCAATGCAAAAAAGCTTGAAGTACGGCACTGCGTATTTTCAGAATGAAGAGTACTCAGACAAGTCGAAGCTGCAAAATACACTTGAGATGATACGGAATAGTAGCAATTATTTTAATAGTGTTACCTTAACAGATGAGACAGGGTTACAACGTTCTATGTCTCCTTATTCTCACGTAAGAGTAGGCAAACCTGTTCGTTCAGAAGCTGCTAAAGCGGCCGTCTCATCAAAGGCCTCATACATTTCGGAAGCTTACATCAACCCGTATACGAAACAGCAAATCGTCTTTGTCAGCGAACCCATCTTTAATGCCAAGAGAAAATATAAGGGTGCATTAAGTGGAAGTATACTTTTACAAGAGAATAATATATTGAATCTATCCTTTGGGAGCCAGATGAAGACAGGCAATGGATCTTATTTCTTTATTGTGGATCGCAAAGGTACCGTGCTTTTCCATCCAGATATCAATCAAATTGGTAAGAATATTAGCCAAAATATTGTAGTACAGAAGTTACTTAATAGTTTGAAGGGCAAAGAGCGGTATTCCAATTTGGCCGGTGCAGATTCGCTTGCTGGCTATGTCAAAGTTCCTTCAACCCATTGGGGAATTGTTGTTGTTACCCCCACCAAAACAATATTTGATCAATTAAATAATCAAATTAACTTGCTACTACTCTATACTTTGGGGCCGTTTGTAATACTAATTTTAATTGTATTAAGAGTTGCAAGCAAACTAGCGCATCCTTTTGTAAGTCTAGCTAATCTCGTATATCAAGTGACCACAAGTGAAACGAAGTTGCCCGCAGTGAAAGCACACTGGAACAGAGAAGCGGACTTGCTTACACATAAAATCATCGAAGCAATGGAAAACATCAAGGAGAAAACAGAGCGGCTAGAGATTGATGCGAGAACTGATGTGTTAACCGGATTAAACAATCGCAGAACCTTCGAAGAAGCTATTCAGCGGTGGATAGAGGCGGAGATTCCTTTTTCCATCATTGTCTTCGATATCGACCACTTTAAGCTAATCAATGATACCTTTGGACATTCAGCTGGAGACGAGGTTCTAAAACAAACTGCTATAGTAATTCAGTCAGCTTTGGGATCGGAAGATGTATCTTCCCGATTTGGAGGAGAAGAGTTTGTTGTACTGCTTCGGAATCGGAATTCGAAGATGGCTTTCGAGGTTGCCGAAAACATCCGTATATCGGTTGAACAGAATATCATGGTTATAAATCAATCCGTTACATTATCGGCTGGTATCGCTGAGTTTCCGCTTCATTCGCTGTCAGCTACAGAGCTTTTTCAAACAGCCGATGATGCATTGTATCAAGCAAAACAAGGGGGGCGCAATCAAACCGTAATAATTCAGAAATCTATCGAATAAAAGAAGACAGTTAGCCATTATTACAAGGGTTTAGTACTTTGGTCAGACTGAGTCAAATATAGAATCCAATATGTCTACTATGTGAATGTGTGATTTTCAAACTGTAATCTGAAAAGATTGCAGTTTTTTTGTATTGGCTTGGAGTGAAGCAATAGAAGGGATAAGGATCAAGGCACCCCGAGTCTGAATAATTTTTTCTTACACTACTTATAATACAAATTAATTCGATTCAGAGGGAGATTCATCCATGACCACCAAAAGACACCTCCGTTTTTTCAAAAAAAAGATGACCACAGAAATCGCATGCGAGATGGGGTTCAATGACGAGAATGGAAAAATTCAAAGTAACTTGAATCATACGTTACAGCGAATCAACAGAAAACTTGGTCAAAGTCCGGATGTAATTACCCGTGCTTTTCAAATAACAGATCGAAATGGGGTATCGCGACAGGTTGCTGCAGTATATGTAGAAGGGTTATCTAACGAGGAGAAGATCAACGAATTTATATCTTATACGATGAGGCTTGAGCTACAGGAGATTTACCATTCGTCTGAGGGATCACAAGAGTTACATGACTTGCTTCATAATAGAGCACTGGCTGTTGGTAGCGTCAGCGTCACAAATGACTGGAATGATATCATGTACGGCTTATTGTCAGGAGACGTCTTAATTTTGCTCGACGATTGCAACCAGTGCCTATTGGGGGGCGTACGGGGGGGGGAACAACGCAGTGTTTCCCCACCCGAAACCGAGGTGAACATTCGGGGTCCAAAGGATAGTTTCACCGAGTCAATTGGAACAAATGTATCCTTGATTCGTCGAAGATTGAAGAGTCCTAACCTTTGGATGGAATCGTTAAAAATTGGTAATGTTTCCCATACCGAAGTGAAGATGATGTATTTAAAGGGCGTTGCTGACGATGCATTGGTGGACGAATTAAGACGCAGATTAAAAGATATTCGTATTGATATGATTCTGGAAACGGGATACATCGAGGAATTGGTTGAGGATGAGACATTTACTCCCTTCCCAACGGTATATAATTCGGAACGGCCAGATATTATTACAGGCAATCTAATGGAAGGACGCATTGCAGTATTAGTAGACGGAACTCCAAACACCCTAATTTTGCCTACGACGTTTTCGCAATTCTTTAAGGCCGCAGAAGATTATTATCAGCGTTTTGATTTCCCTATTTTTATGAGGATGATTCGGTATGTCAGTTTTTTCATTGTTATTCTGCTGCCATCTGTATACATAGCTCTTACCGCCTTTCATCATGAGATGATCCCAACAGCACTTGCGATCAACCTACTTTCTCAACGAGAGGGTGTTCCGTTTCCAGTCGTACTTGAAGCACTGTTAATGGAGCTTGCCTTTGAAATTATGCGAGAGGCAGGTACACGTATGCCTCGAGCGGTTGGGCAAGCAGTTTCAATCGTCGGAGCTGTAGTATTAGGACAAGCAGCAGTTCAAGCAGGTATTGTAACAGCAATGATGGTGATTATCGTTTCGTTAACGGGAATTGCCAGTTTTACCATGCCAGCCTTTGCACTTACGACAACAGCTCGAATAATTCGGTTTCCCATGATGTTTGTTGCATCGACATTGGGATTCTACGGCATTATCCTTGCGATGATAGTACTTATTGCACACATGACCAGTCTACGTTCACTTGGCATTCCGTATTTGTCACCCTTCGCTCCATTTGGTGCAGGAAAGCAAAAGGACACCATATGGCGTGCTCTGTTCAAATCACCTAAGACTAGACCTGATTTAAAAAATAGTCAGAACCCACCAGAATAAAGTGATCCGTTCTAAGGTGAATCTCAGACCATACTGGCGAAAGGAGAACGTACATGCTAATCAGAAGAACTTTACTGTTAATGTTAGTATGCCTTTTGATGGGCTCTCTGGTATTGACCGGGTGCTGGAATTACCGAGAGTTGAATGAACTGGCTATTCCACTTGCCATGGGGATCGACAAGACCCCCGATACAAACGAGTATACGTTCTCACTTCAGGTAGTGAACGCGCGAGAAATTGCAGGACAACAAGCTGGTGGCAGTGGAGTGCCAGTGGTTTTATATTCAGCAAATGGAACAACGCTCCTTGAAGCCATTCGTAAAGCATCAAAAAAAGTTCCTCGTAGATTAACGGTGGAGCACGTTCGGGATTTTATTATAGGGGAGGAGCTCGCTCGCGAGGGAATGGGAGAAGTGTTTGACTTTATGGAGCGAGACGCGGAACCACGATTGAAGACAAGGGTGTTCATAGCCAAAGGAAGCCGCGCAGAAATAGTTCTGAAAACATTAACGCCACTTGAAAATATCCCAGCTAATTCCATGCTAGGGGAATTGCAAACAACAGCTGATTTTCTAGGCGAAACTTACGAAGCTGGAGTGGATGATGTTATTCGAGGTCTACTTGTAAAAGGAGGAGGTCCCGTGATAAGTGGTATTCATCTTGTAGGAAATACCAGCCTTGCTTCTCAAAAATCAATTTTGGAGCGAAGTGATGTCCCTGCGAAGTTGATTGCAGAAGGAATGGCTATTTTTCGAGAAGGACGATTAATTGAATGGCTTTATGACGACGAAGCTAGAGGTGTATCCTGGGTTAACGGTAAGATAAAGAATACGATTGTCAGTCTGGATTGTAAGGATAAGAAAGGGGCAATTGCAATTGAGGTAATTCGTACAAAGACGAAAATCAAAGCTAGATTTCAAAACGATCATCCTGTAATTACGATTTCCATCCGCAATATTGGGTCACTCGGTGAACTAACCTGTGCTGAAATTGATCCATCTCAGTCGAAGGTACTCCGTCAACTTGAATCAGAGTGGAATGATGCATTGAAGAAAGAGGTTACAAACGCTGTTCGGAAAGTACAGCGACACAAAACGGATGTACTGGGTTTTGGCAATGCCGCTGAAAGAGCAAATCCTGCAAAGTGGAAGACACTGGAGAAAGAATGGGGAAGGCTGTTTGCCACATGCGAATTTCAAGTGAAAGTGGAATCGAAAATACGCCGCACGGGCAAGATCACCAAAACCAACATAAGTGATTTGAAAAAATAGGTTCAGCATACAAAGTAGCGGAGGATAAGGCATGGAAAAAGCAAAAATCAGTGCAGGTCAATTCATGATTCTCATCATTTTATTTGATATGGGAACAGCCATTATACGCGTATTGGCGACCCAAGCAGCGAACGATGCCTGGCTGGCTATTTTGCTTGGAATGTTGGGCGGTCTGCTGATCTTTCACGTATATGTTGCACTCTATCGTCTGTATCCGGATCTTTCGCTCACCGGATATGCAAGAGCCATCGTTGGTAACCGAATAGGTTGGTTCTTAGGTGTGTTATACATACTCTTTTTTATTCATGGTGCTGCACGAGATCTACGAGAAGGTGCTGATTTGCTCATTAGTACCTCACTGGATCTAACTCCTGGAACGATCGTCAGCTCTGTTATGATCCTTGCCGTCGGGTATGTACTAATTAGGGGAATTGAGGTATTAGCCAGGACTGCCCAAATATTTTTTGCTATTTTGGCCATAACAGCTTTGGTGAGTAATGTACTCATCTTTCTTTCTGGTATTGTAGAGTTCGATCGCCTTTTACCCGTCCTGGGAAATGGATGGAAGCCAGTAATAGACATCACATTGAAGCAAACCATCGAGTTTCCATATGAGGAGCTAATATGTTTTACGATGTTACTGCCATATGTGCACTCAAAGAAGAGAGGAATCCAATTGGGATTTGTCGCTGTGCTAATAAGCGGTGTGATTCTCAGTTACTCCAGTGCAATTAATATAGCTGTGTTGGGAACAGGGATATCCGGACGAGCTACCTTCCCCATGTTATATACAATCAGTCTGATTAATCTAGGCGAGTTTATTCAGCGACTTGACGTGGTGGGTGTATTAACATTAATTGTCGGTGACTTTTTCAAAGTTGCGATCTTTTTTTATGCGAGTGTTATGGCAGCTACAGATGTTTTTCGAATCAAAGAATATCGAAATCTCGTTTATCCCATCGGGCTTATTATTTTATTCGCTTCCTTCATGCTTTCGGGGAATTTTGCAGAGCAAATCGAAGAGGGAGACCTACTGCTGCTGACCGTATTTTTGTTGTTCGGTGTAGGTATTCCTGTTCTTTTGCTTGCAGGAGCTATGATCAAGAAATATATAAAGATATATGTGAGGAAGTAGGAGGTGCAGCATGAAAAACGAACGCATTAGTCCAATGCAATTGTTTACCCTTATTATTCTTTTTGACATGGGAACAGCACTCGTGGTCTCCTTAGGAATTGAGGCTGGTAAGGATGCCTGGCTCGCCACTCTTCTTGGGGCATCAGTCGGTTTGTTCCTTATAGGGATTTACATGAAATTATATCGCTTGTTTCCCAAGCGTACACTCATCGGTTACACTCAGGATATTCTAGGTAGTAGCGGGGGACGATGCGTAGGTATCTTGTACATTCTTTTCTTCATCTATGGTGCAGCACGGGATCTTCGTGACGGGGCAGATCTTCTAGAAAATTCAGTTTTAGATCAGACCCCATCGGTGGTTATCACATCATTAATGATGTTGACCGCTGCATATGTCTTAAATAAAGGGATAGAAGTATTGGCAAGGACAGGCCAAATTTTCCTAACTGTGCTTTGCTTTATCGGCTTTATCAGTAGTGTATTACTGATCTTATCAGGGAGTCTAGAAATTGATCGGATATTGCCCACGATGGCAGATGGATGGAGACCCATCGTTGAAACAACAATGAAACAAACGATTGAATTCCCATACAGTGAGATAATCTGCTTTACCATGATACTTCCCATGTTGGACAAGCCAATCCATGCAAAAAAGGCAGGATTCGCTGCCGTAATTGTCAGTGGTTTAGTGCTCAGTTATTCAAGTGTGCTCAAAATTACAACACTTGGGGTAGATATTGTTGAAAGATCTACGTTTCCTACGCTTTACATGATTAGTTTAATTAACATTGGGACATTTATTCAACGACTAGATGTCTTCGTTGTTTTAACTCTGATCATCGGCGTTTTTTTTAAAATCTCTATTTTCTTTTACGCGGCCGTCATAGCCATTGCTGATATTTTTAGAATAGGGGATCGTCAGAGCACCGTTTTGCCTATAGGTCTGTTAATTTTCTTGATAGGCTTGATTCTGTCAAGCAACTTTGCAGAACATATTGAAGAAGGCAATATTGTCTTACAGACGGTTTATGTCGTGGCTGGAGCAGGCATTCCAGTCGCGTTACTTATGGTCAGCATTTTTCGAGGTATGGCCAGACGTTAACTCCATTTACTTATATGTTTTGTTTGTTGCTTGTTTTTGCTTTTTCAAATGGACATTAATCGGTTTGACGATGACATATAGCATAAAAATGACGACAGTAACCAACTCCTGAGGGGTCATAAAGGTAAATGGAGATATGATATTCTCGAGAGATACGGATAAAGGTAAACCAACCAACAAATCCATACATATTACAAACCCTACACTAAGTAACAAGAGTACAATGGAGACAATAAAGATCCGCAACAAAAACCCACCTTTATCGAAGTATTTATATGTAGTATTAGAAACGTTCTGAAAGTTCATTCACAAACCCAAACTTAAAATATGAAGGTTCGGCTGACGCAGAAATGGCGAGAGACAAAACACAGAAATAAATTAGAAATAGATAACAAGCAATCGAATGAAAAAAAGAATTCTCAAACACTATGGGATAATGTTGTCGAGGGACAAGAACATACTCCTATTGAAGTCGCTATTTTAGTGGCTTTTTTTATTTTATCGGTACAAGTTCTTGTCCCGAGCAAAAGACAAGAACTTGTACCGATTACCGGAATTGACAAGAACATAGTCCGATTGCCGATTAGGTGTATATCTAAACATTAATCACAGGCTTTTACGCTTCATTAAATACCATAATACATATCTGGGAACGATTTTCCTGTTCGGTATGGGACATTTTTATATCAGATCGGTTCTATCGAAGTTCGATTGGAAAAATATTCAATCAATGCCCTATAAAACACTTTGGAAGGCGTGTTCAATACACGTTTTTTGTGCCGGACGATGCCGTGAACGAAGGTGACTTGTCGAGGCAGGGGGAGCGAGATGACGCTGCATTCCGCAAGTTCTTGCGTCACAGAGATTTTCGGCACAAGAGCAACGCCAAGTCCGCAAGTCACGACCTGTCGTACAAGTTCGGTACTTGCAAATCCGGTCGAACGGATTCCAGGGGGTAGCCCCATTTCGCTTAACAGTTTGAGTCCTTCCGTATGATATACGCAGCGGGAACCGAAACCGATCATCTGAATCCCCGAAGTATTTTCCCATCCTTCGTTTTCGATCAAATGAGCCAGATTCTTGGAGGCGACAACGATCATTTCCTCTTCGACCAGCGGTTCAAAAATCAAATCTTCTTTTTTGGGGTCCATCGGTACGATTCCGAAATCGAGTACATGAGACTGAACCTGTTCAACAATGTCGGCTTGAAATCCCGTTTCTAGCAGCAGATGGATTTCTGTATATTCCGTGAAAAAAGAATGCATAAAATTGGACATTCGTGTCACCAAAAAAGATTCCAATGATCCCAAACGCAATGTGCCTCGGGGATGATCCAAATTTTCCAATGCTTCTTCGAGCGAATGACCCAACTGTACAAATTTTCGGGCATAACGTGCAAACTGTTCGCCCGCTTCAGTCGGTTTTACGCCACGGGGAAGTCGGTGAAAAAGTTTTTTATTACAGCTTTGCTCCAATAACTGGATCTGTGAAGTAACCGTCGATTGTACATATCCCAGCTTTTCAGCGGCACGGCTGAAATTTCCTTCTTCCAATACTGCCAAAAAAGTAAGCAATGATCGTCCTTCCAAGGTCTCCAACATGATTTTTCCTCCTAGGTATCGAAAAAACAAATGGATTCTATCATATATTTTTGTTTTTAAAATGGATAAACCGATGATAACATGAAGATGTTCTCAAGCCAACAACATCTTCAAGGAGGAACCATCGTGATGAGGAAAAGCGGATTTCGATTAGGAATTTATGTGTTTAAAGATGCGGAAGTCATCGACTATGCCGCACCTTACGGCGTGTTTTCGGTAGCGAGAAGACTTGATCCGTAATTGGACGTGTTTTTGGTAGCAGACTCGCCTAGTCCTGTACAAATACAGGACGGGTTGACAGTAATCCCGAATATTTCATTTGTCGAAGAACCGGATTTAGATGCTTTTCTTATTCCCGGGGGATTCGGAACACGCCATGAAATGCATAACGGTCGCTTGTATCGCTATATACGCTCTCTTCCAGAACAATGTTTACTGACAAGTGTGTGTACAGTTTCTTGGGTTTACGGAAAAATGGGATTGCTTGACGGCATCGCCGCAACGAGCCGCAAAGCTCCCGATCGTTTGGCTGAGCTTGCGCCGGCCTGCCGCATTAGTCGGAACTGGGATTTCATTTGTTCAGAAAAGCGGGTTATGACGAAGATTTCATTACGGAGGTAGCCCGAATCATGGAGTACGACCGCGCTTATGAAATCTACCGTGACGATATAGAATGGAACGCTTAACTACAAGGGGGAAATTATAATGTTGCATACAGCTAATGGTCATTATATTGAGGTCGAGGAAAATGTTACTCTTTATGTGGAAGATGTAGGCGAAGGCAGACCTGTTGTATTTGTGCACGGTATGCCTGTCAATCATAGGATCTACGAGTATCAGCAATCGGTACTGCCTCAACATGGTATCCGTTTTATCGGAATCGATCTACGAGGATACGGCCGTTCCGACCACCCGCTGAACGGGTACACTTATGATCGAATGGCAGACGATATTAAGGCAGTGATCGACCAGCTTAATCTCAACGACGTTACACTGGCCGGTTTTTCTATGGGCGGCGGCGTTGTAACGCGGTATATGGGCAGACATCTGGGACATAAAGTTTCCAAACTGATGCTTTTCGGAGCAGCGACGTTGAGTAAGCTGCCTGAAGAAGCGGTACACGGATTGATCGCCGGACTTCAAGCCGATCGGCCGCAAACGCTAACGAGTATGTTTAAAGGTTTTTTCCACACGGTGCCTTCCCAAGGGATAGAAAACTGGTTATGGCACATGGGGATGAAGGCGAATGTTCATGCTACGATCGAAACGGTAAAAGCGATCGGCTACGAGGATCTTCGCTCCGATCTTGAAGCCATCCGTGTCCCGACACTGATGCTGCATGGAGTTCACGATCAAGTGTGTCCATTCCCCGCCGCCGAACAAGCTCACGAAATCGTATCGACGTCAAAACTTGTTCGTTTTGAAAACAGCGGACATGCCCCTTTCTATGAGGAAAAAGAAAAATTCAATCGGGAAGTTATTGAGTTTGTATTAGCCTAAAAGGATACGTATCTTTTTCGTAAGTCTTGATCAAGTTTTAAATTTACTCAGCCATATTTCCAATGAGGCAAAATCTCCGTTCCAGCTGTCGAGTGGGATAATGTAATCTGTTTCTTTAGCTAACAGGCAGGTTAGCTTACTTAAATGTAAGTGAAGAGGGAACAGAACTTGTTCAAGCTCATTTACTTAAAACTTGGAATAATGTAATGGCGGATTGTAATATGAAGTGCGACACCCGCTGAAAATAAATAGAAAATGTCCCATGGCCGGATTAAAATATTCTGAAACAAGGATTTTAATAGTTACGCTAACGAGAAACGTTTGCTCAATACAATCAAGAAAGCAGCCGATCAATGTGATTGGTTGCTTTTCTTCAACTAACGTAGACTTACGTCATGAGAGAGAGAGAGAGAGAGAGAGAGAAGTGATTCAAAGAATGTTGCAATTTATTAGTTTTTTAGGGCGAATGTCGAGGGACAAGAACATAGTCCGATTACCGATTAGGCGTATATCTAATCGGTATCTTGCTCTTCAATACATTTATAACTGGCAGGTTAGTTTAATGTATCGTATTCAAGTAATTCGAAAACCTAAGTATTATAAGATCAAATACGGCTCGCGATGCTTATAAAATTTTCTCCATTGCCATCACATCTACAAATTTCCCTTCTAAAACGCCTTGATTCTGAAAAACACCTACTTCTCGGTATCCAGCTTTATGATATAAGCTCTGACCTAGCGTATTAAATGGAAAGGGGAATAGAACAAACTTATAAAAGTTATTCTGCTTACCGATTTCCTCTAATTTCTCAAGCAACTGTTTTCCGACCCCTTTGCCACGATGATCACGATGAATATAAATGGAGAGGTTACCGACACCGTCATACGCGCTTCTTGAGCTATACGAATTGATAGAAGCCCATCCGACCACTTGATCATTCTGTTCGGCTATAAGTACCGAGTAACGTCCCTGGTGCTTGTTAAACCATTCAGACATGTAAGCTTCATCTTTTATATCTGTTTCTAGCGTGGCAATACGGTCTTCAATACCTTGGTTATAAATAGTCAGAATGCTTCCCAGATCGACTTCTCTAGCTTGCCGCAGAATTGCCAAGTTGATCACTCCTATGTTTTCTTTTTGTATATGTTTATACATCACAATCTAATTTGAAATGGGAAGGGGAATAGATAAATAAAAAAACATTTGCAATTTGCAAATAATGAGGGTATAACTATAACAAGAGGTGAGTTAATTGGAAAACAACGTAAGAGAGATGTTTCAGATCATGACACGGCGTTTTGGATTGTTGGATAAAAACTGCTGCACCGCAGGAGGGCTGGATATTTCACTTGTTCAGAGTCATATCATTTATGAGATTGATCGTAAACATAATCCATCCATTCAGCAAGTCGCAGATGCACTCTCCATTGACATCACGACGTTTAGCCGCCAGGTTCAAAGTCTCGTAAAGTTGGGTTTGGTTCAAAAAACGCCCCTACCTGAAGATCGACGGATTTACATATTATCCTTGACTACACAAGGTAAGTTTGTTGCTACGGTCATTGATGAGCAGATGAATGATTACTTAAAAGAAGTTTTTTCGCATATGTCTGAGTTTGAACGGGATATGGTCATTAACGCCGTTAAACTGTTAAACGAAAGTATGGCGAAATCCAGCGTATGCTGTACACCACTGGGGTAATACTTATCCCATTTATTTAATGTAATACTTGCAAAATGCAACTAATTACGAGGAGGAAACTAAGATGATTAAAAATATTCCTGTAAACCAAGTGAGCTGCTGCGAAGCACCAGTGCAAGAGAAGGGCAACTTACCTGTTGCGATCATTGGAGCTGGACCGGTTGGTCTTGCGGCAGCAGCACAACTCATTTCAAAAGGTGAGCCGTTTATGTTGTTTGAAGCTGGACATGAAGTGGGGGCAAACATTCGAAAATGGGAACATGTACGACTGTTTTCGCCATGGCAATATAACATCGATAAAGCTGCTAAAGAGTTGCTGCTAAAGACGAATTGGGTTGCTCCACAAAACGAAAAGATCCCAACGGGTAAGGAGATTGTTGAGCATTATCTAAAACCTTTGGCTGCGCTGCCTGAATTAAGTCCAAATGTGCATTTGAATACGAAAGTTACTGCGATCAGTCGTAAAGGGTTAAGTAAAGTGAAAACAAATGGGCGTGAGAAACTGCCGTTTGTGATCCATGTTGAACAAAACGGATCTTCGTTTATTTATGAAGCGCGGGCTGTTATCGATGCCACGGGGACATGGTCCAATCCTAACCCGCTTCGTTCAGACGGTGTATTTTCAGAAGTGGAAAAAGCGCTTAAAAGTCACATTTCATATGGTATTCCTGCGGTATTAGGAAAAGAGAGAAATCGGTATAGTGGCAAAAAGGTGCTTGTTGTAGGAAGCGGACATTCTGCGATTAACACGTTGCTTGAACTTGTAGAGCTTCAAAAAGAAGAATCAGGGACTGAGATTGTGTGGGCTGTTCGCAAAAAAAATATCGAGGATGTTTATGGCGGACGAGAACTAGATGGGCTTCAGGCAAGGGGGGAACTGGGTACTCGTATCCAAAAGGTGGTTGAATCCGGTGTCGTAAAGGTCCTGACAGCATTTCATATTGAAAAGCTTCAAAAACAAGGTGAACAGATCCAGGTTTCCGGAACCATTAAAGATGAACAAGTGGTTATTGATCACATCGATGAAATTGTAGGTAACACAGGTTCTCGTCCTGACTTATCGATGGTGCGAGAAGTACGGGTATTAACGGACCCAAACTTAGAATGTGTTTATGAGCTTGCACCATTAATTGATCCCAACATCCACAGCTGCGGAACAGTTCGACCACATGGCGAAAAAGAGCTCCGTCAACCTGAAAAGGACTTTTATATCGTTGGTGCCAAAAGTTATGGAAGAGCGCCAACCTTCTTAATGGCAACGGGATATGAGCAAGTCAGATCCATTGTAGCAGCTCTAGTGGGAGATATGGAGTCAGCACAAAAAGTAGAACTGGAACTGCCGGAGACGGGGGTTTGTAGTTTAAGTGCTAGTAGCGCGGACAGCTGCTGTGAACCGGCTCAGGTGAAGGAAGCATCTTCGGATTGCTGCTCACCTTCAAAAACGGAAAAAGCAGGATCAAATTCCTGCTGCGGATAATCAAGAATTTAGAGCTACTGCATCCGAATCGTGATGCAGTAGCTTTTTATAGAAGGAGGGAGAAAATAAATTGAAAAATGTGGTTTATGATTGCATCATTATTGGTGGTGGACAATCCGGTTTGGCAGCAGCCTATTACTTGCAGGAAGCTAAACGGAGCTTTATCATCCTTGAAAAAAGTGAAGAACATCTAGGATCATGGGCAAATTATTATGATAGCTTAACGTTGTTCTCACCTGCGTCGTATTCCTCATTACCAGGACTCCCATTTCCAGGCGGTGCAAATGTTTATCCGCGTAGAGATGAGGTTGTTCAATACTTAAAGTCTTATGCGGCTACCTACAATTTTCCAATACACTCAGGGCAAGAAGTAATCAAAGTAGATAAGAAAAGCAATATCTATACAATCCATACCTCAAGGGGAGAACGGTTTCGTACACGGTCCATCATTTGTGCAAGCGGAGCATTCGTAAATCCTCATATTCCAGACATTCCTGGCATGCATGAATTTAAGGGGGAGATGCTTCATGCCAAGGACTACCGAAATGAGAAAGAGTTTAAAAACAAACGGATCATTGTTGTTGGAAGCGGAAACTCGGCGATCCAAATAGCGGTTGAACTTGCTCGGACGGCGCATGTAACGATTGCATCCAGAAGCCCGATCAAATTCAAGCCTCAGGTCATTGGAGGGAAAGATATTCACTTTTGGCTAACCATACTTAGGCTTGATCAATCCAATTGGGGCAAACGATTATTGCAAAAAAGCAGTGACGGTGTCCTTGATACCGGTATATATAAAAGTGCTATTGATCAAGGTAAACCCGATGCCAAACTGATGTTTAAAGCTTTTACGGAAAATGGGATAGTGTGGGCAGATGAGACTCGTGAAAATGTGGATACCGTTATTTTTGCCACAGGGTATATTCCGAATTTCGAATATCTTAGTGGATTAAACGTTCTTGATTCGTCAGGTGTACCTTTAAAACAAAGCGATGAAAATATTCATTTTGTAGGTATACCGTGGCAGACCTCATTTGCTTCGGCGACGATTCGAGGCTCAGGGAAAGATGCGAAAAAAGTTGTACAATCACTTGTGATAAGATTGTGAGATATTGAATCTCAGGAGGATGTTATAATTAGTGATTATAACTATTCTTGAGGTGATTTTAATGAAGGTACACTTTTGTAAAGTAGGTAATCTTTATTGCCGACTTTTTTTGATGCACTAAGACACCTTATATTCGTCATTGCTTATATAAGTTATTTATTATATGCTTATATCATTAAATGAAGCCGACAAGACTAATCACAGGGGGTGTACATATGGAACAAAGAATTCAGGAGATGGCTGAGGCGTATAAGTTATTAGCTGATAAAACACGTTTGACCATCATTGCATTACTTCAGGAACAGGAACTTTGTGTATGTGATATCACAGACATTATTGGCATGTCACAACCAAACGCCAGTCAGCATCTTCGAAAACTAAAGGCAGCCGGTCTACTTAATGAAAAGAAAAAAGGGCAGTGGGTGTACTACTCTCTTAATCCAGATGCAGAAGCATATGTTCAGTGTGTGTATCCGTATCTGCCATCCATGAAAGATAAAATAGCAGGATTGAAAAACTGCTGCGGTCCTCAGGAGGAAGCATGACCATTATTGCGATTTTAATCTTTTTGCTGACACTGACTTTTGTCATTTGGCAACCTAAGGGACTTAATATTGGATGGTCAGCGTCAGCTGGAGCTGTCCTTGCTCTTCTTTTTGGAGTTGTGAGTCTATCCGATGTAGGTACAGTCACAGGAATCGTATGGAACGCCACGCTTGCTTTCGTAGCAATTATCTTAATTTCGCTGATTTTAGATGAAATCGGATTTTTTGAATGGGCTGCACTACACATGGCAAGGCTCGCAAGAGGTAATGGTAAGCTGATGTTCGTTTATGTTGTGCTGCTTGGAGCAGGAGTAGCAGCTTTCTTTGCAAATGACGGTGCCGCACTGATTTTAACGCCCATTGTGCTTGCTATGGTCCGAGCGCTCAAATTTGATCCAAAGATGATTTTACCTTTTATCATCGCAAGTGGCTTTATTGCAGATACAACTTCACTTCCGCTTGTCGTGAGTAACCTCGTCAATATCGTTTCTGCCGATTACTTTGGTATTGGCTTTGTGGAGTATGCAAGTCGTATGATCGTTCCGAATTTCTTTTCAATATTGGCAAGTCTTCTTGTCCTGTTCTTGTTCTTTAGAAAGAGTATTCCAGGGAACTACGAAGTCAGTCAGCTCAAAAAGCCAGCCGAAGCGATCAAGGATAAAAAACTGTTCAACATATCTTGGGTGATCTTAGTCGTACTACTGATTGCATACTTGATGAGCGAGTTCATTCAAGTTCCGGTGTCTGTTATCGCTGTGGTTATAGCCATTTTGTTTATCTTAGCTGCAAGGCGGAGTCACGCTATTCAAACATGGAAGCTCATTAAAGGGGCTCCATGGGCAGTCGTGATTTTCTCCATTGGTATGTACGTCGTCGTTTACGGGCTACGAAATGTGGGATTGACGGATGAACTGGGGAAGGTCATTCAAGCTATTGCCGACCAGGGGCTCTACATCTCCACACTTGGCATGGGCTTTCTAGCTGCAGTATTGTCTTCGGTTATGAACAATATGCCGACGGTGATGATTGATGCGCTTGCTATTGATGGAACGAGTACGCAAGGTGTCATCCGAGAATCGCTGATTTATGCCAATATTATCGGCAGTGACTTGGGTCCAAAAATTACACCGATTGGATCGCTCGCCACACTTTTGTGGCTACATGTACTATCTCGCAAAGATGTAAAAATCACGTGGGGAAGTTATTTCAAAATTGGAATTGTGCTCACCATCCCAACGCTCTTTATCACGTTAACAGGACTGTATTTGTGGCTACACTTGATTTATTCAACAAACATAAATGTTTGGTTAATGATTGCCTTAATCACAGTAGCATTGGTTGTTATCGCTATGATCATAAAAACGTTAATTAACTCAAAAATGGGCGAAGCGAAAGTACAAGTAAGCCAAGCCAAAGATAAAGGAGATCAATAATCATGAACAACAAACCACTTGTTTACTTTTTGTGTACAGGAAACTCTTGCAGAAGCCAAATTGCCGATGGATTTTTAAAAGCACTTGGTAGTGACAAATATGAGGTGAAAAGTGCTGGATTAGAGGCGCATGGCTTAAATCCTCGTGCTGTTCAATCGATGAAAGAAGCTGGAATCGATATCTCGAGTCATACATCCGAAGTGATTGATCCTGAAATTTTAAAACAAGCAGACTACATCATCACGCTTTGTGGTCACGCAAACGATAATTGTCCAGTTGTACGTAATGACAAAGCTGAAAGATGGCACTGGGGCTTCGATGATCCAGCCAAGGCGACAGGTACAGAGGAAGAAATCACAGCTACATTCGCTGAGGTCCGCGATTCAATTAAAGCTCGAATCGAGCAGTTCTTGAAAGAAGGTAAGTAACATGGATCATGCCGAAAAGAAATACCATGCACTTATTGCTAATAAAGTTTTTATGGGCGGAGCTGCGGACGTAGAGGCAATGGTTCTTAACGAAGGTATAGAAGTCGTGGTGGATCTTAGGGAAGAAGCAACAGAGTGCGCGTATCCAACAGATCAGGTGAAGTGGATAAAGGTTCCGCTTGATGACGATACGAAAGAATATGAAGCCAAACTTTTTAAACAAGCCATTCATGAGGTTGTTGGAGCATATAATGCCGGTAAGAAGGTCGCCTTTCATTGTGGTGGAGGCAAGGGCAGAACGGGGACTGTTGCAGCTGGCACTCTGTTAGAGCTAGGGTTAGCCAATACAATAGAGGATGCTGAACTGAAGGCAAAAGGCATTAGAAGTATCATTAATATTAAGCCAATTCAAAAGGAATTATTAAATAAACTATTCTGAAACAAGGCTTTTAATCGTTAAGCTAACGGGAAAAGGTAGCACAATAAAATTAGAAAAGCAGCTGATCACGTGTCGAGGGACAAGAACATGTTCCCATTGAAGTCGCTATTTTAGCGGCTTTTTTATTTTATCGGTACAAGTTCTTGTCCCAAGCTAAGGACAAGAACTTGTACCGATTGCCGAAATGGACAAGAACATAGTCCGATTACCGATTAGATGTATATCTAAACAATGCACTCATGGACTTAAAACCTTTTTTAGCACCATAATACATGAAAATGTTCACATTGTTATGGACAACTGACAAATTAAGAGGGGTAAATAACACGTGGTTAGGTATTAAAATCGAACTGAAACTAGCTGCTGAGGACAAGAACTTGTACCGATTAACGTATTGGACAAGAACATGTTCCTATTGCCGATTAGGCGTGTATCTAATCGTCATCCAGACCTTCAATTCATTAAACTAACGGGTAGGTTAGTTTAATACGGAGCTGAAATAAATTCTTTGAATATGAAGTGTTAAAGTGTCTGGTATAATATGGATAGATTAATCTCATAAAATTACATACATTCGTTATCGACGGGACGTACCAAACAGATCGGGATTGTGAATTCTGCAACAGGAGAAATGGTTCATTCCATGCTTACATTCATGAATCAATTTATGGATACAGCCATGGATTACGGCTATCAGACTATTATCTACACATCCCGCAGGGGATAAAGAAATCGAATTGCAGGCTTTTGAAGATTTGCGCAGCAAAAGGGTGGATGGTATTGTCATCATGGCCTGTGTCAACGATCCGAGAATGCTCAAAGATTATTGCCAGTATGGACCCATTGTATCCTGGCAACGCATGGGCAATGACGAGATTACTTCGGTTGCACTGGATCAAGCCAATGGTTATCGATTGGCGCTCGAACATCTCGTATCCAGAGGGTACACGCAAATCGCTAACATGTTCGGAAGGGTGGAGAGCCATAATGTTCAGAGCAGACGCATTGCCTATGAAACATTTATGGAAAGCCGCGGATTGCTCGTGTACAAAGATTGGTATCAATATTCTGTATATTCGGCATCGGATGGAAAGCAGGCGATCATCGGTTTTGATGACAATGAGCTGTCTAGAATGCTCGGCATTACAACGATTCGCAACCCGGTGGAAAGCCGCTACTATTAGCGGCTTCTTTGATTTTGATAGGCATCTTAAAGGGGGAGGTTATCTATAACTTTAGAAGCACACTCTGAAATCTACCATAAAACTTATTATATAAAAAAAAGGTGGAATAGTTGGTTTTAAGGACAAGAACTTGTACCGATTTCCGATTAGATATACATCTAATATTATTACGTGCACTTAAGACTTCATTAAGTACCTAAATACATGAAAATTTTCAAATTTGTTTAAGAGCAACTGACAAGATGAAGGTAAAACATAAGTGCTCAGTATTAGAAGATCGAACATTGGTACGAGAACTTGGAGGTTAGGACAAAAACTTGTTTCGCTTACCGAAATAGACAACAACATGTTCCCCTTTCCGATTAGATAAGTGTCTAAGTTTGAGATGAGTCTCTTTATGAGTGATTGAATCGACTAAGGGCTTCAAGGCTAGAAGGTATTTGATAAAAACCAAATACTTCAAAGACCTAAGAACTTCCTGTACAGAGTCTTTGTCATCAGTTAAATTTACCTAGCAAACGTGTGATAAGTTTTTTCTTTAAAACGCTCTTAGTTTCTTATGTCCGAAAGGGCATGTACTAAAGTACTATTATTCCTGGTGAAAAGAGGTATACTGGATACCGAGGTGAATCTAATGTGGTTTAAAAGAAGACCAAATACCGCTTCAGATGTAAAAGAACATATCGATCCTTTATCCGCTTCACGGATCCCTGTGTTAATATGGCTCTGCCTTGTTACCACTGCAACTCTTATATTACAGAACATGTCAGCACCTACCATTATTTCAAGTGTTTTTTTTGTCATAGTGATGCTCGCCCATAGTTACTTTTACTGGATAACAGGTTCAGTCGTTGCTTATTCTAGGCCGTTATATATTATAATCCAAGCAATTTTAATATACGGTAGTGCTATTCTTATGCCGGATGGCATGCCGGCGATTCTGATTGGTCTTATACCTGTATTGATCGGGCAAACCGTTGCGATCTATTTCGAAACAGCAAAAGTGGTTTTCGTAGCATTTGTGCTCTATGTCATGTTTTGTTCTCTAACTTTATTTAATCGAACTGGCCCTGAGGCGGCATTGCTTGTTTTATTACTTTTACTCATGATGGTTGTAGTCATATCTTACGCGTCATTGTTTTACAAACAAGTAAATGCACGTGTCAGGACCCAAAATTTCTTGCGGGAATTAGAGCTGGCTCACCAAAAAGTAGAGGAACTTACACTCACTAGTGAGAGACAGCGGATGGCAAGGGACTTACATGACACATTGGCCCAAGGTCTTGCCGGAATTATTATGCAGTTGGAGGCTGCTAGTATTCATCAGGAAAAGGGGAATCAGCTCAAAGCACAGGAAATTATACGTAATGCCATGGCACAGGCTAGACAATCACTGGCGGATGCACGACGAGCAATTGATGACTTACGCACAAAATCTACCCCTTCCATCACGCTGAGCGAAGCGTTTCAAGAACAACTGGAACGTTTCCGACAGGCGACTGGCATTACAATTGAATTTCAGGGAGAGCTCTCTTCACAGTTGTCCAAGGTGCAGATGGAGCATATTTTGCATATTTTGAGCGAAACCCTTATGAATATCGCCCGTCACGCACAAGCGAACCTTGTCAAGATAACTACCAGCCATAGCAATAATCAGTTTAATCTGGACATCGTTGATAACGGCCAGGGATTTAACACGGATCACATCGGAAAATTACATGGCCACTACGGCTTGATTGGTATACAAGAGCGCGCTAGACTCATTGGTGGGAGTATTGAGATTGAAAGTAATCCACAGGGAACAGCTGTATACTTAAGCGTTCCATTATAATTGGTAGGAGAAGAGGGATAGCCGCATGAAGCACAAAGTTTTGATTGTTGACGACCATTGGGTTGTTCGAGAAGGTCTGAAGCTTATTCTTGAAACAGATGATAATTATAGCATTGTAGGAGAAGCGAGCGAAGGTGTTGAAGCATTAAAGCTCATGGAAAGTTTAGAACCTGATGTCATCCTGATGGACCTTAACATGCCGGGGGGGCTTGGGGGACTGGATACAATGAAACGAATGCATGAGCAAGGCCTGCTTATTCCCGTTATCATTCTTACTACATATAACGAGGACGAACTCATGATTGAAGGTTTATCCCTGGGTGCCAAAGGATATCTTTTAAAAGATACCAGCCGTGAAAATCTGTTCCGCACATTGGACTCTGCACTTCGTGGAGAGACTTTGCTTCAGCCAGACATTACAGCTAGAGTATTTGCTCATCAGACCCGATCGTTAGCCAAAAAAACGGGGCCTACCTTGCTTAGCGATAAAGAAACGATTGTTCTGCAAGCCATCGCAAGAGGGATGCGTAGCAAGGAGATTGCTTTTGATATGGGCATTGCCGAACGTACGGTGAAAGCTCATCTTACGAATATTTACAACAAACTTGGCGTAGATTCACGGTCTGAAGCGGTTGCTGTCGCTGTCGAAAAGGGACTTCTGCATCTCTAAGTAAAATTAATGACTCGCATTGTCTTGATTTAGCTAACGTACATGCCCAATCATGCCCGATCGTACATTTGGGGAATGCCCTTATGTACGATTTTTTTTCGTCTATTTTTCAATACAATACAGACATAGGGTGGTGATGACACACTTCCTAATTGCAGAAAGTTTTGAAAGGGGCATGACATTTATTATGGCAAAATGGTTATATCGTCTCGGAGCTTGGTCTTCGAGAAAAAGAAAAACAGTAATTACGGCAACACTCACACTTCTCATTGTAATGGCATCTCTCGGTCTAGGCATGGGGACTTCGTTTACAGGTGAGATGACCATACCCGGAACAAAATCCGACCAGGCTGCCGAGGTACTAAACTCAGAATTCCCCGCGTCGGATGGTGGTGGTCAGATTCGTCTAATTTTCAAAGCGAATCAGGGATTGCTCACATCAGAGGGGAATCAATGGAAAATAAAAAAGGCATTGAAAGATGTTAAAACGGATCTGTCCGTCGTCTCCGTTTCCAATCCATACGAAACCATGACACTAAGTCCAGACAAAAAAATCGGATATGCTGATATTACGTACAAACAAGCCGCAAGTGAAGTAGGAGAACATTCAAAAGAACATGTATTAAACATAGCTGAAACATTAACGAAGAATGGAGTGCAGACAGAACTCGGAGGCAGTGTGGCTTTCTCTGAAATTGAAGTAGGCGGCATCTCTGAAGTCATTGGAATTCTGATTGCGTTTATGATTCTGGCTTTTACCTTCACGTCATTTCTTGCAGCCGGATTACCTATTCTGACAGCCGTGATCGGTTTGGGAATTGGCTTGATGACCGTAATCGTTGGATCAAACTTTGTATCCATGTCTTCATTTTCAATCACGCTCGCTGTAATGCTTGCTTTAGCCGTAGGTATTGACTACGCTTTGTTCATTATATCCCGCTACCGTCAACAGCTGGCTGAAGGTTATGACCGTGAGACGGCCATTGCGCAAGCCAATGCTACTGCCGGAGGGTCAGTTGTTTTTGCAGGCCTGACCGTTATTATTGCCCTTGTGGGGCTCTCCGTTGTTCAAATTCCGTTTATAACCATGATGGGCTTGGCCGCAGCAATCAGTGTATTTGTCGCTGTGCTTATTGCCATCATCTTTGTTCCTGCTCTTCTGGCTGTTGCTGGAAATCGGATCAGTCCGGCACGGGAAAATCGCTGGCTGCGCAAATGGTCGGGCCAAAAGAAAGATAAGAACAAAGATAATGCCTGGGGAGGAATGATCACGCGAAAACCGTGGTTAATTTCGATTCTATCCATAGTCATTCTTACCGTATGTACATTGCCATTCCTGCACATGGAACTAGGCTTGCCAGACAGTGGGCTTAAATCAACCGAAACCACGGAACGAAGAGGTTATGATTTATTAGCAGAGGGTTTTGGAGCCGGCTTTAATGGTCCACTTGTCGTTGTAGCCAAAACCAGTGAAGGCAAGGATAGCCAGACCAAGATTGCAGAGGCAACGGCTTACATTAAAGATATTCCCGGTGTTGCAAGTATATCGCCTGCGATCCCTAGTCCTTCAGGACAAGCAGCAATCATTACCGTATTGCCTGAGACTGGACCACATGATATTCGCACGACTGAACTAGTACAAGCTATTCGGGATCAATCGGAGAACGTGCCAAAAAAAGACAAAGTAGAGATTATGGTAACCGGTGGAACGGCAGTCAATATTGATATATCTGAAAAATTACAGGAGGCACTGCCTAAGTTTGCATTGCTTATCGTTGGACTCGCCTTCGTTCTGCTAATGCTCGTATTCCGTTCTATCCTGGTTCCTATTAAAGCCGTTGCCGGCTTCTTGTTCACGTTAGGTTCAACACTCGGTTTTATCGTATGGGTTATACAGGATGGGTACCTCGGTAGCTTGTTCGGCATCCCAGAACCTGGTCCCGTATTGAGTTTCTTACCTATACTTGTAACAGGAATTTTGTTTGGACTGGCAATGGATTACGAAGTATTTCTGGTCAGCAGAATGCGTGAGGATTATACCCACACGGGCGACGCCCACCGTTCAGTAAGAAGTGGATTAACTCACAGCGGGCCTGTGGTTACAGCCGCCGGACTTATTATGATTGCTGTGTTTGCCAGCTTTATTTTTGCCGAGGATACAATCATCAAATCGATGGGGCTCGCCCTTGCATTTGGCATCCTGGTAGATGCCTTTATCGTACGAATGACACTTGTACCAGCTGTCATGACAATACTCGGCAAACACGCTTGGTATTTGCCTAAATGGTTGGATCGACTTCTACCTAATATCGATATTGAAGGTGAATCCATTATGCAAGAGAATATGAATAAGAACAGAGTAACACCAAATACCAAAGTTCAGACGGAATCAAACAT
The DNA here is from genome assembly GCF_030803945.1 of Paenibacillus intestini. NCBI lineage: Bacteria > Bacillati > Bacillota > Bacilli > Caryophanales > Paenibacillaceae > Paenibacillus > Paenibacillus intestini. The sequence goes on along the minus strand of NZ_JAURUN010000001.1, from coordinate 595,338 downwards.
TTAAATAAAAAAGATATCTTTAAGCTTTGAGTGCTGAAAGAAACGTCGTTTTTAGAATGTTAAATTGTTGATTCAAGTCTACCCGGGTATTGAATGCATCCGTATCATGCAGCATGGACATTTTTTTGGAGAAATTACCGAATACATTCATCATTGTAATCAATGTTTCTACTGTATTCATGTCAGTGCGCACAGAACCATCCTGTTCGCCTAAATAGGCAAGATCCGTAAACAGGTGGATCAGTTGGTCATATGCATCCTGATAAATCTGTAAGTTCTCCAAGGGTGCTTTAGACAATGCAACATAACATTCAAAAGCTTCTATAAGTTTGGAATTCTGTTGATGATGGGCCTGATGATAGAAAACCAAGGCGTCAAAAATGCGCTCCATTTTTTCATAACACGTACCTTCGTCATTCAATACGTCTTGAAGTATCTCAATTTCTGAATGCACGATGTTAGCTGCAACTTCCACAATAAGGTGTTCTTTCTTTGGGAAGTAACGGAAAATGGTCGCAACGCCCAGTATCGCTTCATTTGCAATTTCCTGCATCGTCGTTTGCTCAAAACCCTGGCGTGCAAATACAGCAGTAGCCGCTTTAATAATTTCGATCCGGCGTTTCTGCCGCAAGCTGGTACGCTCCTGTTCTAACCTTTGTTTGGGCTGAATGAGAATAACCTCCTTAAGTTCAATTAAATTATGCTATCAACTTAGATGTGGTTTGTCAACGAAAGAGGAGTATGCATAATACAAAGAAGAACCTTCCACCCATAATCATCGATGGGATGGAAGGTTTTTTTCATATTATAAATTAACAGATGATCTTGTTGTAAAATTAACGGTTCCGATATTCTTGAGGTGTACAGCCATATTGTTTTTTGAAAATTTTTATAAAATGTGGGGGTGCCATAAACCCAAGCTTTTTGCTCACATCAGCAACTTTCAGGTCGGTTTGGGTCAGAAGATGAACAGCTCTTTGCATGCGAAGCCGAAACAGATAATCGCCAATCGTTTCTCCTGTCGCTGTTTTGTAGACTTTAGACAAGTAGACCGGATGCAGTCCAACATGATCTGCAATAATTTGCAACGAGATCCCGTCTGAAAGATGATTCTGAATGTAAGCATGCACGCTTGAAACAATGTCATCGTGAGTATGCCTGATCTGATTTATCGCTCTGCTTCGATGAAATTGAATTATTTTCTCAGCCCAGGCATATACGCGGTGACTCGAAATTTGACTTTTCTTTCGAATCATCAAATCGAACTCTTCATTGAGGAGCTCATCTAACGTAAAATGTTGTGAGCGGAATACAATGGCAAAGGTAGATGACAGGTACAGCAAACATGTATAAAGAACTTCATGAGACAGGTCCGATCCTTCTCCATCCACTGAAAGCACACGTTTGATTTTGGCGATCGCTTCTTCCCAGTTTCCAGCTTCCAGCAATTGCGGCAGAAGAGGAGGCTCCAAAAGTTGAAGATAACCTTGATCCATCACGGGGTTCGGCAGCTGATCGTCGACGGTAATAAAATAGCTTTTATGCTCACCGACATTTTGTTGAATAACCGCCACGCACCGATTAAAACCTTCGCTTAATCCTTCAGGAAAAAGTCGCTCTTGTCCCAAACAGATGGAGATTGCCCCTTTTAGAAATTTCTGCACATGATTTTGCAGCTTAACCGCAAAAGAATCGACAGAGTTTAGTGTTTTACGATCCTCATGATGAATGAGGAACACCAGATACCCCTGATCGGTAATACAATGCCATAATCCAAATGGAGTGAAAACTTCATCTGCAATATTGGTAATCGCATATTCAAGGAGGGAAAGAGATTGAAGATCATATCCTGAAAATTCCTCTTCCATTCGAATCACCATCATTCGATAGTTGTCTTCCATACGGATAGGAAGATCAAGAATCTTCAGGCGCTCCTCCAAAATGTGCTGACTCATAGGTTTGTTTTGAAGTAAATCATTAAGAAACTGATTTTGCAAAACGGGAAGATTAGCATGTAACATGTGCTGAATCTGCTGCATTGAACTTATATTTTCCCATTCTTGCTCGATATTCTTAATGGCCTCTTCAACAGCCTTGACAAGTGCCTGAGTATCCACAGGTTTAAGCATATAATTCATCGCCTGATAGCGAATAGCTTGCTGGGCATATTCAAATTCATCGTGTCCTGACAAAATAATACTCCGAATGCGAGGAACGGATAAACGAATCAGGCGAATTAATTCAAGACCATCCATTTCAGGCATACGTATATCCGTAATCATCACATCAATCGCAAACCGGGACGTGATATCCAGGGCTTCTTCGGCGGAATAGGCACGATGCACTTCTTCAATGCCGCTATCTTCCCAAGGAATCGTGAGAGCAAGACTATCCACCACAGATTTCTCGTCGTCTACAATTAAAAGGGCATACATAAGTGCAACAACTTCCTTCCTGATGATTAGTCTTCTTATTGTAGGCAATCATCCTAGGCATTACAATCCGGATTTCGATATAAACCTGTAAATATTAAGAAATCGTTATCAGTCTTTGGATGTAGTTATCCATAGATATATAGAAGGATACAAAAATTAAAATAAACCTTGCGAAATGCGTTATGCAATCTTAAGAAAGCGTTATATGCCTTCTTCTCTCTCAACCTTAGAATAAAATAGATACCTTTGAATGATACATAGCGAAAAGGAGTGTCAATGGATGAAACGAGATATTAAACAGCTCATAGATCAAATGACCATCGAGGAGAAAGCCAGTCTGTGTTCCGGCAGCACTTTCTGGACAACTACAGGAATCGAAAGATTGGGTATTCCATCGATTATGCTAGCCGACGGACCACATGGACTACGAAAACAAGATGGAGAATCGGATCATCTGGGGCTGAACGAAAGTGTACCTGCGACTTGTTTTCCTACAGCCAGCGGGCTGGCTAGCTCCTGGAATCGCGACCTGATAGAACAGGTAGGAAGCACCATAGGTAAAGAAGCCCAAACCGAGAATGTAGCTGTTTTACTGGGGCCAGGTGCGAATATCAAGCGCTCCCCGCTGTGCGGACGAAACTTTGAGTATTTTTCCGAAGATCCGTATCTTACGGGTGAACTGGCTTCATCTCACATTCGCGGTGTACAAAGCCAGGGAGTCGGCACTTCGCTGAAGCATTTTGCCGTGAACAATCAGGAGGATCGTCGAATGTCTGTTAATGCCGTAGTGGATGAAAGGACATTACGCGAAATTTACTTAACCGGCTTTGAAAAAGCGGTCAAACAAGCCCAACCATGGACGCTTATGTCTGCCTACAACAAAGTGAATGGGACCTATGCATCGGAGAATCCTTACCTCCTGAATGATATATTGCGAGATGAATGGGGTCATAACGGATTTGTCATGTCGGACTGGGGTGCAGTCAGTGAGATTGTTCCTAGCGTAGCGGCAGGCATGGAACTTGAAATGCCACCTTCCAATGGTGAAGCCCAACGTAAAATTATTCAAGCGGTTGAAGAAGGCACACTCGACATCTCGTTACTTGATCAAGCGGTCGAACGCTTGCTTACGGTTATTTTTAAATGTGCAGATCATATGCAGCAAGATGCCACGTACAATGCTGAAGAGCATCATGCATTTGCAAGACAGGTGGCCCAAGAGACCATGGTATTGCTAAAAAACGAGAATGGAATCCTACCCTTGCAGAAAACGGGTCATATCGCTGTGATTGGAGAACTAGCCCAATCGGCCCGTTACCAGGGCGGGGGAAGTTCACACATTAATCCAACGAAAGTGGACATCCCTTATGAAGAATTGCTTCGTTCTGCCGGGGATCAAGCGCAACTCACCTATGCGCAGGGATATGAACTAAGCTCGGATGAAACCAATGCTCCATTATTACAAGTTGCTCTGGAAACGGCAGCGGCAGCTGATGTAGCCATCTTGTTTGTAGGGTTGCCTGACCGTTATGAATCTGAGGGATATGACCGCAAACATCTTAATCTTCCCAATAATCATCAGGAGCTCATTACCGCTATAGCTGCCGTTCAACCCAATGTAATTGTCGTGTTGAGCAATGGTGCCCCTGTCGTAATGCCTTGGCTCCACAACGCCAAAGCCGTTCTTGAAGCTTATCTGGGGGGGCAGGCTACTGGAGGCGCAATCGCTGATATTTTATTTGGTGATGCCAATCCGAGCGGCAAGCTGGCAGAGACGTTCCCGCGTTCAACAAAGCATAGTCCATCCGCATTGTTTTTCCCTGGTGATGGAAACCAGGTTGAATACAGAGAGGGGATATTCGTAGGTTATCGGTACTATGAAGCTAAAGATATAGAACCGCTGTTTCCTTTTGGTCATGGACTAAGCTACACACAATTTGAATACTCCAACCTGATTGTTGATAAAAGGGAGATCAACGATACAGATTGCATCAACGTCTCGGTAAACATCAAGAATACTGGTTTCGTGCAGGGTAAGGAGATTATTCAATTATATGTTCATGACACAGCATCCCGTGTTACACGTCCAGACAAAGAGCTGAAGGGCTTCACTAAGATAGACTTAAAACCTGGTGAAGAGAAACAAGTCACCCTAACTCTCAATAAACGTTCATTTGCATATTACGATGTAGAGCGATCCGATTGGCATGTGGACAGCGGCGAATTCGAGATATTGGTAGGTGCATCATCTCAAGATATCAGGCTTGCAACAACAGTTGTCGTACATTCTACATCCCGTGAGATTATACCAACATACCATCGCGATACCACCTTCGGGGAGTTGCTTGCAAATCCCAAAACGACGGCGATTCTTTCTCAAATGCAACCTCAAGCGGATCAGGATCAAGGTGAGGTTCAATCCAGTGCAGTATCGGCTGAAATGGTTCAAGCCTCCATGCAATATTTGCCACTGCGGAATCTGATACCTTTCACAGGGATGACAGAGGAAGCCTTATCACAATTACTTGCAGCCTTGAATCAGGCAGTACAAAGTGACACATAGAATCTGATCTTTCTTTTCAGCTTGATTTCAGATAAAAGTCGCCATGAAGGCGACTTTTATCCTTTGTATAGCCTTTCCCTTAACTCGTACATGCATAAAGGCATAATAATTACAAATATGTAACTTTAGAGAAGGTGGATATCAAATGAGTATTCGCAAGAAAATGCTATTTGCGTTTGGGACTGTTATTGTACTTTATCTCGTAGCGCTAAGTTACCAAAATTACAAATCTTTAATCCAAAATGAAAAGTTAGAAGAGATACGAAAAGTTCAGTTTACCTCCTCGCTGAAAGCACAGGAGATGCAGGAGAGTCTGATGGAATACCAGGTTCAAATGATGCTTCCAGCAATCGGATATGCGTCTAAAGAATCCGTTGAAGAAGCAAGTGCACAATTGTTAGCAAAGTTCAAGCAAGCTTTGCAAGAGTATTCTGCATTGAATCCATCCGAAAAAAATGAAGTAGATCAGATTCAGGAAGCATACTCCAGTTACATTGACCAAGGTCAATTGGAGGGGGGACAGAAACTAAACGAATTAATCCTTGGATTAAAATCCAAAAGTGTGATTGATGTGAATTCCAATATTCATACCTTGATCACGTCCAACAAAAATGCATTTTGGCAGTCCGTCACATATCAGTTATTCGTGACTTTACTTGTTATCGTCATCTCACTGCTACTCGCGCGTTCCATTATTAAGCCTACGGAACGTCTCGTTAAAGGAACGGAACGGATTCATAATGGAGATTTAAGCCAGTCATTTCAATCAAGCGCTTCAGATGAGATTGGCAAACTTGCAAATATGTTTGAAGTCATGCGAACCGGTCTTACAGGCTTCATTCGTTCAGCCCAGGATAATTCAAATGTGGTTGTACATACAAGCCAGCTTCTAATAAACAATTTGGAGAATTCTTCCAGTTCAATGAGGAAAATCGCTCAGTCGGCAACTGCCGTTTCAGACGGAGCGCTTGTACAACTTCAGTCAGCAGAAGAAACGGTGCGAGCCATAGATGAAGTAGCCCGGGGCATTGCTCTGATCAGTGAGTCAAATAATGAAGCTACAGAATGTTCATCTATGACTGAACAACAAGCTCGAAAGGGAGAGGAACTTTTACAGAACGTTAAGCTCCGCATTGACCTCTTTAATCGCACGATGGATGAAATAGAAAGCTCTGTTGCAAAAATGAATCAGCATTCCTTTACTATTCAAGAAATCGTTCAACTTATAGCGACAGTTGCTCGTCAAACGGAATTGCTCGCTCTTAACGCAGGTATAGAGGCTGCAAGAAGCGGGGAACAAGGAAGAGGCTTTTCCGTTGTTGCAAGTGAAATTCGTTCACTGGCAGATCAAACCCGTCAATCGTTAAGTAACATATTCGATACGATCAGCCACATTCAGGAAGATACGGTTTCAGCAAGCACTAGCGTAGCTCAAGGAAAAAAAGAGTTGGCACAAACGATAAATGCAGTAGAACAAGCAGGTCAAGCATTCGAAATGATTCTTGAATCTGCCAAAGACGTTGCCAGTCAGATGCAAGAGATCTCTTCTGCTTCTGAGCAGTTATCCGCAAGTTCCGAGGAGGTCAGCGCTTCAATGCAGCATTTAGCTTCTATTGCCAAACAAGCGCATACAGAAAGCACAACGATGGTTCAGGCCGTTGAACATCAGATGGTCATTGCAGAAGAAATACAGCATTTTTCCGATAACATCCGAGGTTCCGCTTTTAATATGAGAGATCAAATATCCAGTTACAAAACCTGATATATATGAGGATGAGGGCATAAATAGAAAATGAAAAGAATCGGGAGAGTTGATACTACATTCGAACTGTTGCATTCAGTTAAACCAATCATTTAGATTACGTTATTCCATATTTGTTATGCGTTATATCCCTCCCATCATAGAGTTATTAAAATAAAGATATAAGATAGAGGGCTCATTCGAGCGCTAAACCAACCAGATACCGGAGGGAAACAGCATGGGAACCATAGTAAACAAACAACCCATCGTAACCGAGAACGTTAAGCCCAATCAACCTGAACGAGAAATCCCGACACGCAGATTACTTGGAGACTCCATGGGTCAATTTGGTCTTAACATCTCCAGCGGCTTGCTTGGCTTAATTACGTATTATTATACCGATGTAGTCGGTGTATCCGCTGCAATTGTCGGTACAGTACTACTGTTAACTAAAATATTGGATGCGTTTGCAGACGTAGGAATGGGAGTGCTTGTGGACCGCACCAAGTCGAAATACGGGCAGGCTCGTCCATGGCTTCGCTGGATGACCATCCCTTTGTTCGTCTCGCTGCTGCTCGTGTTTTCTGTTCCCGACATCAGTCCAACAGGAAAAATTATTTATGCTGTCGTGACCAATCTTATTTTTTATCTTTTTGTGTATACACCAACATCTATTCCTTATTCAAGCCTAATGGCACTAACGACACGTAACAACTATGAACGTTCATTGATGGGGATTTTCCGCTCCGCAGGAGGATATTTGTCCGGTATGATTGTTGCCATTGCTTTCATTCCCGTGGTAACAGCTATGGGGGGAGGAAGAAAGGAATGGACGATCTTAGCCGGTGTATTTGCTGCCGTTGCTGCCATCGGTATATTCGTTGCCTTTTTATCCAACAAAGAAAAGTATAATAATGTTCAATTGGATGAACTTGGTTTTTTTCAGGATAAAGTTCCGCTGTCACAAGGCCTTAAAATGTTGTTTGCAAATAAGTACTGGGTTCAAATCCTCATCGTGATGACAGTTGTAAATGTATTGTTTGCTCTTAACGTAGCCGCAGGAAGCTATTTTGCCAAATACATTTGGGGAAATGTCAGCCTGGTTGGTTTGATGGGGGCAATCGGTTTGATACCCGTTATTATCGGGTTTTCACTCTCCGGACCTTTCATCAAACGTTTTGGGAAACGGAATACAGCCTTGGGCGGCATTATTATAGCGTTAATCGCGGCTGTGATCAGACTGATCTCACCGGAAAGCATTATTCTGGGACTGGTCTGCTCCATTTTTCAGGCTCTTGGCACGATTCCGCTTATGGCCGTGGGTACAGCTCTGACGACGGATACGATCGAATACGGGGAATGGAAGTTCAATAAACGTCTGGTTGGATTGACCAATAGTGTTATCGCATTTGGTTCCAAAGTAGGAACAGCAGTTGGAACCGCTATGATCGGTTGGCTGCTTGCATTAGGAGGATATGTCGAGCAGGCTGCTACACAGGGAGCAGGAGCTAAACAAGCGATTATTGCCCTGAACATTTACGTTCCTATTTTCATTTTGCTTATTCTTGCTGTGGCCTTGTATAAATATAAGCTTGATAAAGAATATCCTAAGATCATTCAAGAATTGGATGCCCGAAAACAAGCCTGATTCATTAGAAAAAGAAGCTCTCCCATAAGGGAAAGCTTCTTTTGTTGTAAACCGTTTTAAATACATTCAAATTAGAAGTTAAACTCTACTGACTCAAGATATTTAATGCAATATTAGGATTATTTATTCTGACGCACACCATGGCTGCTCTGCTGCCTGAAGTGAGCAGGTGTAATATTTAAGGATTTTTTGAATACGGTCTGGAAGTGACTTTGGCTGGAAAAACAAAGATAGTTGCTAATTTCACTAATGGGTTTGTTCGTATAAACAAGCAAATTCTGAGCTTCCTTTAGCTTGCAATCCATAATAAATTGATGCAGGCTTTTACCGATCTTTTTTTTGAAAGTAGTTGAGAGGTAGGTACGACTGTAACCGAAATGTTTTGCCACGTGATCAACGGTCAAATTCTGATGCACATTATTAAAAATATATTGAATCAGACTTCGCATGCTTACGTCATTTTCTGTATCGTACCTTGCGGCTTGGACCCTCCTGGCTAAATTAAACAATGCTTCTTTCATAAAATTTTGAATGGATTCAGGAGTCGATAATTGTTCAATCTCTTGGAGATAGAGGTCGGATAACTGAAAAGCAACTTCTGTGTCTAATTGACCTCGAATGGCGGCTCGTGTAGCCAGTGCAATCGCAACGATAGACGTATTTTTCGTCTGACGAATAGTGTTGCCAGCGGTCATACCCTCATGGACCATAAATGGCTGTTCCAAAAATTGTTTAAGGCCAACCTCATTACCGTTCTCAATGTAATAACACATCCGGTTTTCAATCTCGTAGGAATTGTTAAAATATAAGTTTTCTTTATTCTCGTAAATTCGTTTTGTTTGCTCGTTGTTAATTTCCTTCATTGAATTCTTTTGAAGTAAGTCCAAGTAACTCATCTCTTGGCCGTTCACAAAATAATGAATGGTCACAAGATGATTTAGAAATTGCTGCAGCGGCATTGGTATGATCTGCTTTAGAAAACTTTCGAAGTTTGCTTCATCTTGACCGGAAACGACAAAGGCTTTTTTAGCGATACGCAGTGTGTCTTTCAAATAAGGTGTTTGACTGACGGGTCCGACAAGAATGACATGGCCCGGAAGGGAGCTAACTTTGATCGCACCATAATAAGCAAAGAAGGAAGTAGACAAATATGTAACCTCTTCGTGTGAAAGCAAAAGCTCAGAGAGATACTCAAGTGGCGGATGAGTTAATTCACTCTGAGCAGGATGACTAAATTTATGGTGCTGATGGTTATACAAATACGTCGGAATCAATGTAGATTGGTATAGAAATTTCAATGTTTTTTGTAAGCTCTTCAACAAAATTTCCTCCAGTATAAACGAATGAATGGAGTGCCAGCATTCTAATTATTCATATCAAAATAGCAAACTCGTCCGAGACAGTCAATATATTTTAAGAACAAATCTGAAATTTTAAGTACAGATATGAAAGATAGCACTTCCATAATGGAATACAATAAATCTTAACTAATGCATCCGGAGCGAAGGGAGAAAAATCATGCAGACCGTTGATGAACTGATTCAACGTATGACGGTAGAAGAAAAAGCGGCTTTAATGGCTGGTGTGGATTTTTGGAAAACAAATCCAATCCCGAGATTGTCCATACCATCTATATATATGACGGATGGGCCTTGCGGCTTACGCAAACAAGGAGAGAAGGCAGACCATCTCGGTCTAAACAACAGTGAGGAAACAACATCTTTTCCCACAGGAGTTACGCTTGCTGCCAGCTGGAACCCGGACAATATTCGTAAGATGGGTGCAGCTATAGCGAAGGAGTGTCACCATTTCGGGGTTAATATTCTCCTTGGTCCTGCTGTTAACATTAAAAGAAATCCCAAGTGCGGCAGAAACTTCGAATATTTCTCTGAAGACCCTTACCTCTCGGGAATTCTTGGCTGCGCTTTTGTCGAGAGTGTTCAAAATGAAGGGATTGGAGTCTCACTGAAACATTTCGCTGTAAATAACAACGAAAATTATCGTTTCATGGGAGATTCTGTGTTGGATGAGCGTGCATTACATGAGATCTATCTCAGAGCATTTGAGCGAATTGTCAAAAACACAAAGCCAGTAACTGTGATGAGTGCATACAACAAGATTAATGGTGTCTTCTGCTCTGAAAATCACAGACTATTGACTGAAATTCTAAGAGAAGAATGGGGTTTTGATGGTGCGGTGATCAGTGACTGGGGTGCTGTATCTGATCGGGTAGATGGCATTAAGGCAGGAATGGATCTGGAGATGCCAGGTGATTGCGAATATTTTAGAAAGTCAATTATAGATGCAGTTGATAGTGGTGAATTACCGATTTCTTCGCTGGATCAGTCGGTGAGCAATATTTTGAATCTGATTCGGCGTACACACGATATTCAGTACAGCCTTGCTTTTGACAGAGAAAAACATCATAACCTGTCAGGTGAAATCGCAGCCGATAGTGCTGTTCTTATGAAAAACGATGGCATCCTGCCATTAGATCCATTGCAAAACTATGTTGTCATTGGTGAATTGTTTGAGAAGATGCGTTTTCAGGGGGCCGGAAGCTCTTTGATCAACCCGAGCAAGCTTACTTCGCCAAAAACTGCTTTTGATCAACGCGGCATCCGCTACGATTATGCAAGTGGCTACAGAGAGTCCGAGTTTGAATCAGAACCGGAATATGTTAGTTCAGCTATGGCAAAGGCACAGTCGGCTGATGTTGTCTTATTCTTCGCAGGACAAACCGATTATACAGAAAGTGAAGGCTATGACCGGGAGTCGATGACATTACCTGATAATCAACTTGCTCTCCTGCGCAAGCTGGTCCAGCTGAACAAAAAAATTGTTCTTGTATTATTTGGGGGTTCACCTGTCGAATTGCCTTTTGAAGATGAGGTTCATGCAATTTTGAACATGTACTTGCCTGGTCAAGCGGGGGGTGAAGCTGCGGCTCAACTCCTTTTCGGAGAAAAAAGTCCTTCCGGAAAGCTCGCTGAGACATGGATGAACAGTTATACAGACGTACCCTTTGGTGAACAGTTTGTGCAGCAGAAGTCAGAGCTTTACAAGGAATCCATCTATGTAGGCTACCGCTATTATGATTTTTTGCAAGGAAAAGGTGTACGCTATCCGTTTGGTCATGGACTTAGTTATACACAGTTTGCTTATGAATCGCTGCAAGTCCAGCAAGATTCAGAAACCTTCATAGTCACATGTGAAATCTCGAATACCGGGCACATAGAGGGCGGAGAAATCGTACAGGTATATGTTGCAAACCCAACCTCAGATGTGTTTAAGCCTGCCAAGGAACTTCGTGCTTTTGGCAAAGTATATTTGAAGCCTGGTGAAAAAAAGCAAGTGAACATGAGCTTTACTCTAAATGATCTCGCTTACTATCATGTGGACCGGAAAGAGTGGGTTGTAGAAAATGGGGATTATCAGGTCTTGGTTGCTGCTTCCGCAGCAGATATTCGCTTGTCAGCCAGCATTTCTATCACCAGCCAGCCTGACATTGCAAGCCCGTATTCTCGCGAAAAATTAAAGCATTACTTTTCTCCCCATTTGTTATCCCAAGTGAGCATGGAAGAATTTGAAATTCTACTTGGCAGGAAAGTAACAGAATCATCGAACAAACAATTAACGAAATATACTCTGGATTCCAGATTGGATGAATTGCGGGAATCCTTTATAGGAAATTTATTTTATACATCGGTTATCGGTATTGGCAAAAAACAGTTTAAGCGATCACAAAAGATGCCTGAAGGTCCCGAGCGGGACATGGAGCGCAAAAATGGCATGTTTCTGATGAAAATGATGCCGAACAACAGCATTCGTTCCATGTCGGTATCGAGTACAGGCCGTTTTGGCTACCATATCGCAGCCGGGCTGATTGACATACTGAATGGTCAGATCATGCAAGGCATCAAACGAATGCTTCGAAAAGAACGTTTGTCCCCTCTTCCGAAAGACCAGAAGTGACTATATCTTAAATCACGAACATACAGGAGGAAACAACATGAGTCAGACCATGATCAGCAAAAAACGTGTTTTTATTACTGGTGCATCCGGTGGCATGGGACAGGAAAGCCTGAAAAGAATGATCAAAGACAGCCATCTGTATGACATTGTTACGTTGTGTCTGGATACGGAAAAGGATCGCAAGGCCCTGGAGCCTTATCAAGAGTTGAACGAAGTAACGATAAAGTATGGAGACATACTGGACTATGAAAAAGTGCTTGAATGTGTCAAAGATGTAGATTTGATTCTGCACATTGCTGCATTTGTGTCACCTGCTGCAGATTATTTTCCCAAGAAAGCTATGCAAATTAATTATGGTGCCGTCAAAAATCTGGTGAGTGCTATATACGAACATGGCCAAGAGGACCATACCAAGCTGGTATTTATCGGAACCATCGCAGAGACCGGTGATCGCATGCCACCTATCCATTGGGGGCGAGTAGGTGATCCCCTTAAACCAAGCATGTTTGACTATTATGCCGTTTCTAAAATTGCAGCCGAGCGTCTTGTGATTGAATCCGGGCTCAAATACTGGGTAAGCCTGCGCCAAACCGGAATTATGGGACCCGCCATGAGTAAAATTATGGATGCGATTATGTTTCACAACTGTCTGGACAACGTCCTGGAGTATGTATCCGACCGTGACTCTGGCAGAATGATGGAGAATTTGTGCAATTATGAGTTTACAGGCAAGCTGCCAGAGGATTTCTGGTGTCATGTTTACAATATAGGAGGCGGAGAATCCTGCCGTGTCAGTACCTTTGAGATGTACCAAAAACTCTACGGGGCAATTGGTTTCAAAAACCTTGACCATGTGATTAATCCGAAATGGTATGCCACTCGTAATTTTCACGGACAGTACTACCTCGATTCGGACAAGCTAAACGATTATTTGCATTTCCGTCAGGACGGTATGGATTATTTTTATCGTTGTTACCTTGAAAATCTGGGTTCTCAGGCAACCGCGGCGAAAATTCTGTGTAAACTGCCGTTTGGCGAACGAATCATGGGAACTGTCATGAAAAAAATATTTGAAAAACCGGCCCGAACGGAACATGGCACATTGCGGTTCATCGAAGAGAATGTGGAAGACCACATTGATGCGTATTGGGGCAGTAAAGAGGCATGGAACAGCATCCCTGATAAATTAAGCGAGTTCCAGCATTTCAAAGACTGGAACACCGTAGTTCATATTGATCATGGATACGATGACACCAAACCTGAGAGGGATCTCGGAATTAATGATGTAAAGTCGGCCGCTGCATTTCGGGGAGGACAATGCTTGTCCTCAGAGATGGAAAAAGGAAACTGGAGAAATAAATTGAGTTTTACATGTGCATTTGGACATACATTCCAAGCCAGTCCGAAACTGGTGCTGCATGCGGGTCATTGGTGCCCTGAATGTGAACGTGAGAGTTGGAATTATGCTGAACGTGCAAAAATAGATCCATTTTTTGCTCAAGTATGGACTCCGTTACATGCTCCGAATGAGACCAGAGTTTATAAAAAAATAGTTTCCGAGCTGGATGTATAATATTTTGACAAGGCAGGAGAGGCCATAATGTTAATGCTATCTTCCATAAAGATCAACGGATTGGAATTCGGCTGTATTACAGATCATGCACCCATGATTTCGTTTGCACTTTCTTCAGATCGAGCTGGAGAAAAGTTGCAAGAAGCCATCATTGAAGTTGGTGACTGGCGTGTGACCACCACAGATCAGATTAACAATCTTTACACCGGGCCGCTAAAACCGCATACGGAATATCATGTCAGGATCATAGCAACCGGAACCAGTGGAGAACAGGCAGAGCATTTTGCTTTATTCAAGACAGGCAGAATGGGTACAAAATGGTCTGCTCAATGGATTACCGATATGTCCTACGATTTCCCTAAAAAGGTTTCTCCTGTACCTATGACGTTTCGCCGTAACTTTGAACTCACGCAGACGGTGACAAGGGCGTGGATAAACGTAACGGCACTGGGGGTATATGAACTTGCTCTGAATGGTGAAAAGGTGGGAGAAGATTACTTTGCTCCAGGGTTTACTTCATATGATCATCAGATCCAGTACCAGACCTATGATGTTACACATCAACTGAAATCATCAAACGCAGTCACAGCTGTAGTAGCAGGGGGATGGGCTGTCGGTTCATTTAATTATGTTCGCAAAAATAAAATTAGTGCTGATCGTCAAGCATTATTGCTGGAATTGTACATTGAGTATACAGACGGTACATCAGATTTAATCGTTACCGATCCAACGTGGGAAGTTACTCTGCATGGAAACTATCGTATGGCAGAATGGTATGACGGTGAACATTATGATGCCGCTATTGATTTGGACCTTGTTCGATGGAAGCCGGTAGATATAACCCGCCCTCGCAAAAATCCGGAACTATTAGCGCAGTATGGTTTGCCCGTGCGTGTACAGGAAGAATTGAAACCGGTATCCCGCACAGTAGCACCGAGTGGTGAAATCATCTATGATTTTGGTCAAAACTTTGCAGGCGTAATCACAGCCAAAATTGTAGGAAAACACAATCAAAAGATTGTGTTCCGACACGCTGAAGTATTGGTAGAACAGGAACTCTTCGTAAAATCTTTACGTACCGCGAAGGCTGCTGCGACATATGTTTGTCTGGAAGGAGAGCAAACGTATTCACCTCGGTTGACTTATATGGGGTTTCGTTATGTGGGTTTGACCGGGATAGATCCGGACCAGATTGAACTGTCGGCTTACGTGTTGCATTCTGATTTCAAGGAGATTGGTCATTTTTCATGTTCCAATCCACTGTTAACACAGCTTCAGAGTAACATTCGATGGGGTGGGCGCTCCAACTTTGTTGATATTCCAACAGACTGTCCGCAACGGGATGAACGTCAGGGATGGACAGGGGATATTGCTGTTTTTGCTTCAACAGCTTGTTTTAACTTTGACATGAGCCGATTCTTTGATAAATGGTTGATGGATATGCGTGCAGAACAATCCAAAGGTGGCGGATTTCCTATGGTTATTCCCCGAGGTGGAGATCACTGGCCTGCAATGGCTAATTCATGTTGGGGAGACAGCAGTATTCTGGTCCCTTGGGCTGAATACTTGGCACGCGGCAATAAACAGGTTCTTGAAAAACAATATGATTCCATGAAGAAATTTCTAAAAGCAGCGAAATGGTGGTCTTCTTTCCTAGCCGTCTCGCCTGCAGATCGTTATGTTTGGCGTTTCCCGTTCCATTTTGGCGACTGGGCTGCACCGGAAGGAGATGCCAAAGCATGGATTAAAAAAGGGAAATGGGTAGGCACCGCTTATTTCGCTAACTCGTGTGGCATTATGGCAAAGATTGCTTCCATTCTAGGGCACACCGAAGATGTATCCTATTACTACGATTTAAGAAAAAAAATTATTACCGCGTACCGGAAGGTATTTACTGATAAACAGGGGAATATGAAAGAAGAATTTCAGACGGCCTATGTGCTCCCCCTTCATTTTGGTATGACGGAAGGTGAGGAAACAAAGCAAATGGTGAATAATTTGACTCGATTAATTCACGAAGCTGGAAATCACCTTACAACAGGCTTTACCGGAACCCCTTATCTGCTATTTGCCCTCTCTGACAATGGACAGCTTGACGCTGCATATGAACTGCTGTTACAGGAGGAATGTCCATCCTGGCTATACGAGGTGAAGGCTGGAGGGACAACGATCTGGGAACGCTGGGATGCACTCAGACCTGATGGAACTGTAAATATTGAGGAACTAAGCGGCAATAAGTCAGCAGAAGAATCGAATGGAGGAATGGTTTCCTTTAATCATTACGCGAATGGAGCTGTGGGCGATTGGCTTTATAAAAGGCTGGCAGGTCTGGAGCCCACCAGCGGCGGATATCAGACTTTCCGAGTCGCTCCTATGATTGGCGGAGGTATTACATGGGCTAAAGCCTCTACAGTTACACCTTACGGCCTGGCAAGTGTAGACTGGAAACGGGATGAACATCTATTCCATGTTGAGGTTACAGTTCCCGTTTCTACAACATGCTCTTTGCACATGCCCAATGGAGAGATACACATTTTGACGAGTGGACAGCACAGCTTTCAATGCTCCTTGAGTACAAACGCTCTTTCCAAAAATAGTTATAAAGAGCAGCCTGTCGTACATTAGGTTGGCCCATAGAACGATATACGTAATGAAGTCGCCGGTATGGCGGCTTTTTTACGATAAGCATTTTCAACTATAAGTTAAGAAAACGCTATTCATCCTTTGTATTGCATTATATCCTGCAGACTTGTATGCGCTTACAATAAATCCAGCAATACTATTCTACATCAGACATGAGGAGGTCTCAAATGGAGTTGGCAGCCCCAAAAAAGGACAAAATGAAAATCAATAGACGAGGAGATCGCTGGCAGCTCTACCTAATGTTAAGCCCCGCCGTACTATTGGTTCTTGTATTTGTTTACATGCCCCTGGGCGGACTAGTCATGGCGTTTCAGGATTACAAACCTTATCTGGGGATAACGGGATCCGAATGGGTAGGCATGGAACATTTCAAATTTCTATTTGAATATCCAGACAGCGTGCAAGTCATCTGGAATACACTTCGGATCGCGGTGTTAAAACTGGTTTTTGGTTTTATTTCGACGATGGGCTTTGCACTGCTGATTAATGAAGTCCGCCGCAAAGTATTAAGAAGTACCGTTCAGACATTTGTTTTTCTCCCACACTTTCTTTCATGGGTTGTTCTAGGCGGCATTTTTATTGAGCTTCTTAACCCGGACAGCGGTCTTGTTAATCAGGCACTGCAGGCATTAGGATTCAACCCCATCTTCTTTCTAGGTGATAACAATTGGTTTCTGTTTACAGTGGTATCGAGTGAAGTGTGGAAAGAGTTTGGATATGGTTCCATCATTTTCCTCGCGGCCATAGTTGGAATCAATCCAGCACTGTATGAAGCAGCTCAGATTGATGGAGCAGGCAAATGGAAACAAATGCTGCATATCACTTTACCATCTCTAATTCCAACGATAGCTGTGGTACTAACACTTTCACTCAGTCAAATACTGAATGCAGGCTTTGATCAAATATTTAATTTATATAACCCTCTGGTATATGAAAAAGGTGATATCATCGATACTTTTGTTTATCGGATCGGTCTGATTGATGGCAACTACAGCTTCTCTACTGCAATCGGTTTATTCAAGTCCATCGTCAGTCTGATTTTAATTCTGGGTGCATACCGGATTGCCTACAAAGTAGCTGACTATAAAATTTTCTAAGGTGGGATCTTATGCAAGTGATGTCTACGCCTCAGCGCTGGTTTCAGACATTTAATAATGTACTCATGATATTACTGGCACTAATTTGTGTTATACCGTTGCTTCATGTTGTTGCGATATCGCTAAGTTCAACAGAAGCCGTTATGGCAAACAGAGTTACTTTTTTTCCGATCGATATCACCTTTAACTCCTATCTGAAAGCACTTGAGAATCCCGCTTTCCTGCCAGCGATATGGATTTCAATACAGCGTACTGTGTTAAGTCTGGTGCTTGGACTTATGATCAACTGTATGGCAGCTTATGTGTTATCCAAAGGCAGCGGGAGAGACGGCATTGCTGGGTACAAACTGTTTGTAGGCCTGTTTGTAGTTGCCATGTTGTTTAATGGCGGTCTGATTCCTACCTATCTGCTCGTCACCAAAATTGGCTTGTATAATTCCATCTGGGCACTTGTGCTTCCAGGTTTGGTCAATGTCTTTTATCTCGTTCTCATCATGAACTTCTTCAAAGCATTACCGAAGGAGATCGAAGAATCTGCTTTTATGGACGGAGCCAATCACTGGCAGGTATTTTTCAACATGTTTCTGCCGCTATCCTTGCCTGTCCTTGCAACCGTAGGACTATTTATGGTGGTGAACGACTGGAATGAATGGTTTGCGGGCTCCATTTATATGAGGGGAGACAATGTACCACTCAGTACGCTCCTCAAATCTCTAATTGCTGTACCGGTTGTCGATGCCAGCAATGTGAATGACATTGCGAAAATTAACAATCGTTCTATTCGGGCAGCTCAGGTCTTAATTGGGGCTATACCGATTTTGCTCATCTATCCTGTGCTTCAAAAGTTTTTCACAGCCGGGATCGTTATCGGTGCGGTAAAAGAATAATTTACTTGGGGGAAAGAGCATGAAAAAACAAAGAAAAATGATGTGGGGATGTCTGCTTCTTGCGATGAGCTTTAGTCTGTTAGCTGCATGCAGCAATAAAGAAGAGACTGCCAAATCGAATGAGCCAGCGAAAGAAATTAAAATTGTGAATGGAAAAATCGAGCCTGCGGTATCGGTAACAATGGTGAGAAGCGAGGACCCTACAGTCAAATTCAAAAATGGTGAAAACTATATGGACAATGTTCATACCCGCTGGGCCAAAGATACGCTCGGCGTAGAAATGAAAACGTTATGGACATCCTCTGCGGTAGATTACGACACTAAGTTGAAGCTAATGTTGTCTTCCGGGGACAAGATACCTGATTTATTCGTCGCTAACTCAAGCCAATCCAACACGATTAACACTTTTATTGACTCAGGAAAATTGCTTGACGTAACAGAAGCATTCGACAAATACGCATCGGATACCTGGAAAGCCGCTCTCGCGGAGGAACCCACCGCTTGGTATCCTTTCATGAAAGATGGCAAAAAATTTGCCATACCGGTACTTCGGCCTACAGCTGGAACACAGTCTGTACTTTGGATCAGACAGGATTGGCTGGATGAGTTAAACCTTAAAGCGCCAACGACATTGGATGAGCTCGAGAAGGTGATGGATGCTTTTGTGAATCAAGATCCAGACGGCAATGGAAAAAAGGACACGTTAGCTCTGGAACTCGCGATGAAAGATCAAGTAGTCGGCTCACCTATGGGTGATACTTCATGGTTCTTTGGAATGTTTGGAGCCATACCGGAACGCTGGTATCCAGACACAGATGGTAACCTCAAGTATGGATCCATTCAACCAGAGGTCAAGTCAGGTTTGAGCAAGCTCAATGAGTGGATGAACAAGGGATACATTGCGAGTGACATTGCTCTGCACGATTTTAATAAAGTAGCCGAGAACGTTGCCTCCGGAAAAGTGGGTATGCTGGGCGGAGAAAACTGGATGATGGTTTATCCGGGATCGATGCTGCTGGTATCCAATCCCAATGCGATTTATAATCCATATCCGATTCCTAAGGGAGCAGATGGAAAAAACATGCGAACAATCGCGGATCCATACACGAGTGCGATCCTGATCAATAAGGATATTTCAGAAGAAGCTCTACAGGCGTTTTTCCATTATCAAAATGCGTTGTACGAGGCATATAACTCAGATGATCCATTGCTATTCAAGGGTTTTCAGGATGGATACGATTATGTGATTGAGAATGGCAAAGCGGTTATGGATGAGAGTAAAATTACAGGTGGCAAAGTTTCAACGATGAAATACACGATTACGGGCTCGGACGCCGTGTATCCTTCCAAACGGTTGGAAGCCAATGTTAAAATGGCTAAAAACGAAACATTGAGTAATCAAGAGTTAGCTGCACTGGCACCAACAGGTATTCTTGGCAATGACACATCAAATCCTTTGGAGGCCTTTTCTTCAAAAGCTTTGCTGGTTGCCATGGATCAAAGTGATATCGATGTACCAGAGTATTTCCAAGGTCCTTCTACCAAAACGATGCTTTCCAGGCAGGAATTATTAACCAAAATGCAGATCGACTCCTATATTGAAATTATTTATGGCAAAAAGCCCGTCGATGAATTCGATTCATTTGTCGCAAAGTGGAAATCATCTGGAGGAGATAAAATTATTAAGGAAGTGAATGAGTGGTATGACACGGTGAAGCAATAATAAGCCAGAGAAAAGGCACTTGGATTAAAACAATCCAGGTGCCTTTGTTTTGATGCGAATTATTGGTTAAACGGAGGAGAATCCATGCGGTCAATTTCATAGCTCAATCCATGTTTTCACTTGGTTGTGGTTCAAGAGACCAATGCAGCTGGACGCGCAGACCACCAAGCGGGCTTTGCTCAAACTCGAGATGTGAACGGACAGGATCATGTATTCTTAGGCGTTCCGAAATGTTCCAGAGCGCACATCCCAACGTATCGATCGGAGGTTTTGCAATCCTGGCCTTAAGTGCAAGGATATCATCCGTACTCATTCCTTTTCCGTCATCATCTATCCTGATACAGAGCCCATGCTCAATACGTTTTATTGAGATCCGTATGAGGCCAGAATCACGCTTTTTTTCAATACCATGAATGATGCTGTTTTCCACCAAAGGCTGAATGAGCAGTTTCGGAATCGGCACAGTCTTTAATTCCTCCGGAATTTCAATCTCATAGGAGAGCCGATCCATACGTAAGCTCTGAATTTTAAGATAGTTGCGTATGATCCCCATCTCTTTTTCCAGGGTTGTCATAGGTTCGTCCAATCGCGTCGTATACCTGAAATATTCAGCCAGATTTTGTGTCATGGCTGTCACCGCTTCCTCATTGCCCAATCGCGTCATATTGTTGATAAAGAAAAGGCAATTATACAGAAAATGAGGATTAATCTGAGCCTGCAGCTGCTTTAACACGGCTTCCCTTGCTACAATTTTCTCTTTATACACTTTTTCAATCAGATCCTCGATTTGCCCAGCCATATCATTAAATTGTCCATATAAAAAATCAAACTCGTTACTGCTCTCCCGCTGTATTCGATAAGAGAAGTCTCCATGCTTCAAAAGTCGAACACCTTTCAACAAAGCGAGGATTGGAATCTGAACTTTACGGAAGAGAACCACAATGATTGTAGTTCCTGCTATAAACAGCATGATACAAGAAGCATAGAACCAGAACTGACTGAAACGAATAGGTTGTAAAGCTCTATCAAGCGGCATGAAGTCAATTAAATACCATCCAAGTTGGTGAGAATATACATAATTCACGATATATTTTTCACCTTTTACGGACACGGTTTCAGAACCGGAAGTTGGTTGAAGATGAGCTGCGATCTCCTTTACAATATTAGATGTTACCGGATTGGCCTGCTTACGTGTGATGGAATTCCCGTTAGTATTATAAAATACAGACTCATTCTCTCCCTGATGGGAGTTCTCAACAATATCTTCAAGGTTACTTCGAGGGAACTCGAGTCGAATAATAGTCTGAGGAATCACTTTATATTTGTAGTATTTATCTGAGGCTTCATCGTAATGCCATCCTGAATTCTTGGAGTTAAAAACAGGAGCTTTCATGCCCATCTCGGAAGAAATAATCCATTGTTTCAAAAGTGTTGAATAGATTGAGATTTTGTTGTTCCATCCTTCTGACAAACTTTGCAGATTAACTTTTGTAGCGATATTCTGAATTAATTGTACCTGCTCGTAGGAGCTCATCACGTCAACAGAACGTAACAAAGCAATGGAGTTGTCTGTTTCCATCGAGATGGATAACATGTTTAACCGGTCCAGGCTTTGATCCAGCGAATTCACTACAAATTGCACACGATTGAGATTATTCGTTTTAATATCCTTCTGCACCGTATCCAGACTGGATTGAACCGAAAAGGTATACATGATAAGAACGGCAACAAGCATAATAAACGTAATTGCTACCATACTCAGAAATGTTCTGTATTTCTCTCTCAATCTGAAATCCCCCTGCCAAGAACTAAATTCACCTAATTGTAGGCTTCTCACTTCTTAATTACAACCCATTTAACTTACATATGGAAGTAAGGTTAAGAATGAATTATGTAATGTTGAAAAAGCGTTATTTAGACTCAATCACTGGCACAATATGATGATAATGAAGGAGCTTAATTTGTATGAACTGGAAACCAATTTATCTTTCTCTTTCATTCTTATGGCTGATCCTGCTCATTGCAGGATGTACTCCTAAGACGCCACAACTTGAGCCCGATAAATCGGCAGTTGTGCTGACAACAGTCAAAATGAATGAACCGACCACCGTCTATAAAAACAGCGAAAATGTTGCAGATAATGTACACATCCGCTGGGCTTATAACACACTCGGTGTAAAAATTCGTACAAAATGGAGTGCTCCAGCTGAAGACTATGATATGAAGCTTCGGCTAATGCTATCTTCCGATGACGTATTACCTGATGTTTTTACGTCGAATGTGATGGATACGGTCAACACGTTTATGCTTTCAGGAAAACTCCTGGATGCAGGAGAAGCCTGGGAGCGTTATGCTTCGCCCACATGGAAAGCAGCAATGGCAGAAGTGCCAGAAGCCTGGAAACCTTTTGAGATCAATGGAAAGCGTATGGCTATTCCGATCATTACGGAGCAAGCATCACAGTCCGTTCTCTGGATTCGCAAGGACTGGCTGGAGCACTTGAATCTCAAAGCTCCTAACAATTTGAACGAACTGGAAACGGTCATGAATGCCTTTACTTATGATGACCCGGACGGAAATGGCATTCAAGACACGTACGGTATTGATTTTGCAATTAAAGACCAGTACGTCGTCTCACCGATAGGGGATATCTCATGGGTATTCGGTGCATATGGAGCGATCGCGAGTATATGGAGCAAAAATGAAAAAGGCCAACTCGTGTATGGAAGTGTCCAGCCTCAGATTAAACAGGCGCTTGCGACATTAAAATCATGGAAAAGGAAAGGTTACATTGGTAATAACCTAGCACTTCAAGACTTTAGCCAAGTGAATCAGAACATCATTGATGGAAAAGTAGGTATGGTTGCTGGCCCCCGATGGTTTGGTGACTATCCTTTCCAACAACTAAAAGCCAAGGACTCGTCAGCCGAGTTTGTACCTTATCCAATTCCCGTTGGAATGGACGGAACCGTAGCTCGCTTAAAAGGAAACTCATACAGTGGAGCTTTGATGATAAGCCGGCATATCTCAGAAGAAGCTTTACAGGCATTCTTCAAGTATCAGAACTATTTATACGAAGCTACAATAACCGATGATCCTTTGTATCTTAGCGCTTATCAAAACGGGTACGATTATGTAATCAACTCGGATGGATCCGTAAATAGCAACAGCAAGGACATTCCTGGAGGAAAAGTAAGCACGTATAAGTACACCCTTATGGGACAATATGCGAGTTATCCTTCCCGAATCAAAGCAGCATCACTGAAAATGGGCCAAGGTAAAACTCTCAATTCCCATGATCGCGCTATATTACTAAGTATGGGGATCGACCCCAAGGATGAAACACAATTTCCTGCCATGCAGGCAGATGCTGTGGAGAATCAACAGAGGCACATTGATCGCAGTAATCTGTTTCAAGGCCCTCCGACCAAAACAATGCAAGCTCGAAACACCTATTTGCAAAAAATTGAAATCGAAACCTTCAACTCGATTATTTATGGAGAGGAGCCACTTGCTGCGTTTGATGAGTTTGTACAAAAGTGGATGAATTCCGGCGGGAGACAAATTACAAAAGAAGTAAACGAGTGGTATCAATCCACGGGAGACTAGATCATTACATCGAATGATTTCCAGTGAATTACGCGAATTGACACAGGAGGTTACAAAGATGAAGGTTACGAAGCTAAAAACAAATCATATCTCCAATCCACTAGGATTCGAAATATCCAATCCAAGATTTTCTTACATGGTTACAGATACTACGGCAACGAAACAAATTGCGGCACAGTTCGAAATCGCTCTTGATGAATCTTTTTCACAGCTCGTATTTAACAGCGGGAAGAAACAGGATATCAATTCACTTGCGTACTCGCCAAATTTGGAATTAGCTCTACGGACACGATACTTCTGGAGAGTTACCGTGTGGAATGAACGTGGGGAACAGGCCGTTAGTGAAACTGCCTGGTTTGAAACAGCAAAAATGGATGAATCCTGGACGGCCACGTGGATAACACCTGATCTGGACAGGGATATTCATCCCGTGATGAAAAAAAGCTTCGAATTAAGAGGTCCAATTACGGAGGCAAGAGCCTACATTTGCGGTTTGGGCATATATGAATTGGAATTAAACGGGGTCAAAGCAGGGGAGGAATATCTGACTCCGCATTATAATGCATATCACAAATGGCTGCAATATCAGACATACGATATTACAGATTTGCTACGGGTAGGTACAAATTCCGTGGATGTGCGCCTGGGTAACGGCTGGTACAAGGGTCGTTTTGGTTTCGAAGGTGACACAACAGCCAATTTGTATGGGGATCATTTTGCTTTGTTGTCGGAATTCGTGATTACTTACGCCGATGGTACGGAAGAAGTCATTCCATCGGACCTGTCTTGGCACGCCACTCGCTCCCATGTACTGGATGGCAACATCTATGATGGAGAAATAAACGATGCCACACTGGACGTAAGTGAAACCTATCCGGTTCATGAAATCGATCTGGGATACGAACGGCTGCAAGCTAGAAGAAGTCTCCCGGTAGTCATCAAGGAAACGATAAACCCTGTATCTGTTCTGACCACACCAGCAGGTGAAACCGTGATTGATATGGGACAAAATATGGTCGGCTGGCTTCAATTCCGTACAACAGCACCCCGAGGAACCATGATCCGCTTGCAATACGGCGAAGTATTGCAGGAAGGAAACTTTTTCCGTGAAAACCTTCGGTCAGCCAAAGCGGAATACGTATATACAGCAAATGGGGAGGAAGCGGTTGTACGTCCATACTTCACCTTTTACGGCTTCAGGTATGTCAAGGTAGAAGGCTGGCCTGGAGTGCTGGATTTGAATGATTTTACAGGCTGTGTAGTTTACTCCGATATGGATCGTATTGGTTATCTGGAAACCAGTCACGCCGGTGTTAATCGATTATTCCAAAATGCACTATGGGGACAAAAGGGGAATTTCCTGGACACGCCTACAGATTGTCCTCAGCGGGATGAGCGCATGGGCTGGACTGGAGACGCACAGGTTTTCTCAGGTACGGCTAACTACAATATGGACACATATGCTTTTTTCAATAAATATGGTTATGATTTGTGGATGGAGCAGGAGGAACGGGATGGAATGGTTCCGATGGTCGTTCCTGTGGGCCGAGTGCAGGGCGGTGGCTCAAGCGCTTGGGGAGATGCGGCAACCATTATTCCTTGGAATACGTATGTACATTCCGGAGATAAGGCCATTCTGGAGCAACAATTTGATAGCATGAAGGCATGGGTAGATTACATTAAACGTTCTGATGAAGAGTCCGGGGGAGCTAGACTCTGGACAGTAGGTTTCCACTTTGGTGATTGGTTGGCACTAGATGGAGATAATCCCGATTCACCGATGGGCGGGACAGATCCTTTCTTCATCGCTTCAGCATATTACGCGTACTCCTCGGACATTGTTGCCAAAGCCGCAAAGGTGCTTGGACACGATGAACTTGCTGCCTCCTACGAAAAGCTGGCCCAGGAAGTTAGAGCAGCCATTCAAAATGAATTTTTCACAGCAAACGGGCGTTTGGCAGTGGATACCCAAACCGCATATGCGGTCGCATTGTATATGAATCTCGTACCGGAACAGTATATAGCGCGAATAAAGGAAGACCTCCTCATGCGCGTACGCAAGGATCAAAATCATCTGAAAACAGGATTTGTTGGTACGCCCTATTTGAATCGTGTTCTGTCTGCACACGGAAGCAATGATGTGGCTTACACACTCTTGCTTAATGATGATTACCCGAGCTGGTTATATGCCGTTAATTTAGGAGCTACAACCATCTGGGAACGGTGGAACTCCATCTTACCCGATGGGAACATTAACGAGAGTGGTATGAATTCGTTGAATCATTACGCTTATGGCGCGATCGTGGAATGGATGTATCGTTACATGGCTGGAATCAATCCTGCTGAAGATCGGCCTGGTTTCCGTCATACCGTGCTTGCGCCAATGCCAGATTTCAGAATTCAATGGACTAAAGCCCACATTGATACGGTAGCTGGAGCTTACAGAAGTGAATGGAAGTTTGACGAGCAAGGCAAATTGTATTTAAGCTTCTCCGTTCCCTTTAATGCGACAGCAACAATTAAGCTGCCACGCGCAATTATTGACCGGGTCATCATGAACGGGATTGTACTATCAGATGCCGGTCTTCCGGTATTACAGGGTGACCATGAAGTCTGCATTGAAGTAGCCAGCGGCAATTACGACTTTAATTATATGCCTTCTACTCCATACAAAGAAACACTGAGTACACGCACCCCTCTCAATGTGTTGCTTCGTAATGAAGAGAGCCGGAGTATGCTGCAAGAGCTTTCACCTACGCTTGGTTCCTTGGATCCTTCAATCATTGGCCCTATGGGGGAAGCAAGCATACGTGAGCTGTCCAGTTATCCTTCGTTCAACACACCGGAGGAAGAACTGGATAAGTTAGATCTCAAGTTGATGACGATTCAACTGATTTAAAACCTGGATTAATATCGATTATTCTAAGCGCACAACATATTCTTGTGCGCTTTTCTATACAAAAAATGATCAATTTATCAAAATTTGAAAGTCATATCGGTGCGTGATAGAATATATATCGTATTGATATTATAACTATCATTTTAAGAAGGGGAAGTGAAGTTATGTTTACGCATGGAAATAAAAACGAGTCTCAATCTAAAGTCGATTTTATGGATCAAGCATTTATTCAAAATCCTTTCCCTGTATACGAGCATTTGAGAAAGGAAGACCCTGTTCACCGTTTCCTTTTACCTAGCGGGCATTTTGCCTGGTTAGTAACTGGCTACGAGGATGTTTCAACTATTTTGCAAGACCATCAGCGTTTTGTAACCAATCCTCCTTATGTGCAACAGTCCCCTGGTTCAGCTCCTCCTCATCAGGAGATCATCTCACGCAATTTGCTTAGTGTCTCGCCTGAAGATCACCGCCGATTAAGAAGACTTATCCAAAAAGCATTCACTCCTCGTATGATTGAACGCCTCCGGAACCGAATCTATGAGATTAGCAATGATTTACTGGATCAAGTTTTAGCAAAAGGGAAGAGAGAGATGAATCTGATAGAGGACTACGCTTTCCCTTTACCGATCATCGTCATCTGCGAAATGCTGGGTGTGCCTCATAAAGATCAGATTCAATTTCGCGAATGGTCCAATATCATTATGGAAGGGTTCAACAATCCCGAGCTGAACGAGCAAAGTGATCAAGTCATGCGCGCATTTGTAGAGTATTTACAGACACTGATTGCAGATCGAAGACAGTCACTTCAAGAAGACTTAATCAGTGACCTCATTACTGTTGAGGAAGAAGGGGATGTATTATCCGAACAAGAATTATACGCCCTTGTTTTTGTATTGATTATCGCTGGCCATGAAACTACCGTAAACCTGATTGGAAATGGTATGTTAGCCTTGATCGAAAATCCAGAACAGAAACAATTATTATTGGAGCAGCCTGAACTTATTGGGCCAGCTATTGAAGAAATTTTGCGTTATAATGGTCCTGCTGAAGTAAGTAACATTCGCTGGGCTACAGAGGATGTGGAGTTCGGGGGCAAACACATACGTAAAGGTGAGATGTTATTTGTGTCCTTTTCTTCCGCGAATCGCGATGAGGATCAATTTCCTGATCCGGATACTTTTGATATCACACGTAAGGTAAACAATCACCTCGCTTTTGGTAAAGGTGTTCACTTTTGTCTTGGAGCACCACTTGCCAGACTTGAAGGAGAAATTGCAATTCATGAACTTCTGCGTAGAATGCCGGATATTCAATTCAAGGACGAGCCCGAACCATTAAAATGGCGCCCCGGCATGATTATTCGTGGATTGTATGAATTCCCGGTTCTTTTCTGAATTCGTATATTCACAGCATACAGGTTGTTTGACTGCAAAAAAACCGCGATCTCGCGGTTTTTTTGCTTGGAACGGTTTCTTTCGATTTCGCTATTTGATCTTTGTATCGCGTTATAGCAGGGCCTTTCTCTGAAATCTACAATGGAAGTATTCCTTTTTCTTTGAAACTTAAACTTATAAAAGAGGAGACCTGCACGTGTATGAAAGTTCTATCGTATGACTTGAGCAATACAAATGTTACCCTGACTGCCTATCTGCTAGATTCATCACCCGAAATGCCAAATATAAAACAACGGCCAGCGGTACTTATCCTCCCTGGCGGAGGGTACAGGGTCTGCTCTGATCGGGAGGCTGGACCGGTTGCGATTGCTTTTTTGGCTGAAGGATATCAGGCTTTTATTTTACGTTACTCGCTCAATCAAGATGCTGCGTTTCCACGACCTCTCAACGATGCAGAAGAGGCCTTGAAGCTTATTCGCACACATAGTGCAGAGTGGGACATTCATCCGCGAAAAATTGCCGTCTGTGGTTTCTCCGCAGGTGGACATTTGGCTGCCGCACTAAGTACGATGGGTTCTGATCGTCCTGATGCCTTGATTCTTGGTTATCCTTGTATTCTCGAAGAAATGAGAGCGATTTTTCCAGTCCCTGTTCCAGGAGTAGATCAGAAGGTGGACCATCTCACACCCCCGACATTTATATTCCACACATTCGATGACAAGCTCGTACCTGTGCGTAACTCCCTTGCGTTTGCTGATGCTTTGACTCGCCAAAACGTACCTTTTGAGATGCATATTTTCCCTACAGGTACTCATGGGCTGTCCCTTGCCCGTCCACAAACGTCAATGGGTCTGATCAGCATGGTGGAGCCCTCCGTTACACAATGGTTTGGTTTATGTACAAACTGGATGACCCGTGTATTCGGAGAATTTGCTGCAGATCTCGAGCATTTACCTGAGGAAGAGGTGCTGGAGTACAGCCTGGATGTGAAACTAGGGGCGTTATGGAAGAATGACAAGTGTAAAAAGTTGATTCTTGCTGCTGTGCCGGAGATTGGAGAGGAACCTCATCCGGATGCCATGGGAGTACCACTGGGTGTAATTATAGAATATGCAGGGGACGTATTAAACGAAGAAAAGAAAATACAACTGAATGATTCTCTGCGGCAAATTCCGGTATTTCATTCATGAAAATCGCTGTAACAGCGAAGTGCATTCATCGATTCCAATATAAATTGAAGGATTGCAAGTTTCGACATAAAATGATATTATTCACATTTCAATAATAGCATCACTATCATAAAACAAACAACTGGAGGATCACATGACAAACTACAATGAGAATATCAAAATTTCGGAATTATTAAATAACGCGGAAGCAACTGCACTTCTTGCTAAACATCTGCCAGAATTTATTAACGAACCTTCATTCAAAATGGCTTCCCATTTTACACTCGATCAACTTGCCGCTATTCCTCAGGTGGATTTGCCTGAAACGATTTTGTCTGCATTAAAAGCAGATCTCGCTAATGTAACTTTTGTAGAAGAAGAGACTCCAAAGGCAGCAAATCAAACGGTGAACAAAAAATCAGATTCTCTGGCTGGGAAAGTGATTACGATTACGGGGGCGGGTAGTGGCATCGGTAGAGCAAGTGCAGTCCTTATGGCTTCAAGAGGAGCTAAATTAGTACTGGTTGATTTTAATGAAGCTACGGGAAATGAAACTCTTGAACTGGTGAAAGGGCAGGAGGGAGAAGCCATTTTCATTCAGGCAGATGTATCCAACGAAGGAGATGTTCAGAACTATATTCAAAAAGCGGTAGAATCGTTTGGCAAGATTGATGTAGCATTTAACAATGCTGGCATTATCCAAAAATTCCAACCCTTCCACGAAATATCATTGGACGAGTTCTCTAAGATTATTGATGTCAACCTGAAGGGGATTTTCCTGGGTATGAAGTATGCGCTCAAGGTGATGGATCAACAAGGCTATGGCCATATCATTAACACAGCCTCCACAACTGCAATCCGCGCAGAGCACAGTTTGGCTGCGTACACAGCAAGTAAACATGGTGTTGCAGGTTTAACAAAAGCAGCAGCCATTGAATACGTGAGGAAAGGAATTCGTGTGAATGCAATATGCCCTGGCGGAGTAGCAACTTCACTCACAGCAGCTGTGCCACAAATGCTTCAGGACAGCGATTATATGCCGGAAGAATTCCCTAATATGCGTATTGGGCGTTATGCCGAGCCCGAGGAGCTTGCTGAGCTTGTGGCATTCCTCGCATCAGATGGATCGAGCTATATGACGGGTTCCATCATTGTAGCAGACGGCGGGCTTACGCTCTAACACCTAGGTAAATACGTTAAATAAACACACAAGGCCATCACACTCAGACCGTGATGGCCTTTTAGTTTGTTCCAATTCGATACCTGACTTTGGGAGATGATATTTTGAAAATTCAGTATTCGCTTTATTCTGCTTAACGATCCGCTAGAGGCGGTTCCTGATCGATCCAGTTCCATTCATTGTTGGCCACAAAAATAGTAAGCGCTTGCTCGAATGCAATGTCGGGATCATAGAATCCAAGCATGATCTTGGCATAATCCATACATTTTTCGTAATTGGGATGAGCGATGAGATCATTAGTCAATTCTACAAAGCCTTCTGGTTTATTGGTTACTCTAGAGACTGCATTCATCAGACCTTTATGGCAGGGAAACAACTGATGATTTATCGCCAAAATTGCCCGACCGGCAAATAAAACTAAATTGCTAACAGTATGGGAGAGCAGATAAGGATTGTTTTTTTTGACGGCTTCTCCGGCAAAATAGAAAGCGTGCAAGTAAATTTCCGAATAAAAATCCACTATATTTTTCTCGCGATTTTGTTCCGGGTACACAGGGATTCGCTGAAGAAGTTCATCCAGTTGAGGAATGGTTGAATACACGGCCTTAGAACCCAAGAAAGAATACCTTGTAGGTTCACTGCCTTGTGCAGCAGCGAGTTCCAAAAAACGATAATTGATAATCTTGCCGTCAATATACCCTTCAGGATAATCACAGATCTCATGATTTGTATATGATAGTTGATGTTGCAATTTTCTTTCTTCAAAAGATTCATCTGTAACGACAATGTAAACGTCAATATCCGAGTTTTCTCTGGCTTTACCTTGAGCGATTGAGCCCGCCGTTATAATGGCTCTGATCGTAGGATCAGGTTTTAAAAGCTCAACCAATTGATTCAATGCAATCTGATGATGTTGAAACATAAAAAAATCACTCCTGTATGATTTGATAACTTCATTAACCTCAAATTTACAGAAGTGAACAGATAAGATATATAGTGGATTACGCCAAATCCTGCAATTGATTTATCAATTCTTCCTCATGTTGAATGATAAAAAGCATTTTATTATATATTTTCTGACGCTGACTCAAGGCATTGCCAGAAAAACAACATTTGATGGACTGATTCATGATAGCATCCCACCTTCTAGCAAGCTCTAAATATTGTCCTCCAATCGTATGGAACATATTCTCCTGAGAACGTTCATGTAAGTAAAAGATAAACGATGCATATCTAAGTCTGGCCAATGAAAACTTCATCCATTGAAAGATAGCGTGTTGTGTATCCATTTTGGGATCTGAAATAACGATTCCTTCTTTTAAATATGCCTCAGCAAATTGCTCTAAGTTCCGGATACTGTTTTGCATTGTTGGCACGCCCGTTTGTTCATATAAACTGGAAGATAGCAGTCCTTTCCAATCGTTGTGAAAAGAGCAGGGATGCGTTATACGAAAGATAGCGTAGTAAAATGAAATGTTCAAAAACAATTGGAGCTCCATCTCCATATTTTTTTGTCCGTAATACGCATCCACCAGCATTATTTTCTGGTCTTTCTGGTCTATGCCTACAGCAAGACAGGAATGCCGTGCATGCGTTTTGTGATACCCGTCAGACCATGGACAATAGTACACATCAATACCTACCAATACAGCCATGCCGGCACCTAACTCAGACTGCAGCATGTCCAGAAATGGCTTTTCATCCTCGTTGCTGTTCAGCATAGTCCCACTGAAATCTCGATCTCTAAAATCAACTTTTATACCATGATAGGTGTCCAGATAACTCAGGTTTAAACGGGGATAGACGATGCGATCCAGCAAAAGTTTTTGTGGATCAGCATCGTACTCAAAGACACATGCATCTGCGTACATCGTTCTCATATCCCTACCTAGCCAATTAGTAACCGTTTTGAAGTGATCATCAATACAAGACGTTACTTGAAAGGGGGTATCGAAACTTTTGAGAGGTTGTATATCTAACATGTCGTATCCTCCCGAAATAACCCAGTAGAAATCCCTATGTATTTCCTATATGCCCCTGGAGTCGTTCCACAATGTTCTCTAAATAATTTGTAAAAATATTTCATGTCATCGATGCCAATCGCTTGAGCAATTTGTTGAACACTCCAGTTTGAATACTCCAGTAATTTGCAACTGTATAACATACGAATGTGTTGCAACATCTGAATATAACTGATACCCGTTTCTTTTTTAAACATTCGTTGAAAATTTCTTGTACTCATCGCAACAAGCTGGCTTATTTTTTGAAGTGTAAGTGTATCCCTATAATGGGTTCCCATATATTGAATTGCCCGGTGTATTGAAAAATCCTTGATCTCGGTCTTTCTGAACAATTTCTGCTGATTACTATTGTAGAGAATGTAGAATAGTTTATTCAGTAATTGGCATTGAGCAGCAGCTAAATATGGTGCGGTACGAGCCTCCTGTTGATGTAACATTTGTCTGAATACATTGCGAAATTCATTACGTTGCTCGACGAACATAGACCATGTGCGTCCTCCACGAAAAAATGATTTCTCCAAAAACGGCTTATACAGACAATTCATAATATATAACGGGGCCTGTTCTTTCAAATCCAGTGGTTGAAACGCATGTGATACACCAGGAGGGATAACAAACAAATCTCCCTTGGAGACCAGGATACATTGATCCCCGATCTGATGAAGCCCTTCTCCTTCATATACATAAGCGATTTCAACAAAATCATGGTGATGCAGCATCGTAAACGGCTCTTCTTTTGTCAGCTTCAAATGGACGGGGCTAAAGGAGTCAAAAAAATACTCTTCTCTAAATACGATTGAATCGTGCATGATCAGATTTCCTCCGCTTCGTAAGTCATTTGGTAGGAAGCACTGCTTACGGACAGTATATCTGTATTTTTTGGCGTATTCAACCATATATTGGATCACTCTATCTTGCTAGAATTGAGTTCTACACCACTTATAAGTTGTGAGAGGGGAGTGATCATTTTCGATACTTCTGAACAAATGATGCCTCATAAGTCCAATGATCGCTTTAGCAAACTTGGAATTTATGGCGTCCAAGGAGTCTTTATTATTCTGTTCTTGTTATTATCCCCCGTCTACTATTTGAACAAATGGGACTTTAAACGTCACAAAAAGCGGAAGCCTTTCTACACCAGTAAATTGGTTCGACTGCAAGAGCGTTATCCGATTTTCTACGAATTAGCCATGTACGTTCAAAATTTCCCGATTCCTCGTAATGTCTATAAAGTTTTACCCCCTTTAAGGGGCGATGTTCTTCAGGTGGGCTGTGGTACAGGTTTATTGAACAAGTACCTTCGCAAGCAGAAGGATATTCGTTTCCTCAACATGGATCCGAATTTAAATGCACTAAAACTTGGAAAGAAGTGGGGAAGGTTTGATTCTTATATTCATGCCTTCATTGATAAGCCGACTCCTTTACCAGATCATAGCTGCGATATGATTTTGTTTGCACGAAGCTTTCATCACATTCGTTATCACAAAAAAGCCTTCGTAGAGAGCTGCAGACTGTTACGTGACGGTGGATCCATCATTATTGCGGACCCGGTTGTGCTCAAGTCTCTTTCAGGTTCTGTAACGGACGGCGGTTATATGGCGAACTCTTCGATTGATGGTGTAATTTGGAGATTTACCAAAGAAACATTAATTACTCACATCAAGCGCTGTCTTCCTCCTGAATTAAAGATTGAATCCGTGACCGAAACGAGACAAGTGCATGTAACGAATTACAATTTATTTGTACCCCAGACGGATATCGTGGTGGTACTACGAAAAAGGGAGACTGTAAAAAATGACAACTAAAATTATTGAGATCATAGCCGAAATCAAGGAGGACCCAAGCCTGATTAACAAGCTGAACGAATCCTCTGACTTAACTCATGATGCAGGAATGGATTCACTGAATATTATCAATTTTATTTTACGTATTGAAGAAGAGTTCGATATTGAAGTTGATTTTGATCATTTCAGTCTGGAGCATCTGCAATCCGTGCGGAAATTTTCGCAATTCATCCATCAGATGGCCAGCGTATGAATTTTGCTCTACATTGTGGATCATTTGAAGCAGAGCGGTACTGGCGCGATTCCCGGCTTGCTTCTATTCCTGCCATACAAAATATACAAACAAAGAAGATTACTGATTCCATGGACGAGCTTTTGTTTGTCTTTTGTAAAACCGGAGACTTGTTGCTTACGCGCCATGTCATGGACTCCGTTCAACATGATTACATTCGCTCGATCGGATATGACATCCATATGAATCGAAATCCATGGTTTACCGCAGAAAGGGAGAGCGAAATAGATCACTTAAATGTCTTTGAAATCATGAATCTCTCTGATGTTACGGATCAACTACTATCTTGCTTCTCTTTGGAAAAAGCAACCTTGGAAGCGTTTGCGGCAATACCTGGAACACTAGCTTTTGCACAAAAGTATCATCTTGCATCCCATTATCCCGAGCAAAATATTGTACAGCGAATTAATGCTAAATCGTACTCACTTGAAATGCGCGATCGGCTGAACCTGCCGAATGTCGGCAGAGTCGTCGAGGGGAGGGAACAACTACTTGCGATCACCAGAGAAATGCTTTGTGACGGAGCTGTGCTATTAAAGGATGAGTTTGGTGTGTCCGGAAAAGGGAATTTCGTCATTCACTCCGAAAAAGCCTTGCTTCGTTTGATCAAGTATCTGGATAAGCAAGCTGCACAGGAAAAGTTGATTCGTTTTGTCGTAGAACCTCTACTGGATCGTAAATTTGATTTCTCTTGCCAACTTTATATCCATGAATCGGGCGAGGTTCAACTCGTTTCTTTTCAACAACTTGATAATCATGGATACGCATTCGGTGCTTCACATACGATGAGTGAATCGTTTAAAGCGCATCTGTATGCTTCAGGTTACACGGATCAAATGTTAGAAATCGGAAGTTTATTATACCAGGACGGCTACTTTGGCGATGTTTGTATCGACTCTATGATATTACAAGATGGTTCAATAGAGCCTCTGGTTGAAATAAATGCCCGAAAATCCATGAGTTTAATTAAACACGGTGTAGATAGCTTAATTAGCAATCCACAGCTGCATAGTAGCCTGGTACAGTTCAATCTCGAAGTTCCTGCCCGTTTCCAATATGAGCACTTGCTTCAAAATTTAAATCAACAGCAGATCTTGTACACCAAAGAGAGGGGAATGGGCATCTTGCCACTCTCCTCGGGAACACTTATATCTCCTTTGACAAATCATAATTTGAATGAACGTACCATGGGACGACTTTATTTTGCAGTCATTTACGAGAGCCAGCAGCATATGCAAAATCTAGTTGCCGGAGTTAACCAGTCATTGCTGGATTCCGGGCTAAACTTGATTACGTAACCCAAGTTTGTCGGGATTCCAAGCTTATTATGCTAGGGGAGACGGTGCGAATGGGTCAAAAGATTACTATATTGTGTTCCGGTTTTGGATTGGGTTTCTATATCCCGGGGTTACTCATCGCTAGAAGGTTACAACAACTCGGTCTGGAAACCTGCATTGAAGTATTTGAAAACGTGATGGAGGAAGATAAGCAGTTCAAAACAGACCAAAACAGACAGGCTTATCGTGAAAATTTCGCTGTCGCTCTTGCGTCACAACGAATACCTGGAGACATTCGCCAAAGTCTAAACTTCGCTGCAGTAGAGTCTCTACTTGTCCAGTGGCTGAAGGAAGGACGTACTCGATTTATCGTGTTGTCCGGGCACTGGGTCCACGTGCTGAATATGCTGCGTGAACGAACAAAGGATGAAATTAACGTGGATCTGTTGTATGTGGACTCCAGTCTATCTCCCTCATGGAAACAATTACTGAAGCTTAATCCCAACTATGCCTCATTTTATCGGGAAGTTCCGATGTATCATCCAAACAGGCTTGAGATGATGTATCGACTCGATGTGGATGACAAGCCGCCGGTCCCATACAAAGAACGCGCAAGTCGTCTCGTTATTCATGGAGGAGGATGGGGCATTGGAACCTTCAGGGAAAAGCTTCGTCAGCTCTTGGACACTGAACATGGGTATGACTTGGATATTGTAGCATACACAGAAGAAGAGGTCTTCCCTTCAAATACGCCAGGTTTACGCTATATAATGAATGATCCTCATTGGCGCACATGGTTCAGAGACGAGTCTGGTATGCATACATTTCCTCCATACGTTGTTACGGATTCTGGTAAACCTTTTGTTTACAAGACACCCTTTGAGCATCACGGACTCTATGGATTGGTTCGCCAAGCCATGGCGGTTGTATCCAAGCCTGGTGCAGGGGCTTTGATGGATTCTTTAGCATCAGGCACACCACTCATTATGCTTGAACCATTTGGTGAGCATGAGAAGCGTAATGCATCCATCTGGGAGGAAAATGGGTTTGGCATACCGTACAACGTATGGGCTGAGCAAGGCTACTCCAAAAATCTACTGGCACAACTTGCTCATAATCTGATCTCTAGACGAGAACAGATTCAAGATTATCCCACAGAATATTTGAGCCGCTTCATTCATTCCGAGAAGGAGGCATTACATGCAGATCGAATCCACAATAACCATGCCAAAGCTTGATGTCTCATTACCCAAGTGGGTTTTTTTACAACTGCTGGAGAGCTGTAATCTTCGATGCAGAATGTGTTACGAATGGGGAGAGAAAGGCCCTTATCGTGAGTATAAGGTTTTAAACCAGTTAAGCATTGATGTGATTCGTGATATTATCGCAACCTGTAAACCCGCCCAACCTTACTACGAGCTCTACGGAGGGGAACCTCTCTTGCATCCTCAAATTGGTGAAATCCTTCAGGCCATTCATGAAGCAGGAAGCAAAGTTCATTTTCCGACGAATGGAACGCTTTTGGAGAAACATGCAGAGATGTTAATTCAATTTCCGCCTGAACGGATATGGATTTCACTCGACGGTCCGGAAGAAATTAATGATGCTCAGCGTGGTAAGGGCGTGTTTAAAAAAGCTATTCGCGGAATTAACAAACTGCTTTCCTTAAGAGAACAAGCAGGAAGTGCGTACCCGCAGATCGGTATTAGTACGGTCGTTACACCTGCAAATCACCGGCATCTGGAACGATTTTTCTTTGAATCCATTGATATCTCCAAGCTGGACTGCATCAGTATTGAGCTGCAGGCTTATATAACGGAGGAAAATCATCAACAGTATAGCGGGATTCTCAGAAAAGAATTTGGAGTACTAGAGGCACCTCTATCCAAAGGATTTATCTGTGATCCAGCCATTTTTTCTGACATGGATGCGGGTCTGATTGAGAAGCAAGTTCAACGTCTAGCTGAATTTTGCGAAAAAAATAACAAATATATGAATACGTATCCTCAACAGATGTCAGAAGATAACATCAGGAAATACTTCACCGCTAACTGGCATTCGATGACGCATATCAAAAAACGCTGCCCTTTTCCGTGGATCAGTACAGAAATTAACGCCAGAGGTGATGTTACGTCCTGTCATGCTTATTATGATCTTACGCTGGGCAACGTTAATGACGAGAGCATTGCTACGATCTGGAGAGGGGAAAAGTACAAGCAATATCGGCGTTATCTTCGTAAGCATCTTTTGCCTATATGCCAAGGATGCTGCCTGTTTTATAACGAAAAACCGTAATAGGCAAAAACGCGGCCAAGTTTTTAACAAAATCTCAGTCTGAAAGGAAGAGATATGATGCAGCCTAACAGTCGGGTAGAAATGGATGATAAATCATTTGAGATTTTGAAACGGACGATGAGAAATGTGGTTATTCCGCATAGAGAGCGAAAGCTAAACCCTTCGTTTAAGTTGGACATGCCCGAAGTGGTTGCATTGAAACTGACCAATCGATGCAATCTGCGATGCAAGCACTGTTACCAGTGGAATGAGTCGGGCTATCATCACGATATGGACAAAACGGAACAAAATATGGACATGGACCTTGCTGTTTTTCAGCGCGTATTGGAAGAAACTCATAATACGAAGTCCAGACTATATTTATGGGGTGGAGAGCCGCTTTTCCACCGGGATATTCGTGGTATTCTCGACTTGCTTGAAAAAGACCCCCGTGAAACAACGATTTGTACTAACGCATACCTGATCGAGAAGTTTGAAGATGAGTTGTGTCGTATCTCACCTCACCTTGAGTTACTTATTGCCATTGAAGGGTTTGAGAAAGAACATGATCTGATACGTGGAAAAGGATCCTTTGACAAAGTGATGAAACAGATCGACCGGCTGATGGAACTACGTAAAGAAGGAAAGTTTCAGGGGAAAATATCGATACACACGGTCATTAACGACAGTATGATTGGTCAACTACATCCATTAATGAAATTCTTTGAAGAAAAAGGGATTGATCTGGTTTTATTATGCTTTCCATGGTATATCTCGCATGAAACATCGGCAGAAATGGATACCTTTTTTCAGGAAAAATTCAATTGGCTTCATCCGATGGACCAGCAGCACCGCAGCAGCTGGCATGCTTTTAAATATCACATCAAACCCGAACATATCCCAGCACTAATGATGGATCTCAGGGCAATTAATGAACATACATGGAAAACACGGATTCGATACCAGCCTGGACTGGACTTTGATGAAATCGAAGATTTCGTGAGTGGTCGTTCAATGACTTCACGCTGTGCTTCGAATTGTCTGGCACTGAGTACAAGAGCAGATATTACACCGACAGGCAATGTAAGTGCCTGTAAGTTTTTCTCCGAATTTTCTGTAGGCAACTTGCATGATCAATCATTATCGGATATTTGGCATTCCAAAGCTTATGATCAAATACGAACCACATTAGGAAAACAGTTGTCACCCGCCTGTTCAAAATGCAATGTATTATACCTGCATGGCTCATCGTCGCTGACTCATATATGAACGAGCTCAACAAAAAAACTTGCCGGCTTGGCATACTTGGCAGTGCAGCTATTGTTAGCCGTGCTATTTTGGATGTCATCCCTTATGTACCACAGGTGGAAGTAGTAGCCATAGCTAATCGTACCCGCTCGAAAGCACTTCACCTGGCCCAACAATATTCCATACCCCATGTCCTGCACACTCTTGAGGAGGTACTGGAGCATCCTCATGTTGATGCCGTTTATATTGCACTTAGCAATGATCTCCATATGGAATGGGTTTTACGTGCACTTAAGGCTGGCAAACATGTGCTTGTAGAAAAACCTGCAGGATTAGGGGAAGGGGAGGCCCGACAACTTGCGAGTGCCCTGAATCAATCTCATTCACTCGTCTTCATGGAAGGGATAATAACTGCACATCACCCCTGGCAATCTGCTCTCAAAGCCATTGTGAACTCCGGTCAATACGGCTTGTTACATCGGACAGAAACCCGTATTAGCATTCCAGCATCCAATAGTCATCGTGATAATTATCGTAGTGTGAAACTCAAGGGCGGAGGCTGCTTTAATGACCTTGGTTGTTACTGGCTTCAATGGATACAGCATCTTGTAGGTCTAGAAGGAAGTCAAGCTTCAGCTTTTTCTAATTTTGATGGCCCGGATGGCTGTGACTGGACGTTTCATGCCAAACTTCGATATGGTAATGGGTTGGAAGCGAGTGTTTTGACTTCATTTGAGCTCCCATATAAAGCCATGCATACGCTTTATTTTGAGCGGGCAACAGTGGTTGTCCCGAACTTTTTCAGACCATTAACAGGTTTCTACAGCTTGAAAATTCGTCTGAATGATTCTAATCCGCATACTTTTTTAAAACAATTTGAACCCATGAATTATTATGTAAATCAACTACAGGAATTCGCCGAACGCTGTCTTCAGCCAGATGATCGACAAGCAGAAGGATATTTAAGTATTGAACGAATGAAATGGCATCAAACGATTATGGATTATGCACAGCAACATGCAGCCATGAGTCGCGAAACCGGAAACGAAGGGAGTCACTTCTAATGAAAACAGTGATTCTATGTGGAGGTTTAGGTACAAGACTTGCAGAGGAAACAAGAGTACGTCCTAAACCTATGGTTGAGATCGGTGACATGCCAATTTTGTGCCACATTATGCATATATATAGTTCGCAGGGGTTTCATGAATTCGAGCTCGCTCTGGGATATAAAGCTAATTATATCAAAAAGTATTTTCTGGATTACCCGTTTTTAAATAACGATTTCTCTGTGAGTCTGGATCAAAATCAAACCGATTTACTAACAGCAACAAAACTGAATTGGAAAATCAATCTAATCGATACGGGACAAGCCACAATGACAGGGGGAAGAATAGCGCGCTTGAAACAGCGTCTACACGGTGAACCCTTTATGTTAACTTATGGCGACGGTATAGGAGATATCGATCTTCATAAGCTGATAAGCTTCCATAAAAGTCATGGCAAGCTTGTAACCGTAACAGCAGTTAGACCCAAAGCCCGCTTTGGCATAATGAAATGTCAGGATGGTACAGTAACTTCCTTTCAAGAGAAGGGACAGTTATCTGATGAATGGATAAACGCAGGTTTTTTTGTTATGGAACCAGAGGTATTGGATTATATCCATGGAGATCAGACAGAGTTAGAGCGCCATGTATTACCAGAGCTTGCTCATCAGGGGCAATTAATGGCCTATTATCATGAAGGTTATTGGGCGTGTATGGATACGATTCGGGACAAACAGGAATTGGAACAATTATGGGAGGAAGGGAATGCACCATGGAAAATATGGGGTTAGATTCAATAGAACATGACCAATCTCGTACATTCAACCTTCAATGGGAGCCTGGTTTCTTCGGAAATGAAATCATTGAAGAAGACTTGAACTATATAACTCAAAAATTGGAGCAGAGACATTTATTCTCAGGATGTCGGTTTTTAATTACCGGAGGTGGAGGTTTTATTGGTTACTACCTCGTGCTTGCCCTTTTACATATAAACAGGTCAGGCACACCGATTAAACATATTACTGTTTTGGATCGTTTTCCTAAAGGAATTCCTACATGGCTTGAACGACTTCAGGCCGTAGGAGAGCCCGTGACTTCAGTTGTCTTTGACGTGACTACGGATTCTTTTTCTGATTATATCTCGGGGACTGATTATATCTTTCACATGGCATCCATCGCATCACCATCATTTTACCGGAAGTATCCGCTGCGTACGCTGGAGGCTAATGTATTTGGCCTGCAGCGCCTGTTACATGCTTGTCTGTCTCACCAACCGAAAGGCATATTATATTTTTCAAGCAGCGAGATTTATGGTAATCCCGATCCAGAGTATATACCAACCTCAGAACAATACAACGGAAATGTAGCTACCATTGGACCGAGGGCTTGTTATGATGAGTCCAAGCGAATGGGAGAAACGATCTGCTCGTTGTATGATCAAGAGCATCAGCTCCCGGTGCGTATTGTTCGCCCCTTTAACAATTATGGTCCCGGGCTTGAGCTAAGTGATCAGAGAGTTGCTGCAGACTTTGCAAAAGCAATTAAAGAAAATCGAGCAATTGATATTCTATCAGATGGTGCACCAACCCGAACGTATTGTTACATCGCCGATGCCATCGTGGGGTATTTTAAAGTGATCACTCATTCTGAATTTGATGTATTTAATATTGGAGCCGATACTCAAGAAATCAGCGTATCCCGTCTGGCACAACTATTTGCTGAATGTTCAAGGGAACTAACAGGGTATTTTCCTGCAGTTACATATCAAGAATCAGCTGATCCCCATTATTTGACTCATAACCCTCAACGAAGATGCCCCAGCATTGAAAAAGCGAGAAAAATACTGCGTTTTAATCCTGAAATCGGACTAGAACAAGGAATTCGGCGTTACTTGATCAGCTGCGGGGTGGGCAGATGAATGTGAGAGATTCCATAAATATTACTGTTGTTGGATTAGGTTTTGTCGGACTAACCGCCGCGCTGGGATTCGCGGAAAAGGGCTATTCGGTAAAGGCATATGACTCGGATATCTATAAAAGAATGGCATTGAGCAAGGGTGAGCTTCCATTTCATGAGCCAGGTTTACCCCCCATGTTGAACGAACATTTTAATGAAAATTTAGTACTGTGTGACAGTCTGGTGGAATCCCTTTCCGATGCTAAGCTGATTTTTATATGTGTCGGGACTCCTTACCATGAAAGAGCAGGCCTCGATTTATCTACTCTACTTGATGTAGTCAAAGACATTTGTCGATTTTCACCCAAAGATGCTTATCCAAGCATTATAGTCAAATCAACCATACCTCCAGGCACGATGCGCACCAAGATCAAGCCAGTTATAGAGGATTGCGGACTTCGAGTTGGACAAGACATCGGCTTGGCATACAATCCGGAATTTTTGAGAGAAGGTAACGCTTGGGATGACTTTATGCATCCTGATCGGATCATCATAGGTGAATTAGATGGGATAACGTCAGATTTACTTGTAAAGCTTTATGAAAGTTTTTCTGTGCCATATGCCCAAGTGAGCGCAGAAACAGCAGAGATGCTCAAATTTTCTTCCAATGCATTGCTCGCAACGATGATCAGCTTCGCAAATGAACAGGCACTCATTGCAGAACATATAGGACAGGTGAATATACCTGAGTTATTCCATCTCTTACACATGGATAAACGGTGGTCAGGTTCTCCGGCTGGAATGGTTAATTATGTTTATCCCGGCTGCGGATTTGGAGGATATTGTCTTCCTAAGGACACTCTTGCTCTGAAAAATACGGCAAGTCAATATGGTGTCGATGCAAAGATATTGAACGCTGTTATGGAAGTAAATCTTGATATATCTGAACATACGGTCAGAAAAGTAATCGGACGACTAAAACACCGGGATGAACAAATCGGCATACTCGGTTTAGCTTTTAAACCTGGCAGCGATGATGTTAGGTACTCCCCCGCAGTAGGGATTATCGAAGCACTTCTGGATGAGGGATGCACCAATCTCTCTGCTTATGATCCGATGGCTATGAGGAATTTTGAAGAGCACTACAGTCTTCCATTAAAGATGGCAAACTCCCTGGATGAAATCGTAGCAGGTAGTGATATTTGTGTCATTGTTACTGCCTGGCCAGAGTTTCAGACTCTAAC
Organism: Paenibacillus intestini; assembly: GCF_030803945.1. Lineage (NCBI taxonomy): Bacteria > Bacillati > Bacillota > Bacilli > Caryophanales > Paenibacillaceae > Paenibacillus > Paenibacillus intestini. Next base: position 551,723 of record NZ_JAURUN010000001.1, on the reverse strand, counting down.
CGATCATGCAAACGACATTCGGATAATAGATGCAAGGTATATGCTAACAAACAAAGAACCTGCTTTATATAGTGTTTAATAACGGAGCATTATAACATGTTTATCCGTTGCGAAGCGAACGACATGTCTCGCGGATAATATAGATTAAAGGTACTTCTCCAGAGAGGTGCCTTTTTTTTATGATAACATTCAGTCACTACATCATGATTGTGAAATATAACAACTAGTTCAGATTGAATTATTAGACCTTAAGATATAGTTATTTTCCGAACCAAATCTGTCCGCTAAAATTTATATCATAGATCCATCACATGCTAGGAGCGAATGACTATGGATTTGCTGACACCATATATCTTAGAAGGAAATAACTCTTACCCTGCCATGATTATCTGTCCAGGCGGTGCTTATTCCACAAGAGCTTATCATGAGGGAGAGCCAGTCGCATTGTGGCTCAACCGTATTGGTATCTCTGCTTTTGTATTGAACTACAGAGTATCTCCACACCAACACCCTGCTCCGTTAGAGGATGCTCAGACAGCCATCCGTCTTGTTAGAGCAAACGCATCTGAATGGAATGTGGATTCAAAAAGGGTTGGCATCATGGGATTCTCCGCGGGAGGTCACCTTGCATCAACAGTAGGGACCCATTTTGATCTCGGAAATCCTCATTCTAATGATTCAATCCTTAAGCAAAGCAGTCGTCCTGACCTCATGGTTCTTGGCTATCCAGTCATCACAATGAGCGATGAATTTACCAGTACAGGCAGCCGAGAAGCACTTTTGGGAGAACGGCAAACAGATCCCGATCTACTGAATCTATTATCCAACGAAAAGCAGATTACTGCAGATACGCCACCGGCGTTTTTATGGCATACGGTTGAAGATAACGGTGTACCTTTGGAAAACAGTCTCCTGTTCGCAAATGGACTTCGTAAGCACAAGATTCCATTTGCATTACATCTGTTCGAAAGTGGCATGCATGGAATTGGCTTGGCAGAAGATCATCTTGAGGCGCAGCATTGGCCAGTTTTGTGCGAGGAATGGTTGAAGAAAAGACAATTTATTACAACGAATCCCCAATGGGGATCATTTTCTACTCTGGGCGATATGTTGAGTGATGAGAAGGCTAGAGCAATACTGGATAGATATCTTCCAGAACTGGTACAGTCTCCGTACCTTGATTATACCAAAGGCTTTACTCTTAAAATGCTTTCTTCATTTCCACATTCACCTATATCCAAAGAAATATTACAGTCAATTCATGCTGATTTGAGGCTTTTATGTGAAGAAGAATTAAAAAAGAATGGAGTTAATTGGATGCATGAATTATGGAATGGAACCATTAAGACGCCCTACCTACAGTTTTATGCCGTGTTTACAATCACTAAAGATAAAAGCGGAGTCGTTCAACTTGCAGTAGAAACGGAACCAATGAATCTAAACCTTTCTTTTGAACAGGTTCGTTTGAATGAAAACGTACTTTCGGCTAAAGGAATAGATCCATCAGGTCAGTCTTATGACATCGAACTTACTTTTCAACATCAAAATTGTACTGGATCAATCTCTTTACCATACATGGGTACTGTTCAGTTCTCGGGTGAAAAAGGGAGAGGGGCTTCCTTAAACGAGAAGCTTCAGCAGTATGGTGAAGCTTCTGTTCAGGAGAACCGCTACTGGAAAGGGAAATGGATATGGGATGTCAGGCAGCCCGAGGAGCAGGCAAATACCGAGCATCACCTTGTATATTTCCGAAGAAGTTTCCACATCGATGAATCGATATCACCCAAATTGATGATTGATATTTCTGCAGACAGCAGATACAGACTTTATGTTAACGGTAAATCCGTTTCGATCGGTCCTTGTAAAGGGGATATGCACACTACATATTACGAATCCGTAGATGTAAGTGAACATCTTATTACAGGTAACAACGTACTTTCAGTAAAGGTTCTCCGTTATCCTGCGATGGAACCTTTCAAAATTGGAGAGGGAGGGCCTATTTCCGTTTGGCGCTCACAGTCTGCTGGCCTGCTAGTAGAGGCCTCATTACGAGACGAAACCGGCACTGAATTAATGTCACTGCACTCTGATGCAAACTGGCGTACCTATCGTCATCTCGGATACAGGCATGTGCCTAAACAGCTTATCCGTTGGATGGGAGGCGTAGAAGAAGTAGAAGGGAAAGACGCACCGCAAGGCTGGGAGTTCCCCGAGTACGATGATTCTACCTGGGAACATGCTGTCCCATTCGCCGAAACACATGGATTCGCCGGGATCCTTAGTCCATGGAACTTGTTACCTCGACCCATACCATTTATGTACGAAGAAGAAAAACAATTTATAGAAGTAACAAAAGCAGCGGGAGTTGGAGTCGAAGAGACTGAACAGTTTCTACAAAATACGCTTGATAACACATCATCGCTGGTAATCCCAAGCAGACATAAAATCCAGGTGGATCTTGATGCCGGGAAATTGACAACCGGTTATCTCAACATACGGATGCGTAATGGCCGAGATGCTAAAGTGAGATTAATGGCCGCGGAGTGTTATGAATCTCACGAGAGCACTGAAATACAACGAAAAAAAGGAGATCGAGAAGACAGCACCGGACAGTTAATGGGCGAATTTGATACCTATATTGTTGCAGGACAAGTAAATGACACGGTTACGGATGAGATCTACGAGCCTTTCTGGTTCAGAACGTTCCGTTACGTTCGTTTGGAAATAGAAACAGAAGATGCCCCGCTTGAACTGATGCAGTTGTCATACAGAGAATCCAGATATCCATTAGAAGTCAAAGCGAAATTTGAATCTTCAGATCAAGAACTTAACAAAATTTGGGATCTTAGCGTTCGAACTTTACAACTGTGTATGCATGAAACTTATGAAGACTGCCCTTATTACGAACAACTCCAGTATGCGATGGATAGTCGACTCATGATGCTGTTTACGTATAATGTTAGCGGCGATGACAGAATGGCAAGGCGAACCATAGAAGATTTTTATCGTTCGAGACAACCTTCCGGATTACTTCAGGCACGTTTCCCGTCGGTTGAGCCTCAAGTCATTCCATCTTTTTCACTTTACTGGGTAGATATGATCTCAGAGCATTTTGAGTTTAATGGGGACCTGCAATTAGTGGAGCAATATCGGCCTGCCATCATTGAATTAATGGATTGGTTTCATACAAGGTTAACGGATGACGGAATCGTTGGTGTTACTTCAAACCGATACTGGACCTACTTCGATTGGGTTGACGCATGGCCGCTCGGTGCGCCGCCTGAGAGCGTGGATCGTCCCATGTTTTTGCTGAGTTTCATGTATGCAGCAGCGTTAAGGAAATCCGCAACATTATTACATGCTACAGGCTGGAGTCAAGCTGCATCAACAATGGAATCGAGAGCAGAACAAGTGTGTAATGCCTTGAGAAAGCTTGCCTGGTCAGAAGAACGTCAGTTATTTCGCGACATGCCTGGGCTGGAGATATATAGTCAGCACACTCAGATTATATCGATCCTTGCAGGAGCAATCGAAGGAGAAGAAGCCCGACGACTGATGGAACGCACACTGGAAGAGCAAATTCACCGGGTAACGCTGCCGTTCTCGTATTTAATGATTCAAGCTTTAAAGAAAGTGGGGCTACAGCATAAAATATTTGGACTGTGGGATCGCTGGCGTGTATTCGCTTCACAAGGTTTGACGACGCTTCCAGAGATGGAAGTGAATCCAAGAAGCGATTGTCATGCTTGGAGTGCTGTTCCACTGGCTGAATTCCCGGCTACTATTCTAGGTGTAACACCCGCTGATCCGGGAGCAACTACCATTAGAATTGAACCGCACATTGGTAAACTAGACTGGGCGAAGGGTAGTGTGGCAACCAAGCAGGGATTGATTGAGATCGAATGGCATATTGAGGAGCATCAATTTTTGTTAAAAGCTAAATTACCTGTAGGGACATCAGCAATTGTTAAGCTTCCAGATGGTACGGAGCATTCATTCCATGGTGCAGAAACCTTTACTTGTATCATATGACAAGACTAAATCTACCCTAGACTGTCGTTATGCTAACGTTGAACGTTTCAGATATGATTCCTGAAAGCGGTGACATCTATGAGAGAAGGAAGGGAAAACTACAATGAGAGCTGAACAGAATATCTCTAGTCCACCAATTGTAGAAACAAACAAAAAGTCTAAGGCTTTAGGTCTTGATGCCCAAGGTATTCAGAAAACAATGAAACCTCATCATTACTTGGGAGACGGCGCAGCGCAAATTGCCTTAAACTCCATCAACGGGCTGATCGGAATGTTAACTTATTTTTATACAGATAAAGTAGGCATTGCAGCCGCAACGGTGGGGACAATTATGCTCATCACCAAATTTATCAATGCTATTGTTGACTTGGTAATGGGTAGAGTTGTCGATGCAACAAAGTCCAAATACGGAAAGGCTAGACCGTGGATTCTATGGATGGCTCTGCCAGCAATGGCTTCCATCATATTACTGTTCACAGTACCAGCTGAAGCATCAACAACTGTAAAGAGCATCTATGCTCTAGTTACGGTAGCCTTTGCCTCAGCCGTTGTTTATACGGGGATTGCAATACCTTACGGAAGCTTAATGGCAATCCGGACGAGAAGTGTAGAAGAACGCGGGAAAATGGGCCTTACTCGAACTGTCTTTGGCTATTTTATCGGTATGATCATTTCAATCGCACTAATTCCGGTGACCAATATGTTTGGTGGAGATCAATCCGCATGGATTATGGTTGCCGTTGTGCTAGGCGTTGTATCTTTTATTGCATTGGTACTGACATTCCTAGCTTCCAAAGAAAACAATGGAAATGTAAAAGTAGTCGAGACTGATAACGTCCCTTTTTGGGAAAGCATCAAGCTTCTGTTCAAAAACAAATATTGGGTCATTATGCTGTTTGCACAATTGTTGATTAACATGATGTATACGCTTAACGGGTCGACAGGAATCTATTACACAAAGTATATTCTCGGAAATGAAGATTTAATAGGAATCATGGGAGCCATTGGATTGATTCCGGTATTTTTAGGTTTCGCTATCGTAGGACCGATGATTAAAAAATTCGGACTTGCAAGAACAGCGCGAATTGGTATGATTTTTGGCATCGTTGCATCCCTTGTTCGCTGCTTTATGCCATATAACTTTATTGCGGCTTTAGTCCTTGGAGGTATCGCCACACTAGCAACAATTCCAATGATGGCTGTGGGCGGGGTGCTGGTGAACAATACGGTGGAATATGGTGAATGGAAGACAGGCAAACGATTAGTTGGAATGGTCAACAGTGCAAATAGTTTTGGCGTTAAGATTGGTATGGGTCTGGCAGCTGCAATGATCGGCTGGATATTGGCATTGGGTAACTATGACGGGGCATTAGCAACACAAACCGATTCAGCGATTACCAGTATCCTTGTTCTGACGGTATATCTTCCTTTAGTGATCTTTGTTCTTACTTATCTTTGCTTGCGTAAGTACGATTTGGATGAGAAGTATCCTCAAATTGTTAAAGAATTGGAAGAACGTAAAAATGGTTAGGGAGGAACGGTAGCATCGCTTATTTGAAGCATTAATTATTGAAAAATAAAATTAGTAAGCGATATCATAAAATTTTTGAATTATGGAAAGGTGGATCAATATGAAGCTAAAAAATCTTCGCATTGAATACATGGAAAATCCCCTGGGCTTGGATACAACAAACCCGCGGGTATCGTGGCAATTAGTTTCTTCAGCGCAGGGAGTTATGCAGACTGCATATCAGATTGCAGTAACAAAGGATACTCAGAGAATTTGGGATACAGGTAAGGTGGAAGCCGATACTTCAATTCTGGTAGAGTATGCGGGACCTCCGCTTCAGGCCGCCACTCTATACCAGGTTCATGTCACCGTTTGGGATAACCAAGGCAATCAGGCAAGCATTGAAGGACATTTTGAAACAGGTCTTCTGAAGGGAAGTAACTTTACAGCAGATTGGATTACACATACCTTCCCGGATGATGAGACTGCACCTCCCATTTTCCAAAAGATTTTCACTGTAGAAAAGGATATACAGTCAGCCCGTCTCTATGCATCCTCATTAGGAGTCTATGAGATTTCGGTTAACGGGAATAGAGTAGGAGATCACTACTTTGCCCCTGGTTGGACAAATTACAATGAGCGTTTGCAATACCAGACCTATAGTTTAGACGGTATGCTTGAAAAAAGTAATAAAATCGAGATTACCGTTGGAAATGGCTGGTATAAAGGGATATTCGGCTTTACCTGTACTCCGAATCATTACGGTGACAAAGTGGCAGCTATCGCAGAACTTCACATCGTCTATACAGACGGATCTAAAGAAATGATTGTAACGGATGAAAGCTGGAAGGTAACCAAGGGAATGATTCGCTCCAGCGAAATCTACATGGGGGAGACCTACGATTCTTGTTTTATAGACGATACGCTATATGATGTGCTGCCTTTCTCCTATAACAAAGAGCGTCTTGTCGCTCAGGAAAGTGAACCGGTCAGAATTACCAGGAGGCTTCCCGCGGTGGAGTTCATTACGACACCAAAAGGAGAGAAGGTTATAGATTTCGGACAAATTGTCACCGGATTCGTAGAACTTCAGATTACCGGGCGTGAGGGCCAGGTCATTACCATCCGACATGCCGAGGTGCTTGATAAAGAAGGTAACTTGTATCCTGAAACTTTGCGGCAGGCTGTATCTATTGATCGATTTATTTGTAACGGTAAAGAACAAATTTTCCGGCCGCACTTCACGTTCCATGGATTTCGTTACATCGCGGTAGAAGGGTTAGAGGTAGTACAGCCGGAGTTTTTTACAGCCTGCGTACTGCATTCACATCTGGAGGAAACAGGTAATCTGACAACCTCCAATGAAATGGTTAACCAGTTATTCAGTAACATCCAGTGGAGTCAGCGCGGTAATTTCCTGGACATTCCCACGGACTGTCCTCAAAGAGATGAACGTCTTGGCTGGACAGGAGATGCTCAAGTGTTTGCCGGAACTTCTGCATTTAATATGAACGTTGCGTCCTTCTTTACAAAATGGCTGCGTGATCTTGCTTCTGAACAAACTGAACAATATGGCGTCCCTCATGTAATCCCTAATATTCTTGGGAATCAGGAAGGAGCCGCTGCTTGGGGCGATGCTGCAGTTATTGTTCCCTGGACCATGTATCAAATGTATGGTGATCTCAGGCTGCTCGAGCAGCAATACGGCAGCATGAAGGGTTGGGTTGATTACATCACCGCCCGCTGCGGGGCTAATGGGCTGTGGCAGACAGGGTTTCAATACGGAGACTGGCTCGGACTTGATAAAGAAGAGATTAGTAATGAGCGAACTGGAGCTACGGACGTTTATCTGGTGGCTAACGCTTATTATGCCTATTCCACGGAGCTGCTCGCCAAGACTGCCAAGTTGTTAAATAAATTGGAGGATGCCTCCAAGTACGAAACTCTTCACAGCCAAATCAAATTAGCGTTCAAGGAAGAGTATATTTCAGCAACCGGCAGATTAGTCAGTGAAACTCAAACAGCTTGCGTATTAGCTCTTCATTTTAATCTGGTTGATGACAAGCACCGGGAGAGAGTCCGCAAGACACTGGAGACAAATATTGCCCAACATAAGAATCACCTTACAACTGGTTTTGTGGGCACTCCATATCTGTGTCATGTATTATCTGAGAATGAATTGCACGAGCTTGCCGGTAACTTGTTCCTAAAAGAGGATTTTCCGTCCTGGTTGTATGCCGTTAAGAAGGGAGCTACAACCATCTGGGAACGGTGGAACTCCATTCTTCCTAATGGAGATTTTGATACATCCGGCATGAACTCCTTAAATCATTATGCATATGGATCTATTGGGGAATGGATGTACAGGAAGCTGGCTGGTATTAATCAAATTGAACCCGGCTTTAAAAAAATCTTGATCCAACCTCAGTTCATTAAGGGGATAAGTGCAGTTGAAGGCATTTATAACTCAGTATATGGCGAAATCAAGAGCTCATGGTCTTGCGAGAACGGAGAAATTATCGTCAATGTAACAATCCCGGCCAATACTACTGCCATCATCAAACTGCCTGAGCAAAAAGATTTCATTGAAGTCGGTTCTGGAGATTACGCCTACAGATATCCTACACAAACCAATCTTAAAATAGACAGGTTTACACTGGACTCCACTCTTAAGGAAATAATAGAAGAGCCAATAGCTGTTCAGATGCTTGAAGAGCATGCCCCCGGTATGCTGGACCATCCAATGATAAAATATGCATATGACTTCTCCATAAGCGAATTGTTGGCAAATACCCCTGAGGAAACAGAAATGCTGTTTAAACTGCTTTTAAAAACATTAAATGAACCGAAAAAACAAGGTGCTTTTCATTAAAACAAAAGGGTGTTGTAGGATAACTACAATGCCCTTTGTCTTTATTGTTCGTGTGGTCTGACAAAGTGTTTTCGAGAACATTGGGTATGAGAGTGACAAAACGTAGAAGGAGAGAGAATTTCGCGTCATGGAGCTGTTGATAAGGAATCTTACATTTGATAGCAAACTTCCACTTTTGAAAACAGTATTCCGTATTATGATCTCTCAACTCTTTGCCCAATAGTGCATAAAGGGCTTGCCCTTTCGTACGATTTTTTTTTCTTTATTTTTCGTTATCATGGGGGTACAGGTTGCTCAGTTTGTAGCTCAAGGGTTTCAGAAAATTGAAAGGGGAAGAATTAAAATATGGTGAATATGGATCACCCTCGTCTCTTTAACTCAGGTTATGCTGACAATTGCCATTCTTTTTGTTAACGAAGCACATATTAAATGATTACTTTAATTACAATACTACCTAGCTTAGCTATAAAGGGAGACTTCTTTCATCATGAATAAAATAAAGTATGTATTCAATCACATGAAAACTAGAACAAAGATCATGATCTCTATACTTATCATTATTTTAATTATAGCAGGGATTATCGTAAGAAATTTATCCGTGTATGTGGAAGATAAAGATTATGTACCTGCTGTAACTACGGAGAAGTTCCGTGTAGCGCTTTCGGTAAGCCCGTTTTCGGGAGATGCATTTAAAACGGGGAATACTACGTATAAAGCAGGAGAAGTTACTGCGAAAAGTCGAGAGGAATTAGAGAAGATGTATATTTCATCAGGCGCTACGGAAATGTACGCAAGAATTGCGACTAAACGCTCTCCTACTGCGGATAATATCGTTAACGGTGAGGAAGACTCAAATGCAAATTACCATACCTTGGAGCAGGGATTAGAGCTAGCTCGAATGGCAGCCAAACTAAATATACCGTTGAACCCTGAAATTATGCTGGCTTACACATACATGGATATGGATCGGCAGCAAGCACCTAATTTCGAAGAATATCCCGAGATATATGCGCTGCAAAACGGAAAACCTTGGGAAGAATTAACTTTGGATGAGATGAACATGGTCTTGGAAGCATACGGAAAATTTGTGGCAACCGAAATTTTGAAAACAGGCGTCAAAGTAGAGAACTGGAACATTGGTAACGAAGCAAACTATGGTTTTGCAGGGGTAAGCATTGGATTGAAAACCGCAGTAAACGAAAAGCTGGAAAAAGTTCCGGGCTTCATGAGACATGTCTATTCTGTGATGGGAACCAATTGGTTGAAGAATAATATATGGAAATACAATGCAGTGCAGATGACTGCGGTAGCTAAAGGGATTAAAGAGGCGTACACTAGTTTAGGACTTGATTCAAGCAATGTTAAGTTTTCTACTCACATCGCCACGGTAGTAACAACAGTGAAAACAGCAGTCACGTATTTCAAGACATTAAAGGAAAATGGATTCCCTATTGATACTGCTGGAATTAGTTTTTATCCCAGTGCGCCAGGAGTATACATCGATAAAATGGTTATGTACAAAAAAATAGTTACTGCGATTAACAAAGAGGTGGGTATACCTGTATTTATCGCAGAGTTTTCTTATCCTTCAGGTGAAGTGCAGGGCGCATATGCGGGATGGTCAAACACGGTCAAGGGATATCCGCATAACGAAGAAGGACAAGCCGCAATCTATCATGATGTGGTTCAGTGGGGTAAAACACATGGGCTTATCGGTATCCGTTATTGGGCTCCGGATTATAGTGGGTGGGGCAGTATGTCAATGTTTGATTACTCGGATCATGGCGCTAAAGCCAAGAAAATATTAATGGATGCTATTTCCGAAGAAAACAAATTAAAATAACGTTTAATTTAATCAGGTCAATATAGAAAAGTCGCTTATAGCGGCTTTTTTATTTTATTTATCGTATTACTTAAAAACTGATTAAGTACAATCTTATAATGGATAATTAAGAGAAAAATATAAACCCACAAGGATATCACATAAAAAGTGATGCCTTGTGGGTTTTTGTAATTCAATCTTATATCATTTGTAATCTGCGTTTATCGTTGTTTCTTTCCATTGTTCTATACTGGCAAGCAGGCTATTAAATTTATAGGTCGCTGCATCGTAGGCTTGTTGTCCCAGCAGCAAACGAAGAGGCGGTTCCGTTGTTTCCACAACTTTAATAACTGCTTCGGCAGCCTTTGCAGGATCTCCAGCTTCTTGACCAACACCGAGTTCGATCCCTTGCAGCATCTGTCCGACGATGGATTCTTTAAGCTCAGGGATGCTTGTCTCTGTTTTGACAGAAGAGCGACCACCCCAATCTGTGCGGAAGCTGCTTGGCTCTATTAAAGTCACATGAATATTAAAAGGTGCCAATTCTTGGGATAGACTCTCGGATATGCCCTCAACAGCGTATTTTGTAGCATGATAATAGCCAAGGGTCGGGAACGAAGTCAGACCGCCAATGGAAGAGAAGTTTATAATGTGACCACTTTTTTGTGATCTCATATGTGGAAGAACAGCATTCGTTACATGCATAAGTCCCCAGAAGTTAACCTCGAACATTTTACGGGTTTCTTCCTCCACGCTTTCCTCAACAGAGCTGAAATATCCAATACCTGCATTGTTCACAAGCACATCTATACGATTAAACTTCTCAATCGTGCGGTCAATCACATTGCGGATCTGTTCTGGACTAGTCACGTCCAGTGGGAGAGCAATTACCTGATCCTCATGTCCTGCTGTAAGATCTGTTACCTGCTGAACATTACGTGCGGTCACGACAACGTTATAACCTGCTTCAATCGCTTGTTGCGCAATGTGACGCCCGAATCCTGTCGAGCATCCAGTAATAAGCCATACTTTTGATTCTGACAATGTAATCACTCCTTCAAGGTAATAACTTTACTCTACCTCTTAAAGTTAACTTGAAGTCAATACTCATTTTGAAAAATAAATATTCATAGCTATTTCATCTTCTTATGCATCAAAACATCGTAAATCGCTATCTTCCGTATAATCTTTTCCAGATGGAACTGAGTCTGAGCCAAAGTACGTTCCACTTTGGTTTTATGCATAAGCAAAAATTGTTTTCTGGCATCCAGGGAAGGATCACCTTGTCGAATCAGCTCTGTGTAAGCCTTTATATCTTCAATAGACATTCCCGTATCTTTTAAAGCGACAACCAGTTCAAGCCACTCTAAAACCTCATTGGAATATTCTCTTCTACCTGAAGCGTTCCGTTCAACATGTGGTAAGATGCCTTCTTGTTCGTAATAACGCAGAGTGGAGGGACGCAAACCTGTGATCTTCTCAATTTCACTAATACTGTACATGTCCGAATGCTCCTTTAATAGTTAAAGTTAACTTGAAGTTGATTGTACCCTTTTCATCAAGCAAAAGCGAGTCCTTGACTTGCTTTCTCTCAGCTCTAATCGTTAACACAGGTTAAGATCGCGCTATACAATGTTTGGTTTACGTTACAGTCTCTCTAAATCAAAGTTCTTATAATGAATATATAACTAGTTTGAAAAAGATAAGTTTCCCCATCATTCTCAGTTAAGGAGTGTTTTAAATGAATACATGGGATCCAGTGGAATTCCAAACTCCCTCCAAGCGCTATCGCCCGAAAATGAGGTGGTGGCTTCCCGGTGCGTTCATGGACAAAGACGAGATCAAACGGGAGATTGAGTGGATGGCGGAAGCTGGCTATGGCGGTGCAGAAATCCTCCATTTCTTCCCGATCCCTTCGGCGGACATACATCCATCGGATTATGGCCGCTTCGTTTTCGGAGGTGATGAGTGGAACAACCGGATGAAAGCTGCACTCGAAGCCGCCATTCCACTTAACTTTCAGTTGGATTTCACTGTAGGACCGCTGTGGCCGATCGCAACGCCCGCCGTCATGGACAAAAGTGACGATCGCTGCACACATGGGTTGCATATTGGGACAATGGTAGTTGCAGGGACTTACAACGGAGCAATTCCTGTCCCCGATACGGTCGATCCGTCACGTCCTTATAAGCTTGTGGCTGTGACGGTTGCTCGGAGATACAGCGGCGAGTCCATAGGTGAAGTCGTCACGCTAGAATTGGATACGGCAGCCGATCTCACCTTTAGAGTTGACGACGGAAGGATAGAATGGACAGCTCCTCTTGACGGAGAATGGTACTTGTTCGGCTTTTGGAGTCAAACGAACGGACAGATGAACGACTCAATCGGTGCTCCCGCGATCGACCACTTTTCGAAAGCTGCAGCCGATGCAGTTACGGGCTACTGGGATAAACGCCTGTTTGCGGATCCTGAGATACTTGCCTTATACGAGAAGAACGCCGGAAACTTGTTCTGTGATTCCATTGAATTGAACGCAACTATGCTAGGCGGGATGTACGGTGCGACGATGCCCGTCGCGATCTGGTCTCCTGCTGTATTGGAGGAGTTCCATATGCGTCGAGGCTATGATTTGACTCCTTATCTGCCTTCGATATTCGTCAAAGGTTTGTATCAGCTAGGTGCGGGCAATCGGACGGACGGAGACTCCGATTACGATTTCGCTGACCGCTCGGCAAACCTGCGCATTAGGAACGACTTCTTTCAAACCTTGACAGATATGTTCCGGGACAATCACCTTCGGACAATAAGAAAGTGGGCAAACGGACATCATATGAAGCTTCGTTATCAAACTTACGGCATGCCTACCGAGCTCTCCTCGGGCCTTGCCGAAGTTGACATCCCGGAGACGGAATCACTCGGTTTCCATGATTCGACCGACGGTTACCGAATCCAATCGGGTGCCGTTCATCTGTATGATCGCGAGATCTATTCGATTGAGGTAGGCGCTGTTATGGATTATGGCTACAAGCAGACGTGGACCGGACAGGACTTCGGTCTTCTCTGGCAATTGCATCGAGGCTTTGCGGCTGGCGTCAACCAGGCGGTTCTTCACGGTATGTCCTACGATACTTCATCTGCTTCGGAACATTTCGAAGCGATGTTCAAATGGCCGGGCTTGTCGCTCATGGGGTCGAGGTTCTCGAACGAATGGGGAGGACGCCAACCAAATTCCCTTCATGCAAGAGCCCTTACAGACTATATCGCACGCACTCAATATCTGCTTCAACTTGGTAAGCCGAAGGTAGATCTGGCGATTTATCGTTATCATATTGATGGGATTCATGGCGCAATGGGAACGGAATTGACCCCGTATGAACAAGCCGGTTTCACGTATGACTTTGTAAGTCCATGTTTGTTGGATTTAGCAAATGCCCAAACCGGTACATTCGAGGGACAATCCGTACTGGTAGCGGACGGACCGGCATATCGTGCTATCGTCGTAGATATGCGTAAGAAGTCGTTGACCGGAGACTGGAGGGCGTCCGATCTCCCGATTGAAACAGCCAATCAACTGATCGCCTTCGCGGAGAGCGGACTACCTGTCGTGGTCGTTGGAGTAGCTCCGAATCATGTTGCTTCATTCTTTGGCAGCAAGGACAAGATGAGAGCCAAAGACGTCGAACTGTGCGATCGAATCGAGCATCTGTTAAACCTGCCGATGGTAAGAGCGGTTAACACTCAAGAAGATGCGGTCGGGGCACTGGGCGAGCTCTCCGTCATTCCTGCCGTTCAAGTCCAGTGCGAGTCGCCTCTGTTGAATGCCTGTCGGTACGAAAACGGTATTTCTTATTACTTCATCTACAATCCAAGTCAAGTGCAGGCATTCGAGGGAGAAGTGCAGTTCACAGGGACGGGGAATCCTTTCAAGCTGAACGCTTGGGATGGAACAATATGCCCGATGGCCGCTGTTCATACAGGCTCCGGTCAAGCAACGGCGAAGCTGCGACTCGCCCCGAACGGAACTGCTTTGATCGCAGTTGCCGAAGAATGGACAGGATTGCTTCAGCGAGAGAAATATCGTGATACGATTGCGAAAGGTACGCGGATCATACCAGATCGCTGGTCTCTCGTCGTGGACAGCTGGACTGCTGGCGCTCATCCAACGGAGACGAAGATTGAACGGATCGAGCTTGAACTTGACGAGCTGCGCTCCTGGATTCACATTCCGGCGCTCCGGCAAGTATCCGGAATTGGACGATATCGGACAAGTTTCCGCATTGAAGAGCGGAAAGATACTTCCGCTGCCGTTATTTTAGAGATGGGCGAGGTGTCCGATACGTTCAGGGTCTTCGTTAACGGCCAAGAGCTCCACGGTGTCGATCAGATCGGGCGTCATATTCCAATCGGGGAATACTTGCGCTATGGAGAAAACAACGAGTTAGAGGTCGAAGTAGCGACGACCCTGAACAATGCGCTAAGCATTTTCGATCCTAACCGGGAACCGCTAGATTGCGGCTTGATTGGTCCCGTTGGAATCGTATTAGGGGAAGGATCGGACGAATAGCGTAATTTTAGTGCCGTTTTCCGTTTTATTTTCCTTCTTCTCGTTAAGAAAGCAAAACACTCGTATTTGGGACGATCCGGAAAAATGAATCGGTTTACCCTTCCGATGACGCGCGTGTCATACAGTATATCCTGGGCAGTCGAACCAACGCTTTGATTCGAGAGGATTCAGGAGATGACCGCGCGCCTTGCAATTGATTACGTCGATCTTCACCCAGCGCTAAAAGACGAGCATGGTAATCTGAAGCTAGAGTATACGACCGATGTTCTTCATCTGAACGTCGAAGGTTATGAAACAGTCCTTCAAGTGCTACAAAAACATCTGAATTAGAACGTTGGCAACCCAGATTCCATAGAGTTTGGGTTTCATGATTAATCTACAATATCGGGAAAGATTATAATAGGAGGTCACTTTATTGACTATTCAAATTGGTTTACAAATGTTTTCTGTTCGAAATAAATTCAATGAAGATCGGATTAAAACTTTGCAGAATTTATCAACAATTGGGTATAAGCACATTGAAATCCCAGTTGATTTTCAAAGTGATAGCGCTTTTAATATCAGCTCTCTGTCTGCCAGTGATTTAAAAAAAATGACTGAAGATGCAGGCATACAAGTACTTGGAACACATATTCCAGCCGAATTAAATGAGCAAGAACTCAATGAAATAATTGCCTATCACAAAGAGTTAGGGTGTAATAGAGCAATTATTCCTATGAGGATGTTTCAAGGAGCTGATGATGCAATCGCTTTCAGTAGACGATTAAATGAATATGGAAAGAGACTTTGGACACACGGGATCCAGCTATATTATCATAATCATTTTCAAGAATTTCAAAAGTTTGATGGGAAAACGTTATTTGAGATCCTATTAGAAAATACAAATCCTGATTATTTGAAATTTGAATTAGATATCTATTGGGCTATTAGGGGAGGGGCGAATGTCGAGCAGTTGCTAAAACAACTTGGAACTCGATGTGAATTAATTCATATCAAAGATTTGCCTCATCCCGTTAGCACAATAAATATACTCGACACACTAGACAAGGAAAAAGAGATAACTATACATGATTTCATTCCATTGTTTAATTCTGATAATTTTGTAGAAATAGGACAAGGAAAGCTGGACATTAAGGGGATTATCAAATTAGTAAAAGAGCACACAGCCACTAAATATATCATTGTTGAGCAAGATGTTATATCGATAGATGAAATAAAAAGTGTGGAGATAAGCTTTAACGCCTTATCCGATTTATTGGGTGTTGAGTATGCATAAATTAAATGTAGGTATTATTGGCTGCGGAGCAATTGCTATAGAAAAACATCTACCAGCATTACTCAAACTGTCTGATAAGGTAAATGTCAAAGGTTTTGCTAGTAGAAATGAAGAAAAAGCAAAAAAAGCTGCTGATTTGGTAGGAAATGATGCAAAAATTTATACCAATTATAAAGATATGCTGCAAGATCCTGAAATTGATGTCGTTCATATCTGTACACCGAATGCATTACACAGTTCAATGACTGTCGAGGCTTTAGAGGCAGGGAAGCATGTCATGTGTGAAAAGCCCATGGCCATGAATAGTCAGGAAGCAGAGAAAATGGTAAAAGCTGCTGAGCGTACAGGTAAAAAATTGACAATCGCATACCAGAATCGTTTCAGAAAAGATTCAATACTTTTGAAACAAGCGTGTACTAATGGCGATCTGGGAGAAATTTATGTAGCTAAAGCGCACGCAATTCGACGTAGAGGTGTTCCAACTTGGGGAGTATTCCTAAATAAAGACATGCAAGGAGGCGGTGCGCTTATTGATATTGGCACCCATGCACTTGATCTGACTCTATGGTTGATGAATAACTACGAAGTTGAAAGTGTAACCGGCGTAGTGCACAACAAATTAAGATATGAGAATAAGGCCAATCCTTTTGGACCGTGGGATCCGGATCATTTTAACGTAGAGGAGTCAGCGTTCTCTTTTATCAAAATGAAGAATGGTGCATCCATTTATCTAGAATGTTCCTGGGCCCTGAATTCACTAGATGAAAGAGAAGCAATGACTACGTTGTCTGGAACAAAAGGAGGCGCCGAAATGCGCCGGAATACAGCCTTAGGTACAAATGAACTGATATTTAATACAGAAATGTATGGAAATCTCGTTAGCACCCAGTTACAGAATGCAGCCGGTATATCGTATATATCCCCCGTAGAAGAAACAGATGCTGATCGAGAAATTGCTCAATGGATTGATGCAATCCTTGAAGACAAAAATCCTGTAGTTGAACCAAGACAAGCGCTAGTCGTTACTCAGATACTTGAAGCGATTTATCGTTCAGCCGAATTAAATGACACGATTAAATTTTAAATTGAAATTTGTCGTTTTCATACTGAGAGGATGAGTTCTAATGAGTAAAGTTCTTAATGTAGGAATTATTGGTACGGGTGAACTTGCACAAGTCGTACACTTGCCTATCCTTAAAGAATTACCCGAAAAATTCAAAGTAACTGCTTTATGTGATGTTTCGTATAATTCACTCAAATATAACGGAGAAAAATTTGGTGTTTCAAATCTCTATACAAATGTGCAGGATCTCGTTAATGACGAAGATATTGATGTTGTTTTCGTCTGTAACAGTAACGAATATCATGCAGATGCTGCTATAGCTGCTGCCAATGCAGGTAAGCATGTTCTCATTGAAAAGCCTATGGTGCTTTCATTATCCGAAGCAGAAGCTGTGATCGAGGCGAAAAGCAGAAATAATGTTCATATCATGGTCGGTTATATGAGAAGATATGCTCCTGCATTTGAAGCTGCAGTTAAAGAAATAGGGGGATTAGACCGAATTTTGTACGCAAGAGTACGAGATATTATTGGACCGAATGATTATTTCATAAGGCAATCTGGAGCATACCCGAAAAAGTTTAACGATTTTCCCGAAGAAGTAAATAAAGAACGAGCTGAGAAATCAGAGAAGTGGATTAGAGAAGTTCTTGGTGAGGGCGCTGATGAAACTACAATTATGTTGTACTATTTCCTTACCGCTTTAGGGTCGCATGATCTTTCTGCTATGCGTGAGGCTTTGGGAATGCCAGAATCCGTATCCGGTTTTGCTTTTAATAGTGCAGGCTTCTTTATAAATGCCATTTTCAACTATCCTTCTTTCAATGTAGTTTATGAGACAGGTATGAATAACGTAGGTAAGTTTGATGCTCATCTGGAAGTGTACGGAAAGGATAAAATAGTTAGAATAGAATTTGACACACCGTATATTCAAGGACTACCTGTTAAATTAATCGTGTCAGAAACAGAAGGGGACTTGTACAAAGAAACCGTTATTCGACATACGTATAAAGACCCTTACACGATTGAGCTGGAAGCCCTTTACGATGCAATTGTTTACGATCAGGTCATAAAAACAACTCCGGAGAATTACCGTGATGATTTAATAATCTTTAATATGCTAATGGACTCTTACAAAAACAAAAAGTAGAAGCAATAGTACCTGATGTAATAAACACCGATGTCTATTGTGAATAGATTATAAAGACAAACCAAAGTCATTAATTGACCTAAGAAAACGTTGAATTTCGTATTACTGGAATTGAACGAACTTATTTGAAAGTCAAACTCCAATTATGATAGTCTTTATATTGAATTAATACTTAAACTATCATTTTGGGAGGCGTTACGATGTTTACCAATGAAAATCAAGGCCGTTCCAAGTCCGAAGTTGATTTCTTGAATCATTCTTTCATTCAGCAACCTTTCCCAGTCTACGAAAAGCTGCGTGCCGAAGAGCCTGTTCATCGACTTTTACTTCCTAGTGGACATGCTGCCTGGATGGTTACCCGATATGAGGATGCCGTCAACATTTTGCAGGATGGCCGCTTTGTAACCGGAATCCTTCATAATAATAACAATGAAAAGGAGGAGACACTTCCTCCGCATCAGGCGATTATTTCACGAAATCTGATCAGTGTTGGTCCTGAAGATCATCGTCGACTGCGGCGCTTGATTCAGAAGGCATTTACTCCCCGTATGATTGAGAGGCAGCGAGGACGAATTGTGGAAATAAGCGATCAATTGCTAGACAAGATTCAGGCAAGAAACACTCTGGAGTTTGATTTGATTGAGGACTATGCCTTCCCGCTGCCCATTATCGTTATTTGTGAAATGCTAGGCGTTCCACTGAAGGATCAAGACAAATTCAGAGCTTGGTCCAACACCATTATGGAGAGTGTCAGCAATCCACAGATGAATCAGGAGAGCGATGAAGTAATGAAGGCTTTTGTCGATTACTTACAAGAACTGATCAAGGAGCGGCGTAACCATATTCAAGAGGACCTCATCAGCGATCTCATCAGCATAGAGGAAGAAGGTGACAAACTAACGGAGCAGGAGTTATATGCACTTGTATTCGTACTCATAATTGCAGGGCATGAAACAACAGTGAACCTGATTGGGAACGGTATGCTGGCGTTGCTGGAACATCCACAGCAAAAGCAACTACTTATGGATGATCCTGATCTGATTCAAGCGGCGGTTGAGGAAGTGCTGCGATTTAATGGGCCAGTTGAAATAAGCAATGTACGCTGGGCAGCGGAAAATGTGGAGTTTCAGGGAATGCAAATTCACCAAGGAGACATGATGCTTGTCGCATTATCCTCTGCGAATCGTGATTCCAGTCAATATGAAAAACCCGATACGTTTGACATTACTCGCAAAGTCAATGACCACATTGCTTTTGGGAAAGGGGTTCATTATTGTCTTGGCGCTCCACTTGCGAGACTCGAAGGCGAGATTGCGATCAACGCTTTACTTCAACGGCTACCGGAGATTCGGTTAAATACAGATCCGGAACTGCTGGAGTGGAGGCCAGGTATGATCATTCGGGGACTCAAAGCGTTTCCGGTCGCATACTAAATTCTGAACGTGCGGTTGATTATCAGCCATTCAGTGGGTTTCATGCGATAAAACTAACTAAACAGCATGGATATGTTGACAGAGGAAGCAACGATGACTTTAGACCATGAATTAAGGTGGAGGGGTTGAATTATGGGAAAACTAATGGGTAAGGTTGCCATTGTAACGGGTGCAGGAGGAGGACTGGGCAGCTACATCGCTCTACGTCTGGCTGAAGAGGGCGCATCATTAATGCTTACTGATATCAATGGCTCGTCATTAGAGGAAACCGCTGCACGTTGTGAACGTGCAGGGTTTTCGGTTCTTGCCAAGACTGCTGATTTGTCTGAGCCCAAGCAGGTCAAATTACTGGTTGAAGATACGATTAAGGAATTTAATACCATCGACATTCTAGTCAATTTGGCAATTGCTATTCGGACACCTCATTCCTTTCTGGAACATGAATTGGATACACTTGATGAGAGCTACCAAACAGGACTTATATCCACTTGGCTCATGATGAAGGAAAGTCACCCGTATTTAAAACAAGGTGGAGGAAAGATCATTAATTTTGGCTCAGGAGCAGGTTATGACGGGCTTGAGGGGTATGCCGCATATGCTGCCATTAAAGAAGGAATACGAGCGTTGTCGCGTGTTGTTGCCCGAGAATGGGGCAAGGACAACATCAATGTGAATGTCATAAATCCTGGAGCCCTCACGGATGGAATTCGCGCACATCTGGATGCGCTGCCCGAAGATCAGCGTGACCCGCAGCTGCTGGGTTTCAAGCCCACTGCAATCGGTCGTTATGGGGACCCTTATGAAGATATCGCTCCGGTCGTTGCTTTTCTGGCAAGTGAAGATGCCAGACATATAACGGGTCAAACCTTTTTTGTCGACGGGGGCTCAATTATTAACGCATAGAAACAGAAGCCATTTGACGAACGGTAATTTATTTAAAAAGTGAATTGAGAACTTACTAACATAAAATTCAAGACGCGTCCTAATTAATTCAAATAAAATCATCATACCAAAACGACCGTTCCCTCAGTGTTCGAAAGAGGAACGGTCGCTTATTTTATGGAAGAAAATTAAATAATACTTCTATCCAAAATTTTTAATTCTACAGGTAAAGTAAGTAGATTTTGTGTTCCTTTGTGTAAATGAAGCGCAGGATTAAAGGCTTCAGTTTCAACAATATCAGCAAAGGTTTCTACGAAACACTCTAATGCTATTTGAGCTTCAAGACGTGCTAGAGGGGCTCCTAGACAAAAGTGAGGGCCTTTCCCAAAGCTAAGATGCTTGTTACTATTCTCTCGGTGTATATCAAACTTGTTTGGTTCCGGGAATTGCTGTGCATCATTATTCGCGGCTCCAAGCCATACAACAATGACATCACCTTTTTTCATAGGGACACCCAACACATGGCTATCCAATGTCACTACCCGATCTAGTGTGATGGGGAAGCGATAACGCAACGTTTCTTCAATGGCATTGGAAATAAGGCTACGATTGGAGAGAATCTCCTGATAAATTCCTTTTTGTTCATACACGAAAGTATAAAACATATTAGCGAGTAAATTGGTTGTTGTTTCATTGCCGGCAGCAAGCAGACCCAAGCTGAAGATTACCACTTCCTCATCTGTAAGTTGTGTCCCCTCATACGCTGCAAGAGTTAAATCAGAAATAATATCCTTCTCAGGATTTTGACGTTTTCCCTTAACAATGGGAAGCAAATATTCGTTGAATTCCGACATCGCACGGTATTTTCTTTTGGCTTGATCCGTAACGTTGACCTCTGAATTAGGGAAAAACAAAATATCGGACCAGTTCTTTATATGATGAAGATCTTGTCTTGGTGTGCCTAACAAATCAGAAATGACCGTGACGGGAAGAGGAACGGCAAGATCACTGACAATGTCGGGCTTGTTCATCTGTTTCATTTTATTAATTAATTCTTTTGCGATGTTCCTGATTCTTGGTTCCCACTCCTTTAGACTTCTTGGGGTAAAGGCACTGGATACCAGCTTACGTATATCACGTTGAATAGGAGGATCGGTAGAATTGATATCTACACGTGTAATGACTGGTGGAATAGGTGACACACTTCTTTTCCGTATACTTGAAAATAACTTGAAGTCACTAAGCACCATGTTCACATCATCATAGCGAAATACGTTCCAGACGTTTTGCTTCTCATCATAATATATCGGATTATTGACAAGCATATCGTGGTACCAATCATAGGGATTCCATAATTGTTCAGGAGTTTGTAACTTGGATATCTCATGAATGACGATACTACTCTGTTCTGAGTTCATCTTTCCAACACCACCTCTGATTTTAATATGACAAGCTTCGATGTGATATTCTGACTATCATTTGCAATTAAACCTTATCACAAAAATGTATATAAATTCAAATAATATCCTTTTAAACGATATTCAAACGTAATAATTAGGTTATCCAATGTTCACAATCTTTCAAATTGCGTTATCTAACCTTAAGAAAGAGTTATTTCAATCATTTTGTCTCCAACATAGTATAAATATGAAAGCCTTCAAGACGTTGTGAATGCTGGGAGGAGGTATTATGAGAAAGAGCCGGCATAATGATTTTATCCATAAATATATGATACTGGTGAGGTACCCGTTTTTACGGATACTGCAGAATTGAAGTCTGGCTGATTGTATCTGGCCCTTCAAGCATTTCATCCAATAGACAAAGAGAGAGCTTTAAAGGAACCGGAACCATTCGCTATAAAGAAGACAATGATGTCGAAAAAATTGACCCTAATTGGGTCAGTCAAGCAGCATAGGAGGTATAGAAGAATCTTACATGAGAAGGCCCCTTACCTATCTACCTGGATATAAATGGTTAATTCGTCGATGGAATAATTGGAATCTGACTAAGAAGCTGCTCCTATTTTATTTGCCCTTATTTGTTCTCCCCTCTATTGTTGGACTAAGCCTCTTGGCCCAGAACTATAATGCTGCGATCCGTACCAATGCCGAGTCATATTCCGATTCGATTACGAGCCTGACTGTAGACAAACTGGAAGCAACCATTCAGACCTATAATAATGTGAGTCTGCAGATTTTAACCTCAGATGAAATAGGAGCAATACTGTCTGAACCGGTCCATAACGAATTTGAAAAAATTGAAATTCAGCAGCAACTGGAGCGAAGCGTGCTGCCGATCATTGGCGGACTAGACAGCAACCGTATTAAAGGATGTGTATTTGTTACTGACAACAGTACCTTTGTCATCGGCCAAGATGAACAAGAGCCTTTAAGTGAGAAAGGAAAGGCAAATGCGGTTACAGCCAATGGGGCACCTTATTGGGATTCTGTAAGGTCAGGTTTTCCTACAAACGATGATGTAAGTGCTTTCAGATTAGGACGAGTCATTAAAGATGAGAACTTCCGACCTATAGGATATTTTTATCTTATTGTTTCTTCTAATGTATTCAGGGACGTTCTTAGCTCCGCTATGGCAGGTTCCAATACTGCTTTTTTCCTTAAAGGTCCGGATAAAGTGCTGCTTCAAGAATACGGAATACAGGAAGATACCTTTTCTGAAGTTTTACGTCTTGAACAAAGTCTTGATTACAATGAATGGACGCTTACAGCTGAGTATGCTCTAAATACAGTGTATGCCACCGTATACCGAATGAGTGTTTTTGCTGCTTGGCTGGCCGGGGGAAGTCTGGTCCTTGGTTTGGTTGCCTCCTACCTGATTCGTACCGACATTGCTTTGCCGATCACGAGGCTTCTTGCCAATATGCGGAGAGGATTGCGCGGCGAGAAGCCTAACTCCCTTACCAAATTCAGAGGGGCCAGAGAAATTACGCAGCTGAATGAAACCTTTATTTCTGTTATGTATGAGATCTACAATCTATTGGGTGAAGTGAAGGCCAGTGAAGAACGCAAACGGCAGGTGCAGTTAAAAGTGCTCCAAAATCAACTTTCTCCTCACTTCATCTACAATACGTTAAATACCATCCGGTGGATGGCCATGATACGAAAACAGGATCATATAAAAGAGATCGTAGATGCATTGAGCAATCTGTTGAGATACTCGATCAGAGACACCAATGAACTTGTTTCGCTTGAAAACGAAATTAACGTCATGCGTGAATTTGTCAAGATTCAACAAGTACGTCATCAAAACTTTATATTTCAGGTCGAACTGGAGGATGAGGCGAAACCGTATCGGCTGCTTAAATTTTTGATTCAACCCCTCTTAGAAAATGCTATAGTTCATGGTTTGTCGTCTGTTGATCATTCAGCACAGATTCGTCTGGAGGCAAAAGCAGAGAATGGGATGCTTAGTATTCGGGTATGGGACAATGGCAGCGGAATCGGTCAAGAGCGCTTACATGAAATCAAGCAGGTTATGAGCAGCGGAACTGGAAGCCACATCGGATTATTGAGTGTGAAAGAGAGGATTGAAATGTTCTATGGTCCTGCCTACGGAATGAACATTACGAGTGAACGGGGAGCAGGCACTACTGTGGAGTTAAAGCTTCCTATCTTGAAAGAAGGATGGCCAAACGAAAATGATTAAAATCGCGATTGTAGATGATGAATCCCTGGTTCGGGTTGGATTTCAGACCATCATTGACTGGAATGAAAATGGCTATGAAATACAAGGTGTTTATCGGAACGGCAAGGAGGCATGGGAGGCCTTTTCTACAGATGGTTACCCCGAAGTGCTGCTGACCGATATAAGAATGCCTGAAATGGATGGTCTAGAATTGATAAGACGGATTAGAGAGACGGATAAAGAGATGATCATTTTAGTCCTGAGCAGCTATGAAGAGTTTGAATATACGAGAAGATCAATCCAATTGGGTGTTCAAGACTATATTCCCAAGCATCTGTTCGACCCAGATGAATTGATTTCAACACTGACCCGATTATCAGAGAGACTCTCCTCAAAGGTTCGCGCTAGACAGAGCCGGGCCAATGCCATGGATGAAGAAAGGCAGCGATTGATGACACAATCCAGAATACTTCCGGGTATCGTTGCTTTTCCGGTGGATTTCTATCACAAAGAGTACCCTTTGCTTACAGACCTGTTGAAAGAATCTGCTTTTGTTTGTTGGGTTGCAATCCGTATTTGGTCAATGGATCACTCAGGCAACGATGACGACCAGACTGCCTTGGGATTTCTCCTACAAGATCTTATGAATAAAACGACACATGCAATTCCTCTTGGCTTTGATCAAGGCTTTTTTCACGGATTACTCTTTAGTCGAGAAACTGGACCGGAAGAAACAACGATGATGGCTGGTCTGGTAAAAGAATGGATGGACACAGTGAAGCAGAATCTTGCCATTACAGTATCAGTTGGTATGTCTGAGCATCTGACCTTTCAGAAGTGTAAAGTGATAAGAAACCAAGCAGAGCAAATGATTGACCGATCCTTTTTCAGCGGGCCAGGCTTGTACCGCTTTGATGCGAGTCTAAATGTTGTTCAGGAGCAGCTGGACATCAAGTTTCAACAATGGCAGCAGCAATTTATAAGCATATTGAATTCTTCAGAGGAAGAGTTGGCGAAGTGGCTTGACGCCGTGGGCAGCGAACTAGAGACACGTTATTCTCCCGATACTGCGTTCCGTTTGGTCCAGTGGATGCTTAAAATTTATCAAAATGATCCATTGCACATAAATATGCGGATTGATACAGAGAAGTCCGATTTTATGACCCTCCCCTTTTATTCAGTAGATTCCATGCGAACATGGGATGAATTAAAGTCCTGCTTTTTACAGACGATTAGACGGTTCAATGACTTATCCGCTATCGCCAGGATGAAAACGCAAACATGGCTGGAGCCGGTTTTTCGTTATGTAGAAGCACATTTCGCCCAAACCATTCGGCTTGAGGATGCCGCAAGCTTAGTGAATTTAAACATTCATTATTTCAGTCATCGATTTAGTCAGGAAATGGGGATGACGTTTCTTGAATACCTGACCCAGGTTCGTATCCGTAAATCTATCGATCTCATGAAGCGATACTCGCTTTCTGCTGAAGAGGTAGCTTCCCGTGTGGGATATCCAAACCCGAATTATTTCGTGAAGGTGTTTAAAAAAGTTACCGGTATGACCGTTTCTGAATTCAGAAACTCGACTGGCTTCTCATCTAATTAAATGGAATGTTCATCTAATAATTTGGAATGACGATCAACCGGGACATCACTGTTCCGGTTTTTTGCCCTACATCAAATGCAACTATCCAATAATGTGGAATCATAAACAAAAACTTGTTCATGGAAACGCTTTATTTTGTGAACTATGATTATTACATGCTTACAAACCGTTAGACACGAAGGGAGAAATAAAAAATGAAAAAGGGGTTATTCAGAAAAGCACTTCTTGCAGTGACAAGTGTCTCCATCTTGCTGCTGGCAGCATGTGGCGACAACACAAACAGCTCTTCACCTGATCAAGGCAGCAAAGCCGGAACCGAAAAACAAGTGGAACTAACCGTGTGGGGAGACCAGTCTAACCAATCATCGTTTGAGGCGGGATTTACCGCAATCAATCAAGCATTTGAAGAAGAACATCCGAATATCAAATTAAACTTTCAATTCTCAGGGTCAGAGACAGCGATCGATACGGCTGTTAAGAGTAACTCGCTGCCGGATGTGTTCTATGTTCAAGGAAACAAGACGCCTAAAATGAAGCTGTATGTGCAGAGCGGTGCATTGCTTAATCTGGATGATTACGGGCTCGATACCAGCCGTTTCGGGGAAGACCTCATGGAATACGCGAAGGTGGACGGAAAACTATATTCCTCGCCTCCGGCCTTTATGGACTCTCAGTTGATTTATTATAACAAGGACATTTTTGAAAAGGAAGGATTGCAGGCCCCGGCAACCTTAGATGAATTTATATCGTTGGTCGCAGCAATAAAGGATAAGGGAATAACCCCCTTCAGCGTTCCCGGTAAATCTGAATTCGAGCGGGCTTGGCTTGCCTTTGCGCTAATGCCTGCTACCGCTGAGAAAGCATTAACCAAGATTAATGAGGGGACTGGTTCTTTCAAAGACCCAAGCATAATTAAGGTATTCCAAACGATCAGAGAGTTCGCCGATAAAGGTTATTTCACCAAGGATTTGGCCTCTGTAGACAATGCCGGTGCCCAGCTCGCATTTACTAACGGCAAGACAGCAATGATGGCAGATGGTACCTGGAATGATCCAACCTTCGTAGGCGCTGGAATAAACCTCGGCAGATTTTATATCCCGACAGTATCTGGTGAACGCATTGCTCCGCAAAGCTTCAGTAATGCGACCACTTTTGCCGTATCTGCTGGAACCAAGCATCCGAAAGAAGCAGTCGAATATGTAAAGTTTCTGTCCAGTCAAAAAGCCCAACAGCTGTTTGAGGATGAAACAGGTATGGTGCCGGCCCTGCAGGATATCACGCCTAGAGATGAGGGAGTCAAAGAATTGAGTGCGTTTGATTCCCTGGGTCATAATATTTATTCCGTATTAACGAACATATCAACAGAAGAGATCAAGTTGAATGATATCTTTCTTCAGCAAGTAATGCCGCAACTGTTAACCTCTCATATTGATGGTCAGCAAGCTGCAGACATGCTGGAAGAAGCGCTGCTCCGTACAAAATAATCAGAACGATTTTTGGACGGTTAAGCCGAGCTGCTTAACCGTCCAAATCATTTGGAGGCGATCTAGATGTTGCAGTGGCTTGGAAAGAGACCTTATCTGTGGTTTATATTACCCGGTTTTATTCTGTATTCTATTTTCGTGATCTATCCCATTTTCTCAGCTGCCCAGCTTAGTCTGTTTCAGTCAAACGGTTTTAGTGAGAAGGTGTTTGTAGGCTTTAATAATTATATTGAATTGTTCACTAATTCGGAATTAAAACGGCAGTTCTTAAATGCGCTTAAAAACAATGCAATATTAGTCGTGCTTAACGTCGGGCTGCTGATTCCTATACAGCTTTATTTTGCCTATGTAATTTATACACGTGTAAAAGGGTACCGCTTTTTCCAAACAATGATCTTTGCTCCGCAGTTTATTACCACTAGCGTTATCGTATTTCTGGCTACGCTAGTTTTTGACCAGAATATCGGTATTTTCAACGAGTTTCTCCAGCTAATCGGGTTAGGGGAACATGCTCGAAATTGGTTAGGGGTTCCGGGCTACGAGGTCCTTACCTTGTTTATTATGAATGCTTGGGCCGGTGTGGGCTTCAGTATGATCTACTTCGTGGCAGCCATGAAGATGCTGTCCGACGAAGTGATGGAAGCTTCTTATCTGGACGGAGCCGGCTACTGGAGACGGTTCTTCTCGGTCATTATACCGCAGATCCGTTCCAGTATCGTAAATATTGCTATGATCAGTTATATCGCTGCCATGACCTTATTTGATTTCAGCTATTTGCTGGGAGGGGTAAGCGGCGGTATTAACAATTCGATGGATGTGATGACACTGTTTTTCTACAGAATTACTTTCGGAACGAATGGCGCGATGGGAGGAACGGTAAGCACAAACTCCGTAGGTATGGGGACTACCATTGCCGTCGTCATGTTTGCCATCATCTTTGTGGTTGCTTTGATTCAGCTAAGATTCACTTATAAGGAGGAGAAATGATCATGGCTGATATCAAAAAGCTGTATGTAACAAAGCTGATCCTCTGGATGTACTCTTCCTTCACCTTACTCATCCTTGGGTATCTTACATGGAACTCATTTCGCACCAAGCAGGATGTACTGTCCAATACACTGGGCTGGCCCAAGTCCTTTACATTGGAATCCTATGTCAAAGTTTTCCGCAACGAACATTTCGGCGTCAATATCTGGAACAGCGTATTTATCCTCATGATGACCATCATCATCATTGTAGCTTTAGCCTCCATGGTTGCTTATGGCTTAGGTCGTTACTCCTTTAAGTTCAAGCAAGGTGTAATGCTGTACTTTTTGATTGGTCTCATGTTCCCTGTCCAGCTCGGTGTAGTTCCCGTATTTTTGATTATCAAAAATCTTGGACTGATTAATTCTCCGTGGAGCGTAATTCTGGTGTTATCAGCGGGTTTATCAATGGCTGTACTGATGCTCACGAACTTCTTCGCCGGCTTGCCAGATGCTCTGGCCGAATCCGCACGAATAGACGGCGCCGGGGAATGGAGAATTTTTTACCGCATTATGTTTCCGCTTGCTTCACCAGTAATCGTCAGTCTGTGCATTATATTGTCCGTTAATATATGGAACCAATTTTTCCTGCCGTTAATTATGCTTCAAGACGACGCAGTCAAAACCATACCGCTGGCAGTTATGAAGTATACATCCAATATTCTGCTTAATATGGATAAAGCACTGGCAACTTCCGTCATTGCAACCATTCCGGTTCTGGTATTATTTTTCATCTTTTCGGAACGAATTATTTCAGGAGTCACTTCAGGAAGTGTAAAAGAGTAATTGATCTGCAAAAAAGGAGGGCACTTATGCGTCCTGATTGGGAAGAAGAGGCAAGCTGGATATGGCACCCTCATTGGAAGGAAGAAGATGAAGCCAAGGGAGGAAGATTTGTCTATTTTAGAAAAATATTTGAACTTCGAAAAGGCAGGCATAACTGCGCGCTTCGCATTTCAGCTGACAGCCGCTACCTGCTTTATGTCAATGGTATACCCGTAAGCCGGGGACCTTGCAAAGGGGATCGGTTCACATGGCATTATGAGGAAGTTGAGGTTGGAGAATACCTGAAAGAAGGCACAAACGTTTTTGCTGCTCAGGTGCTGCGTTATCCTTATGCCGGCGAGGGAAATCAGTCTGTATGGCGTACGCGGCTTCCCGGGCTGTATGTGCATGCAGTTATCAGAGATGAACAGAATACTCAGACTGCAGATGCACATACCGATGAATCCTGGGAATGTATAAAGGATGAGGCGATTACTTTATCCCAAGGCGTCTATACGCAATTTCTCGGAATTTCGGAAGCCGTTGACGGGTTCAAGCGTCCTTTTGGATGGACAGAAGCAGGCTATGTTTCGGAAAAGTGGGAGAAGGCCTCCCGATATGTATTCGATATCGTTCATGGGGAACTGAAACCGTGGGAGTTAAGAAAACGTCCCATTCCTTTTCTCTATGAAACTAAACGCAAATTTGTTGGTATTTCCCAGCTCTCCGCAAAAGGAAGCAAACCTGATTGGTTGGAATTGTTGACGTACGAACGCCCGTTAACGATCGCACCTGATTCAATGATAACGGTAGATCTTGACGCCGGGGAGCTGACTACAGGTTACCTGGAAATGGATTTGTCCGGCGGACAAGGAAGTGAAATCAGGCTGTTGTGCGCCGAATGTTATGAGAATCCGCCCATATCGGTCCCTTGGATACGTGACAAAGGGGATCGGACGGACAGTACAAATGGAGATTTATATGGTGATTTGGATATTTATAGACCTAGTGGCCTGGAACAGGAAAGCGGAGAATTTATAGAGAAATATGAACCTTTCTGGTTTCGCACATTCCGCTATGTCAGAATTGAAATCAGGACGGGAGAAGCACCATTAACGCTTCGTACATTTTCTTACAGAGAAACGGGTTACCCGCTTGATGTCGTCGCCCAATATCGTTCTTCAGATCCTCAGGAAACTGCTTTATGGGATATTAGCATCAGGACACTTAAACGATGCATGCATGAAACATACGAAGATTGTCCGTATTATGAGCAGCTGCAGTATGTGATGGATACCCGCTCCCAAATCCAGTTCACGTATATTCTATCTGGCGATGACAGGCTTGCCCGCAGAACTTTGTTTGATTTCTACAGTTCCTTGCTCCCGGAGGGATTAACACAGTCCCGATATCCTAGTGTATCAACCCAAGTCATACCAGGCTTTTCATTATATTGGATTTACATGCTGCATGACCACATGATGTTTGCGGGAGACCGGGAACTTGTCGAGCGGTACCTACCGGGTGTAGACGCCATACTCGGTTATTTCCACCGGAAGATTGAAGCAAGCGGTCTGATTGGTAAGATGAACCCTCGGTATTGGTCTTTTGTGGACTGGGCTGACGAATGGAAAGAAGAATATGGCGTTCCTGACGCAGCCCGCCAAGGTCCGCTGACGGTTTATTGTCTAATGTATACTTACGCACTGCAAAGAGCTGCTGAGCTTGCTGCTTTTACTGATAGAAGGAGCGTTGCGAAGGAGTATCTTGATCGAGCCGAACGCATGCAGCTAGCTGTAAAGGAAAACTGTATGTCGATCAGCCGGCCTGGCTGCCTTACCGACGGCCCCGGACTGGAGCTTTTCAGCCAACATACCCAAATTTGGGCTGTTCTAAGTGGAACGTTGACAGGAAGAGAGGCCAGGCATGCAATCCTTCACTCGATCGAATGCCCAGACTTTGTATCCTGTTCATTTGCGATGTCCATCTACCAGTTCCGTGCGCTTTCTTTGGTTGGTTTGTACGATAAAGTATATGATTTGCTGGCTCCATGGAGGCAAATGGCGTGCGAAGGACTAACAACATGGATGGAAGATACTGTGAGCAAACGCAGCGATGCCCACGCTTGGGGCTCCGTTCCGATTTATGAATATACAACAGAAACGTTAGGGATTCAGCCTTCTGCCCCAGGCTGCGAGAAGATAAAAATAAGTCCGCAAATCGGCCGCCTTTCACACGCTGAAGGGTGTGCAATGACCTCTAAAGGCATGGTTTCCGTACAATGGCAGCTTGTCGATTCTACATTTCGCATGCATGCCACTTGGCCAGAGGAAATCTCTTGCATGATTGTTTTGCCGAATGGTCAAATGGTAAGAGGAGAAGAGAACGGCGAATTCAGCATCGTAATGGATTGGCAGAATCCATCGGAATCTAAGATGAATGGGAGCTTATGACGACATCGGAGAAAGGTGCAAACAGCTTTGGTATTAAAATCGGTACGGGTCTCGCCGCAGCAATGATCGGTTGGATTCTGGCCATGGGTAATTATAATGGAACATTAACTACACAGCCAGATTCCGCAATAACCAGTATTCTTACCCTTACTGTATATCTTCCTGCAGTTACCTTTGCACTTACGTATATCTTCCTGCGCAAGTATGACATAGATGCGAAGTATCCTCAGATCGTTAAGGAACTGGAAGAACGCCGTAATCAACATTAGGAAGAGATTCAACAGCTCGACAACGATTTACAGGCTATTCAAGTCTGAAAGATGCCGCAAAGCGGGTAAGTGGAGGGACGATGAAGAGTAAAACAAAATTCAGATTATCTGAAACACAAATCGCTAAACTGGTTGAAGTGAATTTCGGAGATGAAGGAAATTTGAGCTCCATTCATGAGTTAAAAGGCGGCATGTTTAATGCAGCATATCTGATCCAAAGAACGGGTGTACTGGAACCGCTAGTGCTAAAAGTATCGTCGTCGCCTGAAACCGAACTGCTCTCTTATGAACATCATCTCATGCAAACTGAAGTGGAAGTCTTTCATAAAATATCCGCTGAAACGTCCATCCCGGCCCCAAGAGTGATTTGCTCTGATTTCAGCAGAAGCTTAATCCCCAGCGACTACTTCTTTATGAGTGCGCTAAAGGGCCAAAGTATGCACAGTCTCCGTAAAAAGCTCAGCCAGACTCAGAAGGAGAACATTAAAAGTAAGTTAGGCGACTATTTTGCCCAGCTTCACCAGATTAGAGGGAATTACTTTGGATATTTCACAGATCAAACGGAACTTCAATTCCCCTCCTGGAGAGAAGCCTATCGTCACATGCTAAAATTGATCCTTGCCGACGGAGAGAGGCTGAAGGTCAAACTTCCTTATGAACGCATTGAGAGGGTAGTTGGTAAGCAGGAGCATTTGCTGGAAGCAGTTACTTCGCCTAGTCTTATCAGCTTCGATCTTTGGCCGGGGAATATTATGCTGATTTTCCGCCGGCATTTCTTTTGTTCAAGGATGTTAGGAAGGAACCGGGGTTCTGGAAGAGCTATACCGGAAGACTAAACGATAATAAAGTGCTTAATTCTGAAGAAATGTAAGTCATTCGGCTGGTTCAATTCTCTGGCAATCCATGGAGAAGATCTTCTGAATCGACCTCATAAATTATCCGTCAAAAAGGGGCTTAATCAAGCTCCTTTTTTGTATTTTTCTTCTATCTTCATCAGGATAACCGATAATTCAATTGGAAAAGTTAACCTTAAATGCATAACTAAGAACTCATTCATAATCGTATATTAACATTGCCCAATTGGGCAGACAGGTATGCCCCTTTGAACGATGTTTTGCAAGATTACCAGACGTACAATATAAATAAGCTTCTAGGTTTATCCTTTGTATAGATAGTCTGTAATGTCATTAAATAAGTAATTATTTGGAGATGATGATATGAAGGAGTATATTAACGCATTGAGTTTAGCTGTATTTCTAACCCTTTTGGGATGTTCGACGACAGAAATTACCTTGGAATCTCCAGCTGCTATCAAACCTGAAAATAAGCCACTTACTTCTTACATTCAGAACGCATCGAAATTAGAAGTTACTTCTACAAAAGAAAAGGATTCGATTTTAGGTTCTACAACCTTAAACAGATAGAAACTGGGTTAAAGGAGGAAAGACAGTGTCCAAAGTGCGGATTTTTGTAGACAGCATCTCGGATGTTCCGGAGGAATGGATTGATAAGTATAACATAGGAATCATTCCATTATACATCGTTTTTAAGGAGTATTCCTATCTTGATCGCATAGAGATCAACGTCCATGACATGTACAACAAAGTTGAGATGAAGGGACAATTGCCGCAGACTTCCACGCCTCCACCAGCTGACTTTTTTAAAGCATTTCGCCCGGTTATTGAGAACGGAGAAGATGTACTGTATATCAGTATGTCTTCTCATTTATCATCAACATATCAAAATGCAGTTACAGCCTCGCGCGAGTTTCCTCCGGGGAGAGTAACCGTTGTGGATTCTCTAAATGTTTCTGCCGGGACAGCCATGATGGTTTTATTAGCCACACAATTAGCTAGTGAAGGTAAGAGCGCTATAGCTATAGCAGAATCGCTTGAAACAATAAGAGATGAAATTCAATTGAACGTACTTGTTAATAATCTCGATTATCTCCATCAAGGGGGATATTTAAGCAATCTTAAACATCTTCTGGGAAATATGCTTAAAATACGTCCGGTTTTATATGTTAGTCACGGAAGAGTGCTATCAGGAGTGAAGTATAGAGGAAACAAACACCGGATAATAAAAAAACTCTTGTCAAGCATACTAAGCCAAATTCATCGCATTGATCATGATCATATTATTATTGCTCAGACATTAGAGAAGGAAACCGCTGAATGGATAAGAAATATTATTCTGGATGAGACTTCGATTAAAAAAGTTCATATCATAGAGGGAAGATGTGCTATATGCTCACACAGTGGTCCTCATAGTATAGCCATCAGTTTCATACTTAAATCGGAGCCCCTTGTTTACACTCAAAGATGAATATTACAAAGGATGAAGGTTAATTCGATTGTTGAAGATATTTTTATAAGGAAAACAAGGAGATGGTAATCATGCTAATTCAAACAGGACTAGGGAAAACTACATTCTCCAAAGAGACTATATCTAAATTTGTAAATATGGCGCTGGATATGACAGATGGGCTTGTTTTAAGTTCGACTTATATCGGATCCATCACTAGCAAATTGACTGGTAACACTGCTGGAATTGAGCTGCGTGAACATGATAAAGGCATAGATATTCACTTAAGCATTATAGTCCAATATGGCATGCGTTTGCATGAGGTATGTAGGGAGCTGCAATATAAAGTGAAAGAAGTAGTAGAGGATTTCACAGGACTGAAAATTATTGCAATTAATCTCAAAATAGCTGACCTTGCAATCGAGTATGTGGATCTTCACAACATTCAAATGTACTACACATACATATGTACAAAATACGAGTTTTGTGAAACAGTACTTAGGAAATTAAAAGAACCGCTATGAATTTATAATTTATATCCCATTGCGGTTCTGCTCATTTTTAACTTAATCCCACACAACTTCTGTTCCTGCTATAAAATCATGTATTGCACGACGATCCTCTCGCATACCAACCATAAACGCGCTCACAATAATTCCAATACCTAGCGTCAATACGTACACAAGTCCAGCAACTAAAACTCGCATTAACATTGTAGTAATTTTAGGCGATTCTTGTGTGTCATATATCTGAATTCGAATCCCACAAATTCGTTTACCAACCGTTCGGCCATACCAATAAACAGGTAAAAAAATCGCATATAACGAACTTAATATCTTCGCAATTGGTTCATCTGAATCATAATTACCAGTAAGCACACCTGCGATGATTACTGTTGGTATTCCAATAATAAGTCCATCCAAGAAACTCGCTGCAAGCCTAATCCAAAAACCTGATTTGTACAAAATCATTTCCTCCAAACTATTTTGTCATACCTTGATGCATGGTTATTTATATTATACAAGAAATATATACCATTTGGTTCATATTATTCATTTTTATCTCCCAAATATCTTTCTTCCCACTTTGTGAAATTATTAACTATTATATAGATGCATTTAATATGTTTAGACTTCACCTTTTCGCGTAATCCCTCTCTTCTATTACTTCCAAAATAAAGAAAAAGCCATATTACACATATGGCCTGGAAGTATATTTACCCTGCTCTTATAATCATCAATGAAATGCTCTCCAGAATGATCCTTCTGTATTAATAATGCTCATGATCTGACTAAACGGAATCGTAAAGGTCGGGAATCCCGCAGCATATGGCGCGATATCATAAGGGTTGAAATACAGATGTAGTGCATCTGCCGTCACAAAAAAAGGCTGGTCCGCACTTATTCCAGTGTACGTATCTGGAAAAACATACGAATACTGCGGATCATTTTTGATCTGGTCCCCTACAATTTGGCTTAATACCTTCACATAATCACTGTCCTGCTTAAACAGATCCTTCAATTCATAGAGCTGACCGTCGGTTAGATTAATAATGGCATACACCATCGTTGGCATCCCATGTGCAGCTCCTGCTGGATAGTTATAACCCGTCAACTGGAGTTGGAGCAATTGCTTCTGATAGAAAGTTATATCAAAATCACCGGTATAAGTATAGTCCAGTTGTTGATCTGCAGGAATCGGTTTTACTTGGGAAAGTTCTTTCAGCTTAGCATTAAGCTTACCCTGCTCTATCTGATTGGCTAATCCGTCAACCTGCGGATAATAAACGAGATAATCCCGGTTGGGTTTATACTTCTCTTCACGCACCTGATAAGGCGGATGTAGCGGTACGATCGTATTCTGTTGCCAAATCATACGTCCAGCCCGGTCCACATAGGATAAACGTTGATCCACAAACACTTTAATCAGATCCGGCGCCACCACTTCCATCGATCCTGCCCCTGTTACACGAGGATATCCTGGAGCCGGTCTACCGCTCAAATCCAGAAGATACGTCTGATTTCCGTCTGATGCAGATGCAAGACCATGTTTGTAATTTTCCACATTACGATAGAAAAACTCCGTTAGTATTCTTCCATTCAATTCAGCGATTGCATACAACGAGCCGATGTAAGGTTGTTCTGCATCAATGGCTTTCCCGAGTGCGTACCTGTTCTCCCCAAGCTCCCGAATATCGTTATAAGCCGGTTGAATCACAAATGATCCCTGCATATTAATGACACCATAGTTCGATTTGTAATCCTCTGCAGTATTAACAATAGCCTGCCCATCGTTAAAAGCAAATGCAGAAGTAAACTTAGGCTGAATACGAATGTTACCCCGTTCATCGATGTACCCATATTTTCCAGAGGATTCTTTTTGAAAAGCAAGCAAACCATCCCCTAGCGGCCCTACATAGGCATATGGGTAAGTCGCTAATCGATTTCCGTTCCGATCAATAAGGGCGTATTCCTGATCCTTAATCTGTACAACGGCTTTACCCTGCTGAAAATCATTTGCTGAAGCAAATTGCGCTTGGATCACTTCATTTCCTGAAGCATCCAGGTATCCATACAAGCTAGATGATCCATTCGTCTGATTCGGATTTTCATTATAAAACATCGCTCTGCCTTCATGCATATCTGCGATAAACGGATAAGTTCGTTTGGTGAGCACGGTACCTTGCTCATTGATCATTTTAAACCCTTGAGAATCAATGGCCATGGCCCGCTCTTCGGAAAAAGAATTAATGGAATCATACACAGGCTGAACCACATACTGCCCTTGAAGATTGATGACACCGGCACGACCGTTCTTAACGACGACTGCCAATCCGTTAGGCTGAAACGCCTGAGCGTCTTCTAGCACCGGCTCTAGACGGATATGTCCCTGTGCATCCATATAACCCCAGCGCGTCCCGCTTGTTGTTCGAACAGAGACGGGATATAACCACGTTGTCACTCTGGCATGTGTGCCTGCCGTTGCAGTCATCGCCTGCTTTATTTTATTCTCTAGTTCAAGCAAGTTCTCTCTTGAAGGATACGCTTCCGGAAAACGCAGCGCTTCCTGAACCGAAATGAGTGCCACGGGATAGGAGCCGGCATAAAACTGGGCATCCGCAAGATAATACCAATAGAATACATAATCGGGATACTGCTTCGTTAACTGCTCATAATATTTCACGACTTTAGGAAAATAGGCTCGGTATACATCTGTTGCTGGAACCCACTGATTCTGCTGCCACCGAATAATCTCCACTCGATAAGCTTCACCAGTGTCATGAATCCAGAGCGCTATTTCTACCTTTCCATCTCGCCCGTGAACGCCAGGTATATCCACAATCTCAGCGTAGCTGTAATACAAATCGTCTGGGGCAATGTCCGTAAGACCGGATTCGGTCCACTCATATACAGCGAGTTTTGACCAAATGGCTCCAATCTGCCAGCCTACGATTAGATTATTTCTTGCCGTTGAAGTTACAGGCGCTGCTGTCAGTAACGTAACGCCATAACCTAATCCTTTTGTCAAAGCCATTTTAATCCAATGCCCTTGAACGAATTTTAATATAAGCAGATACAATTCACTATTCAACTGATACACTGTAGAAATCTCAGGCATTCCATCACCTGTAAGATCAGCCGCATACACTGCCGGATGTTGAATTGGCTTATCTATCGTAATGACCGTTGCCCCCGCCGGAATATGTTGATTTACAATTTGCAGTAATAGCGGTTCACTCATCGACATCTCCGCTTCCTCCCTTATGACCGCATTCGCCTAATGGTATGCAACATAACTCGGGATATGACATGAAAATGTATTGTGACACCTCTACTTCATCCTATTACTCTTCTAAATTCACCTTCTGTCCATTGATTACAAGATTGCTTACATCTTCTACGCGAATGGTTTTAGAAGATATCCATTTGACCAGATCATTGTGCAATTGAATAAAACCGGTTAAAGCAGACATTTTTGTGCCGTCCTTCAGCTGCAATTCGATTTTCAAGTCCTCCATACGAATCATGCCTAAGGCCTCGCCTGTTAACGTAATACCGATTGGTGAAAGAGTTGCTTCCACTTGTGTGCCTGAATTCTTACCCAGGTTTACATGTCCACGTTTACTTTTGTTAAGCTGGTTCAGGTTAAAGCTCGTTTCCCACTTACCTTGAATAACTTCACCGATATTTGTAAAACTGCCTCGTAGCTTAAGCTTATTTAGTGCTTTAACTGATGAAATATCATATATATACTCGATATAATCTCCACCATAACCTACGCCATCTTTCATATAATAACCGTAGCTGATGGAGTTTTCAGGAATATCGAGCCTATGACCTTGTTCATCTATGAAATAGAAAAATCCATGATTATATCCACCCACCTCATTATCCGGATTAATCTGCACATGCAGCTTTCCATTAACGAAGCCGATATTAGATATATACATCCAGTTCACACCCTGAATGGCAATGTTCGTTTGATCCTTTCGCAGTACTTGGAACGAATCTTTATCCATTTCATTTGCAATTTCACCACCAAGTCCGCTGATTTGATCTGAATTCAACATTTCGTAACTGTTTTTCTCTTTTTGTTGTAACAATGATTTCCAGTCCACAGGGACGGAATAGCCATCCTTCCTAGCCGCTCCCGACATCAAAGTATTTATGCGGACAGTCATCCGATTGGTACTAACTTTACCCTGGGTTACAAATCGAACAATTGCTGTTTTGGCGGCTCTATCATAATAAATAATTTGAGCATTACTTGCTTTTCCTCCAGTTAATCTGTAATCATACACATCGAGATTCTCGTCAATACGGTTACTTATCAGATCGGATACAGAAACATAAACTTCGGTTGTATCCCCATCTCTAACTGCCCCGATAACCTCCACATGTATTCCTTGATCTTCACTCTCCTGATGAACTGGCTGGAGAATAGCAATTCGATCTACTCCCAAAAAATGAAGAACTGAAGTCAGGTCAAGAATCCCGATCGCGGCAGCTGCACCAGTAAATATACATAGAGATAACGCTACGGTCACAGGAATATAAATGAATTTACGATATCTTCTCCGATTGCTTATACTTCTTTGTGTTTGTTTAAGTCCGCTAAACGATGATTCAGATAGAACATTCGGCTCTAATTCAGCCTTCGTTATTTTGTCATAAAACCGTCTCTTAATATTGGATAGGTGTTGCTCGTTGAATTGATTTTTGGATTTCCCCATAGGATCACCTCCTTTTTTACTTCCTATTGTTCCACCATGTTTTCAAACGTTGTCTGGAACGATACAGTTTGTTATGGACTTGTCTGACATGCAACGACAGATCTTCTGAAATTTCATGTGGCTTTTGACCATTATAAAAACGACGTTTCATGATCTCGCGTTCAGGTTCCGGGAAAGAATGAATCATTTGATCAAGCTCTATATCATTCTCTTTGCGAATAAGCTGTAGTAAAACATCTTCCGTTTCTATTGAATGAATGTGCTCTTCATATGTAATCTCGGATCTTCGATTTATTTTCCGGTAACGATCAATCGCTTTGTGTTTTACAATTGTCGCAAGATAATTTTTTAGGCTGCTTCGCTCTGTTTGGAACGCCTCTGGATGCTGCCAGAATGTGAAGAAAGTATCTGCTACACATTCTTCGATCTCTTCATTGGAAACATGTTGGAGAATAGAATGTGCAATCGTCCACAACAATCCTGCGTATTGATTCATCACCCATTCCATAGCCTCAGGATTGCGATTCACTATGGCCTTCCTGATCTGTTCTTCCTTCACAATTACATCTGCCTCCTTTCCATGTTCATCCCCTGTGACTGCAACGTTATTTCGTAAACATGAGCTTCCTACATATATTCGTTGATCAAATCACTTTTACTCACATTCAACAACAAAAAAATCGCAGGGGCTCAGCCACCTGCAATTTTTTTAGATTATTTCTATCGAATTAGGACTACAACCAGCCCAAGAATTACTTCATACCATACCTTAGTACAGACTTAACACTGTTCATCGCTCTCTAAATCAGCCATAACGTTAAACAAGTTAACTAGAGAGATCAAGTTTGTGATTGTACACTAAGCTGAACATATTGACTCAGACGACAATATTGATCCAAGAGCCGTTCATCTTGTGCTTCGCCTAGTGCCACTTTGCGCCCTGCCTCTAGAACACCACTGATCAATTCATGCAGGAAGTGCATCTGCAATCGCTGCGCGTTGGCATCCAGTTGCTCAAGCAGTTGCGTATCTCGAATCGAAAATTGAGATAACCCCCGAAGAAGTAGTTCTTCAGACCAATCGGATAACTGCTGTATCAATCCACTATCTTCTTCCAAAACGTCCCATCCTTCCACTACTGGAATCCAGCTTCAAGCTTAGCAACGTCTGGCCCTTTAGAAAACTGATTGGACTAATACGTTTCGTTTCTATTCGAACAAATGCATAAAAATGTTCAAGTTTTTGAGAACCAAATCCTGATTCGAGTCTGTTAATCATAGATTGCCAATCCGATGAGTATGGAAGTGTGAGAGGCAACCGTGCCCCTTCAATATTCTCCACCATAAGGATCAGATCCTGCGTTTGTTTGTTGAAACTATGCTCTGTAATACGGGCAACCTCAATTAATGCCAACCGTTCTTTTGGTTCAGTGAATAGATCAATAGAATCGGGCTCCCGTTCAAGTGCTGCAGGTATGTCTAGCAGGTACTCTCCAAAATGAACCTCAGTCACTCCGGTTCGTGGTAAAATAGTCAGTTTCGCTCCATCACCTGAAGAAATTCGTCGTTCTTCATTCACTTTAACCGACTGAAACTGAACTTCTTCTCCCGTAAATTGACTAAATGTCAAACTTGGCAACCAGGGGGTAAACGATGCATAATGCTCCGCATACGAGAATTGTTGATCCTCGTAATACACCGCACGTACATCACTGTACGTATAGATCTGCCCATCATCAAAGCAATAGAAATAATACGTAATTCCGCGAAATCCTGACCGAGTCTCCCAAGAATCTGCGCCTAGCCCATAGAGATGCAGTGAAGGTACGGTAAAGTACTTACTTCGGAAACTGCCAACCAGCTGACTTTGTTGCCTAACAGGGATTTCGCCTTGTTCAAGCACTTCTAGCGCGAGATACAGCTTACTTATACGATCCAGCATCGTCTGCATGGAGAAACGTACATGACGTTTGAAAAAAAGCTGGAGCTCTCCCTGAATGCCGCGTAAACTACGTTCAATCTCTGGAAGGTTACCACTATGTGCAGCAATGGCCAGCGTCTCCAGCTGCGCATTATATGACTGAGGTAGTCTGGCAAGCCCTGTCCTAAGCATGCCTGCCAACATTTTGCGGCACTCCTTAATCGTTTGAAGCGAGAACTTGGGCTCATATGCGCGGACACTCAAAGCATCCGTATCATCCACCCCATGATACATACGGTATCTCAGCAAAGCTTCAAGCTTGGCCATTTTTCCCGCGGTCTGCTTTAACTTGCATAAAGCTTTGGTCAGCTGAGGTTCTTCTGTGAAGGAAACCTCTATATTCTGACTTTTTAAAAGTACAGTGAGCAGTGTGTCTTCCATGATTTGAATGTCTTCGGGATAACGTAAACGAAAAACGATCTCTTCAACCATCGTCGAAGAATATGATTTCAGGATGGGAGTAAGATCGGCTTCAAGCATCCAGCGAAAACGGACATTCCCCTCCGGCGCATGAGACTGCAAATCGTAATCCAGCCTTTCTGACTCGTTAACCTGATGAAACTTATCCTGCGTCTGAAGTTCGTATTCTTTAATAGTGTCAGGATATGCAAAATCAGCAGAAGATGGTATTACATCCAAGGCTGACGGGGAAGATGCAGGAATGTCTGCTGAAGGCTTGGCAACTTGCACAACTTCCACAATATCCTCGCCCATAGCACTGTTTTCAGTTATCTGCTGACGCTGGTCATATAGAATCGCAATCAATACATGCTTGCAGATATTCTCCGAGGGACAGGAACACTGCCATTCATCCAGCGTAGCATATAGGGTACACTCGATACCCTCACTTAGCTGACAGCTCACTGAAGCTGTATTCCAGGTGTACTGTACTTGTACACCTTGATCCAGCTCTTTAAGCGCCCTTTTATATAGCCCCTTGTTCGCATAACGAATGAGATAATCCTCTGTGCACAATTTTGAAAAGTGCCTAAACTTCTGCTTGAATTCACTGAAATCGTTCATAACCACCAAATCAACGCCCCGTTGCTCTCAAAATATCATAGAGAGTCTCACTGAATACTCGGCCTGAAATTTGGCCCAAAGGAATGGATTTGTTATCTGCATAATAATAGTGCTGTCTCTTGCCATTTGGTTTGAAGAAATGTAACGATTCCAGCGTCACGTCGTCCATCCCTTCATAATACGTAATACTTGTACCGCTGAACCGAAGTTCGGCAACAATCTCACCGTACTCTTTGTAAAACTCGTTGAACCAGCCGCCATCTTGCGCAGGACCTTTAATCCATCCGTATTTCTCCAATGCTTTCGGAAGAGCTGTTGGTGAAAATTCCTCTTCTGGAAGACCATCATATTCAGTCTTGGTCCGATCTTCATCCTCAATTAAATGGATTTGACGTTTCAATTGTTCGAACGGCTGCTTGACCTCATAATCCTCAAGCTGAGTAGTCCAGCCTTCTAGCGTATCCTGGTCCAGTTCAAGCGGATGTACAAGACCCACCTGAGCTCCTGATGGCAGATCCGTTTCATCCTCGTCCACCGTATTAAATGTACCGTCCTCCATATAACGGAATGTATGGATTAACTCACCCTGCTCATAAATGCCCCAGATTAATCCAACGGCAAATTTCTGCATGATGACATTGTCTACAAATAGGGAAGTCCATTCCTCAGCTGTCCATAAACGCTGTTTGGATAAAGACTCTTCCAAGCGTGCAGTCTGGATCGTAACCATCGTTTTCAGATCCTTCTTCAACTGGGTAAAACGTGCCTTGGATTCTGCCGCGAGCTCAGGATCATCCTTTTGTGCCGGAGCAGGCAAACTTTTGACCGCTTTACCTGTTTCTTCGTTTACGACCACAACCTGTAGATCGGCATTAACTTTGACCTGGAAGAACCGTTCACCGTAACTAAGCTGTAACGTGCCTTTTTCATCAAAACCGAGGGAAGTGACTAGACGATCTTCAAGTTGCTCTGCAGTCAATCCC
This sequence comes from Paenibacillus intestini, assembly GCF_030803945.1. Taxonomy (NCBI): domain Bacteria; kingdom Bacillati; phylum Bacillota; class Bacilli; order Caryophanales; family Paenibacillaceae; genus Paenibacillus; species Paenibacillus intestini. The sequence continues at coordinate 508,352 of NZ_JAURUN010000001.1, read as the reverse complement.
ATATTTTCTGCTGCAAGTTGCAAAGCCTCTTCGGCTGCGCCTTTTACCTGACGGTTCTTGACACTGCGTTTAACCTTATCAATCGCCATGAGTGCGGCAGGTTCTTTTAGAAATGCGAGTACTTTCACTGCCTCGGCTGCTATAGCCCCACGGCTATTCTCTGTCCATTCCTTAATCTGTGGGGTCAATATATGAACAATTTGAAGATCGCCGAACAGTGCGGAAACATACATGATCCACTTTTCTTTCGCAGGTGCACCATCCTGAATCCATAGCTGTAACAGTTCCTTTGAAAAACGAATAAGTGAAGCTTCGCTTACATATTCTCGCAATTCATTTAACCGCTCATTCGGGCCAGACCCATGATCAATCGATTGCAGTAATACATATTGTTTGATCCGATCATCCAGAGGCTGACCGTCCGCTGAACGGATTAAAGCTGGCAGTTCCTTGAGAGGTAACCAGCTGATGCGGGACATCTTCTTGGCATCGGCCAAGTCAGCAAGTGCTGCGTGTGCATATTCAGGACTTAACTCAGCTGTATCAAGCAGAATTTGAATCAGGTTTTTCCATTCGGTGGCTTTCTCATTTTGCAAGAGTTCAGTATATAATTCCTTACTGTTATCCAGACTGCGGATCGCCGTTAGCGCCATTTCTTTAATCGAAGCCTTTTTCTCCGCACGGTAGATCATCATATACAGTTCTTGATCCGGAACCCGATTGAACTCGGCCAAAGCAATACTGCTCGCCCGTTTAGAAGCATCCTGTAAACCTGCCTGAATAGCTGCTACCAATTGTTGCTTAGGCAGGGTAGCTCTCTGCTCAAATGCAACCTCAAGCGTTAAAAGACGTGTATCCGTTGGCAGTTTTTTATACTGCTTCAATGCGTACTGCAGGTTTTGCTGTAAAATACGGCGATACTCATCCTGCGGCATCGATTGATACGTATAATCCGTCATACCATTCAGCGAAATCAGACTAGTCAGCAGTTGTTCTCGTTTCACCTGAGGATCGTCACCATACGTATTCAAAATCTGCTCACCACTAAAAGCATAAGAATGATACATGTCCGAAACAATATCCAGCGTCCATTCCGGATGAGTTAGCAAAATCGCAAAGCGGTGCATTGGCTCCGAATCAATTGGCAGGAAGCTGATACTAATGAGATTGTTAATCCGCTTCCGGTCCCGATTGACATGATTAAACAATCCACGGCTGTCCTTGTCTTCCCAATACTCTTCAAGAGTGTACTCACCACTTAAATATCTCGCAATGGCAAGACCTTGTCTCCCACCTTCGAGCGGTTGACGCAACACGCGGAATACAGCCTCTTCAATTGTGTTTTCCGGTTGAATTCCATTGATATCTTGATCTAACATCATTTTATGAAGACATAACTTCAGGAATGGTGCTCTGACAATCTCATATGCTCGTTTGGCGTGCTCCGGCTGATTGGCAATTGCCGCCTTGATTATAATCCAAGACACGCGGTACGAATTCAATTCGAGTTGCATCATTTCAATCAATTGATAGGGCTCGTTCAGAGGAATCAGCCCGGACAGCAGATCATCTTCACTTCTTGAACGAGGGTTCATACTAAGTAAATACTTACGAACCTCCATCGGATACAATTCATGGAGGTGATGAATGACTTCGAGTAGTACCTTGCCAACATCACTAACGTTATCCAGAAAGCGTTGCTTTCCTCCATTGATATTCGTCAGATACAAGACTGCACTGCTCAATAAAACCATCGTCTGATGGAATTCGGCATGGGAAACATGATGTTTCGCGGAATAAGTGATTTCTGGATAATGCTTGGCAATCAATTCGCTACGTTTCTGTTTCAGGAATTCCTCTTCCAGCAACTGTGACGAACTGTTTTGTTTGCCTTGAACGTTGCCTGCAACCAAAGGTTGAATCAAGCGGTATAGCTCTTGATGAAGCTTTGCCGCATCGTTAGACATAATATGCTGGAACAACTCGGGCAGGACGGAACTCATATCCTCGATCTCTTGTTTATTCGCAAACTCCACATCCGGTTGCACACACAAATGAACAAGCATCATGGCATCAATCACATCTCTGAAATTACCCTGACTATCTGCTTTTTTGGAATCGAATAGCCATTGTGCTCGCTTCACGCGCCTCTTAAGCTCAGAGAGAATTTCTTCTTCACCCGCATATTGCTTCATTTTCTTCAAACGAGATAACAAGGTTCCCATCCGATCCGAACTTTTGCTTTTCCCATTTAATCCGTAAGCCTCCGAATCATCACCGAGACAAGCTGTGAATGCGTTAACCCCCCAAGGGCTTCTACGGAAATAATTCGATTCCAAATGCATGGCAATAGCTCCGGCACGAAAAAAGATATCTCCATCATCTTTTTTTCCAAGCTTGGACAGAGCTTCTACCGTTCGATAAACATAATGACTCGCTTTACCCATCATCTCAGGGAACTTTTCGGTTGCACCCATGACGTAATCGATAATTTCGGAGCTGCGATCTGTTTTGAGCGAGTAGTCATCTGAACAAATGGAAGCGAACTTTTCAACCAAACTCTCTACTGCACGGTCTGCGGTAAGCATGATTTTATTCCTCCTAAAAGTATGTTTAAGTGATAATTTCGCCGATCCATTCGGCAAGTTCATTAGGTGTAATCGCTGCTACATGTGCCCCCATATTGGCTAAAGTCTGTGCAGCATGTTTGTTGTACACCGAATCTCCGTTAAAATCGAGAGCGGTAAGCACAAGCAACTTGCATCCCGCATCGATAATATCCTTACAAGCTTGATACATCTGATTAATCGGGTAACCTTCCTCCAGATCACTCACCAAAATGTAGATCGTTTTTCCAGGATTCTCAATCAGCGTCTCCCCATAACGTAGCGCTTTGGCGATATGGGTTCCTCCACCGAGTTGCACATTCATCAATACATCTACGGGGTCCTCAAGTCGGTCGCTCAGGTCCACAACTTTGGTATCAAAGATGAACAGCTTTGTGCGTAATGCGTTCAAACGATAGAAAATACTCGCCATGACCGAACTGTAAATCACCGAATCCATCATACTACCGCTTTCATCTACACCGATAATGATGTTCCACTTATTGTGTTGCTCTAAATTCCCGTCAAAATAAAGTCGATCGATCACAAACCTTCGTTTGTGTTTATCATAATTTTTAAGATTACGAGTAATCGTTCGTTTAAAGTTCAGGTTGCGCAGGGATCGCACCGAACTGGATGCGTACCGACTGCGTTTCCCCATAATACTGGCCCGAGTATGAGACTCCAGCTTCCTGCGCAGATCCTCAACCACTGTGCGTACAATATCTTTTGCACTCCGCAGTACATCACCCTTCATTCGCCCTTTGAACTGCATGATGTTTTTGAGCAGGTTCATATTAGGCTCAAGGGACTCCAGCAGTTTTTTATCGGTTAAGAGCTCCGTCAGTCCATAACGATCAAGTGCCTGCTTCTCCAAAATTTCGACCGTTGATTTGGGAAAAAGATCTCTGACCTTGTGTAACCAATTGGGTACGGTAAGCTCGGATGAACCACGTCCACCCTCTTTTCGGTAACCTTGTTCTTCACCGTATTCACGGTTATAGAGGTACCCCAGAATCTCGTCCAATTCAACATACTGAAATTCACCCGTTTTATATTGATCCGATTCACAAAGACCTTCCTCTGCAGATTCCCCCAAAATCAGGCGCCAACGGTTCAAAGTTTCTACAGCACTTCGTTCTTCCGAGGAAGACAACTCTGGCAACATTTCGTCCTGGCCGCGACGGGCATTATTTATATTAACTTCCATGCAGCAAACTCCTTTCGAAGCGCCTCGTCCTGCGTTCTGTAACGAATAAGTAGTTGCTCGTCCAGCGCAGGCATCAACATTTCATCCGACCTCACTTGGTGCAGATTGGCCACACGCTCGGCAATCAGATTTGTTTCCATTGGCGTAAAATAAGTGAAAGCCAGACGTAGTTCTGGAATCATAGCAATAAAATCATCATAGGATAACTGCTCAATTAACCCGTTTAGCTCTTGTAACAGCTGGTCCTCATATAGAAATGCATCTCGAGCCACGGTAAACACACCTTGTAAAAATAAAGCCGTTTGACGCGTCTGTTCCGGCGTTCCCCGGATATACCCGCGGGCACGCTCCACGATCTCTTCTCTAGATCGATCACCAAGTCCCGAAGCAATAGCGATACAGACCCCTTCGAGCTGAGCTGGAAGCTTCGAATCCGACAAGAGCTCGTGCAAATGGTTTCGAAATGCCGTATCCTGGAATTGCTCTTCGGCAGACTCGGCCAGCATTGCAAGTAGCTTTATTCCCTGAATAATACCTTCATGCTCGTCCGCATTCGTTCGCGAAAGCTGTTGCAGCTTGTCCACCGCGTTACGGTAAGCTTCAGATACTAACTCAGGAAGATGAGGGTCATCCGATAATCCTAGTAGCCGTCGATGCTGATGAATCCGATTCAAAATCGTTAAGCTGTTACATAGTGACAGAAAATGTCCATCTCTCCGCAGAGCATCACGAACCTTGGTGTACAGCTGCATTGCTGTCTCCTGAAGTCCCATTAACAGTGCCTGAAGCATTTTTTGAGCAAGTTCACCGCTGTGATGATCAGGTATATCTCGCATCTGCTCTTCCATCTTTCGAGTAGCTGCTGTGGCAAGTGTTCCGCCATATAAAGAATTTTCAATAAGCCGCGCTTCAATTCGTGAGGAATACATGTATTCCCACGTTTCACGAACCAGATTCATATCACGCTGCGCGATCCAATCCGGTCCCGCCTGTCGCTTCGCGAACTCGGGAACAAGATAAGAGATGCATTGAAACAACTGGCTAATCAAACGATGTTCCGGCTTGGCATACAGATCAAGTACCTTTTTGTGTTGACCCGTTGTTCGAATCTGAAGTTTGAATTCTGTGCATCGCGCTTTAAAATCCTCAATGATTGGAATATGAAAAGCATTAGGTGCAACGCTCCCGATGGCGTCTCCGGTCAACAGAAGTTGCAGTTCCTGAAGCGGCTTGTCGGTGGCAAGTGTAAGCTCTCCTTTGACAAATGAAGAGAGGGCCGCGTCCATCAGCTCGTACACTCCGCCTTCCTGCTTGCCTCGAAGCTCCGCCAGACCTTGAATCATACTATATGCCTCAATGGCATCACTCGTGGAAACATGTTCTTCCCGTTCTCGCAGCTTGCGCATCAATCTGGATAACACGTTCAGTGTAGTTACACGGTAAGGAGAACGTGAAGTATGGAGCAGTTGATCCCAGATTTGATCGTAAAAATACACATAAGGCATACCGCTGGCATAGCCATTCAATCGATCAGCTTCGGCAAATGTATACACCATCGGATACACCTGTTCTTGAACATTTCCTGAATCAGATGTATCGTGCTGAGTCGAATTGCCCTTGGTTTCCTTTTCCTGAAAAGTAGAATTCACTAACCCAAAAGTATGAAAACCTCCCGTAATTACAAGCACACGCTGATACTGCTCTTCAGCTTCCTTGATTCGTTTCGCCATATGGGCTTCTCTCACCAGGTCACCACTCGTCATCAGCCTCTCCGGGGTGTAACACATTCGGGATAATGTACAATACGTGAAAACATCCTGCACAAAGGCAGAGGTGGGTTTCTGTAGTCCCCCGATCTCAAACACCTTTTCCCATAGTTCATCAAAACTGCGGCAGTTTGTTTTCTCACATAAACGGTTAATAAAATCTGAACTGGCTAGCAGTGTTTCGTCCTGAACGGAGATTTCTTTCTGTTTTGTTTGCGAAGGACTCTCCGTGTTTCTGGATACATGCCGATAATCCAAATCTATAAATTGTGCCGAAATGCCAAGCCGGCGGGCTTCCTTCAACGCAACATATTCGGGTGAATACCGGAGCATCGGATAATAACAGGCTTCTCTTCCATATTCATCTTCGTAAGTATAATAGAGACTGACCGGAGGCAAGGTCGCTTCATCCGTTAGTACAGGTATCAGGGGATTACCGCTTTCTGGCCCTTCAATCAAAATGATATCGGGTTTGTAATCTCCGATGACATGCAACAGATGATGAGAACAAGCTGGACTATGATGTCGTATTGGAAAATAAACCGTTCGATTATTTAAGTTATATACACTCGTATTGAATAAGGATTGAAGCTGATTGAAATCCGTAACATCCGATAAACCAACAACGTCGGCGGGCTCTACTTGGTCTAACCGATCCATTTTCTTTCCTCATAATAATTTTTCCAAATCTCCTCTTCGGCAGAGCGAGCTTTGACAATTTTGGAAAAATAGTTTTTGAGAATGCCTAGGTCCTTGTCGCTTTCCTTTGCAATGGTTCCCAGCATGTTTTGTACCAACCGATCCAGCGCAATAGATTTCCCCTCATAATAGTACGATGTCATTGCGCTCTGCACATATACCGACACGGCTTCTGCAGTACTCATGGACGCTTGAGGTGTATCGAGCTTGTACCCTTCACGTGACATGCCTGTTCGCAGCTCCATAAATGTAGTTGCCAGCAACTCCACCACGTCGGTTTGAATTTCGGTATCAATTCCACTATGTAATAACAGGTTTCTCGCCTGAGATTCAATGATTTTGGCTTCCATCTTCACATTCTGGATCGGTCTGATCGTTTCAAAATTAAAACGTCGCTTCAGTGCGCCGCTCATCTCATTTACACCTTTATCCCGAATGTTTGCCGTAGCAATGACGTTGAATCCCGGTTTGGCAAAAAGCACACCCCCATCAAGTTCTGGAATGCTCATGACTTTATCACTCAAAATACTAATTAAGCTGTCCTGTGCTTCAGCCGGACAACGTGTAATTTCCTCAAATCGCGTTAAAATCCCTTTTTTCATGCCGTTATATAACGGGGAAGGCACTAGAGCTGCTTCAGAAGGCCCTTTGTCCAAAAGCATCGCATAATTCCAGGAATACTTGATCATATCCTCCGTTGTTCCAGCCGTACCTTGTATGGTATTCAGACTGGTACCCGAGATCGCTGCCGTAAGCAACTCACTGAGCATAGTTTTTGCTGTACCGGGCTCACCGACAAGCATCAACCCGCGATTTCCTGCAAGGGTAACAACTGCACGTTCAATCAACACATCATTCCCGTAGAATTTACGTGTAATGGTGATCTTCTCTCCATCCAGCAACGCTGGCTTATCTCGACCAATAATAAAATCCCGCACATTAGCTGGAGATAATAACCAGTTGGGCGGACGATGACCCTGATCCTCCTGTTGTAACGCCCTTAACTCAGCCTCGTATAATGTCTCCGCAGGCGGTTTAAGCATCTCTATCATCAAGATGACTCCTCTCAAATAAACAGATCGTATGTTCCTATTCACATCATTTTATCACAGCCGTAAGTTATTAAGTCTGAAAACGGGCAAAAATGGTTGAAACGTCCTTCTTACCTGCACTTTTGACTAAGTCCAAGGACTTACATCACCGCACAAATGTGAATCCTCTCTCCCGGTCTACCTCTAGAATAGAGCAATTTCTCATTCTATCCTTTGGAATATCGCTTAGGCATATAGTTCTACCTATCAACACTAACGGCCGGACTTCAGAGATAGGGCACTACAATCTTATAAACAATCCAACATCTCTTCTAATCACTGCATAAAAAGAAAAGAATGCAAAACACAGAACTGTGCTTCCTGTGTTTCATCCACCCGCATAATTGGCGGCATATTGTCGCTCACTTCACGCACTCAACTGGCTACAGCCATAAACAAAAAGCCGCTAGATTAGCGACTATATGAAAACATATATCCTGTTATGTAGACACTACATTCTCCGTCCGCACGAAGACGAGTACAGCTCGTACCATTCATACCGTGTGAGTTCAACCTGAGCCGCATCACGACAAGCGAGAATCCGCTCTGGACGAATCGAACCAATCACCGGCTGAATTCCGGCTGGATGTTTCATTAACCAAGCTAGTACAATGGCTTCACTCGTGACACCACGCTCTTTAGCAATACGAGCCACCAGTTCTGCCGTTGCTTCAATCTCGGGTCGTTGTCCTTCAATCGCCCTGCCTGTAAATCTTCCCTGTGCGAGAGGACCCCAAGCTTGCAACTGAATGAGCTCTGCCTGGCAGTACTCCATCGTACCGTATGGGAAAACATTTTCTTTCGCCTGCGCACGGTTCACGGTTACGCCAGCCTCTACAAAACCGATTTTATCAAGGCTCATCTCCAGTTGATTCACGATGAATGGCATACGACTGTGCATCTGAAGCAAACGGATCTGTTCAGAACCCATATTAGACACGCCGAAGTTTCTTACTTTTCCAGCCTGATGAAGTTTAGCCAGCGCTTCTCCGATCTCCTGCGGATGGGCAAGTGGGTCGGGACGATGCAGCAGCAAAATATCCAGATACTCCGTGCCGAGCCGGGATAAAATCCCGTCAACACTCTTTATAATATGTGCCCCTGATGTGTCATAACGCTGTGGCCCCTCATCATCCCCTACCAGCCGAATTCCGCATTTAGATTGAATAATGATCTGTTCCCGAAGTCCGTTCCTTTCAGATAAGATCCGCCCAAATACATGCTCCGCTTTCCCACGTGTATAAATGTCCGCCAGGTCAAAATGATTAATGCCAATCTCCAGTGCGGCTTCTACCGCTTGACGGCCTCCGACCACCAAATCCTCAGTAATGGGGGCTCCATCCCAATCTCCTCCAAAGCGCATACACCCCAGAACAATAGGACTCGCGGGAATTTGATGATCATGTAAAGGCAACTGTCTATATGACATTTCCGTACACCCCTCATTTTTTTATTTTTGAAAACGTATTATTGACTTCCTATCTTGTCTTCTTGAGTCCAACACGATATTCCTGCATCGCTCACATTTTTATCATGGAAAAACAAGGTTTCGAACCTTTACATATGGAATAATTACAAAGTGACATATCTTATTGCTAAGGAGAGGAGATTACACATTTGAATCCAAATGAATCTAATGAGACGAATGAGAGCAACGAGACCTCCAGCCCAGATTTTTTCACAGCATCATTTACTCAAAATCCTTATCCGGTATATGGAAAATTAAGAAAAGATGACCCCATCTTTAAAGTCATGTTTCCGAGTGGAGAGTTTGGCTGGATCATTTCTCGATATGAGGATGCTGTTCAGATTTTGAAAGATTCTCGCTTCAGCAAAGACATAGTCAAACGATACGGGACAGAGGGCAAGAGTATTTTTTCAAAAAATATGCTGTTCTCCGATCCACCTGATCACCGTCGTTTGCGGGGGTTGGTACAAAAAGCTTTCACTCCCAAACTTGTCGCAGATATGAGAAGTCATATCCAGAGCATTGCCGATGATCTGCTTGACAAGTTGCCTTCGCAAGCAACGATGAATCTCATCGATGACTTTGCTTTTCCGCTGCCTATTATTGTGATTAGTGAAATTCTCGGCGTGCCGCTTGAGGATCGTGATCAATTCCGCATGTGGTCCAACACCGTTATTGAGGCTTCCACCGGCAAGAATGAAGAACTATTCCAACAACATGAACGGGAGTTCATCGAATATTTGACCGATTGGTTCGCCAAAGTACGTCGAGAACCTGGCCAGGACCTGATTAGCCAGCTAGTCATTGCCGAAGAATCCGGGGAGCAATTGACCGAAAAAGAATTGCTTGGTGTGGTCTCACTACTTATTATTGCTGGACATGAAACCACTGTAAATCTTATTGGAAACGGTATTCTGGCCCTGCTTGAGCATCCGGAACAACGAGATTTGTTAATTCGGGAGCCTGAACTGATCCATCAAGCCATTGAAGAGATGCTGAGATATAACGGACCAGTTGAGTTCAGCACCTCACGCTGGGCTTCAGAGGATATGGAGTTTCGTGGGCAGCAGATTACCAAAGGTGAACTTGTGGTTGTGGCGCTGGATTCAGCGAATCGTGATGAAGAGCAATTCAAAGATCCGGATGTATTCGATATCACACGTGAGAAAAGTGCGCACCTCGCTTTTGGCAAAGGTATTCATCTCTGTCTCGGTGCACCGCTGGCCCGACTTGAAGGTGAAATTGCCGTGAGTACGCTGATCAATCGCTTTCCTAACATGAAGTTACAAAAAGATGTGGATACACTGGAATGGAGACCGGGCATGGTCGTTCGCGGCGTCAAGGAAATTCCGGTTCTACTGAAATGAGCAGTTTCTTATTCGTGGTATTCCTGTTGATTATTCCAATTCTCTGGTCCAAACTCGGCAATCTGCAACGTCAGGTAGATGAGCTGAAATCAGAGGTAGAGCTACTTCAAAACGGTTCGTCTCTCGATGCAAATCGTTTTGCCATGAACGCTTCTTCTGTCCAAAATGCTTCATCCTCCTCTTCATATACAGGCACAGACTCTTTTCCTCAGAGCGGATTCGATATCAATACGGAGTTGGATCAGGAATTGCTTGCAATGGTACGGGGTGGAAACAAAATTCAAGCCATTAAAAAACTTCGTGAAGCCCGCAGCCTTTCTTTAAAAGAAGCGAAAGATTATGTTGAAGCATTAGATCGAAAGGAACACAATTGACCAAAGCGATCTATTATATGAGGGTTTGATTATACTAAACATCGTGAACTAAAAACACTGAATTGTATCGCCCTCAAAATGAAAGAGGAACTGAGCGGATTAACGCATACAGTTCCTCTTTTGAGTACTCTTTTTCATGGCGCCCTGACTTCTTACTGAGCAGTTACCGCACCATCGATCGGATATACAGCTCCGTTGATGTACGGTGCATCGTTTCCGAGCAGGAAAGAAACCAGATTAGCGATTTCTTCCGGCTTACCGAGACGTCCGGATGGAATGCTATCTACTGTAGCTTGGAAAACCTCCGGATTATCTTTACCGAATTGAACAACCATCGGTGTCTCAATCGTCCCTGGAGCAATCGCGTTCACGCGAATGTTCTCCTTGCCATATTCAATCGCTGCTGTACGCGTCAAACCAACAACACCATGTTTGGTCGCCGCATACGGAGCAACTGCCGGAACACCCACAATTCCAGCGGTAGAAGCTGTATTCACAATGGAACCTCCACCCGTTTTGAGCATTTCGGTAATGACATATTTTAATCCGTAAAATACGCTTCTCAAATTAATATCAATAATCTGGTCAAATTGCTCAATGGTATGTTCGATTAATTTGATCCCTGGGCCGGCAATTCCCGCATTGTTGAAAAACATATCAATCCGGCCAAACTCTTCAATCGTCTTTTTCACATAATTCTCTACCTCAGCAGCTTTACTTACATCGGCCTGAACAAAAATTGCCCTGCTACCCAGCTGTTCAATCTGCTTCACCGTTTCAAGACCTGTCTTTTCCACCAAATCTACGACAACGATGGAAGCTCCTTGCTCTGCTAGTTTCAGTGCTGCGGCTTGACCTAATCCACTTCCTGCTCCCGTAATGATGGCTACTTTTCCTGCGTGACTCATGATGATCTCCTCCGATTACGTGTCATTTGTGATTGTACCTATTCATTCCTCGGCCTTATATGGATGAGCTATGTAGGTCAGCAAGGAAATAACTCCTTCCTGACTTTACCTATTTTAATAAACAATTGAATTAAAAACAAACCAAATCATAACTACCCATATTATTTTACTTACCGAAGCAAGTTCGTTTTCGCCAGCTCAATTAATTCATCGCCACGGCCATTCAGAACGGCTTTCATCATCCATAACGTGAATCCTTCCGCTTGTTTTATATTAATTTTCGGTGGCAGGGACAGCTCCTGGCGATTCACAACAGCGTCGATCAATACCGGACCATTGTGTTGCAACGCACGCTCGATGGCTCCCTCAAGCTCGGCAGGATCTTCTACGCGTATGCCTTCAATGCCCATTGCTTGTGCCACCATGGCGAAGTTTGGATTCACAAGCTCTGTCCCCGATTCGAGGAAACCAGCTGCTTTCATCTCCAGCTCTACAAAGCTGAGTGCGCCATTGTTAAACACAACCACTTTGACTGGAAGGTTATGTTGCTTCAGCGTGAGCAGATCTCCCATAAGCATTGCTAATCCCCCATCTCCGGACAACGAGATGACCTGCCTTCCAGGATCAGCAACCTGAGCACCAATGGCCTGAGGCAGTGCATTGGCCATCGTTCCGTGATTGAATGAACCAAGCAATCTGCGGTTACGGCTCATCTGAATATAACGTGCTGCCCACACCGTGGGTGTACCTACATCACAAGTGAAGATTGCATTTTCCGCAGCGGCATCACTGATCACTTTGGTCAAGTATTGCGGATGAATAGGCTTTTTGCCTGGTTTTCCCACCGCAAGCTCGTCCAAATCCTCCCTTACTTTCGTATAATGCTTCACGCTTTTACGCAGATGTTTGTCACTATGTTCAACCGTGAGGTATGGAAGCAACGCTTCAATCGTCGCCTTAATATCACCGCACACTCCGTAATCCAGTTTAGTTCGCCGCCCTAAATGCGAGGTTTGAATATCCACTTGCAGTACAGTTGCATCTTCCGGATAGAACTGACGATAAGGGAAGTCAGTCCCGAGCATAAGGAGCACGTCACAGTCCATCATGGCATGGTATCCCGAAGAATATCCGATTAAGCCTGTCAGCCCTACTGAATAAGGATTGTCGTATTCTAAGTACTCTTTCCCTCGAAGTGCAATAACCATAGGGGATTTCAATCGATCACAAAGCTCTAGCAGTGGTTCACGAGCCCCCGCACATCCTGCCCCGCATAGAAGTGTAATTTTTTTGTCCTGATTCAAGTACTCCGCCAGCTTGGCGAGTTCGGGTTCAGAAGGATGTACAACCGGATGTGGCGCATGGTATACATGCTCAGGAACAGGCAAATCAGCCGCTTCAAGTCCAGCAACATCGCCCGGAAGCACAATGACTGACACACCGGAACGAGCTACTGCTGTCTGCATCGCCATTGTGAGCGAACGAGGCATCTGCTTGGCTGTCGTGATCACTTCACAATAATGGCTGCATTCCTGAAACAAATACTCTGGATGAGTCGCCTGAAAATATTCACTGCCAATCTCGTCACTTGGAATGTGAGCAGCAATGGCCAGAACCGGCACACGGTTTCGATGGCAATCATAGAGTCCGTTAATAAGATGCATATTCCCAGGCCCGCTACTACCTGCACATACGGCAATGCTCCCACTTACTTGGGCATCTGCACCCGCTGCAAAAGCCGCTACTTCTTCATGTCTTACATGAATCCATTCAATTTTGCCCGACTTGCGGATGGAGTCGAGGACCGCATTCAACGAGTCTCCAACAATGCCGTATATCCGGTGAATTCCCGCATTTAATAAGGCTTCGACAAGGACGTCTGCTATCGTTTTTTTCATAATGCGTAGTCACTCCTTTATAACGTTATCTTGATTAGGTTTCCATCCCTTGAATATACCTATTCTTATACCCCAATATTTTGAAAAACGAATCAATAGCATATGTCACTACAAGTATATAAGCACAATCTGCGTTAGCATCTGGAGAAAACTCAAAAAATCCGTTTACCTTGAAGGCAAACGGATTTTTTAAGTTTTTCACACGATATCTACTCCTGAGAGCATAATTAATCAAATAGCTGGCATAACATTTCCACCGCTTACAGGGATATACGCTCCAGTGATAAAAGAAGACAAATCAGATGCCAGGAAAGCAACGACGTTTGCAATCTCCTGGTCTTCTCCTCTGCGTCTCAATGGTACAGATCGAGTATAAGCCTCATCATGTCCTGGTTCGTTTGTTCGATCGCGTTCACTAATTGTCCACCCCGGAGCTACTTGGTTAACTGTAATCTGATATTCGCCAACTTCCTTCGCTAACACACGATATACACCGTCCATTCCGCGTTTTCCAGCGGTGTAGGCTGATTGATGGGCAAAATTTTGCATCGCGCATTCAGTATTAATCCCAATGAAGCGACCGGACCTCATTTCCTGCATTTGGGGAATGAAAGCTTTGGCAAGATATACACTCTGCATGACACATGATTCGAACTGGCTCAAGTAATCCTCTGGTGCTTGCTCCAGAACGGAAGTCCATTCGTATTGAATGACTGCATTCGCAACGACGATATCCACATTACCCAGCGTATTTTGGATGGCATCTCGTATCCAAAATGCGGTAGCCTGTTTAGTCATGTCACCTTGTACGATAACGGCCTGACAACCCAGTGCTTCGATCTCGTCCTTCAGTTCTTTGGCCTTCATTTCGTTGTTTATGTAGTGCAGTGCCAGATTCGCGCCACAAGTTGCGAGTGTACGAGCAATCACTCTTCCCAATTGCCCCGTAGCCCCCGTAACTAATGCCGTTTTGCCCGTTAAATCCAATTTCATGACCTGGGTCACCTCCTTATCCGTTCTACTCTAAAACGATTTCGAAAAGTGAATTTTGGAATACTCGTGACGCCTGCATTTTCGGATATCAAGACTTTCCTTTGGAGGTTTTTCTTGATCCTCAGTCCATTTTCAACGTTACTTTTAGATCTCTATTCACTCATTGTGTTTCATAAAATCAATTTCCTGAAAACGGCTGACTTCCTTCTCCCAGCGCTCAGCAACATACTGACGGTGTACGGGATGGTCATTATAAGCGTCATAAGCAGCCTGATCTGCAAACTCCATAGAAAACCCGTAATCAAACTCATTTTTTGCACTCACTTGGCGTAGGACCTGGAAATGTTCAACACCTGGAATTTCCGCAAGCGCTTCCTTACTTTCGTTCAAAAAAACTTCGGACTCCGCTGTATCTTTACCTGCATAAAGTGTAAATGTCACCATATGTGTAATTCTGCTCATCTCTGTTTCCTCCTCCACTATGTTCAGACTCTGTACTCTAGTTTACAACTGAATGCGCTGAAAGCGCAATATTTGGTTGAATTGAACCAAATATTGCGCTTTCATGCAAGAAACTAAGAAAACACAACCAAAAACAAAAACCCCCGGAATAACATTCCAGGGGTTGCTCCTCATCTATAAGTGAACTAGTTTTTGAGGTTGTATTTGCGGTTGAACTTGTCAACACGTCCACCGATATCCACGTTTCTTTGTTTACCAGTGAAGAACGGGTGGGATGCAGAGCTAGTATCTACACGGATAACAGGGTAAGTGTTACCGTCTTCCCATTCCATTGTTTCATTCGAGAACTTCGTGGAAGAAGCCAGGAATTTGAAGTCAGCACTTGCATCGTAGAAAATAACGAGCTGTGTTTTAGGATGGATGTCAACTTTTGGCATAATCTATTTACACTCCTTTAATATGGGTACTTCCTAGAATCAAACTAAATTTTATTATACTCTTTTTTTGCACGAAGTACCAGCAAGAATTGACGAAAAGACAAAAAAATTATAATCCATGCGAGTGGGTATCTAAATCCATCATTACGCCGGGCCTTTTTCCAGTACATGCAATATGTACTCGAGCGCCTCGAGTTCGTCCCTTCCTCTCGTCTGTAATCGAACCATACTGCCGTTTCGAAGCGGAAGTAATGCCATGCCTAGCAGGCTCTTTACATCTACACGATGTTCATGATCAGCCTCCGTATAAGACAATGATATGTCCGAAGCAAAACGTGACGCTTGAGAGGATACCGACAGTAACTCATCCCGATGAAAATCCGCGTGAATCATAAATTCATGTGTTCTCACAACTTTCAATTCCTTTCGCCAAAATATGAGTAACTGTAATCATGTGTTTTCATTTATATATTAAAATCAACATGAATTATACCATGTGCTGGCAGGTTGTCCATGCCTTTCATGCGGAAAAAACAAAAAAATTACGACTACTCCCGTTACAATTAAAAAAAGGTCCTGTACACATATGTGTACAGAACCCACACTCTTTTCTTATTACATACCGTTCGGGTAAACCATCACTTTAAGACTACCGCTTTTGTTATGCAGCGCCCTCTCCATTGCCTGTTGTGTCTCTTCAAGGGGGTATCGATCGGTGATCAAAGACATCACATCATGCTGTCCCGAACTTAAAAAGGCTACCCCCGCAGGATACGTATTGGCATAACGGAATATGCCATAGATATCGACTTCATTGTCGGCAATAAACGGGACATTGATTGCAATCTCATCCTGGGCGGGCAATCCAACAATGGCCAGCTTACCACCTCTGCGAAGAGAATATAGCGCCGACTGCAGTGCTTTGGGATTACCTGCCGTCTCCCAGGCTGTATCCACTCCGATGCCCTCGGTAATTTCCCGAATCACAGCAAGCGCATCCTCATGACGCACATTGATGGTGTGCGTTGCTCCCATCCGGCGTGCGGCCTCAAGCCGGACTTCCTCTAGATCCGTGACAATGATGGCCTCTACTCCGAAGGATTTCGCTGCCGCAACAGCCATCAGTCCGACGGGGCCCATGCCCATAATAGCCAGTGTCGTTCCTGGAGCCAGTTTACTCCTGCGAGCGGCATGAATACCAACGGAAAACGGTTCATTCATGGCTGCTTCCTCAAAGGTCAGGTGATCCGGGATTGGAAATACCATATCCTCTCGTATGACCATGTACTGCACGAATGCTCCATCGACCGGAGGGGTTGCCAGGAATTGAACTTCAGGACACAGATTGTAACGTCCTTCCTTACAAGCTGTACAGCGTCCGCAAGTCACTCCAGGTTCAATGGCAACTCGCTCCCCCACCTTCACTCGGGCAACGTCTGCACCAACCGCAACGATAATCCCCGCACATTCATGGCCAAGAATAATCGGTTTCTCCACAACAAATCTGCCAATGCGACCATGCTCAAAATAGTGTACATCAGATCCACAAACGCCTACGGCCATTACCTTAATAAGCACTTCATTGGATGAAGGTCTGGGAACAGGTTGATCCTCAATGATAATATGTCCAGGCTTTGTCATGACGGCAGCCTTCATCGTTACGGGCAGTTCGTGTTCACTCATACGCATTCTCCTCCTTATGCATGTCAGTGCTGTCTCTCGTTTCAAAGAAAACATTGCGTACTTTCGTACATGTTTATTTCATGCATGATTATTAGTAGATTTTTCGAGCTTGCTCATCCTGAATACCGCTCTTGCGATAAAAATACGTGTTAATCATATCGCGCCATTCCTTCGCGTGATCTGCCTGTTCCTCCTGCAGCGTAGCTACCTTGTTAAAGATGACTGGATCCACTTTACCTTCCAGCTCTCTCCATGTTTCGAGTAAAGCTTCAGCCTGCGCAGCACCTTCGAAATGAGTATCGTAGATGTGCTGGATAACCGTTTTACCGGAATGTAACACATGCGTGTACGGGACGTGATGGAAAAAGAGAATTAACTCATCGGGACAAGTCTCCAGTGATTCATATCTTGCTGCATTTTCCGCATGATATTGGGAAGTATAACCTGTACCACTCTTCACCGTCCGATCAACCCCAATTCCATGACAGTCCGCAAAGTGATACGTTCCCCATTTGGAATACTCGTAACCATCCACATTAGGTCCGTAATGATGATCCGGGTTTACCATCCAGCCTACACCGAGAGGTGCAGTATAATTTTCATAGATGTCAAGTGAAGACAGCAACATACCCGTAACCCGCTCTACGACTTGCTCATCATGTCCAAACGTTAATCTCACCCATTCATCTGCGATGGCTTCTGCCGAGAGCTCAGGATTCCACCCCAGTCTGCCATATCCGTACAAATTCGCTTGAGCCAGCGGATGGCCTGTCCAACTTGCATCCGCACCGATGTTGGATACAGCCGCAAATCCACTGTACTGGCGCTGATAGAGGGAACCGTCTGCAATGCGCTTGATCTCTGAGCCTTTGCCCTTGGCATACGTGTCAAAATCCAGAATTTCCTTCCACTGTGGCACAAGATAAGCCAGATGACGCTGTTGTCCTGTGTATTCTTGCGTAATCTGGAACTCGATCACTTGATTCGTATTCTCCATCGCCCCAAATAAAGGGGATACTGCTTCTCTAACCTGAAAATCCATAGGTCCATTTTTAATCTGCAAAATGACATTGTCTGCAAACCGTCCGTCTAGCGGTTTAAAGTGGTCATAAGCCGCGCGAGCCCGATCTGTAGTACGATCCCGCCAGTCCTGCTTGCAGTCGTATACGAAGCACCGCCAGATGACAAGTCCGCCAAAGGGACGAAGGGCTTCTGCAAGCATGTTTGCACCGTCTGCATGGTCACGATTGTATGTGAACGGCCCCGGACGATTTTCAGAATCGGCCTTGATCACATATCCGCCAAAATCCGGAATCACAGCGTACACCTTCGCCGTTTGAACGTTCCACCACTCACGTACCTGATCATCCAGTGGATCAGCTGTCTGCAAGCCACCAACTTCGATTGGACTGGCGTAATTGGCACAAAGAAACAAGCCAATACCATACGCTCTGAATTCAGCCGCTACCTTCGCAACATCACCAAGGTATCGCTCTGTCAGAAACAGACTCTCTTGTTTATGCACATTCACGTTATTAATCGATATCGCATTGATTCCGGTTGAAGCCAGTAATCGGGCATAGTCTCGAATCCGCCCTAAAT
This sequence comes from Paenibacillus intestini, assembly GCF_030803945.1. Taxonomy (NCBI): domain Bacteria; kingdom Bacillati; phylum Bacillota; class Bacilli; order Caryophanales; family Paenibacillaceae; genus Paenibacillus; species Paenibacillus intestini. The sequence goes on along the minus strand of NZ_JAURUN010000001.1, from coordinate 489,788 downwards.
CCTGCGTGAACTCACCGTTTTCGTAAAAAATAGAACGCCCGGCATATCCCCGCTCAATACTGCCGTCCACATTATCCCACTGATTAATCATGCGCAGTTGATTCACGGGTTTCTCTGTAATAAATAAAGGCTTCTCTCCGTCAAGAGCCGAACCGGCCTCTTCTGACTTACCTTGCTTTAATGTCAGTTCACGAAGCAAATGAAAAACAGCATATAAAACACCTTGCGGCGTCTCTGAACCAATAATCAGTTCCTGGCGAGACTCATCTTCACGAATGATAAAACCCTCACCCTGTACAGCAGCACGTTCCGCCTCCGTAAACGCACTTGTCACCTGATTGTTCCCTGCCCAGGTGCCCACTCGGATTGAAGGTTTACGTTGTTCGTCTGAATCCGTGCTTTGGGTCTGAGAATGGCGAATGACAGGCTGTTCACCGTATAACTTACCGAGCCCTTGCTTGAGCTCGGTAAGAGCGGTATCGATGACCAGATGCTGTTCCTGTACATCAATATGCCGGCTCCAGAGAGGAGCTGCCGTTCTCGTTCCCGTAGCCCCTTTCGCTTCTGGTAGTGCAACATGATAACCTAGCCATGCTTCATATTGCGGGCCGGACAGTCCAGATTGTACGGTAGTTTGACTCATTGTACAGCCTCCTTGCTTGCATAGATCTGTGCAAGACGATTATTTTTGCCTTCAAGCAACCACAGTATAGAAGTTACGCCACGTGGATAATATTTGCTGCCGACAGCAACACCGGATAAGATCTGGTCACTCCAGCACCAGTAGGATTCCTTCGGATGAAGCAACCATTCCACATGAGTTGCATCCGCTGCTTTCCCAGTCTCATCCCACTCCACACCCAGAATCTCACGTGTGATAAATTGGGACAAATAGATTTTGCTCAACCAGGAGTTGTTGCTTGTCGAAGACAGCTTCCAGCCACCATCTTCAAACAGGCATATTCCTGGAACTAGCACCGTTTTTAGATGTGTATGCAGTGCCTTGATATAGGGTCCGAACCGACCGTTAACATCGAGTGCCGCTTCACAACCTGTAAAATACGGGAATACCAGACCTTCAATCGCCGGAATGATACGCGAATCGTTATTTTCCGCAATAACCGCCGGGATGTAACCTCCGTCAGTCAATTGAGCAGCGACGCTTGCCGCACAGCGATCTGCTTGTTTTCCTGCCTGATGAGACAGCTCTGAGAGCTTCTCGCCTGCAAACAATTTTTCGAGTGCAACGTAGACAGCCCAGCATTTACCCGCAAGATAGATATTGTTCCGCGATTGTCCAAGGGATACGTCCAAACTGTCGTACGTGGTAATCTCTGCCCCGCCTTGTGTACGGCTGCTATCCAGTCCCATTAAGCCATTACGTTGATCTTCTTCTGGATGGTCACGGTTAAGCATACTTTGGAAGCATTCCTGAATAACCGGCAACATCTCAGTCACAAACTCCCGATCTTGCGTCTGCTCAATATATACCGTTGCGCAGCAAAGCCAGTTGACAAGCTCTTCATGGCTCATCTGAGAGAAACAGTCATCAATGCCGACGAGTTCATAAGCCGAATGACCCGGACGGGAAAATACATTGGCGATACCAATATCATGTGTAAACGTAATGCCGCCCGGATGAAGTGTCTCTTCTCCAGGGAAGCGAACCTGATCCGTATAACTATAACGCTTCACAAACCACTCCAGCTCATTACGAACAGTCCATGGATTAAGAGCAAGCTCGAAGTACAGCTGATCTGCGGTCAGATCCAGCGTATTCATCATCCGATATTCGCCTTCATTCACAATCCAGAGCGGCTCGCCATCTGCATCGAGAAGTTGAGTGCTCGCATAGTAGCTGTGGATGGAATGGGCAAGCATATAGGACTGATCTTCGCTAAGCGCTGCCGTTCCAAGTCGCCGATCTACTTCGGCACAGGATGCAGTCAATGCATCAAAACGATCGAGCGCATACTCACCCGCTTGCAGAATGTCAGCAAAGTAACGTGTGTACCAATACGTGGTGTCCATACCGGTAGTTACAATTCCTCCCCGATAGAAACATACCGCGAATTGGAACGTGCGTTTCTGGCCTGCCGGAACTTCCATCAGTAATACCGATGTAGATCCTAAGCCAAATGCCAGATTGTCACGATGTTTTTCCTCTAAAATTTTCTCCAGCGTAAATCCGCGTGCAGGCCACAGACCTTCATTTTTCGACACAATAGCTGTCAGACGCCCTTGTCCAACCCCTGTCAATGGTCCTCCCTCTGGTCCACCAATTAAACGCATCGCAGAATACGGATCACTACCTTGATAACCGAAGTACCCTTTACGGGTTTTCTCGCCTTGGCTGTTGTCAATGGTCATCTCGACCAACACTGCGGGTACGAGTGCATCCATCAGCGCTTCACGATCTGCACTCTTCGGATGCGGAACGGGACGTACAGGCGAATAAATACGGAATTCAAGATCTCCTGCATTCCATGTATCTGTCCCCGAAGTGAACTCCCGAGTAATGTCTTCATCCCGAAACGCAGAGATCAACGGCTTTGCCCCCGCACCGTCAGACTGACTTCCACTGTCCAGCTTCTCCACATCATAACGACTGCTCTCATCTTCACTCGCTTCATAAAAAGGCAATGCCTGATAATGCTCTCCATCACAAACTTGTAATCCTATATATACGTTTTGGTCAGCCGGCTTCCCAAGTTCAAGCCCCAGCCCACCTTTAGCCCCTTTGTAACCTAGCGTGAAACTGGCAAATGCACCGATTGGTGCGTGATGAGCATTGTAAAAAATAGAATTGGATGTACTCATTCTTCATAACCTCTCTCGGAATAAGATATGCATGCGTTTTCATTAGCCCCATCCTATCACGCAGTGTCCGTCCAGACCATGAACAAATCAATCGGATATTTACCCAAATCAAGCTGAAATATGATAAAATATAAAGCGGTTACACTTTTAAAATTTTAATAAATTCGTTTTAAATATGTACATAACATAGCGTAACATGACCCAACATAAGGAGGAATTCAAATGTCTTCCACGTATTTACCTCCCGATCTGGGAGAAAGTGTGCATGAAGTGTTTTACCCAGATGTGCAAACCACCGTTAACTTGTTCGCCATTCATCTGCGCAGTGTCGGACCCGATTGGGACTATCCGGCGCACGAGCATCCTCAATATGAGCTCAATTATGTAACAGAGGGTGTGCAGTATATGACCATAAACGGTAATTTATATGTACAAAACGCTGGCGAGCTCCTGCTGATTCCTCCGGGAAGCATTCATTCCAGCCAGAGCCGAAGCGGACAAGGCTTCACCTACTTCTGTATGCATTTTGATATTGATGATCAGCTGTTTCTCTCTCTTCTGGCACGAATCAAGCAAGTATTATTCGGAGCAGACAGCCCGGTTACCCAGCAGATTGAACCTGTGCTACATAAGCTCATGTCCTCTGCCCACGATCAATCCCCCAGTGCTATGGTACAGCGCATGCAACTGCAATCCGCGGTATTTGAGCTGTTTGGTCACCTCTGGGAGACGGTGTCTCAGGAAGCAGTCCAGACGTTTGCGGGTGGGTACGAAAAGATTGAACTGGCGCATCAGATTCGTACTCGGCTTCAAGGACTAATGAGCCAGCAATTCAAACAAGGCGATGAATCCGACAGCCACTATGGGATCGATGATATCGCCGCAGAACTCGGCATCAGTACTTCGCATTGCAATCGTGTGTTCAAACAAATATTCGGGCAGTCCCCCCGTACCGTTCTATCCCAAATGGTGCTGCACGAGGCCAAAGTTTTACTAGGTAATCCACAGCTCTCTGTACAAAATATCGCAGTGATGCTTGGATATAAGGATATCGCCCATTTTAGCCGTCAATTCAAACGGTGGTCGGGGAAGTCCCCTTCACAATATAGACAGGAACAGCCTGCTCTGGAGTAATGTCCAGCAGCAGGCTGTTTTATTTGATGTTTACGTTACATATCGTTATTTCAGCAAACGTTTGATCAGATTCAATTTGTTATTGTAAGGCGGGTACAGCATATGCGGATTAAGCTTGGTACTCTTTTTCAAAACACTTTTCATATGTGAAAAGGTCTCGAAGCTGTACCCTCCATGGTAGGAGCCAATACCAGAATGACCTACTCCTCCAAACGGTAGCCGTGGATTGGCCACATGTGTAATCGTATCGTTAATGCATCCTCCGCCAAAAGAAACCTCGTTTAACACTTTATCCTGAACAGCTGAATCGGATGTGAACAGGTACAAGGCTAACGGCTTTGGGCGTTTAACAATATTACTAATAGCTTCATCTAAATGACTATAACTGATAATTGGCAAAATCGGCCCAAAAATCTCGTCTTCCATCGTAGCTGCATTCCACGATTCCGCGTCAATTAAGGTCGGTTCAATAAAGCGATCCTCTTCATCGGAAGTCCCTCCATAGATAACTTGATCCCGATCTCGTTCAATAAGAGCAGTCAAACGTTTAAAGTGTGACTTGTTCACGATGCGCCCATAGTCCTTGTTGCGCTGAATGTCCGTTCCAAAGAAGTTTACAATCGCAGCTTTCATCGCATCAATTAAAGGCTGTTTTACACGCTCATGTACGAGCAGGTAATCCGGGGCGATACAGGTCTGTCCCGTGTTGAGCAATTTGCCCCAAATAATCCGCTCGGCTGCTACTTGAATGTCTGCCTTCTCATCCACGATAACAGGGCTTTTCCCGCCTAGTTCGAGCGTGACGGGAACAAGGTTTTTCGCTGCGGCCTCCATCACGATTTTACCAACGGGTACACTGCCTGTAAAAAAGATATAGTCGAACGACGCATGGATAAGCGCTGTTGTTGTGTCTTTGGCTCCTTCGACCACTTGCACATATTCCGGCTCAAATACTTCAGCGATCAATTCCTTAATAACAGCTGATACAGCCGGCGTGTTCTCAGAAGCTTTGAGCACCGCCGTGTTGCCCGCGGCAATCGCACCAACCAGAGGTTCGATAAGGAGCTGAAAAGGATAATTGAACGGCCCAATAATGAGCACCGCACCATACGGTTCAGGAAGGATAAAACTTTTGGAGCCAAGGAGAGCCACTTGTGTCCTAACCTTAACAGGCTTCACCCACTTTTTGATTTTACGCATCGTGTGTGTAATGCTGTCGAGCATAAATCCAATCTCTGTCGTATACGACTCAAATTCACTTTTCCCCAAGTCTTGATAGAGTGCCTCGGTCAATCCGGATTCATGTTTCTGAATGGCCTGTTTTAAACGTCTTAAACGCTCTATTCGAACTTCCGCTGGTCTCGTGGCACCGGAACGGAAAAATGTACGTTGTTTCTCCAGAATGACGTGTACATCTTCGTGTGTTAATTCTTGAAACGTAGTCATAATGCTCACTCTCCTTCGTTGATTATTGATGAAAGGTTTAAACTGACGAACCTATACGTTACATGCCGTAGCATGTTAAGCCTTTTCTTGTTGTTGTGCAATCCGACTGTAGATTAATCGAGCGCTGAATCAGCTACTTATTTATAGGCATTCCTCTTCAAGCGCAGCTACAAGCTGTTTAAGCAGATCGACGGAAGCGTGCAGCGAAGCTGAATAATAACGCTGCGTTCCCTTCTGTTCCACGGAAATGAGCCCTTTCTCCAGCAGCAACTTCAAATGGTGGGATATCGCTGGACGGGACAGGCTGGAATGTTCCGTAATCTCATTCACTGTCATATGGCCTTTTTCACTCAGCATGAGCAAAATCGATTGGCGATGGTTGTCACTCAGAACTTGAAACAGCGGGATACATGTTTGGAAAATGGTTATGGCCTTCTGACCCATATTTACACCTCGATTATCATTCTGCGTTCTATATGATCGCTATCCTTCTACGAACTTCATAGCTTTTATTTCTATTTGTTTAAATATTTAAACCTATGTGATGAATTGTACCTCCTTATCTCAAAAATCTCAAGCAAAATAGCTCAAAGAAACCAATCCGTTATAAATAAAACGCTTCCACTCTACCATACTTGTATGGTAGTATGGCAATGAAGGAGTTGAAGTTGTGGAACATACCCCCAGATTATCATCCAAAGCCGGTTTATCGCCCTTGTCAGGCCACCTCTCGGCGTTGAACAAGCAATCTTACTCGACGCGAGATTTGGTCTATGACACGCTGAAACAACAGATTTTGAGTCTGCAGTTACCTCCAGGTACGGCCATTTCGGAGAAAGAAATCGCCCTGGACTTTCAGGTTAGCCGGACTCCTGTGCGCGAAAGTTTTGTCCGACTCGCTCAGGAAGGTCTGCTGGAAGTGTATCCCCAGCGTGGAACGTATGTCTCTCTGATTCAACTGGATCTCGTCGAAGAAGCCCGATTTATGCGCGAGCAGCTGGAGCGAGCTGTCATCCGTCTAGCTTGTGCACAATTTCCAGAAGAGCAGATGTTGGCCCTTGAACAAAATCTTGCAGAGCAGCAGCAATGCCTGAGCGAACCGGATGATGAACACATGTTTCAACTGGATGAGGAGTTCCATAGCAGTCTTTTTGCTGGCTGTAACAAAAGCAACACCTGGACGGTGATTCAGCAGATGAATGTGCATTTGAATCGCAGCCGGATGCTCCGTCTGTCTTCCGATCATCATTGGGATCACTTAATCGAGCAGCACCGATCCATGGTTCAGGCGATTCAGCAGCATGATGCAGAGAAAGCAGAACGTCTGATGCAGGAACATCTGTATCTGACAGTCACGGATCTGGCTGTTCTGCGGAGTACATATCCTTCCTATTTCCAATAAGTAAAGAATTTCTGCTTGCACATCGTAATACATGTTGTTTCTTCCACTAATGAGGATGAGGTGAATGAGATGAAGATGGTTTTTCGCTGGTTTGGCGAAGGCAATGATACGGTATCGCTGGATCAGATCCGGCAAATTCCGGGCGTCGAAGGCATTGTATGGGCACTACATGATGTTCCTGCAGGCGAAGAATGGCCGATGGACAAAATACTTGCTGTCAAGACAGCTGCGGACCAAGCCGGACTACATCTGGATGTCGTAGAAAGTGTTAATATTCATGAAGATATCAAGCTTGGACTGCCTTCAAGGGATAAATATATTAGCAACTACATTAAAACCATGGAGAAACTTGCCCAAGTGGGTGTCAAAGTGATCTGTTATAATTTTATGCCGATCTTCGATTGGTTGCGTACGGATCTGCACAAAGAAATGGAGGACGGATCAACAGCCCTCTTCTATGAAGCTAGCAAAATTGAAAACATTGAACCACTGGAACTGGTTCGCAAAATTAATGAAAACTCCACCCTCACGATGCCGGGTTGGGAACCGGAACGACTACAGTATCTCACAGGTTTGTTTGAAGCCTATAAAGATGTGACCGAGGACGATATGTGGGAGAACGCACGTTACTTCCTGCAAGAGATCATTCCTACCGCCGAGCGGCTTGGCATTCGAATGGCGATTCATCCCGATGACCCGCCATGGCCGATCTTTGGTCTGCCTAAAATTATAATCAATCAGGACAATGTTCGCAGATACCTGAATCTATATGATAGTCCGTCGAATAGTGTAACGCTGTGTAGCGGATCTCTCGGTGCCAATCCAGACAATGATATCATCGGTATGATTCATGAGTTCAGTGATCGGATTCCGTTTGCTCACATCCGGAATGTGAAGGTCTATGAAAATGGTGACTTTATCGAAACCTCTCACCGCAGTCAGGACGGAAGTGTAGATATCGCGGGTGTTGTAGAAGCCTATCACGATATTGGTTTTGAAGGATACGCCAGACCGGACCACGGTCGACATCTGTGGGGAGAAGAATGTAGACCAGGCTATGGACTATATGATCGTGCACTCGGAATTATGTATCTCTGGGGTGTCTGGGATTCACTACAAAGGAGGGCAAACGTATGAGCGAACACCATTCGAACCTGAATCTGGAGCGTACTTCTCGCCTTCAAGGTAAAACAGCCGTGATTACCGGAGGGGCAGGCGTATTATGCCGCTCCATGGCTGAAGAACTCGCAAGACACGGCGCCAAGGTGGCCATCCTGAACCGGACGGTATCCAAAGGTCAAGACGTTGCATCCGCAATTGAAAAAGCAGGTGGCCGTGCCATTGCCGTTGCATGTGATGTCACCCAAGCCGAAAGTGTTCAGGCGGCGGCAGATATTGTTCGCGAGCAACTCGGCCCATGTGACATATTGATTAATGGTGCTGGCGGCAATAACGCCAGTGCCAACACAACAAATGAAATTTTTAAACCGGAGGATTTGGGTAATCCTGATGTGACCACCTTTTTTGATGTAAGTGTAGAGGGGTTTCGGCAGGTCATGGATCTGAACTTTGTCGGCTCCCTCATCCCTACTCAAATTTTTGCCAAACACATGATTGAGCGCGATGTACCGGCTACGGTCATTAATATATCGTCCATGAGTGCCCCATCTCCTATGACCAAAGTACCTGCGTATAGTGCTGCCAAGGCGGCTATTAACAATTTAACACAATGGCTCGCTGTGCATCTGGCAGAGTCAGGGATTCGGGTCAATGCGATTGCTCCAGGCTTCTTCCTGACCGAGCAGAACCGCAACTTGCTCTTGCAGCCAGACGGCTCACCTACGGAGCGTTCCAGCAAAATTATTGCGCATACCCCAATGCGCCGTTTTGGTAAACCGGAGGATCTGCTCGGTACGTTAATGTGGCTGGCAGATGAGCATCAGTCCGGCTTTGTAACGGGTATTGTTGTCCCTGTAGACGGCGGATTCATGGCTTATTCCGGGGTGTAGCCCTCATTTTTGGATACATCGATTGTCTGAAACAGATTCACACTCCAACCGAACCTCGTGATATGCTCACGGGCTTCGGTTTTTTTTGCGTTGATTTGATCCTCAAGTGATAAGGAATAAATTGCATCGTTGTGGGCAAGGATTGAGGGTGTAAAGGGTGGTGATGCATATATGATGGAGGAAACTACGGTCGTTGCTGTGCGAGCGATTATCGCTTTTCTCACCTTAATTGTCTATACGAGGGTACTGGGAAAACAACAAATGGGCAACCTGACCTATTTTGATTATATTAACGGCATTACGATTGGCTCCATTGCCGGTACGTTTGCCACGGATTTGTCGTCCAAAGCGTGGATTCATTTTGTAGCGTTAACCATCTTCACCTTGATCACCATCATTTTTCAATACATTACGCTGAAAAGCCGAGCCTTCTCCCAAATTATGGACTCCGATCCCACCCTGGTCATTCAGAATGGCAAAATTCTGGAACAAAATCTGAATCAAATGCGCGTGAAGTTCGACGAACTCACCATGATGCTACGGCAAAAGGATGTATTTGACCTGACCACGGTCGATTATGGCATTTTAGAGCCAGATGGCACCTTATCCATTGCTTTGAAACCAGAGAATCAGCCCGTAACCGCAAAGGATATGCACATGCACCCACCATCCCAGAAACTCATGACCGAGCTTATTATCGACGGTGTATTAATGAAAGAAAAACTGGCCGAGCGCAATAAGGACAGCAGCTGGTTAACCGAACAATTGAAAAAACAAAACCTGACGATTCAGGACATTGCATTTGCTGCCATTTTACCGAATGACAAGTTATATATCGATTTGTATAAGGATCGGTTATCAGACATGACCAGCACGGATGAGAAAAAAAAACGTAACTGATCTGAATGAATCTAATATATTTGAACTCATAAAAACAATCTGACCAAACTTGTCCCGGGAGGTTCGGAAATGAAAAAGCATAAATGGCTTCTCTATACGATCCCCATTATCATGCTTTTGCTGTTCATCGCGATCATGATTAGCGGCCCTTGGCTCAAAAAACCTTTTGGCACGCAAGATCGCTTACTGGAATCCATCCAGAAGCTGGAGAAGCAGGTTCTGGACAAGCAGTGGACTCAAGCCAAAGATCAGATCGAGTATTCCCTGCAAGCTTGGCATCGGATCGTCAACCGCATTCAATTCAGCGTGGAGCGTGAGAGTATTTATGATATTCTGGGCGCACTTGCACGAATCCAGGGCGGTATTGCGGCGCAGGATGATCAAGCGATTATGGAGGAAATTTATTATTTTTATGCCTTATGGGATAACCTCGGGGACTAACACTTCGCACTATCCAAAGGGAGCTGCTACTAACTCGCAAATTATGCTGAGTGATACAAAACAAAAAAACAATATAAAAACACCTCCTTTTCAGAAAAAGGAAGTGTTCTTTGTTCATCCTTCGGACTTTCGCCCTATCTACATTACGTTCTATGCTCTGTTTAATCCACGGGATTTCGACTTCGAGGGACTTGAGGTTCCTTCTTTTCGGAAGAAAAGTGCAAGAGCTCCCTTTGCACACCATAGCGCAAACAATGCAAACAGCGTACCCCAGAACAGAGCTGGCATGAACGTCTGTTGCGCCAGATTGGCTGCATCTCCGGCCTGAGATGGACGGGTCCAGGATGCCCAACCGATATACATCGCACTAACGACGGACTCTTCGAGCGTAATAAAGGCCAGTAGCAGATAGTAGTACTTCGCGATTTTCACACCAAAAATCATAATAACTACATTCAACGCGATAAACCCGGTCAACCACAACATTCCGAATTCACCTCTGACATATAACACCAGCGACACAAGTGCCACAGCCGTCATAACTCCCAAGCCCCACATGTGCCGCCCTTTGCGGTACAAGTAAAACAGAAGCCATGCAAAAAGCGATGCACCAATGTATCCTGCCAGCGAAACAAATATCGCTCTCCCCGATGTCAACATAGATGAATACGTGACACCGCTATGATCGGCGTATAATTCAATGCGTAACACTTTACCGGACAAAACCAGTGTCATCAGCGCATGAGCGAATTCATGAATCATCGTATCGAGATTACGGAACAAGGATGAGAACGGGATGAATCGGGTCAGAAATACAGAGGCCATTAGAAAAAGGATCGTTTTGAGCCACTTGTTCAATCTGTTCAAACCTCCTTGCCTTCAACTAGCGAGCCTATCCATTATAGTACGTCAGGCTTCCCTGCTTCGTTTCGTCTTTTGAAGTCAAGCGCGCATTGCTCCATCCACCAGCAAAAGCTGCGATTGTGCCCAATGAAAAAAGAAGATAGATCATATCGACCACGCCCTTTCTCAAAAGTCACCAAAAGTCGATTTCGCATCCGCAAAATGGCATCGTTCACGAACTGTTCGGCGGCTTTGCTCTGGATAAGCGTTACATACGCATATAGTGAATGATCGACAGGTTCATCCAGCGGACTAACCCCGGCACATGAAAACTCGGTCTGCACCCCTGCTTCATGGAGCAGGCTCAGGGAGCGAACCAGCTCTGCGTCGACCTCTACCCCGTTCCATATCACCGTCCGTTTGGGAGACACGGTTCGTTTGTCCCGTTCGGTCCAGTGCAACAGTTCCTGTTTCCGTCTTCTCCACAGATGTACAGGCTGTTCACTGAGCAGTACTTCCTGTTCCTCAAATTCTTCATGTACGTTCATCATGTTCCTCCTGGTCTGCATATCCAAACGTCTCAAACGAAAAAGAGCACATCACTGTGCTCTCTGCTTCGCAAAAGGCAAAGGAATAGGTCACGTTCATTCCTCAGCATGTTGTTATATTGTACCTTTTTCGGTGAAAAGCATCAAATGCTCATTAAAGTTCCTATTCGTTCAATGCCAGCTTCAGCGCTTCCAGATTCTCTCTCATCACGCTAATGTAGTCCTTGCCCGCTTTAACCTCATCCTCGGTTAAACCTTCGATAGGATTCAACACAGCCGTCTTGGCTCCAATCTCCTTAGCAATAGTTTCAGATACTTTGGATGAAACGAGTGTTTCGAAAAAGATTGTTTTCACCTTGTGTTCCTTGGCAAAATCAATGACAGTTGCCATCTGAGCTGCGGATGGTTCCTGTTCAGGAGACAACCCGGCAATCGGAACCTGCTGCAAACCATACTCCGCTGCCAGATATGCAAAAGCCGCGTGTTGTGTAATAAAGTCCTTCCGTTTGCTGTCCTTCACAGCCGCTTTGAAGTCCTGATCCAGTGCTTCCAGCTTGGCAATATATGCATCGGCGTTTTGTTTGAACTGGTCTGCATGCTGCGGGGCCGCTTTGGCAAGTCCAGCTTCAATGTTTCGTACTTCCTTTATAGCGAGCGCTGGTGACAGCCACACGTGAGGATCAAGCCCGCCATGGTCGTGGTCATGCTCTTCACCTGTTACGGCGTTATGGTCATGCTCGTGACCTTCCTTCGCAGAGGCGTCATCTGCGTGATCATGTTCTTCAGTGGTTGTTGCTTTGTCCTCATGGTCATGGTCATGTTCCTCTTCTTCTCCACCTTCACGAATGCTAATCCCTTGACTGGCTTCCACCTGCACAAGTTTGCTATTGCTTAGGCTGTCTTTGACCTGATCCATCCAGGACTCCATGCCTGCCCCGTTGTAGACGAGAACATCTGCTTTTTCAATGCTCGCGATGTCCTGAGGCGTTGGTTCCCAATCATGCGGCTCCATGGCTGGCGGAATAAGCGTATGTACATCAGCCAGATCGCCCGCTACATTTTTCGTAAAATCATACATTGGATAAAAGCTGACCTCTACATTTAATTTTTGCTCCGAAGCCGCTGGAGTACTAGCTGCTGCAGCTTGATCCGGATTGGAGGTTGTTGTTTTTTGGCCGCAACCTGTTGCAACAATTGCCAAACTGAAGATAATTCCCAGCGCTGAAGTTTTGCCCAATTTCATAGTCTGAATTCCCCATTTCATCTTTATGTGTTGCTTTTTGAATGAATATATAATGTTGCTGTCTTCTGCTTAACGGCGCGATGACGTTTACGATTGTATAGTGAAATCAGCTTTTGGGCTGATATTCCAGTCAACAGGAAAAGTAACAGGATGAGTGCAATGGTTCCTCCCGGAGGTGTATTCCATTGATACGAAGCGGTGAGCCCGCTAAAAATGCCCATCAATCCTGTAACGATAGAAATAACAACGGCTGCGGCAAAACTGCGTGCAACCCTCAAAGCTAATGCTGCCGGCAATACAATAAGTGCAGATACGAGCAGCACACCGACAATCGGCATCGCAGAGGCCACGGTCATTCCGGTTAGTATCGCAAAGGCAAATGATAAACCTTTCACCTGTACGCCTCCAATGGAGGCCGTCTCTTCATCAAAGGTCAAATTGTACAACGGTCTTCGCAAAACGAAAAAAAAGGTCAATCCAATCAAACATACCGCTGCCATCATCCACAGCTGGATATTACTCACCGCGACGATGGAACCAAACAGATAAGAACTGAAAGTTTTGGAAAGATTCATTTTTAGACTCATTAATACAACAGCCAAAGCCAGACCAGATGTCATAATGATTGCAACCGGCACCTCACTGTACGTCCGATAGCTTCGCCGTAGCTGCTCGACCAGCAGAGCACCAATAATTGCAACAGCGAAGCCGCTTAGAAGCGGATTCAGGTTCATAACCGAACCTAGGGCAACCCCTGCCAGTGAAACGTGAGAAAGTGTATCAGCCATAAGTACCTGCCGTCGAAGCATCAGATATACACCCAGAATAGGTGCAATGATTCCGATTAGTCCTCCAGCCCAGAAAGCACGTTGCATGAATTCGTACTCAAACACTGCCATTCCTCACTTTCTTGTCTCTCCAAGGTGATCGTTCGATCCAGCCGGTTACCCACTTCTTCGAGACCGTGTGTGACCATAATGATGGTGAGACCATGAACATCTGCATAGTGACGCATCAATTCATAGAACCCTTCTCTACTGCGCCGATCCATCCCGGTGGTGGGCTCATCCAGCACAAGCACTTGCGGCTGTCCAGCCAGGGCTCGTGCGATACAGATTCGCTGCTTCTGTCCGCCCGAAAGCTCTCCTACGCGTGCGTTGCGGTATTCCCACATGCCGACCTCACGCAGGCTTCGTTCAACAATCGCTTCTTTGTCTGAGGTGAATCGCCGAAAAAGACCTAAACTGTGATAACAACCGGATCGCACCAGTTCGATGACTGTACTGGGAAAACCACTATTAAACGAGGCTACTTGCTGAGGTACGTAACCGATCTCCAGCTTTTTACCTCGAAGTTGCTGTGTATTCATATGTACCGAACCGCTCCAGGGCTTCAAGAGCCCCAGCAACAGCTTCAGCATGGTTGTCTTCGCAGAGCCATTCGGCCCCGTGATGCCGACAAATTCACCCACATGAATATCCAACGACAGATGATCAATGACGGGCTCTTTACCATATCCAAATACGACATCACGCATGGAAGATAAAATCATGGGTTAACCTCTTTCCATTTTCGTAAATATTACGATTTAAAAAAATCAAAATTTTTTAGCGGGTTTCCCGGTGAATCGTCATCTTCTTCAAACGAGGCGAATACTTCTTCATCTCCAGACGTTCCGGATGGTTACGCTTGTTCTTCGTTGTTGTATAGTTGCGATCCCCGCACTCCGTGCAGGCTAAAGTTACAATGACTCTCATGATGTTGCCTCCCTTTATCTATTCGTAATTATTACTATTTAATGATAGTAGCCTATGCCTTTTCTTTTGTCAACTTCTTCTCTTAGCTCCACTGTGGAAAAGGGTCTTTCAGCTCGCGCCAGTTCATCTGCATCTCTTCATCTGTAAGTAATGTCTCATCCAATGTTCGTTCAATGGCTGCACGATCCATATCGATCCCGATAAACACCAGCTTGGTTACCCGGTCACCCCACTCTTCATCCCAATCGGGAATAGCTGGAAGCGTGTCGCCAAAATGAAGTTGCCGCTCTTCCTCACTCATCGCCCCTACCCATATTCCTGCCGGTGCAAGCTGTTTGGACGTACCCGCATGGCTAAATGAAATGGCCATATGGTTGCGAGTAGCCATCCACATTAACCCTTTGGAGCGAACGATACTGTCTGGCCATTTGGCAATCCAGCGCAGCAGGCGCTCGGGATGGAATGGGCGTTTGCGGTGATATACAAACGAATGAATACCGTATTCCTCGGTCTCAGGCGTATGCTCCTCTTTCATCAATTCGCGGATCCAGCCCGCGGACTGGCTTGCTTTTTCAAAATCAAACCGACCGGTATTCAAAATCTCTCTCGGATCAATCTGTCCATGCGTCGTGCGAACCAACTTGGCCTCTGGCTGCATCGCATGCAGTGCTTTTTCCAGCTTCGATAGCTCTTCTTCGGATACCAGATCACATTTGTTCAGCACAAGAACGTCGCAAAATTCAACCTGGTCGGTCAGCAAATGCACAATGCCCCGCACGTCATCTTCTCCGGCTTCCTGTCCGCGATCCTTAAGCGTCTCTTTCGAATAAAAGTCACGCCAAAACTGAGCGGCATCCACCACCGTTACCATCGTGTCTAGACGAGTGAATCGAGTCAGATCGATACCAAGTTCCTCGTCAATGTACGTAAATGTCTGAGCCACAGGAACGGGTTCGCCAATGCCCGTCGATTCAATCAATATGTAGTCGAACGACCCATCCAGCGCAAGCCGCTCCACCTCTTTTAACAAATCCTCACGAAGTGTGCAGCAGATGCACCCGTTCGACATCTCCACCAGCTTCTCATCAATCCTCGATAAACCGCCTCCGTCCCGAATCAACCCTGCATCAATATTGACTTCACTCAGATCGTTTACGATGACGGCGACACGCATGCCCTCCCGATTATGTAACACGTGGTTTAGCAATGTCGTCTTACCCGCTCCAAGATAACCGCTAAGAACCGTAACTGGCACTCGATTTTGAATATGTTGTTGTTTTTCTGATACTGACATTATTGCTTCCTCCACTTCTTATGGGTGAATTTAAGTGATCCATCAAACCTTTCGGGATATCTAGATGGTGAACTAAGATGATGGATGATGTACTTATGCTGATTTAGTTATATGGGCGATGTATTTAATCGTAATTATTACGATTAAATACATCGAGAACTATACCTTATTCCACCTTTGCTTGTCAACTGAGTCCCTTTGAGCGAGCTTTTTAATCGTAAAACAACTGATTAACTGCCCGAATCGATGTATGTTACGGCAAGTACAAGCATATATTCTAGCAAAGTTCTAGTTACGGAGGTCTTTTCATGAGAATCGCAGCTAGTTTGAAACTTCTCACCTTCCTGGTTCCCTGTGCCTTTCTGGTTCCGGTTGTTATTGCGTTCGCCCCGGATCTCAATAAGGTCTGGAATAGTGAAGCGTTGCAAAATATAAAAACAGTATTTGTGAGTATTTTTCTGGAAGCGGCCCCCTTTCTGCTCATGGGCGTGTTCCTGTCCTCTCTGATGCAATGGTTCGTATCGGAAGAGATGGTGCGAAGACTGACCCCCAAACATCCGGTTGGGGGCGTGCTTGTAGCGGGCCTGCTCGGTATTGTTTTTCCCATCTGCGAATGCGGAATGATCCCGGTTGTACGGCGGCTTATGCATAAAGGCATGCCTGCATATATTGCGGTAACGTTCATTCTAAGCGGTCCTGTCGTCAATCCGATTGTGTTTACAGCAACTCTCATGGCATTTCCTAGTCATCCAGAGATCACCATCGCTCGAATGGGACTGGCTTTTACGGTGGCTGCTGCCGTTGGTGGGCTTGTGTATGTTTTTGTGAAACGCAATCCTCTGCGCATGCCCAAAACGGTCGTGACGGAAGTAAAGACACATCCTGGGTTCAAAATGGCTTCTTCAGCTCATTCTCATAAACATTCTGATGATCATTCTCACTCGCACGGTGGCACCCATGACCATCATCACTCTCATAAGAAGGACTGGCGTAGCTTTTTCATCCATGCCGGTGAAGAATTCGTCGATATGAGCAAATATTTGGTGATTGGAGCATTGATTACAGCGTGTATTCAGACATTTGTGAGTCGCAGTGATCTTGTTGCGCTGGGAAATGGCCCGGTTGCCTCGTATGTATTTATGATGGGCTTTGCATATGTTCTGTCCTTATGTTCTACATCGGATGCTTTTGTTGCGTCAGCCTTCTCACATACGTTTGCTTTGGGTCCGCTGATTTCCTTCCTTGTGCTCGGCCCGATGCTGGATTTCAAAAGCACGCTTATGTTACTCTCCACCTTCCGCACCCGTTTTGTCATTGGCTTAAGTCTGGCGATTATCCTTCTGGTTTTTGCCGGGTCTTGGCTCGTGAACTTCTTAGGGTGATTGAGATGAAACTGCTTCTAGCTGAAGAGTACTTGTTATGTTATTAACAACATTAATCATTAATGCTGTTAATTAGTTTACCGGGTGGTATCTCCTCATTTGAAATGATCCATAGATGAGATTCATACAAGAAAGGAGTGCAAGTCATGGCTCACGCAAATCATGCGATGAACAAGAACTTTTTTACGAAAAGGATCGTCATTCAGTGGCATACGCTCATTCGAGCAGGCTGGATTGGCAGTCTGGCTGTGTATATTATGCACCTCAAATCGAGCAATTCCCTGCATTATTATCTGGCTCCCACGATGCAAACGCTACTTCTCGGTTGTGCAGTTCCTCTCCTGTTTATTGCTGTTATTATGGCATGGCATGCTTTTTGGGGTCGAAATGAATTCGATTGCGATTGTGAGCATGCTCCACCTTCCGGCCTGATTCGCAGTTTTATGGTCTACGGTCTAATTGCTTTGCCGCTATTGCTCGGTTTTCTACTACCGGATCAAGCTTTAGGCAGTTCGATGGCAAGTCAGAAAGGAATGTCTCTGACGTATACTCCACCTGAAATAAGGCGTAAAGACCCACTGCCAGACGCGTCTGCTAAGTTGAACGTGCAGGATTATACGGTCACGCAAGGTATAAAGCAGCAAAATGACAAGTTATCCGAATTACCTGCCAGTGTGCAGTTTGTACCACCGGATGAATACAGCCGGGAATTCGCGGAGCTGGCAGAAAAGTTATACGTACAACCTGTCATCCAGGTGTATCCAGAGATATTCTCGGAAACCCTCGGCACCATCGATATGTTCCAGCGCCAATTCACAGGCAAAGAGATTATGCTGACCGGCTTTGTTTACCGGGACGATAACATGGAGCATACATCTCATTTTGCATTAGGACGTTTTCTCGTGATGTGTTGCCCGGCAGATGCGGCTCCTTTCGGCGTGATGATTCATATTCCGGATGCCAACAAGTTTGAGAAGGACAGTTGGGTACAGATCCGTGGTACCATTGGCTCCGCGCAAGTCAACGGTAAAGATACGATGGAAATTCAGGCAACGTCCGTAACACCGATTAATCAGCCAGCTTCTCCTTATATTTACACCAATGCCGATTCCGTTAAGGCATATGATAAGATCGTAAGTGAGTGAGTGAGTGAGAGAAAGTAGAGCATCATTGAGTTGAAGTGGAGCACTTTACGAAAAGATCGCCAGCACACTTCTATTTCTAACGATCTCAGACGAGCTTATTTAGGTGAAAATAGGCTTTTTGAAATTCTAACGATCACCAGAGAGCTTATTTTGCTAAAAACACAAGAAAAAGCCCTTTTTCACATCAAAATTCTAAAATAAGGTTTCCTGTGATCGTTAGAATATTTAAACGCGGGAAATGGCTCAAATAGCGTTCCTTGTGATCGTTAGAAAATTAATCTCATTGGATCGTTTTAGACGCTCCATTTACACAAAAGTTAGTAGCCGAGCTGATGATAATCATGATGATCATGACAATTTAAACTAACGAAGAGCGGTTAAGCAACATTTTCAAGGTTCATAGAGAACCAGAACATCGGACTGAGGATTGTCGTATTATGTACTCAGCCGTGTTTCGAGTTTACGTGCACGTCGTCTCCGAACAAAAAAAGACGGGCAGATTATATCTGCTCCGTCTTCTTTCTAATATTATGTTCACCTGTTTACAAGTGTGTATCTACAACTGTGTGCCAGTAAGGGATCTCACGACAGTTTTGTGGTAGTCTAGCGGACTGCCATCAGCAGGTAAGTCATGAGTGCATCGTTACCCTGCTTATCTATCAGTCTACCTTATTTATCCTTTTACTCCGTTACGATATCATGAACCAACACAGGTGCATCGGCATGATCTGCAATAGTGATGTTTTCCTTGATTTTTGCAATCACGGCATCGACATCTTCACGATTCGCATGAATGGTTACCAGAGATTCACCGGCTTTCACTGAATCACCAACTTTTTTGTTCAGCATCAAACCAACCGCCAGATCGATCTCGGACTCTTTTGTTGCACGACCTGCACCAAGCAACATCGCAGCCGTTCCGATCTCATCTGCAACGATTCCAGCTACATACCCGTCACGATCTGCTGGAACTTCGATTAGATATTGTGCTTGTGGCAAGCGCTCTGGGTGATCGACCACAGAAGCATCGCCGCCTTGATTGGCCAAGAAATGTTTGAATTTCTCCAGCGCTTTACCGTTCTGAATCACTTCTTTGAGTTTCTCTTCCGCCTGCTCCAGTGAATCTGCTTTACCTGCAAGATATACCATCTGACGTCCCAGTGCAAGGCACAGTTCTTCCAGATCTTTCGGACCTTTACCTTGTAGTGTAAGAATCGCTTCTTTCACTTCCAGAGCGTTCCCGATGGCAAGACCCAGTGGCTGGGACATGTCGGAGATAACCGCCATTGTTTTACGTCCTACATTGTTACCAATGCTAACCATGGCGTGTGCCAACTCTTTAGCATCTTCTGTTGTTTTCATAAACGCACCTGCGCCTGTTTTTACGTCCAGTACGATCGCATCTGCACCTGCTGCGATTTTTTTGCTCATGATGGAGCTGGCGATCAATGGGATCGAGTTTACCGTTGCCGTTACGTCACGAAGTGCATACAGCTTTTTGTCCGCAGGTGTCAGGTTGCCACTTTGACCGATAACCGCTACTTTATGTTCGTTTACGAGACGAATAAACTCTTCTTTTTCCAACTCAACATGGAACCCAGCAACGGATTCCAGCTTGTCCGTAGTACCGCCCGTGTGTCCCAGACCACGACCAGACATCTTCGCAACAGGTACATCCAGTGCAGCAACGAGTGGCGCAAGTACCAGTGTCGTCGTGTCTCCCACGCCTCCAGTGGAGTGCTTGTCAACTTTAACACCTTCAATAGCTGAAAGATCGATCGTTTCGCCGGAGTTTACCATCGACATCGTCAGATCGGCACGTTCCTTATCCGTCATATCTTTGAAAAATACAGCCATCGCCCATGCGCTGACCTGATAATCCGGGATTTCTCCTTGCGTATATCCTTGAACGACGAAATCGATCTCTTCTGTGGTCAGTTCTTTTCCGTCACGTTTTTTAGCAATAATGTCTACCATTCTCATGATGATCTCTCCTTTTGTAAAATGGATTGTCTAGAACACGTGTTGAGCGGGGCCGTTCCGGACCCGGATCGTTCTTTCGATCGCTGTTGTCTTCCCATTTGTTTTGAATCACCTTTACTAAGGTTAAAATGTGAAAACAAAGGCGAGCGCTTCGCTTCTACAGAATCGATTCCGGTTCCTCCACTCCATGCTTCAACACCAGTTTCGATACAATCATTAGGGATTGTTTTTATGGTATACCGTTGAGCGGGACCGTTGAGCAGGAGCCGTTCCGGCTATGGATCGTTCTTTCGATCGCTGTTGTCTTCACCTTTTTTTTGAATCACCTTTACTGAGGTTAAAATGTGAAAACAAAGGCGCACGCTCCGCTTCTCCAGAATCGATTCCAGTTCCTCCACTCCATGCTTCAACACCAGTTTCGATATGTTTACAGTGTAATTGCTGTATCCAACGCCACAACCATCATGTCGTTAAATGTTTTTTGACGCTCTTCAGCTGATGTTTCTTCGCCTGTCAGCAAGTGATCACTTACGGTCAGGATTGTCAAAGCGTTCACGCCAAATTTCGCGGCAATCGTGTAAAGCGCTGTTGTTTCCATCTCCACGCCAAGAACGCCGTGTTTCATCAATTTCTCTGTCACGGAACGGTCATCGCGATAGAAGGAATCGGAGCTAAATACGTTACCTACGTGGATTTTCATGCCTTTTGCAGTGGCACGGTCATAGGCTTCTTTCAACAACGAGAACGTTGCAATTGGTGAGAAGTCGTATCCACCGAAAACATGTTTGTTCATGCTGGAATCGGTACAAGCTGCTTGAGCAAGGATTACATCACGTACACGTACATGCTCCTGCATTCCTCCGCAAGTACCTACACGAATCAAGTTTTTTATGCCATATTCGCTAATAAGCTCGTTCGCATAGATTGCGAAGGATGGAATCCCCATGCCTGAACCTTGCACCGAAATCCGGTGACCTTGATATGTACCTGTGAAACCGAGCATGCCACGAACTTCGTTGTAACAAACAACGTCTTCCAGATACGTGTCAGCAATGTATTTAGCGCGTAGCGGATCTCCTGGCAAAAGGATCGTTTCTGCGATATCTCCTGGTTTTGCTCCGATATGTGTACTCATGTGTAATCTCCTCCGATATAGATGATCTTTGTTACGATAGATAACCTTGAGTTCTTGATGTCGAGTCTTGTTGGTTTCAAGTTATTACATCCGCGTCTGAACGAAATTTACTTCAACTCATTCAAGAAGCTTTTGCCGTACTGCGGCAGTTTTACGCCAAAGTTATCTGCCACGGTTGCACCGAGATCGGCAAATGTGCTACGCAGTTCAAGCTTTTTACCCTCGCTAAAACGCGGGGAGTAAGCCAGCAGTGGTACATATTCACGCGTATGATCTGTGCCGCGGTAAGTTGGATCGTTACCATGGTCAGCTGTAATCAGCAGCAGATCATCGTTTGTCATTTTCGCAAAAATCTCAGGTAACCGTGCATCATAATCTTCAAGGGCTTGCGCATAACCTTGCGGATCACGGCGGTGACCGTATAATGCATCAAAATCCACCAGGTTCAGGAAGCTGAGTCCAGTGAACTCTTCGTCCAGCGTCTCAGACAACTTGTCCATCCCATCCATATTGGACACAGTACGAACAGCTTTCGTTACGCCTTCACCGTCATAAATGTCAGAGATTTTACCCAAAGCAATCACATCCAGACCGCCATCTTTCAATTCATTCATCACCGTGCGTCCAAATGGTTTGAGCGCGTAGTCATGACGGTTCGCCGTACGTTTCCAATTCCCCGCTTCACCAACGAATGGACGGGCAATAATACGACCGAGCATGTACGGATCTTCAAGCGTGATTTCACGACAGAACTCACAGATCTCATACAGTTCTTTCAAAGGTACAACGTCTTCATGCGCTGCAATTTGCAGGACAGAGTCAGCTGAGGTGTATACGATCAGCGCGCCTGTTTCCACATGCTCCGCACCCAGCTCATCCAAAATCTCCGTGCCGCTGGCTGGTTTGTTACCAATGACCTTACGGCCCGTTTTCTCTTCAATGCGCTGAATTAACTCATCCGGGAAGCCATTCTCGAACACACGGAAAGGTGTATCAATGTATAAGCCCATGATCTCCCAGTGACCTGTCATCGTGTCTTTGCCACGTGAAGCTTCCTGCATTTTGGTGTAATACGCTTTAGGTTTATCCGCCACAGGGATACCTTGGATTGGTTCAATGTTGGACAGTCCGAGACTTGCCATATTCGGCATGTTCAGACCACCACGTTCACGTGCAATGTGACCCAACGTATCGACGTTAAAGTCATCGAATTCTGCTGCATCCGGCGCTTCGCCGATTCCTACAGAATCCATAACGATCAGATGTACTCTTTTGAATGTTGACATAAGTTAAGCACTCCTTCCAGCTTCCAATAATCCGAATTACAAAAACAGTCCAGTGATGATCGCAGACAGCACGCTGACCAGCGATGCACCGTAAAGCAGCTTCAGACCGAAGCGGGCCACCACATTGCCCTGTTTCTCATGAAGTCCCTTCACCGCACCGGCAATAATACCGATGGAGGAGAAGTTGGCGAAGGATACGAGGAAGACGGATACGATTCCTGTTGTTCTGGCAGATAATGCCGTTTGCTCGCTCAAACTCAGCATCGCAACAAATTCGTTGGATACCATTTTGGTAGCCATAATACTGCCTGCCTGAATCGCTTCTTTCCAAGGGACACCCATAACAAAGGCAAAAGGTGCAAACACATACCCAAGCAGTTCCTGGAACGAAATACCGATTACAGCGCTAAATATTCCGTTAATCAAGGCAATCAGGGCGACAAAACCGATCAGCATCGCCGCTACGACAATTGCTACTTTGAATCCGTCCAGAATGTATTCTCCCAGCATTTCGAAGAACGATTGTTTCTCTTCTTCCCGCACTTCCAATATATCTTCTTCCGCCGTAACCCGATACGGATTGACGATGGAAGCAATGATAAAACCGCCGAAAAGGTTAAGCACAAGCGCTGTCACTACATATTTCGGTTCAATCATCGTCATATAGGCGCCGACAATGGACATCGATACCGTGGACATTGCTGATGCACAGAGGGTGTACAGCCGATGTTTCGGCAGTAGCCCGATTTGTTTTTTCACCGAGATGAACACTTCAGATTGCCCCAAAATGGCGGAAGCAACCGCGTTATATGATTCCAGTTTGCCCATTCCATTGACTTTGCTTAATACCAGACCAATATATTTTATAACAAAAGGTAAGATTCGGATATACTGCAGGATACCAATTAAGGCAGAGATGACCACAATCGGCATTAGCACAGTCAGGAAAAACGGACCGCTCCCGCCTTCTGCTCCAATGTTGATCAAACCGCCGAAAACAAAGGTGATCCCTTCGGCTGCGTAATCAAGCAAGTTCTTAAATACGGTGGAAAATCCGCCAATCAGCCATGTTCCCACTTCCGTATTCAGCAAAGCGTAAGCCAATATAATCTGTAAAACAATCATTACCGCAAGCGGTCGGTATCGAATCTGTTTCTTTCCGTTACTGGCGATATAAGCCAGTCCAAAAACAACGAGTAAGCCAAGGATGGCAATAAGGTATTTCATGTGATCTCTCCTTTGAAGGTCGTTAATCCCGTTGTATAAACTGCTCAAAGGGTTACTGAATCTTATTTTGTGTCATTTCATAACATATGATTTCAGAAATTTTATAAAGCGCTTACAAACAACAGGATATATTACGTTGCATGTTCAAGTGAAAAATGGCCCTGAACCCTGTCATGTATCTCAGGCAGAGTTCAGGAGAATAACTCATTTTAGTAAGAAGAAGTGGACTGGCCGCCTTGCATGATTTTCACGCCAGAGCTTGCTCCGATTCGAGTTGCCCCTGCTTCAATCATTTTCTGCATATCTTCCAGACTGCGCACGCCGCCGGATGCTTTAACCCCTACGTCCGGACCAACGGTACGACGCATCAGGGCGATATCTTCCGGAGTTGCCCCACCTGTGGAGAAACCAGTTGATGTTTTCACAAAATCTGCTCCGGCTCTGACAGCCGCTTGACACGCACGTACTTTTTCATCATCTGTCAACAGACAAGTTTCAATAATTACTTTCACCAATGTACCTGCCGCAGCTTCGACAACAGCACGAATGTCCTGCTCTACAACATCATCTTTGCCGTCTTTCAGTGCGCTAATATTGATGACCATATCAACTTCTGTTGCACCTTTAGCAATAGCATCTTTTGTTTCAAACGCCTTTGTTTCCGAAGTTGACGCCCCCAGAGGGAAACCAATAACTGTACAGATATCTACGCCAGTGCCTTGAAGTTGCTCTGCAGCGTAAGATACCCAGCCCGGATTCACACATACCGATGCAAATTGGTACTGCTTCGCTTCTTCCGTCAGCTTGGTAAGCTCGTTACGAGTTGCGTCTGCACGAAGCAGCGTGTGGTCGATCATTTTGGCTAATTGTGGTGTAGTCAATTGAAATCTCTCCCTTATCTGAACTGGTGAACTTATATCCTTACACTATCATGAACATATGTAAAAATCAACTTGAACATTCGTTCATTCATCATTTGTGGATCGAAAAGTGAACTTTGTGTTACGCCATGAGGAAATATTACTTGTTCCGTGTTTATTTTCCGCCTTACATAGTAAAACATCCGCCCGGATGTCATGGCAGATGTTGTCACTGTTGAACTTAATATGAAGTTGTGCAGGTGACAAGAATAGCAGCCATATGGGTTGGGTAACCCATCTATTCGCTTTCCTATAAACGAAGCAATGCCTGCGCTGTGTATTGATCCGTAACCAAAATGTTGGCATACTGGCCTTTCAGAGCCGCATGAATCGCTTCAATTTTGCGCCCGCCCCCAGCCACGAGAATGGATTTCTCCTTGTTTCTTAATTCAGCCAAATCAATCCCGACCGTTCTGCTGTTAATCTCCTCACTGATCAAGTGCCCTTCCGCATCAAAAAAACGTGAACAAATGTCACCTGCACCAGACTTCATCAGAAGCTCCTGCTCTTGTTCGTTAAAATATCCCAGCTTGAACAGAAGTGCATCCTCTTTCACGGTTCCTACCGTAAATATGGCGATGTTCGCCTGTCTTCCCAGCTCAACAATGCGTCCAATGTGACGGTCTGCCTCGACCATTTTTTTCACTTCAATATTATCGAAGATCACCGGAAGCGGCAGATACCTGGGAACCGTATGAAACGCTTCCGCAAACAGATGAACAATATCCGCGGCATAGGTGTTTATATGGGAGTGACTTACGCCCCCTTTAAGCTGTACCACTTCTACGCCTTTCACCTGCTTGGGTCTGAGTTGACGTGCGACCGCATGCATTGTTGTTCCCCATGTCACACCGATAATGTCCGCATCCTGCACGGTGTCCTGCAAATAGTCCGCAGCTCTCTTGCTTATATGCTTCTGAATCTCCTCATCACTCTTCAAGGGTGCAAAACATACCAGAGCGGTCTCCAGATTGTATTTGGCTTTCAGTTCCCCGCCGATAATATCAATATCCTCCAGCGGGTCCATGATTTCAATGCGCACGTACCCTCGGTCTTTGGCATATTGAAGAAGCCTCGATACGGTAGGACGTGATACGCCCAGTCTTGAGGCAATATCCTGCTGACTGTAATCGGACTGATAATACAATTTTGCCGCTTCAATGCTTAATCGCTGTTTCTCCAAGTCCATTCCCATGTGCATTCATCTCACTCATCTTATTATCGTTGGAAAATAAAATATAACGTTTGGCCTCAACTTCTGGTATATAGCTGGCTGAACTTGTACGTATAAAGCTCATTTCGCTACAATACTTGTCCTTATATATTATACATATATTAAAGTTTCCATCACTATATTTTGCCAAAAGTCAAATTACATACCACCTCCGCTGTCTCAGTGACCAACTTACCCGGTCTTTTACCCAAACGGACGAATAAAAAGTAACATCGCACCCCATACTACTCCAGTCACTGGAGCTGTTTCTTGAGTATATGGACCCATAAATCAACCCACATTGGAAAGTGAGGATACCAAGTTATGTCTACTTTATTGTATATTACTGCCCATCCGCATGATCATCAAACCTCATTCAGTATGGCTGCCGGCAAAGCGTTTATTGATGCGTACAAAGAAAGTCATGCCTCAGACGAAATCATTCATCTCGATCTGTACCGCTCCAATATCCCACATATCGATGCGGACGTATTCAGTGGATGGGGCAAGCTGCAAACTGGAGGCGACCTGAGCTCTGAAGAACAGTCCAAGGTACAACGGCTGAATGAACTATCCGACCAGTTCGCGAATGCAGACAAATATGTATTCGTTTCACCGCTGTGGAACTTCTCCTTCCCGCCAGTACTTAAAGCATATGTTGATTCTATCTGTGTAGCAGGCAAAACGTTTCGTTATACAGAGCAAGGTCCGGTAGGACTTCTGACGGATAAAAAAGCATTGCATATTCAAGCGCGCGGCGGTATCTACTCGGAAGGACCTGCGGCTCAGATGGAATCGGGACATCGTTATTTGGGCATTATCATGTCATTCCTGGGCGTGCCGAAGCTGGATGGTATCTTTGTCGAAGGGCATAACCAGTTCAAAGATCGTGCCGAGGAGATCAAACAGAAAGGGATTGAAGAAGCGCAGCGTTTTGCCAAGCAGTTCTAAGTAAGATAGAACGAGCCAAACAGCCGTAATCAGGACCAACGATCATCCGCAATGATAAATAAAACCCGCATCACAGCCCTAGAGCATAATTCTAGGGTTGATGCGGGTTTTTCATGTAAATCTGCACTGTATAACAGTGTTGTATAACTTATATTAATGCTCAGCCTTTGTGCGCCCCGGCACTGGCACGGCTCATCGTTTCAAGCTTGCGAGTAATCGCATGGCGGTCTATTTTCAGTCCCCAGATTAACTCGATAATCTGTTCTTTTTCTTCAGGATGTTCGGCTTGTTTTAATTGTAGCAACAATTCATGCATCTGTTCGTTGATGTCTTCAAACTGGTTCCAGAGATCCTGCCGTACTTCGGTAGAATCCACGTGATGGTTGGCATCGACTTCTTCCTTCAATGCTTGCAGAATAGCGTCTTTCCATTCGTCATCACCAAGTTGTTTTGCAATGTTCAGGAGATCCAGATAATCGTCAACAAGAAGAGAGTTCAATTCAGCATATGTTTTCATCGTTTATTGCATCCCCTTTTCGTTCTATTTACCCAGTATTATACTCGGTATTTCAGGTAATGCAATAGTTGTCGAGAAAAAGGGAATCATTTGCTTATCTTCATGTCATATTTTGACGAATCTAATAACCTTGACATTCTTCCCTTACGACTGCAGGAACTATCCTGTTTTAATATCCAACCAGATCAAGATTTAAGTTGCTGCAGTAGCTGAACTCGATAAGCTTCACTTTCAAGGGATTGAATCTCTTTATATTCTGCGTCAGTCAAAATTTTAGGTTCGCCTGCGGCCTTGGCAATCATATACACTTTGGCACTTTCCTCTACCACTTGTGTACGGTAATAGGCTTCGCGCAGATTTTTACCTGTCGTAACCAGACCGTGATTGACGAGAATAAGCGCAGAATGTTCGGTCACCTTAGCAGCAACGGCATCGGCGAGAAGTTTGGTCGTTGGCAGTACGTAAGGCACAAATCCGATATCTCCAACCAGGGCGGACTGATCCGGAAACAGGTGCGGAAGATGGTCAAAAACAAGACTTAGGGCTATCGTATAAGCCGGGTGCGTATGCACAATAGCCTGAATATCCGGGTTAGCACGATAGCTGAACAGATGCATGAGGACTTCAGACGAAGGACGGCTGGCTCCTGCTTGTGTCTCTCCTGTCTCCATATCAATGGCGATCCATTCATCCGGCTCCAGTTCCTCTAGCGCGAACCCGCTTGGAGATAAAAGCATCGTATTGCCTGAGCGTGCACTAATGTTACCTCCCGGCCCGACAACAAGTCCTTGAGTTACTGCCTTACGGGCATATTTGGTTAGTTCTTCTCTAATCTGCTGTTCAGACATGTTTCTCTCACTCCTTTATTGCTGGTGTTGTTTCCGTTGGTTGAATTGCTGGTACTTTCCATATGCTTCCTGCCAGCACTCTGAATCTTGAGGTGTATACATCTCCGTATTGAAGGAGGCCGATACAATGTCACGGATCTCGGACAAACCACCTACTTCACCAAGAGCCACATATTGGAGCAGGCAATTGCCCGCAGAAGATGCCTCAACGGGTCCAGCAATTACCGGAACACCCGTAGCGTTTGCCGTAAACTGGCATAGCAGGCGATTGTGGACACCGCCACCAACCATATGAATCACAGGAGGCCTTACGCCTGTAATCTGTTCAAGCTCATCCAGCGTCTGCCTGAACTCCAGTGCCAGACTTTCCAATATACAGCGAACGATGGCTCCTACGGTTTCGGGAACCGTTTGGAACGTGCGCTCGCAATATTGCCTGATTCGTTTAGGCATATCTCCTGGGCTCATAAAAACATCATCTCCCGGAGATACCACCGATTGATGTGCACCTGCTGATACAGCAAGCTGAACTAACTCTTCATGAGAGTAGAATCGATTTTCCCGTTCCCACTGGCGTTTACATTCCTGAAGCAACCACAGACCTGAACGATTTTTCAGCGTTCTCACCTTACCATTCACGGTTCCTTCATTCGTAAATCCAAGCTCCAGAGCCTGCACACTTAACACAGGTGAATCACGTTCCACCCCCATAAGGGACCAAGTTCCACAGCTAATAAATGCATAGTTCGATTCAGTCGCAGGGATCGCCGCCAGTGCTGAAGCCGTATCATGTGATCCCACTGAAACAACTTTCATGGGACCGGTGCGTAGCTCTCTAACCAGATCGTCTGATAAATGGCCTAGTATAGTCCCTGAGTGAACCAATCGTGGAAATAACGATACAGGTAAGCCGAGGCGGCTCATTAACGGTTCATTCCATTTCACTTCCCCGCTATGCAACAAACCACTGGTGCTTGCTATCGTATACTCGCATGCTTGCTCGCCAGACAGATAATAGTTAAACAGGTCCGGCAGGAATAATAGACGTGTATCAGCATCGGGATTCATTGTACTATCTTTAGAATTGATCCCACTGTCCTGAAGTTCACCGTATAACTGAAATATCGTATTAATCTGCTGAGGTAGCACACCTGACATCGTATATAGCTCTTGTTCATTGAGCATCTGAAGCACATCGTTCATCGATTTCGCATGACGTGCATTACGATAATGACGGGGATTGCAGCGCAATCTTCCCGCACCATCAATCAGTCCGTAATCCACGCCCCAGGTATCCACAGCAATGGATTGTATCCGTCCCGGCATACCTTCAGCGCCTTTGCGTATCCCTTGTTTCAGCTCATAAAATAAACGCAGGAAATCCCAGTACAATTCATCCCCAAGTTGAACTGGCTCATTAGGAAACCGATGCACCTCATGTAGCGTCAGTCTGCGTCCATCTAGAGCGCCCCGTATGACTCGACCGCTGCCAGCACCGAAATCAGCAGCAAGTACATATGCAGCCTGATTGCTCATAAGAAAGCCTCCTTAATTCAGCGTCTCAACGATACAACGGTCCAAATACATGACAAGCGCGATAATCTGCTCCCTCCGGCTCACTTGTGCCAAACAATCCCCATGCACGCGGACGGAAAATTTCTGCCTCAGGTACATTGTGCATATTTACGGGGATGCGTAACATCGATGCTAACGTAATCAAATCTGCACCGATATGTCCGTACGAGATGGAACCGTGGTTGGCTCCCCACTGATTCATCACCTCATAGACCGAAGTGAATGCTCCGGAACCCGTCAGAATTGGGGCAAACCAGGTCGAAGGCCATGTGGGATCGGTACGCTGATCCAGCATGTCATGAACATGCTCCGGCAGATCCACCGTGTAACCTTGGGCAATCTGTAGCACGGGTCCTAATCCCTTAACAAGATTCAGACGAGTCATAGTTACAGGCATACCGCCTTTGGTCAAAAAGTCAGCCGAGTATCCTCCACCACGGAAATACTCAACGGAAGCCGGTCTCCATGAGGTCGCTTTCAGGCAATGCTGCACCTCTTCATCCGTGATATCCCAAAAAGGTTTGAGAACAGGCTTGCCATCTTTCGTTTGTTCCCCCGTTCCATCAAGGGCAGCAGATCCGGAGTTGATCAGATGAAGAATTCCCGCTTTCCCGTGCCCTTCCAGTTGATGACCAGTCACACGCTTCACCGAATCAGGGCTCCAATACGTCCGTACGTCCGCAAAAATCTGAGCCGTATGTGTGAGTAGAGACCCAAACAACATGGATACACCGTTTAAACTGTCATTCTCCGTTGCCACAAGATAGGGTGCACGTTTACCATTCCAATCGAACGTGGAGTTCAGTATAGATTCCAGGAAATCTCCATTAGGGGCATGATCCGTCCATTGCCTCTGGCCTTGGAACCCCGAAACAATGGCATGATGGCCCATGGCCTCTTCTTCATATCCAAGCGCAGCAAGTTTCGGATTTCCTGCCATCAGATCACGTACGATTTGCGTCATTTTAACAACCGTTTCCCACTCGTCGTCTTTGCGTTTTCGATCGGACTGAAGATGCTCCGGATTGTTATCCGGTCCTTCATTGCAATTATCCTTCACCCAGGCAAGTGCCCGCTCGTATTCCTCAGGATCATAGATTTCTTCTTCGATCCGCCGCGTCAATTCGCTCATATCCACATATTCGTTTCGCATGCCCAGATATTCCTGGAAAAAAGAATCATTCACGATGGAACCTGCAATCCCCATCGACACCGAGCCAATGGACAAATACGCCTGCCCCTTCATTGTGGCCGCCGCAAGTCCAGCACGGCTGAACCGGAGCAGCTTGTCACGCACATCATCTGGAATGGTCGTATCACCGCCGTCCTGCACATCTTCACCATAGATGCCGAACGCAGGAATCCCCTTCTGTGCATGTGCAGATAGCACGGCAGCCAAATATACGGCTCCCGGTCGCTCTGTGCCGTTAAAGCCCCAGATAGCCGTCGGTATAGACGGTGACATATCCATCGTTTCCGTACCATAACACCAGCAAGGCGTTACGGTAATCGTTACACCCACATTCGAACGGCTGAACAATGTCGCTGCGGCCGCTGCTTCGGCTACACCGCCGATACAGGTCTCCGCGACCACGCATTCGACTGGAGAACCGTCGTCATAACGAAGCTCGGATGAGATCAGCTCAGCTACAGACGTTGCCATACGCATCGTTTGCTCTTCCAACGACTCACGCACACCCTTGCGTCTGCCATCTATTGTGGGACGAATACCAATCTTGGGAAAAGGCTGTTGATAACGATAATCCTGATGAGTCATGCGAGAACGTCCTCCTTTTAGTGCATTTCATTAAATGCATGTGGAATTGAGAATATTCTGACTGAACGATGAGCGATAAAAGAAAAAGAAATCAGATCACACTACCTGGTGGACATTTGCCGATAACCACACTCGTTGAACTTTTGAATACGTTTACATAGATTTAAAAAAATAAACCACTCTCATTAATTATCATGAAAAATAACGAGAACGGTTGCTGTGTTGACTCAAAAAATGAATTTATAAAGATTATTTTGCATAAATAACCTATCGAACGATTTATCTTAACTGTACTTCTTAAATCAGATTAAAAAAGTGCTTAATCCAGCAATTTAAAAACGAGTTAAGATCGTAGAATGTCTTTCAGGGTTATCGGTAACCCTAACTTACCACGCACCTATGTTGCTGTCAATTACCATTATCCTTTAAAATGAAAAGACTATGCTGTGGAAAGGTTCGATTCCATTTGATTACAATCTATGATATTGCCAAAAAAGCAAATGTCTCTGCGATGACTGTCTCCAAAGTCATTAATCGCACAGGTCGCATCAGCACGGCTACACGTGAGCGTGTGCAGCAGGTCATCGATGAACTGGGCTACATTCCTAACTCCAATGCACGAAGTCTGGTGTTGCAGCGAACTCATATGCTGTCTTTGCTAATTACGGACATTACCAACCCTTTCTATACAACGCTGGCCCGTGGAGCCGAGGATGCTGCGCATCTTCGGGGTTATCGTGTTTTATTTGGTAACAGTGACGAGGATTATCGAAAAGAAAAAGAGTATGTGGAGGCGATCCTGTCGACACGGGTAGATGGCGTGCTCTTTGCACCTGCAGGAGATCGCTCTCTCCCCCATCTGCAACAGTTGCAGGCTCGAAACATTCCATTTGTATTTCTGGATCGAATCGTGCCCGGCATCACTTCAGATGTGATTGCCGGAGACAGCCGTGAAGGCGCAATAGAGCTTATACGTTACCTTACTCAACTTGGACACGAGCACATTGCACTGGTCAACGGGTCTTCGGAAGTTTCGACTGCCAGACTGCGTGAGGATGGTTATATCGAAGGACTGCAGGAAGCAGGGATTACCCCTGATCCTTCCCTTATACTCCGTACAAGTTATCGTGATTTTAGTGATGATGAAGGATTGGAACGTTTGCTCTCCAGGTCACAGCAGCCTACAGCTATTTTTGCGGCGAACAACATGCTGGCGATTGGAGTGATCCGTCTGCTCCGTAAACGAGGACTTAGAGTACCCGAGGATATCTCTGTCGTTTGTTTCGATGATCTAGATCTGGCTTCCGCTTTTGATCCTTTTCTGACCGTCATTGCACAACCTGCTTATGAATTCGGATATCAAGGGATGCAGATGCTGATTGACCGGATTGAAGGAAAACTCTCATCTGACGCTGAAACGATGATCTTACCTTCCGAGCTGCGAATACGTACATCCGCTTCTGTTCCGCCTACTAATTAATGTTATACAAATTTAACTAGAGAGTTTACGCAGTCTACTTCGATGACCAAGTTCGAGAAAAAAGACAAAAAAACAGGACGTCCCCGAGATGAACTGCACCTCCAATTGTTAGACATTATCAACAATTGGAGGTGCAGTTCACTCTGGTCATCCTGTTTTTTAATATGATCAATTTA
The DNA here is from genome assembly GCF_030803945.1 of Paenibacillus intestini. NCBI lineage: Bacteria > Bacillati > Bacillota > Bacilli > Caryophanales > Paenibacillaceae > Paenibacillus > Paenibacillus intestini. The sequence goes on along the minus strand of NZ_JAURUN010000001.1, from coordinate 456,336 downwards.
AGCATTTATTCGATACAAGTGTATGTCTATTAGCTCTCTTATAACGGATAAGTGCATCTCTTGGCGTGATTATCGTTCTGACTGTAGCGCAAGAGCAATCTCACGCACAAGACCCGGAAACCAGTCCATAAGCGTTTCAAATGTATACCCTTCATGCTCTGCTTTGGATGTGTCCATCGTCCATGACTGCTGCACTCCGAAAGGCGACATATCTTCGTCCACGGTTTGCTTCAGAACCTGAGCCTGCATTCCCGTCACCGTTTCGATTAACTGCATCATCGATGCGAGTGTAATCGCCCCCTTGGACGCGGCATTCACAGGTCCGATTAACGACACATTACCAAGCCAGGCAAGGAATCTTGCCGCTTCCGTTGAATTAATAAACCCAATCTCGGCTTCGGGATTCGGCATGCCTATCGGTTTTCCTTGTTGTACATGTTTGATATGAAAATGAAGCCGTCTCGTATAATCATCCATACCAAGTACAATAGGAATGCGCATGGCCGCTACCGGGAAGGACGCCGTTTGGAAAAAGACAGCTTCGGCAAACCGTTTGCCTTCACCATATGCAAAGTCCTCCTTGTTACCATACTGCAGTGGATACGTATATGGATCAAAGTCCGTTTCCACAAATCCTTCTCTTGGTTCCCCATACACCGAAAGTGTAGAGGTTAACACATATCTTTTAGTACGTCCGGCAAATGCTTCACATGCAGCCTTGGCTTCATTCGGAGAGTAACAGATATTATCGTAGACGATATCCCACTCATCCGACTGTGCAACCTCTGCTACAGACTGAGGGTTTTCCCGATCCATCCGGATTCGCTTCACTTCCGCTCCAAAATCGACCTCCGTCTGTCCACGAGTCGCAATCGTGATCTCTGACTTCCCTTCCCAGATCAGATGATCCACAAGTCGTTTACCGAAGAAACGTGTACCTCCAAGAATAAGAACCTTTTTCATCTCGTTTCCCTCCAATCTTAATCTGTCTAAAGTGAAGGCTTTCTTATCCGAAGGATCGTATGAGCATTACGCTGAAATTCATATGACGTTCTAACTTCAGATAGAAGATAGCCCTTATTTTCCAAAAACATCTTCAGTTCGTCCATATATTCATAACGCTTGCCTGACAGATCTACTGTGGGAAAAATACGTACTTCATGCTTTGTGACACGTAACATCTCTAATAACGTTCGAACATGAAAATCAAAATTCAACCGATCTGCATAAGTAAATAAGAAATGTGCGGATAAGGTCAAATCAAACTGTTCATCATTGAAAGGCAGCTCAGGCAATACCGTGGCTACGTAACATTCAGGATGCTGTCTCATATCTTCCACACAATCCGTAATCGCGCGCAATCGTTCTTGCCTCAACCCTTCAATCGTTCCGAATTGATCCCAGACATACATCCCTTGAACAGCTTGGATCTGTTTCATCGTATGTTCAATATCCTGAAACCCCTTCGTTCCTAGTTCATTCATGCCGTACTGGTAAACGATATCTGACGCTACAGCATGAGCCCCAAGCTTCCGAGCCTGACCACTGAAGGAACATGCGCCTCCAGGGCAATCCAGGATGTTCTGGCCTGCAAGCTCCTCCCTGGTCAGATCAAACATAAGCATGTATTCCTCAAACGTTCTTCCTATAAAAACAATCTGGGACAGTTCCAGACCGCTCTCTTCATGCTGATGCATCTGTTTGCTGCGTTTCCTGTCTCTGATGATGTCTTCCGAATGTTCCCACTCTTCTCCGCTCTGCTGATCGTTCACGATCCTCTGCTCTTCTCGGCTCATCTCGTTCGCTTCCTCTCTTATAAACTCTCTCGTTTAATCATTGGGGAAAACAAGACCAATCTGTTGCCTGATCTGATCCATGACCTTCATCGTTTGATAGGAGCGTTCGTACGTATTCATAGTGGATTCTATTTTCCCTTGTTGCACCAGATTCACGAACTCCTCCACTTCATAATACATCGCGGGATGTGGCTGTTCCACCGTCAGTACCTCAATCGTACCGTCATTATAACGAATTTCTGCATGTTCCGGCGATCCAATCTTGTCGATGATGATACTTCCGCGCTCACCCATAATTTCGCTAGGTACGTGTGAATTGGCGATTTTGGAGTACGTTACGACCGCATCCATTCCATCATAATTCAGCAACACACTGCCTTGCCCGTCAACGCCGGATTCCAGCATCATGGCTTGAGATTGAACCTGGTTTGGTGCTCCGAATAACGTAATAAGTGGATATAAACAATATACACCCAGATCCATTAATGCCCCATTAGCGAGCTCAGGCTTGAAGGCATTTAACACAATACCTTCCTTGTACTTGTCATAACGAGAAGAATACTGCGAATAACCCGCTATGTACTTGCGAACAGGGCCGATTTTAGGCAAATGTTGCTCTACACTTTTAAAAACCGGAACGAGAGTGGACTTCATCGCTTCCATCAGTAACACCTCATGTTTGCAAGCTGTCTCAATCATACTGTGTACTTCTGCCGCATTCGCCGCAAGAGGTTTCTCACACAGTACATGCTTGCTATTTTTCAGAAAAAGCTCTGCTTGTTGTGCATGGAGTGTATTCGGCGTGGCAATATACACTGCATCCAGCGCATCACTAGCTGCCATTTCTTCCAAATCCGTAAAACGATAGGCTGCTTCATACCGATCTGCAAATGCGTTAGCCTTATCTTCTGTTCGCGAATACACCGCCGTTAGCTGAAAGCCTTGCACTTGAACTGCAGACTCCAGCAGCCTTTCCGTAATCCAGTTGGTACCTACTACACCGAATCGAACCATGTTTATCTACCTCTTTCTTCTATGACTGATGTTTGTTATTTGTTGTTGGATATTTGTTCAATGGTTAGATAATAAGATGATCTCTGCTTCATAACCTATCCTGTACATTGTAGCGTATATTTCAGCAGGAATGAAGAAAGAGCTAATCTCAATCCTTCCGTAGAAAGATTCAATACCATGTGTTTTCATTATATCAGTTGAACTTTTCATTTACACAGACACGGAGAGGACAGAGAAAACCTGGAAAAGCGAAGCGCTCGCCTAAAAGCTTTCTGCAAGAAAGCTGCATCGGAAGCATACGCTTATCACCAGATTTTCCCTTTGTAAAAGGGAATTCAAAAAATCTGGGGATAACCGCTACTCTTCAGGTTGTTCTGTCATCGCAGTGTTCCGGGTAAATATCTGTTATTCAACTGATATAGTTACAATATTGATATCTTGCGATTTCAATCCGAAACTTCGTCATTTCTCAATCATGCAGGGTATAATTAAAGCAGAGGTGAACCTGATGAAACCCACAGAGCAACATGATACCCTGCCTTCATGGATTCCCCATGAGTACTGGGAAGCGATAATCCAGAATGATCACACGTACGATGGTACGTTTTTCTACGCGGTACAAACAACCGGTATTTTCTGTCGTCCCTCGTGCAGATCAAGAGCACCCAAATCGGACAATGTCCTGATTTTTCAAAATGCCGAACAAGCGCTAGCTCACAACTTCAGACCGTGCAAACGCTGTAAACCTACAGGAGAACGGGTGCCAGATCAAGAGTGGATTTACGGGGTTACGGAATATATAGCAAAACACTATACGGAACCATTGACGCTGGATGTACTTGCTGTTGCTAGCCATGGGAGTCCGTACCATCTGCACCGGGTGTTCAAACGCATTACAGGTCAAACCCCGGTTCAATATATCCAAGCGAAACGTATCAGCGAAGCTCAAGCTCTTCTTGAACATACACATTTAACCGTTAACGAAATCGCACGCCAAGTAGGGATATCTAATCCGGCTTATTTCATTTCTGTTTTTCGTAAGCTCGCCGGATGTACTCCTGCACATTACAGAGAAAGGCATGACAGTTCATGAAGGCTCAATTGGCTTACAAGGTGCCCAAAACGTTATTAAACAAAGGCACGGGCTTCCTGAATGGTTACACCCATACCTTGAATCCTTATACCGGTTGCACCTTCGGATGTTCGTACTGCTACGTTAGACAGATGCCTGTCAACTTATTTCGTAAGGAAGACTGGGGAAGCTGGGTTGATGTGAAAAAAGAAGCCTCCGGCATTCTCGCCAAAGAATTGCAGCGAGCCCGTAAGAAAGGAAAAATAACAATATTCATGTCGTCCAGCACCGACCCGTATCAACCCGTCGAAGCCCAGGAACAAATCACACGTTCATTGCTGGAAACGATGCTGATCGAACCGCCGGATTTTATTTTACTGCAGACCCGCAGCCCGCTGGTTACTCGTGATATTGATATCCTACAGAAACTCGGTGAACGTGTGCGAGTGAGCATGACCGTCGAAACCGATCAAGACGATATCAGGAAGCATTTTACTCCCTCTGCACCACCTATCGCAGGTCGCCTACATGCACTTAAACAACTACGGGATGCTGACGTCCCGACTCAAGCAGCTATTGCACCTGTATTGCCGAGCAGTGAACAGTTTGCGTCTACACTGAGGCCGCTTGTTCAGCGCGTGTGCATTGATGACTATTTTATGGGTGACGGTAGCGAAGGCAAGCGCACACGGAGACTTGGGATGGAGGCTCTCTATCAGGAGGTCGGAATGCAGCACTGGTATCAGCCGGATGCTTACCAAACGGTTGTGGAGCGAATGCAGTCGCATTTTTCAGATCAGGAGATCTATATAAGTCAGGCCGGATTTGAGCCTTGATTATAAATACATTTTGCTAAATGTCAGATAAAACAACCGTAACCATTGCAGTGTGTACTTGGCACACGATACCCTTGGTATACAAAACGGCCTCTTTCCCAGTTCCTGGAAAGAGGCCGTTTAATTCTGTTTATGCCGGGAAAAGATTATACCTTTCTTACTGATCCAGCGTATATAGTGGCAGGTTCACTGGCAATGCCGCTGGACGCCGACATGTGCTCTGCATCTTGTAAAAGGTCTGCTCATCCGAAGAATCATGGAAAGCCCACATGGCTTCAAGCACGTGGTAGGCCAGCTCGCCGCTCGCTCGGTGCGCGCGACCACTTTGAACAGCATACGCCATATCCGCCACGCCGATGCCACGTGTATTTTGCTGGTATCCTGGAAGAAGCGGAGCTTCTGTCCATTCATGTTCACCCGTCAAGCGAAAACGTACTGGGCCGCCAAAAGTGTTCGGATCAGGGACTTGCAACGTGCCATGCGTTCCGTAAATCTCAATCGGGGGCAATGCACTTCCGCCAAATACATCAAAGCTTGTAATTAGCGTACCGATGGCTCCCTGCTCAAATTGGAGCAGACCGGTGACATGGGTTGGAATGTCAACGGGGATGATCTGGCCTCTCTTTTTCTCACTCGTAATGGTTCGTTCTGTCATCGCTTTACCCGTCATTCCCGCAATGGACTTAATCGGTCCCAGCAATTGAACAAGCGCGGTCAAATAATAAGGCCCCATATCAAACATCGGCCCTCCGCCGCTTGCATAATAGAATTCCGGATCAGGATGCCAGAACTCATGTCCCCGGCTCATCATAAAGGCTGTTGCCGCTACCGGCTTCCCGATGATACCATCCTCTACGAGCTGCAGTGCTGTCTGGATGCCTGAACCGAAGAAGGTTTCAGGTGCACAGCCTACAAGAAGGCCTTTACGTTTTGCTGTTTCAAGTACAGCCTGCCCTTCTTCACGGGTAACCGCGAGTGGTTTTTCGACATATACGTGTTTGCCCGATTTCAGCGCACGTATGCATACTTCGGCATGCACGGCAGGAATCGTCAGATTGATGATCAGCTCGATCTCGGGACTCGCAAACATTTCGTCCACCGTGTATACGTTAGGAACGTTGTATGCAGCAGCCTGCTCCTCTGCCCGATTCCGATCCAGGTCGGCAACCGCAACCAGCTCAAGCACCTCGAAACGGTGGCAGTTCTCCATATAGATGCCGCTGATTTTACCACAGCCGATAATACCTACTTTCATTGTTTTCATGCCCTTGCTCCCTTCGCCGTGGATCTGATATGTGTTTAAAGCTCTCTTATGGATGTCATGTGAGTACGAAATTGCGAACTTACAGATTGACTAGAATAATTAACTATAGAAGGTTAGGTTTGGTTGTCTGCCATACCTGTGTATACCTCTGTTGTTGCATCCGTTTTGCTACTCTTCGCCAGCTCCTTACCTGCGGCTGTCCAGAGGAAACCACTGCGCATCATCTCGGTTACGGGTTTCATATCTACGATGTCTGCATGGTGTCCCAGTGAATTGTAAAATACTCGTCCTGCACCCCAGCGCTTCGTCCATGCTACTGGCATATCGACAGGCCCATTGGCAGCGTGAGGCCCGGATACAATCGGGAAACGGGTGGTTGCGAGCACTTCCACAGCCGGGTCAACGTGCAAGTAATACTGCTCACTTTTCACCTGAAAATCTTCAATATGTTCGAAAAGCGGGCTGGAGCCTCGCTTCATATTCACCATATATTCCACCCCGTCGTTACCTGGATGAGCCACCCATTGTCCGCCCGTCATAAACTGCCAGTCTACGTTGTTACGGAACGCGTCACACATCCCTCCATGCAGACCCGCAAGGCCCACACCGCTCTGTACAGCCGCCGAAACGTTATTCACCAGTTCCTGCTCAATTTGCCCCATCGTCCATAGAGGCACAATCAGATCCAGACCGAGCAATTTCTCTGCGTCCGCATACGACTCCAAGGTGTCAGATACTTCGACCTCGAACTGCTCTTCTTTTAAGATACGCTCAAAAATGGCTGCTACTTGCTCCGGCTCATGTCCATCCCAGCCGCCCCATACAATCAGTGCTTTTTTCATTGCTAGATCCTCGCTTTCGATACATTTTTTTTGGTGCTTCCTTGGATCTGAAAATCGGAATCGGACTAAAGCTCGTTATCACATCGTTACATCTCTTCAAGAGTTACCCAGCGACGCTCCGTTACCGAACGTTCTACGGCTTCGAGTACTGCTTGGCAGGCAACTCCATCATGGAAGTTTGGCGACGGCTGACGGCCTTCTGAAATAGCGGTTACAAGTTCCAACATTTCATGTGTGAATGTGTGTTCAAAACCAATCGTATGTCCCGCAGGCCACCAAGCCTCGGCATATTTATGCGCAGGATCGGTAGCCAGCACGCGGCGGAAGCCCTGCACATCTTCATCATCCTTCGTGAAGTAGACTTCCAGTTCATTCATACGTTCAAAGTCAAAACGCACACTGCCCAAGCTACCGTTAATCTCAAAAGAGTTCGTGCTACGATGTCCGGCAGCGAATCGAGTCGCTTCGAAACTGCCAAGCGCCCCACCTGCGAATCTCGCCAGGAACAACGTGGCGTCATCCACTGTTACCTCACCTTTAGGTGCATCTGCACTTGAACTGCCTTTGGCACTAAGACCCGTCATCTCGGAAGCGAGCGGACGTTCTTTGATGAACGTTTCACTCATGCCAATAACCTCCTGGAATTCACCAACGAGGAAACGAGCGAGGTCAATTAAGTGAGCACCGAGATCACCGTGTGAACCGGAACCTGCGACTTCTTTTTGCAGACGCCATACGAGTGGGAAGTTCGGGTCCAGAATCCAATCCTGAAGGAAAAACGCACGGAAATGATAGATTTTGCCCAAACGTCCACTTTCGATCAGATCCTTCGCAAGCTGCACGGCTGGGGAGAAACGATAGTTAAACCCGACCATATGGGTTATACCTGCATCTTCTGCAGCCTGAAGCATCTCGCGGGAGTCAGCTAGCGAAAGCGCGAGTGGCTTTTCGCAGAACAAGTGCTTGCCTTGACGTGCTGCCTCCAGCGCAATTTCCTTATGAGCATCACTTGGAGCATTGATGTCAATGAGGTCGATGTCATCCCGTTTGACCAGTTCACGCCAATCCGTAACACTCTCCGACCATCCAAACTGGTCTGCCGCCGCCTGAACTCCCTGCTCATTGCGACCGCATATGACTGACATTTCAGGCTGTAGCGGTGCAGATGGGAAAAACATGGGCAGACTGCGATAGGCATTACTATGGGCCTTCCCCATAAATTTGTATCCAACCATTCCTACACGAAGACGTTTTGACATAATCATTTCCTCCCTTAATAGAATGAAAAAACATGGGTATAGAATGAAAGTACCATTTCATAGAAGGTAACTAACGGATCTGCTTGGCTCTACTCTTCAACATGACGGTTGGAAGAAGCACGAATAATCAATTCTGTGGGTAAAAGGGTTCGTAACGAGTCAAAAGATACTGTAGAATGATACCCTTTCGAATCTCTTGCATCCGCTATGCCACTCGTACCTTGCATCAGCTTGGACACAGCAAGCTCCCCCATCTCGAAAAAGGGAACCCTGACGCTGCTCAGCGCGGGAACAGCCATCTCGGCCGCATCCGAGTCATCATAACCAACAAATGCCGGGAAATCCTGAGTACGTACTCCTCGTTCCCGCAAGCCATGCATTACACCTATAGCCATCCGATCATTCGCTGCGAACACGGCATCAATCTCATGCAAACGATCAGCTATAGAGGCTGACGCCTCAATGCCACTCCGCCTGCTGTAGTTGCCTTCAAATAACAGACTAGAATCCAGCTCCATGCCCGCCTCATGCAGCCCCAATCGCACGCCCTCCAATCGATCCTGACTGTTCGAATAGCTGTCGGGTCCATTCAAAAAGGCGATTCTACGATGTCCCTGATCGGTAAGATGACGTATAGCAAGCCTGCTTCCCTCTACATGATCAGCATCCACTTCCATGAATGACTCATTCGCAAAATGCTGATTCATAACGCAGAACGGATGCCCTTCCCGATCCAGTTGCTGCATGGCCGCCAGCTCATCCTGATCATGTCTCGCACCAAGAATGATACAGGCATCAATTTTCTGTCTACGGAACAAATCGGTATAATTCATAACCTCACCTGCGGTTTGAAACATGACGAGCAGATCAAGGCCGTTGTCTCTCGCTTTGCTTCCGATACCACTTAACATTTCCGAGAAAAAATAGGCTGAAAACAGATGCGCCTTCGGAACATATGGCAACACAACGCCCAAATTGCCGCTCTTACTTCTGGCGAAGCTACGAGCAAGTGCACTCGGTACATAGCCTAGCCGCTCGGATGCTTCAAGTACCCTGCGGCGAGTCTCTTCCCTGATGGGTCCAACGCCGTTTAAAACTCTGGACACCGTCGCTTCGGATACCCCCGCTAGCTCAGCGACTTCTCTACGAGAAGCCATGTCCGTCACCTCCTTCAGATGAAATGTGCACGTATAAATCAAAAAATTATCGAGAACATTCATTTATGTACGCGCGTACATTTTCTCATGCCATGTAACCGTTGTCAATGCAAAAACAACAAAAAGAATGAGGAATTCAGGATTCACCTTTTTTCCTCATTCTTACTTGTCAATAATGTAGCGCACAGATTTGTTCTATGAACTTAATATATACGCACTATGAATTTAATATATAGATGAAGTAAACATTTTAACCATTTGTAATTACGCTTGCTTCTTTGGCAGACTGACTGAATTCAGCCTGTTCCATCTCTTTAGTCAATTTCCGGATCATGCGATCTGATGGCTCGCAGGAAGCCTGAAGCTTACGAACCTTATGCAGTACCTCTTTGTTCGGCAGGAAATGCAGGGAACGAATAAAACGAATGGTTTTCGTTTTGGCACGCATGACAATCGAATCTGTCTCCGCCCGGTCATCTGCAAGATAACGCACGCCGCCAAGAATTTCACCAGGCGTTACTCCCGTTGCGGCAAAAATAACGTCCTCTGTACCGATCATGTCTTCCATCGTCAACACTTTGTATGGGTTATCAATTCCCATCTGCAAGCAACGCTGGAATTCATCTGCATTGGCTGGCATCAAACGGCCTTGAATCTCGCCTCCGAGGCAGGACAAGGCTGCTGCAGCCAGCACGCCTTCAGGGGCACCACCTGATCCAACATACAGATCAATACCCGCTTCCGGGAAAGCTGGAGCCATCGCTCCCGCAACGTCGCCGTCACTAAGGAATTTGATCCGCACGCCGACTTTGCGAAGCGTTTTAATCGTGCTCTCATGCCTTACTCGATCAAGGATCATGACCGTGAGATCGGAGATATTTTTATTTAGAGCAACAGCCGCTTTTTCCAAGGTCACCTCAATTGGATCTTCAATGCAGACTTTGCCTACCAGCGCAGGACCAACAGCCAGTTTCTCCATATACATGTCCGGAGCGTGAAGCAGATTTCCTTTTCCCGCCACCGCAATGACCGATAATGCATTGTTCAGCCCTTTAGCCACAATCTCTGTACCTTCCAGAGGATCAACAGCGACATCAACCTCCGGTCCCTCCGCATTGCCGACTTGTTCACCGATGTACAACATTGGGGCTTCATCCATCTCCCCTTCCCCAATCACGACCGTGCCTCGAATGGACACGGAATCGAACATGGCACGCATGGCTAAAGTAGCCGCTTCGTCTGCACTATTCTTGTCGCCTCTTCCCATCCAAGGAGCTGAAGCTAAAGCCGCCAATTCTGTTACTCGGACAATTTCCAACGCCAGTTCGCGTTCCATGGTTGCCACTTCCTTTCTGATTTCCCACAGCATAACGTGAAGGTCATCTGAAAATCTATCGCAAATCCATATCAAATCAATCTATAAATAGCGTAGCATCAGCTTTTCTCTGGCATTTCCCTTATTTTTCTATTTATTAGACAAGTTAATTTAACTTGATTTAGGGGTAGGCTTATAGCGCGTATAGCTTCCTTTTTTTTGTATTAAAACATTAATATTTTTCCCAATTTTAATTATCGTTTTCTTCTCTCCTGTATCCTTAGGAGATTAGTGTTGCTATTCTACACTTATGGAGTGTTGTAACCCTAGCTCTGACTGTCATTTGAGCCAATAGGTCAGATGATTGACCTGCTCATTTTCAGTAGAATCGAAAACGATTTTCGGGAAACAATCTGGTGTATAAAAGTTTCAAATAAAATGGAATTTGTTCACTGCAATGGAGTGTCTCTTCTGTGTCTGAATCCAGTTCATAAAAGAGTGAATTTTAGTATTAATCAGGACTTTAGCATTCCCTAATACCATAGATGTCATCTATAAAGGATATCGAAAAATATAAGTTTACATAATAATTATTATGGTAAAAATTCGTCATTATACTCATGTATATTACATATACTACCAAAAGTATAACTTTCTAAAATAAAACATAACTCCCTTAAGTCTCGGATTTTTATCCATACGCCTCCTTCCCTACGCATAACAAAACAAGACCGGATCAGTTCAACAAGAAACTGCCCCGGTCTTGCTTGTTTTCGATTAAGGTTCCACACCCCATACCAACTGATCACTTACGTACCCGGTTATTTTGCTGTGATTAGCATATTGATTCCCCGTTGCCATGAAAGAATAATCATCGGACTGATTGTAATTAGACCAGTTATTTTTAGAAAACCGAGCTTGTAGCTCTGCACTTTCACCCGGATTCAGCACTCCGGCGTTACTAGTGAACCCCAGTTCAACATAATAGTCAGCGCCAGTTACTGGTGTGTCCAGCTTGACGAAGGTACTGGTAACGTTGGCACTTCCTACACTTGCCCAATCGGACCAGAAGGTCTGTGCTTGCTCACCATCAATCGTATAATAGTACCGCACCTTTACATCGCTGAGATGAATAGCCGTATTCCCGGAATTAATCAGCTTGAACTTGGGAGCGATCCCGTTCGTCGAAGCACTCGTATTGCCGTTATACGCCTGAATCGTTAGCTTGCTGTCGGGTGGTACAACAACAACGGAACTGTCGACTACATTCAATTTAAGAACGGCATCTTTACCCTGATCGAAATGAAAAGTCAGACTCGTTTGCCCGAGAGGTAGTGTTGTAAGATAGGCTTGCTTCAGCACCACTGTTGATTCAGACGCCGTATAATGCTGGCCGGAAGCCAGATTCACGCCTCCCTTTGAGATGCCCGTAAGTTGATGTCCGTTCAAGGTGAGCGAAATCGTAATATCCTGCGCATGACTTGTTGCCTTATCAAAGGTTGCACTTCCGGGTGAGATGACCGCACTTGGATTGGGCTGGTTCGCCTTCAGATCCGGCAACTCATCCAGAGTAATGACATAATCGCTTTGATAGAGCGTTTTTAATGTGGCAGCATAGTTGAACGCTTCGCTCATCAGATGCTCGCCGTACCACGGAAGGAAATAAAGCCAGCCCGCTTTTTCCTCTGTCAGATTTTTCACGCTTGGAACAGTATCGTTCTCTGTCATTGCCACCATTTTTTTGCCATTGGTCAAGTTCACCAGCTGATAAAATGTGGACGTGATGGCATCCTCGTTAGGCACACCGGATAATCCATCGTAACGATTGTAGATCGTATTGTATTTGTCAAAGCCCACAAGATCTACCTGATCATCCCCCGGATACCAAGCTGGTGAAGTACTGTATACGTAGCTGTTGTAAGTCCAGATCAGGTTATGCAGGTCATATGTTTCGGTCAGCTCGGTGTAGATCATATCCCAAAGCTTCTTATACACATCTGCTCCAGCAGAAGCCCACCAGAACCAAGCTCCCTCTCCGTTCAATCCGCCGTTTCCTTCTGCTTCATGGTAAGGACGGAAAATAACCGGCACATCATTATCCTGTAATATCTGCAGTTGCTCCGCCAGGTCTTCAATCGTCATCATCACATACTGATACTCCTTCGTACCAGGAATGACAGCTTTTGCGGTATCAAAATTCGTTTCGGTTGGTTTGTAGGTCGCCTCTTTCCAATCGACAAAATCGCCAAGCTGATACGTAGTAAAGTTACGCGGCACATTGATATGCCAAGATGCGGTTGCAATGCCTCCGCGGTTATTCACCCAATCGATCAACCGATCAGTTGTACCATCTTCCCAGCCATACAGCGGGTTGTAGTTCATAAAATCAAATCCCCGGATAGCCGGATATTTACCCGTCAGATCATGTATCCACTCAAACTCCAGCTCAGAATTCCCGTCATTCCCTCCTCCATAGATCTCCTGTTGTCCCGATATGATCTTGTGTCCGTATACCTCCGTTAAATAATTCATTAAAAGCTGCGTTTCTGGTGTAGCCTGAGAATCCGTGAGCACAGGCTGCACATTCAATGGATCAAGATCGGCATAGTCCACCGTGAACGTATCAAAATATGCATAACCCCAACCAGCCTTCAGTTGAATTGTGTTGCTTCCCTTGTTTAATTTGTGAAAACCAAAATCATAATCCGACCATGTTGTCGTATAGGGAAGCATGTAAGAACCTTTCGTTACCCCGTTCACTGCCAAGTATTGAAGTCTGCCGTCCATACTAAGCTCCTGCATATAACGGGTGGAAATACTGTACATCCCCGTTTCGGGAACGGTTACATCTAATGTGATCGTTCCCGATCCCTGCATCCAGACAAATCCGCTTCCCGAGTAACCTGGCTTCGGCTGTCCGTAAATCTGAGTTACCACTTGCAAATCCGAGGTTAATTGTGCATCTTCACCTTCAATCGTAAGTAGCGGGGCATCCGCTTGCGCAGGTGCAGGCAATGCCAGCATACCCAACAACAAGGTACTGACCAGCATGATTGCCAATGCTTTTTGAATCCTCTCCCTCCATCCATTCTTCGTTCCCATCTCCATTCGGACCTTCATTGCCATCTCCCTTTCCATCTGAAATGTGAGAGCGAAATGTGCATAACCCCAATCATGATGGCGCTTTCATATGTAAACATATCATGAGTGGATAAAATTGTAAATATATGGTTATATAGATCAGTCATCACTATATGTATCAAGAAAAAATAATTATTCTATCCCAATAAAACTTTACAAACTCACATTCCGAAAACGCTTAAATTTACATTTAAAAACACTATGTTTTTCACAATCTAGTCATGCTTATGTAACTAAGCTCTTCATTCATCTGACACCTGAATAAACATAGCTTATTCTTTTTTTATTCCCTGATATCCAAGTAATCAGGAATTCGGGTGATGTGCCTTTACTTTTGTCCAAGGCGAACTCTTCCACGTTTTTCGTTATGTCCAAAAGGTAGTGACCATCAGGTGACGACACATCATGATATTCGATCGTATCGTTAGGGTATACAACCATAACTTTTACGTTGCTTGCTTTTTTCGCTGGAATCATATCAAACGTTACCGTTGCTTTGTACATTCCGCGATCTCCCCCATAACTTTCGACAACCTGGCTCGTATTTACGACGGCCTCATTATTCTCAATGTAATTTGCAAGCAACATGATCACAAGCAGACTTAACACGGTACCGAGAAACAAATGCTTTTTCTTCATCATAATCCTCCCACACAAAAAAATAAGAACTTTCCACGGGCAGCACTTGATCTCCACTCGCAGGAAATTCTCTATTATTCTTAATATTACCATAATTTTGTACAAAGCTTAAATCGTGCTACCGCTTCGGATCATCAGGTTTCAGCACCATCTGTTTGTACAAAGTTAACCGCTGATCTGTTTACATTTTCTTTTACCACTGTTCCAACCGTTCCTTTAACTGCGCAACGCTCACTTGCCTTGTTTACCGCGCGTATAATCCCGCCATAGCCTGTACAGCGACAGAGATTACCACATAATCCGGTTTCAATCTGCTCCAGAGAAGGATGTGGACATGCGTCCAGCAAAGCCTTGGTTGAAATAATCATCCCTGGAGTGCAGTATCCACACTGAAACCCGCCTTCTTCCACGAAGGCTTGTTGAATGGGATGTAGCTCTCCCTCTTTCTCACCATGAAGTCCTTCAATGGTTGTAATGTCGCTTCCCTCACTTTGATACGCCATCACAAGGCAGGCATTAACCGGCTCTCCATTCATGAGAATCATACATGCACCGCATCGTCCGACCTCACAAGAAACCTTCGTTCCCGTCAGCTCTAAGCGATTCCGAAGGATATCGACAAGCCGTGTTTCAGGAGAAACGGACAGTTCTTTTAATTGCCCATTCACTCTAGCACTCCATGTCTGTTCAAGAGGCTGATTCTTCATGATGGCTTCACTCCTTCTGGCAAAAGAACATTTATCCCCTGACTGAGTTGCTCGCGCGGCACGGGGAGCTGAGTTACCCATACGCCTGTTGCCTGATGAATAGCTGCAGTAATCGCAGGTGCAAGTGCAACGGAACCAATCTCGCCAATGCCTCTGGGTCCGAATGCATCTCCTTCAGGTAACTCTTCAATTGCCTCTACTTCTAAATTCGAGTGAATATCCTTGATCGTCGGAATTAAATACGTGTCCAGATTCGCCGTAACGTAGCGGCTCTGCTCCATGACGGCATCCTCGGTTAACGTAAATCCAAGTGCCATCACACTGCCACCTTCAATCTGCCCTATATAACCCATCGGATTGATCACCGGTCCTGCGGCTACAATATGCCTTGTATCCAAAAGTTTGGTTTCGCCCGTCAGCGTATTGACCTCCACCTCTGCAGCAACTGCGGCATACGTGTAAAGGTAATGACCGCCCATCACATTGTCAGGCGTCGTGGGGTAATGAAAAGTGGTGTCAAAAATCCATTCCTGCGCTTCACCCTGCTTTACAAGATCCGTATAAGCGACGACTAAGCGGGGGGCAGAGGTTGAAGAGGAATCCTGTGATTTTATCCATATTCCCTCACGTCCTATCATGAGTTGCTCTGCCGAAATCCCAGAAAACTGTGATGCAACTTTAAGTAGCTTTGCACGGAACGGGTGCTGCAAGCGTTGCAAAGCCATCCAGGCCATCGTGGTCGAACGGGATGCCGTACTCGAGCCACTATGGGGCACGCGGTCTGTATCCCCAATGACAATGCTCAGGTCCGATGGGTGACACTGGAAGAGATCACAGAGCATGATCTCTAGCGTGGCCACAAGGCCTTGCCCGAACTCCTCGTAGCTAAAAGCCACTTCGATCTTGCCCTCCGCATTCAGCGACAAGCGTCCACCAGCCGGATCCGGAATGCCATAACCAAGCCCGGCGCCATGCATCGCGATAGCCGCCCCTACTCCTCGTTTGATCCATGGAGGAAGTGACGCTTCCACCGGAGGATGAAGATGCTTCTGCCATAGCTCCGAGCGGTCCAGCGCCTCCCATACTTGATATAATCCATCCGTGGGCAGAATACGCTGGTTCAAGGGACCGGGATCATGCTTCTGCCTCAGATTACGCCGCCGAAACTCCCAGGGGTCCATATCTATGAGCTGTGCCAAACGATCCATCTGACCTTCCATTGCAAAGATCGCCTGATTGCCTCCGAATCCGCGAAACTCCCCGGATAATCCATTGTTTGTATACACAGATACCCCTTCTACATCCACATGCGGAATCATATACGGCCCCATACAATGCTCGGTACAGAAGTTTAATACGGGTGCTCCAAGTGTTGCATATGCACCGGTATCTGCCGTAATACGAACCCGATGTGCCTGCAAAATCCCCTCACGGCTTATACCCGTTTGCATCTCAATCTTCATCGGATGACGCTTCAAACCAGCCCGAACGGATTCTTTACGCGAATTGTGCATTTTAACAGGGCGGCCGCATTTTAACGCGAGCAGTGCACCATAAGGTTGCACGTTCAATTCATCTTTTCCGCCAAACGAACCGCCAATAGGTGAAGATACCACCCGAATGTGTTCTTCCGGGCAGCCAATAATACGTGCGAGTTGCATACGATCCTTATACCCATGCTGTGTTGCCGCATAGACATGAAGACGACCCATCTCGTCAGGTGCAAACAGCCCTCCCTCTGTCTCCATATATGCATGCATTTGTCGTGGCGTATAATAAGTCTCAGTTACGATATGTGCACAAGAATCAAAAGCTTGCTGGGCATCTCCGCGTTTGATCTCTGTACGATGCAGCACATTGCCTGGACCATGTGGATGCAGTTCAGGCGCCCCAGGAGCCAGTGCGGCAGCCGTGCTATCCAGTGGCTCAATCTCCTCATACTTTACACGAATAGCTTCTATGGCGAGCAAGGCTCGTTCAGGTGAGTCGGCCGCAACCGCGGCAATCGCATCGCCTACATAACGAACAACATCTTCACAGAAGACGGGCTGATCCGGGGTCGCAATACCAAAACGGTTGAGTCCAGGTACGTCTTTGGCCGTTAACACCGCATATACACCCTCCATGGCTTCCGCTTCCGATATATCAACAGACCGTAGCCGCGCATACGGATAAGCACTTCGCAGCACTTTTCCATAGACCATGTTAGGCAAGGACATATCCGTTAGATACTGCAATTGTCCCGTGACCTTAGGAGGACCATCCGGCCGCATATGCCAGCGATTTCCACTCTGTTTCCGGTTAAGCAACATGGTGTTCCTCCCCTTTCGTAGCTCCTTTTTTAAGTCCAGTTCTGATTTGCAGACAGCTTAGTTGCCTATGGATGAAAAGCCTGCCAAAGTCCGGCCCCAAGCATATTCCCTGCCGACTGTCTTCTGTAGAGTTCAGTGGCAAAAGCATCCGTATAGGATACAAATTCAGCAGTAGCCTGGGTTGCAAGCCCGGCGGCTTGAGAAGCATCTGCTTTTCCTGATCGAAGCCAGTGCTCCGTTTCGGTTAACCTCACGGCTATACCCGAGCCGCCACCAGCAGCTATCGCAACCTGTGTCCATCGTCCGTCCTCCGGGCTAATCTCCCCGTGAAAAGCTACCGTGACAAGCGAGGCAGTAAATGCCTCTCTTCGGCCTAATTTACGATAAAAGGAGAATTGATGATTTCGTTCAGGTATGGATTGCTCGGTCTCGTATACGTACTGCTCTGGATCAGAGCACGATAGATTTACTGTAGCGTTCCTGAACGGAATATGAATGGAGATTAATACATCATCTGCATTCAGCTTGTTATCACGTCCATTTTCAAGCCATAACGCCACGTGCTGCGTCTCCATACCACGACAGGTCAGCAAGTGAAGCTCAGCATCATACACAAGTAGCGCCGGTAATGAATCCCCTATCCCGGAAGCAATATTTCCGCCAATCGTCGCCAGATTTCGAACAGAAGGGGCCGCTATAGCCAAGATAGCCTGATGCAAAATAGGAAACCAGCTTAGCAAAGGGTCTGTTGCACATTCCCTCAATCGGGTCATGGCTCCAATCACAATCTCATCCCCTTGCATCGAGATTCCACTGATCTCGGGAATGCAAGCCAAACTAACCAAATGTTCTGGTAAAATTTTTGATGAAGCCTCCCATTGTGTTCGCAATAACGTGCCTCCAGCAACGTAACACCGTGTTCCTTCAATCTGTTCCCTAATATTTTGTAGTTCTTGTAACGTATCTGGCTGCCACACCGAGGGCTGTGCACCTGAGCCGTATCCCGGCAGTACCATGGCTCTCCCTCCTTTATTTCTCCGTTTCCTCTACCTTCCCAATCGTCTTGCTGTGTTCGTACAGAGTCGCGTTGTTTTCAGGCTTCCCTCCACATCCGTTCTTCTGCATATTTCAGAATTTGTTGCACTTGCAACTCCGTATCAGCGTCCCAGAAACTCTCTCGCCCTAAAGACACCTGTACACCTTGGTATTTAGGGTTTCGGAGCATTTTTCGTGCCCCTTCATCTCCGTGTAGGGACAGAAGCGGGCCGAACATATGTGAGCGAAAAGCAACCGGGGGTTTACTCCCCTCATTGTCCGTACCCGCAACATAATCAGACAGCGGATTAGAATCCAGTACTGCGGTGACATGATTAATATTCTCTGTCGTTATAAGGGGCTGGTCTGCCATCAGCATCAGGACCCCCTTCGGCTTGTATTCCATCGCCGTCAATATACCGCAACGAATGGAGTTTGCCATACCACCAGCAAAATCGTTACATAATACCATACGCAATCTTTTGTCGGGATTATATGTGTAAGAGAATGCCTTGTGCCATTTGGAAGGTAACCATTCAAGACTATCCTCTGGTTTGACCACACAGATGATGTGATCCAACCGGGAATTCAGAGCGGCCTCCAGTGTCCATGCCGCCAGTGCTCTTCCATCCGGCATCATAACCGATAGTTTATCTCGCCCAAGTCTGCTGCTCTTGCCAGCCGCCAGAACGATACCTGTCGTTTGCATAAGCACCGCTCCTTTTTTCGGTTACTAACGCAGATTTAACAGCCGTTCCCTTACGTCTTACCGCAATCAACTCTGCAACAATACTGATCGCGATCTCCTCTGGCCCATCTGCACCAATGGACAATCCAACTGGACTATGCACGTGATGTAATGGTGGCATCCCGTCGAACAAACGAGCTGTTCGGGTACGTGAACCCATAATGCCGAGATATGCATAGTTGGTGTTGTCTAATAACGCTATCCATTCTCGTTCACGGGGGAATTGATGACTCATTAGGATGAGATAGTCATGTTCATTGATGTTCAGCTGCGGGAAAACTTCCTGAGGAAAACCGTGCACGAGTTCCGCATCTGGAAATCGTTCTGGCGTACACAAGGGTGCTCTCCAATCTGTGATAACGATACGGAATCCAGCGGATTGAGACAGTCCGGCGACCGGTACAACATCATTTCCGGCGCCAATGATAATCAAACGTGGTTTGGGCGTATATAGCGAAGTAAAATGTTGAGGAAGATTCCAAGGATTATTCCTAACCTCCAGATCAGGAGGACAGGACAACGACAAATCATTTTCGAAACAATCAGGTTGTTCATTTGCAGTTAAATATTGCTCTTGTCCTGGCTCGGCTGACTTGACTGATTCGATCTTCGAGCAACGATACGTAATGTTAGTGTAATCTTCATTAAACGACCGGAGAAGAGAAACCGCTATGGCCGCATCCAAACATCGTTGCATCTGTTTCATTATGTCATTCAGCTCACCACAGATCGGTTCAAGCAGAACAACTACAAGGCCTCCGCAACCAATCGTTTCGCCCCAGGACAAGTCGTCTTCAGGCCTCATATCGTAGGAAGCCAGCTCAAGTTGTTGCGTCTCCAGCACGCGGCTCACCCTGGCTTGCAGGTCACTCTCCAGACAACCCGGACTGATACTACCGAACAGCCTGCCGTCTTCCGTTATTAGCATAGAAACCCCTTGTTTGCGATAGGCATGCCCCTCCACTTTAATCGCAGTAGCAAGTACACTCCGGGTTTCACGAAGGGCAATGACACACAGATCATGCATCTCCATAGGGCCGCCCCCTCTTTACTATTTGCCTTTCAACGTTTCTGTTATAACCGTTTCATTAGCCGTGCAATGCATTTATCTGACTCTCGTAATACGATGCTGCGGTCAATAGTTTGTATTTTACGATTGTTCAGCACAATACTGCCATCAATGATGACCGTTTCCACACAGCTACGGGTAGCCGAATACACGATACGGGAGTAAATGTCGGTCTCATAGGACGGGTACGTATGAAAATCATCAAGGTCAAGCAGGATCATATCTGCCTTTTTGCCGACTTCAAGACTGCCTATCTCTCTGGATAGCCCCAACACTTCCGCCCCGCCCATCGTTGCCATGTGTAACACGGTTCTGGCATCCATCACCGTCGGCCCGTGCGGCACCTTCTGGATCAGTGCTGTCATACGCATCTCCTGAAACATATCCAGATTGTTATTACATGGCGCACCGTCTGCACCGATTCCCACTGCGATCTGCCGGTTCAACAGGTCAGGGATATCCGCGATTCCCGAAGAAAGTTTCATGTTGGATCCGGGACAATGGGTTACTTTGACACCACGTTTACGAATAATCTCCTTCTCTTCTTCACTCAGCCACACACAATGCGCAAGAACCAATCTGGGAGTAGCCAGGCCGATGTGATCAAGATAGACGATGTTACGCATACCTCTCTCGCGTTCGACCAGTTCAATCTCTCCACGATTCTCGGAAGCATGGGTGTGCACTTTGACGTGATATTTATTCGAGAGGTCACGTACTTCCGTAAGCAATTGTTCTGTGCAGGAGACAACAAACCTTGGACAAAACGCATATTGAATGCGGCCTCCACCGAATCCGTTCCATTTTTCTAACAAATCAACACTCTGCTGCAGCGAATCCGCCGTATTCTCACGCAGAGGCTCAGGAACCTCATCACCATGATCCATCATCACCTTGCCTGAGATAACCCGGATGCCACTCTGGGCCATCGCTTGAAAAGCCGATTCCGTATGGTTCACGGTCTCCATATCCAGAATGGTTGTTGTGCCGCTAGAGATCAATTCGCCCAGTCCAAGCATTGCCGAGTAATACACCGATTCTTCATCATGTGCCGCTTCTAACGGCCAGATTCGCTTGCGAAGCCAATCCATTAGTTCCATATCGTCTGCACGTCCACGAAACAACGTCTGGCATAGATGGATGTGGGTCTGGATAAACCCCGGCAGTAACACCTTCCCTCGCGCATCAATGACTTGATCTGCCAAGTTCTCATCGATATGCACCGCCATTTCTTTGATTTTGTTATCTTCGATGAGAAGATCTCCCGTAAATACTTCCTCTTCTGTATTCATCGTGACCAATTGCGCGCCTTTGAGTAGAATCGTTCCCATCCCCATCTCCCCTATCCCGTCCTGTCTTATCTTCAGCTTCCCCGGTACGTGCTGTATCCCCCCGGTGCTATCAACAAAGGGATATGATAATGGCCTCCGGTATCTCTTACGGCAAAACGAATAGCGACTTCGGTCCACAACACATGTGTGACATCCGTTTGAGCATCTTGTGCAAAATAGCGTTTCACATCAAAACGCAGTTCATATTCGCCCACTTCCAGCTTCCCTTCATGTAGCAATGGTGCATTCAAACGTCCATCCGAATTGGTCAATGATTCTGCCATCTTCAGGGCATTCCACTCGTTTCCTGACCATTTTATAAAATAGAGTTCAATTCTCACTCCTACAGCAGGAGCACCCTTAGATGTATCCAGTACATGTGTAGTAATCCGGCCAGCATTCGGCTGCATCAGGCATTCACCTTCGATCTATGTTTATCCTTTTTCTTCAGATCACTTTGCACGCTCGGTCATCCATTGTTGCAAACGGATTGTAGCAATTTTAAACACTTCATTTAATGCCGTTACGAATTCTTCTTGCTCGCTTCTCTCTAGACGTTGTCTTATGGAATCAGAAATAGATCCCTTCGTATGGCCCTTCACCGCTAAAATGAACGGAAAGCCAAATTGCTTTGTATACCTCTCATTCAACTGCTTTAGCTCGTTATATTGTTCCGGTGTTAATGAATCCAGGCCAGCACCAGCCTGCTCCCGAACCGAGCTGGTACTCATACTAATCCGAGCACCCAAATCCGGATGCTTTCGGAGCAGTTCCAGCTTCTCTTTATACTCCGAGTCAAGAACTTGTTTCGTCATAACCTGCATCATCTCTTCCCATGAACCAAAAGGCCGAAGACCGGCAGCACGCTCTGCAATCCAAGCAGACTCTTCAAATAACGAGCCAAATTCTTTCATAAACCGTTGATCAGACCAGCCGTTAACGAGATGTATAAGATCATCCATGTGATAACCTCCGGTCTCTATTTAATTATTGTTCCTCATTCTATTCACTGACTCAGAATACAGCAATATTATTTACGTGATTTTGTAAAATAACATAACATCAAACAAATGAATTGTTATCCGCGCACGGAATCCCCCTTTTTACACTTGCTATGTATGTCAAAAAACCGCACTCACCAATGAAGGAAGTGCGGTTTAATCAATTTTAATATAAATTATGGCCAACACTCTAAGTCTCACTCATATCACGAGCATTATAAACACAAGAACACATGATCACATGAGCACACCAATCATACGAGCAGCAGTGATTACGTACGAAGTCTTACAGGCGCTTTATCTCGCACGAATTTACGGAAGGTAAAGACCAGCTTTAATTTGAGCAGATCATTCGTCTTTTTGAAATCCATTTGCAACAGACTGCCGATCTTCTCCATACGATAAGTTACCGTATTGCGATGCACATACAACTGTTTGGCGGCTTCATTAATTAATCCGTCATTTTCAATAAAAGACTCTAGCGTACTCATCAGTACCTGATTGGGATCACCGTCTCTGGCATGCAAAGGTTCGAGCACTTTATGACAATAGTTCTCCATCATTTGTTCCGGCACATGCTGAAATACATACGCAAATTCCAACATTTCAAATTGTAGTGCCCGATCCTTCATGCCGAGCCTTCGGGCTAACTGACGCGTATCCAGACACTCTTGGTATGCTTCACGTAGTGAAGTTGGCTCATGTTTCATTTTGCTTATCCAGAAACGAGGACCTGGCGCACCTTTGGCTTCTTGAGCCATAAGCACATCGCCAAATCGATTTAAAAGAAAGGCGGACAACTCCTCGCCATAATCACGCCCGGTCGGACAACTGTAGATGGATAGTATGCCTTCATTCATCTGAAAATGCTGGGAAGCTGTAAATTGCATAAGGGGATTGTACTGCAACTCACGATGAATCTGTTTGAGTAGTTTCCCCTCGACAAAGGCATTGGGTTCGAGCGTAGTTAACACACACTGATACGTCTCTTGAAAAAGGTGCACTCCTTTATTTTCGCTCAAAGTCATGAGCTCCTGTATGGTCAATTTCTGCTCCATATATTGGGTCAGCAAGGTCCGCATTTCATCCTGAACGGTTGGATTGATATGCTCACGGTAGGTCATATCCATGTAAAAGGCGAGCACATCCGCAGCTTGCTGGAACAGTTCCTCCTCCGCTCGTAGAGACAAGGCAGAATCCGTGTACACCAGCAGGAAACCCAGTTCTTCGTCCTTTTGTTGAATCGGGACTCGGTGACAGCTCCCCTGATTCCATTTTACCCGGTGCATGACTGATTTCCAGGGCCAGCCTTGCGTGACTGCATTGTCCGACATCACGTCATCGTTCGCATAGAGCACATGTCCGCGGGAGCCGATAACGGCAATCGAATAATTGAGGATCGTGGACATTTCGGCAAACACATTGCGATGATGTTGTTGCTGTAAAGCGAACTGCATTAGTTTCTTTTGTTTTTGCACAACTTCGTGCAGGAGCCGATGGCTACGTTCATGTTCCGCTTTAAACAAGGCGTTCATCTGGTCAGAGAAAGTGAATTGGAACGGAAGCTCCAAAAGCGGTAGCCGAAGTCGATTCGCTTCCTCTACTATGCCTTGGGGAATCGAATCCCAGAATCGTCCAAGCTTGATGCCGATTCCCGCGCATCCACGTTCATTCAGCCGTTGCATTAAACGAAGCGTATCTGTTTCACTATCTTTGATCATAAAAGCGGTCGTAAACAACATTTCTCCAGATTTGATCCAATCTGCAATATCAGGAGCGTCCATGACGTTGACTGACTTCATCATCCGTGAAGTCCCTTCCCGGCCCGCAATCAATTTGGCTTCAGACAGCGGGTATACCTGCAAAGCTTCTTTAACGGTAAGCTGCATGGACATGACCTCCCATATATTTAACACATTTGTGTAAACAAATCGTTTACAATGACCTTTAGGCTTCATAATCCCACCGATTTCGAAATGAAAAATAGAGAACCTTTAATTGTTTGTTAAGTATTATAACATCAATTTCCATAAAGAAACTTACATGAGAAAAAAATAAACCTATGTCCTCAAGGCAGCATCATCATGCTGTCATGGGCATAGGTTTGAAACATTTGAAATAGGCATTTTATGCTTAGCATTAAACCCGGCAATGCGGATTCGTTCAAATTTCCATCTTTTCGTGACTCATCCATAATTTCATACGGGATAACACATCTTTGATATTCAACGGTTTACTGAGGTAATCCGTGGCTCCGGCAGCGATACATTTTTCCCGGTCTTCTTTCATCGCTTTTGCTGTGAGTGCAATGATGGGAATCTGGGTCAGACCGAGTTTCTCTCGAATCCGACGGGTGGTTTCATATCCATCCAGTTCTGGCATCATGATATCCATAAGAATAACATCCGGTCTGAGACCTCCCTGCTCTAACAGCTCCAGACATTCCGTTCCATTCTGAGCAGAGGTCACTTGCATACCGTATTGCTCCAATGCATTTGCAAGCGCATATACGTTACGAATGTCATCATCCACGACAAGAATCTGTCGATCCCTGAATAACGATTCTTCCAAAGGCGTTAGCAAAATCTCCATATTCTTCAGTTCCGGCTCCACATGAGGTGATGAAGGGTTGATACGTTCTTCTGCTGTAGCACCAACTGTCTCATAAACAAACAATCTTGAACTTTGCTCCTCCTGCGGAACCTCGTGACCTTTTCTATACAGCGGAAGAAACAGCGTAAACACACTGCCTTGGCCCAATCGGCTCGTTGCCGAAATTGAACCGCCAAGTAATGAAGCCAGTGATTGAGAAATGGACAGCCCTAGCCCCGTACCGCCATATTTACGAGCCGTTACTCCATCAGCCTGTTTGAATGCCTCAAAGATCTGGAGAAGTTTATCCTCCGCAATACCGATCCCCGTATCACTAACGGAAAAAGCAATGACTTCGGTTTCTTGACCGGCGTGTTCAGGGTCAGTCAGACGCACCTGAGAAATGGTTAGGGCCACTTCCCCTGTGCTGGTGAACTTAAACGCATTCGAGAGCAGATTTCTAAGAATCTGGTGCATCCGCATTTCATCGGTTTCAATCGTAGCCGGAAGAGGACCTTGTAGCTGAATACGAAAATCTATTTTTTTCTGTTCAGCCGTTTTCAAGAAATACTGATTCATCACTTCAGGCAACATGTCGAGGTAAACATCATCAAATTCCACTTCCATCTGTCCAGCCTCAACCTTCGACAGATCGAGAATATCGTTAATCAAGTTAAGTAAGTCTTTGCCCGATCTGTGAATAACGGCTGCATAGTTCTGCTCCTCACTGCTCAAATGATGATGTTTGTTTTCCGCCAATATCTCGGACAGAATCAGCATGCTGTTCAGAGGTGTGCGCAGCTCATGCGACATATTAGCCAAAAATTCGGATTTGTATCCCGAACTGATTCGCAGCTGATGCGCAGTTGCTGCAAGTTCATGGACCGCATTCTCAGCCGTACCCTTCTGACTCTCCAAGCGTTCATTTAACATATATAACTCTTCCGTTTGCATCTGCAATTCTTCTGTCTGAGATTGCATCTCCTCGGTTTGAAGTTGCAACTTCTCGGATTGTGCCTGTAACTCTTCGTTCAATACTTGCGATTCATCGTAAAGGTGCTGTAGTTCCATCCGCGTAACTGTAGAATGAAGCGAAACTCCGAAAATGACCGTTAATTCCTTGATCAATTCCATGGCCTTCTCGGTTAATGGCTTCATGGAAGCGAGTTCTACGACAGCAACGGTCTTTCCTTCAAACAGGATGGGTACAACGGTAAGCGAACTCGCTGAGGCATGGCCCAGACCGGACGAGATGCGAATGTAATTCTGTGGTAAATCATTCATTCGTAACACCCGCTGCTCAATCGCACTTTGACCGACTAACCCTTCACCAGGGGCAAGTGATATTTTCCCGAGCGAGCGTTCCTTCTCCCCATCTCCTGCATAGGCTGCCACCCGAAACAACCGATTGTCCTTCCAGTAATACAACACGCTGTACGGAATCTCCAACATCGTTGCAAGTTCACTCAGGAACAAACGTGATAAACCTTCTAATGTGGTAGGGTTTTGGAAAAGAGTAGCAACACCTGTAAGTTGATCCTTCACCCGGTTTTGCTCCTGCACTTCATCCAGTAGTTGATTCGCTTCATGTGCGAGATCAGCGACTTCATCCCGTGTTCTTACACGTATCCGCTGTTTGAGGTTACCGCCTCTGGAAATATCGCTAATCGTGTGCTTTACCTCTTGAAGCGTTCTAACAATGTTGCCTGATACAATGAAAGCCGCGGCGATGGATAGTGCTGCAATCAGCCCCCACAAGGTGTACATGATTGTCAGCAAAGTCGAACTCCGGTTCGCCAAATCCGTCACCCTAGCTTCTGTAAGCAAAATTTCGGTGTTGCGGAAGGTAGCCAGCTGGGAGCGAAGCAGATCGATTTCCGTTTTCCCCGGATCGGACTGAAAAAAAGCGAGAACCTTATCCTGATCGCCTTCCTTCTTGAGCTGTACGGATCGTTCACCAGCAATTTCAATCCAACGGTTGATATGGGATTTAATATTTTGCAAGTTTTGCTGTTGTGCCGGATTATCGCTAATCAAGGCGTATAACTGATCGTAATTCGTATTCCACTCGGAAAGACCTTGATCATAAGGTTGCAGATAACTTTCCTTTCCGGTAAGCATGAACCCGCGCTGTCCCGTTTCCATATCGAGTACGTTTTTCTCAATCGCGTTGGTCAGATTATGTACGTCCAGATCATGATGACTAATAAAATCATTTTCCTTCTGCAACACATCGATTTGGGCCGAAAGGATCAGTAGTACTACACCAAATAAGAGCACAACCACAAGATAGCCCAATACAATTTTGGAGCGTATCGTAAATCTTCTCGTTTTAGACAACGTGAAACCCTCCAAATATAGACGAATGCTGAATCGTTGCATGAAATCTGTTGCATTAGTATTTTATATGTATAGATATCAGCTGACAAGAAAAATATGTGATTACATAAGAAAAACGACCTGCTTTGCAGGCCGCTTTTCCGGGACTTTATTCATAGATATTTATAATTGACACAATATAGGAGTTTAAAATCAGTTTAAGCCTTTGGTGCAATCATTTTAGCCGGGTCTACATATTGATCGAATTGTTCCTCTGTAAGAAGTCCGGTTTGTAACGCAGCTTCCTTCAGGGACAAACCTTCTTTATGTGCAAGCTTAGCAATTTTAGCTGCATTCTCATATCCAATATGAGGATTGAGTGCAGTGACCAGCATAAGCGAGTTATCCAGATTGTGTTTGATCTGATCCAGGTTCGGCTCAATACCCACAGCACATTTGTCATTAAATGCAACGATGGAGTCAGCGAGCAACTGTACAGACTGCAGGAAGTTATAAATGATGACAGGTTTGAATACGTTCAGTTCAAAATTACCTTGGCTTGCCGCGAATCCAATCGCCGCATCGTTACCCATCACTTGTGTCACAACCATCGTGATCGCTTCGCTCTGTGTCGGATTCACTTTACCTGGCATAATCGAGCTGCCCGGCTCGTTCTCAGGGATACGAATCTCACCGAGACCGCTACGTGGACCGCTTGCGAGCCAGCGTACGTCATTGGCAATTTTCATCATATCCGCTGCAAGCGCTTTTACTGCACCGTGAGCATACACCACTTCATCATGGCTGGTCAGAGCGTGGAATTTGTTTGGCGCAGATACGAAATCTTTACCTGTATGCTTACCAATCTCCTTGGCTGTAAGATCACCGAAGTCAGGATGCGCGTTAATTCCTGTTCCTACAGCCGTACCCCCAATCGCAAGCTCCTTCATGTACTCTACGCTTTCGCGGATCATACGTTCACTCTTACCCAGCATAGCTTCCCAGCCGCTAATCTCTTGCCCAAGCGTAATCGGCGTTGCATCCTGAAGGTGAGTACGTCCAATTTTGATGATATCCTTAAACGCTTCCACTTTTTCCGCAAAAGTCGCTTTCAACACTGCAATCGCTGGCAACAACTGATCCTCCACCGCAAGAACGCCCGCGACATGCAGCGCTGTTGGGAAGGTGTCATTGGAGCTTTGCGACATATTAACATCATCATTCGGATGTAGGCGCTCTTCTTTACCTTTTTGCTCCAGCAGCTGGTTACCCAGGTTAGCAATAACTTCATTCACGTTCATGTTGGATTGAGTACCGCTACCCGTCTGCCATACCACGAGTGGGAAGTGATCATCAATACGTCCTGCAATAATTTCATCAGCAGCATAAGCAATCGCATCTGCTTTCGCCGCTGATAATTTGCCTAATTTATGATTACTGGCCGCAGCACTTTTCTTCAAAATGGCGAGAGCTCGCACCAATTCCATCGGCATATGCTCGCGTCCAATAGGGAAATTTTCCTTACTGCGCTGCGTCTGAGCGCCCCACAGCCTGTCGGCTGGTACTTTCATTTCGCCTAACGTATCTCTCTCAATGCGGTATTCCACTTGCTTGTCCTCCTCCAAAATGTTGGTCTGGGTCTCTACAAAGCTTGTGTATCTCGTCATATTATACATGATTTACGAACAGGTTTTCACCTTTTCGACAAAATTGTAAGCGTAGCGCAAAACGAACAGGTCAGAAGCAAGTTCAATCTATCCCGTTTTATTTTTGAGCAGCAATCGGATACAAACGGCTGGTTTGTTCATAGAGTTCACCTGGTTGTAATCCAACGAGACCACTCTCTTCTGCGGAAATCCCTTCCACATTCGGAGCATTAACCAGATTCATCTGTGGTTCCGGACAGAAAAATTCATTGCAGGCATTGTTGTTCCAGATCATCCAATGTTTATAGGACGTGCCTACATCGTACACCAGTTTGTCTCCTGTGCGATGATCTGTCAGTTCCATGTAATTGCGGCCATTTTGCGGCTCGGCGGTATAGTGGTTATCCATCGCTGCAAAAAACGGACTAACTCCGCCCTGTTTAAGCTGCTCTTCCTCCGGTGTAAACGGTTGAAATTGTCCTGTCGGTAGCGAACGCTCGTTTAATTCACGGCGCTGGCCAATCGTCACTTTGGCTGTATAATCCGAGGACTGACTGTCCGGAGCAAAAGGAACTTTGATCGCTGTATGGAAAGCAAACAGGTTCGGCATATATTCTGTGCCCGTATTGTTCACAATTAACTGCTGCTGCAGACCATGACTGCTCAGAGAGTAACGAAGCGTTACACTGAAGGTGAACGGCAAATATTTGTAAAAAGCATGGCCTTCTCCAATGTTTTGGCTGAGTGTGACATAACTCTCCAGATCATTAGAACCGAATCCCTCAACCGTCCACGCCACATCATGCAAAAATCCGTGCAAATGGTTGCCTGTCGCGGGTTCATTAATCGGTAGTTGATAGACTTTTCCATTCCAAGGGAAACGACCGTCTTCATATCGATTAGGAGGAGACAGAATCGGAATACCGTACACGGCAGGAGCCGCCATGAATTCATCCATCTGATCCTGATCCGGTTCGCGCAGGTAGCTGTATCCTTTTTCCGTATCCCGAAAAGCTACCAGGTTCGCGCCAACGCTTGGAATCACCGCCGCTTCAAATGAACCAAAGCATAGCCATACCGCGGGAATGCCGCCAAATTGCTCTTCAAACGCTGTATTCTGTTGTGTCATCGTTATATGTACCTCCTGCATACTAAGGTTATATTATACGGCTCGACTATATCATGATTGCGCCTAAAAGAACAATCTGAGATCGAGAACAAATTAAACAGGCAAGCGCAAAACAAAAAGACAGCTGTACGATCAGCTGCCTTGATCACTCTTTGTTGGTCTTCATCGCTCTTCAACTCACTCACGAGTAACGGTCTATGTTTTCTCATTCTACATACTTACCCTGCTTGGGTACCGTATCTTCTTCAAAATGCATGTCGAGATGCCGGAGTGATTCATGTAACATCTCCCCGCTTAACACATGTCCATGCCCTGTCACAACCGTTCTCGGCTCCAGTTGCCTGATACGCTGAACCGATTCATGTGCTTCCTCCCAATTCGTTGTAAAATACGCTGGAGGGCCGTGTAACTGTTTGTCCTGAAGCAGAACACTCCAGAGCGACTCCTGTTTGACCGAGACAATCGCATCACCCGCAATCAGTAATCGATCTGCTTCGCGGAACAAGGATATATGTCCCGGTGTATGACCTGGCGTATGAATCCAGTTCCACCCCTTTGTGCCGGGCACCGTATGATTTTGGGGTAGACTGAATATCCGATCATCCAGATTAATGGCTTCGTTCGGATACGTAAAAGACAACTGCGCCATGAGGCCTCCACCCACAGAAGGATCTGCTGGAGGATAATTTTTCAAACCTGTGAGATAAGGTATTTCAAGTGGATGCGCGTACACCGGCACTCCCCAGAATTGCTCCAGTTCAATTACCGTTCCCACATGATCAAAATGACCATGCGTTAAAATAATGGCAGACGGCGGACCTTGAAAACGCTCGGTTGCCACCTCAACAATGTGATTCGTGAATTTTGACATTCCTGTGTCCACGAGGACCCAGCTCCTGCTTCCCGGTTTTCCAATGAACACGACATTCACAAAAAGGGTACGCAAGCTCAAAATATCAGGAGCAACTTCCTCTACGCTGGTCATTCCTGATGTAATCAGATTGTCAAATGCCATTCACGGTTACCTCCCATCAGGCGAATTGTCTCTCTGGTTTAGTTCATCTCGTAGACTTCCCTTTTCTGGAATATCTATTCGGAATCTCGGAAATAAAAATAGACGGCGGACACCCTTCCCAGGGCACACACCGTCTAGTATAGTCAGGTAACTCGGACAATAGAACAAGAATATTTACTTTACATTAAGCCGGGTAAGCATCCAAGGCTGCATCCAGCAATTGATTGTACAAATCATCATCATTTTCGAGCAACTCGTCCATTTTCAGCAACTCTTCCTCATCACCCGACTGTTCCGTGAAGTGCAAGCTGTAGTCCCAGTCCTTGCCGTTCTTGCTCATAAACGTAATTTCATATACGGATTTATCACCATCTGTTTTGAACACCGTGCTACCTACGAAACTTTTTTCATCCTCACGACGCATTTCTGCGCGAATAATTTCAATACTCACTTTTATACTCTCCTTTAATCTCTCGTTTAAAGCCTCACTTCAATAAATCTTCGATTCAAGCGTCCAAAAAACTCCCTTTTGGTGCTTTTCTCCAACTTTCTGGCAAAGCTGTTTGGTAATTATTATTGGTTAATTGTACAATATATATCGTAGCAACGTATACATTATTCAATGAAGGCCCTATGCTGAATCCTCATAAACTTCAAAGAGGACTATAATAGACCGCCAGCTACGATATTCATATCACATTGGAGGAAAAAATAGCATGAACAATTTTGAATCAAATCTGCAACAATATGCTGAACTGGCTGTCAAAGTAGGTGTCAATGTCCACCCTGGACAAACGTTAGTCGTAAATGCGCCAATCACGGCAGCTCATTTTGTACGATTGATCGTTAAGGCTGCGTACAACACGGGTGCAAAACTGGTCAAAGTCAACTGGAGTGACGAAACGGTTACTCGACTTCACTATGATCTGGCGCCGGATGAGGCATTCTCGATCGAACCAAAATGGTTCGCAGCTGAAATGACAGAGCTTGTTGAAGAAGGCGCGGCAATCTTGCATGTCATCGCGGAAAATCCGGATCTGCTGAACGGAGTGGCACAGGAGCGCATCGTAACCAGTCAGAAAGTGCGCGGCAAAGCGCTGGAGAAATATCGTGCCTATCAAATGGCTGATAAATTCAGCTGGTCCATCGTAGCTGTCCCTTCTCCTGAATGGGCTGCTAAAGTATTCCCGGATCTGCCTGAAGCGCAGCAAGTAGACCGTCTGTGGGATGTTATTTTCAAAACGGTACGGATTGGTGAAAAAGATGCTGTCGCTGAATGGAAAACTCACCTGCAGAACCTTGACTCCCGCGCAGATCTGCTGAACAGCAAAAAATATAAAAAACTTCACTATACCGCGCCAGGTACAGACTTAACCATCGAACTTCCAGAAGGTCACATCTGGGTATCCGGAGGCAGTGTAAACGAGCAAGGACATGTGTTTATTGCCAATATGCCTACAGAGGAAGTATTTACTGCACCGCTGAAAACCGGTGTGAATGGTACTGTTCGCAGCACAAAACCGCTTAGTTACGGTGGCAATCTGATTGACGGCTTCTCCCTCACATTTGAGAATGGACGCATTGTTGATTACACTGCTGAGCAAGGGCTTGATGCACTGAAGAACCTCGTCGAAATGGATGAAGGTGCACATTATCTGGGTGAAGTTGCCCTTGTTCCACATCAATCTCCAATTTCGGATACGAACATTCTGTTCTACAATACCTTGTTTGATGAGAATGCATCCAATCACTTGGCGATCGGAAATGCGTATGCTTTCTGTCTGGAAGGCGGCAAGACGATGTCTAAGGAAGAGTTGATCGAACATGGCATGAACTCCAGTCTGACTCACGTTGATTTCATGATTGGTTCCGGTGAGATGAACATCAATGGTGTCACTTCGGAAGGTGCGGAAGAACCGATCTTCGTGAATGGAAACTGGGCATTCTAATATGCTCCATGCATAGAGAGGAGATTTCTCCTCTCTTTTCCTGTGTCTGAATTGTACTCATATTTAAAGATTATGGAGGGACATTCGATGTTGAGTTTTGAACAAAAGCTGGATCGATACGCTGCACTCGCTGTCAAAGTTGGGGCAAACGTGCAACCGGGGCAGATTTTTGTCATCAATGCCATGATTGATGCAGCACCACTTGTGCAACTATTGGTACGTAAAGGATATGAAGCCGGGGCCAAACAAGTTATCGTGAAATACTCCGATGAAACGGTCAACCGTCTTCGCTTTGAAATGGCTCCTGAGGAGTCCTTCGATGAACTTCCCAAGTGGCATGCGGCAGAGATGGAGGAACTCGCAGAGAATAATGCCGTTTTTCTGACAATTTTATCTTCCAGCCCGGATTTGATGAAAGGCATTGATCCGGCTAGAATCTCGGCGAACCAGCGCTCCTTTGGTCAGGCGATGGCTAAGTATCGTCAGTATCTGCAAGCTGATAAGATGAGCTGGACGGGCATTGCTTGCCCTTCACCGGATTGGGCGGCCAAGGTGTTCCCTGATCTCCCACAAGCAGAACAGATGAATCAGCTCTGGGATGCGATCTTTGCCGCTGTACGCGCGGACGTTGAAGATCCAATCGCTGCGTGGGAACAACATATCGAACGTCTGGAGTCACGAGCCGTGGCGCTCAATAACAAGAAGTACCATGCACTGCATTACATCTCCCCAGGCACAGATCTCACGATTGAGCTCCCTGAAGGACATATTTGGGCGCAGGCTGGTAGCGTAAACGCACAAGGTACACCTTTTGTAGCCAATATTCCAACGGAAGAAGTGTACACCGCTCCAGCGAAATACGGTGTGAACGGCACAGTGGCGAGTACCAAACCGCTAAGTTACGGCGGTAGCATTATCGATCGGTTTACCCTCACATTTGAGAAGGGGCGGATTGTGGACTTTCATGCAGAGGAAGGTCAGGAAACGTTGGAACGCCTCATCTCCATGGATGAAGGTTCTCATTATCTTGGCGAAGTTGCGCTTGTACCTTTCCACTCTCCAATCTCAGAAAGCGGCATTCTGTATTATACAACGCTGTATGATGAGAACGCATCTTGCCATCTGGCAATTGGCAGTTCGTACGCTTCCAATATCGAAGGAGGCAAAACGATGTCTCCCGAAGAGCTTGCGGAACGCGGTATGAACTCCAGCATCACTCATGTTGATTTCATGATGGGTTCTCCTGAGACAGATATCTATGGCATTACAGCGAGTGGAGACCGTGAACCGATTTTCCTGAAAGGAAATTGGGCGTTTTAAAAAAACTTTTATATTGAACAGGCGATTTTGCTGCCATGGATTCCATGGTTTGCAAGATCGTCTGTTTTTTCTTTTTCAGCAAACATCAAACAGGGTCGGAACTCCCTCTTTTCAGGACTGTAAACAGGTCTATCGGACATTGTAACGTTTCCATAATCTGTTGTAAAATGTAATGATACCAATGTTTGTGGACTGTTGACCAGAAAGGAGAACACCATGGCCAATCGGCTCCAGCTTTTACTCGCATCCGATTTTCATCAATTAGGATCTGTACTTCAGGAAGAGGTCTATTATGAATACTACAATATGGTGTATGGATTAATCGTATATATCATTAAGGAACGTACAGCGGCAGAAGATATTATTCAGGAAGCATTTATTAAAATCATTAAAAACAAACCCCTCTTCGAAGACGAGGTTAAACTTAAAGCCTGGCTCAAAGTAGTCACCCGGAATACCGCAATAAATTATTTGAGAAAAAATAAAAATAACCGTAACCAACTGGACACGGACAGTGTTTTTATAGATATAGAGACGATGAATCAAACCGCTGTTTCGGTGGAAAACATAGTTGAGACTCAGATGATGCAAGAATCCATCGAGCGTTACCTTTCTCAGCTGAAGCCGGAATACCGCGTTCTGGTTGAGTTACGGTGGAAAGAAGGCTTTTCTTATCGGGAAATTGCTGAATTGTTAAGCACCACAGAAGACATTGTGAAACAGCGATTATTCCGGGCACGTGGTAGTATCAAGAAGAAATTACATAAGGAATGGGGTGGAAGCATTGAGCAAAGGCAAGCTAAATAAGCTTGAACATCAATTCGATTCAGGTCTTGAAAATGAATACTTTGATGCAGCGTTTGAGCAGGCATTTGATGAAGCTTTCCAGCAAGCTGCCTCTACCCCTTCCGCCTCCCGTACAGAATCCATGCAGCAATCCTGGCAAAAGATACATAAGGAGATCGAAAGAATTGGCGCACGTAAACGTAAAATACGCACCTTCAAGCTATCGGGCATCGTGGCAGCTTCTGTGACCATTGGAGCCGTTATTTTCAGTCTGCCCTCGGGAACACAAGCCGTATCTCCTATTGTTCAATCGATCAAGGATTGGAGTAATGGCATGAAATCGATCATGGTTGAGGATAAGTCTGTAAATCTGAGTCCCGATCCCTCAACCGCCAAAACACCGCCACCACCTGACCTTGAATCGAGCACAATTATCCATGATGAAGCGGAAGACATTCCTGCCTTTGAACTCAACAAACATGTTTTCCGCCCCGTTGCGGTTACGGAAAAGATCGCTCGTGATGGATTTATCGGTGAATTTATTATATCCAAAGCCATTCCTGCCCGTTTTGACAAGATAAAATATGAACTCGTACTGGATACAGAGAATCCCGTCAATCCTGACAACTATTACGAGTCCGATATGATGAGGGTGAAATACTCCATCCAGGGTAAAAGTGATACAGACGAGCTTATCCAGTTCGATTATGAATACGTTAAGCCAGGGCAGTCTCTTGAGAAAACATCACTGCAGAAAAGCACTGTTGTGAAGCTTGCAGATGATAGTGAAGCACTCATGTATGTGGGACCCCCCTTCAATTCTATTCAGTGGATGACAGGTTCTCTAAGTATGAGTCTGTTTGGAACCGTGACTGAAGAGGAGATGATTGCAATCGCCAACGATTTTCTGGAGCAAAATTCTCCTGCCAAATCAAAATAAATTAAAACAATACACTAGGTGATGTATGTGTAGACTGATCCGATGTCATCCCATCATGAGCAGTATGAACACTAGTGACACGATAATAATAACCGGATGTGATCTCCCAATCCGAATTGGATCGAAGAAGATTCGTTTGGGTCTGTGTTGAGGAGCTACCTGCGAACGTTACCCAAGCTGTGCCTGTCCAGCGCTCCAATCGATAATTCACAGACAAGGTTTTCATGTCTTTGAATGTTCTAGTCGCTGTTTTTACGATGGCATGAAGTCCGTCTCCGCGTGTTAATGTACAAGTCGCCTGATAGATATGTACGGGTTTGGCAGCCCTTGATTGGAGGAAATACTCCTGAGGTTCGAGTGGCGGCGGAGCAGTGCGCGCTCCCGACGTCACGTTGATGATCGGACTTGCAACTGCGGACGATTCTGAAGGCAGAACAAGAATAACTGGCGCAGTCAAAGCCAGAATCAGACCTACTTTCAAGATTGGCGTATGGCATATTTGTCTGCTTCGTCTTAGGATATTATGCATCTTCATTCCTCCCCAGCCTTGTTTTAATTTTTGGTGTAATCTATTAAACGGACGGAATGGATAACTGGTTTCAAAAAAATAAGGACGCCCGATGGTTCAATCGGTAGCGTCCTTTCATCATTTTCCAGATTAACAAAAACGATGAAACCTAAATTAATCCATCTCGTATGATGAAGAATAGGCTTTGTTCGGCGGAATCTAAATCTACTTTATGCAGGTAACATCATCATCGTCTAATTACCTGATTCGAACGATTTGTTTTTTCTCTATAGCATATACCTGATCAGAGACGTTCTCGACCAAACGAGCATCATGTGAGATGAAAATAATCGTGCCTGCATAACTTTTCATTAAATGCTCTAGCGCCTCCATTGCAGGAAGATCAAGAAAATTACTCGGCTCATCCATAAGCAAAACATTGTATCGGCCAAGCAACAACTTCGCCAGCTGCAACTTCATCATCTCGCCGCCACTTAATACCGCCAACCGCTTGCGCACATCATGCGGAGAAAACCCTAGAGATGCTAATACAGCTCGAATCTCCGGCACTTGATAGTCACAGTTCTCATGTATGAATTCGATGACGGCCTGATGGTGGTTAAGTGTGTATGCTTGTTGTGCAATATAACCGATCTCTGCCTTAGGCGATATGATGATGCCCTGTTCACGGTTTAAGATCATGTTAAGCAACGTTGTTTTTCCTGCACCGTTCGCACCTGTCAGCGCAATCTTACCCCCAAGAGGGAATTGAAAAGACGCGTTCTCCAAAATGACAGTCTCACCAAATACTTTGTTCATCTCATTTCCTATAATCGGAAATGGATTGTGAAGTTCTAACGCATGACTCTGACGAAAGTGAATCGTACGATTCGCCTCCGGTGCTTGGACATCCCCTAACGCTTCAATGCGTTGTTCCATATTTTTAGCGGCTTGATGAAGTTTCTTCTGTTTACTCCCCACAGATTTCTGATGAGCAAGTCTGCCACCGTGATCAGAGTTGTTTTTCCTTGCAGCCCCTTTCTCTTTCTGATCGACTTTCCGAGCCTGATTCCTTTTTTCAGTTATCGCTTTTTCCAGTCGTT
This sequence comes from Paenibacillus intestini, assembly GCF_030803945.1. Lineage (NCBI taxonomy): Bacteria > Bacillati > Bacillota > Bacilli > Caryophanales > Paenibacillaceae > Paenibacillus > Paenibacillus intestini. The sequence goes on along the minus strand of NZ_JAURUN010000001.1, from coordinate 418,491 downwards.
CTCGTTCATTCACATATTGCTGATACTGGATTTCCTGCTTTTTCTGGTTTTCATTCTTCTGAGCCAAATAATCGGAATATCCACCCCAATACTCCGTAATCTTCCCATCCTTCAGTTCCCAAATTTTATCAACCACTTGATCAAGAAATTCCCGATCATGACTGATAACCAGCAACGCTCCCGTATAAAAAGAGAGCTGATGGATCAAGAAATGGATTCCTTCCGAATCGAGATGGCTCGTGGGCTCATCTGCAAAAATGCCGTGCACTGAACTGGACAAAGCCTGAGCAATTTTCAGCCTTGTTTCCTGTCCGCCACTCATCTGCTCAGCATCTAAGCGGTCTATTCCAAGCTTACCCGCTAATGCATAATCCACATCGCTCTGAGCCCCGCCCTGCTCCATCTGCGGGATATAAGAAAAACTGCCATTCCTCACAACTTTCCCGTAAGATTCGGGAATCTCACCCAGTAACACTTTTAACAATGTGCTCTTGCCCGCCCCATTGGCGCCAACCAAGCCGATCCGGTCATATTCATAAAGCTCCAAATGTTCAATATTGAATACCTCACGGCCCGCATATTCCACAACAATCTCTTTTGCTTTAATTAATATACTCATCATGAGTTCCTCCTTCAAAAATCGCAGTTTTCACGTTCGCAGGATGACCTGCGATTTAAGAAGGGGGATTATATAAAGAAATACCAATGCATATATCTCATGAGGTCTTCCCTCCTTTCTATGTCAAGCATTTTGGATGTAATAAAAAATGCAGATCCAAGTCCACTGTGGACTCAAATCTGCATTACTCACGTATAGAAGACACTTCGAATCAGCATAGCACAAATAAACTACCCCATTCGAAACCTATGTCTCTCCATACGTAAAATAAGCAAATCAAAAAAGCCCACGATTGTGGTAAAATCCGCTTTTTTTGACCTGCTTATCGAAGCCGTATGGAATGAATCATAGGAACGAGCCTCCTCTTCTTTTATTGAATTGAATAATACCATGAGGTTCTTACAGCGTCAACCTGAAGCAGCATTTGGTTCCAGTAATCTGTTGCGACTTCAATGGAATATGTTTTTTTTCTCACAACTGCGGTTTGAACATGACCATTTAATCCAATTGTCCATTGAGTTTTGCTTTAAAAACGATAATTGCTAAGCCAATAATTAAAAATAACCACCCTAAAGCAGATAATGCTTTGTTGGTAGTTCGATAAGGATACCCCCAATTCGGCCCTCCTGTATATTTGGTTGTTACGATTAATAATAACAAGCCAATCGCCGCAACCACAATGCCGGCTAGAATAATGTAATCCATATTTGATCTCCTCATTCAATGAAAATAAAAGAACCCTAAGAAAAAAATAGTACCGATGTCATCTTTGCTTGGCAGGAACATTCAAACGGCTCCTATTAGCTTCATGACAACTATAGTTATAGCTGGAACAATAGAGTTTATTGAATTAAAAATCCAGTGTACGATTATATTTGACCATATATTTTTATATACGAGGTATATCACAGCAAAGTATGCCCCTATGATCATATAAGGAATCGTTTGTATCCAGTCGCCATTAAAATTATTGATATGAATTAGCCCGAATAAAATCGAAGACACAAAAAACATCAACAATTTTAACAGGGTTGAATTAAATTTTCCGAATAATAAATAACGAAAGGTCAACTCCTCAGCGAATGGAGCAATAAAAGGCTGAATTGAACCAATTAACATCATACTAACCATCGCGTTAGATAAACTATATGTATCATTAACAGACAAAGGTTTATCCATAAGAGAACGAGTTAAACTTAAAATTCCAAAAGCGCCGAGCACAAGTAAAGCGTTGAAAAACAATTTTATCCATAGTTTATTTTGTTTGTAGTGTTTCCATTGGGAACTTAAGAAATCTTTATACAGCCATATCATAACTAGAAAGCCTGTAAGAAAGATACCCAAACTTAGAGTTATGCCTAATAGTTGATTTTTCTCTAAGGAGAATTGTCCTAATACTGTGCCAAGTAATATCTCTATAGGTATGATAGATACCCCTATAAAGTCCTTTTTGTTCCATCCAATCCTATTACTCACGTTTATCAGTCCTCGTATAAAATTCATCGTGCCCACTATTGTTTATTCATATAGAATATAAATTCGATATTCTATATAATTCCACAAAATTTTAAAAAATAATCTTGTTAGAGAACTTGAATTGATGCTATTCTTCTCCAGAGAGCACTATTTCTCAGGGAAGTTAAATTTTGCTATATACATGCTATAGCATGTAAAGGATATTATAATGAACATGGGATGTCAATAACACCCCTTTGACAGACCTAATTTTAGATATCTTAAACGATTCTAAAGTACGCGTTAACTCACGAGAAGATGTTATAACTGACTAGGCTACGGCTCTAGGACACGCACTCAACTGTCTAAAACCATACACAAAAAAGCCGCTAAACAAGCGGCCTTCTTGTGTAGAACCCAAATTATAGACTTCGAAACCTTTGTATCTTAAAGGATAAATATAATACATTTGAGAAGCTATGCCCCTGCATCTTCAACGAGCATTTCAAGCTTCATCACATGTACACGCGAGATTCGTTTGTGTTCCGTCTCCTCAATAATAAACAGATATCCATCATACTCCACGGATTGGCCAATTTCAGGAGGAATCGCATCCACTCTGGAATATAACCAGCCGCCAATCGTATCGTAATCCGTTCGATCCATCTCGATACCGAATCGTTCACTAACTTCTTCAATCAGCATTAATCCGTCAATCGAGTATTCCATCTCATTCACTTGTTCAATGGTCGGACGTTCCTGATCGAATTCATCCTGAATCTCACCAACAATCTCTTCCATGATATCTTCAAGCGTGACCATGCCGGAGGTTCCCCCGTATTCATCGATCAGAACAGCAATTTGTGTTTTGCTACGCTGCATACGCTTGAGCAGATCACTAATTAACGTCGTATCAGGCACAGCCAGAATCGGACGAATCACGGATATGGTTTCTGTTAACTGTGAACGCATCAGATCCTTAATGTGAATAAAGCCGATAATATGGTCCTTGTCTCCGTTATATACCGGATACCGGGTACGCATGCTTTCGCTCGCAATCTCCATATTTTCCAGCATGGACTGATTGGCGTTGAGACAGATCATTTCCGTCCGCGGAATCATGATTTCACGGGCGGTTGTATCCGTAAAATCAAATATATTATCAACAAGTGCTAATTCAGTGTTATCAATTAAACCGCTCTTATTGCTTTCTTTCATGAGAATACGTATTTCATCTTCACTATGCGCTTCATCCAGTTCTGAAGCAGGTGCCATCCGAAACAATCTGAGCAAGGCATTAGCCATGCCGTTCAGCACCCAGATAAAAGGATACATCAATTTGTAAAAGAAGGTCAGCAGTGCCGCAGACCACAGTGTAATGGCCTCTGACTTGCGGATTGCCATCGTTTTGGGAGCCAGTTCACCCAGGACAATATGCAAAATCGTAATAATGACAAACGCAATGACAATCGAGATGCCATGCACATATACCGGACCCAGTCCAAATGCCGTAAATACAGGCTCCAGCAGTCGTGCAATGACGGGCTCTCCCAGCCATCCAAGTCCTAGTGAAGCTAACGTAATGCCTAGCTGACAAGCTGACAAATACGCGTCCATATTACGAATAATGTTTGACGCATATTTCGCATTTCGATTACCCGCTTCTACTAAAGCCTCAATTCGGCTACTCCGCACCTTGACCATTGCAAATTCTGCCGAGACAAAGAAACCATTCATTAATACCAGTAAACCAATTAAAAACAAGCTCATAATACTCGGTAAGGGGTCACTCAAATGTTCTTCCTATTCGCCGTTATCGTTCGGCAAATAGGTCCACCTCCTTCGAAAATGTAGGATATTAGCCATTCTGCCGTTCATATGCAATTTCAACTTCCCAATGCTTCCACCTCCTGCTGTTTGCGCCATAATAACATGGATATACTTCTTTTATTATATAATTCTACACTACACAGTCAATCCGTGTCCTATGACACCTAAAAGGCCAAATCGACAAAATTCGTTTACAAAAGTAGTGATTTCGCTGTTTTATTCACATTTTATGAATTCAGGAAGTCCTTTAAATCTCACATAGCATCTTTTCAGCCGGATTCCAGCGCCAACTGGATTGATGATTTTTTCCAATAAGCAATCCGCCCACCCAATATTCATCCTCTCTGAAGGTAGTCCAGTCGACTTCACCATTCATTACCTGAATCCCGAGTTCGGTCAGAGACAATACAGCATCACGAAATGCTTGATCATACTGGTTATACTTCGGAAAACTTGCCGCTCCTGTCATGCGGATAAGTGCAGCTGGCCCTTCCGACATCCGCTTCAGATGTGCCCAGTATTCCAGATCACCCATGCCGAGCACATGCAACTTATCTCCTACCTTACGAAACAGGTCGTACGGACGATGAATACCTGCTCTGATGGTTTCCAATGTGGTCTGTTCAATACAACCCAAGCCATTGGTTACGGAAGGCAACCTGGACAGATGCGCCTCGAATGCTGCTTTTGCAAATGGGAGTTCATTCATTCCGGACTTTAAGTATTCTTGATGCAACCAACTGTCAGATGAACTGTACGCTTCCCAGAACTGTTTTCCAGCCTGAAGTTCCTGTTTTTCAATGACATGCCAGTTGCCTGACAAACTTCCGATCTGCTTGGGAGTAAGCTGTCCCAGTCCTCTGAAATGCTCTACCTCGGGGTACGAATCGATGCAAAGGAGATTCAGACGTATGTTCTGTAGATCTTGTCCGCTAAAATAATGTAGCAAATAGGATAACATCGTTTGATCATAAAGGTCATACTCGAACCATAACACAATCTCTTTATACTGCTGTAACGAGCGAAGCTTCTCATCTAATGACTCAATCTGCAAATACACCTTCTGCGGTATGCCCAGTTCCTCTTCCAACACAACAGCACGATGCTGACGTGCGCTCCTGTCCGCCATAGCTGTAGTTACAGGACCATACGTGTACAATTCCCTCCAAACGAGAATGTCTCCTTGTATACCGCTTTCCCGTAAGCGATTGGCCGCATGATCACCATTCATAATATGCAACATGCCTTTTCCTCCTTCATGAAGTTCATTGAACACGGATGCCAGATTTCGTATAGGCAGTGAACGCTTGAGTTTTGTTCGGGCATCAAACAGCCTTTTCTTTAATGCAGATACATTCACATCAAGAAAGTCCGATATTTCTTTGAGCGTGTAGCCTTGAAAATAAAACAGCTCAACCACAACTTGCATCGATGATGGCAACTGGGCAATTGAACGACGTAGCGTTTCCTGCAACTCCTTCTGGATCGCTTGAGCTTCTGGATTACGGGTCTGATCTTCTTCAAGGAATACAGTCTCTACTTCTTGCATAGGAACCACCGAATGCCGCTTGCGTCTGAGCCAGCGATAACATTGCCTTTCAACAATGATTTTGAACCATCCCGGAAAAGCTTCCGGCTTCTCCAATTTGAACAGATTGGCAAATGCTTCGGTAAACGCCTCCTGAACAACATCCTCCGCGCCATATGCATCCTGTAACTGCTGATAGGCCACGGCAAGTGCCATTCCTCGAAAATGCGTCACCAGTTGTTCATAAGCTTCCGTTTCTCCCTGTATTGCTCCTTCAATCCATGATTTCAATACCGCGGACTCCCTTCATCTGTCGTTCATTACTGTCTGAACTTGTATATCTATTGCTTCACTTTTGTGTTCTCATATGTAAGTGCCTTGAACTCTTGATTAGGTTACTTTATTTTCGACTACAAATGCAAAAGCCGTCCTGTCTGCAGATGAGAACTGCAGTCAGGACAGCATGGATAGACTTATGTGTTGGTATTAACGGAGAATTAACGTCTGCTTGGCGCTTGTGGATAGTTGCCAACAACGCCAGGATATTGATACAGCAATGGCTCATCAAACGTTGCATAGTCGAAGTTAACCATCAGCAACATGATTCTTCTGCCTGTTTTAGGATCACTGATAATGATGTGGTCACGTCCAGCTGCTTCGATAATCCCTTGGAAAATACGAGCATTCCACTCTTTGTTTCCTTCGTATGTCATGTAGAATGTACCGAATTTACCCAGGTTCAAACGCAAAATATTTTCAATGTATGATTGCTCAAACTGTGGAGCTGTAGTGGAAACGACCGTTCCTGACGGTGTCATTGGGCTTCCGCTGGATACGAGTGGCGGTACGCTGGTGGAGCTAGGAGATACCATACCAGGTGTTGGTGCCATCGACGGCATGCCATTACCGACTTTGTAAGCCGTTCCCTGAACTTGAGAATTCGCTTGTGTCCCTAATACTGAATTGGCTTGTGCGCCCAATACGGAGTTGGCTTGTTGCCCCATAGTTTGAGTTGGTTGATAAGGTGTGTTAATCACAATAATTCCTCCCTGAATATGAAAATTGGTAATGGATTAATAGACGTCCGGACAGTCTTCCCCGGTTGGACTAAAGAAACAATGCGCCTTGAAACGTCCCGTGTTGGGCTGGTTATACCACGTCGCCGGACAATCTCCAACTGGTCTGAAAAACCATAACGAGTTGCTCGCCGGCCAGAAACGCTCTCCGTTAATGACCCGTTGTGCCAACCGAATCTCGGATTGTCTCGCCCGCTGATAGAAGTATCCCTTCTGCGTCGACTCAAAGCCTCCCGGATTCTGAAAGACCATGCGGTTCATATCACGAATGTTGCCAAAATCCAGGCAGTCCGCCAGCACACGATTCACGCCAACATTGCCTACCAGTAGCATTCCTTGCTGCCCATCTCCTTCGGCCTCTGCCCTCATCAATCTGGCCAGCAGTCTGACGTCTTCCGTGTTGGCCTTAATTACAGCCATTTACTGATCCCTCCCATGCAGCAACTGTTCATCACCGTACATCGTATTGTGCAGGAGCCTATTCGGTGACACTATTCCAGATTTTTTCCACAAAAAAAGCCCGGAACCTCACGCGAGGTGAAGTCCCAAAGCCTTTTCTAACTAACACAAATAAATTTTACTATGCTCATGAAACCCGTTAAGGTTTGGCTTCAATCCAGTAATCATAAGCATGGACCAGATTGCCTTTGTAAGCCTTGTATTTAGAGAGCAGGTCTGGCAGTTTGATGAGCTGACTCTCCATCTCCTCGGCTCCTTTTTCGTGAAATGAAATATGTGTACCTTCAAAATTTTCTTTCATTTCGACGGAAATGAGCAGTCGTTTACCCAGACGATCTGCAATCTCCATTTCCTGACTTACGACTGCAGCGATCCCGTTAGAGCCTTCTGCAGTGTTACGGAATGCCATCAAGGATACATGATCAAGCGTATCAATCATGAACTCGGTAACAGAGATATCCTTTCCTGGTAGCGGGTAGGTATCCAGCCACACCGCAAGATCCACACTGGTTTCAAGGTTGCTGTCTTTCTTCGTTTCTTCTTGGAAATAGGCAATATTCGATGCCCACTCGGTCAGCAACGTATTCCGCTTAGCCTCCCATTCGGGCAACGTATAAGGCTCGATATCCAGATGGATGCCCTCGAACCGCTCATCCGGTTCCACTTCGGCATTGTAGTTTTTTACATAATCGATCAGTCGTTTGATCCGAGGACGATTCTCCTTTTTGCCCCAGATCGGATGTCCGCCCATCGCATGAACTTCGATCCCCTGAGCTTTCGCTCTTTTTACAAAACTGCGATAACTGGAGTAGCGCTGATCCAGATCAAGCCGTACGTATAACCAGTTAATCTTTTGCTGCTTGGCAAAAGCCAGAATGTGGTCGCCGCCATCATCCGTCACTTGTGAAGCCTCCCAGATATAAGTGCCGCGAATTTCAGGTGCACTCGCAGGAGGGGTCACTGGTTTCTCTGGCGGTGTCTGTTCTCCTGGCTCCAGTTCCCCCCAATACGTCAAATCATGGACAGCTGAACCGGCATAGGACGTATGTTCCCGAAATGCAGTTGCGACCTCTTGGAGCGCATTCTCCAGCTGCGCTGAGCCTTTGCCCGCAAAACTGGTAAACTCTTCACCTGGCATCGGCTTGGTGTTTACTCCCACGGTAACACTTGTCCCGCTCGCGTCTGCCCACTGCATCTCCTGTTCAATTAAACGAATAATTCCGTTACTTCCTTGTGCATTATCCCGGTAAGCAAGCAGGGTCACATTGTCTACATTTTGAATAAACCAGTGTGACAATGCTTCGTTATCTGCATCATCTGCTGTACGATCACCCTTGACCGTGTATGAATCGAGCCAGAAAGGCAGATCTACATGCACGGCTATTCCGCCATCCTGTTTGGCCTGATTTAAAACCATTTTCATATTACTGATCCAGGATTGCACCAATGGTTTGGCGTCTTCCTTCCATGCAGGCAACACGTATGGTTTAACATCCAGATGGATTGCATCAAAACGTTCACTTGCTTCCACCGCCTGATTGTAATCCTGCACCCATGAAGTTAATCGAAGCATCGGACCCTCGCGGCCTTGAACACCCCAGGAAGGGTCGCCACCCAGTGCCTCAATGGCAATACCTTCACGATCCGCTTTGGCAATAAATGCTCGATACACCTCTTTGGATATGGTCGTGTCTACGTTTACATACAGCCGATTAATCTTATGTTTAGCCGCATTTTCCAGCAGCTCATCTCCTGCACTCTTAACAGACTGTGCCTGCCATACCCAGGCAGCCCGTATATCCACATCTTCAGCTGTAGCAGGTGACTTGATCCCGATCATTATCATTCCTCCGATCAGTAATAACAGCCAAAATACTTTCCGGGACGTTTTCCCGAACATACACTCCCTCCATTCCTGTTCTGTTGTAAAATCACATTCATTATAGCAACCGAGTTATCAAAAACAAATAAGCCCAAGTGCTTAACTTGGGCTTATTCCAGCTTCGAGGAACATCGAAAGACCGGCTTCGGGGCGATATCCCGGTTCTAGTCCTCATATATCATTTTTCGGGTCATGCCTCCATCAACTACGAGATTAGTCCCTGTGACAAAGGTATTAGCAGGGTCGGACAAATACAGACAGGCCCTTGAAATATCCGATGGCACCCCCACCCGACCGGATGGATGCTGCTCGTGGTCTTCCGCTTTGAGTTTGGACACATCTCCAGTCTCAATCCAGCCGGGACTGATACAATTGACCCGAATTTGGTCCTTACCAAGTGAGACTGCCATCGCATGTGTCAGCGCTGTAATTGCACCTTTTGATGCGGCATATGCCTCGCTATTCGGCTCAGACATTAGTGCACGGGTCGAAGCCATATTTACGATGGCCCCGCCATGTTCATTTTTTTTCATATGCCGGGCCGCCTCCCGACTTGCCAGAAAACAGCTTCTAACATTCGTATTGAGCACATCGTCCCATTCGTCCACCGTTAGCTCATAGGGCGATTCCCACCTGGACACTCCAGCATTATTCACCAGTACATCAACCTGCTTGAACTCTTTCACTGTGGTATCGAATAGCTGCTGAATATCTTGCTCTTTCCGCACATCACACTGCACAAAGATCGCTTCGCCGCCCTCATTGCGGATCGAGGCCGCTGCCGCCGCTCCCTCGGCTTCCTGAACATCGGCAAGCACGACTCTAGCCCCGGCAACCGCATAAGCTTCCGCCACACTTCGTCCAATTCCCTGAGCCGCTCCCGTGACAACAACAACTTGATCTGTAAATGACATGACCATATTCCTCCTCTGATAAGACTCTCTTTTTAATTTGATATACTTATTACCTCGTTCTTTTCTTATCGATTTCCACTAACTCTATACTTATATACAAACACGTTCGCCCCTTTAAGAAACGCTTGTCCCCTAATACGTCAAAAAAAGCTTACGCCATTCGGGCGCAAGCTACTCCATTTTCAACTTCTTTTAACCTCGTACACGTTCAGTGTACAGACGATTCGTGCGTTCAAATCCAATATACCGGGTTCCCTTGAAGGAGAGCCGTCCTTCATCCCCTTCGGCACACATACCATACTCTTCACCATTCACTTTGAATTCCAAGCGGTCACCGCTCTCTACTTCAAAAGTGACGTAATACAACGTTCGTGCGGCATTTGTGGTGCCGGATTCGGAAGGCGTCTGGCTCATCTTTACCCGTCTGCTAGTGATGCGAGAGTGTACAGTCAGCAGAGGCTCTGCATTATTGCGCCCCCATCTCCATACTTCTTTGCCCATTGATAACAGCACGATACCCAGAATCAGGACAAATGCCACCGGAAAGACGGTTCCAAACAAATCAAACATCCAGGATGATTCAATGCCCATGTCTCTCCCCTCCGTTCATACTTGGGACAGCCGGAGTCTTGACCCGTGTTCTGTAATGTATATGCGGACGAACACAGAACTTGTTAATCTGATGAAATATTTACATCGTATATCTTAGGTGGAGCACCGATTATATTATGAACATACTCGGCCATGCTTAAACCGTTCTATAGCACAATTTATTATGCAGATTTATCTAAAGAATCAGGTTTGGGCTCAATCACGATATAGGAGTTGCGGGTGAAAGGAAGCCATGTGTTCCATAACGATTCCAGTTCATTTACGCTTATCTTTCGATTGTAATGCACTTCATCACAATTTCGCTTGAAATCCAGAGACTCTGCCAGATAAAAATGAGTTTCATCATACCCGACAACAGGCACAAAGTGCAAAAATCGCCGGTCCGAATGAACCCTGATGAACAGAATGACAGGCACGCCGCGGCTGATCTGCTTTCTTAACGTAGTGACATTACCACGCAAATACGTTGCAGAGTAGCCGAGTTTTTTGAAAAACACAATTATCGCTTTTGGATAAAAGGTGCCATCCAGTAATTTGCGCGGATACCTCCGATAAAGCTCATCTCCTTCGGATTCGATACCAAAATGTCTTAACACATATGCACTGGAAAATGCAGCACATTCGACGTTCTTCTGTACCTCCGTCCTATTGGGGGACGAAATGAAGTATGTAGAGGGTATTTTGACGCTGTACATATGATCTTTCTTTGGAAGACTATAATAGCGATAAATTAACCAGATGATTGCCAGCCATAAGATCATGTTGAATATCATTTCGAACCTTCCTCCTGCCAATCACTGGACAATAAACTGTACGTCACAATGTTCTCATAATGATCATATAACCACTGAGCCTGTCTGGATGTGCCTTCGTTTATAAATCCCCTCTTCTCAGGTATGGCTCTGCTTTTGATGTTGTTCTCTGCACATTGAATAATAATTCGATTTAATCTCAGATCATTAAACAGATATGTACTCAATTTTTGAATAGATGTTGTGATGATGCCTTTCCCTTGAGCCGATTCCGATAGGAAATACCCAATGCTCGTCACTTTATTTTTCCAATCGATATAATGCAAACCTATCATACCCACCAACTCTTCGTTAAACCATACTCCTGCATCGAAACCATTTCTTTCTTCGTAGTTACGTGTCCACATTTCAATGACAGTATCCAAATCCTCAGGAGATTGTCGTTTATCAACCCACAACAGCCACTTTCTTAGAATCACTCGGTTCTCATCAATTAAGGAGTATAGTTCATCTCGATCTTGTGATTGTATAAGCTTTAACTGAATAGAATCATTGACTTGAAAAGGGAGCATGCGAACCCTCCGATCATCCATATATGTTACGTTCTAAACATTTTTGTCATCGAGACATCCAACTTTTCTACCAGTTCGCTCTGACCCACTCTTCAATCTGTTTTGCCGCTTCCTCAGAAGACAAATCGGTTGTATCCACCGTTGGCATCGCCGGGTCAAAGGCTTTATCCGCGTTCTGCAACAACCAGTTCGCAAAATTACGATGATCTTCAATCGCATTCTCGTCCCAGCCACGTGCTTGTAATCGCATCTCACGCGTCGCATCATCACAATGCAGATTGACGTAATGAATACGATCAAATCGTTCAATATATTGGGAGGATGCAATATTTTCGGGTACCATCGTGCCGCATAGAACGGTACCTCTTCCGCTTAACGAGATGCTATAAGCAACGCGCAGCCAATTCTCTTTGGCAATCTGCCAATCGACATTGTTGATGATATCCATATCAAAGACGTCAAATTCAGGCAAAAGCTTGCGCACATGTGATGACACCGTTGTTTTGCCCGTACCGCTCGCGCCTGTGATTACAAATAAAGGTAGTTTACTCATTAGAATATTCCTCCTGTTGTCGTCTTATAAGCTCTAATCTCGCTGTGAATCGATAGAATGCCATTCCTCAGTCCTTAGGCCGTACATCACTCGATGTAGAAATCTCCCATTCAAAAACTCATAATCTCGTAGCTCACCTTCACGTTGAAAACCCAGCTTCTCGGGTATAGCACGACTTCTCCGATTGTCCGTTGCCGCACCAATCTCCACTTTATTTAATCCAAGCTTCTCAAAAGCGTGCTCAATCAGTACGTTGACTGCTTTCGTGATGAGTCCATTCCCCTCATATTCCTGACCAAGCCAATAACCAATCTCAGCCTTCCTGTTTTCAAGGTCAATATCACAATATCCAATCGAACCCGCCAGTTCGCCTCGAAACCAGATCCCTAACCAGTATCCTTCCTCCTGCGCGTAACGCAGACGAGTGCGTTCGATAAAACCCGCTGAATCCTCTTCAGTCAAAGTCATATCAGGAATCCTGAGCCAGGCTCCGAGATGTTCCCGGTTACGATCAATCAACTGAAATAACGCTGCTGCGTCATTGGATGTAAACAGCGAAAGGTACGCTGTATCCATACCACCTAAGGCGTGCTTAAACATGTTGAATCCTCCTAGACGTTTAATCTATAGTTGCTATATACTGGCAGCCTGCTCCAAATCAAGGACTGAGCGTCTCTGTTCACAGTAACTTACCCTACAAAAGCTGCTTTTTCAAATCCATCCGTATGTACGTTTTCTCGTAACTTGAACCATCTTCATTGTAGTAAACAGCCTGTTTGGAGTAAGGTTCAGAGATGGCATGATAACCGTGCTTCGAGATCAGCTTGATCATTCTGGGATTTTCGACAGGATCAACGCTCACAAATATTTCGCTATAACCCAATTCTTTCGCACGTTCTTCTCTATACCGAATCAATGCTGACCCAGCACCCTGACCGCGATATATTTCCTTAACGTACAGATCACTTAATTTAGGAACCAGCTTTCCTTGTAATTTAAGAACTCCAAATCCCATGATGACGCTATCCTCATCCTCGGTTTCAGCAAGGACCACAATGACTTCTTTATTTTCTTGCTGTTTCATGTAGGACATGAATAAGGTCTCGTTGTTTCGAACAGAACAGAGTCCTGCGATGTCCCTGGCGACAGCTGTTCTTACGCTATATTTCATGAATCTGTACCTCCACAATCCGTTCACGACATTACTGACAAAGTCTCTCCAAAATAACAGCCACCCCGTCATTTTCATTCGTTTCTGTTATCTCTTTCGCTTTGCATTTTAAATCCTGAGTGGCATTCCCCATCGCCACAGGCCAACCACATTGATCAAACAGACCGATATCGTTTACATCATCCCCAAACACCATCACATCTTGCATTGCAACACCCATGGCGTCACAGATCACAGAGACAGCATGTTCCTTGGATGCATTCAACGCCGAGACTTGTGTTAATTCACCTTGATCCGTGATCAATATGTTTAATTTTCCTTCAAAGCATTCTTGAAAAGCCACCCGGTCCAGATTGCCTGTGAAAAGGATCTTGGATGCTTCTTGCTGTTTAAGCTCCATCAAAGATCTGACCATAGGTTGCCCTTTTACTTTCATGATTGTCTCTGCATCATAAGGCTTCAAACTCATCCATACATCTCTCACTTCTAAACTAATGTCCAGATTCGGATTACATGCCAGACAATAGTCTAGAACCTCAGCAGTTAACGCAGGTGTGATTCCAATGTGATTTTGTTTTCCAGTATGTCTGCAATTTGTATACGCGCCGTTATAATACACAAATGAACCAAGCTCCAGCAATTTTTCCGGCAAAAAAGCTTTCACTGCCCTCGGCGGACGCGCCGTTGCAAATATGAATTTCATTCCACGATGGGCACAATCTTGAATCGCCTTTACGTTTCGCTCGGAGACTTCTTTGTTTGCCTTCAATAGGGTTCCATCCAAATCTACAATAATTACCGGGAATTCCATGGCACAGCCCCTGTCTCACTTTTGTGCACTTTTTAGAAAAAGTTATATATTCCATCTTCGAAATACCGATACTCTTCCTCCGTCAATCTCCGCTTGCCATACGCATCGTAAAAAATATCTTTATCCCGCTCATCCTCGAAGGCATTCGTTTTTGGCCGAATGGCCAAAGCCACGTCATACCGGGGATCACCATGAGCCGCCCCCGCCCAGTCGATCATTCCTACGACCTCACGATCACAGACGAGCACATTATCGATGGTAAAATCACCGTGAATTAAGGTAGGTTGCACTGTGCTTGGACGGTTCTTTTTCAGATGTGTGAGCAAATGTTCGTTCCCGTCTATTGAGTAATGAGCTAGATTGTACTCCGCCTTGGATAACATCGCATCGAGCCAAGTAGACTCTGCATGTTGCCATTCCATTGGACAAGCGCATTCATGCAGCTTTCTCAAGGAAAGTCCGAAGCTGGTAATTGCCTTTTCCTTATCCTCTTTAGCTGGATGGCTGGCAAGAAATTGTCTCAACGATATTCCTTCTATATAATCCATCAACAGCCATCTTGATTGATGCTCTGCATAAAATGAATGCGTTTTCGGAATAGGTAATCCCTTTCCATGAAGAAGCTGCATTGCGATATATTCGTCAGATAACCATTCGTTGTAGAGTTCATGCTCTGTTTTCTTGATAACATATCTCTGATCTGCTGTCTCCAGAACGGCAACGGTAGACGTGTGACCTTGCCGTGGAAACGTAATTCGCTGTACGGTTCCAGTCTGCCTCAATATCTTCGATGGAATATCTGCGAGTTGCATGGGATTCCCTCCTCCACCTACTAAGTGAGATGTTTAGTACAGTTATAGAGCGAGCAATCCCACCGAGGAGTTCCGCTATGCAAGTGAGTTACTGATGTGTTTAATAGATTTTCTCTGATATCAATATGTGAAAGAAGTCTTTTCATGGTTAGGCTGAGAAATGC
Source organism: Paenibacillus intestini (assembly GCF_030803945.1). Lineage (NCBI taxonomy): Bacteria > Bacillati > Bacillota > Bacilli > Caryophanales > Paenibacillaceae > Paenibacillus > Paenibacillus intestini. The sequence goes on along the minus strand of NZ_JAURUN010000001.1, from coordinate 403,281 downwards.
CCCGTGGCTTACAACTAATATGTTCTCACCTGAATGCCGGTTAGCTAAGTCGGCAAGGCACTGCCTTCCCCTTTTTACAATCGATTCATGAGATTCAATCCCCAGATCCAGCTTAGACCAGCTATACCCCCAACGATCCACACGTTCTTGCTCCGTCGTACCCTCAATCTGTCCGCAGTCCATCTCGCGCAACCTTTCGTCTACACGTATTTCAATCGAAATAGCTTTGCTAAGTATAGATGCCGTTTCCAATGCTCTCGATAAATCACTTGAATAGATGTAATGCCATTGTTCCGATCGAATTCGGTCAGCAAGCAAATGTGCCTGTCTTCTCCCCTCTGCATTGAGCGGGATATCGGTATGCCCTTGTGTCCGGTATTCATCATTCCAGTCCGTTGCACCGTGGCGGATAACGCCGATCATAGCCATATGTATTCCTCTTTTCTAGATACACTCATGCATCCCTGCATCTTCCATGTAAAACGAAGCTAACACATACATTTAGTATTCGTCAATGGCTGTCCTTGAGATCTATTGATCTCTTTTATGGACTGAGATTTGTTGTTTTATATAATGTGAAAACGAATGTTCCAAATATGCATAGAAGTGATATAGGGTACAGTATCCATTTGTTCACACGATCTTTATATCCGATAACCAAACAAAGGATGCCAATCCACGTAATGAGAAGTTGCCAAAAATTCAAACGTGATCCCTCTTATACAACGAGTGATGAAATGGGTTTCAGAAAATCACATACTATTTATTTTATTTTACACATGGATTTTCTATAAAGTATCGAAGATATATTATTTCCCATTTTATGCTACGTGACTATTGTGAGAAAGTATCCTGAGAATTTGCCCCATTACATAAAAAAAGAGCAAGAAAAATTATCTCCTTGCGTTCGTCAATATGACATTGTTTTATTCCCAGTCCCTTATTTTCACATAGGTTGCATCATAGCCTATAATTACTTCAGTTTTATCTGTAACTTCTTGCGCATCATAAATTAAATCTTTTCCATGTAAATCAACTGGATTTGAGTCCGCCTTTACGAATACACCGCAATCCTTTATGTAAATCTCATCTGGATGTTGAGAATCATATTGTAAGTTGGCTGGAAGAGAATCTGTAGAGACTTCGTGCGAGTCTATAGTGTTAATCTCAGAAGCTTGAATCATAGATGTTCCTGTAATTACTGTAGTCCCAATTACTACTGCAATCAAAATCGAAGTGAAATTAATTTTCCTCATCATATTACTCCTTATGCTTAAAGAATTATCCATCTGTGACCACCGTATGATATGTAGTATTATATGAAACATAATTGATTATTTCAATAAAATTCCAATATACTCAAAATTAATATCACACAAGATTGAATAGAGGATTGTAGGAACATTTAACCGCATATAAAAAGAATACCCCCTTTCGGGGGTAAATCGTTGATACAGCGCTATTTTTATCTGCATTTTCTTTCACTATGCGTACATCATGTCCATGAATCCACGAGTTACATCTACACCTTCTGCTTGTTCCGGCTGATCTGTCTCTGCATGTGCAGCCATGCAAGCTTTCACGGCTTCTTCCGTAGTACAACGATTAGCGTCGTCACATGTGTAGCATAAGTGAAGCATGTATCTTGTTAATTCATCCGCCTGCGTGAATTGAGTTTGACCGTTGGTTCTCATCTTCATCACTCCTTTTCTTCTTGAGTTAAATATAACATCATCTTCATGATTTATTTGTGATTAATTTCACAATGTATCAAAAAAATAAAATAAAAATAAAGGGAAAACCTCATTCGAGATCTCCCCCTTACATTTTCCGCTCATATGCTACTTACTTCCCCCTAGATTTAATTCAGATTAATGCTCGATCTCATTCGTTAAACGGAGCAGCGGCACATTAAAGTACTTTCCAATGTTCTCCGCCATCTACGGTTTGCAATAGTAGCGATCGTTTGGCATCAGTATTCTCCACCAAGATCCAGCCAAGCTTCGGCGATACCATCTGCATTTTCACAATCTCAGGGTAGTCTTTGAAAATCTTTTCTAACACACTGCTCGTAGGGTAGGCTGTCCATGTTTTGCCTGTATCCTTCGAATAATACATAATGCCCTTCTGCATCGCCCAACCTTCCGATGGACTCAGAAATACAGGCGCCAGATTGCGGTTAATCCCTGTTTGCTTATCCAGATTAAATGAATAAGGCTTCCAACTTACGCCACCATCAGCTGTGAAGAAACCGCTGAACGTTATGCTCTCTCCGCTGGCACATGACATGGACATCCAGGCCGACTTCGCTTCACGTCCAAAAAATTGAGGTGCACTGATCGTGAAATTACCGCACGCTTTGAATTTATCCCGGTCAAAAAAGGAAGAACCCGTTCGCCACTGTTCGCCACCATCTGATGTCACGTACAGCTTCGGTGTACCGAACTCTATGGCACTCAGGAATCCATGCTTGGAGTCCGAAAACGTCATGCCCGTGGTGTAGCCACGTCTTGAAATTTCACCCGTTTGGGATTTATCCTTGTCATCACTGGAAGTCATTCGCTCCCAAGTTGTACCTCCATCCTGAGTACGATACAGGTTCTTGTCCTGTTTACCAATTCCCGTATCGAGTGTCGTCAGAACCCAGCCTTTCTCGGGAGAGACAAAGGATATCGCTGTTACCTTATCCGTCTTCGACAAGGAAGACAAACTCCAGCTCACGCCTCCATTATTGGTACGTAGCACAATCGTATCTGTGCCTCCCATCCCCTCTCGAACAATCCAGCCATGCATACGATCTACAAAATAAATACTTTCTCCATATTTCGGATTAGCCGGGAATTGCACATTCTCTGAGGGCGAAATGTTGGTCCACGTTTTTCCCTGATCCTGAGTGTAATAGAGCCGGAGCGCATTACGCGTAACTCCCCAGGCCAAGCCCCCGTTATCATTAATGAGTTGAAAATCGGTCAAACGAGTCTGAATCTGATATTTGGCCATCTCCGCTGCTTCGGTGTTATTGTTTGCCGGGGGTACAACAGTAAGAGTCTGACCAACGTTACCGCTGTCATCCTGTTCCTGAGGTTCTGCAACTGGCGGCTGTTCCGTTTTGGTACAAGCAACCAGTAACATCATGATACCTATAGACAGCATTGCTGTCTGCGCGATTTTTTTCCATTGCAAGCGCAAGTGGGTTCCACCTCTCTCATTCATCAGACAGACGCGCATGTCTCTGTGACGAAGTTATATTTACGATTCATCAGAATCCACTGCTCCTATTCTACCACAAACTTCGACCTAAAGGCTCACACCGCCGGGGAACCTGCCGAATGTTGAATATTTTTGCCGATCATTGTCCTTGAATACCAATATGTAGACCTTTTTTGAATCATTTGAAGTCTATTTATCCACCTTTTTAGCGGATTCCCCTTGGAAAATGAGATATGTTGTGAAAAAAGTTATAGACAAAACTCGCTTTATCTCCACATATCCCTTAATATGGATGGTAGTATACCCAAAAAGGAGAGGATAAGATTATGACAACAAGTTCAGCATTGAAGCCCAGTCGTGTCGTTATTATCGGCATGGGTGCGGTAGGAACAACAACGGGATACACGCTTATGCTCAGACAGCGTTCGTCCGAGTTGGTATTTGTGGATGTGAATCATGACAAGGCAACCGGTGAAATGCTGGATATGAACCACGGTTTACCATTTACCGGGGGCGTTAAAGTGTGGGCAGGCGACTATTCCGACTGCAAAGATGCCGATATCATCATCATTACTGCGGGTGCTTCACAAAAGCCGGGCGAGACTAGAATTGATCTGCTGAAGAAAAATGCAAGCATTTTCAAAGACATCATTGATCGAATTACCGAAGTCAACTCGCACGGTATTTTGTTAATTGCTACGAACCCTGTCGATATCTTATCCTATACGTCCTGGAAACAAAGCGGCTGGCCGGCTTCCAGGGTCATTGGCTCAGGTACATTGCTGGACAGCGCACGATTCCGTTATCTGATCGGTAAAAATAAAGGCATCGACCCCCGCAGCATTCACGCTCACATCATCGGTGAACATGGGGATTCCGAGGTGCCTGTATGGAGTCTGGCAAACGTTGCGGGAACAGACCTTGAACTGGACGAAGAAACCCAACAAGACATTTTCAATAGCACCAAAAACGCAGCTTACGAGATCATTAATGCTAAAGGAGCCACTTCCTATGCCATCGCTTTGGCACTCGATCGTATTGTCGCTGCCATTCTGGGTAACGAAGGCTCCGTTCTGAATGTTTCCACATTGCTTGAAGATTATAACGGCGTTTCTGATGTATATCTGGGTGTTCCTTGTGTCGTAGATCGCCATGGCGTGCGTGAAATTCTGCCGCTTCCGTTGAATGAAACCGAGAAATTGGCCTTTCAGGCATCTGCAAGCAAATTAAAAGAACAGATTGCCGGACTGGAATAACATATACACTTATCCATTAAAAAAAAGACCATTCAACAACTCTGCATAGAGTTTGGGATGGTCTTTTGATATGACGTGACTGGAAGCTCCACTTCCTTACAATATTGTAATTTAATCTCATATCATTCATGATTATCATTAATTATTTCAGTCTTTAACTTTTTATTTTCTTCTGTTTACATAATAATAATGACGGAAACTAAAATTCAAATTTGATTGACAATCATACCTCCAACGATACCTAACAGAACAATGATCCATGGTGGGCATTTCCAGAAGTTCAGCAAAACAAACAAAATACATACCACCGCAAAATCAGCAGGCGACAATACAGCTGTTGTCCATAGCGGCTGATAGAGTGCGGCTAACAGAAGACCTACTACTCCTGCATTAATTCCAGCTAACGCTCCTTGCATATGCGGATTACCGCGAAGCACATTCCAGAAGGGCAACGCACCGATAATGAGCAACAATGCAGGTAAAAATATAGCGATTGTAGCAATAAACGCTCCTGCTACGCCCATCGAAACTGCCCCAAGATACGCGGCAAATGTAAACAAGGGGCCAGGGACCGCTTGTGTTGCCCCATATCCAGCTAGAAAGTCATCTTTGCTCACTACACCGTGAGGTACGAGTTCTTGCTCAAGCAATGGCAATACGACATGTCCCCCGCCAAATACCATGGAACCTGCTCGGTACATCGAATCGAAAAGAGCGATCCACTCCATATTTATGGCCTGCCGCAGGATCGGCAACAGGATAAGCAGACCTGCAAAAGAGATTAAACACAGCACAGCCAAGCTACGACGGATGTGCACCTTCATTTTGATAACTGGAGTGACCGGAACATTGCGGTACATCCACCAGCCAATGAAACCTGACAACAGGATTAATATGACCTGACTATATGGAACTGCCCATAGTAAAGCCGCTGTAGCCACTAACACAGCGATGGTAATCCTTGCTTTGTCCGGGGCAAGCTTCTGGGCCATACCAAGAATGGCATGAGCAACAATTACCACTGCTACGATTTTCAAACCGCTAATCCAACCCGCATGGCCCACATCGTAACCTTTTAAAATAAAAGCAAACCCCACTAATATGAGTACGGACGGAAGAGTGAATCCAATCCAAGCCATCAATCCACCAAGCAGACCTGCACGCATGACACCGATCCCAATCCCCACCTGACTACTCGCTGGTCCAGGGAGAAATTGACACAACGCCACTAGATCAGCATAACTCTGCTCGTCCATCCATTTTCGTTTGCGTATATACTCGTTATGAAAATAGCCTAAATGCGCTGTCGGGCCGCCAAAGGATGTCAGTCCCAGCTTGGCAGCAACCATAAGCACTTCCCACAGCGCACGCCATCGGTTTGGTGTAACAGCCTGATCTTGATCATCCGAAGCAAGATTTCCCGTCTTCATCCTCGCCCATCTCTCCTAGCAGGTCATGTGTTGTTGTCCAGATTTTTTTGGATTCTCTCCAACTTATATCGTTCGTTTTGTACTAATTCATCACTTCGTTAACCGGAAGTTTGACATCCAGCAAAGCCATCGCCTCTTCTTTTTCCCGGCTGGTAACATGGGTGTATACCGTTGTCGTTTGAATGGAGGCATGTCCGAGCAGTTCCTGTACCGTGCGCAGATCAGCTCCGCGCCGCAACATCATAGTGGCGAACGAGTGACGCAGCTTGTGGCTGGAATAGCTTTGGCGCTGATGAACAGGAGCTTCCTGCTGGAAGCGTTCGAAGGTTTCTGTAGAGATGAGTTGAATGCTACGAATGGACAGACGCTTGCCTTTTTGCGATACAAACAGGGCCTCTTCCTTCTCGCCCCGCCACGGATTCAACCGTTCTTCAAGAGCCTGAGATAACACTTCTGCAACCGTTTCAGGAACCGGGATTGTTCTCCATTTTCTCCCCTTTCCGAACACATCGAGTGTGCGTCGCTCGGGGTTGTAGTCTTTACAATTAAGGGCATGCACTTCTCCCACCCGAAGCCCCATATAACCCATTAGCAGGAACAATGCCAGGTTTCGGGTGCGATATTTCCCTTCGACGGATGCCAAAAAGCGTGTCAAACCTCCTTCGTCCAGGAAGACTGGAGCACGATTTTTCTCGGTTTTGGACTTTTTGATGCCAGAAGCCGGATTGCTCGACAGCACTTCGAGTTCAATGAGTGACTTGTAGAAGCAGTTGACTGCGGCGTGTTTACGGTTCCGGGTAGCATCATTCACGCCACGCTCCCGTGCACGGGACAGAAAAGCAAGCACATGCAACTTCTTCACTTGCTCCAGCGATTTTCCTTGGATAGAAGTAAGGAATTCCGTTACGTCCCCCGTGTAAGATTTGACCGTATATACGGTGTATCCAGCATCTTTCATCCAGATATGAAAGGCCTGCAACTCATCCCCATACTGCTCCTGAACCTCTTCATTGATCACCTGCTCTTGTCACCTCCACTGACTTCAAATGTACTGATTGACCTGCTATACTGACTGACGTGAATGCAATGTATTTCTATTTCAAAATCGGTTTACTATTTGCAGAACACAAACGCCTAACTTAGTGGAAAATCAACCTCTTCGACGATCACAACATCAGCCATCAGCAAAATCATCTCCGGTTTGCCCTCACGACGTGTGAGCACAAACGATGGAATCGGATTTTCATGAAGCTCATTAACCGATTCCGCCACCTGAACATACAGATCCAGAAGAAGTGTCTCTCCTTCGCCTGGAATATCAATAACTGGCCAATCTTTGCGAATGCAATCCGCCCAAAAAGCCAGCTCATTCGCTGGAACAATGCTTAACTGCTGCACTTTGGGATCAATCGGATATATCGCTTGCCGCTCAGGTTCATCCCCAAGCTTGTCCCATGGCAATGCATAAGCAGCTTGCTCGCTTGGTGGGGAATACAGGGAGTAACACCACGGAGTGATGCCCCAAACAACCAGCATCAGTCCCTCTTCAAGCAATACATCCAGTCGGCCTTCCGTGAAATGTTCAATTAAATTATGATTACCTGGCCCAAGCAATGCCTCTACTCGCTTCGCGAGACGACCCAGATCCGCCAGGATGAATCCTCTTCGGCCATAGGAGTCGAACACATGATGATTCCGAGTCCATGTTGCAGAAGGTGAATCGAGTATAGAGGCTTCTGCCGGGAACAGTGTGATATGTACGGTATTCACTTGTGCGTATTTCACCATCGCTAGCTGTTCCGGTTCTAACGGACCTTCTGCGATTCGGGGTGTTTTGCGGTGCAAAGCAACGCGAACCTCATATTCACCCTCTTTATAAGGTGCGAGATCAAGTTCAATCGGATAACTTATACCTTGAATCGAAGCTATTGAAATCTTGCTGTTCTCGGTTAGACGAACCGCGTATTGTACGTAGGATATTTCGGCTCCATACAGAACATTAGCATCCTCCCGGTGCACAGGTGTCTGCAATAGCTGGGCGACCACGGAAACTTTGCGACCATCCTCCAGATGTCGTCGTGGATCGATGTCCAACTGCAGATTATCTGTTTCATCCTCTTGTGATATGATCAGCTTCGCCTCAGCGAGAACGGTTGAATCCGCAAGTGCAAACCCAAAATGCGACGAGTGTTCATTAAAATTGTTATGTAATGGTTCTTTCATACGTTAACCCCTCTCTTCGGTTCTGGTTGCAGATCACACCCCCAAATATATTTCATATTTGATTCATCCGCAACCCCGACCTGCTGATACACTCAGCAGGTTTCCTTTATCCTTTACCCAGGTGAGTGACAAATTTAACGCAGCAAACTTCTTTTAATCGTTAGTTTTAAACATCTCTTTTTAACCAATGACTCCTATATTGTTGCACAAAAAAATCCCTGCTCCTTCGCTTGGCGATTGGGGAGCAGGGAAAGATTCAAAGCTTATTTTTCAATTCACTTCCGCCGAAGTGGATTCAGATGACTATGATGACGACCATAGGCAAAATAAATAATTAATCCGATTATCAGCCAGCCAAAAAACGTAATCCATGTCAGAGCTGCAAGGCGAGTCATCAAATAGAAACAGCCGAGAGCACTAAGAATCGGAATCAATGGCACGAGCGGAACACGGAAACCCCGTTTGAGATCAGGGTTATTTTTACGCAATACGATAATCCCGATACTCACTACAGCAAAAGCAAACAACGTACCGATGTTCGTAAGTTCTGCCAGATGGCCAAGAGAGATGAAGCCGGAGAACAGTGCAACAATGATACCTGCGAGCCAGCTACCCACTGCCGGTGTCTGACTTTTACCACTTACCTTGGAGAAAACGGGAGATAATAGACCATCACGTGACATGGAATACAGCAGACGGGTCTGACCATACATCATGACGAGCAAGACCGTTGTAATTCCCGTAATGGCTCCGAGGGATACAATCCATGACAACCCGTTTAATTGAACAAATTCAAAAGCAAACGCAACCGGATCACTAACATTTAACATGTTGAATGGCACAATGCCCGTGAGAATCAGAGATACTACAATATATAGGACGGTACATACGGCAAGGGATGCAATAATACCTATCGGTAAATCCCGCTGCGGGCGTTTCACCTCTTCAGCTGCAGTTGATACAGCATCAAATCCGATATACGCAAAAAATACTGTAGCTGCACCCGCCGTTACACCGGAGAAGCCAAACGGCAGGAAAGGATGCCAGTTCGCTGGTTGAACATAAAACACACCCACACCGATGAAGATTAGCACCACGATAATTTTAATGCCTACCATGATTCCATTCGCTCTCGCCGCTTCTTTTACTCCTCGAGTCAACAGGAAAGTAATCATTAAAGTAATCAGAGCCGCTGTAATGTCAAAATACGTACCTTTCTCCGGATTAAACGCACTGGTTAATGCATGAGGCAATTCCAATCCAAATCCGGATAATAAAGTCTGGAAGTACCCTGACCAACCGCTGGCTACCGCCGCACTCGCAAAGCCATATTCCAGAATGAGATCCCAACCTAGAATCCACGCAATCACTTCACCAAATGCAGTGTAGCTGTACGTATAAGCACTTCCCGATGCCGGGATGGTGGAAGCAAATTCAGAGTAACATAAGGCGGCAAACGCACAGATGATGCCCGCCAGTAAAAAGGATAATACCAGACCAGGGCCTGCATACTTGGCAGCTGCGACACCTGTCAGTACAAAAATGCCTGTACCAATGATCGCTCCTACACCAAGCGTCGTTAAATCAAAGGCCCCAAGTGCCCTCTTCAATACACCGCTTTCATTGGATTGGCTGGCAATCGGCTTTTTACGGAATAACACACTGATTTTCTCATTTCTACTCATACGCATGTTCCTTTCATGGTGAATCTCGAATGTGTTGCCGCGTAACTAGGACGAAATAACATTTCTCATCTGTTCTATGAAAAACTCATTTGTTCTATCTTATCCATCACCTATAAAAACCTATCGAATTCTACACGTTATCGCGTTGAATGATTAAATTTATTTTTGAAGATGGCTTATTTTGACCTTTATGCACGAAAAATATCACGTTCTGTTACCCATGCTGAAGGATGAAAATGGATTTAAATAAAAACTGCGTATAATTTATATTATGCGCAGTTTTTTGAATGCTTTTTATAGATCGAAATCTAACTTTTATCGTTGTTACATGAATTTATGCAATTGAACTGTTTTTTCGTCTTTTTTCGCTGTCATATCTTCCTCTATTTCGTCTGATCAGCTTGCATTCTTTGTTCTTTCCTTCCTACTGCTTACTTCTCTTATTATCTAATTCGGATTGTGTCCTTACTGTTCGTAATAAAAAAGCCGCTAGCATTTAGCGGCTTCTTTCAATACATCTTCATCTGGGAAATATCCAATTTCTCTAAACAAAGATCATAACCAACGGGTATTTCACTACGAAACTTTTAAATCCTAACTCAGATCTTCCCCGTTGGATTCAATCACTTTTTTATACCAGTAGAAACTGTTCTTTTTACTTCTTTTCAGTGTGCCTTTGCCCTCGTTATCCTTATCTACGTAAATGAAACCGTAGCGCTTGGACATTTCACCCGTGGAAGCACTCACAATATCGATGCAACCCCAGGATGTGTAACCGATCAGGTTAACGCCGTCACGGACAGCTTCTCTCATCTGTTCAATGTGAGCGCGCAAAAACTCAATTCGGTACGTATCGTTAATGGTACCATCCTCTTCAACGACATCCACTGCACCCAGGCCATTCTCTACAATCATCATCGGAATGCGATAGCGATCATAGACATGGTTCAGCACGTACCGGAGCCCAACCGGATCAATCTGCCAGCCCCAGTCCGTCGCTTCTAGATACGGATTTTTGTATCCACCAAAAACGTTACCTTGGGTTTCATCCCCTTCTGGTCGCGTACCTACCACATGAGATTTGTAGTAGCTAAAGCTATAGAAATCTACACAACCTTGTTTAAGAACTTCTTGATCGTCTTCAGCCATTTGAATGTCAATATTCTTCTCTTCAAAGTATCTCTTCGCAAAGTCGGGATATTCTCCTCTAACTTGTACATCGCTGCTCATCATATTGTTAATTTGATCCATTCTTAGTGCTTGTAACATATCTTCCGGTTTACATGTACTTCCGTAACCATGACTGTAATTGATCATACAGCCGAGTTTGAAGTCTGGATTGATCTCATGTGCAAGCTTGACCGCTTTGGCACTCGCCACGAATTGATGGTGCAGCGCTTGAAATCTCATCTGCGTGCTGTCTACGGATGTATTGTTAAATACGCCGCCTTTTTTATCAACCAGCAGAGCTCCTGCCAGGTATGCACCTGCCGGAACAATCAGGCTATTAATCTCGTTAAAGGTTATCCAATACTTCACCATATCTTTGTAACGATTAAAGATTGTATCACAATACTTCACGTAACAATCGATCATTTCTCTGGAAGCCCAAGCATTAAATTTCTTAGTTAGAGCAAACGGTGCTTCATAATGCGAGATCGTAACGATGGGTTCGATATTATACTTTTTCAATTCATTGAACACATTGTCATAAAATTGAAGCCCTGCTTCATTCGGCGCTGCATCGTCTCCGTTCGGGAAAATTCTGGACCATGCGATGGACATTCTATAACAACGGAAACCCATCTCTGCAAACAGACGAATATCTTCCTTGTAATGATGGTAAAAATCTACCGCTTCATGAGAAGGGTAATGAACCCCCTCCTCAGTTGTTATCGTGATGCGACGGGGAACCGTATGGGTTCCGCCTGTCATCATATCAGCTGTACTCGCTTTTTTACCATCAAGGTTCCAGGCACCTTCGTATTGATTCGCCGCTGTTGCACCACCCCACATAAAAGATTCAGGGAAACCATTTTTGTTATTCATGAACCATTCCTCCTTAAATTACCTTTAAATAATTTTGATCAATTTTTCACCAATCGTAATCGATGGCTTGTCCGTGTTGATCACATCTACAAAATCATGTGAATTCGTAACGATAATGGGTGTAGTCAGGTCAAAGCCTTTGGAAGCAATCGCATCTGTATCAAACTCAATGAGCAGATCTCCAGCTTTTACAGTATCGCCTTCTTTGACGTGAACCTTAAAATGCTCACCTTTCAACTTCACCGTGTTCATTCCGATGTGAATGAGAAGCTCCGCACCATCATTTGAACTAATACCGATGGCATGGGACGTAGGGAAAATCGCAGATACCACACCATCTGCTGGTGATGCCAGTTTGCCAACCGCAGGTTCAATAGCGATCCCTTTTCCCATAGCTCCCGTTGCAAAAGCTTCGTCCTTAATCGTGGATAACTCCAGAACTTTACCAGTCAATGGTGCAACAAGAATATGTTCAGAAACACCGGCAACAGCTACACGATCGTTTGTAGACGTTTTTTCTTGTGTTTCTTGAATCTTTCCATCCTCGGGTACATCTTCAAATCCCAAGATAAGAGTCATGATGAAAGTAACTACAAATGCAATCAAACAACCAATTGCCGCATGAACCAAGTTCCATGGATGATCCGTGATAAATGCGGGTAGCGTAGCTATACCTGCAATACCTAGAGCGGATCGAGCTACACCGAACAACCCGACATAAACACCAGCTACCATGCCACCAACAATTACAGCAATCAGTGGTTTTTTCAACCGTAAATTTACACCAAACAAGGCAGGCTCGGTAATTCCGAGCAAGGCAGTGATGCTTGTAGAATATGCAACTTGTTTAAATGCTTTATTTTTAGTTCTCATAGCAACTGCAAGCGCAGCAGCACCTTGAGAAATATTGTGTACAAGCATACCTGGACCAACAATGCTATCCGTCTTCGTCTGTGCATACGCAGTGAGCACTACAGGCCCTAAACTGTAATGCATACCTGTCATAATCAAGAACGGGAATGCCCCGCCGATAATACCAGATACTAACCATCCTGCATGTGTATTCACAAAAGAAACGCCTGACGCAAGGTAGTTACCCGCGATAGCACCGATTGGACCCAGTACAATCAGCGTTAATGGAGCCATGATAAGGATTACGATCAACGGTTTAAGAATAGATTTAATAACCGATGGAGAATACTTCTCCGCAAAGCGTTCAACATATGACAAGATCCAAACCGCTAAAATAATCGGAATAACCGACGAAGTGTACGTCGCTGGCGTGACAGGCAGTCCTAAAAACGAAACAGGCTCACCTGCAGACATCAACGCCCCTAAGGAAGGATGCAACAGAACACCAGCAATCGTTAATGCAAAGCCTACGTTAGCTTTAAGCTTTACAGCCGCACTCCAGGCAAGCAACATCGGCAAGAAGTAATAAGCCGCATCACCGATAAAGGTCATAATCGTATTAAATTGTCCATCCAGATCAACGAGATCAAATGTTTTCAAAATAAGAAGAACGGCTTTGATCATCGCACAACCAATCATGGCTGGCAGGATCGGTGTAAAAATTCCGGAGATCGTGTCCAGAAGCGTAGTCAGTTTTCCTTTTTTCACAGTAGGGGCATCATTATTGGTTGCAAAGTTCCCCAGCTGCGTCAAAGCTTTATACACATTGTTTACCTCGTTACCGATAATGACCTGATACTGCCCACCACTGCTGGCAACACCTACAACCCCTTGGACATTTTTTAAAGCTTCATCATTCGCGACCTTCTCGTCTTTCAGATTAAATCGCAACCTTGTAGCACAGTGTGTTACACTATCTACGTTTTTTTCTCCACCAACCAGTTTTAAAATCTCGGCGGCTGTGCTTTCATGTTTCATGTACTGCTCCCCCTCAAACGTTTTTAGGTATAAAAAAAGACCTAGAATTCTATCGAATATAGATAAGCTCTATACACGATGGAACTCTAGGTCTTGCCTGCCTCACCAGTAACAATCCTAGTATACTCATTATAGTGGCCGATGAATTATTCCTTCTCTTCATCAATGACCCTTTTGATATGAACCGTTAAATATACCAATTCGTCTTCTGTTAATTCTTTTCCATAATCGACCCGAATCAGCTGTGCAATTCGGAGACTGCATTGATATTCATTCGCATACTTTTCCTTAATGATATGGAGAAAATCACTGTCACCACTTTTCACAACCGTATGATTAAACAAGCGGTAGGCGAAAAATTTCAAATGAGTGACAAGTCTGGAATAATGAAGCGAGCTTTCATTGAAATGAATATTAAACTGATATCGAATTATATTCAAGACTTTATGAATCAACTGTGTAATCTTCATGGTTTCTTCCATTTCAGATCCCAATTCTGCATTGACAATATGAAGTGCAATGAACCCAGCCTCATCTTCAGGCAGCGTAATGTTGAATTCTTCATTAATCATATCCCGGGCTTTCATAGCCACGCGAAATTCATTGGAGTAAAACGCTTTAATCTCAGACAACAACGCATTATTGAAATTCATACCCTGCTTGTAACGTGCCACAGCAAAATTAATATGGTCCGTTAACGTTAGGTATATATTTTCATTCAATTCCTTGTTTAAAGACTGCTTGGCGTACTGAATAATGCTATCGGATACACGAATATATTCCATCGGGATTTGTGCCAGCAGGGCATATAATTTACCTGTTACATTTTTGGATTTCAGAAAAAATTCTTTTTCGATTTTGACTGTGTCCACATCGTCTCCCTTTTTCTTCTGAAAACCGATGCCACTGCCTAAAAGCATCATCTCCTGGCGCCGTTCATTCACTGCACAGACGACATTATTGTTAATAATTCGTGTGATCTTCATCGGAATCTCCTTTTAAAATGAAACGTTAACAGAATTTAGCAACAAAAAAAAGACCATTAATTATGCACACATGAAAGAATACAGTTCTGCATGTTTGCATTATCAATCGGTCTTGCCTGCTGATCAGTAACAATCCTGATTATATTCATTATTAACTTATATCGCTATCTTAGTAGAAAGCGTTCTATTTGTCAACATACCTTACTCCAACCCTAATTTCATGTGAAAAGAATGTATGGATAATTGATCCGAAAAGAAAGAGAAGATGAGAAAGAGCCGTAATTTGAGTTAAACGGCCCTTTGCTTTATTTTATCTCAGCTCTATTATGAAAAAACAACCCGATCTGCATCGGACATCCGATATTGCGTCAACAAATATTCCGTACTCTGCATGGCTTTACGCCGAATTTCATCCAGATCAACATGCAACAGCTTGCCCTCTCGCTTCACAGGTTTCCCAGCAACAAAGACCGTATCCACATTAGACGGATTCGCGAATTGCACAACAGCACCAATCGGATCGTGCACGGGGAACAAGTTCAGATCCGTCGTGCGAATCATGATCACATCCGCTTCTTTTCCCGGCGTAAGCGAGCCTGTTTTTTGCTCCAGTCCTAAGGCCCGTGAACCCGCGGAGGTCGCAAATCGCAACACCTGGCTTGCCTGCAAACTGAGTTCACCCGGCATTTCACCTTGTTGCAAAAGGTACTCATTCGTTCTTGAACGCTCAGCTTGCAACGCAAATTTCATCTGTGAAAACATATCTCCGCCCGTCGAAGTCACGACATCTACACCAAGCGTTGGCGTACCTCCATGCTCCAGAAAGTATCCTGTAGCCGGATAGCCATGTCCCATCATCATCTCAACTTCAGGTGTGACCGACAAAGATGCTCCGCTGTCTGCGAGCATTTTGAATTCATCCATGCCCATTGTATTGCCATGAACAACATTGATTCGTGGACCAAGCAGTCCTGACTCATACATTCGGCTGATCGAACGATCCTCTGATCCCCAGCTGCCGAAACCGACATGCATCGAACAAATGGCGTCCAGTTCTTCCGCAAGCTGAATATCCTGCACCGTTGTATCCCAATGGCTAAACTCTGGTCCTCGAATAGCCAGTCCATAGGTGAGGAGTTGATCGTTCGAAGAGAAATATCGCTCCTTAACACCTCTCACATTCTCTGGATACGACAGCTTACTCTCACGATTCCAATACATCGTTTCCCCTGGCACACCATGGGCAAAAACAGCACGAATTCCTGCGTCCTGTAATCCTCGAATCAGTTCATCCGTGTGCTCAGACGAGTATGGCATACTCCAATCCAGTACCGTAGTGACGCCTGCATTAAGCGCTTCCAGCGATCCAAACAGATTGGCAATATAGCTATCCTCTGGACGAAGCTTGCTTCCCATAGCTCCATAGTACAAATTTTGCAGATAGACGGGGAGCGACCAGTTTGTTCCGGCTGTTTTGACAAGCGATTCCCACATATGCCGGTGTGTATCCACCAGTCCAGGCATAATAATCATGTCTGAAGCGTCGATGACCTCAACATCTGCATCGGACACCTCAATATTTGGTTGAATGGCCGTAATCAAAGATTCCTGAATAAGTACGTCCGCCCGGTTATACTGACCAATACGAGCATCCATCGATAATACGCAACCGTTCTTCAAAAGATAACCTGTCCTCATAAGACATCTCTCCAATCGTAATGGTTTGTAAAATGATCTGATCCGCATTGCTTGTTCTTACATATACTTTACGACTATATTTTCGCTAGTATATATACATTATATATCATACCTTAATATTTATCAAATTCTGGAAGAGCTAACTGAGACCTATATGGTGATTCACGGATTGGAAAAGGTAGAACTTCGTTGGTAAACTTAATAATTATGTTTTACTCTTTTCCTCATTGGAGTGTATTTTTCGTTTCGCTCGAAAACGTCTCACCTTCATTAGATTACCGCACATCTTATCATCGCAATATTTCTGTGTTCTGCTCCGGGTATCATCATAGAAGATCCAGCGGCAGTCCGGATTGTCACAGGAGCGAATTCTCTTCCCTTCGCCCTCAACGAGTGTCACGGCAAAATCAGCCGCAACCTCTGCCATCACCTGAGCCCAATGTCTATGAATAGGAACAAGCGCAACACCCAGTTGTTGATCTTGTGTAATTATTCGTCTAATGACTTCGCCAGCCATCATAAAATCATTCAACCAGGCCTGATCCTTCTCAGTAAAGAGCTTTCCGTTAGACAAACGAATAGCCAGTGACTGCAAATCATCTCTAAAACTTCTCATTGCGGATTCCTCTTCATTCGACGCCGGTACTGACGCTTCTAATTGCCAACGATTCAAAAAATCTTGTTGCCAGTTTACGTTCCCTAGTCTGTCTTCTGATCGCTCCCCACCACGCCAATCATGATAATCGCTGTTTACAAAATCAGTCCATAATCTATCCATGAGAGCCTCCGATTAATGTAACTATCTAAATTATATAAAGATGGTTACACCCTTTAAAATTGTGTTATATTAATTGTAACCACTTCCACTCACATTAGCTAGTTACCATCATGAAGATGCAAGGGCGAGATGAATCTGACAAGAGAGGAATGAAATTAAAAAATGAAAACAGTCACCACAGCATTAGATGTATTGGTTATTCAGAATGAAGATACCTGGGATCAATGTAACTGGATCGTCCCATTGTCAAAAGCGCTTGAGGGACTGAACGCCGAACAGGCTGCCTGGGTTCCTCCTTCAGGTGGACTGAGCATATGGCAACTAGCAAATCATATGTTTTATTACAATCAACGGATTCTGGAACGTCTTCAGGGAAAAGAACCGTCTGTACCCGCTGCAGATTCCAACGTAGCTACGTTTGGTATTTCCGGTGATCCTTTGAACGAAGCTGGCTGGAGCAAGCTGATGGAACAAACCACTAAACTGGCTGAGCAGTTACGCGATACCCTTGCTACATTACAGGACTCGAAGCTTGAGGAAGCTTATATGGATTCCGACGACAACTGGGCTCAGACGCTTGCCCGCTGGGTTCTACACGATGCCTATCATGCAGGTCAGATTGTGCAGTTGCGGAGGCAACAGGGATGCTGGAGTATTGTTTTCTAAAAAAACACTTGAACTGATAGCGTTTACAGGAATAAGATGAACTTCATAAGGTTACAACTTGTTCAATACACTAATTAATTGAATAGGATCTTCGGGGTAGGGTGAAATTCCCAACCGGCGGTGATGTTCTTATAGAACCAGCCCGCGACTCGCTGTTTAAGGTTCCGACCTGGCAGCGACTGACTTGGTGCGATTCCAAGGCCGACGGTACAGTCCGGATGAGAGAAGATCAACACAACGGCAAGCCGTATTTGGGAAGTCTTTTTCCCTGACGCCTTGTCTTTGAATGGTCCCCCGTTTATTTGGCGTACGCCAAGGACGGGGGATTTTGTCGATTTTGCCAACTGAAGATTCCGTGTTCTGACGAAGGAGTCCTGAATATGGAAAACACATCAACAGCATCAACGATTTATCGCAAGGAACGAAGCAACACCGGATTTTGGCTAGTTGTGCTAGGCGCAGCCCTCTGGGGTGTAGACCCCTTATTCCGCATCCTTTTGCTAAAAACGATGACTTCTACACAGATTGTTCTAATCGAACACATCATCGTCAGCCTTGTTGCGATTCCGGTATTATGGAAGTTCCGGGATGATCTGAAGAAACTGCGTGCACGTCACTGGATCGCTGTTATCTTCATTTCCTGGGGCGGATCAGCGCTGGCAACGGTATTATTCACTTTGGCGCTTACCCATAACGATCCCAATACGGTATTGTTGTTGCAAAAAATGCAACCACTTTTCGCAATTGTACTTGCGAAATTGTTATTAAAAGAAACATTGCCGCGTCACTTCGGCGGACTATTCATCATTGCGCTGGCAGGCACATATCTGCTTACGTTTGGCTTCTCACTTCCGCTCGGCAACTGGAATAACTGGATTCATGCAGGTAGCCTGCTGTCTCTTGGTGCCGCAGCTTTGTGGGGTGGATCTACCGTTATGGGCCGGTTAATGCTTGGTCAAGCTCGTTATGAGACGGTCACCTCCCTTCGCTTCGTCGTTGCGCTTCCACTCCTGATCTTAATGACCTGGAATGAAGGTGCACCTTGGACACTCCCGGCTGGAACAGGGGCACAGGCTGCTGTCATTCTGAATATTTTGGGGCAGGCGCTTTTACCAGGCTTGCTAAGTCTACTCTTGTATTACAAAGGGTTGTCTTCCACCAAAGCTTCTGTTGCAACCCTCGCAGAACTCAGTTTCCCGATGGCCGGCGTGCTTGTAAACTGGATTGCATTCCGTACGCTGATAACCTGGGAGCAATTGCTTGGCTTTATCCTGATCTGGATCGCACTATTCCTGATCTCCAAACAGCAGGAACGCTCTACACCGATCGCCGAGGCTGCACCCAAACTTCGCACGGAGTAATACATTTTCATCTGGTTCAAATAATATAAGCACTGTTTCACCTTAATGAGGTGAACAGTGCTTTTCTTCTGCCGTATTTCTTCTATTATGATGGATTGATGTTTTGTTTTTTGTCTGCCTAGGTGGTACGATGGCTTATGGAACTTGGAACAATATCCAACAGGAACTATTTTCAGAGAGGAACGATTACTAATGTCTTCATTCTCATATACCTCCTATGACGCTATAGGGCTCGCCGAACTGATTCGCTCCCGGGAAGTATCCCCGGTTGAACTGCTTGAAGCTGCCTATGCACGTCTGGAAGAAGTCAATCCACATCTCAATGCAGTCATTCGTACATATGAAACACGTGCTCGGCAGGAAGCCAGCATGGTTAGGCCTGGAGAACAGCCATTTGCAGGTGTGCCGTTGCTCCTCAAAGATATTTCTCAATCTTTGGAAGGTGAACTTCTTACCTCTGGCTCACGTCTGTTCAGCGAACATCGTGCTCTTCGCAACTCCAATTTCGTAACTCGTTTGCTCGAAGCAGGTTTTATTGTGATCGGACATACGAATACGCCGGAATTCGGGTTGAAAAATATAACCGAGCCACGTCTACACGGGCAAACGCGCAATCCATGGAATGTGAATCATTCCCCAGGCGGCTCAAGCGGCGGTGCCGCTGCCGCTGTAGCATCAGGCATCGTGCCGCTTGCCGGCGCAAGTGATGGCGGTGGTTCCATTCGAATTCCCGCTTCTTTCAGCGGTTTGTTTGGGCTGAAACCAACCCGCGGACGCACTCCCGTTGGTCCAGGTGTGGGAAGACAATGGCAAGGAGCCTCGATAGATTTTGCAGTATCTCGCTCCGTCAGAGACAGTGCTGCACTGCTGGATACGCTCCAGATTATCCAACCGGAAGCCGCATTTCATGCACCATTATTCCCAGGAAGTTACCTGGCTGATATGAACTATCCGCATCAACGCAAATGGCGAATCGCTTATACGATGGATTCACCTGTCGGCACACCTGTCAGTGAAGATGCCAAAGAGGCTGTGATGAAATTAGTCCATTTCTTGGAATCTCAAGGGCATCATGTTGAAGAAAAGTTAAGTCCAGTCAATGGCGTACGCCTGATGGAAAACTATTACATGATGAACAGCGGCGAGATGGCCGCTATGATTTCATCCATGGAACATAGTATGGGTCGTTCTCTCACTGCAGATGATATGGAGATTGAGTCCTGGGTACTGGCTGAAGCGGGCAAAAAAGTATCTGCTGCTGCATTTGTTCATAGTTTGGCCGAATGGGACGTGGCGGCTGCGCAGATGTCTACGCTGTTTGAACGGTATGATTTTTACATCACACCTGTTAACGCTTTTCCCGCACCCCGGATTGGCGAACTGACGCCACATGCGGAGCAGATTCAACATCTGATGTCCGTCAGTGATCTGGATAAAATGGCGCAACAAGAGCTGATCTATGAGATGTTCAAGCCGAGCCTTACGTACACCCCGTTTACACAACTTGCGAATCTGACAGGTCAGCCAGCCATTAGTCTTCCTCTGCATTTGACTGCGGAAGGCCTGCCAATGGGTGTTCAGGTTATGGCAACCAAAGGGCGTGAAGATTGGTTATTCCATCTGGCTGGTCAACTCGAATCAACCGAGTTGTGGGTTGGCATGGAGGCGAATCCCATGTTCCCAACCTCGACAAAAGCTTAAAGTATTTATAAAAGTGGAAAGAAGCCAGCAGAACATAACTGTATGGCTTTTTTTCAGTGGAACAGGAATCGCATCAGAGCAAAGAACCTGATGCGATTTGAATGATTCTTTAATTTAGTCCATGTGACTATCTTGGATGATAATTACAGTTGTTCATGTGACCATCTTTCTGACAATAGATTTCGGTTAACATAATAATGATGATGTAAATTAAAATCTCGGACTACTTCTCTACCGGATAAAATTTGCTTGTCATGTAAACCCTAATGTAGTGAAATAAATAACTTAGCGGGAGGGATCAGCATGGGAATTTTAAGTGGAAATCCTAAAAACGAGCCCATGCATTATGGAGAAATCTATAGTGTATGGGAGTGCTCAATGGTAGCCAAAGGAGCTGTCTCTTGTTATCAGGCTTATATGAATCACGCAGGAGACAAAGATTTGAAGAAAATTTTAGAAGACTTGCTGGATCAGGCAAGACTGGAAATTAAAGAATGTGACGCCTTACTCACCGAGAACGGTATCACGCCCGCTCCGACTCTTCCAGAGAGACCCGTTGTGGCATTAGAGGACATTCCTCCTGGCGCAAGGTTTACTGATCCAGAGATAGGTGCCAAAATTGCAGCTGATACTGCTCTTGGATTAGTCGCCGCGAGTCAGACTATTGGCCAATCCATCCGCGAGGACATTGGTGCACTGTTTGCGAAATACCATGTTACCAAAACAGCACTGGGTGTGCGCATTCTTCGTTTGAGCAAAGAAAAAGGATGGCTTATTCCCCCGCCGCTGCAAGTGAAAAGACCAGATGGCGAATAGTTTTGTGATATTAAACGAATTAAATAAAGACATTTAATAATGAAATAAACACACAACATTAAAGAAGCCGAGATGAGGAAATAACATATTCCTCTTCTCGGCCTCTTTCGTATTCAGAAAAGAATTAGACTTTCTTATCTCCCGATTCGTAATTGAAGTATTCTACATCCACATACCCTTGTTCTCTTTCATGGTTCAGATTGTACACCCCTACCCGGTCTCCCCGGTAGGGTCCCCAACCCAATGGATAGACTTCACCAAAGGAGATAAAATTCTCTCCATCCAGGCTGTATTCATACCTGTTTTCACCATGCAAGTTCCAAGTCGATCTCAACCATAAGTCAGTGGTATCAACAGATGGTCCCCATTCGATTGTATTTGAATGATTGAACTTCAATACCCGAGTTCCTTCCTGCTGATGAATACCAATCGTACAATAGGTTTGTCCAAAGTGGCATAGACCCGCTTCCTGGTCATCCACCATCCCACTTAGATCATACTTGGCAGTCACTACGTTATGAGGCACACGATACGTCCTTTGGGAAAGAATGCTCGAGATTTTAAAGAAATCATTCTTCTCCGAAGGCACACAAGCATGCAAACGCAAATATCCTCGTCTCTCTGTTAAAGACCACGTATCCGCTTTGGGTTGGTGGTTCCATCCCCACTGAGACTGCAGTACCGGGCTATTGAAATCATCATTCACGGTTAAGATCGTTTTGGGATAACCTTGAATTGGTTTTTTTCCTCCCCATACCATCTCTCCGACACCGTCCCCATCTGTATCCTCACCAATGATTGGCCAACCGGCAACCCACGTAACGGGAAGCAGGTGAAGAGTTCTGCCTTCAAAGTAACCACCGGCTCCTTGGTGACTAATGAAATACCACTCCCCAGACGCTGTTTGCACAAGTCCGCCTTGATTCGGTTCGCGGTCCACTTCCACACCATGCGTATGAATTAACTCTTTTTCTTCGTAAGGACCGTATAAATGCTCTGAACGAAGCATCATAACAACCCTTACCTCCTCACCATTTCTCGGTCGAACTTCACTATGGAAGATGTAATAAAGTCCGTTTATTTTGTAAAGCTTACTCGCTTCGCTACCTTTATATTGATGGATCACAACACCACTGTCATGCAAAATTTGTTTTCCATCGTCGCTCAGTTTGAACAGATAAATATTATAATTGTCAGCAAAATTCGTAGCCACCAGATATCCTTGACCGTCATCATCCCAAAAAGGACAACAATCGTCCCAGCCAGCAATCTCCCAACTATGATAAAGAGGCTCCCATGGGCCAGCAGGATCTGCAGCTGTGCTTACGAACAATCCTTCATCCGGAGTGAAAAAATACACCCAAAATTGATGGTCATGAAAACGGATCGCTCCCGCCCAGACACCTCTTGCATAACGATTCATTCGATCATGCCGATATTCAGGCCCGATAACTGTCAAATCTTCTACAACATGACTAATTACATTCCAATTCACCAAATCTTTAGAGTGCAGAACAGCCATACCTGGTGAGCAATGTAATGTGGAAGAGATCGCATAGTAATCTTCCCCAACGCTTATCACATCTGGATCGCAGTAATCTCCAGGCAAGACCGGATTGACATAAGTACCGTCCCCTTGATCGCCCCATTTTCCTTCACTGGAAAGCAAAACGTAATCTTTGTTCATCATCGTTCTCCTCCATCGCTTTTCTGGGATGCCGTTAACCTATCTATTTGAGGCTCTAATACATTACACTTCGAATCTCGTAATCATTATACTACTTGAATTTCAATTTAATAGACAGGTCAAACACGATCTCTATGTTTGCAGACATCGTGTTTTAATAGGATCACCGTAACTTCTTGTCAATTTCTTGTCCTATAAGTTAGGCTTCCCGAATATGCTGGTAGAGTTATGCGAATGACCCAATGAAGCGAAAGGAGGATCTTTTCATTTCTAATTTACTTGGATATATTGTTTTAGGGCTGACACTTTCTGCCCCAATCGGACCCATCAATGCTGCTCAATTGGAGAAAGGTGTTCGGGGAGGATTTATGCCAGCCTGGTTTGTTGGATTGGGTGCTATTGCAGCAGATATTATCTACATGTTGATCGTCTATCTTGGTGTTGTGCATCTGCTGGAGCTTCCCTATGTTCAGGTGTTCTTATGGTTGTTTGGCAGTTTTGTCCTGATCTACACCGGTATAGAAGGCATGGCCAAAGTAGGTACCCTAGTCTCCTCGCCTTTGCGCGGTGGTTCATCGCAACTGTCGAGATCCTTCTTTCAAGGTTTTCTGATGTCACTATTTAACCCACTCTCCATTATGTTTTGGCTGGGGATCTATGGATCGGTTCTGGCTAAAACGGTGAACCATTCCTCCATGGATCAATTGCTCATCCACAGTGGGGCCATTATTTTCGGTGTGCTTCTATGGGACTTGTTTATGGCAGCAGCCGTCAGTTTTTTCAGAGGGTACCTGACACCAGTTGTACTTAAAGGAATCTCGATCATCTCTGGTTTATCCTTGATTGCCTTTGGATGTTATTTTGCGTACAAGGCGTTCCTGTTTCTGTTCTTCACTTGATTTTGTTCCTTTGTTTACGAATTCCTGTAATATGAAAGCCGGCTCCCTTCAATGAGCTACTCTCGTCAGCTTGCTCCGTCAGTTCGCTTTGCTCCGTATTTGTAGCGGATGATGTTTTCTTGCGCTTCTGCACAATGATATCACTTAGAGCAATCAGAGAAACCAGCAGTAAACTAATGAAGAAACCGGGCCGGCTTAATTCGTGAAAAAGAGTTCCTGTTATCGCCGTGCTGATCAGCACCAATCCAGTCCACCGTTTTATGACATCTATGGTGCGGGATTTGAGCAACCTACCTGAAGAGAGCAAAATAAACAGCCAGTTATACATCAGCATTAACCCTGCGGCAGTAGTTACATATTCGTAGACTTTTCCAGGAAGCAGTAGCGACATGATAATCGTACCAATCAAACCACAACCAATCAGACACAAGGCAAATAGAGGATATTTCTTCTTCCATTTCTGTGAGAATAACTTTGGGGCATCCCCCTCCTGTGCCAGCGTAATCATCATGGAGGTCACTGCATAGAGCGATGCGGTCATCGTCGAGAAACCGGCCACAATCAGAACACCGTTGAACAAATGTGGTACAAAAGCAAGGTGATCACTGCTCAGTGCAAGTACAAACGGACTCTCCTTTGGATTAAAAGCTGACAGAGGCACCATCGTTAATGCCAGTCCAATGGATACAACGTAGACCAAAGACAGCGAAATAAGCATGACTTTACCCGCCTTCGGTGCATCCTCCGGTTTTTCCAATCGATACGACATAATGCCGAGTACTTCAATCCCTCCATACGCATAGAACGCAAACAGGAATGCAGACCATAATCCCACCGCCCCTTTCGGGAAAATGGAAGCCATGTCCATCGGTACTTTATGTGCATATTTGGTGCCCCCAATCCATCCGGCAAGCAAAGCAATCGCCAGAACCAGAAACATGATTATAGCCGCTATTTTAATGACTGCGAGTACATTTTCAACCCTGTCGAATCCCTTGTTTCCGAAGAACACAATACATAAACCGACGATTCCATACCCCGCTGCAAAGATCCAGAGTGGCACGCCGGGAAACCAGAAGCGCGAAAAGATAGAAAGTGCAGTCAACTGGCTCCCCATAATGAGAAGCTCCGAAAACCAATAGACCCATCCACTCGCAAAACCTGCCCATGCACCAAACGCCTTCTTCGCATAAGAACGAAACGATCCTTGCTCCGGATGGTCCGAAGTCATGCGTGCCAAAGCATCGAAAACAACGTATGTACCTAACGCAGCAAGTGCGTAAGCAATTACTACAGCGGGTCCCCCAATTGTAATGGCTAGACTTGAGCCAAGAAAGTAACCCGTTCCAATAGTCCCCGCAACACCGAGCAAACTGAGTTGCCACCATTTCAATTTCTTTTCATCCGATGATTTTTTTGAAGCCTGACTCATTTCGTCAATCCTTTCTAATCTTGATAATCCTCGCAACAGGTAGCCTTCCCCAATTAGAGCAAAACATCTCCTTGAATATTTCTTTGGACCTCTCAGCATAATACACAGGTAAATTCAAACAAATAGGAGGCACCATCATGAACCAATATTCACAATCTCAACAGATTACGCAACTCGCTCAACAACTGACGCAACAAACACAACAAGCTTCTATGCAATATCAACAATTGCTGAGACAAGAGCAAAGCAATGCTCAGCAGCTGGAACAACTGGCCCAGCGCGAGCAGCAAGCGGCGCATATTATTCAAACCGCATTGCAAGGACATCAAACAGCGATTCAGCAATTGCAACAGATTTCTAACCTTGCTCAACAGCTTGCGAACACCTCTTCACAGCATGTATCCTACATCGATCAACCGTATAATACGCCTAACACGACAATCCAAGGCCAAGGTCAGTCATTCGGCAATTTCTCCAACCAGCACCGCCAATAGGTTAGAAAATCAGTCATTCGCAAGAAATAAGGAGCTCAAAACTGAGCTCCTTATTGGCGTTTCAGCTAAAACTATTGAAGAAGAAAGACCCCAAAGGGTCTTCCTTTTGTTCATTTTTTTATTATCAGAGTCTTCACTGCTCAATCATTCTTCTTGTAACTTAAGCATTTAAATCATGTGTACCTGGGCTATGTTCGTTAGGTAGCTCTGGCATATAAGGAAGCGGATGGCCCTGAGGTGGGTCAATAACTCTAAGCTCTCCCCCGTTGCGGCTTGGTGTTTGACCGCTGAAAATTTCAGCTATACGAGTATTATCCAAACGGAAATTGAATTGTGCGTTGTGAAAGCCCATATCGACATATTTCCGGCACTCCGGATATTTGTTAATGTCATAATTCGGAATCGGGAATATTCCGCCCCAATCCACACCTAGT
Organism: Paenibacillus intestini; assembly: GCF_030803945.1. Classification (NCBI taxonomy): domain Bacteria; kingdom Bacillati; phylum Bacillota; class Bacilli; order Caryophanales; family Paenibacillaceae; genus Paenibacillus; species Paenibacillus intestini. The sequence goes on along the minus strand of NZ_JAURUN010000001.1, from coordinate 376,586 downwards.
GTTTCCAGTGCTTTCGCAAATGCATTTTGATGGGCATTATCCCGAACGATCAGAAAGGCGAGCGTTTCACGAAACGCTTTATTGGTGCTCATCTCATATATTCTCGATTTTTGCAGAACACCAGTGGATTCAAGCACAATGTTATCCAACAGATTACTAATGAGATTTCCATGGTCATATACATAATTGCCAAGCCACGGATTGCCAGCAGCATCTACAGGCAAGGAACTCTGTGCTCCCATAATGTAATGATGCGGATTGGCATGTTTGATCGCTTCATCCAGTGGAGCACCGTCTACACCTGCATTTCCAACCCCATCTGCTCCAGCTCCGGTTAACAACTGGTTAATGGTCTGCTGTACAAGCTCGATATGGCTTAACTCCTCCAGAAACACGCCGCGGATCAAATCTCTATACTGTGTTGCTTTTCCCCGGAAATTGCTACTTTGGAAGAAAAACTGCATCATGGTACGCATTTCACCGAACTGACCACCGAGCGTTTCTTGTAGTACCTTGGCTGCCGCCGGATCGGGCTTGTCCGGTACAATCAGATTAATCAGGTCTTCACGATAGAAAAACATGGTAGTCCTCCATTCTAAAGTTGCTTGCGTTTCTAGTTTCCTGAGAATTTGTTGATTATATGTATTTTTATAATTAGTAATCTTTAGGGTACGACAATATTTACTTTTCATAAATGGACAGTCACCATTTTGCTTGCAGGCGATATCCTATAAGTAAAAGGAGGCTTACTGATGTCGCTATTGTTTTCTTCTACGGATATGGAAAATGGTGAGCTCCCACTGGATCTGTGGCAAAGGGATGCTTATCGTTTGTTCTCTGCCAAGATGAGTGACCGGGAGACCAGGTTCCCCTGCATTCCTGCAACCCAGGCATATGCACTGGGTCATCTTCGATATGGATTTGTCTTTCAGTCCAAACATCTTTCTCTTGCGGAGCAATTATCAGCAATTGTAACGGAATATGGAGCTTCTTCACGTTCCTTCGGAGATTTTTCATCACTAGTCATTTTTTTTGAAAAAGAAAAGGAAACAAAAGACGTGCTCACTTACGAACAATCATTCTGGAACCTGTTAAGTGAGATGCGAACTCTCGATACCCAATCATGGCCAGCAGATATCCCGGAAGACCCCGAGAATCCATTATGGGAGTACTGTTATAACGATGAACGGTATTTCGTTTATTGCGGTACACCAGCTCACATTTCAAGACAAAGTCGCCATTTTCCTTATCTCATGTTAGCTATGACGCCTCGCTGGGTCCTTGATTTATGGAATGAGCAGCCACAGCGGGCTGCAGCCATTGGGCCGAGAATTCGAGCGAGGCTTGCTGCCTATGACACGATTCCCGCACATCCTGAATTGAAGCAATACGGGGCAGAAGGAAATCTGGAGTATAAACAGTATTTTCTACGAGATGATGACACTGCCCCATCCAAATGCCCTTTTCTACGCTCTTTGTTACAACAACCACAAGCAAAAGAATAACATCATCCGTATTCTAAACAAGCTCTCCTTCGAATAAGCTGTTATACGAGCCGAGGTGCGAGGAGAGCACTTCTTTTTATATCTCTTGCATGTGAAAGAGTTACATAGACTACTAGAGCAAACGTCTTTTTTAAGTGGACAAGCTTCTTTTCTTCCATCAACCCATCTCTCAGAAAGGAAATGATTATGGAGATTTATGTGAAATTTATCCTGATCGGGCTTGCTATTGCCATGCCGGTAGGCGCAATCACGGTAGAGATGACCAAGCAGGGACTGCGAAATGGATTCCTTCATGGCTGGGCGGTTGGTCTAGGTGGTATGACATTGGATATCGCTCTAATTATTGCTATGTATTTTGGATTTGCTACACTGTTATCCGTTCCATTCGTTCAGATTCCACTATGGTTGGTGGGTGCAGGATTTTTAGCTTATTTGGGATATGAGTCCATCCGTAATTCGGATGTGAGCCTCATGACAACAGACGGAAAGACTTTTCCGACCAAACCCTCTTTTTGGCGGACTTATCGTAATGGTTTATTGGTTGCGATCTCCCCGGGTAATCTGATGTTTTGGGTTTCTGTCTTTGGTGTTGTCTTATCCGACTCTTATCAATCGGCAGGCAAGCTCAGTTTTGTCATTGCGGCAATCGGGATATTATGTGGCATTCTGCTACATGATCTCGGTTTGCTCACCATCGTATCCATCACACGTAAAATGATGAGTGCCAGAATGGTACAGCTCGTTTCCAGCCTGGCCGGAGTTCTTCTAATTGGCTTTGCGTTCTACTTTTTTTATAAGTTTGTTAGCGCATTGTGGCAAGTGCTTTTTTAAGAATAAGGCTCTTGAACCCTTCGTCATCTCATCCGACTCGTTACATATATTACTTACATTGTGATTAAAAAAAGCTGCCCTTTCATTGGGAAAGGAGCAGCTTTTTCTATTGACGTTCTTCTCAGAATGTGGAGGTTCGTTTATACGTTACTCGGAGTTGATTGGAGTGTGATTGTATGATTTATAGCGATGTAACAATGGAGCATATTTGATCTTACTATTGTGAATTTTTCATATGTTGAAATTTTATAATTTTAATGTAAATCTAAACAATTCCTCCAGTTGCTCATCGACCTCGTACAATAAATTCATCATTTGATCTGCATAAGATCCGATTGAGGCTCTGCTGTCATTAAAATGGTTCCATTCTAGCGTAACCGGGACTGGCACATGCCATACTAACGCTTCCCAGAGGGTGTCCATACTTTCAAAATGAGCTGGTTGCAACGAAAATTCGGCCTGAAGTATACGTTGCAGATCCTCCACGCTTCCTATTGCTTTCCCATCAATGATCACTTTCACTTTTTTCATGTTTCTGAGCTCCTGAATTCCGTCGATTTGATATAAACAGAGCACCTACCATGATCAAAATAGCCAACGACCACCAGAACGTCGACATTGCGTTATCATGATCTATAATAATTAAGCGAATCACCGCTGTGATTCCAATATAAATAAAGTAACGAAGAGGGAAATGAAAATTAGACTTAAAGTACTTCACAATTAAAGCGATAAACTCAAAGTACAAGAAGAAAACGAGTAACTCGGATAACATCTCATAGTAACTATCCTGACGAGTTACAAAGGACTGGTACACAATTTGTACGATATACCATGTCTCACTGATTAGAAGTGCGCTTAAAGCTAAGGCCAGAAAGAACAGGCAGATATTCAAAAGCGCTTGTAGAATGTGTGGTGTTTTTTGGAATTTAGTCATTAAATCTTTCATTTGTCATGTCCCCTATTTCAATTCTTGATGTCAACTAACTGTTGTTTCATATGTTTTCTTCCTCGAAAAAGATACGTTTTGGCCGTATTTTCCGGTATATCGTTCAATACACTGATATCTTTGACAGTCATTTCCAAATAGTACCGCTGATAGACGTAATGCCTCCATTTACCTGGAATCTGATGAAATGCATCATTGATCCGACGTTTGCGTTCGGAAGAAGTCTCGTTCTGAATCAGCCTTTCTTCAGGGCCAGGTTCATAGGACATTAGATCAGATATGGCATCCGGAGATCTATTTGAATCCTCCACATATAACGAAGTTGTGGCAAGAGTCTGTCTCTTTTTCTTGCGCAACACATCCAGGCATACATTTCTCCCAATGGTATAAATCCAGTTTACGACATTCTTTTGGCTGTTCATCTGTTCGATATGTGTATACACCCGCAGGAATGTCTCCTGCACGATATCATCTCGATCTTGCGGGTCCCGGAAATAGCGCGAAGCCAATCTCCATACCATCGATTGATAAGTGGCCATAAGTGACGTAAATGTAGATTGAGTTGCAAATAAAGTACCTCTCATAGGTTTGTCTATCGGGCTCATTCTGATTCCTCCACAGATGTAATTAAACCCCTTGTGTTTTTTTATCTGAATTTGAATGTTTCATTCTAGTACTTCGGTTAGATTTTGGATTTCCTAAACCTCAACACAACACTATAATGTACTCCATCTTGATTCCTGAGAAACTGCCCTTGCATGCGGCTCATCATCCGGCTTATGATCCTTTCGCCCAGTCCGGTACTTTCCGGAGAAACCTCGGCAATTTTAATCGTATTGGCCAGTTGAATGTCAAACATCTCCGGACTAGAGTTGAATGTAATGCAGATTTCATCTTTGGGTTCTGCATACTTCAACAGATTAGACAAAATATTATCAAAGACCCTCCCGAGTTCCTCCAAATTCACTGTGATATAGACTTGCGGCAGTTCACCAATAATGCGGACTTTGAATTCCTCCTGCCTCAAAATGGCCACCTGATCAGATATCAGATCATAAATAGCCTCCTGCACAGCTATGCTCTCAAGGTCAGCCTCTTGCTCTTTATCCAAAAGGAAATAATCAAATAAATTATCGGACAACTTTTTAAGTTGAATGGCTTTTCCATAGGCATTCGTGATGTAATGGCTATGTTCCGTCCCTTGGTCTCCGCGTTCTTTCTTGGCAAATTCCAAATACATGATCAAAGAGGTAAGCGGGGTTCGCATATCATGTGACATTTCGGTAACAAGGCTTCGACTCTCCGCCTGTAAAGCTTCAATCGCACCCAATTTATCGAGAAAGGCTTTACGAAGTTCCTCAATACTCTCAGCGATCATCGCTATTTCATCATGGCCCCGAATCGTCATCTCATATTCCAGTTCTCCACCTTCAAGAATGTGGATCTCCTCATGAATCTTTCTCAGGTAAGCGAGGCTTCGACGGATGCCTAGCAGTACAATCAACAGAAAAATCATCGTGGCGCTGAGTAGTTCCAGAGTAAAGGCAATATCGTAATATCGGGATGAGAAAAACCCGTCTACCGTTACTCTCCCCTCTCCATCACTAAACATGACAGGAAATGAGTGTTTCTGAGCATATAGCGTTTCCTGCTCTATCCCATATCCAGACTCATCTTCCGCTGCGTAATTCGAATCATATTGCAGTAGCTGGTCTTTGTAGATGGTGAGCATGATGTAGTTCTCTTTTTTCACCCATTCTCCAAATGCCTTTCGATCGGTTGAAGATAAATTATTCGTCTCAACATATTTGCTAAACTTTGCAATAGATTTAGACGATTCACTTTCATAGTACGCATCGGAATTAAGGTATCTGTCAATCAGCCCATTACTAACCTTCTGCATCGTCAAAAAAAACAGACCACTTACCGTAGCTGCCATCAAGATGATTAAGGCCAATTTTTTGGTCAGCGTAAATTTACGGTGTGCCAAAACGGTATCCTCTCCCCCATTCGGTAAGGATATAAACCGGGTGTGCCGGGTCATCCTCGATCTTTGCACGCAGTTTGCGAATATGCACCATCACGGTGTTGTTTGAACAATAAAAATACGGCTGTTCCCATACACTCTCGTAAATATTTTGAGCGGAAAATATTTTGCTTCGTTTGCTCATCAAGAGTTTCAGGATGCGATACTCCAGATCAGATAGCTTGAGCTGCTGTCCTTCTTTCGAGACCTCATTAAAATGTTCATTGACTTTTAACTTGCCTCCAACCAGAAACGTATCTCCACTTTCCTTTTTCTCCTTATAAATCTTATATCTTCGCAATTGAGCGATAACACGGGCATGAAGCTCTTCTTCTGAAAATGGCTTTGTCATATAATCATCGCCACCTGCCAGGAGACCTTCTGTTTTGTCCAATGTGCTCGATTTGGCCGTTAGAAACAAAATGGGAACGTTGGAATACGTTCTAATCTGCTCACATGTTTCAATCCCCGACATCCCCGGCATCATGATATCCAAAATGACCAAGTCTAGCCCGTCATCTACAAGCTGCAGCGCACGCTGTCCGTCTCTGGCTCTTAATACCTCATTGCCCGCTCTCGTAAGGGATTCTTCTAACAAATCACCAATATCCTGATCATCCTCGACAACTAATATCCGATGGGTCATGCCCTTCTCACCTCATGATTCCTGATGTTATTTACGGTGCCCTCAATATATATCGTCCTTTGGTAACACTTAGGTAATACGATAAATCATAAATCTTAACCATTTATGAATGCAATCATTTGTCATACATTTGTCACAAATCAAAAAAATGAAACGAACTTTCAGAAACTGTTAAGAATCGATAAGTATAGTTATCCAAGGTAAGGAAAGCATTTATACACACCAAGATTAGACTCGCTCAAGTTAAATATAAAAATGAATAGGAGAAATGTTATGAATGAGAAAAAAGAGAACCTTGCACAACCCCTGAGTCTGAATGAACGTGTCCATTTTCTAGATATCGTTCGCGGATTTGCTATGCTCGGCATTATTATTGTGAATTACTTTTTGATCGTGGACTCGGTGAAGGGATTCGAAATGAATTCGAGCGATCTAGTCCACAACTTTGTTTCCACATTCGCCGAAGGGAAATTCGTGACCTTATTTTCTTTTCTGTTTGGTGTTGGATTTATGATTTTTATGGATCGGGCCGTGCAACGAGTAGAACATCCTAGAATGCTTTTTGCCCGCAGGTTATTAATTTTATTCTGTATTGGCTTATTGCATATCACCTTTATATGGGTTGGCGACATATTGACCTTTTACGCCGTAGCCGGATTTCTACTATTTGCGTTCTATGCTCACACGCCTAAAACGATATTGCGATGGATTATTGCACTTATATTGATTCAATTTCTGACTCCTGTATTTATGATGGTCTATAATGCGATGAACACTCCATCCTCAAACGTGCCAACTTATTTTGATTTCACATTATCCAGTCATACCAGTTCTACCTACTTAAACTCCTTTGTAGCAAGATGGGCTGATATGAGCGTAATGGCGGCTAGTTCATTTTCTACAGTTTATTCCATGTTCCTGATGTTCCTGATCGGTATGTATTTTGTGAAGATGGACTTCTTCACGAACATGGAAGCAAAGCAATCGATCTGGAAGCGAATCTGGTTCATCAGCTTGGCTGCATTTATACTCACTCAGTTCAGCTCCATGGTGAATACACTTATTTCAGCCGAAAATACATTTTGGATGGAGCTATTCATGATTTTGGGTCAACAGGGGAACTTAACCGGGAGCATGTTTTATATGAGTAGCCTCGCGATGCTGTTTTTGTATGTTCCTGCACTTCGTAAAGCGTTGATGGTATTTACCAAAGTTGGACGTATGTCGCTGACCTGTTACCTCCTTCATTCCATCATGGGAACCGTACTTCTGCTACCATATGCATTTGGATTGGCTAGTTCTATAAAACCTATTGGTACACTTATACTTAGCATTGCTGTGTATGTTGTACTCGTCATTTTTGCCTCGCTGTGGTTAAACCGCTTCAAGATCGGACCAATGGAGTCGATCTGGCGCAAACTTACGTATGGTAAGGTTAACCGTGCTTCCAAAACAATTCCGGCTAAGCTCGCCCAGCCATTGAACAGCAATTTGCGTCAATAACCGCTAATGAATTTAAGAATTTCGGATAAGTTCTACCCAACATCCCAAGTCCCTTCGGGGGCTTTTTTCTATTTTTTTCGAAAAGGCTTCTTTTATTGTGAATTTTTCATATGATGAAAATACAAAAAAATTATAGAGATTAGACAGATTATTTTCTCTGCTGTCCCTTCAAGCACTCTCCTTTAAACACAAAAAAAACTGCCCAACAAAGGCAGTTTTTTAGAAATTCAAATCGTTCACAACCAATTTTATATGATTAATGGAATTTATTAAAATTAACTCGAATTAGATACGGCCTGTCCAGTCGGATCCCGCTACTTCCTTCCAGCGTTCACGAATGGCATCATATAGGCCCTGCTCAAGCGGCCCCTTCGCCACCAGTTCGGCGTTTTGTAGCCAACGATCAGGTTTGACGGTTCCCACAATGGCGGTATCCACACCTTCAGTGCTCAGCGTAAAACGCAATGCAATTTCTACGACTCGCTCTGCATCCTCAGCCAAAAAGTCATATTTCAGTTCTTTTAACCGCTCCCAATAGTGATAAGCATAATCCTCTTCTGTCACCTTATCATACATCCAGGCTACATTGGCAATCGGTCTTTTGGCGATGATCCCCATATTTCTTTTTCGCGCCTCAGGCAAAGTCAGTTCAATCGCTTCCTGATCGGCAATATTCAATGATGTCTCCAAACTATCAAATGCACCTGTCTGAATGGCGTATAGCGCATCTGTCGTATCTCCGCTATATCCGATAAAACGAATTTTACCAGCTTCTTTTGCTCGTTGCAATACCTCGATTACCTCACCTTGCCGAAGTACTTCTTCCGAACAGCTGTGCAGATGCACGACATCCACATAATCTGTTTTTAAGCGTTTGAGGCTACGGTCAATGGTCTGTGCGAGCACCTTGGCATCCCAGTCGGGTCCATTCACACCAGCTGCATGTCCACATTTGGTGAACAGAAAATACTCCTGCCGGCGATGTCCCAGCACATCACCGATTTTCTCCTCACTGTCTCCATAACATTCCGCCGTATCAATCATATTCAAACCCGCATCCAAAGCACGATTCAGCAACAATTCTACGTCTGCTTTGGACGCATCCCGTATCTCAGAGCCGCCAAAACCAAGTGTACTGACTTTCATTCCGGTACTTCCGTAATTACGAAGTTCCATCATGACCCTCCTCCAAATCAGGCTTGTAGCTTAGACAAGGCAAGTTGATATGATAAAAAACATGTACTTATTACCGGTGTCTACCTTTTCCGGGTTTATGACCTCTTCATGTCGTATCATATGTTATTCACCGTTTAGTCACGGGGCGGCACATTCTTTTAAACTTTTAAAAACCGTAGATAGACATGCCGCCATCCACCAATAAAGTCTGACCTGTGATATATCCGGCTGCCTCCGAAGCAAGAAAAACAACAGGCCCAACAACCTCTTGTAATTCACCTACACGTCCAAGCGGTGTGCGGTTAATAATTTCTTGCAAATACTGCGGATCATCAAGTAACTTCTCGGTCAGTGGAGTTCGGAAATACCAGGGTCCAACCGAGTTCACGCGAATACCGTATTTCCCCCACTCCAGCGCCAGCACCTTAGTCATATGGATTAAAGCCGCTTTGGTAGAACCATATACGACACCTGTTCGCAAGGCAGTATGTCCACCTACCGATGAGATGTTAATGATTGTCCCATCCCCATACTGCTTCATATGCTGACCTGCCAATTGTGAAGCGAAAAAAGCGGATTTGAGGTTTGTTTGCATAATCGTTTCCCACTGTTCCTCCGTTACTTCCAGCGCTGGCGTCCGAATGTTCATACCCGCATTGTTTACGAGAATATGAATTCGTCCCATCTCCGAAATGGCTTGCTGAAAAGTCTTTTCCAACTGCTCTTTAGAAGTGACATCTGCGCAGAGAGCCAAAGCTTTGCGGCCTGTCTGTTCATTAATCATTGTTGCTGTCTCTTCGATCTCCTTCATCGTTCGAGATAGAAGCACGACATTGCTCCCCGATTCCGCTAAGCCGATGGCAAGCGCTTTTCCGATACCTCTCCCTGCCCCTGTGACTAATGCTGTTTGTCCTTCCAGATGAAATGCTGGTACGATCATGTTAGACCTCCTTTGTTGTACTATAAGGTTTCAGTTAACAGACATGTTTTTACGATATCAGGTAACAAAATACTGACTGGGATTGCCCAGTTCAGGATGGAATTTTTCTCGAAAACGCCCTCCGGTATAATCCCCAATGATTTTGCGCCAGAATGCCTGTGCGATCACATTGTTCCGAACCTGTGTCACTTTCCACCGCCCAGGGAAACGTCTAAATAATTCGTACGCCGCATTTGTTCCAACGCCGCTACGTCTGTATTTTTGCATTACAAAAAATTCAGTCAAATAGTAGTCATTATCCTTACTCCCGGGATCTAACTTCTCCACAAGTGCAAACCCCGCTGGTGAACCATCACTCGTGATCAAAAAAGGAAACTTGCGTCCTTTCTCCGTCCAGAACGCATCCAATCCCGGATATTCCGGAAAAATACCATCCTGGTCTACATCAATATTCAGATATTTCGTAAAATCATAGAGATAAAATTGCATGAGATGCCGAATCACCTGACTGCGTTCGCGGGGAACCAGCTCAATCTGCATATTCATTTGGTTCGCCTCCTCTAGTCTTTATGTATACATACTGTAAACCTTTATAAGATGAAGGGCAACAACGTGACAAATCGTAGCCTGTGTAGCACAACGCTTGACCATACCTATCAGCATAATCAAACAAGATGATGCATGTAAATTATGGTACACTTAATATACTTTGTAGATAAATAATCGTTCACATGGAGGTGCCGAACTTGACCAACGTGCAAAAAGAGATTGACCGACGCAAACTAGATGAAAAACTACCATCCATGCCCTGGTTTGTTCAGCAATTCATTGACTATAAACTGCCTGATCTGTCTCCGTCCACGCTGCTGGAGTATTTGAGAGATTATGATACCTTTTTCAGCTGGCTACGTGCAGAAGGGCTGTCCCAAGCTGAGTCCAACCAAGGGGTAACATTGACCGAACTGGAAGTGCTACGTATGGATTCGGTTACTGCGTACCGACTGTTCCTGACTACGAAGCGTGAGGGAACCAATTCAAGAATTACGGTTTCACGCAAGCTTTCTTCCCTGCGGTCGTTATTTCATTATTTAAGCCAAATTGCTGAAGATGAGGACTTCTATCCCCTGCTTAAACGTAATATCATGGCCAAGATTGAGATCAAACGTACCCATAAACCCAAAGATACTGCCGCGAAACTCAAAGGCAAGATATTGGAAGAGAATGAATTACTCGAATTTATCGGTTACATTCTCGAGGGCTACGCTACAGATATGCAGAAGAACAAACAGGCCCTGTACTCACATGAGTTGAACAAAGAACGAGATGCCTGTATCGCCAGCCTCATCCTCAACTCCGGTCTACGGGTATCTGAAGTGGTTAACTTGAATGTGGATGACCTCGATCTAGGTAACAAACTGCTCTATGTTTACCGCAAAGGTAACAATGATGAAACATACAAAACGCCCGTATATTTCAGAGAACAGGCCAAAGATGAGCTGGCAGCTTACATGAATCTGCGGCAATCCCGTTACCGCACACCTAAACGAGAAAAAGCACTTTTCATTGCACTCCGTAACGGGGAATCTGAAGGAAGTCGAATGACTAAACGCGCGATTCAGGCGATGATTATGAAATACGCTAAATGTTTTGGCAAACCGTATCTTACCGTGCACAAATTACGCCATTCTTTTGCCACCGACTATTATTTGCAAAATGATATTTACAAAACGAAAGAGCAACTAGGTCATGCTTCTACCGAAACAACCGAAATATATGCGCATCTCACCGACAAAACGATGTCCGAGGCCATCGAACGCCGCATGGATGATAATGCTTAGAGTTATCACAAGAGTCTCGTAGACAATTACACATGCGGCTGTCCTCTCTTATTATGAAAAAGTACACCGCGTGCCACACGCGGTGTGAAACAAGCACCAAAATGAAATATCAGGCCATTCGAAGATAGGTTAAATGGAGCATTTTAGCTGAAGCAGAGCCTCTACAATAACTTCCCGTTCATGGAACAGGAAACCGGCCATAGCTCCTTTGCTTATCTCCTGTTTCTTATCCATCTGAGCACTTAACTTTTCCGCCTCTGCTTCCTTCATTAATTCAGGCGTCCAAAAAACAATGCCAACCACCTGCTGAAGCTTGCGTATCAGGGTCAGGTCATTGGCTTCGCGCACCATCACCAATTTGGGATACGGGGCGTCTTTAAAACCTTCAATCACAATCCAGTCATAGTCTGAGAACTGGCTCAACATATCGTCAAGCCGGGTATTGTGTTGCTTGATGACCGCCGTTCTTTTCTGAGACATCACCACAACAGCTGCAGCACCCGCCCTGCCAAACTGATACGAGTCCGTCCCTTCCTGATCCATCTCAAAATGGTCATGCCCGTCATGTTTGAATGCAGCAACCTTCAAGCCTTTGGAAGCAAGTCCGGAGATTAATGCAGCTGTCATTGTTGTCTTGCCTGTATTTTTATATCCAACGACTTGGATGATCTTTGGCTCTGAAGCAATCCTTTTATCCATTCTAGTTACCTTGCCTGCCCGGTTGGAAGTTTGAGAATTGTGACCTGTTCCCCTGCAGCTATGCCCTTTTTCTCAGGAGGAATCACAATGAGGCAGTCACTGTCTTTAATGGTGATCATGACACTTGACTCATCCACACGAGATGCAGCTGGAGCCGCAAATACTTTTCCGTCTCGAATGATCGTACGTCCTCGTACAAAACGAGTGAAGTTGTTCACCTTTGCATAGCCGTCTTCCAAAATCACATTCCATTCTTCCAAATAAGGATGGACATCTGCTTGCATCGCACGAAGTGTGGGACGAACAAACAGATTAAATCCAACAAAACAAGCGCCTGGATTACCTGATAAAGCAAATAACAGCTTGTCCTTATATACAGCAGCCGTAGTTACACTGCCTGGGCGCATCGTGACTTTGTTAAAGAGAAGTTGCATCTGTTCTTCGAGCACAAGTTCGCCCATAATATCGTAGTCCCCAACAGAAACGCCACCTGTCGTCACAACGATATCATTGTCCCGAATCGCTTCCTCCAGTTTTGCCCTTGCGGTATTCACATCGTCTGCGATGGCTCCGTACATGACGGGCTCTCCTCCAGCTTCCACAACCAGAGAACGTAACATATAGCTGTTGCTGTTGCGAATCCGACCAGGTTGCAACGGCTCATGAACCTCAAGTAACTCCGTTCCTGTAGCAAAAATAGCCACCCTCGGCCGTTCAAAGACCGGCACTTCTGCCACGCCAAACGTCGCCAGCACAGATTGTTCACCCGCCCCGATTACGGTACCGGCTTCGATCAATTGCTGGCCCTCCTGCACTTCAAGCCCAATGGGCGTAATATTAGCCCAAGCCTGAATCTGACGTTTCAGTGCAATCCAGTGCTGCCCTTCTTCTTGCTTGCTTTCCGTCATCTCCATCATGACGACAGCATCTGCACCATCCGGAACTTGAGCACCCGTCATGATTCTTGCAGCCGTTCCAGGTGTAATATGATGTTCTGGTGTATATCCGCACGGGATTTCATCAATAACGCGAAACCACACTTGATGATCACTTGTGGCCTCAGCCGTATCTGCACTTTGAATCGCAAAACCATCCATACCTGATCTGCGGAAAAAAGGATACGCATGCGGCGCTTCAATCGACGTTGCAAGTGTGCGGCCGTGTGAGTCGGCAAGAGGGACATGTTCAATCCGGGCTGCCGATACCTGAGCAGCAATTCTGCTCTGTGCTTCCGGTACTTGTACAGCCGTACGATGAAATTTAGCGGTGGTCATATCATATGAATGGGAATTATGTTTCAAAGTAACTTACCTCCTGAGGTCTTTTTCTCATTTAAGAAAGTGTAGCCCGAATATACGCCGATGACAAGTCGATTACTCACTGAATCCGAATAGAAAAACTGCATATGTAGCTGAACAGACACATTCTAAATGTGCTCACTCTTGAGATTTAACAGGAAGAACATCATTGCTATCACTACCCGCTAATATGATCAGGGGCCAAACTGGTAACATGAAATACCCTTTCTTTGCACATAATAGCATTCGAAATCGGGAGGTGATCACCACGAATCATCATTGTGAGTTATGCGGGAGAGAACCCGTCGAGACAACAGTTCATCATTTAACGCCAAAGGAGATGGGCGGTAGCTTCATGCCCACAGCTAACCTGTGCATTCCCTGTCATAAGCAAATCCACTCGTTATATACGAATCGGGATCTGGTTACGCTGGGATTGACCGATCTACAATCGCTGCGTGCAGATGAACGGATCATTCCTTACCTGCGCTGGATACGCAAACAGCCAGCTTCTTCGATTCCTCGTGTTCGCAAGTCCCATCATGTCCGCAAATCATAAAAAAATAACAGTAACAAGGTGCTCACTGTCATTCGTCAGTGTCTCACCATGCTACTGTTATTTTGTCCTGTATATAATCATCATCCTGTGAATCATAATCATTCCATGAAGCATATATATCAGGCTTGTGAGGTGTTATCTTCGCCTCATAATCCTGCCACCACCGATTCGAGTCTTTGGCTTTTTGTAGGATTTTTTTGGTGAATCAAACAAACCACCCAAGCCACCACTGCTCTTGTTGCGATCGATACTTCCTCGACTTTGATCCTTTTTGCGGTCAAATAAACCGCCGCCAGAACCAACACTTGTGTCCTTATCACTGCCACGCCGCGTAATGGAGCCTTTTCGCTCAACGGTAATAGGTGGAGCCAGTTTTTTATCATTGCTCGTTGGGACCCGATACGATCCTGCACTCGGTTTGTACGTATCCCGTTCCGTGTATCCCCGATAATTGCCTGAACCGCGTCCACCAAAAGTATCAAACAAATTCCCGATTAACGTTGCCGTTAGATACCCTTGTAAGAAGGAAGAGCTATAGTTCTGACGAACATATTCCTTGGAATCGACTTCGACGAGCGTATCCTCTGGTTTCTTGGGATCTTGTTGCAGATGATAATACTGGTCTTGATACACCAGGAACATACGCTCTGTATTTTCTGCCGAGATCTGGTCGGGTGTTCGTTGATCGGACAGCTCTTTTGCTACTTCAGGAACTGTGCGATCTGCAGCCCGATACACATAAGACGTGGATTGACCGCTGCCACTTACCGATTCAAGAGGATATGTATCCTGTACGGAAGGAGCTGCACCACACGCAGATAGCAGAGACATCACAAGGCTGAGGACCAGCATTAATTTTAATCCATGTGCCAAGCGTTTTTTCATTGGAACCTCTCCTAGTTCGAACGAATCACTTTGATATCCGCAGGAAGAATGGACTCACCCTCGTAGAGGTTAAACCTTCTATCTTGCCATTCCACACGAAGAAGTTTGTTATCATCCGATTGATACTGCCACACAAGCTGCTCACCAGCCTGACCATAAGGCGTTCTACCCACAGTCTGAACCATACCTCCATATTCTTCCTCCAAATGATACACGTGATCATCCAGTTCAAGAATGGTGGGCACCTCGTCAGGGGCATCAAGTCTCCCATCAATAGGTGTATACAGGGCGTAACGCGTGATCTCACGCTCCTCCACATGTAAATATCGGAATGAACTACCATCCTGGAGCGTTAATACAACTGCGTTACGAGCCCGATTCTGCACCCTGCCAACGACTTCATAAGTGACCAGAGACACTTCACAGATATCCCCAGGAGCAAGCTGAAGCATCGTTTTTTCCACTTTAGGTGGCTCGGGCTTTGTTAGTATTCCTTTAATACGTTTCCATACACTCATGCCAATTACTCCTGTTCCTTATCTTATCGGCTTACAAGCACGCTGCAATAATCAATGCGCCTACAATATGCAAAGCACCTGAGAACAAGCCATACCCTGTCTTACCTTGCTGTATTCCCGTATCCAGATCCAATGTGGCCCATTTGCGAATCATAAAGTGAACAACACTTTCCAGAATTAATAAAATTACAAATGATACAACAGAAACGAGCAAAGCTTCTCCAAGATGTCCTGCTGTTGAGATGGATGTTGCAAGCACGTAACCTTGCGCAAATAACTTCATTACCATCCGGGTAGTGACCGCCATATTGCCAGCCTTGACTTCAGCAAAATCCTTGTATTTCGTAAAGAGTGAATCTACATACATCAGTACAAACAGCAAAACCGAACCTGAAACCGTCCAGACCAGCATCGCCAAAATGTTCAAATCCATTTACACAGCCTCCACTTATCAACATGATCCGCATTTAAAAGCGAAGGAGAAACGCTGTTCCCCTCCGCTGGTTAACCCTGCTGAACGCCAAGGTGTTAGTTTTTATTTTCGTACTGTTTCATAAGCGCAGCAAGTTCATCCTCAACAGCCGCATCCTTACCAAGTTTCTCAAATTCCTCGTCAAGGGATTTGCCTTTGGAAGACATTTCGTTGCTTGCTTCAGCCTGAGCTTCCATCTGCATCATTTTCTCTTCCATACGTTTCAGGCCCGCACTTGCCGTATCTGAGCTAAATCCGTTTAGCGCTTTGTTGATTTCGGTTTGTGCTTTGGCTGCGTTATAACGAGCAACCAGCGTTTCGCGCTTATTTTTCATCTGTGTCAATTGTTTGCGCATCTCATCAAGTTTGCCACGAAGATTGTCTGCGGACGCTTTGTTTTGATCGTAGCTGGCTTTGTATTCCACCATTTTCTCTTCCGCTGCTTTCTTCTCTTCCAAAGCGCGACGAGCAAGGTCCATGTTCTGTGCACGAGCTGCCGTGTGAGCCTGCTCTTCACGTTTCTTCACAAGTGCTTCCTGTTCCTCGAACAATTGCTTGAACTTCTTCTCGATTGCGATTTGTGCAGCTACTGCTTTCTCAGCATCTTCCAGATCCTCTTGCATGTCACGGATATATTGATCCGTCATCTTGATTGGATCTTCAGCTTTGTCGATAATCGCATTGATGTTAGACATTGTCAGGTCACGTAATCTTTTAAAAATAGACATTAGGTTATTCCTCCCAGTGGATTGTGCATTGTATATAAAGATACATACGTTACAATCTGCAACTCGTTTCAATTTTACAAAAAAAAATTAAAACTTGATGACAACCTCTAAATATAAGGAGGATTACCTCTGAAGGTTATACTTATCCAGGCACGTGTCGTTTATCCTAAAAGATGACCGATTACCAAAACATTACTCTGACCTCTTATTCAAATGTTCATCCACAAGTCTCTCTGCAGTCATTACGATCTCGTCGATCTGCACTCGTGTAATGCTGTCAAAATGTATGCCCATAATAACGGTTACCGTAACTTTCAATTGCAGTGCCGCCTTGCGGGCTAGCCGCTCACATAACTCTTGTTCCTTGTGTCCCGGGATATGTACCGTTGTTCCACTAACCCGATCATGGTCAACATAGAATGTAGCTACAGCCCCGATATGAGCTTTACCACCCGTAACCAGAAATACCTTGTCCTGTCCTGCCTCAAAAACCTCTAAACGAATGGATTTCAAATCATATGTACTCATTGTCTCTCCACCTATCCTTCTCTATATGTTATATATGGTGGAATTATGGCTTTCATGACCTGATGATGCAATGAAACTTCTCACACACGCATAAAAGAAACAGGCAACGGGCATACCATAGAGAACGCAATTTTGGAAAAAGGAGGCCGTTAACATGCGAATACGCCTCGTCATGCTCGCACTCGTTACTATTATATGTTCTGGGGTTTATACAGCTCCTTTAGCCCCTGCGCCTGTGTCTGCTGCTTCATCTGAGGAACCTTCTTCAACCCTCAGTGATACACCGGCGTCTGGGTCAGATGTTAAAGAAGAACAGTTGACTCTAGGTCAACTTCGTCAGAAATACGCGGATACGTTCAAAACCAATGGCCCTTCCACCAAACAAGTTGCGCTGACTTTTGATGATGTACCTGATCCAAGATTTACACCGCAGGTACTTGATGTATTAAAAAAATATAAGGTTCGTGCTACTTTTTTTGTTGTTGGCAGCCGTGCGGAGAAACACCCGGACTTGGTGAAACGGATGGTGAAAGAAGGACATATCGTTGGCAATCACAGCTACAATCATCCTGAATTCAGCAAATTATCAATGACTGCCTTTCGCAAACAAATATTACATACCGGCGATATCATTCACCGCCTGACGGGGTATACGCCCAAAATGATTCGTCCTCCGTATGGGGACATTAACGAAGAACAGTTGAGATGGGCTGCAAAACAGCATTACAGCATCGTGAATTGGAATGTGGATTCTCTCGATTGGAAGGGACTAGACAAGGAAAAGGTAAAACATAATATTCTCACCGCGGTGAAGCCTGGTTCCATCGTATTACAACATGCTGGCGGCGGTACAGGTTCGAACCTGAAAGGTACTGTAGAGGCTTTGCCTGAGGTTATTGAGGAATTGCGAAACCGAGGATATGA
Organism: Paenibacillus intestini; assembly: GCF_030803945.1. Classification (NCBI taxonomy): domain Bacteria; kingdom Bacillati; phylum Bacillota; class Bacilli; order Caryophanales; family Paenibacillaceae; genus Paenibacillus; species Paenibacillus intestini. The sequence continues at coordinate 358,561 of NZ_JAURUN010000001.1, read as the reverse complement.
ATTAGTTACATTGGACGAGATGCTTAAACTGCCAAAAGAGAAACAATAATTGAAAGAACAGGTTGTCCCTCTACGTCGTCATGAATTATGCCTATCATGATTACGCAAGAAAGAACACCCTGTTTATTAATGCTCAATTCAACTTATGACCTCACATCCATAAATGAGAGGGTTTAAGCCTTATTTTAAAATGTACAACTCAATATCCTGAAAACCAAACGAACTAACGAACTGTTTGCTTCCAGGGATAAAGATGTCAATACGATTTCCCTTGATCGCGCTACCTGCATCCAAAGCCGTTGCTACGAAAGCCTGTTTCGGCAATCCAGGGTGTGTATGCCCTGTCACTAGTACCTTGGTTCCAAAAGGGATAACCTTGGGATCCACTGCGATTGTGCCGAGTTCGAGCGGGTTGCCAAAATAATCAACGGGGCCCCATCCACCATTCTCGGAAGCATCCGCGGAATACGCTGTTGCTTTAACACTAAGCGTTTTGCTGTAGTCGAATGTTTTCCCCCAAGCCTGTACCACTTTATTATCTGTATTCACGTCCAGGCTTGCAGCAGTCACCGTTTTTTCCTGCGACTTCGCTTGAACTGGTGCCGCTTCTACTTTGTTTTCGTTACCTGGGATTGTAATTTTCAAACCACCATAGATGTTATAAGGTGAGATGTCTTTATTCGTTTTAATTAATGTGTTCATATCAACGCCGTATTGCTTGGATAAGGTGAAGAAGGTATCCCCTTCTTTGGCCACATGAACGGAATCCGCGTGAGCCGGAACGGCTTGAATGAATAGAATGGATGTCAGTAGTGCGATGGCTGTTTTGGCTAAACGTTTCTTGTTATGCATGGTCTTCCTCCCTCATGATGCCTGCGAAGTTAGTTGTCGGATTCGGATGGAGGAACCCACCCTATAGGCTGTACGTGACATGCTGAAGCATTATGTATTCCTAATTCACCCCAAGCAGCATATTTCTCAAATCATTAACTATGTCTGCATTGTTACGTCCCCCGCACTTCCGCTTCGGAAGTTTCGGCAGTCTTGAATATATCACAAATTTGTAACCTTAAGCTGTAGTAAATGTTTCCATTTGGCGTTTTAATTCATTTTACAGGTAACAGAAAAGTTACTTTTTCAGCTCTACCTTTTCTGCAAACAACAAAAAAGCGTCACCGGATCTTTCGATCCGATAACGCCGTTATTCATTTGATTCTATATACGGAATGGCATGAATTAAAGTACTTTTGCAAGAAAGTCTCGCGTACGCGGATGTTTTGGCGCACCAAACACTTCATCCGGGGTACCTTCCTCAACGATGACGCCGCCGTCCATGAACAGAATGCGGTCTCCCACCTCACGCGCAAAACCCATCTCATGCGTTACAATGACCATCGTCATTCCGCCTTCAGCAAGACGTTTCATGACTTCCAATACCTCTCCGACCATCTCCGGATCAAGGGCCGATGTAGGCTCGTCAAACAGCATCACATGCGGCTGCATCGCGAGTGCTCTTGCAATGGCAATCCGTTGCTTTTGACCACCGGACAGCTGGTTAGGATATACATCTTTTTTGTCCGCCAAACCGACTGTCTTCAGGAGATCCTCGGCAATTTTGTTGGCCTCATCCGTGGATTGTTTCTTCACCTTGATTGGAGCAATCGTTATGTTTTGCTGCACCGTTTTATGAGGAAACAGATTAAAATGCTGGAACACCATGCCCATCTTCTCACGTGTAGCATTGATGTTATGCTTCGGATCGGTAATCGAAACACCTTCGAAATCGATCTGTCCCGATGATGGCTGTTCCAACAGGTTCAGACAACGCAGAAATGTACTTTTACCGGAACCGGAAGGACCAATAACTACAACGACCTCACCTTTGCCGATCGTTACGTCGATGCCTTTCAGGACATCATTTTTACCATATGATTTGTGTAATTGCCTAACGTCTATCACTTGCACCCAACTTCCTTTCCAATCGTCCGAGCAGCTTGGACAGAATAAATGTCATCACAAAGTAAATCGCTGCCGCAATAATGAACGGGTTCAGACCCTGGAATGTGAGATTTTTGACTACACTTGCTTGATACATAATATCCACCATACCGATGACCGAAATAATGGATGATTCTTTAATAATCGTTACGAACTCGTTACCGATGGCTGGCAAAACGGCCTTGAAGGCCTGTGGCAGAATAATGTAACGCATCGCTGCGCCTCTGCCCATACCCAGTGAACGGGCTGCTTCCAGTTGACCACGATCAACGCCTTGAATACCGGCACGGAAAATCTCGGCGAGATACGCACCGCTGTTAATGGAAAGCGTCATAATCCCTGCTTGAAGTGCTGAGAAGTTAATGCCAAAAGTTAGCGACACCCCGTAATAGATAATCATAAGTTGTACCAGCATTGGCGTCCCGCGGATCACCTCTACATAAGTTGTACCAATCCAGCGAAGAATCGCCATATTATGAAGACGGAACAGGCAAATAATCAGACCGATGATGACCCCGAATAATACGCCTAGCGCCGACAACAGGAGCGTGTAACCAATACCTGTTGCATATAAGCCTTTGTATTCCCAGAACAATTGAAAAATGTTTTGAGATTTATTGACTTTGTCAGCCATCAGGAGACTTGCTTCTGTAACCATCTGGTTGATCTTATCTTCGCTTTTCAAGCGGTCCAAGGTTTTGTTTACAGAGGCTAATAACTCCGTATTGCCCTTACGAATCCCGACAGCGGCTTCAGCCTGTTCTTCGTCAGGAACTGCTGCCGCAAGACCGATAATGTCATCCAGGTAACCAGCGGCTACGGTATCTTCTACAATAGCTGCGTCAACGCGTTTCGTTTGCAGTTGTAGCACGATGTCGGAGATTTTATCCAGTGAAGTCAGCTTTGCACCAGGAATCTTCTGTCCAATGGTTTCTTGAATGGATCCCTTTTGCACGCCAATCTTGACATTTTCCAGTGATTTCATGTCCGGATATTTGTCTTTGTCGACATTACGAACCATAATCACTTGTTTGGATTTGTAATACGTATCTGAAAAATCAATGCTTTTCTTACGCTCATCCGTCGGCGTCATGCCTGAGACGACCAAGTCTACACGACCACTCTGAAGTGCGGGCAAAAGTCCGTCGAAGCCCATATCCTCGATAACGAGTTCAGCTCCAAGATCCGCCGCAATTTCTTTGGCAATCGCAATATCAAATCCGACGATTTCGTCTTTACCATTGATGACTTTGTGGAACTCATACGGTGCAAAATCGGCACTTGTACCGAGCACCAGTTTTTTACCGCCTGAGCTGTTGTCTGTCGTTCCACTCGCCAGCGCCGCAGGTGCAGCCGCCGTCAGAAAAAGAAGGAACGTTAACAACATTACGGTATAACGACTTATTAATTTCAACCTTGTTCTCCCCTTACAATGCTATAATTACGATTACATACTGATTCGTCAGTCATGTTGATGACTGAGTCATTATAAAGTACAATGCATGATTATGCAATGCATTTTCAAGATCAAATCTTGACTTGTTTCTGAAAAAATACTGCAAACATGTTATACTCATGGAGTTATTTTCATTTTTGCCTAAGGAGTTTAGCCATGACAACAAATAAAACCCAAATTTTTAACGTTATTGATCAATATGCTTCCCGTTTCAAAGACATTTCATCATATATCGGAGCTCATCCTGAACTTGGAAATGAGGAATATCTTGCTTCTGCCCGTTTGAAGGAAGAATTGTCTTATCATGGGTTCAAAGTACAAGCTCCGATTCTCGGACTGGAAACAGCTTTCATCGGTACTTATGCTTCGAGCAAGCCAGGCCCGACCATTGCCCTACTATGTGAATATGATGCTTTGCCCGAAATTGGTCATGCTTGCGGACATCACCTGATCTGCATGATGAGTCTTGGCGCAGCCGTTGGCCTGAAAGCCATTGTGGACGAAGTCGGCGGAACGATCAAGGTGTTTGGTACACCTGCAGAGGAGACACGCGGGGCTAAAGTTCCGATGGCGGAAGCGGGGTTATTCGACGACTGTGATGTCGCACTGATGGCCCATCCATTCTATGCTTATGAAAAATCAGGCAGCTCCCTTGCAATCGATGCCGTACAATTCGAGTTCCATGGTAAATCCTCACATGCGGCAGCCAGCCCGCATGAAGGTATTAATGCCCTCGATGCGGTTATCCAAACGTTCACCGGAATTAATGCCTTTAGACAGCAGGTGAAAAGCAACGTCCGTATTCACGGCATCATAAATAGCGGTGGACAAGCTGCTAACATTATCCCGGACTATGCTTCTGCTCAGTTTTACGTGCGTGCAGCCACACGCAAAGAACTGAACGTGCTAACCGAACGTGTCATTCAGATTGCACAAGGCGCTGCACTTCAGACCGGATGTAAACTCGTGACATCCAACTACGAAACATCCTATGATGAGATGGTCACGAATGAGACCTTCTCTGACGCGTTCAGTCAGAATTTAATGGAACTTGGCATTCCACAGGAAGAAATCGTCAGTGGAAACGACCATGGTTCGATGGATATCGGTAATGTTTCCTTGAGATGCCCAGCGATTCACCCTTATATCCGTGTCGTTGATGAAGTTCATACCCTGCATTCTATTGAATTCCGTGATTTGGCGTTGCAGGAACGCGCTCTGGATGGCATGATTTTAGGAGCCAAAGCGCTCGCTGCTACAGCTTATGATGTTCTAAGCAAGCCTGAACTGTTGCAAGCCATCCGTAAGGAATTTGACCAAATTACTCGCTAAGTGATTCCGGAGTAACAACAAAAGCCGCAGTTATTAAACTGCGGCAATCCATACAAGAATCGAAATAAAATCTTACTCTTAGATCACACCTGAATTCGACGATAAATATCCATATATTCCTCAGCCGATACACCCCAGCTGTATTCCCCGCTCATTGCATTTTTCACAATTTTTTTCCACTCAGCCGGTTTACGATAGAACTCTTCTGCACGGCGAATGGTATTCATCATGTCATGTGCGTTAAAACTTGTAAATGAGAAGCCGTTACCTTCTCCTGTGAACTCATTGTAAGCTTGAACCGTATCGTTTAATCCCCCTGTTTCCCTTACCAGTGGTACACTGCCATAACGCAATGCCAGCAACTGGCTAATTCCACACGGCTCAAATTTGGATGGCATCAGGAAGATATCACTGCCCGCATAGAAACGACGAGATAATCCGTCATTGAATGTAATCTGTGCTGACATTTTTAGTGGATACCGGTTAGCCGCCTCTCTGAACCAATGTTCATAAGCTGAATCTCCAGTCCCCAGCACGGCGAATTGAATGTCATCGTAGTAGAGCAGTTCATCCAGAACCCGACATACCAGATCGAGCCCTTTGGAATCAACGAGCCTGGTCACCATGACCATCAGTGGTGCATCTGGACGCACCGGAAGTCCCAGTTCTTTTTGCAATTCGTTTTTATTTTCGATTTTTTTGGACAAGCTTGATCTGTATTTGACTGCAATTTTATTGTCTGTTGCCGGGTTATAACTTTTGGTATCAATGCCGTTCACAATACCGCTGAAGCGATCTCCAAGCGAACTTAGTAATCCGTCCAGTCCATACCCATAATAAGATGTCTGCACTTCTCTAGCATAGGTTGGGCTCACCGTTGTCACATGATCAGAATACACAATACCTGATTTTAAGAAATTGACATTCCCATAATATTCGGCGCCTTCCATCGTAAAATACCGATCATCAAGCTCCAAAATTTCGCTGAACAACTGGTGTGGAAATACACCTTGATACAACAAATTATGTATGGTGAATACCGTTCGGATTTCACTATAAAACGCATCATGGGCATAGTGAGCCTTGAGCAACAACGGAATCATACCTGCATGCCAGTCATGTGTGTGCAGAACGTCTGGTTTAAAATCAAGCTGTGGAAGCACCTCGAGTACAGCGCGGTTGAAAAATGCAAATCGCTCGCCATCATCCATGTACCCATAAACGCCATCCCGTGCAAAATAATACTCATTGTCAATAAAATAAACTGGAATTCCTTCATACTCCAGCATCTCAATGCCACAATAGGCTCTACGCCAACCAAGCGGGACATCCGTCACGAGCACGGGTTTCATAGCTTCTTTGTATTCTTCAGGTATCCCTTTATATTTCGGCAAAATCACGCGTACATCTGCTCCGTTATTTTTCAACGCTTGCGGCAGAGCACCGATAACGTCAGCCAGACCTCCCGTTTTGATAAACGGATGGGCCTCTGCTGCTGCAAATAAAATATTCATGCTTTTGTCCCCCTATTCGGTTTAAGCGTGCTATTCCCTTTTTTTTCTGTATTTTTTTCAGTCTTTTTTCTTGATTTCACGGAAGCGCTACCTTCAGCGATGGGCTCCGTTTTCCGGCGTGTATTCTTTTTTAAAATAACGATACTTAGCGGTGGTAAGTCCAGCTCCAGGCTGTTTGCATGCCCGTGAAATGGAATCTTTTCCGTAGGGATCAGCATATCATTAATTATCCCTGAACCACCGTAATCCGAATGATCACTATTTAATATTTCGGTATACATACCGGGACGCATGACGCCAATCCGGTAACGCTCCCTTTTGACAGGCTGAAAGTTAATGAGCACAAGGAGTGTATCCGCAGGTTTTTTTCCTTTGCGTACATATGAAATGACACTTTGGCCCTGGTCATCCGGAGTGATCCACTCATAACCGTCAAAGGAATGATCAAGCTCCCACAAAGCTTTTTCACGGACGTACAACTCAGATAGCTCGCGCTCGAACTTGTGCAGGTTGCGGTGACTATCATAGTCCAGCAAAAACCAGTCCAACTGATCTTCATCTTTCCATTCGATGAACTGTCCAAACTCTCCACCCATGAACAACAGCTTTTTGCCTGGAAATGTCATGAAATAACCGAGAAACGCGCGCATACCCGCAAATTTTTGCTCATAACTTCCTGGCATTTTGTTCAAAAGGGACTTTTTACCATGCACTACCTCGTCATGAGACAAAGGAAGCACATAATTTTCAGAAAAGGAGTATACCACCGGAAATGTCAGCAAATGATGTTTGGAAGCACGTTCATGAAAATCAGATTCCATGTAATCTAACGTATCATTCATCCAGCCCATGTTCCACTTATAGTTAAAACCCAGACCACCTTTGTCCACTGGCATGGTAACCATTGGCCATGCACTGGATTCTTCAGCCATCATTAAAGCATAAGGATAATATTCGAAAACAGTTGTGTTCAACTGTTGTAAAAAAGCAACCGCTTCTTTATTCTCCAGGCCACCTTCATCGTTCGTACGATATTGACCTGGCTGCTTTTCGAAATCAAGACGAAGCATACTCGTCACCGCATCAACACGAAGTCCATCAAAATGATACATTTCCATCCAGTACAGTGCGTTCGAAATAAGGAATGAGCGAACCTCAGGTTTGGAATAATCAAAACTAAGGGTTCCCCAGCCCGGCTTCTCGGCTAACATTGGATCTGCGTACTCGAACAAAGGTGTACCATCAAACAAACGTAGGCCATGCGCATCTTTGGCAAAATGAGCTGGCACCCAATCCAGTAATACACCAATACCCGCCTGATGTAGTGTATCCACCAGATACATCAGATCTTTGGGTTGCCCGTAACGGCTTGTAGGTGCGTAAAAACCCGTATTTTGGTATCCCCATGACAGGTCATATGGATGCTCACTAAGGGGCATCATTTCAACGTGGGTATAATTCATCTCAAGCAAATAAGGAACGAGCAAATCCGCCATCTCACGATAACTATACAGGCTCCCATCGCCTTTGCGCTTCCAGGTACCCAGATGCATTTCATAAATATGTAAAGGTTTGTTGTACATCGAGCGTTGTTTACGCCTCCATGCACCGTCATTCCACTTGTAACCTTCAATGGAACTTGTGATTGACGCCGTTCGAGGACGAACTTCTGCCTCAAATGCATACGGATCCGCTTTGAGAATTTCAGTCCCATCTTCCGTTAAAATGCGAAATTTGTATAAAGTACCTTCTTCGATTCCCGGAATAAAACGACTCCAAAATCCAGATTCGGGTATCTTATATAAAGGTTCCTTTTCTCCTTGCCATCCATTACGGTCCAGAGCCAGTCCCACCTCTACGGCATTGGGTGCCCATACGGTAAAACGGAATCCTTGACGGTGATCGCGAGTCTCAGGATGCGCGCCCAACATTCGATAACTGTGATGAAGATTACCTTCATGAAATAAATAAATAAGATCAGATAACTTATCCGGTTGTGTCAACGGTTCAATAGCCAAGGGATCACCTTCTTTTCTCCAGAAAATAGATATAACGTTAACCATTACCCCATTCTAGCCAAGTTGAAAAGAAAAATGCGTTGTTTTAAAAAATGATGTATTTTTTCAGAATTTTTACAATAGCTATCGTTTCAGAGGCTTCGCTTTCGTTTACTAATGTACTACACTGCACAAATATTTTGGGAGGGAAACGATCATGTTTAATAAAGATTGCATCGCTATGCTGTTGGCGGGAGGAGAAGGAAAGCGATTAGCTCCTTTAACCTCGAGGATTGCAAAACCCGCTGTACCGTTTGGCGGGCATTACCGGATTATCGATTTTCCTCTCAGTAACTGCGTCAACTCAGGGATCGACACTGTAGGTGTTCTGACGCAGTACCAGGCGGAATCATTGCACGAACATATTGGTCAAGGAGAGCCATGGACACCTGGCAATTCGAATGAGACCGGAATCTCCTTGCTTCCATCTTATCATACAGGAAATGACGAATACTTGGGAACTGCGGATGCCATATATAAAAATATGGACTATATTGACCAGCAAAACCCCGAAAATGTTCTAATTTTGTCGGGTGACCACATATATCATATGGATTACCGCGAAATGCTTGAATCACACAAGGCTAATCATGCTGTTGCAACCATTTCGGTGATGGAAGTGCCTTGGGACGAAGCTCACCGCTTCGGAATTATGGCTGCTGATGAAAACATGAGAGTAACCGAATTTGCCGAAAAACCGGCTGAACCTAAAAGTAACTTGGCCTCGATGGGCATTTACATGTTCAATTGGCAATATCTGAAACGTCACTTGCTTGAAGATGCTGCGAATCCAAATTCCAGTCATGACTTCGGAAAAGACGTTATTCCACAGATGTTAAATGAAACCAATTCGCTTTACGTATATAATTTCAATGGTTACTGGAAAGATGTCGGTACGGTGAAAAGTCTTTGGGATGCGCATATGGATCTGTTATATAACGAAGAAAACTGGAGCTTGCAACGAGAAGATTGGCCTATGTTCACCCGCGAATGGCGCTCCAAACCAAGCGCGATCAAAGCGAGACAAAATCAGATGCAACATCTGGCTTCCATGGTTCACGACTCTTGCGCTATTGAAGGCCGGGCTGAACGCTCCGTGATTTTCTGCGGTGCCGAAGTTGGCAAAGGCTCTGAAGTGCTTGACAGTGTCATTATGCCTAATGCACGCGTAGGCCGCGGTGTTCATATCGAACGCGCAATTATCGGCGAAGGAGCCATTATCAAAGATGGTGCCATTGTTAAAGGTACAGCCGATGAAATTGTTGTCGTTGGCCCGAATGAGATTGTCGCACCTAAACCAGCCGTACGCACGCAACCTGTACGTATGCTCAAAGAAGTGTATGAAAAAAGTGGTCGTCTCCGTGCTGGTGAATTATCCTCATAAATTCTTTAAGATGTACCTTAAATGTAAAAAGGCGAGCCATAATGGCTCGCCTTTCTGGTTTCGCTGTATAAGATTTCATCGTCTGCTACCACCGTACGTGTGATAATGACGAACTAGCGCTTCTCGCCCTCAGTTGATGAGTCATGAGCCTGTATCTGCTCCTTCTGGTCTGGCTCCGAAGTTGTATTTGCCAGTTTCTCCGGTGTACCAGCTTCGATCAGTGCTACCTCATCCGTTATATCTTGTTCAGCTGAAGCTATCTCCTGATTAAGCATAGGTAAGGATACGGTCACCGTTGTCCCTGAACCAAGCTCACTTTGCATCGTAATGGTGCCCTCATGCAATTCCACAAGCTCCTGAGTAATGGCAAGACCAAGTCCCGTGCCTCCATTTTGGTGGTTTACCTGGAAGAAACGATCCCTTACCTTAATCAAATGTTCCTCACTGATCCCAATTCCTGTATCCTGCACAACAGCCACAATCTGACCATTCTCTTCTTTGACCGTAAGGAATATCCACGAGTTCTCATGTGAGAACTTGATCGCGTTGTCCACAATGTTTAAGAACACCTGCTTCAAACGATTCCCATCGCCATATACATTGTAGGCGCGTGTTTCGTCCGTCTCTAACTTCAGATGTACCTGCTTTTGTTCAGCTTTGGCCCATACGTTCAGCATGGTCTCTTGCACAACCTCACGAATATTAACTGTGCCTTTCACAAGCTTCATCTGGTTCTGTTGCAGTTTGGAGAAATCAAGCATCTCCTCTACCAACCCGATTAGCCGCTCTGTTTCCTTCGCGATAATACCCATACCAATACGTGTTTCTTCCGGATCGTATCCACCTGAATCAAGCGTTTCACTCCAACCCTTAATACTGGTCAGCGGTGTACGCAGTTCATGGGAAATGGACGAAATAAAATCGTCTTTAATCTGGTTACTACGTACAATTTCGTGGGCCATGAAGTTAAGCGTTGACGCGAGTTCGCCCAGTTCATGTTTATAATTCCCTTTGACTCTGACATCCAGCCGTCCTTTCGCCATCTGAGCAGATACCGCTGTGATACTGTTAATAGGCCTTACAATGGAGTTGGCCATTCCAATACTGATAATTAACACGATGGCAAGTACACCAACGCCTACGGCAATAGCCAGTAACCCCATGACAAGTAATTTAGAGTTTACGGATTCGAGCGAAGTCAGATAACGTACAATGTACGTATTTTCACCACCGAGGTCGAATTTGTTGGCAACTGCCATCACCGATTCTCCGGTGTTGGGTTGTCTGCCAATCCATCGTCCCATATCCCCGTTCAAAGCCTGCATAACGTCGCTCGTTTGTAACATCGCTCGATCTGACTCAAAGGCCGTCGAACTCGCCAGCACGCGGCCGTTCAGATCCAGAATCTCCAGTTCAGTATTGTCTAATGCAAGTCGAACAAGGAGTCTGGACAAGTTGTTGTTGCCGTCTTCTCCATTACTAGCTCTGGCTATTGGCTCAAGAAAGTCTCTGTTATTGGTAATGTGCGTGCTAATGGTATTGTAAATGCTCTCATAATAATACCGCTGCACAGCTAGCATAAACACAAACTCAACAAGCACCAGAGCGAGGAAAACGACAATAAAGTAGTGTAATACGATCTGCCGCGTGATCCCCTTTTTGATCATTGATCCCGGCCCTTCCATTTGTACCCGTGACCCCATACAGTTTGCAGGTATTCAGGCTCGGAAGGATTGTTCTCAATTTTTTGACGTAGACGACGGATGTTAACATCAACAATTTTGGGATCACCCATATATTCTTTGCCCCACACATGGTCCAGTAGCAAGTCACGGCTCAGCGGCGTATTTTCTTTTTCCAAGAAGAACTGGATTAAAGAAAATTCCGTAGGTGTTAATTCAATGGCTTCATTATTCTTTTTAAACTGTTTGGAGATCAGATCCAGTGAAAACGGCCCCGATTGGAACGTTACTTTAGCCGCAGTTTCGCGGTGTACATTGACACGACGAAGAAGTGATTGAATCCGTGCAATCAGTTCAGTCGGGCTGAAAGGTTTGCTTACGTGATCGTCTGCCCCTACTGAAAGAGCGTATACTTTATCCTGCTCCTGAACTTTGGCTGTCAAGAAAATAATACCGAGCCGTTCGTTCGTTTCACGAATCCGTCTGCATACTTCAAACCCATCAATGCCAGGAACCATAACGTCCAGCAGTGCAAGATCAATATCGGGTACAGATTGCAAAATGCGTAAGGCCTCATGACCATCGCCCGCTTCCAGCACTTCGAATCCATTTCTTTTTAAATTAATGACGATAAAACTGCGGATAGATTCTTCATCCTCAAGAATAAGTACTTTACTCATCAAGTTCTTCCTTTCTATTCAGCTGAGAAGTTTTTACTTAATGCATCCTTGCCCGCCTCAGATTGTGCAACACGCGATGCAATCACCCGATCTTTTGTTCGAGTAATTTCCTTCCAGCTCTTTCCCTTTTCAAGATCCCACTGAGAAAACGTGAAATATTTGATTTCGGCCACGGTTTCATCCGTTTTGATCATCTTAAACCGAATGTATTTTTCCTTCTCCGATTTGGTGTCAATCGTGATCTTGCCATACCATTCAGGCTTTAAGTTCAAATGGAACAAATCCGCATCATCCCGGAACTGGAACGACACAAACTTTTTCCCCTCTTTGCCATCCCACTGGTAGAATGTATAAAACCACATGCGCGAATCAAATACGTAGTGCTCCCAACCTTTTGGTGTTTCTTTTAATCCAAACTCAATAATACCATCATTATTCACATCACCGCTTAAAATTTTGTCATCTCTGTACGTTTGATCCGGTGATTTAAAAGCACTAACAAGTTTATTGTCTTTCACATACATGATCTGTGTAAACGAACTGCGATCATCCAGATCCGCATCAAGTACAATCCCCATTTTTCGGTCAGCGATCTCACCGCCAAGAGCGTTATACACTTCTTTAACCGTATAGTCAGTAACAACACGATCCATTTCCTTAAAGCTGTCATCCTGATACTGATACAAGGCTATGCTGGAAAAACCACTGGCGTTTAGCGAAACAACAACAAAATCACTCTTGCCATCTCCACTTAAATCCAGCGCGTTACCCTGCATATCATCGATAATGACCTGATTGTAAGGCACGCCGCCCAGCACTTGTTCCAAGACTCCGCCTTTATATGAATATGCCGTTAAGGCTTTCTGATCCTGCAAGCTGACACCTACGATAATGTCCGGGTTCCCATCATTCGTAATATCCATTACTTTGAATGATTCCAACTCATTGCCCGGTACATCAAACGTCAGTTTTTTGACCCAGGTTCCCCCCTGCTCTTCCAAAATCATACCGTGGATACGTACATTCTCATTAGGCGTCTCGTAAAAAACAATGGCCTCGCGAATACCGTCACCGTTCAGATCTTCCACACGAATCATGCTGGTATTGCTCATATCTTTGGGCCGAATCAACTTACTTTCAGGCGGTGTTTCCTTCTGCACAATATTATACAGTTTCTCTTTGTCCGTCGACATCATCGGCGGCTTCATTAGAAGCTTGGGGTCACTGATCACTGTACAGCCACTTAGCACGGTTCCGAGCAAAACAGCCATTGTACCTGCTGCCATGCAGCGTCCCCATCGCGAATTAAGCAATTTCATCACTCTTTTCATTAAGCACTCATTTTAAATCTGATTTTTCTCCTGCTGTGTTAATCTCCGTCCTCGTATATCAAAAGCGATCCGGCCTTCTGCGATTCCCCAGATTCGCGAAGCATGTTTCTCTGCTAGTTCAATCGGTAACACGGCAATGACCGTAGCTCGTTCCTCTTCACACAATTTGCGTAACGTTTCCAGCACCGCATCAGCCGTATGAGGATCAAGTCCAATGACAGGTTCATCCGCCAGCACAACCTTGGCACCATGCGCAAGCGCCCTTGCAATAGCAACACGCTGCTTCTCGCCGCCGCTCATTTTTTCAGCAAGCTGATGCGCTTTATCCAGTAAACCTAAACCTTCGAGGTGGTCCATCGCTCCCATGTAGTCATCCGAACGCACCATGCCCGTTGCCATCCTCCATAATGGAGTTTGACCAAAACGCCCGATAAGTACATTCTTCAGCGCCGTTTTTCTGGGATATAACTGTGGGTTCTGTTCCAAGTATGCCCATTCCCGCCGAATTTTCTGTTTACCGCTCCATCCTTCTTTCAGAATATCCATGCCGTCAACAGTAAAACGTCCTGAATCCCACGTCTCCTTCATCGCCAAACATTTCAGCAACATGCTTTTGCCGCTCCCGCTGGAGCCGACTACCGCAATCATTTCCCCTTGTTGCATATCAAAACGAATATCACGTAGAATCGGAATACGATCCGCTCCAACGGATTTACTCAAGTTCTCCACTCTGATCATCGCGATGTCTCCTCTTGTCCATGTTTTTCCCTACTACTAGTGTACTCGGAAATGGACATCAATTTCCATGCGAACACCAGCTTCTATTTTAACACAAATTCCGCTTCGCGTTTACGCCGAAATAATAGTCCTGTAACACCAAAAATGAAATACAAGCAACCAAGCATCGTAAACATACTGCCAGGTGAAACCCAGTTGATCAACTGACCTCCCAGATTCGGTGCCACGATACTTCCGATCGTAAAGTGAAAGGACGCTACCACATTGGCTGCAGGTAACAAAACTTTAGGTAAAATATCTGCGGCATAAGCGAGTCCCAGCGAGAAAAATGAACCTACGAGTCCTCCGGCGATAAGCAACAGTACAAGTGTCAGCCAGAAATTCGTACCCGCTAAAGGAACTAGCATAAATGCTAAACCGCCACCCATTCCGGCTATCATAAGAATTACTTTTCGACCATATCGGTCACTTAATATTCCGAGCGGAAGCTGCAGGAATAGTCCACCAATCCCTATAAAAGGAAGCAAAGAGGCTATCTGATCGGTATCATATCCCACACGAAGTCCGTAAACGGGAAAGTTGCTGTTCATGCCTGCTTCCATATAACCGTATAAAAGAGCTGGCAACAGCGCATACCATGCCCAAGCGAAACTACGGCGAAAGCGTCTTTCTGGAAAATGAGCATGTTCTGCTTTTTCCGGCTTGGTATCCGGTAGCTTCATCAGCACCAGAATGAGTACAGCGGCCATGCCAACAAACAGCACCAAAAATGGCACAGCATCACCATACCCGAGCAACTTGATTCCTAATGGCCCGATACTGAAACCCAGTCCGTAAGACATACCGTAAAGGGATATATAACGTCCTCGCTTCTCTGGCGCAGTGACTAACAGCACCCATAGCTGGGCTGCATAATGTAAAGCACTGTCTCCGATGCCGACAATCAGGCGTAGCACAAACCAAATTTTAATATCAGGAAAATACGGGAACAGGATCAAGGGAAGCATAACCAGAATCAAGCCGCCAACAATCAGTCTTTTGAATCCCAGTACCCCCAGTAAACGTTCGGCTGCCAGTGTCATTGCGAATGAGCCAATGTAGAGCGCAGCGGCATTTAACCCGTTTAACCCGGGAGAAACCCCTTGCTGTTCCAGAAAAATGGATAAGACAGGTAGCAACAATCCCTGACTGATCCCTGCTGCAACGATCACGGTAATTAAAATCAAATAATTAAAAGTTGAGGGTGATATTTTAGATTTGAACATCAATGCCACGACATTTCATTCCTCCTGCAAGCGCAAACAAAGAAAAATCGCCATTGCTGACGATCTCTAGGCTGTTATTTATATGGGTATATACTATCTTTATAAATCAGGTCTAAGCCCCGAACTTGAACATTATAGTGGACAACGCCCGGTAAAACAAGCCATAATAGTACATAAGTCGCTGTGAATACCTAGATGTGACGGGAGGATTCTGCATCATTATGGCTTATCACGTTAAAATTGATGTTTCACCGATATATGAGATGCTCAACAGCTTTTTAGTTTATGTCACGAAAAAGTGGATTCAGCATCTGGACATTGGTCCTGAATGGATTCTGGACGTTGAGCGCAAGCTAAGTTCCAACGTACGTGCAGCGCTTGCACCCGCTGCTACGTGGCCTTTTGACGATTTTGATGTCCTGTTCGCCTGGGCAGCATATAAGAATACCACTTTAGAAAATCAAGACTTTCTGGACATGCTCACAGAGCTTTCGGCTGACGAATTATTTGCGCGCGTGTCTTCATTAATGCCTTCGCTTACGATAGAAGAATCGACGCGTATTCGAAACAGCTACGTCCCATTACTGCGACTATGGGATCAGCACTATTGCCGGAACATTAGCGAAGATCATCGTGTATGGCTTGAAGAGGATGCTGAAGAAAAACGCATTTTGCTCGAAAAAATGGGCCCTGAACTGTTAATAGAATATGCTACCGCAGGTGTTATTGTGGAACCCATCGCTGGATTAAACGAAGTGATTCTGTTCCCAACGGTGCATAACCGTCCTATTAACATGTACTGCTTCTATGAAGGCATGATGATTATTCAGTATCCCGTAGATATACCTGAGGAGAGTGAAGATGAGCCGCCAACGTGTTTGCTCAGGTTCACACATGCATTGGCAGACCCGGAAAGACTTCGCCTGTTAAGATATGTCTCGGACGAACCGAAGTCACTCTCGGAGATGTGTGAGGAGCTTGGCAAAGATCAAGATCCTGTCAAAGATCAGGTTACAGCTCTTCGCATTGCAGGTCTACTGCGTACACATTTACTAGGAAGCAATCGTAAAGAAAAATATAGCATCAGACCTGACGGAGTATCTGAATTGAATATGTTTTTAGAATCCTACATTCGCATCTAACTCGTTATTTTATTTTATAGGATAATGAATGATCCGCAGGCAAGCGCAGGCAAGGAGTGAACTAGCATTGACCTTATTAAAACAACATATCTTGTTTGACCTTGATGATACACTCGTATATTGCAACAAATATTTCAATCTTGTTCTGGGAGAATTCTTTGAGAACATGCAACAATGGTTCGACGGACATGCCCTGACCACACAGCAGATTCGGGAGAAGCAACTCGAAATAGATGTGACGGGAGTGAACAAAGTCGGGTTTGCAAGTCACCATTTTCCACAGTCTTTGATTGATACGTATCGATATTTTTCCAAAAAATATGCACGTGTAACATCAACTAAAGAAGAAACGTATTTGAGCAAACTGGGCATGAGTGTCTACACCCAGGAAGTTGAGCCTTATCCGCATATGGTAGAAACGTTGGAAGAACTGAAGTCTGCAGGGCACTCTCTTTATTTGTACACAGGCGGTGAGACCGTCATTCAACAAAGAAAGATTGACCAGATGAAACTCTCCATCTATTTCGATGATCGAATCTATATTCGTCAGCACAAAAATATTGAAGCATTGGAAGGCATTCTGTCCAAAGGTCCTTTTGACCGGCGAGCAACATGGATGATTGGCAATTCACTTCGCACAGATATTATGCCTGCCGTAAATGCCGGAATTCATAGCATCTATATCAAACAGCCCAATGAATGGCAATATAACATTGTTGAACTGCAACCGAATCCGGAAACTTCCATGTATACCATCACAGCACTGGAAGAGGTCCCGAAAGTCATTCATGAAGATATAGAGCAGAAACAACAAAAAAGAACCCTTGGCTAAAGGGTTCTTTTTTTACTTTCAACTATAAAATCTACAGCGGCCTATGATCATGCTTCCTGTTTTTCACCGGATAATTGACCCGTGACCACATCTTTTAAAATAATACGTGCCTTCACCGTGCTTCCATCCTTGCGTTTGAATGAGAGAACTTGCGTACTGCCCTTCTCTACCAATGACTTCAGCATTGTGCTTGTTATTTTTTTGCCAGCGTATTCTTTCCAGACGACAAATG
The DNA here is from genome assembly GCF_030803945.1 of Paenibacillus intestini. Lineage (NCBI taxonomy): Bacteria > Bacillati > Bacillota > Bacilli > Caryophanales > Paenibacillaceae > Paenibacillus > Paenibacillus intestini. Next base: position 340,918 of record NZ_JAURUN010000001.1, on the reverse strand, counting down.
TACATCCTTCTTTGAAACGGGAACAGCCATACCCCTTCTTGCCCTCAATAATATGCCCGGAACAACCAGGTGAAGGACATGAAGCAAGCACTTCACGTACACCAGAACTTGCGGTACCCGATTGCACAGTTGTGCCTGTACTTGAAGCTGCGTTTGCTGTTGAAGTCCTGGTCGCTTTGCTACTACTCGTTACCTTGTTACCTGTTTTGTTGCCAGATCCTCTCGCTTTCCCCTTACCTTTGCCTCTCGCATCTTCACCAAAGGCATTAGCAGCAGCGGGAGCCTGTACACGCACTTTTTCAATGATTGATAATGTGAATTTCTTGACATTTTCCATGAACTTGTCCTGTCCAGCTTCACCTTTAGAGATCTGATGTAACCGACGCTCCCATTGCCCCGTCATCTCAGGCGAAGTCAGCAAATCTACACCGGCACGACGAATTAATTCAATCGCTGTTCGTCCCTTCAGCGTCAGTTGCATCTTTTTCCCTTGCATCGTAATGTAACCTACGTTTTTGAGACGCTCGATCGTAGCCGCCCGTGTAGCCGGGGTTCCCAGACCGCTATCCTTCATCGCATCACGAAGTTCTTCGTTCTCGATCTGTTTACCTGCACTCTCCATTGCTTTGAGCAGTGTGCCCTCAGTATAACTTTTGGGCGGTTGAGTAGCTTTCTCCTTGAACTCGCTCTTCGTACATTGAATAGGCAAGTCAGGCTGTACAGCGAAAGCTTTGTCCGTCCATTCCTCTGCTTCCTCTTCTTCATTGCTATTTTTCTTCGCTTTTTTCCTACCAGAAGCACCTTGTTCCTGATCGCCAGAACCAAGCACTACTTTCCAACCGATGGATAATAGTTCTTTCACAGACGTTTTGAACTGATGTTTCTCAACCTCCGTAAGTACCGTATGCTGTTTATACTCGGCGGGGGGATAGAAATGAGACAGGAAACGTCTCACAATTAAGTCATATATATTTTGTTCTTCCTTGGACAATGTCCCTGGTCGTTTCAGTGTTGGCAAAATCGCATGGTGGTCTTCCACCCGGCTCGGATTGCAGACCCCTTTATTATTTTTATGCACCAATTCCGGCTTTGCGCCCAAAGCGAGCTCACTGTACGTTCCGTTTTTGAGCAAATTCAATGTTTTGTGCATGCCTTCAATGTTCTGCTCCGTAACATAGTTGGAATTGGTACGCGGGTACGAGATCACTTTATGTTTTTCGTACAGGGCCTGTGCAATATCCAGTGTTTTTTTCGCGCCGTAGCCAAATTTCGCATTCGCTTCACGCTGTAAAAGAGTCAAGTCATACAACCGGTATGGATACTCCTTGGTTTGTTTGGCTTCATATTTAATAATCTGACCTGTCTTGCCCTTTACACTGTTTGCAATAGCCTCTGCTGTTGCTGCATCCGTAAGTTTATCTCCTTGACGTACACCCCGGTATTCAACACCTTCCTGCCGAAACCAGGCCGCCACTTCATAGAACGTCTGTGACTGAAACGCTTCAATCTCCATCTCACGATCATAGATGAGAGCCAATACAGGTGTTTGCACTCGTCCAACAGACAGTAGTGCATTATGCCTTGTTGTAAACGCCCGTGAGGCATTCATGCCAATCAGCCAGTCCGCTTCACTGCGTGCACGGGCAGCATAAGTCAGATTTTCGAATTCTGCGGCATCTTTCAATCCATCAAATCCACGCCGAATACTTTCAGCTGTCAAATCCGATATCCACAGACGTTTTACAGGCTGGCGCAACTTTAATTGCTGCTGAATCAGCGCAAAAATATATTGTCCTTCCCGCCCTGCATCACAAGCGTTAACGATCGCTGAAGCACGCTTTGCGAGTTCTCCGATGATTTTGAGCTGATCCTTTGTCCGCGGATTCGGTACAATTTTGAATTGATCCGGAATGATCGGCAAGTCCGCAATATTCCAGCGTTTGTATTTCGAATCATAGGCATCCGGTTCAGCCAGTCCAAGCAAATGCCCAATCGCCCAGGTGATAATGTACTGTTCACCTTCCAGATACGTGCGATTATTTTTGGCTTTTGGTTCTATGACGGCGGCAATGGTTCTCCCCATATCGGGTTTCTCCGCAATAACCAGTGTCTTCATCCGTCCATCTCTCCTCCTAAACCGTCACTATGACGGCAAAAAGGGGCCTTCCGCCGACGGAAGCCCCTGCTTCTGAAACTTATTATATCAGATTTTGGATTCAAGAGCACCTATTCGGGATGAATTAACCAGCCGCTGGCTCATCAAGCTCATGTTTTTGTCTGCATTCTTTACACACACCTTGAAAATCAAGTCGATGATCGGTCACAGCAAAACCATACTGACGCAAAACCTGTTGCTCCAATCGAAGCAATCCATCTTCCATAATTTCTTCCACACTTCCACATTCCGTACAGATCAAGTGATGATGATGGTGAGAGCCGTCTGTGCTACGCAAATCAAAACGTGCAGCTCCATCACCGAAGTTAATTTTCTCTACAACCTGCAAGTCACTGAGTAGCTCTAGCGTACGATAAACGGTTGCGAGTCCAATCTCCGGAAACTTTTCTTTTACCAGGAGAAATACTTCTTCTGCGCTAAAATGATCTTTCTCATGTTCCAACAACACACGTACCGTCACTTCACGTTGCTGAGTTAACTTATATCCTTTATCAACCAATTGGCTTTTGATTTGATCAATTTGCTCTGAAATGGACTTGTCCCGATTACTTGCCATACGGGTGCACCTCCGTTATATGTTATGTTACCTATCTTTACTTAAACGTATCTGCAATCATGTACTCAATTCAATGTCATCTTTATAAGACAGCATCGTCAAAGTTAAAATTCTATTTCCCATTATGATTGAATTCGACTTCAACCTTATTTATAATAATTATAATCTAATAATAAGTCTTTATCTTAGAAAATGCAATGCTCTTATTCACATTGTCATCAGAAATGGAAAAATTTAAAGAAAGTTTATTGATCAGAATATATAGCAAATACCCCTCGCATATACGAGGGGTATTCATCGCTTTGTTGATAATGTAAATACTTTATGATGTAAATTAAGAAGACAGAAAGATCGAACAATGGTACTGGTTTATACCAGTACTGTTGCGCCCATCAAATATTTATCCACTTCACGAGCGGCTTCACGGCCTTCATTGATAGCCCATACTACTAGACTTTGACCACGGCGCATGTCACCTGCTGCAAATACTTTATCTACGTTCGTGTTGTATTTGCCATAACGCGCCTTCACGTTCGTACGGCGATCCGTTTCAAGTCCCAACTGCTCAACAAGCGTTTGCTCCGGTCCGTCAAAACCGATCGCAATCATTGCCATCTGCGCAGGGAATACACGCTCTGTACCTGGAACTGGCTGATAAATCTTGCGGCCTGTCTCATCGACAATACGTTCGATTTGAATCGTGTGCAGTTCTTTGAGATTGCCCTCTTCATCACCCACAAATTTGGTAGTCATGATGGAGAATTCACGTGGATCTTGACCAAACAACGCTTTGGCTTCTTCTTGTGCATAATCCAGTGTGTATACGTTCGGAAATTGTGGCCAAGGATTGTTAATTGGATCACGCTCCATCGGCGCCTGAGTATGCGTACCGAATTGTGTGATCGTGCGACATCCGTGACGCAGCGATGTAGCTACACAGTCAGAGCCTGTATCTCCGCCCCCGATTACAATAACATCTTTATCCTTTGCAGAGATGTAGTTGCCATCCTCCAGGTTAGAGTCCAGGAAGCTTTTGATGCTACCATTCAGGAAATCCATTGCATAATGAACTCCTTTAAGATCAGCACCTTCAATGTTGAACTCACGAGGTTTGGTTGCACCGCCGCACAGAACAACAGCATCATAATCATTAACAAGTTGCTCAGCCGGAATATCTTTTCCGATCTCTGTATTCGTAATAAACTCAATTCCTTCAGCTGCCAGCAAATCTACACGGCGTTGTACCACTTTTTTATCCAGCTTCATCGTAGGGATTCCGTACATCAACAATCCGCCGACACGGTCTGAACGTTCATATACCGTTACCGTATGTCCAGCCTTGTTTAATTGAGCCGCTGTTGCAAGTCCCGCCGGACCTGAACCGACTACAGCTACACGCTTACCTGTGCGTTTCTCCGGTGGCTGTGGTACAACCCAACCTTCTTCGAAGCCTTTTTCAATAATGGCTTCTTCAATCGTTTTGATCGTTACAGGCTGACCAATCAGGCCCACTGTACATGATCCTTCACAAGGGGCTGGGCAGATACGGCCTGTAAACTCCGGAAAATTGTTCGTTTTGTGAAGACGCTCCAGCGCTTCCTTCCACAAACCGCGATAAACGAGATTATTCCATTCTGGAATCAGGTTATGAACCGGGCAGCCTGACGTACCGCCAGTCATATCTATACCTGTATGACAATAAGGGGTACCACAATCCATGCACCTTGCACCTTGTGTTCTGAGCTCTTCTTCAGCCATATGTTTATGAAACTCTTCCCAATCCTTGATGCGCTCCGCTGGCTCTCGATCGGCAGGGAGCTGCCGTTTGTATTCCATAAATCCAGTAGGTGTAGACATCTTACGTTTCCCCCATCCGTTCTTGTCTTAATCCCTTCATGCGTATGGCTCTATATGAAATGGATTACTCTTTTACTTGAGTTTTTGTCTATTGTATCACAAAATCTACTCAAAGATATTTCAATTATAGTAGCACTTACGACATTGAATATTAAATGGATTATCCGCATAATTATTTGTATTTTATACATCATAGCGTTCAACTGAACGTATGGTCAATAGCTTAAATTTGGTCTTAAACCAGAGTATAATGTTTTTTTACAAGCGAAAGTTGAGAATAAAAAAAGCGATAACGTCATATAAATGTAAGATAAATTGTCATTAAAATTAAGCTTTTTAGTGAAGTTTATACTCATTTACGAAAATAAAGCTCAATTTAAAGCTTTACAACGTTGAATCCCTACAGTTTTTAGACTATTCGACCATAAACGAATGTTGATCCAATGTATATTATGCAAAATTCACCAGTCAATGTGTCATATTGATGTAATGGAATAAGATTTGACATGATTGTTCACAATCAATACAAAACATTATATTAAAAAAGACACTGTTCACGGAAAATTCCTGTGTTCAGTGTCTTTACATGTTTTTCTAACGTTTACGCTCGTAAAACTCGAATGTAAAAGGATATACGTTTTTCTCATCCTGCTCGCCTTCGATCTGCTTCTTTAACTCCCACTCGCTCCAGTCCACTTCCGGGAAAAACGTATCTCCCTCAAATTGCTCATGAATCTTGGTGACGACAAGCCGATCCGCAAACGGTAGAAACTCCCGATATACCTGAGAACCTCCAATTACGCAAAGTTCTTCACCTTGAGCAGCCTTCAGACCTTCTTCAATCGTATGTACGATCTCTGCTTGATCCGCTCTATAATTCAAGTCTCGAGTCACAACAATATTACGACGGTGAGGGAGTGGCTTGCCGCCGAATGACTCCCACGTATTACGTCCCATAATAATCGTTTTGTTTATCGTTTGTTGCTTGAAAAAAGCCATATCTTTTGGCAATCGCCAAGGAAGAGAATTATGATGTCCAATCACACCATTCTCTCCCATTGCCCATACCAATTCAATACTCAAAGGCTGCACATCCCTTTCATCGAATACGTTATTGTGTTTATACTGCAATCGGTGCTTTGATACCTGGATGATGTTCATAATTTTCAAATTCAAAATCTTCAAATTTGTAATCAAAAATCGAATCAGGCTTACGTTTGATCACCAGCTTAGGCAAAGCAAAAGGCTCGCGCTCTAGTTGCGTTTTCACCTGCTCCACATGATTGGAATAGATGTGCACATCACCACCAGACCAGATGAAGTCGCCCACTTCCAGATCACATTGCTGTGCAATCATATGTGTCAGAAGTGCATAACTGGCTATATTAAACGGTAAACCAAGGAAGGTATCCACGGAGCGCATCGTCAGCATACAAGATAGTTTACCCTCCGCCACATAAAACTGAAACGCAAAATGACAAGGCGGTAATTTCATGTTGTTAATTTCGGCTACATTCCACGCACTCACCAGATGACGGCGGGAATCGGGATTATTTTTGATTGAATCCACTACAGCAGCGATCTGATCTATTTTCTCCCCGTTCGGCGCTTCCCATGTCCGCCATTGTGAGCCGTAAACCGGTCCAAGATCGCCATTTTCGTCTGCCCAGTCATCCCAGATCTTCACACCATTTTCTTTCAGATAAGAAATATTCGTATCCCCACTCAAAAACCATAGCAACTCATGAATAACGGATTTGAGGTGAATTCGTTTGGTTGTTACAAGCGGAAAACCTTTCGATAAATCATAACGAAGCTGTCGGCCAAACACGGATTGTGTGCCCGTTCCGGTACGATCTCCTTTGTGGACCCCATTATCCAATATATCTTGTAATAAATCGAGATAGTTTTTCATGTTGGTATCTCCTCGCATCTCTATATATGTTTCGCACTCATACCCATCTGGGCCACAGACTTCGAGAGGTCTGTTCATTACTAAAGTGTACCACAATTGAGTACTAGGAAGAAATGAATTCGCTAAACAAGTTGAGGCGTGTATGCTTCTATCATTCTATGGACACCGATATCTTGATCTTCTCAATTACAACTCAAAAAAAAGAGACAAGCAACGCAATTAGCGCCACTCGTCTCTTTCGAATCTACATATAATGCCGGACGAATCCGATACTTCGATGATCTTAGCGGGAGATGATGTGGATCGGGTGACCCATTACCAATTCCGCTGCTTCCATCACGATTTCGCCCAAAGTTGGGTGAGCGTGAATAGTAAGCGCCAGATCTTCCAACGTTGCGCCCATCTCGATTGCAAGACCAAGCTCAGCAATCAAGTTGGAAGCTTCCAGACCAACGATTTGGCAACCCAATACAAGGCCACTTTCTTCGTCAGCAACGATTTTCACGAAGCCTTCAGCATGGTTCAAAGATACTGCACGGCCATTACCCGCGTAAGGGAATTTACCTGCTTTTACTTTGTAACCTTTTTCTTTTGCTTCTTTCTCCGTGTAACCTACGCTGGAGCACTCAGGATCTGTGAATACAACAGCTGGCATACATTTGTAGTCAACTACAGATGGTTGTCCAGCGATTGCTTCTGCAGCCACTTTACCTTCATAAGAAGCTTTGTGTGCCAAAGCAAGACCAGATACGATATCACCAATTGCGAAGATGTGCGGGATGCTAGTGCGACCTTGGTGGTCAACTTTAACGAATCCGCGCTCATCAACGTCAACACCGATCATATCAAGACCGAGTTCTCCGTCTGTATTAGGACGACGTCCTACAGTAACGAGCAGGTAATCTGCAGTTACTTCTTTGGATTCACCATTTACAGAATATTTAACAGTTACATCTTTATCCGTTTGCTCAGCGCTTTCCGCTTTTGCACCCGTTACGATTTCGATGCCTGTTTTCTTCATGTTTTTAGCTACAAGGCTAGTCATGTCTTTATCGAAACCTGGCAGTACCGTATCCAAACCTTCGATGATTGTTACTTTAGCACCGAATTTGGAGTACATTTGACCAAGCTCAGCGCCGATATAACCGCCACCGATTACGATCATGCTTTTTGGTACTTCAGGCAAGTTCAATGCTTCTGTCGAAGACAAGATGCGTCCGCCAAACGGGAAAGGTTTAAGTTCGATTGGACGGGAACCTGTTGCAATGATTGCATTTTTGAATTTGTAACGTGGTGACTCGTGATCGTTGAATACACGAGCTTCGTTTTCGTTGATGAACATGCACTCACCGTTGAAAACTTCAACTTTGTTGCCTTTGAGCAAACCAGCTACGCCGCCAGTCATTTTCTTAACAACGCCGTTTTTGAATTCTTGAGTTTTAGCAAAATCTACTTTTACGTTCTCGGCGGAGATACCGAAAGCTTCGCCGTGAAGAGCAGACTCATATTGATGTGCAGCAGAGATCAGAGCTTTGGATGGGATACATCCACGGTTCAAACATACGCCGCCCAGCTCGGATTTGTCTACGATCAATACGCTTTGGCCCAGTTGTGCAGCGCGGATGGCAGCTACATAGCCGCCAGGTCCTGCACCAATTACTAATGTGTCGATATTGAGAGAAGCGTCGCCTACTACCATATCTTACACCTCCATAACAAGCAACTCAGGGTTAGCGAGCAGCTGTTTAATGTAATTCATAAAGTTTTGTGCTGTTGCGCCATCGATGATACGGTGGTCGAAACTCAAGGACAATGCCATTACAGGTGCTGCAACAACTTCGCCGTTTTTGATAACAGCTTTTTCGCTGATGCGTCCTGTACCCAAGATAGCAACTTCTGGGAAGTTGATGATTGGAGTGAAGAACATACCGCCAGCAGAACCGATGTTACTGATGGAGATTGTGCTTCCTCTCATTTCATTCGCGCTCAGTTTGCCATCGCGTCCGCGAGCTGCCAGATCACGAATGGAATCAGCGATCATCCAGATGGATTTACGATCAGCATCTTTGATTACAGGAACGATCAGGCCGTTGTCTGTATCTGTAGCGATACCGATATTGTAATATTTTTTGTACACAATTTCATTTGCTTCTTCATCAATCATTGCGTTCAACGCTGGGAATTGACGGGAAGCTGCAACCAATGCTTTAACGATGAATGGCAAGTAAGTCACTTTAGTGCCTTTTTTCTCTGCGATTGGTTTCATGCGAGTACGGAATGCAACCAGTTCAGTTACGTCCACTTCGTCCATGATTGTAACGTGAGGTGCAGTGTAAGCCGATTTAACCATTGCATTGGAGATCGCTTTACGGATACCTTTGAAAGGTACGCGCTCTTCTTCAAGGCGTTGATCAGCCGCTGCAGCTGCAGGTGCTGCAGATTTTTTCTCTTCTTGAGCTGGAGCTTCGGAAGAAGTTGCCGCTGCGGAAGATCCGCCACCGTTTTTGAAGGATTCCACATCTTCTTTGGTTACTTTACCGTTGTTGCCAGTGCCGTTAACCTGAGCGATGTCTACACCTTGCTCACGAGCAAATTTGCGAACGCTTGGCGTAGCCAAAACGTCTTTTGCAGGAACTGCAGGAACGCTGTTGTTGCCGCCTTCTTGAGCTGCATTGGAGCTTGAAGCTGCCGCAGAAGAACCGCTAGTATCAGCTCCACCTTGTGCTGCTTCTTTCTCTTGTGCACCTTGGTCTTCAGCAGGAGCGTCGTCTTGTTCAGGCAGTTCGCCTTCTGCATCGATAACCGCTACAACTTCACCAACGTGGCAGACTTGACCGTCTTTAGCGAAAACTTCAGTTACTGTTCCGTTAACCGGACAAGGAACTTCAACAACCGCTTTGTCGTTCTGTACTTCCATGATGATATCGTCGTCAGTTACTTTGTCCCCGACTTTGATGTGCATCTTGATGATTTCGCCTTCGTGAAGGCCTTCGCCCAGTTCAGGGAATTTATATTCAAATTTAGCCAACTGAAAAACCTCCTTGATTATTTGCTCCATCCTGAAAACAACCCTTAGCTCCAAAAACCAACTGTTACTGCGAGCGCAAATAACTGTCAATCAAGGGACTAATGGCTGTTTACAGTGCAGCTTGCGCTACGATGTGAATCACCATACTGCGCCTTGCGGCATGTCAGATGATTGAATTAGAAGTTCATGACTTTGTTAACCGCAGCAACGATACGCGCCGGGTTAGGCAACCATGTATCTTCGATTTGTGCAAAAGGATATACCGTATCCGGGCCAGCTACACGCAGAACCGGTGCTTCCAAGTGCAGGATTGCTTTTTCATTGATTTGTGCAATGACTTCAGCTGCAACACCTGCGCTCTTTTGAGCTTCTTGTACAACGATTGCACGGCTTGTTTTCTTAACGGAAGCAACAACGGTATCGATATCGATCGGGCTGATCGTACGAAGGTCGATCACTTCAACTTTGATCCCTTGTTTTTCAAGCTCTTCTGCAGCTTTTACAGAAGTATGAACCATCATACCGTAAGTAACGATAGTAACATCGGAACCTTCACGAACAACGTTCGCTTTACCCAGTTCAACAACATAGTCTTCTTCAGGAACTTCTGCACGGAAAGCATGGTACAGGTTCAAGTGCTCCATGAAGAATACTGGATCGTTGTCACGGATGGAAGCGATCATCAGACCTTTTGCATCGTAAGGGTTAGAAGGAACTACCACTTTAATACCCGGAGTTTGCGTGAGCAAACCTTCCAGAGAGTCTGTGTGCAATTCTGCCGCTTTTACGCCGCCACCGAATGGTGTACGGAATACGATCGGAGAATTGTATTTGCCGCCAGAGCGGAAACGCATACGAGCAGCTTGAACTACCATTTGGTCAAGGGCTTCGAAGATAAAACCTACGAATTGAATCTCAGCTACCGGACGGAAGCCTTGAATACCCAAACCTACAGCCAGACCGCCGATTGCGGATTCAGCCAGTGGTGTATCAAATACACGCTCTTCGCCAAACTCTTTTTGCAAGCCTTCCGTTACACGGAAAACGCCGCCTACATTACCTACGTCTTCACCGAAAAGCAGAACGTTAGGATCACGTTTCAACTCTACGCGAAGCGCATCACGAATTGCTTCTTTCATGTTCAATTGTGCCATTTGCTTCATTTCCTCCTTAAACATTGACAGTTCACATTTGAATTCATACATGTATACCGAGACACCAGTACCGGCGCCGGATGTTTATGCTTTATCGGAAAAAACTTATTGGAAATCAGCTTTTTGCTCTTCCAAGTGCTTAGGCGTTTGTTCGAACATGCTGTCGATCAAGCCTGAAATCGTCATTTTCTCGGTTTTTTCCGCTTTTTTGATCTCTTCGTTCACTTTTGCTTTTGCTTCTTCTTTCACACGTGCTGTATCTTCTTCAGTCCACAGACCTTTTTTCTCCAGATATTTAGCGAAACGTGCGATTGGATCTTTTTCGCTCCACTCAGCCTCTTCTTCTTTCGTACGATACTTGGAAGCATCATCAGAAAGGGAGTGTGGACGGAAACGATAAGTTACCGCTTCGATCAAAGTAGCGCCTTCTCCGTTACGTCCGCGTTCAGCAGCTTCCTGAACCGCTTTGATAACAGCGAAGATGTCCATACCGTCAACTTTAACACCTTTGATCCCTGCTGCTACCGCTTTATGAGCGATGGACAGAGCTGCTGTTTGTTTAGCAAAAGGAGTTGTGATGGCATAACCATTGTTTTGTACAAAGAAGATAACTGGCAGTTTGTAAACACCAGCGTAGTTCAGACCTTCATAGAAGTCACCTTCGGAAGATCCGCCATCACCTGTGTAAGTGATAACCACTTGTTTTTGTTTCTTCAATTTGTAACCCATAGCAATACCCATTGCGTGCAGAATTTGAGCTCCAATGATGATTTGCGGCATCAAAACGTTAACGCCGTCCGGAATTTGTCCACCATGTTGGTGTCCACGGGAGTACAAGAATGCTTGATAAAGAGGAAGTCCATGCCATACGAGTTGCGGAATGTCACGATAGCCAGGACATACAAAGTCTTCTTTTTCAATTGCAAATTCACTACCAACCATTGTAGCTTCTTGACCAGATACTGGAGCATAGAAACCAAGACGACCTTGACGGCCAAGGTTTACTGCACGGTCATCCCAAGTACGGGTAAATACCATGCGATACATAATTTCTTTTAATTGATCGTCGGAAAGCTTAGGCATCATGTCTTTGTTAACAATTTCGCCGTCAGGAGACAGCACGGACAGAGCTTCTACATCCTCCGTGTATACTTCATAAGGAACCTTGCTCATTTTTTTCTTCACCTCAACAAAAAATTTGAATATCAAGTTCCGCTGTTATATTATTATTATACACCTGTTTCACTGCATACGTCAAAGAAATCCGTAATATTTTTATGTTTCCTTTTGGATTGTATGTATAACAGGGGTTTAATATTGGTATAACAGCATAATACATGATTGCGTGTTTGACCCATCCCCGCACCAGGTTAATCTTACCGTATTGCGCGGGTGAATGCAAAAATAACCCGGAAAGGTGACGTTTTATGACGGATTCCCGCTATTTGAAACGTACAATTGTTAAGGAAGAGATTGAAAGCCGTTATCTCGGCGAGAAACGAACCTTACGTATTTATCTCCCCCCAGGCTATAACGAACTGCTTAGCTACCCTGTCGTTTACTGTCAGGATGGCGAAGAGTTTTTCAACTTTGGCCGAATCGCTACCACAGCTAACCGCATCATTTTGGATGAAGGCGCCGAACCTTTCATTATTGTAGGGGTTCAAGTGGACGTCTCTGTAAGGACGCAGGAGTACGCTCCCTTTGGCAGTCGGTTTGAAGCTTATACGAAGTGCTTTGCAGAAGAGATTATTCCCTATGTCGAAGAGAAATATCCTGTAAGGCGCTCTCCGCAGGAACGTGTTCTTGCTGGTGATTCATTGGGAGGCAGTGTTTCATTGCATCTTGCACTGAAATATCCTGAGTTGTTCACCCGCGTTATCAGCATGTCTGGCGCCTTCTACTCCGCTTCTCAGGAAATCTATGCTGCAGCCGAAGACTTGTCCTGGTTGTCGATCTGGATGATTGTTGGTTTGCAGGAGACGGCCTTTGAAGCCGATACCGGAACGTATGATTTTGTACAGCTGAGCCGGGATACTCGTGATTTGCTGGAAAAACGTGGTGCTCTCGTCTCCTATCAGGAAAAAGACGGGAATCACCAATGGGGCTTCTGGCAAAAGGAACTGCCTGATGCCTTGCTTTACTTTTTACAAGAAGGTTAATAGAAGATTGTCTCAAAAAGTTAATGCAGGAATGGCTAAAAGGTTCTAGCTACAATTAAATATTTCGTTGAACAGGCGGCTGCATAGCCGCTTTTCTTTTTACGATTTTTTGGACAATACGTTGTTACCGCTTACATTCATGCCCTGAAAAAGAAGCAGGAGTTCTAATTCGTTCCGTTCCTGCTTCTTTGCCATTTCACCAATAATAATGAGCTACTCAAGCTTGGCTTGTATTTTATCTAATTAAAATCAGGTTAAAGGATGCTCTTCTTGGATTCTGTTCAGCAAGACATCGCAACCTGCGTTCACCAGCTCGTACACTTCTTCAAAGTTCCCTGTATAATACGGATCAGGCACTTCTCTCAGCTTTTCGTTCGGTAGCAAATCCATGAACTTGATAATCTCTGCCTCTTCTCCACCTGGCAGGCTACGTACATTCTCTGCATTGGAATTATCCATACATATAATGTAATCAAATTCAGTGAAGTCTGCACTCACAAATTGTCTTGCTGTCATGTTGGCATAAGAGATTTGATAACCATCAAGCAACTTACGGGTACCCTCATGCGGAGGTTTGCCCACATGCCAGTTGCCTGTACCAGCCGAATCAATCCGAATCTGTTCGCCAAGCCCCTTCTCCATCACTTTATGACGCATTACTGCTTCCGCCATAGGGGATCTGCAAATGTTACCGAGACATACAAATACAACGTTAATCATGATAAGTTACTCCCCCTTGCTCAAAGTACCTTGAATTACGGATGGTGCATGTTGCGGAATAAGTTTCTCCGGCTTCAAAACGACGGTTTCGTTAGGCGTCAACGAGCGGCGCGGCAGCTTCCATTTGTAGTGTACAGAACACATCCGGAAAAAGACAACTGTTGCAAAACAGATCAGCAAACCAATGTTTGTTGTAAACCAGCCCATTCCGATGGCAAACCCCGCTGCCATTGCCCATACCGCATAGATCTCATCACGAAGAACAAGCGGTTTACGTCCGGCAAGAAGATCCCGAATGATTCCTCCGCCAATTCCCGTCAGTACAGCTGCAACGATTACAGCACTGATGGGATGACCCATATTAGCCGCATACAATCCGCCCTGAATTGCAAAAGCAGCCAGTCCAATTGCATCAAACAAAGCTTCAGTCCGTTTCCAGTGACTAATCCACTTCAAGGGCAATACAAAAGCAACAGCTACAGAAACCAGCGCAAGCATGATTAACGAGCCCTGACTCCATAATGTTGTTACAGGCACGCCAATAAGCACATTCCGGATCACTCCGCCTCCGAATGCTGTCACAAGCCCAAGTACCAATACACCCAAAATATCATATTCCTCTTCCATAGCTACAAATGCACCGGACATTGCAAATGCGATCGTACCTATAATGCTGAATACTTCAAAAATGTGTAAGTCCAACCTGTTCAAACCTCACTTTTCAAGTCATCTCCATGTCGCTCTCCCCATTGTATCCGCGAGTACGGAAATTGTGCAACCACATTTTGTCGATTATACTGGTTTGGTGTATAGTTTTATAGCTTAGCGCAGGATTTAGCTTCAATTAGAAAATCAAATGGTGTCCCTCTATAAATAAGGAAGGATGAAATAGAATGGATTATAAACGTATTGTCATCTTCACAGGTGGTCAACTCACGCAGGAATTCCTTCAGGAGATTCAGCCCGATGACGTTATTATTGCGGCAGACCGCGGAGCCTTGTATTTAATCGAACATGGTATCCAACCGCACATCGCAGTGGGCGACTTCGATTCTATAACGGAAGAAGAACGAGAGATCGTAAACAGTAACAGTGTAGAATTCATTGCTTGTGATCCGATCCATAAAGATTTGACAGATACCGAAATGGCATTTGAAACAGCTCTGGATCATGAACCTACTCATATTCTCATCTTTGGCGCAACGGGCACACGAATGGATCACACTCTCGCCAATGTTCATATCATGGTTCGTGCTATGCAACATCATATCTCTTGTGCGCTTCAGGATGAGCACAATTATATGACGTTAACCACTTCAAGTGCTGTTGTCGAACAACGCGGTTTTACCTATGTCTCTTTGCTTCCATTAACACATGAGGTCACAGGGATATGCCTGGAAGGATTCATGTACCCTTTGGATCACGCTACTATACGTATGGGACAATCCTTAGGGATCAGTAACAAGCTATTGGACAAGTCAGGCACAGTTACGATTGATAGCGGCCTGTTACTTATTATTCAAAGCAAAGACTGAACACTAAATACTATATTAGTAAGGCATTTTTAAGTTAATACGAGTCAAAACCTAAAGCTCAACGCTTAATTATTACGTTTTTGTAACCTGTTATTTTGTTTCCTAAATCAAATTAAATGAAGAAATCCCCTTGATTATCAAGGGGATTTTTGTTTTATAGTTATTTCTGGATTCGTCAATGATTAATTTTTTGACATTTTTAATCGTATTTTAATAATTACATCTAAAGTACTGTCCTATCAACCTTTTTGCTTATGTATCCAATTTCTAGGGTGTTACAAACCTGTTATACTCGCTCTAGCAACTTAACGAAAACGAATTTTGGAGGTACTAACTACATGAAAACAAACTTCTTCATCCAAAAGGCCGTAACCGTCGGGTTGTGCGCTACACTAGGTTTTGGAGCTGTATTAATGACAAATGCACCTGTTGCACAAGCCGCAACGGCATCCGTATCAACAGGACAGCAAATTGTAAACTATGGTAAAAAATTCACTGGAACTCCATATAAATTTGGTGCTTCAACAACGACAACCAGATACTTTGACTGTTCTTCTTTTATGAAGTACATTTTCAAAAAATATGGTGTAGATCTTCCGCGCACTTCCGTACAACAATCCAAAGAAGGTAAATTCGTCTCTAAAGCCAACCTTCGTGTTGGTGACATGGTGTTCTTCTCGAGCGGCAGCCGCTCTACGGGTTCTAACATTACTCACGTTGGTGTGTATGCTGGAAACGGTAAAATTCTTCACACGTACGGCTCTCCAGGTGTAACCCTGTCTGATCTGAACTCCGGTACGTGGAAAAGAACTTACATTACAGCTCGCCGCGTCCTTTAGTCCATCTGCCTTTATAATTTAAACTGACGACCGGATCAATTGATCCGGTTTTTTCATATCATCCTATCCTTTAAATACCCGGATTAATCCTTGTTTCAAACTGGAGAATGGTGGAATATTTAAAAATCAGCTATCCACCAACATATAACCTATCCCTCGAACCGTCTGGATTAACTTCACCTCTCTGCCTTTATCCACTTTCACCCGTAGGTGTTTAATGTAAACATCAACAACGTTCGTATCCATGGCAAACTCATATCCCCACACATCGCGCAAAATATCTCCCCGTGTGCAGGCTTCATTCAAATGCAAGGCTAAAAACTCCAATAATTCATATTCTTTCGGGGTCAGGTTCAAATATTGCCCTCCACGACTCACTCTACGCGAACGCAGATTAATTCTGAGGTCTTGAACTATAATCATTTCCTCACCTTCATGGGAAGCACTGGCAAACAACCGGAGCAGGCTACGAATTCTCGCAAGCATAACCTTCCAATGAAGAGGCTCCTCCATTACATCATTCGCTCCAAAATCAAGCCAATCAATGACCCGTTGCGGCGAAACTTCAGGAATAATTACGATTAGAGGCGTGGATACACTAGGATTCATCCACCGCTTCAATGCAATTTTATCCTGTTCACTCTGATGCATATCCTCAGACTCTCGATCCACCAAAATAATCAAATGCGGACGAACAGCCCTAAAGTCCTCTATGTCGTTCAACTCATACCATTCTACATGCTTCACCTCATAACCCTCGTCTTGCATGATACGCTCTATACGGCCCACTAAATCCCCAGTACCCACTAATATGATAGCTGTTTTCATCATTTCTCACCCGGCCCGTCTGGTTTCCGTTGCTACTTGGCATGGATTGTACCGTTAGGATGCCATAAAAAGAAAAAGTCCATCCCCGCGGGGAACAGACTTTGTCAATGCATGAGTTTTGATATTACAAGTAATTGATGTGGTTTATCCAAAATATCGATGAACCAGCGTACGCGCTTCAGACGTATCTTTTGTGCCATGAACAAGGACACGACCATCCTGAAAAATGACCAACCGATGTTGACCTGTTGTGAATGACACCAGAAAAGGATTCATTTCCACTTTTCCTTCACCAAGCCGTTCCAATCGATCTGCTGTCTGCGGAAGGTCCAGTTGTATGCGGCGCGCAGGACGAATCTGAACAGTATCCCTACCACATAACACATCGGTTTTCTCCAGATTGGATGCAGAAAGAAACGGGTACGTAGCTGCTGGGCTACATGATGCACATTCTTGCTTTTTTGCCCCATCTACATTAATGGATATGTACTCGTTCCTCCACACATCAAATGACAACAATTTACGCCGAAGAGTAGCTGTGTTACCACTTAGCAACTTCATCGCTTCCGCTGTCTGATTGGCTGTCACCATCTGCACCGCTTGAGGAATGATGCCCGACGTATCACAAGTATCCCCACCAAGTGGTACTTCTCCTAAGAGGCAGTTTAAGCAAGGTGTTTCGCCAGGCAAAAACGTATACGTAATGCCATAGCTACCCACACATCCTCCGTATATCCAAGGTATATTGTGTTTCTGTGCCATATCATTAATCAGTAATCTTGTATCAAAATTATCCGTTGCATCCATGATTAAATCGGTATGCTCCACTAGCTCTTCAAGTTCATCCACGCGCACATCCATCACTTTGGCTTCGATGCGAACGCTTGAATTGATTTCTGTTAAACGTTTGACAGCCGCCATCGCTTTGGGCATGCGCTCAATCGCATCCTGTTCAACATAAAGTTGTTGCCGCTGGAGGTTGCTCCACTCCACATAGTCCCGATCTACAATGGTAATTTGCCCGACACCGGAACGCACTAGCGTTTCTGCAATACCTGTTCCAAGTGCGCCGGCTCCGATAATTAAAACTTTGCTGTCTTTTAACCTCGCTTGACCTTCTTTGCCGAGCGGAGCATATCGTTCCTGTCTGGAATAACGATCGCTCTGCTCCGCATGATGTAACTGATCTGTCATGTATGAACCATTCCTTCCACCGGACTGCTAGCTGCTGCATAACGTTTCACCGGAATCATGCCTGCCGTATACGCCAGTCTGCCCGCTTCGACCCCGAGCCGCATCGCTTTTGCCATGGCAACCGGATCATCTGATCCAGATACGGCTGTGTTAAGCAATACACCATCCGCCCCAAGTTCCATGGCATAAGCGGCATCTTTGGGAGAGCGTAACCCTGCATCTACAATAACAGGCACTGCCGCTTGCTCTATGATGATTTCGAGATTATAAGGGTTAATGATCCCTCTACCTGCTCCAATTGGCGAAGCTCCAGGCATGACTGCATGTACACCAAGCAATTGAAGCCGTTTAGCTAAAATAACGTCGTCCGAAATATAGGGCAACACGGTGAATCCTTTTTCGAGCAAAATGCTACAGGCCTTGTACGTTTCAAGCGGATCAGGGAGTAACGTTACTCCGTCTCCGATGACTTCGACTTTTATCATATCACAAAGCCCCGAAGCTCGCGCAAGCTCAGCGATCCTTACGGCTTCTTCCGCAGTCGAAGCACCCGCCGTATTGGGTAGCAATGTGTATTTGCTCAGATCCAGCGTATCCAGAAAGTGTTGCTTGCCCGCCTCCTCCAGATTCAGACGACGTACAGCAAAGGTCAGCACCTGGGTACCTGAAGCTTCCACAGCCTGACTCTGTACTTCCATATCGCTGAACTTGCCTGTTCCAAGCAACAACCTTGACTCAAACGAATATTTACCAATCGTTAACATCATTCAACCTCCTAGGTTTTAGCAAGTTTCAACTACCAACTACTCCATCAACAAGATTCAACCACGCCTGTGAATCACTTTGCTTAGCCGCCTCCGACGAAATGAACAATCTCAATCCGATCTCCTTCTCTTAGTGTTGTTGTTCCATGGTGATCTTTGGTCAAAATATTGCGATTCAACTCAACCACCACGGTTTTCACTTGTAAGTTAAATGATTGCAGTAATTTGTCGACACGATTTAACCCGTCGTCAACCTCCATCTTTTGCCCGTTCACGATAATGTTCACGACATAACCCCCTTTCTGTTCAATCGTTCAGGCGAAAATGCTTCGATCCCGATCTCTTCGGCACTCTTGCCCTCTACCATGTCTGCGATCCAGCGACCTGTTATTGCACTAAGCAATATCCCATTACGAAAATGTCCATACGCTGCATACAAGCCCGAAATCCCTTCACATTTGCCTATATACGGCAGCCCATCAGGGGTGGAAGGTCTTATACCTGCCCATGCCCGCACAAAGTCCGCCTCCTTGATTCCCGGAACCCAATAACTTGCCGCTCCAATCAATCGTTGCATACTATTTGCCGATACGCTGTGATCTTTTCTTCCTGGCAAACTGGTTGCTCCGATCCATACCTCTCCGTTTGCTTTCGGAACAATATAGACATCTTCTGCATATACCGTGCGATCGGGTCTGCCTCCAGCCTGATCTGTAGTAAACCGAACGGCCATAATTTCACCTTTCACCGGACTTGAAGGCAAAACGATCCCCACTTGATGCATGAGTTGCTCCCCGTGTAAACCAGCAGCTATGATAATATGTTTGCAACACATCTCTCCCTTAGCCGTTTTAATCCCTTGAACACCATGCTTATCTACGATCAGCTGAACATCTTGAACTCCTTCCAAAATGCGGGCACCCATCATTTCAGCTGACCTCGCATAAGCTCTTGTCAATGACACGGGCAACACTTCGCTCTCCAATGATCGGTAATAAGCGCCGTACGTATCCCGATTCAACCACAACGCTTCTCGTTGCACTGTGCTTCGATCCCACCAAAGTTGCTGCACTCCGGAAGTGGTATTTCGTCTATCCTTGTATTTACTTAGATCACCGTATGAACGAAACGGTGTGATAAATCCGTTGCGCCGTAAGCCAAGATCCATACCTGTTAAAGCGGATATTTGCTCTTTGTGCTTATGAAGTAATTCCCTACTGTCATATGCGGCTTGTGCCATGAGTGGATGAGCAAAATCCTCACTATCTGCTGCCAGCATGCCGGCAGCTGCACATGAAGCTCCGCTAGCAATCTCCGACTGCTCAACAAGCAGTACTTCCTGACCTCGGGATGCCAGTTCAAAAGCAATCGCACAGCCTATGACTCCACCGCCCACAATGATTGTTTCTGCATGAAAGGTTTCTGGTTTCTTAGTTGAAGTTTCGGATAGCGGTAGCCGCTTAAACTTATCTTGTTCACACGATGAGTCGATCACTTCCTCGGGTTGACTCGGTCCTCTCTGTACCATTTTGTCATCTCCTTGTTTGAACAACATTCCGATCTTATTAGGTTGGCGTCATTTCCAACTTTTTGATCGAGAAACATTCACTTCACCGCTTCCACAGCCTGTTTAAGAAGCGCAGCAGCATGAGCAGGGTTTGCATGTTTTAACACACTTGAGATCACAGCAGCACCCCTGGCTCCCGCAGACCTGACGGCCCGAATGTTACCTGGCTGAATCCCCCCAATTGCAATAACAGGCACCTTGACACTGGAGCACACTTCCGATAACGCATCTAATCCCCTCGCTACAGAATCCGGTTTGCTTGAACTTGCGTACACATGCCCGAAAAAAAGGTAATCCGCGCCATACTCTTCGGCAATTCTCGCTTCATGCAACGAATGCACCGATATCCCCAACCGGAGCCTCAAATCATGCTTGTTCTCCGGCTTTACCATTACTTTTGCCCTTTCCAGCATATCTTGGCTCCAATGTACCCCTTGATAAAAATAGCCTGACGAATATAGGTTCGCACCGTTGATTACAATGCGGGAAGCTGGAACACCCGCTTCTGCCATCAATTTGGCCCAGTTAAAACATTCCTGTTGCGAGAGTTGCTTTTCCCGGATATGAATGTAATGCACATAAGGCCAAATATCTTTGGCTGCCTTCAACATGACTGACTGTTCCGCTTTATTCGTAGATATCACATGTAACTCAAAAAAGTCTTGCTCTAGTCCACAGGTTGGTACAGATTTATCTGTCCGCTTGTACCACTGGTCTGTTGAAGTTTTACCTGATTCATGAGCATCATAATCAAACATCAAGGTATGCAATCTCGTTCTCGCTCCTTTCAGCTACAGGCTTGGAGAAGTAGTAATGACAAATATAAAACCAAAAAAGCCACTCCCGTAGGGGAGTGGCTGCGTATAAACAAAGGTTCAGTTCAATCACAAGCGTCTGACAAATACCTGTTAAACAGTTTGATAGTCAAATCTATAACTGTTTATTTGATATTGAACCGCTTGGCATCACGATGTAATAAAATCCTGTTCTTACGTTAAGAATCATTACTATCGTTTTCGCTGAAACGCGCCACTTCCCTACGCTGGTATGATCCAGATCAGGTGCAAAGGGTCCGGAATCGCATTCTTCCATCTCAGCCGCATCGTGCGGCCCCCCCAGTGTTCATATGAAGTTGTAGCCTATATTACCACAACCGGTTTTTTTTGTCATCGTGCTTTTTCGGACCACTCTTCTACATCCCACGTTTTGGTGACCCAGCCTTCATAAAAATCCGGTTCGTGCGATACAAGTAAAACGGTTCCTTTATATTCCTTCAGCGCCCGCTGTAGCTCAGCCTTCGCCGTTACATCCAGATGGTTTGTCGGCTCATCAAACAAGACCCAGTTGCTCTCACGCATCAATAGTTTGCACAAACGGACTTTGGCTTGCTCCCCCCCGCTCAGCATGTTAAGCGGACGCGTAATATGCTCATTTTTGAGCCCGCAACGTGCAAGATGTCCTCGCACCTCGTTCTGCGTTAGATGTGAAAACTCGTTCCATACATCATCGATCGGTGTAATATTCCCGGCTCGCACTTCCTGTTCAAAGTATGCCGTCTCCAAATAATCTCCAAGAAACGTTTTTCCGCTTATTGGCGCTATTTTACCCAAGATTGTTTTAAGCAGTGTTGATTTACCTACCCCGTTACACCCCACAATCGCGATCTTTTCACCACGTTCAATCGTCATGGTCATCTTAGGTAGTAATGGATACGTATAACCGATCTCAAAATCAATACCTTCAAAAACGGTTTTGCTGCTTGCGCGGGCATCCTTGAACTTAAATGTTGGTTTTGCTGCTTCGTCTGGTCGATCAATTCGCTCGACCTTTCCAAGTTGTTTTTCCCGGCTTTTCGCTCGACCAGAGGTCGAAGCTCGAGCTTTGTTTCGTTGAATGAAATCTTCCTGCTTTTTGATGTATTCCTGTTGCTTCTCATAGGCATCAATATGCTGTGCTTTCTGCATATCCGCCATTTCAAGAAATTTCTCATAGTTGGCCGCATAACGCGTCAATTTTGCAAATTCCAGATGATAAATGACATTAACCACTTCATTCATGAACTCTGTATCATGGGAAATCAATAGAAAAGCATATGGGTAGTCTTTCAAATATCTAGTTAGCCACTCAATATGCTCTACATCCAGATAGTTTGTCGGCTCATCCAACAAAAGGGCAGTGGGTTTCTCCAACAACAATTTTGCAAGCAGGACTTTCGTACGTTGTCCACCACTGAGAGCTGCAACATCCCGATCAAGGCCAATTGCATTTAATCCCAAACCGTTTGCCATTTCTTCCACTTTCACATCAATCAGATAAAAATCGCCCTGTTCAAGCTGTTCCTGAATATCTCCCATTTCTTCAAGCAACTGCTCAAGTTTGTCTGGATCGGCATCAGCCATCTGATCCGTAATGGCCATCATTTGCTTCTCCAGTTCCAGTAGCGGCAAAAAAGCATCTTTAAGCACATCACGAATGGTCTTGCCTGGTGTTAACTTCGTATGTTGATCCAAATAGCCATATCGAACTTTTGGCGTCCATTCCACTTTACCGCTATCCTTAAGCAATTTTCCGGTGAGAATATTCATTAGGGTTGATTTTCCGGCACCATTAGCCCCAACCAGACCCACTCGTTCTCCAGCAAGCAGACGAAACGAAACATTTTTAAATAACGTACGGTCTCCAAAATTGTGACTGACGTTCTCTACTGACAATAAACTCATAAGATGAGACTGCTCCTATCTATATACATTACTTTTAGTTCACGTTCCAAAACCCTATTCTAGCACAGGTTCAGTCTTTTCTGAAAGTAATGACACTTGCGCGAAGCAATCATATTCGAAATAACCTCTGGCCGCTGCCTGTCTTGCAGTTGTAAACACCTCTTCAGCACGAAAACCGGGGTTACAGGTGGCAGGATAATGATATTTTATGCCTGTTTCGGGATCAATCCCGCCAATGATCGCTGTTTTTTTGACTAGCCGGCCTCCACCAATGGCATAATTGTTAATCTTCTGACCCCCTACAGCGATCCCCTGTATAAAAGCCATAATACCCGTATCATTGATCGAATTGTACCAATCTTCCTGCGAGACTAAAGGCATCGTGAATAGATAAGCGACACCATTTCTCCTGGCAAATTCATTATGTCGATTGATTACGTCTGCAAGCTCTTCCTGTATTCGGGTCACGATCCGGCTACGCCGCACCTGTTCAAAAGTTGTAGAGTCCTGAAACAATGGAATCGTGGAATTCGAGGCCAGCTCCTGCTGAAATCCTTCGATCCATTTCCCTGCACCAGCATCATAAGCATACACATAACCGTCAAGTGTGAAATTAATGCTATTTCCGTCTGAATCTGAATATGTATAAGGTTTTTTGGGACTCCACACATGTCTATGAGACTTTTCCATCTCCCCAGTCATCTCGGTTTCCTTGGCAAAAATGTAATAACCATCATAATCCAGAACTACAACCGCTGGAATATAATCAAACATATGTTGAATAGCTTCCTTGTCATCCTGTATGCCCATGTTTAATGCCATCGTTTGGGTAAAGGTGGTCAACGCCAGTTCCTTATCCGCTTTAACAAACTTGGCAGAATCATAACCTGCTTCAGCATGTTGTTTTTCATTCTGGTGCATGACCGCACCAGCATCCATAACTGCGGTTTGTAACGCTGTTTTGTAGCGATAAGCCAGTTCATTGGCCTCTTGCGCATCTTGCGTATGAAACGAGAGGATATAAAATAACGGAAAGAAAATGAGAATAAACACGATAGAAAGCTCAGTAATCTTCATTCAGTACCATACCTCCATAAGAAGCAAAAACCGCAGAAGCCTGAACTGTACCTTGTAACCATTCTCGTATCATCATGGAAGGTGTGCGGTTGGTACTTTTAAGACTCACGGTGAAGAAGTCACCCATATTGAGCGTATATCTGCGCCCGGGATCATCGACGGACAATGCGCTAGACAACGGATATAACCGCTCCTGAATCTGTGACAAGTAGTATGCATCATGAACAACCTCGTATGTACCCGTGAAGCTACTCTGAATCATCGGATCTGAATACTGGGGGACATATTTTTTGTGTAAATGTTCCATGGATATGTCATAGTTATTGCCCGTTTGGGCTAACTGTTCTTGAAACTCCGCGAGCATTCGAGGTGAGATATATCCCTTGGTGCGGACAGCATCCACAAATCGTATGACACTCTGAGTCGCTGTCAAGCGTGCAATATCATCCTGACGTTCAGCAGTCTCGGCTGCAGGATACACATAGAGCAGTAGAACGGCAAGCATTACCGCAAACAATTTGGATACTGCATTGATCACGGTCCCTGTACCTCCTTCCAAAAAGAAAGCTTTAACAATTCACCGGATGCACTTCGGTTATATTCAGCTCGATAATTCCCATCCAGCTCAACCGGAACCATAGCTGATCGATGTTCAAGTGGATCAATCACATACTCATGACCGTCTAACTCAACATGAACCCCTGTACCTGTCATTTGCCGCACCGTATGCAGAACCTCAGCTCCGGTGTATCCGACAAAACCACCTGTAAGAAGTGTCGTATGAACTCTTCCTTCCATAGCCGCATTTGTTTTCACCCTGTCATTCAAGGCTTCGTTTAAAATATGGATATTCCACTGCCCGTACAGGCAGGCTGTCACAAAAAGGACAACCGCCGTACAGAACAGCATCATATGCTGTGTGTTCCGGGTCATATTCAACCAGCTCCAGTCAGGATTGCTGGAATATCAGACCTCTAACCACATTGGATCGGTCTTTAACGATAATGGCTTTAAATTTACCGCTTGGATTAACGTATTGATTGTCCTTTTCACTCATCGTCTGATTAATGCTGCCTACCTTGTCATCAGGTGCAATGACAGAACCATAGTCCGCATTATTAACGTCCTGAGAGATGTTGAGCTGATTACCGTACCACTGTCCGCCTTTGTTTTTACCTGTAATAACCTGAATACCAAACTGGTCCTTGTCCGCGTATTTCCGTAATGCATTGGTCACTTGTGATCCACTGATGGTTGTTCCGTCATACACCGTAAATGCTGCCTGAGAAAGCTCGGTTTGAATATCTGCAAAGTTATTCTGGGCTGTTTTCGTTGCCTCCTGAGCCGAAATAAATAACAACACTACAATCGTAATCAAAGCAATCGTCAAAAATATCCCCGCTGCCACCTTTAAAGCACTTGATGCATTATTCATACTAAATACCTCCTAAAGTGTTATGAATGATTATTTTTCAGTTCTTCGTACAAGCGAAACACTACAGTTTCTGGATTTGTTCATAATACATGCTCATCTGTACAAAACTCATGCCTACCAGCGGAATAACAAGATACATGAAGATCAGAGCGTACATGGGTGTAAAACCGATCGTCCTCCCCCATCCAGCCTTGATATCAATGATTTTGCTGTACTCCTGTTTGCGCTGTTCAAAATAAAAGGCCATCATGCTTTCTAAATCATCAAAAGCTTCTCGAATGGATATTTTACCTAGAGCCAGTTGCAGTTTATCAATCAAACGTTGAAATTCAGGCAAACCCACCTCCTCTTTTAATTGTTCAAGCGCTTGTTCAGGCCCATGTTCGAAGTGCAACAAACACTTTTGTAGTGGCCTTTTGAAAATGACAGCGAATCGATTAAGCCATTCTACAATCTCCTCTACAGACATTCGATCCATCTCTCGTAAAATTGAAATGACTGTCTGAAATTGATAAATTTCATGTCTCATATCCAACCTTCGCATTTTACGCTGGAACAACATAAGCCAGATGGGCAGATTATATCCCCCTATACCTATAAGCAGTGCCAAAACAATCTCCCACCATCGCATATATTGGTTGTTATATGCTTCGATCTTGTCTATAATCCGCTGAATTGTTGCCGTCTGAGCATCATGATCAAGCTGGGCTGGTGTAAGCTGCAACAGCGCGATGGAAATATCTTCGTATGTGGCCGCCCGCTTCATCTCAACATACGCCATAACCTTTCCATCCAGTGCGGTCTTCTCTCGGGCAACTTTCAAATCTGCCTCTGACATTGCACCAAACATGCGGTCATCCCTGATTGGATCGTGCAATATGTGATTACGCTCGACTTGATGTAGCAAAAGAATCAAGCTTACAGTCAGAACCAGACAACTAGCGAATAGCAATAATCTGCGAATAGCTAACCATTCATATTTCAGCTCGGTACTGCTCTCTCTCATTAACCTGATCATCTGATTGTAAGGAGTTGTTCCGGGTTTGGCTGCAAAAAGCATCGCCAGCCTCCGCAAAAAAATATGCTTATACAAAAAACGATCCAGTCTGCATTGTTTCTTCCCGGAACGGTAGCGGGTTTCATCATATTGCTGAAGACGCTGTAATAGCAAGTAAGCAACAATGATGATAATGTATATGGATATTTTAGTGATAAAACCAAGTTTGCTACGATAAAAATCATCCATCGTCGGGAAACTGACCCGAGCCCAACGCTCAATTGGCCCTGTAAAGAGTACAGGTACAAGAGCAATCACGTTTAACCCTTGTAGCAGATAATCAAGCCTGTCACGCCTTAATATCTCCAGGTGTATCTCCTGAGTAAGATTACCTATACCTTTCAGATAGATGGAGCCCTGCTCCTTATCCTTATCTCCGAACTCCATCACCATATAAGATACACCGGCAAAACCTTTGAGAAAACGGTTGGGTGCCACTTCATAATATCGTTCAAGTGCTTCATTGGGGTCGGGAGAAGTCAACGCTTCATAGATTAGCCTCACCTGCTCGGCAGCTTCTCCTGTACCTGCTTCGGACGCTTCATAGAGCGCTTCCTCAACCATGCCATGCTGATGATACCGATGTCTTACATCGGCGAACAAATCTAGCATTTGCACCAGCAGTTTTTTCTCCATACGACTCAGGCACATATCTAACACAAGACTATTCAGCACGATAGCACACAGCGTAGCCAGAAGAATAAAGGCGATACCTGGCTGTAACCAAAACAACACTGTACTTACACTTCCGTACCCGCCCATAATAATCAGAACAACAGTCATCGTGACTCTGCGAAGCGCTGGTTCATCACTGGCATAACGATATGAGATTCTTTTTTGCACTTGCAAAATATACGAGGAAAGCAAGGGTATCTTCATACCGACTTGATATGTCTGCAACAGGAAACTTCCCCAATCTCTATACTTCTTGCCTTGAAAATTCACGATTTTCCCCGCAGCGTACATCGAGGTTGACTCTCTCTGCCTCAGCATACGAAGAATGATCAGCGTGATGACTAAACCAACTACACAAAAACTGACTACAACCAACAATAGCCATTTAATGCTCATAGGTTTCACCCCAGTGTTGTCCAATAAACCGCCCAAACTTCTCGGCATCTGGTAGCGTCATCTGCTCCTGCATGTCTTCGATGCTAGAAGCCGAGATCGGAGCAGTAGCCACATATTTCCCTTGGCGATACTCTACGACATTTCTAAATGTGAACCCAGCACTTTCTTTCATATTTTCTGCTTCAAGGGAGTGGGGAATACATTCAGTAATCCGCTCAATATATCTGCGGCCCTCTGCATCTTTTTTCATATGAACATCAAAGTTAATGACACTGACAACCTGTTCTTCGGCAATATGTTCATGCTGAAACATACCTGTTTTAAGTAATGAATTCCGGAGTGAAAACACCAGATCACGGAATGTCTTGGCGTGATGTGTAAACAGGGTAAACAAACTCGCCACCTGTGACATCTGAATCATCCAGGCAGCCACCTCATCACTCGCAACCTCACCGAGAATGTTTACTGTCCCATCTGTTTTTTTCTGTAAATCCAGTCCTTGCTGACCCGATATATGTTCCGTTTCCCGAAAACTCAGAATGTTACGGCGACTGTATATCCGTCTTAATTGCAACTCAAATGCCATCTCCTGTACACGCAAAGTATAGGAAGCATAGATATGTTTCACCATCGCCATAAGCAATGTTGTTTTACCAGAGCCCTGTGCACCGGTTACTGCCGTGATCCGACTACCTTTCATCAAATATTGCAACAGTTCTATTGGTAATTGTGCGTTGTTACCTGTAATCAATTGTTCAAGGGAGGCGTTGGGAATATCAAACTTCCGAACAAAGAATGCCCAGGATTCCGCAAAAGGAGGACGCACAACGACAACACGTGAGCCGTCTTTCATCTCATTCACTTTATAACCACTTGATTCCGATAATTGACCAGGATAATTGTATTTATATATGTTCTGACACACTCGTTTCAACTCCCAGATACTGCCAAAGCTTAAGAAAGACAAATGAATAGACTTCCCTTTATAAAAAATCCATACACTCTCCATCCCGCTTAGCGGTTCCTCGTTATGCTCATCCTCAAAAGCATGTTCCAAAAGATCATTCCATGAAGCGGGTACATGATTTCCCTTATGTGGCAGTATTTCAAGAGCCCCGCTTACCCCTCCGCTGACACCATCGATCCGTTGATCCCTGATTTCATCTACTACCGAGAATCCTTTATAATTTTGATATATACGCTGCACGATAATTTCTACCTTTTCTCTAAATCCCAATTCCCGGTATTCACAATCAAAAACATGCTGGATATCTTGATCGGAAATATAGTAACTTCCGCCATCTTCTGAGCCATGTTCCTGCCTAAGTTTACCTAAATCATAGGTATCAATCATTCTGGAAAGAGCATCTACCCCAAATTGCTCACGGTATAAATAAAAGATGATCTCGAAGCGGTCTTGCACGCTTAATCGTTCTGGTTCAGCAAACATCATCACTTCGTCGACGTTGGATTTATTCAAACCAATACTTCGTGTCAACAAGTCACTAATCAGGTTTTTGACATACGTCTTGTCACTGATGCTTCCTGATACACAGCTTTTGAGCGCCTTTCTCATCTCAGCTCGTTGATTGATTCTACGGCGATACTCTTCTTCATGTAAACCGGCATCGGCAAGTTGGCTATGGCTTATTTCATGCAATGAATTTTTTACTTGTTCAATCAATGTCTCAAACGTAAAGTACTCCTGCTCAGGTATACGTTCATTTTTTTCCCGCATATAGGCTCGATACTTGAACCATACATACCACATACCTGTAATTAGAATCATTGTGATGAATATCGCATTCCAGACCACTAGAGATTCAGGCTCCCCTTTCCAGCCTCTTCAGCACAGTACGCATGCCCGTACCATCCATAATCAGGCGAGCGAGTTCAGCCATAGCTAAGGCAAAACTCCCTTTTTGAACTTGTTTTTTCTCAGTCAGACTCTCAAGTTGCAAGTATCTGGCGACATCTCTGCGGTTGATCGCATCCAGATACCCGGTCGTATATGGGACTGCGGAAAGACTTCCCTTGTATCTAAAACCACGCTTTATATTGGAGAGTGTAGCACGAGAGTGTGAATCATATTTATTGATAAGTACATGTAGCTTCCGTTCCGTTATTTGTTCAGGCAGGATCTCTTCGAAAAAGTGTTCCAGATGCCTCATATTCTGATTCAGAACAACGACAACATAATCAGCCTGCTGCACGATAAGCTGTGAATCAACATTAGATTGCCCTGCATCCAGAAGCACAAGATCATAACATTGATTAGCAGTCTCCAGCAGTTTTTTTAACAACTCCCCTTTTTCACTCACAGAGCGCTCATTTCTATACACGCTCCCAGTCAGTAGATCAAGCTGCTCTTTCAACAGCGGTTTGGTGTAATCTTTCAGGTTGTGCTTGTTAAGGCTACCACTAATAAACAGACGTTCGACAGCATCCCAACCATTTTCTTCAAAAGAATACGAGACATCGGCTGAACTCTTCTCATCCTGAAATATGCCTGATTCTACACCATAATTTGCTGGACCTGTGTTGACAAGCAATACTCTGGCTCTATACTGGAATGCTGTCGCATAGGCACTCATTAATGCACTTGAGGAACATCCCGTTTCAGCAAATGGACTCCAAAAAGCAATCGTACTCATGCCCTCATCCTCCCCGCTTCTTTGATCGCACGGCGGCTGCGAACGCTCTCCCACCCGGTCAGTTGTTCCACAACACGACATAAGGATTTTTTGTAATTTCTGGACAGTGGGCCGAGATTCACACGGTGATAATGTTCATTTTCAAGCTTGACCGCAGCACTCAATTCATCCCACGGAAGGATCAGGGACTCTCCAGTCCAACGAAAGGGGCCACCCTCAAGGTAGGCCCACAGATAATGGGCTTCAAGTCTACAATCCACTCCATTAATCAGCATTCGTTGGAAAGCCAGTTCTTCAGGAAGCTCATGCTCGTTGAATAACTTTTCCAGCCACCCTTTCCCTCGTTCCAGATTATATCGTTCATAATCGCTCACCCAGACGCGAACTTCTGCGGTAAGCCATAAATGACGTGAAGCAAAGTGCAAGGTCTCGATGTCATATAACACATAATCATAACCATCCAGGCTCTCACCGTTGATCTGCAAATGCTGTTCTACCGCCATTGAAGTAACAAAATGACATGCAATATCAAATCCCTCAAATTCCACAACTCGTAATAATTGCTGATGATCTCCAACACTGTATCCATATTTTTGTTGCAACGTACCGTCCACTAAGAGAACTCGCTTACCTGTTGAAGCAAGTATTTTACTCAGATATAACATCAGATCATTTTTCTCACATAAACCTGCAAAAATCCAAATGTGCACTGATCAGCGCCCCTCAATCTCAATTTAATATTGTTATAAGAATTAATGATTTAATGCAAATTACTCATTTCCCGTCAGCAATTGCTGTTGCTCGTTCAAAGTTGAAGATTCAATAACGTCCGGTGCCTCTCCCGTGTGATCTGTTCCCCTATTGCCTGATCCGTCGTTCCAGATCGTTCCTTGATGCTCAGATGAATCTTGAACTGTTGGCCTTTTATTATACGTAACAGAAGATTGTGCCACATCTTGTTCGACACCGTTAGATGGGGCTGACATGGAGGCAGCGAGCGAACTTTCGAGTGAACTTCGAACTTGTCTCGTTAATTCCTGCTCGGCATGACGAACGATGTTGGGATCACTCTCCAGTAGCTTTAACACTTCGGAATTGGCTGGATATGTCGGAATAGCTGCTGTCTGAAATTGTGGTTCTACATAGGTTAGAGCGTAGATTGAAGCTTTATGTAAATAGGCATCCACGATTGCACTGGACAACGACAAAATTTCTTCTTCTGTCATCGTAATCCATAGTGTTGCTGCGTTTAACCGTTCCACCTTTTTCTTGGACAAGAGAATGTAGTCTTGACCTGTAGGAAACTGAATACGTACGTCGATCATGTCTCCTTTGGCTAGCGAAGATGGTAGCAATACCACTTGCAACTCGCGATTTCTTAAATCAGCTGATGCAGGTGTCCCCTCATATACCATCTCCGTTGTAATCGCCGTTCCTTTTTTAAGCTCAATTTTAGCTGAATGCCCTTCCAGCTTCTGCGAACTAGACCATAGATTGCGTGGAGCCTGAGCGTCCGGTATCGCAATCAGTTTCAGATCCTCTGGTGAGATAAGTTCTCCCGCTTCGATATCCCTGATGGTTACCCACCCTCGGGCACCAGAATTCCACTGCTGCAACAATTCCGCTTCTTTCTCCTCATATGCTGACAGATAACGGGCCTCCATAGCTGATCTGACATCCTCTTTGGTGCTCAGCTGATATACCACATAACTTCCAAAAATCATACCGACAGCTCCTGCTCCAATCAGTCCTGCATAAATCAGTTGACGACTTTGTTTTCTTAATTTGGACAAAAGAGGCTCTCCTTTCCTAATCTCCTCTACTCATGTACTTTTTAAGTGAAAAAAATGAACGTTTTGGGGGCTGCCGTACCATTAAATGCCCTAGAATTTGTGAGAATACCTTATCCATATGAACATCCTTGTCAAATGGGTCCAGCTGCAGTGGTAAACCGTATACGTGGGATGTATCCAGTGTTTCACGTACACGCTCCACTGCGTCTGTTGCGGCGAGCGGAAGGCAGTATATCCATTTCTCCCGGGGAAAGCGATAATGCGTGCGTACAAAAGCTCCAATCTCCGCTTGTTTCCATTCTGCACCAGAACCAATAATGATAGGCAGATCTGCACGCAAAAGCTCCTCTAATCGATTCTGATCCTGTCCGCTTCCTAGATCCATCACAATAAATTGATAGCTGCCGCCCAGCAGGGATAAAATATCGGCCCGGCCAGACTGCTTCCAATAATGCACGCCATCCACCGCAAACTGCCTGCTTGATGCTACAGGTTTACCACCTAACGCAATGTGCTGGATACGTGTAAATGATTGAGAGCGAGGTGACATTTCGATCACCGCGACCTTAAAATTCTGCCTCTCCAGATAATGGCTGATCGCTATCGCTGTATGAGTAACACCAGCACCAGCTGAAACCCCGGTAAGAGCAATCACTCTCGTGCCCCCGCCAAGCATTGGCTGTTGATCTACAGGCGAGGACATCATTCCCGGTATTCGAAGCAGCTCCTTCCTCACCTCATTCGCCGTTTGAAACCTTTCATTCACGTCATATCGTAGCAATCGTCTGACAACAGGGGCGTATGTTCGCGGGACATCACTCCGTATAGAACTTTCTACGCCTTGAATCCATTCAGTGTAAGCTCCACTCGTCATTAGATACAGCATCAGGGCTCCAAGACTATATAGATCTGAACGGGCATCCGTTTGTCCGGAACCATATTGTTCTGGTGCCGCAAATCCGGCAGTCCCGAGTTTAACCGTATCTTCAGCAAGATGCGTCTTATAACTGCGGGCAATGCCAAAATCAATCAAGCGCACTTCATGCTCTGGTGTAATCATAATGTTGGACGGCTTCAGGTCTCGGTAAATGACAGGAGGATCCAAGTTATGCAAATAACTTAGAACATCCAGTAATTGAAGTACAAATTCCATCAACTGTTCCACCGGAATTTTACCCCGGCACTGTTTGAAGTAGTCGCTCAGCGTTAACCCTTCAATATATTCCATGACAAGGTACGTATAACCGTCATCGTCGGGAGCAAAAAAATCAACAATCTGCGGAAGTCTCGGATGCCGAAGTGATGTCAACAGAGCCGCTTCTCTCTCCATACTGCCTTCATAGGGCAGCTTCGTGACACTTTCCTTCACAGCCCAGATCTTCCCTGGCAGCTTCAAATCCTCTGCCTCATACACATGGCTCATTCCTCCTGAACCAAGAATCGATAGGATACGATATCTTCCTCCCAGCAGGCTCCCGCGTTCCAGCCTCGCCGGATGTCTCATAGGTCTACCTCCTTCCAAACAACATAAAAAGGGAAAGCTTCACCGATAATGAGCACACTGGAATTCCAGTCATGCTCACTTCGGGATGCTTTCCCTCAAATTTATTGTTTTTATGGTTAATATTGGTATCATTATAGTACACATAATCAACCGTTGTAAAGCAGAATATTTTATAAGTTAAATGACTTAGTATTTAATCATATATAATGTGATCTCTTCACGATTATGAAACAGCTGCTTTGAACGCTGAATCTGCATCCGTGAACGCTCAAACGTATCGATCACTTCTTTTATAAGCGCAAGTGGTTTCTTGTGAAGCAATTTCACCGTAACAATGGCTGTCCCACCGGATTGGAGACTATACAGAAGGTCAGATACCAGTCTGCTCATCAGCTTCGGACTCCAGCTCATATCACATACAAGCAGATCGAATTCACCTTCGCGGAAACGCACATCGCCTGCATTTTTTTTCAAAAACGTCAATTTAGGCGAAGCGAGCAAGGTTGCATCCATCTTTGCCGGGTCTACTGCTGTTACCTCAAGCCCGCGCTCAAGCAGAAATGATGTCCATCCCCCAGGTGCTGCGCCAATATCAAGTGCCTTGTGAAACGAAGTAAAATCAATACCAAACGTTTGCTCCGCTTCAAGCAACTTAAACTTGGCTCGAGAGATTTGTCCTTCTTCCTTCTGAAAACGGATCGCTCCACCACTCCAGTCGGACAGATTCTGTTCGGGTCTGGATACACCTGCATATAACATATCTTTAGCAGCAAATACCGAAATGACATATTCCGCATCCCGAATAACCCATTCACAGCCCAGATCACCCAGTTTTTCCGTCAGCATTTGTTTCAATGAAGCTGCGTTTTCGCCCCAAAAAGAACTCTCCGTTTTGCGAGTTTGCATGACTACTTTTGCCCCAGACAATTCCTTATGGTTCAGGATAAATGCAATCAATTTCTCCAGAGACTGCTCCGTATCCTCTGTATTCTCTTGAAATTGAACAGGCTGGATGTGACGTAAAAACGTCGGAGACTCTTGCAGAAGTCTAATCGAGACTTCTTCCTCTGCAACTGGTAAACCAGCCAGTAGAATCTCACCTGGAACCAGCACCGTGCTCTTCACTGCTCCAAAAGTACGGCGCAGCTCCTCCTGCGCATAAGGTGCAAAGCCGTGATTGGCCGTGCATATAAAACGGGAAAAGTCTGTTTCTCCCGAAAGCGATTGTGTACTCAACTTGTGTTACCCTCCAGAACGTACGTGTATCCATGGACGATCCTCATGCCACTGAACTTCCACCGGAATATCATACGTATGCTTAATTGTATCTTCTGTTAAAATCTCATGTTTTGGCCCCGCCGCAGCAATGCGTCCATCACGGATCAATGCGACATGAGTAAACAACGGCACGATCTCTTCCACATGATGGGTGACGTACACCACCGTCATATTCCGCTGGCGCAGACGATCAATCTCAATCAGCATCTTCTCACGTTCATACAGATCAAGGCCAGCACAAGGCTCGTCCATAATAAGCAGCTTTGGTTCAGCCATTAACGAACGTGCCAACATGACTTTTTTGCGTTCTCCCTGGGATAACGTTCCCAGCGGTTGATTTGCCAGTTTTGCGAAACCCATCTCCTCCAGCAGCTGCATCGCCTTTGTTTTCATTTCATCTGGAATCGTCTGATAAAAGCGTAAAAAGGCATAGGCTCCTGTAGCGACAACCTCCCATACCGGATCACGTAAGGTCAATTTTTCAATCAATGTTTGGCTGATATAACCGATCTCTTTGCGAACCTCCCGGACATCGCATTGCCCGTACACATTACCGAGCACTTCAATGCGTCCCGAACTAGGAAACATATATCCATTCATCATTTCCAGCAGTGTAGTTTTACCTGATCCATTACGCCCCAGGATGACCCAATGTTCGCCTGGTTCAATGCGTAAATGAACGTCATCAAGTATCTGATTTTCTTCGCGACGAAGCGAAATGTTCTCCATCACTACAACACTCATTTTAGCACCGCCTTCCGAATCTCATTGAGCAGATGCTCAACCGAGTTCATCCGATAGACCATCCTGGGTACATCTTGCTCACCATCAAACAACATTAAAGCCGGTACACTCGAAATCTGAAACTGCTGCACAAGCTCCGGAATATCATGAATATTCATCTCATATAAAACACCCTCTGGCAACATATGCTCAGCGACCTCCAGCATACGACGTGCCGCTGCACACGTTCCGCATAACGGAGTATAGATAAATACCGCTTGAGGCAACCCTTCCCATACACCGCGCATTACCATTTTAGACGTAATCGGCTTCATAACTTTTCAGCCTCCGCAGCCACTCGCAACATGACTTCACCTGTCATCGGACCGTTATGAATTATAACGGAATCAGGTTTGTTGCTATACAACCTCTCGTACATCTGGCGTTTTCCGTACATACTCGACGTATGTAAATAGATCTCACGCGGATAGAGCCCTTCCCGTACAATCGCTGCAGCTACTTCACCGCCATTCATCGAATCCGGCCCAAGTTCATAGTCCAGCGATAGAATGTCTACTTCGCCATCTCGCAATAACAAGAGGCATTCCTCAGCATTGGTAGCCAGAACAAACCCTTTTGGACAAGAACGATAGTCATCCAGAAAAACATTCATCGTCTCGCACCTCCCCACTTATAACCACGAACGCATGAGCTGTATATCGTCACTGTGCGTTCCGTCTTCTCCTGTTTCCGTCTCCATTACAACTACCGCCTGCTTAATATGGGGTGATTGCAACAGTTTCTTCATTGATTCATAGCCCATATGTCCATGACCAATTCTCGCATGTCTGTCTTTGTTCAGACCGGATGCATATTTGGAATCATTAAAATGAACAGCCGCCAGGTCATCCCAATATTCCAGCTGCCTGCCTTTTTCCAACAAAATGTTCTCATCTCCAGCCTTCCACATCCCTGAAGCAAAAGCATGACATGTGTCGAAACAAAATGCAATATGCTCAGGGAATCGACTCAGCTTGCGAATCTGGATCATTTCCTCCATCGTTGTCCCCATGGGTCCATGATCCCCTGCCTGATTTTCAAGCAAAATTTTGGATTCGCCTTGCCACCCTTCCAGCGCGGTGTCCAGACAGTGAATCAAATTACGATATCCCTCTAGCGGATCTTTCGTCTGTATATGGCCAAAATGAACAACCGTTCCAACCGAACCACATGCATTAGAAATCTCAAGATCATTGCGAATCGATGAAACAATAGCATGAAACCCCGCCTCTCCACGGGTCATACCTAGTGCCGGATTCGTAGGATAAGGTGAGTGAGCAATGGATGCCATACCATGTTCTTCACACCAGTCCCTGCACAATGTAGCATCTTTTTGATCAAGACTTTTCAGGCTAAGACTGCGCGGATTTTTCGGAAAATACTGAAAAGCCGTCGCTCCCATCTCATATGCTCTCTTAGCCGCCTGTAAAAATCCACCTTTAGTGCTTACATGTGCGCCGATGCCGGTTTTAGGCCTCATGCTGACATTGCGGACAGAAAAATGCCTTTTTGCCCGTAATTTCAACTCGTTCAATGGTTCCCCCGCAGCGAGGACAAGTTTCACCCTCCCGGTCATAGACCCGGCACTGCTCGTCAAACTTTCCTGTTTTGTTGTCACCCTGCATTAGCGGCATTTCCATATAACCGCCCTCGTGCGCAGCCTCACGTAACACCGATTGCATAGAGTGATACAGTCGCTCTGTCAGTTCAGTCGAGTTTGCAATGTTCTGCGTTTTTGAGCTTGGTCTAAGTCCCGCAGCGAAGGCGATTTCATCTGAATAACAGTTGCCGATGCCAGCGATAATATGTTGATTTACCAAGGTTGTTTTGAGTGTTCCCCGGCGACCTTTAAGCAGTCCAGCAAAACGTTCCTTATTCATTCTTCGATCCAGAGGTTCTGGACCTAAATCGGACATCGCTTCTTCTGTCTCCTTGGAAGTCATCAGATGCAAATACCCAAGACGCAAACCGATGAAGAACAGAATATGTTCTCCGAATTGAATCTCTACCTGTGTGGTGCGGTCAGGACGATCGTTCTCTGTCCCCCAGAACAACATGCCACCCAGCATAAGATGCAACACAAGACGTTTGCCGTTTGCAAGGTGAAAGATCAGATGTTTAGCGCGCCGTTCCACAAATATAATCCGATTGCCTGTTAACTCATCTATGAACACATCAGCAGTCGTATTGATCGTCTTTTCACGGTTCACAACTACCCCTGTTATCGGTAAATCAAGTATATGCTTGGACAATAACATCCTGTAATTTTCCATTTCCGGTAACTCTGGCATTCTTTATCTACTCCTTCTTGGAAGCCTGGCCTGCCTTTTGGGCTAACCATGCAGTCAGTGTATTCAAATCTTCAAAAACATGATCTGGACGTGCTTTCACGGCCTGAATATGTCCATCCATATTTTCATGTGTAGTAATACCTGTCAGAACAAGTATCGTTTCACAACCTGCTGCCACGCCTGCAGCAATATCCGTACGCATATTATCTCCGATAACAGCCACTTCTTCCGCCTTCAAGTTCAACCGGCGGATGGCTGATCTCATAATAATGCTTGAGGGTTTACCGATCACCGTTGGCTGAACGCCGGTCGCCGCCTCAATCGCGGCACCAATGGTGCCCGCGCCGGGCGTTAATCCATCATCAGCCGGAAGCTGAAGATCAGGGTTAGTCATAATAAACTTAGCTCCCCCATTAATCCAGCGGAGTGCCTTCGTTAATTTTTGATAGGTAAATTCACGGTCGATGCCTTGGATCACAACATCTGGCTCATCATCCGTCAGAATTAAACCCGCTTCTTCAATGGCCTGTAACAGCCCACCTTCCCCGATGCATGCTACCTTCGCCCCCGGAAAATCTGCAGCAACGTATTCAGCCGCGGCAACCGCAGAGGTACATACCTCGGAAGCATCCGCTTCTATCCCCATGCCATTCAAATGATCAGCCACACCTTGGGGTGTACGGGAAGAATTATTGGTCACGAACAAATAAGGTACTCCCTGCTTTCGCAACGTGCGAATGAGCTCATCGGCTCCATCAATACGATGCCTGCCATGATACAATGTACCATCCAGATCGATCAGATAGGCCTTAATCATACATTGCACTTCCTCTCTTCATTCCTTCATTCTGTTAACATTTCATCCCCTTAACAATATCAGGCGATGCAAACTAACCTTTATACTATGTATTCAAGCATGTAGGAGGATTCAGCCTCATAGAAAGAGTCACATAACAAGTCGAACCGGATCGAACACAGACGGTTTAACTCGCGCGTCTTCTGTACAAGCTTGTCATTTCCTGCGCTTTCCCGGAAAATAATTCAGAAAATTTCCCTGCTCATATTGCCCATCCTACACGCTTTCTGAACAGATTGCAAAAGGGACCTCGGGAATATTTCTCCCTCAGTCCCGTCTCACTCGCCGGTTGTTGATATGGCCTGCGTCATGAATCAAGGCCTCTGCTTTATTGCGAAGAATCATGCTTCCCATGAACCACAGGAATCAGTTGGTGCTCGTTCGCAAGCCTTGTGTTCGGAAAGATACTCTTCGCTTCATCGAGTAGTGGCTGAAGCTGTTCCTCATCTTTATAACGGGAACTGAAGTGAGTCATAATGAGTTGACCCACATTCGCCGCTAGGGCCGCTTCCGCCGCTTGTCTGGACGTACTATGATAGTACTCATGAGCAGTGTCAGCCAGATCATGCATAAACGTCGCTTCATGAACAAGAACGTCTGCATCCTGGGCCAGAGGTTTCACGTTTTCGCAAGGACGGGTATCACCCAGAATCGTAATCACCATTCCACGTTTCGGTGCTCCTAAAACATCCTCAGGACGTACCGTATCACCACTGTCTAATGTAATCGTCTCTCCCCGCTTTAACCGTCCGAACAACGGGCCTGGTTTCAGACCGTAAGCCGCTAATTTAGCCGAATCAAGACTACCTGGGCGATCTTTCTCCGTAACCCGATACCCATAGCTGTCAATACGGTGTTCGAGCAGGGCCGATTCGACGATAAAGCTGTCATCTTCAAACAGTACACCGCCAGTATGCTCCACAATATTCAAATCATAATTCAAACGAGATTGGCTAATCTCCATCGTTGTTGCAATCATGCGCTCCGTCCCTGGTGGTCCATACACCGTGAGCGGAGTAGTTCCCCCCTGATATGCCCTACTGGACAGCAAACCAGGTAATCCAAACACATGGTCACCATGCAGATGGGTAATAAATATTTTCTCCAATTTGCTTAGTTTAAGCGGAGAACTTAAAATCTGATGCTGTGTCCCTTCCCCGCAGTCAAACAACCACAGCGCTCTGCGCT
This sequence comes from Paenibacillus intestini, assembly GCF_030803945.1. Classification (NCBI taxonomy): domain Bacteria; kingdom Bacillati; phylum Bacillota; class Bacilli; order Caryophanales; family Paenibacillaceae; genus Paenibacillus; species Paenibacillus intestini. Next base: position 300,916 of record NZ_JAURUN010000001.1, on the reverse strand, counting down.
CATCCAACATGCGTAGTCCAATGGACGTTACATTCCGTTGCAGTGTAGGTACACCAGCATTAGTTCCCAGGAAATATAGTTCCATTCTGGATCGCACCTCTTTCTGTTGCCAGCAAAAAACCTCCGACCATGCGGAGGGCTTGCCTGAACAACTTATCAATTTATGCTTTTTCGACGTTAAAATATTTGGCCTGCGGATGGCTAAATACCATCGCGGACACCGATGCTTCAGGTTCCATCATGAAACCTTCCGTCAATTCTACTCCGATATCTTCAGGCTGCATCAGCTTGAATAACGGACCCTGATCCTCCAGATCCGGACAAGCCGGATATCCAAAAGATACTCTAATCCCCTGATAACGTGCGCCATGACGTTGTTTCATCGTCATATCAGCCGGGTCTGGGAAGCCCCAGATATCCCTCATCATATGATGCACACGTTCTGCCAGTCCTTCCGCCACTTCCAGTGCTACAGACTGCAACGCATGCGAACGTAGATAATCCCCTTGATCCTTCCATGCCGTCGAAAGCTCGCGCACACCATGTCCCGCAGTGACAACGAGGAAGCCCACATAATCCATTTCACCGGATTCAACTGGCTTCAGGAAGTCGGACAGACACAGGAACGGCTCCACCTTCTGGCGTGGGAACGTAAAGGTATGCAGGATGTTGCTCGTATCTTGCGGATCATAAATGATGACGCTATTGCCGCTCGACTGCGCCGGGAAGAAACGATACATCGCATGAGCCTGAATGATTCCGTCACGAACCGCTTCCTGCATAATGCCATCTACGACCGCTTTCAAATCGGTTGCCTTCTGATCACCCGCAGCGAGCAATTGCTCTACTGAACCACGAAGTCCCAAATGATGCCCAAGTAACATCTGCATGTTCACGTAAGGCAGGATATGTGATAACGGGTAATTCCGCAATGTATGACGATCTAAATCAGGTGGTACAAGCACAGGATGATCAGCTGAAATGGCCGAGCGTTCTACCCGGGTTAACTCAGGTAGTGCTTGAACCTCTCCCGCATTTGAAGCATCGGCTTCTTTTTCCGCATCCATCTCTGCTTGCATGGCTTCCCGTGTCACAGGATTCATCAGCTTATTGGCCAGATCCAGACCATCCATTGCATCCTTCGCATAGACTACCATACCGTTATATTCAGGGCGAATCCGGTTTTTGGTAAACTTACGAGTCAATGCCGCTCCACCTACCATGATTGGCACATCAATACCAGCCGTGCGCAGATCCTGAGCGGTAAGAATCATCTGCTGAGCAGACTTAACGAGCAAACCCGAGAGGCCAATAGCGTCCACTTTTTCTTCCCTATACGCCTCAATAATACGCTCTGGTGGTACTTTTATACCCAAATTAATGATCCGGTAACCGTTGTTGGACAAGATGATCTCCACCAAGTTCTTACCGATATCATGTACATCCCCTTTAACGGTGGCAAGAATGATCTTTCCTTTGACAGAAGTTTCGTTCTTCTCCATGAACTGCTCCAAATATGCGACGGAAGCCTTCATCACTTCTGCACTCTGAAGAACCTCCGCTACAATTAACTCATTGTTGTTAAAGAGACGCCCGACTTCTTCCATGCCGCGCATCAAAGGACCGTTGATGACTTCAAGCGCTGTATATTTGGCTAGAGCTTGCTCCAGATCGGGCAACAACCCCTCTTTGCTTCCTTCAACCACATAAGATGCGAGACGTTCTTCTAATGAAAGGTTCGAGATTTTTTCTTTCTTCTCTACCTTTTTGTTACGGAATGCCGCTACGAAGGCAGCCAGAGTATCATCGTTTGTATTATATAAAAGCTCTTCCGAGAGTCTGCGTTCTTCTTCCGGTATGGACGCGTAGCGCTCCAGCTTCTCGGTATTCACGATGGCATAATCCAGCCCTGCTTTAGTACATTCGTACAGGAACACGGAGTTTAGCACCTCACGACCAGCCTCAGGCAAACCAAAGGAGATGTTACTAATACCCAGAATCGTATGACACTCTGGTAACGCTTCTTTAATGATACGGATACCTTCAATCGTTTCTTTTGCAGATCCGATGTACTGCTCATCACCCGTTCCTACCGGAAAGACCAGTGTATCAAAAATCAGGTCTTCTGGCTTCAACCCGTATTTGTTCACCAGCAAATCATACGAACGTTTGGCTACTTCAAGCTTGTCCTCGCGGCTGATCGCCTGACCACGCTCGTCAATCGTTCCGACAACTACCGCTCCGCCATATTTATGCAACAAAGGTGTTACCAACTCAAATTTCTCTTCGCCATCCTCAAGGTTAATGGAGTTAATAATCGCCTTCCCTTGAGAATATTGAAGCGCTGTATCAATAACTGAGGCATCTGTTGTGTCGATCATCAGCGGAACCTTTACTTTTTTGACCACAAGTTCAAGGAACTTGATCATATCTTCCGTTTCCTCACGGTCAGGGTCCTGTACGCAGACGTCAACGATGTGTGCACCGTTTTTCACTTGAGCCCGGGCAATTTCGGAAGCTTCTTCGTACTTGCCCTCGACAATTAGTCGTTTGAATTTCCGTGAACCAAGCACGTTGGTGCGCTCACCAACCATATATGGACGATTGTCCTGTTCGACATATACCGGTTCAATTCCCGACAATGCAGGCGGGTGTGTTCCGTTCAATTCTCTTGGGGGGTATTTGGCGAGTGTATCACGCATGGCCCGGATATGTGCTGGCGTTGTTCCGCAACATCCTCCTGCAATGTTCAACCAACCCTGTTCTGCAAAAGCACCGATCTTCTGCGCAAGTGAATCCGGTGATTCGTGATAGTTACCATTCTCGTCAGGCAAACCTGCATTGGGATAACAACTCACAGCTACAGATGCCATGCCAGACAGAGATCGAATATGGTCACGCATGAATTCCGGACCCGTCGCACAGTTTAGTCCTACCGAGATTGGGTTAAGGTGTTCTAAGGATATATAAAAAGATTCGATGTTCTGACCGGCCAAGGTCGTACCCATCGGTTCTATGGTTCCTGAGATCATGAGAGGCAGCTTGATACCGCTTTGATCAAATGCTTGCTGAATACCAATGCTACCTGCTTTGACATTAAGAGTATCCTGTGAAGTTTCAAGCAGTAGCGCATCAACGCCTCCCTCTATTAAAGCGAGGGCCTGCTCGAAATAACTGTCCACCAGCTCTTGGAATGTCACCCCGCCAGTCACAGACAGCGTTTTGGTTGTTGGTCCCATCGCTCCAACCACATATCGTGGCGACTCCGGTGTGGAGAAGCGGTCAACAGCTGCTTTTGCAATTCTGGCCGCTTCGAGATTTATTTCACGTGCACGATCTTGAATATCGTATTCAGCGAGAACCACTGAAGTTGCACCAAATGTATTGGTCTCGATTAAATCGGCACCGGCTTCCAGATAATCCTCATGTATACGTTGGATCAAGTCTGGACGGGTTAGCACCAACATTTCATTACATCCATCCAGATCTTCACCGCCGAAATCTTCGCTGGTCAGATCCACTTGTTGAATCATTGTCCCCATTGCGCCGTCGAGGATTAATATTCGTTGTTTTATTGCATCGTGTAGACTAAGCTTATCCAATATCTTCACCCCCGCAAAACGTTAAATCTTAGTTTAACAGAAACTCACTTAATGTGAAAGATCGGTTTTGCTCCCGAAAGGTCGCGGATTTGCAGGAATGAAGCAGAATTGTGAATCGACAAATTTTGAGCAATCCGATATAATATCAATTAATCCAAGTGGAAAAGAGGGAAAGCGCATGGCTGAAATTGTTATCCGAAATACGAACGAACGAATCACTGGAGACGAGAACGTTCGAAATTTCTTGAACAAATATGACGTATTATACGAGAAGTGGGACGCTTCCAAATTAAACACGGAACTGCAAAACAACTTCGGCTTGACGGATGATCAGAAGCAAGAAGTATTAGACACCTTCGATTATGAGATCAAAGACTTGGCGGCACGCCGCGGTTATCAAATCTGGGATGTCATCACCCTTTCCGAGCAAACACCAGACATCGAAGAGAAACTGGCCAAGTTCGAAGAGATCCATACGCATGCGGAAGATGAAATCCGTGCAATTGTTGCGGGTAAAGGTATCTTTGTCATTAAAGCAACTGATGAAACAGGTTACTTCAATGTAGAACTGTCTCCGGGTGACGTTATTTCCGTTCCTGAAAACACACCGCACTTCTTCACTTTAATGGAGAACAAACAAATTATTGCGGTGCGCCTGTTCATCGAAAAAGATGGCTGGATCGCCGATCCGTATCCTGATCCAACGTTTATCAAAAACGCCTAACTTTGATTAAAAAGTTAACGTGCTTAACTAACCCCCTGCTCATAAGAGTCGGGGGTTAGTGTGATAACCTAGATGAAATAGTGAGGATACTTGTCCTTTAAAATCTCCTGCTCGTATACTACAAGCCTAAGATGTGCTTCCATGACCTGTGCTGCTTCCTCCGTCTGACGCTCTGTAACCAGCCTCAAAATCTCTTTATGTTGAGAGATAATCACTTCTAGATTCGAGTCTTCTGCTAAACGGAGTAATCGTAATCGATTAAACGGCATGTTCAACTGTTGCAACATTTTCCACGTCCGCAGCTTTCCAGTGCCCTGAAACAAAATCTGGTGGAATTCCTCATCCAATTCGAACAGTCGATAGAAGTTCTTTTTCCCAATACACACTTCCTGCATGGCAATGTTGGTTTCTAATTTGAACATGTACTCTTCAGGAAACGAAGTACAGGCTAACATGACAATTTCCTTCTCCATCTTCTCGCGCATAAACCTGCCTTCTTCCACATGCTCCAGGTTAATATGCGAAACAATCGTGCCACTCTGTGGAATGATATCCAGTAGTTCTTCTTCGGCAAGCTTCATAAAAGCTTCTCGTACCGGTGTGCGGCTCACCTGTAATTCATCTGCGATCTCTTTTTCGGAAATTTTGGTACCTGGTTCAAGCTCCAGATGAAGAATTCGTTCTTTGAGCAAATTATAAGAATACGCCCTGGTAGAGCCTCTTGTTTTCTGATTAAATGCCATGCCTTGACCTCTTTCTCTCAGCCATATTCCTTTCATATTAGCACAAACTACCGATTCACTTAAATAACTTTAGCGAAACGGTAGCTCGGCTTCAGATCTTACAAATTACTTTTTGTTTTCCTTATACGTCTTATAAGTGTCGTTCGCCATCTTCACATAATTGGACAAACCCTGACTCTCCAGCTCTTTTAGGAATGTATCATACTCGGATAACTTCCGTTCACCTATAATAAACTTCAACGTATTCTGGTCTGTGTAGTCTTTGAGCGGCGTGCTCATCAGTGTTACACGTTCACGATCTTCGGAAGAATAAGGGATAGGTGGTTCAGCCGGAATCACTTCCTTTGTCTCTTTCATATTTTTCTGGAACTCAAGTTCTTCTTCGCTAAACATGGATTGAAGCAGGTCTGTTGTTCCACCGTAAGCAAATACACCACCAGAGAATCCGAAGTCAACGCGAAGGTCTTTCGTACCCTTAGGGTTCAAACCATTGTAATTAATATCATTTACTAACTTGCGTTTGCCACCTTCTTTAGTGTATGTCTCGTTCTCTACACCCCACTTCGCAAATTCCTGTCCTTCATCACTGTAATACAACCAGTCGATAAATTGTAAAATCGCTTTGAAATTGTCACTATCTTTAATCTTCCCGGAAATCATCACACCGTTTTCGAGTCTGGAACCCGACATCAGCTGCCCTTTCGGCCCTCCCGGAACTGTGATCTTAGCAATCGAGAAATTCCCTTCACCCAACGTTTTATTCATATCATTTCGATGCAGTACAAGTGTCTGTGAGTTACCGTTAATAATAAATGATTTACCCGAAACGAACTTTTGAGTAGCTTGATCATCGTCTTGCGTGAAGCTTTCCTTATCAAGAAGTCCTTCTGCAACCATTTTGTTAAAAAACGTCAGTAATTCTTTGTACTCTGGCGTCGTTGCCGTGGCAACAAATTCATCCTGGTCGGCTTTGTAGGTCAAGCCATTTCCATATCCCCATCCAGCCTTAGTCCCAAAACCCGTAGCTGCAATGCCAAGTGTACTGTTGAATTTGAAACGGTCTGAAAATGGAATGGAGTCCGGATAGATTTCTTTTAATTTTTTGGCTGCGGTATAGAGTTCATCCCAAGTTGTTGGAATGGCAATATTATTTTCTTTAAAAATATCTGTTCTTATGATCAGAGTATAATCAGGCCATACTTCCTCATGTAATCCCGGTAAAACATAATATTTGCCGTCCTCCTGACGCAGTCCTTCAAGTTCAGGTTCAAGTTTCCACTTTTCAATTTTGTCCTTGAAATTTGGCATCAAATCAATGTAATCACTGATCGGCAGAATCGCTCCAGAAGATACAAAAGCAGATTCTTCACCCGGATAAGTCTTTGGAATAACGAGCGGAGCATCGCCAGAACTGATTAACAGCGATCGCTTCTGTGGATAGTCACTCATCGGCACGATGGTTGGCTCCAACGTAACTCCTGTCATCTCCGATATTTTTTTGAATAACAGCCAGTCTTTTTTATAAGGATACGTTGGATGATCACTATACAAAATAGAAAGATTAAATGGTTCCGTCGCTTTGAATGTTTCGCCCACTTTATAACTCTCCATGGCTGATTTCGTGCCCACTTCAGTAACATCTGGGCCAGTCCCGGCACCACTGCTACAAGCAGCAAGTACAGCCGACATTGTCATTGCCAGAATCATCTTACCAATCCGTTTACGAGGCTTTCTTTTCAATCCATTCATCCCCTTTTGTTTAGTTTCCAAACCTATGTGTGCAAAGGTTACTGCTTAACAGAACCCAACATGATACCGGTTACAAAATATCGCTGTACAAATGGATAGATAGTTAAAATAGGCAGGATCGTTAACACCATCGTTACCGATTTGATGTTGGCAGCAATCTGAGTGAGATTGTCCGCAGAGGTTGCTCCCGCAGTGGCACCACTCGTTGCCCCGGCAATCATATTACGCAAATAGATCGTGACCGGAAACAGCTCTTTTTTGTCCAAATACAAGAAGGCAGGAAACCAGGAGTTCCAATGTCCAACAGCGTAGAACAGCACCATCGTGGCCATGACCGCTTTACTGAGAGGCAAAATGATACGAAGCAAAATACCGTATGTGTTTAACCCGTCAATGGCGGCTGCTTCCTCTAACTCTTCTGGCATGTTCTCAAAAAAGGATTTCATGATGAGCATGTTATATATGCTGATTGCACCTGGGACAACCAGTGCCCACATGGTGTTATTAAAACCAAGGGAATTAATGAGTACGTAGTTAGGAATCAGACCCCCGCTGAAAAACATCGTAAACACGGCAAACATGGTCAGAAATTTACGTCCCATCAATCTTTTTTTGGACAATGCATAAGCAAAAATCGTCGTCATAAACATTGAGATTAAAGTCCCCACCACAGTGTAAATGATCGTATTTTTATAGTTCAACCAGAACATGTTGTCCTTCGAAATGGTTTTATACGTTTCCACATTGAACCCTCTCGGGAACAAGCTTACCTTACCTGAGTTAATGTACGCTTCACTACTGAAGGATTGCGCAACAACATTCAGGAATGGATATAGTGTAATAAAAACAATAAATAACAAGAATGTTACATTAAATACCTTAAATACCTTGTATGATCGTGATTCCTGCATGGTGTTCCTCCTTTACCATAAACTTCGTTGTGTCAGTTTGCGTGAGATAGCGTTTACAGTGAATACTAGAGTTAGTCCAATGACCGATTCGAACAAACCAATGGCCGTTGCATAACTGAAGTTGCTCGATTCAAGACCTACACGATACAAATAAGTCGAAATTACATCGGAAGTCTCATAAATAAGCGGATTATACAAAAGCAAGATTTTTTCAAAGCCTACAGCCAGGAAGTTCCCCATGTTTAAAATCAGCAACGTAACAATCGTTGGCAAAATGCCTGGAATGGTTACATGTATCGTTTGCTTCCAGCGATTCGCTCCATCGATTCGTGCTGCTTCATACAAAGATTCATCAATCGTAGTTAGTGCTGCCAGATATAAAATAGCTCCCCAACCCATACCCTGCCAGATTTCAGAAGAGATATAGATGGTTCTGAACCACTCTGCACGTTGCATGAATGGAATGTTATCGCCAGTAAAAAATGCAACCAGACCGTTGATCGAACCATTCACTGCCGTTAATTGCAGAATCATACCTGCTACGATAACAATCGATAGAAAGTGAGGCAGATACGACGCTGTTTGCACAAATTTTTTAAATCGTTTGCTCTTCACCTCGTTAAGCATCAGTGCGAAAATAATCGGCACGGGAAACGTAAATAACAACGCAAGCCCGCCGAGCATAAGTGTGTTACTAAAAACTCGCCAGAACGTTGGGTCCTCAATGAACATTTTGAAGTATCGTAATCCAACCCAGGTTTCTCCAAAAATACTGCCACCCGGTACAAATCGCCTAAAGGCGATTATGTTGCCTAACATCGGGCCATATTTGAAAATAATCAGATAAATGATGGGAAGAACTAGTAGCGAGTACAACTGCCAATCTTTACGAATCAATATGGTAGCTGTTCGCAACTTGCTTTCTTTACGTGAAGATATCATCGGTATCGTTGCCTTAGATGTTTCTGACTTCATGTGTCATTCACTCCGATCCATGCTTGATTAAAAATGCTTTAATCGCTGTTTGACAAGTCTTTCTCTCCCTCGTGTTGCAAAGGATACCTGTCTATTCGATTCACCTCCACTACAAAATCAAAAATGTAAACGGTATCAATTTGGGATATATGTACACTCAAGCATATGCAAACGTGTGAACCTGACTGAGCATGCATTGCTTGAATGTCGTTAAATTGAATCAGTCATTGTATAAAGCGCTTACAAAATGGCCATTAAATCATTCGCCTTTTCTTTTTTCATGCATCTGAAAATGTACTTGTAGTTGATCAGTGAATGCTCTCGAAATATTGTAGAAATAAAAACTAGTCATACTAGTATGTTAGTTGTATTCTAAAGCAGCTTTTTTTTAATTTCAATAACTTTTCATTAAAAATTTAAATAATCGCCCCTAACAATGCATTAAAAACACTCTTATATGGAATGTATTAAAACAAAAAAACATTGGTTACGATACATGAACAAACGATCATTCATGTCATAACCAATGTTAAATGAATAGCTATTTGGGCGAAGATTTTATGTCATCTATGATTTTAAAAATTTGCGATAAGCCCCTCTAATTCAGACAAATGTTTAATCTCGTGGTTCGGTGAATAACTTTCATTATTTGTTTTGTTTTCGCGGTTAATCCATACTGCACGAATACCTGAAGACAACGCACCACGAATATCTGTTGTTAACTTATCGCCTACCATCATACTTTCTTCTGGTTGAACACCCAGTCTACTTAGCGCATGCTCAAAAATGGATGGATCTGGCTTACCTTTACCAAAGCTACCTGAGATAATAATCTCATCAAAGAAAGGAGATAACTCTGGAACACCATCAAGTTTCTCTTGCTGTAAAGCAGGACATCCATTAGTCAAAAGCAACAATCTGTACTTACCTTGCAAATGGCGCAACGTTTCCATCGTTTCTTCATATACATGAGGTCTCGATCTACGTTCTGCACCAAACTGAGAGGCCAGGCGCTCTGCAAGCTCATCATGATCGACACCCAGCTTTAGTAAACCACGGCGCCAAGACTCCTTGCGATAAATTGGAGCCAATTGTTCAAGCTGACGAAATTCCGGCTGTTCTCCTCCCGTAAAGTTCGCCCAAAGTCCTTCAAAAGGGTTAATTCCAATCATTTTGGTAAAAGGGAACGTTTCATAAGATTCATATAGTTCACGTGCTTCATTACGAACAGCCTCTTCGAGTGCCTCAGCATTAACACCTGTTTCTGCTGCAGCAATTAGACAAGTTTCATGAAAGGCTTCTCGTACACTCCGTTCATCCCATAATAAAGTATCATCCAGGTCAAACATAATCGCTTTTAACGCCATTCCGATCATCTGCCCCTTTACACGTTAATTACTTATCAATCGTTTCTACGGTAATCTGGTGTGCTTTTGCAAATTTCAACAACCGCTCGGTAATCGCTTCTGTATCGTAACGATTTAACAACTTGGTGAAAACCCATCTTTTTCCACGACTGTTGTGTTCAATAACAACAGTACCTGGCTCAAAACGGAATTTGATAATATCGTCAACCCCGATCGATCGTTCACGATTCCCCTTCGTTGTAATGATCCGATTACTGCTAATTTTAACGTAAGGACGGCGCAACATAAAAATGACAGCCAAAAATACATAGAGCAGCATTGTGACCCAATCCCAGGTTGTCATCGGTGCTTTCACTAAAAAAGTACTCATGAACAGATACAAGAACGCTAAACCAATTAAAAAGATAGGGAACAAAAGGCTTCTGCCTTTGTAAACATCCTCACCTGGATTACCTGTAATTGGTTGACCGCTTTTTTTACGTTGCTGATTCAATTGCTTCGAATTTTTCCGAACCGTTCTCTCGAACGAACGCCGTGACATGTGAATCCCCCTTATGTGTCTTGTATCGGCTTACATAATTATACTGCAAACCGATGTTCCCCCTTATAGTAAGCATCCCCAGCTAACATGAAGAAACCTAAATATCATAACGATATGTTTAGGTTTCGTAAATTAATGTTTGAGTTTGCCTTGGTGGCCTTGGCCCTTGTCGTCGTCAACAATCTCAATTGAATCGAGTTGCTGTCTGAAGTTGCTACGAATGTTACCTAGGTAAATTTCTCTCAATTTGGCACGTTCAGCAAGTTCTTCCTCTGATAGTCCAGTGGATTTCTGCTTGCGAGCCAATTCGTTAATACGTGCTACCAGACTATCTATATCCAAGCTTGTCCCCTCCAAAAATACAAAGTCATATTAACTTTGACATGAGAAAGGCGGCTTGTCAAGTTAGTACGCGCCAACCTGCATAGATGCGCACTCTATTTAACAAACTGAGGTAAAATTAGAACTTGTCCTGTCTGGATTGTTGCTGATTCAAGTTGATTCACTTTTTTGATTGCTTCTATATATACACGCGTATCCATCGACGTTGGTTTATGTTCCAAAGAAATACTCCACAATGTTTCTCCCTGTGATACAGCAATCTTACCACCAGGTAGTAGATCATTCTCGTTACCAGCAAAGACAGTTAGCACTGTACTACATCCAATAAATATAATTAATGAAGCAATTGCCAGCTTAATCAATCCCTTAGAGAACTTAAGACGTGTCATGAACGTTCTGAATTGCCCTATATTAGACTTTAAAGCTTCTGAATTTACTGGTTTATAAATGCTCTGATACGTAGAATATCTCATTTGTCCCCGCCTCCAAACGTTTGTTCCTATCTCTTGGAATCAATATAACACGAACATTTGTTTTGTTCAAGACTTTTTTAGAACAATTGTTCGCTCTTTTTTCGACATTAAAACATCTTCTTTCGTATTGGAAATTCTTGCGTAGTGAACAATTAAACTCTCTTTTCAAAAAAACTAATGAGTCTGAATCGAAAAAAGTAGAAATAATATGATTTCTTTAGAACTTATGTTTGTACGAACGGAGGTTCTATGTTATAATTTTCCCAAACGTTACTAAAATGGGGTTGATACGGTATGTCGAAGATATCCAGCAGGCAACAGGCTATCCTGGAGTTTATACGAAATGAAGTCCGTTTGAAGGGGTATCCTCCTTCCGTAAGAGAAATTGGCGAAGCCGTTGGACTGGCTTCCAGTTCCACAGTGCATGGACATTTGGATCGTTTGGAGAAGAAAGGGTTAATCAGACGTGACCCAACCAAACCAAGAGCGATTGAATTGTTAAGCCAGGAAGAGTCTGAGCATTCTCATCAGTTCGCCCACAGCGTTGCACGAATTCCGGTCGTGGGTAAAGTAACAGCTGGTGTGCCGATTACGGCAACAGAAAATATTGAAGACTACTTCCCACTTCCTACACATTATGTAGGAGAACAGAAAGTATTTATGCTTTCCGTTGTTGGGGACAGTATGATTGAAGCCGGTATTGTTAATGGAGACTATGTAATCGTTCGTCAGCAACAAACCGCTGATAATGGTGACATTGTCGTTGCCATGACTGAGGACGATGAAGCAACAGTGAAGACTTTTTATAAGGAAAAGGATCACATTCGCCTTCAACCGGAAAATGCTACATTAGAACCGTTGCGGTTGAAACACGTTAGTATTCTAGGCAAGGTCATTGGTCTTTTCCGCGATATTCATTAATGCATATTGGTTTATTAAATTGCTAATACGTTCTACCCGATAGAATACGAAAGAGGTTGCCCTGATCAACAGGACAACCTCTTTCTTTTACTCTAATAATTGGGGCATATCATTTACTAACCAACTACTCTAATAAGTGCATGCGCTGAACAAGAGATTATTTAGTGCGTTTAAGAATGCTTTTGTGATGCGAGAATACTTCAAAACTCTGTTGTCCATGGTAAGAACCCATACCGCTCTCTCCCACACCCCCAAATGGCAAATAATGCGAGGTCATGTGAGATAGAGTCTCATTAATACAGCCTCCACCAAAAGAAACCTGATTTAATACCTGCTCCTGTAAAGCTTCATTTTCAGTAAATAAATACAAAGCGAGTGGTTTAGGCCGCCGAGCGATTTCATCGAGCATTGGATTCAAATCACGATACGTAAATACGGGCAGAATAGGTCCAAAGATCTCTTCCTGCATTACTGGTGAATCCCAATCGATATCGCCAAGAACAGTCGGTTCAATCATAAGCTGATCCCGATTCGAACGCCCTCCCATTAAAGTTTTGCCATTCGTAAGGAAAGCATTCAAACGATCAAAGTTACGTGTGTTAACGATATGAGGAAAATCCTTATTTTGCATCACATCATCCCCAAATTTATCGCGAACCTCGGCTCTGATTTCCTCGATGAGTTGATCATGTACCTGTTCATCTACTACTAAATAGTCCGGTGCAACACAGGTTTGCCCTGCATTCAGAAATTTACCGCGCACAAGACGTTGTGCTGCCAGTTTCAGATCAGCATCCCGATGCACAATGGCTGGACTTTTACCGCCTAACTCTAACGTCACTGGAGTTAAGTGCTCTGCTGCAGCTTTCATGACAATACGACCGACCCCCGTACTGCCTGTAAAGAAAATATAATCGAATTTCTCATTAAGCAGTGCTGTACTCGTTTCAACCTCTCCTTCCATAACAGCAATGTACTCCTCAGGGTATATGTCCTGGATAAGATCGTTAATTAAACGAGACGTCGCTGGTGTAAGCTCAGAAGGTTTGATCACAGCACAGTTCCCTGCAGCAATTGCACCGATTAGCGGCCCAAACGCCAGTTGGAACGGATAATTCCAAGGCGCAATAATCAGAGCAACTCCATAAGGCTCAGGGTAAATCGTACTAGCCGCGTCTGGCATTGCAGAGCTCGTTGGAACGTTACGTGGTGTAGCCCATTCACGCAGATGTTCCAGCGTGTAATCCAATTCACCCAATACAATGCGAATCTCCGAGCCATATCCTTCAGCCTCTGATTTATTGAGATCAGCACGAAGCGCATCCAGAATACGTTGCTGGTACTTCTCGATCCCTTCTTTCAAGTTTTGCAAAGCCTGAATCCGATACTCCACTTGTTTAGTCTGTCCTGTATTAAAAAACGTACGTTGTGTAGTCACAAGTTGTTTCGCTTGGTGTTCCAAAAATATCATCTCCAATTAATTTATAAAAATTATATTGTCCAAAATCAAATTAATTATATCTTTTATATATGAAACTATCAACATAGTTTTGAAACAAGACAGATGTCAAAAGACAAAATAAGTGGAAAGCATGACGCATACTTCTTTATTTTTTCAGCGATTGCTTGTATGTTCTTGACTCTTTTATGAATTTTTCAGACATAGAATTTATCATATTTCTGACTCTCCATGTTCTTATTTGAGTTTAGTTTTCATTTAGAGATTTCACAATAATATAACTATTTACTTTGCACAAATATAAATTTTTGGACTTTCTTATTTTATCTTCATATATGTTTGGATGTGATCTGAGGATAAATATAGTAAACAATGTGACAAATTATATTATTTTACATTTAATAATATGGTAGTTTTAAAGAGTAAAGTTTTACCAATTCATTACAAATATTAGGAGGTATTTGTATGAAAAAGAAAATGTATTCACTTGGAGCTTTAACTGTTATTGTGGCAATCGTCGCTGTTCCAACATCATTTGCTGCCGCTTTCACCTTCTTCTCAAGATTCATTAACTTCACAAAGTATTACGATTCAGGCAACACAGAAATATGTAAGATACTCAAAAGTAGGCCAACCTGGTCAGTGGTATAGTGGCTATACTTATGATGTAATCTATAGTGATGGCGCTTGTGATATTGGCCCTGATTTTTTGGTGACTCCTATTCGACCTGGGCTCACAGTTGTAAGTGCAAACCATGGTAGTTATATCATCCTTTTTAAGTTTCATGTAAGCTATTAACGAACAAAACAAACAAAATGGGGTTATTTTAATGCCCCTGTGTCGAGTTTATTAAAATAGAGTAGCTACTGCTAGAAAGCCCTCAATAGAGTAAATTAAATGCAAGAATAGCGCTCCCATGAGGAGCGCTATTCTTGCATTTTTCCTGCATCTTATTGGATGCGGGCATTTTGTGGGCACTCACCTTTTAGTTCATCCAGAAATTATTTATCCCCAAAAAGAAAAACCCCTTACGCCAGATGGCGCAAGGGATTCTGGTATTAGTACAACGTGATATATTGATCGCGTTCCCATTGGTGGACTTGTGTTCTGTACATATCCCACTCAATTTCTTTCAGCTCGTAGAAGTGAGCCAGGGCGTGGTCGCCGAGAGCATCACAGATGACTTCGCTGCGGATCAATTCGTTCAATGCTTCTTTCAGGTCAGCTGGCAAGCTAGGAATGCCTTCTTCCACACGCTCTTCTTCTGACATGATGTAGATGTTACGGTCAATCGGAGCTGGTAAGGAAAGCTCACGTTTGATTCCGTCCAGACCTGCTTTCAATAAAACAGCCAAAGCGAGGTAAGGGTTAGCAGCTGGATCCGGGTTACGAACTTCAACACGAGTACTCAGACCACGTGAAGCAGGAATACGGATCATTGGGCTACGGTTACTTGCAGACCATGCTACGTAACATGGTGCTTCGTAACCTGGCACAAGACGTTTGTATGAGTTCACAGTCGGGTTAGTGATTGCTGCAAACGCACGTGCATGCTTCAGCGTTCCAGCCATGAAGTGACGTGCAGTTTTGCTCAGGCCCAGTTCATCCGACTCGTCAACAAATGCGTTCTCATTGCCACGGAACAAGGATTGATTACAGTGCATACCGGAACCGTTCATACCGAACAATGGTTTTGGCATAAACGTAGCATGTAATCCATGCTGACGTGCAATCGTTTTAACAACGAGTTTGAAGGTTTGGATCTGGTCTGCCGCTTTCAATGCATCCGCATATTTGAAGTCGATCTCATGCTGACCAGGAGCTACCTCGTGGTGAGAAGCTTCGATTTCAAATCCCATTTCTTCAAGTGTAATAACGATATCACGACGACAGTTTTCACCAAGATCTGTTGGTGCAAGGTCGAAATATCCACCTTGGTCATTCAGTTCGTTTGTTGGATTTCCTTTTTCATCCGTTTTGAACAAGAAGAATTCTGGTTCAGGACCAACGTTAAAGGAAGTGAATCCCATTTCTTCGGCTTCCTTCAGGTTTCGCTTCAAGATGCCACGTGGATCACCTGGGAATGGGTTGCCGTCTGGCAGATATACGTCACAGATCAAACGTGCGACGCGATTATCGGATACCCATGGGAAAATAAGCCAAGAGTCAAGATCCGGATAGAGGTACATGTCGGATTCTTCGATACGAACATAACCTTCAATGGAAGAACCATCAAACATCATTTTGTTATCCAAAGCCTTCGTTAACTGGCTTACAGGAATCTCAACGTTTTTAATCGCTCCCAGCAAGTCGGTGAATTGCAATCGAACGAATCGTACGTTTTCTTCTTTGGAGATGCGGAGAATGTCTTCTTTTGTATAACTCATGATTCCTCTCCCTTTCTTATCTGCGTATTTGGCTTGCATGTTATATTTGTACATTAGAATGTTCCACGGGTCAAGGAGTCTGACATCAGAAGTTTGAAATTTACCTTACCCGCCTCGTTAGGTGAACCGATTATTTTTTATTAAAAAAACGAGAAAGTTCACCTTGGATGAGAGATACTTGGCCTGGTCTTTTGCCTGACACCAGCTGTTGCTTCAGCAAGCGGTGCAGTTGCGTATCGGACAGCTCTCTACGTTTAACTTCCGTATCTGGCGTAATCACCGTTGCCTCTTCAGACTCTTTTGAGACAGGATTCATCACTTGCTTGATGCCAGCAATGTTAACTCCTTTTTCAATCAGAGCTTTAATCTCTAGCAATCTCTCAACATCGTTAAAGGAAAACAAACGCTGATTCCCTGAAGTTCTTGCAGGAACAATGAGACTATGCTGCTCATAATAACGAATCTGTCTCGCGGACAGGTCGGTAAGTTTCATTACGATACCGATCGGGAATAAGGCCATATTTCTGCGAATCTCGTCGCCCATGTTCATCAACCTTCCAGTCATCTATTCTTGACCCTATTGTACATTTAGTTGTTACAAAGTGTCAATGACATGTTAGATAAACTCACAATAATTTACGATCTTTCATCGCTTGTAATGCCATTAAAACGCCATATTTAACATGAGAGTAAGTCAACCCACCTTGCATATAACCGATAAAAGGCTCTCGAATCGGTGCGTCGGCGGATAACTCCAAGCTTCCTCCTTGGATAAACGTACCTGCCGCCATAATGACAGGATGCTCATATCCAGGCATATCCCAAGGCTCAGGCACAACATGGCTATCCACAGCTGCTGCCTGCTGAATACCTTGCACAAAAGCAATTAGATGCTCCGCAGAGCTGAATTGCACCGCCTGAATCAGGTCGGTACGCGGCTCATCCCACGCAGGCTTGGTTACAAATCCGGATGCAGCAAACATCGCCGCAGCAAAAATACTTCCTTTAATCGCTTGACCAACAATGGTCGGAGCCATGTAAAGTCCTTGGTAGATGCCTCGTGTTGTCCCCAGCATAGCACCGACCTCACCCCCAATACCAGGTGCAGTCAAGCGATACGCTGCCAGTTGTACATACTTCTCTTTACCACATATGTATCCTCCGGTTTCTGCTAACCCACCACCAGGATTTTTAATCAACGAACCTGCCATCAAGTCCACACCTACTTCCGTAGGTTCGCGTTCTTCAGTAAATTCGCCGTAACAATTATCCACAAACACGATAACGTCTGGTTTCAACGATTTAACACGTGCCACCATATTTGCAATCTCATCAATTGTAAACGAAGAACGCCAGTCGTAACCGCGTGAGCGCTGAATGCCTATAACCTTCGTTGCTGGCGTAATAGACTTTTCCACCGCTCCCCAATCCACTTGCCCTGCGTTTGTGAGTTCAGTTTCAGCATAGCCAACCCCAAAATCACGGAGAGACCCTGTTCCATCACCAGGCATGCCGATCACTTTATGTAATGTGTCATAGGGCTTACCTGTGATGTACAACAGATTGTCTCCTGGCCGCAATACGCCGAACAGGGCCGTACTTATCGTGTGTGTTCCTGAGGCAAAATGAGGACGCACCAGTGCAGTTTCTGCACCAAACACATCCGCATACACCTCATCAAGCACCTCACGTCCACGATCGTTATAGGCATACCCCGTTGAGCCCGCAAAATGATAATCACTTACTTTTCTGCGCTGAAAGGCATCGATAACTTTCCATTGATTGTGATCTACAATACGATCAACCTGATGAAGTTGTCCCTCGATCTGACGTTCCACCTGATGTTGAAGTTCTAGAATAGTTGAATCAAACCTTGCCATCTTGCTTCATTCCCCTTTTATAGCACGAAACTGACGCATTCGAATCAATTCTCGTGTCAACTTATCACATTAATATGTCATGAATATTACAGTTCAATGAAATCTTCGAGTAAATATGCAAACTTCTCATATTCACCTTTTTGCAGCTCGACTTGATAGATAACATCGTTCTCATCATATTCCGTTCCTACAACGTCTCCGATTTTATAGAGTACAGATGTCAGATCCCCACGTTCCGCCGGAATACGGAATCGCTTCGTATCGCCTGTCAGTTCCGCTTGAATCAATTCACGAACCTTGATCAAATCTGATTCATCAAGTGCACTTATTTTAATATGCTTTTTATCCAAAGGAAGCATCTGTAGTTGTTCCGGCGTGCAGGCATCTTTTTTGTTATACAGAACAAGCTGAGGCTTGTCCCCTGCACCAAGTTGCTGCAAAATGGTATGAACTGTGCTCATCTGATCGTCACGCATTTCGGATGAAGCGTCTACAACATGTAAAATCAGATCAGCCTCATTCACTTCTTCCAATGTCGCGCGGAAAGCCGCAACCAGATCGTGAGGTAAATTCTGAATAAAACCAACGGTGTCCGTCAGTACAATTTCTTTACCACTCGGTAGCTCCATTGTACGTGATGTTGGATCGAGCGTAGCAAAAAGTTGATCCTGAATGTATACATCCGCTGCGGTTAACTGCTTCAACAATGTTGATTTACCTGCATTTGTGTAACCTACTAAAGCAACTTGAATAATCCCTGTTTTTTTACGACGCTCTCTGTGCAGTTTACGATGACGTGTGACTTCCTCGAGGTGACGCTTTAGATCATCGATCCGTCCCCGGATGTGACGACGGTCTGTCTCCAGCTTGCTCTCACCTGGGCCTCTTGTCCCGATGCCGCCCCCAAGTCGTGACAAGTTTTTACCATGCCCCGATAAACGCGGCAACAAATAACTATGTTGCGCCAGTTCTACCTGAATGATCCCTTCCCGTGTACTGGCACGTTGCGCAAAGATATCCAAAATAAGCTGTGTACGGTCAATAATTTTCAGATCCAAAGCCTCTTCCAGATTTCGAACCTGAGCGCCAGACAACTCCTGATCAAAAATAGCTGTCGTTGCTCCCAGCTCGTCTGCAACCAAACGCAGTTCTTCCACTTTACCTTTACCAATAAACCATTTCGTGTCCCTTGTTTCCCGGTTCTGGGTTAATACACTGAGAACTTCAACGCCTGCGGTTTCAGCCAGCTTCACAAGTTCCTGTAATGAATACTCATGATTAATGCCTGAACGCTTCACTTCATCGGTAACCAGACTGACCAATATTGCGCGGTCTTTTTTGGTTGTATCTGTATCGTGCGTGCCCATTGTCATATATATACCCACTCCCCTGCTCCGTATAAATACATTAAACCACGAAATGCTCGTGGCATGGTTAAAGCCGAACCGGTTAGCCCGGCCGGCTCTGTTAAAAGGTTATTATCGCTTACTTTCGTTCAAACTTCAAATCTTCTGTACGAATAGTCATGAGCTCCAGCTTACCCGGACTTCCATCCGAGTACTGCTCCAGCAAACGAACAGCCTGATGCCGGATTGATCTCTCGATTGCATTCCTTACATACCTGGCGTTACTGAACGCGTGCAACGAATCATTCTTCTCCTGAAGAAGATGTTGCTTTAACTTGAGTATGGTCTGAGGCATCAAAATATAATCACGCTCTTTGGCCATGATCTCAGAGATTTGGATCAACTGGTCAATCGTATAGTCTGGAAATTCAACCTGAATCGGAAAGCGAGAAGGTAAACCTGGATTCGTTTGTAGAAAAAAATCAATTTCTTCCGAGTATCCCGCCAAGATCAGAATAAACTGGTTTTTATGGTCCTCCATTGATTTTACAAGTGTATCGATCGCTTCCTTGCCAAAATCTTTCTCCCCGCCGCGAGCCAGACTGTACGCCTCATCGATAAACAAAATGCCTCCAAGGGCTTTCTTAACCAAATCTCTGGTCTTCTGAGCCGTATGACCAATATATTCCCCCACAAGGTCAGCACGTTCCACTTCAATAAGATGTCCTTTGTTCAGCACGCCCATCTTCTGAAACATTTTGGCTACGATTCTGGCTACCGTGGTTTTGCCCGTTCCGGGGTTGCCTTTAAAGATCATATGATACACGTGTGCACCACTTAGCAGACCTGCCTCGGAGCGCATCTGCGCAATCTGAAGAAATGCATAAATTTCGAACACCAAATCTTTGATATTTTCGAGTCCCACCAGTTGCTCAAGTTCACCCTGAATCTCCTGAAAATGCGCATGCTTTGTTAAACTTTTAGCCGCTTGTACCGAGAGTGCTTCATCTTTAGCGAGTATTTGAGGTTCCTGGTTACGTAGTACCACATTAATTTGCCTGGATGGTCTGCCTCCCGGTTGCCCTCCTGCAGCCATGACCCGTCCGTTCATTCGCCATCACCTCTATTTTATCGGGCTGATCTCTCCTGATTATTAATGTATTCTATCAGGTGTCCAGATATTAGAAGGATGTACAAGAAAAGTTCTGGTCAGAAAAATTCGTTTTAGACCTGGATGTTTTTGCGAAACTCCCCGTTCTCAAATAACGTTTGTCTGTGCTTCAGTGATAACTGAAAGTATGGGAACACATGAGCATCAATGGCATGGAGCAGCTCCTTCGCCGTTTTGTTCGCGAGATCATAATCTCCGGTTGTAATATGTTTCCGTGACAAGGCATCCTCAAGCTCATCCTCATCCAGCAAAAAGATCTCTCCGTCCTTCAGCACAACAACGTCCAAGTAGAGGTCATCAAACCAAGGAACACCCTGATCTGTAATTCCCTGGCTACGGCAAGTATCGATGTACCACTCTACAATTTGCTGCTGATCATCAAACATGGCTGTAACAACAAAGTGTTCTCCCTTCGGATAGTACTGTAGCCAGGAGTATCCCTTGTCAGCAATACAGAAGGTTGTACCTCCATACGTCTTCCACAAGGGTTCTTTTAAATCCTGTATGGTGTACAGCGTAATGTAACCTGTGAAAATTTTGGACTGAACGAACCGGCATGTAAATTGTCGGTTCGTAATCCGGCGCCAGTTTGCGCGATCCCCGAATTTCCGTTTCATACGAACCCCTCTTTGCCGACTGCAGATCTATGATCTGCATTTTGGATTGGTGAACATTTATACGTCTACTAGAGAACAAGTGCTATGAATCTGCTCTATACAACGTATTACGAATAGCTACAGCTTACCATATTTAAAGGATACACTCAAAACTAAGCTTGTTATGTTGCTATTCATAGTTCACATGATCTTGGATATCGAATTGTAACCTTCCTTTTGTTCATACAAAACAAAAACTGCTTCACCGGCGAACCGGGAAGCAGTTGAGTACACATATATACTATTGTGAAACAGGATTTTTATCCTCCCGAACCGGATTGAGGGGTAGAAGGAACTTCTGTTCCTGCGCCGTCTCCACTGGTTCCACTGTCTGGTGGTGTAACGACTTGACCCGGTGTACTCACTCCACCATCACTTGAGCCGTCACTTCCAGGATCAGTCGTTTCTTGTCCTGGCGGAGTACCACCACCGTCCGGTTGACCATTGCCAGGACCCGATCCACCATTGTTACCATTGTTGCCATTACCATTTCCGTTGTTTCCGTTATTCCCATTACCATTGTTGCCATTCTCGCTTCCATTACCATTGTTACCATTCGGGTTACCATTATCGCCCGCACCATTGTCCGGATTATCCGTACCTGGCACTTCAGGATCTGTACCTGTTTCAGGATCTGTACCTGGATCTGGTTGCTGCGGATTAATCTCCTGAGCTTCGATCATAAGCGAAATGGTATTGGATGGGCTAGTTTCCTGTGCGGAAGCCGTATCATAAGCCGTTACATAATACTCATAGGTTAGCCCAGGTAATGCACTTAAATCCTGCGCACTTGTTGAGCCAACAGCATCGATCAGATGAGTAAACTGAGCTTCCGATGTCTCCTTCCGGTAGACACGATACTGCGTATTCGCATCACCAGTTCCAGTCCAGCTAAGTGAAACGGTCTGAGTAGATGGATCATAGGATCCATTCAATCCACTCACTGATAATGTCGGTTGCTGTGGTTGCTCCACGGGAGGAGGTGCCTGACCGCCAGCTGGCGTTTTGAACTCTTTCACAGGGACACCTTTTAATGCATCTCCCATGACTTTGGCGAAAAACGCTGCAGACAGCTTACTACTGTTCTTAAGCATATGTTTTGCATCCGGATTGTCATAACCCATCCAGACAGCACCAGTCCACTCAGGAGTGTACCCGACAAACCATACGTCACGGTTCGAACTGTTGCCAGCAATACCACTTTGCACAGTTCCCGTTTTACCGGCTACTGGCCGATCCAGACGAGCGGAGCGTCCGGTACCGTCATTTACTACGTTTTGCAACATCTGCGTAAGTTGATATGCGTTCTGTTCACTCATCACACGTTTGGTTTCTGATTTATCATGTTTGTAAATGGTTTTCTCGCTACTATCCACAATACTTTTTATGGAGTAGGCTTGCTGATACTCACCAAGGTTAGCAAAGGAGCTGTAAGCTTGAGCCATCTCCAATGTATTCGTACCTTTGCTAAGACCACCCAGAGCGATTGCCAGGTTTTTGTCTTGGTCCGTCAGCTGAATGCCTACACTTTTCGCAAAATTAACTCCCGTATTTACCCCGATCTTATCCAGTAACCATACAGCAGGTATATTTTCCGATTTTGTTATGGCATCGGTCATGCTGATCGTAGAAGAGTAGCCATGCAGGTTGCCCGGACAATAATTGCCGAAACACTGCTTCTCATTGCTCAGCGGCGAGTTCGCACTGTATTGCCCTGTCTCCAGAGCCGGAGCGTAAGATACGATCGGCTTAAAGGCTGATCCTGGCTGTCTCCGGCTTTGCGTTACACGACTATATCCTTTGGTCTGATAATCACGTCCGCCTAACAAGGCAACAAGACTGCCATTTTCATGATTCATAATGACCATCGAACCTTGAACCTGTTGATCATCCTTGCTTGCCTCAAACAAACTGTCATCCGAGAAAGCATTCTCCACAGCTGTTTGAGCCTGTGCATCCATTGTTGTATAGATTTTGAAACCGCCAATATTGAGATCGTCTTCCGTCATGCCCGTTACACGCTCTGCTTCACGGAGCACATAGTCAATAAAGGCTTGATACTTTCTGTCTTTCTCAGGCGGCGTATATTTATAAACCACAGCCTTCGCTTCGTTCATCTCCGCCTCGGTGATGTAACCTTGCTCATACATTAATTGTAATACTACGCCCCGACGCGTTTTCGAATCATTTGGATTACTCAGCGGATTGTATGCAGATGGCCCTTTAGGCATAGCAGCCAGTGTAGCGATCTGCCACAGCTTAAGGTCGTTCAGGTTACTCTTTCCAAAATAAAACTCCGATGCAGCCTTGATTCCATAACGCTGATGGCCAAAGAAAATCCGGTTCAGGTACATCGTCAAAATCTCATCTTTGGAAAACTTACGTTCCAGCGCCATCGCAATCGATACCTCGGTTGCTTTCCGGAAGAACGTTTTATCACGCGACAGGAACATATTTTTGGCCAGTTGCTGGGTCAGCGTACTACCGCCCTCTACCATGGAACGTGCCATGATATCTTTGACGGCTGCACGACCAATGGACCAGATATCTACCCCTTGGTGCTCATAGAACCGTTTATCCTCTGTAGCAACAAAGGCTTCTTTGACCAATTTCGGAATATCATCGGATTCCACAGGTTCCAGCTTTTTGATGGACAGCTCGCCCATAATATTATTGTTGCGATCATAAACCTTTGACGTTTCATTGATTGTTGTTTTATCCATGTTGGCTGTAAGCAGGCGTTCACCACTGATTAAAATAAACAAATATCCGCCTAGCGCACAGAATATGGCGACTGCCATGGTGAAAAACAAAGTCCATCCAACGCGTTTCCCCGTAATTTTTTTCTTTTTAGAGGTCTTAGGTTTCGCTTTTTGGTTTGACTTGTTATTGGTGTTGCGATTATTAGACCTCGATAACGGATCGTTTGGCATGTTACCTCCTGACTCCCTTTCAGTTGCATGTTTTCTATTTCTCTGGCGAGCACAAGCTTATATTAAACCTATTTTGCCCGGAATGAAAAGAACAACCCTTATTAGGTTGCTCTGTTTCAATACCTATACTTGTAGACGAAATGGTTTGTGAAAAGGTTTCGGATTTTTTAAGCTTCGCCGCCGTTGTCTTGCTGCATCAGCGATACGCTGCGTTGCGGCGTGAACGTGGAGATGGCATGCTTGTAGACCATTTGCTGGCGTCCGTCGCTGTCAATGACGATCGTAAAATTGTCAAATGCCTTGATCGTCCCGCGGATTTGGAAGCCATTGGTCAGATAGACCGTAGCCGGAATGTTTTCTTTCCGCAGTTGGTTCAAGAACGTATCTTGGATGTTGATGGACTTGTTCATTAGCCGTACCCCCATTGGTTCATTTGAATTCGTAGTGTAAGTATTATTCAATATCGCTGAGTAGCTTTCGTGCTATTATATCATGAACAGTTTCATATAATCCACAAAAACCCCTTGTCCCTTTTTCACATCTCCCAGAGGAGAGGCTATAAAATTAGTAGACTTATCCATTATACACTGCCTTACAGATTTGCAAAAGAGGAACAAATTTCACGTAATAACCGTATAACGAGGCTCCACTAAACAAATTTTAATGCGTTATACCGTGTTAAGTAATATCACACTACTAGTAAATGGTTCCACACAGGAACGACCATTTGCACTATGAGAACGTTACGTAGCAGACTGAATAACAGATCAGTTCCTTTTACCTTTGATCTCAAAACTACCAATTTCCGAAGAATAATCACTTAAATTTTATCCTGAAATCAGCGATTTGAATCATATTGACAGAACCATTTTTTCCATATAGGGGTAGCATACCCTAAACAAAAATAAAAACCTCCAGCTTTTCATCGAAAAGTAGAGGTTTCGTCTGACTTCGTTTAATTCCATGTATGTGTAATCAATTCACTTACTTGCTTATACTGGCCTTCAAAATTTTCGGTGTCCGTCATGTCCAACCACTGAATATCTTTCATATGACGGAACCAGGACAACTGACGTTTCGCAAAGCGGCGAGTATCCCTTTTAAGCCACTCTACCGCAGCATCCCAGCTAACTTCACCTTGCAAATATGCGGCAATCTCCTTGTATCCCAAGCCCTGCATAGAAATATGACCTCGCGCGACTCCGCGTTCCAGCAACGCTTTTACCTCATCGACCAGCCCTTGCTCAATCATCAGATCGATTCGTTCTTCGACTCGGGCGTATAACTTCTGGCGATCCATTGTCAAACCGATGATAAGTAGATCGTACGGAGACTCTTTCTTCTGAACAGCCAGCTGCTCCGACCATTTCTCACCTGTAAGATGGAAGATTTCAAGCGCACGTACAATTCGCCGCTGGTCATTCGCATGAAGACGATCCGCACTGGCTGGATCAACTTCCCTGAGCCGATCATGAAGTGCCTGTGCCCCATGCTGCTGAGCATAACTGAACTGCTCTTCCCTAAATGCTTCATCTGAGCCACTGTCCGAGAATTGAAAGCCATAACAAACCGATTCCACGTATAAACCCGTGCCACCCACGATAAAGGGCAGTTTACCCCGTGCATGAATTTCAGGAATCAAACGTGTACAGCTTTCCTGAAACTCCGCTACGGAATACGGATATTCCGGCTCATGAATGTCAATCAGATGATGGGGAATGCCCTTCATTTCTTCCGTCGTTATTTTCGCCGTTCCGATATCCATCTCACGATAAACCTGCATGGAATCTCCCGATATGATTTCACAGTTAAAAGCCTGTGCCAGCTCAATGCTCAATCTTGTTTTGCCTACAGCTGTCGGTCCAACCAGCACCAGTAGCTTTGGTTTTTTTTCAACTTCCGGTTTCAACATTAATCACTCCGTACAAGGTTTTTGCATTCGCCCGATCCAGCACCTGGAATCCAAGCCTTTCAAACTCTGCGCTGCCGCGTTTTTCTTTCATGACCACTCGCTTGCGTGCGACTCTCTTCGCCTCTTTAATACTCTCTTCCGCTAATGCACGGGCATTGGCATAGTCGCGTAAAGGCTTGATTGCACTCGAATCCATCATCGGTTCACGAAACATCGGATCAAAATAAACCGTATCACAGCTATGGTCAGGCAATGAACGAAGCAGTTCCAGATGATCCTGATTTCGCAGTTCAATGCGCCGGAACGCCTCGTCTATGGATGGTTCGTTGCTCTCATAATGGGACATGCCATCAAGTAAAAGTGTATAGAGTGGCGCGGAGCTTTCACAGGCAATCACATGCCCTCGAACACCTGTCGCCACCGCAAAAACGAGTGAATCCGAGCCAAGCCCTGCGGTACAATCCACAACCGTATCTCCTTCGCGAACAGCACCTGCTTCAAGCATCGGATCAGGCTCTCCCCTCAACACTCGTTTGGCACGTACAAATCCCATACTCGGGTGAAATTCAAGCTCGGATGCATCTTTCCGGAACAAGCGCGCTCTCCCTTTCAGCACCACCAGAATGTCTTGAATTCCATATTGCTCAAGCATTTTGGGGAGAGATGTTCTGTTGCGTGCTACATAGGTGCCGCCAGTCGCAGCAGCCAATGCACGCGCACGTTCCACCAGAGAAGCCGCCTCCTTGTCACCCGTCGTTATATACATAATATCCCCCTATAAAGCTACATCACTCGTTTAAATAATTTTTCCAGATCATATGTTGAAAAAGAAATTACTATTGGCCGCCCGTGCGGACACGTGTATGGCTGCCGACATGAACCCAGACGCTGAATCAACACTTCCGCTTCCCGGTCGGTAAGCTTTTGATTCGCTTTAATGGAAGCTTTGCAGGAGCACATAATCGAAGCGGCTTCACGCATCTTAGCCACATCAATGCTACGCTCACTTAGAACCCATTCCGACATTTCCTCGATAATGTCTTTTTCGTCTCCTTTAGGGAACCAGTAAGGATGAGAACGCACACGGAAAGTTTGGCCGCCGAAATGCTCCAGATATACCCCCGCTTGTTCAAACCAGGCGAGTCTTGCTTTTAGCTTTTCTGTCTCGGAAGGTGTGAATTCAAGGGTAATCGGCAGTAGCAACTCCTGTGAGGCCTGAGCCGGATTGCCAAACTGTTCGTAATAGTACTCGTAATTTACCCGTTCATGCGCCGCATGCTGGTCGATCAAATATAACCCTTCATCGTTTTGTGCAATCAGGTACGTTCCGTGATGCTGACCAATCAGACTAAGTTCAGGGAACGCAGGCATAGAAGGATCTGCGTGCATTGCAGCCGACAGTTTGGCCGGATCGGGTATCGATGCTTTTTTCCAGCTACGCTCTCCTTTTTGACCTGACGATGTGTATGGCGTACGGCTTTCCCTTACTGGAGCGCTGTAGGATGGCGCACGATACGCTTCGGTTTGACTCCCGGTAGCCGCTGGGGTTTCAGATGTGCTCGTAGCAGCTACTTTGTCGGCACGCACATCTGCACTTTCACCCACATTGTTCCGAGAATGTTGGCCTGGATTCTCACCCTTACTCTCCTGCTCTGAATCATTCCTTTGATCAAACTGGGCTCCGTTCAAGAGATCGAGCGAACCGTACGCTGGAGTAGATTCCGGTGGTGCTTCGGGCAAAGGAGCCGATTGCGAGAAATCGGAAGAACTTTGCTGTAATGCTGGTTCTGAGCCATTTCCTGCGCCGACTCCTGTTACTGTAGCTATTCCTGCTCCTGATTCAATTTCCGCTGGCGCATCCAGGTCAGAATGATCATCTTCTAAAACCGGTTTACCAAGCGGTCCTTGTTGGCCATATCCTTCACTTACTTCCTGCTCTTTCACGGGTCCACGAGGGAACAAAAATTGTTCTTGGATAAATGAACTGTCATCTCCACGTCTAATTTGCTGTTTCCTTACTTGCGGAATCAATACCTCTTGCCTTAAAATCCCACGCAACGTGGTTTCCACAAACTCGTATAGCTCCGTCTCTTTGCTAAAACGAACCTCCAGCTTCGCCGGGTGAACGTTCACGTCCACGAGTGAAGGGTGCATTTCCAACTGCAGTACCACGAGCGGAAAACGATTAATAGGGAGCAACGTGTGATAGGCTTTCAGAATCGCCTGATTTAATCCATAGTTGCGAATATATCGTCCGTTCACAATCGTTGACATCCCCGCACGATTCGCACGTGTCCATTCCGGCAGACTGATCAGACCGCTGATCTTGTAATCCAGATTTTCGCCCTCAATAGGCAGCATCGCTTTAGCCGCACTCGTACCATAGATCGCCGCAACCACCTGTAACAGATCACCATTACCCAGCGTTTGCAGTAACGTATTCTCATTGTGCCGAAGAGTGAACGAAATATGCGGATGCGACATCGCCATGCGATATAACACATCCGAGATGTGTCCCAGCTCGGTCTGAATGGTTTTCATATACTTTAGTCTTGCAGGCGTATTGTAAAATAACTCCTTAACCACAAACTCCGTTCCTTGTGGTGATGCAGCATCCTCGTGAGTGCAGAGCTTGCCGCCTTCAATCACGATTCGTCGTCCCCGCCCGTCGTCTCCACTAGCGGTCAGCACTTCCACCTTGGAGACGGCTGCAATACTTGGTAGCGCCTCTCCGCGGAACCCGAGACTTGTGATCTGAAACAGATCACGTCCGTGGGTTATTTTACTGGTCGCATGGCGGTAGAAAGCTGTCTCCAGATCATCCGGCTCTATGCCTGAGCCGTTATCCTTTACCCGGATGCGAAGCAGACCGCCTTCCTCCACTGCCACTTCAATCTTGGAGGCCCCTGCATCCACTGCATTCTCCAGCAGTTCCTTTACGACAGATGCAGGCCGTTCAACCACCTCACCCGCCGCAATCTGGTTGGCAATATGTTCATCAAGCACATGAATTTTCGCCACAGATTCTCCTCCTCCCGGTTACTCAGGATAATTGCTGTGCCTTTAATTTAAGTTCATTCAAGATTTGCATCGCCTGCAAAGGCGTCATGTTCATCACATCAATTTCTTTCATATGACGGATCAGTTCGCGTGCAGGTTTATCTTCAACTATAACTGTTTTAGTAGGTTGCACAGTTGCTGACTGCTCGTCGTCGAAGATCGACAGCTGTACAACCTCCTGCTGTCCCTGTTTGGATAGATTCTTCGGGCTTTCCTCCCGAATGAACGGCTCCTCCGCAACGTTCGATGATTCCAAACGAGTCGCCGCTTGCACCTTTGCCAACTGTTCGGGTGACGCTCTGTTCTCACTCACAAACTCACTGCCAACCGCTACCTGTGAGGCTGCTTGTTCGAAACCATGCAGTAGTCCATTAGCACGCTCAATAATGCTATCAGGGAGACCCGCAAGCCTTGCACAATAGATGCCGTAACTGCTACTTGCCGCACCCGCAATCAACTTGCGCAGGAAGTTTACTTTGTCACCGCTCTCCTGAACCGCCATCGAATAATTTGCCAGCTTGTCCAGACTTTCCTCCAGATGAGCCAGCTCATGAAAGTGGGTGGATACAAGAGCTTTACAGCCGATCACGTCATGTACATATTCAATGACCGATTGTGCTATCGCCATGCCTTCACTGGTGGAAGTCCCTCGGCCCAACTCATCGATAATGATGAGACTGCGCGGCGTTGCTTTTTCGGTCATGACCTGAATATCAGCCATCTCCACCATAAACGTACTCTGACCACCGATCAGATCATCCGCAGCACCAATCCGTGTGAAGATCCGATCCATAATAGGTACTTCCGCTTGACCCGCAGGCACAAAACATCCGATCTGCGCCAAAATCGAGATGAGCGCCACTTGTCTCATATACGTACTTTTACCCGCCATATTCGGCCCGGTAATCAATAGAATACGTGCCTCCTCCTCAGTCATCGCAGTATGGTTTGCAATAAACGCCCCATCACGCATGACGGCCTCCACGACCGGATGCCGTCCTTGCTCGACGACCAGATTATATCCATCTGTCAACACGGGACGCACAAAGTTACGCTCTGCACTAATCACTGCAAACGATTGATATACGTCAATTTCAGCCACTTGCTCAGCAAGCTTCTGTAGACGTGCAATCTCTTGATTAAGACGTTCACGTAGCTCTGCAAACAGACCGTACTCGATATCGACCATTTTGTCCTGAGCTTCAAGAATGAGTGTCTCCTTCTCTTTCAGTTCAGGTGTAATATATCGTTCAGCGTTCGCAAGTGTTTGTTTACGCTCATACCGACCTTCAGGAAGTGAAGCAAGATTCGATTTAGTGATTTCAATATAATAACCGAACACCTTGTTGTACCCGATTTTCAGCGAGCGGATGCCCGTTGCTTCACGTTCTCTTGCTTCCAGCTCGGCAATCCACTGTTTACCATTCACCGAAGCTTCCCGAAGCTCATCCAGACGGGCGTGGTATCCTTCGCGGATCAAGCCCCCATCTTTAACCGACACGGGCGGTTCATCCACGATAGCCTGTCCAATCGCATCACGCAAATCAGCGCAATCATCCATCATTTCAGCGATATGCTGGAGCGTTACAGACGAAGATGCCGCGCAGTGGTGGCGCAGACTCGGAATTTTGTCCAGTGACGATTTGAGCGCGTTCAGGTCACGACCATTCGCATTCCCAAAAGCAATTCGTCCCACCAGACGTTCCAAGTCATAGATGTCTTTCAGCTCAGCTCGCAGATCCTCACGCAGAATAAACTGGTTATACAAGGTATCTACTGCTTCCAGTCTTTCATTGATCTTTCCTTTTTGCAAAAGAGGTTTATCCACCCAGCGCCGCATCATGCGGGCGCCCATGGACGTCTCCGTGCGATCCAGCAACCACAGCAGAGAGCCTTTCTTCGAACGTTCTCGCACCGTTTCTACAAGCTCCAGATTACGGCGTGTAAACGGATCAAGAATCATATAATGATCCGGCTCATACGTAGAGATTTGTGTCAATTGTCCGAGCGAGCGCTTCTGCGTTTCACTTAGATACGAGAAAAGACGTGCTACACATGCTTGACGCTCCGGCTCCAGCCTTGCCCATACCGACTCGCCAAACTGCTGACGCACGAGGTTTTCCTTGCTTTTAGTCCATGCGGTATAGACTACCGGACGGCCGATTGGAGATGATTCGGATTCTACGAGCTCCAGCAGGGCTTCATCTCCAACAAGTTCAGACGGCTCATAGATGCCAATTTCGTCCTTAAGCCACTCCTTGGAGTATGGAACTGATGTGACGTACAGTTCTCCTGTAGAGAGGTCACAGGCAGCAAGAGCGAGCGTGTTTTGGTTACCGGTTAGACATACCATGTAGTTGTTAGACTTGTCCCCCAGCGTCTTTCCTTCCATCACCGTTCCGGGTGTAACGACACGAACAATCTCGCGGCGTACCATGCCTTTGGTTACTGTCGGATCTTCCATCTGCTCGCAGATAGCTACTTTATACCCTTTCTCAATCAGACGCTGTATGTAATTTTCCGCCGAATGATAGGGCACGCCACACATCGGAATTTTGTCGTCTGTGCCTCCGTTGCGTGCTGTTAACGTGATCTCCAGTTCTCTTGCAGCATTGATTGCGTCATCGAAGAACATTTCGTAGAAATCACCTAATCTGAAAAAAAGAAATGCATCCTGTGCTTCGGATTTCACTTGCAAATATTGTTGAATCATTGGCGTGTACTGAGCCATGATATCGATCCACCATCCGTTCCTATGATGTCAGGAAGAAAGTTCCCTGGAAGGCAATAAGGCGGTCAGGCACCAAGATCGCGCACCTCCGCCTTATGTTCGGCTATCCGCCTGTTCCTTCATGGGCTTACTGCTTCATATCTTCCGTATCTTAACGTATTAAAAGTCCTATATTTCATTATAACAAAAAAATGACGCTTCTTCATGAGCCTGCCCGAATATTCCAAAGTTTACGAATATCCCGGCTCTCATCCCAGGTATGCCCCCGTTTGAATTGCCTCATGAGAGGCGCAGCATATCGTTCATACCTAGCGTATCCGGGTAACTGTTTCAGATCGTCCATCAGTGACGGGATACAGGTCATCATGACATGACGCTGTCCTTCGTAAAACGCGGAATGAACCTTCTCCTCTGCTAAAGGACGCTGTTTTAACAGATCGTAGTGGCATGCAATCAGACCTGCAAGAGCAACAACCCCTTTAGCAACAACCGGCGAAACAAGAAAACTCGGCAGTGTCCGATATTCGAATCCACCATAGGCTTTCAGACGAAAGTCACCTAACGTTCCGTACCTTGGTCTTCTTCCTGATCCGCGTGGATCTTGCAACACTGCCAGTGGTAGTGCCAAATAATTATCCAGAGCACGGAGTAATCCCCCCGTTAGATGCAAGCGACTAAAATGAATGTGGCCACCTAGCGGCAATCCTCGTTGCGGCATTCCACCTGCCTGCCAGATCAAAGAGGAGTCACTTATGCTGCGTGAGGCAACCGCAAAGGCTCGCAATAAATGCGACAACAACTCACGCGGTTCTGCACTCGGAGCTGGACGAAGCTCGGCAACGGGGTACACCCGTCTGCCACCAATCGTTACTGAATCACAGCCTGCGATACCCGTGCGTTCGAGAAAACGAGAAGCAGGTACAATTTTGGACTCAGGCATCTGCACCAGTAGAAACTCAGGGTCCATGCCGAGCACAGGAACCAGGTTCTCCTGCCGCTCCTGGTTCAATAACGTCTGATGTTGCTGCCAGCTTTCCCTATAAAGCAGAGCAAGGTCTGTTACACCTTTCCACGGGTCGGGATTAACCGAAATGACTGCACACCCGCCATTACCCGAAGCTTCCAAACGGACAGCCCCATGATCTAGACCTAATGTATACAACGTCTTGATCGCAAGGCGCTCTACCCGTTTATAAACAGATGATGACGCTTCACGGTCCAGTTCGCTTTCCTGTCTCGCTCCCATTCCGCTCGTGTCTCTGCGTATAATCCGAATGGCCTGAAGGCAGCTGATATGCACATCATACCGCACACGGAGTCCAGCTTCCCGCTTACGTTGCTCACTCATGGACAGCACTTCGATCCCTGCCTGTTTTAAACGCGTTATCCGTTCGCCAGCGCCCAGACGTGTATAAGCTTGAACACCCTTTTCGGCTTCTTCCATGAAGTCCATTCCGTCCCTCCCTTCGCCATGTTCTTGCTTATCAAAAAAAGACCCCGCAGCTGCGGAGCCTTCCCGTTAAACTCTTCAGGCGCATAATGAGGCTCGTCACAACCCATTTTTTGTACTTTATGAAAGAAAGAGGGCTTACGCCCTCTTCGCCGCACCTTATGGTGCATATGATACCTTAGGTTATGAACATTCACTTTCCCTTTTCGGATGAGCGATTTACAACTCATTATCCAGCAGGTCTGGATCGAGATCATCATAGTCTCCATCCGCGCTGCCATAGTCATAATCCTTGTCTTCGTAATCACCGCAGCCATCCGTGCATACCTTGACACAGACTTTCGTTTCAGCCACAAGCTCT
This sequence comes from Paenibacillus intestini, assembly GCF_030803945.1. NCBI lineage: Bacteria > Bacillati > Bacillota > Bacilli > Caryophanales > Paenibacillaceae > Paenibacillus > Paenibacillus intestini. Next base: position 267,221 of record NZ_JAURUN010000001.1, on the reverse strand, counting down.
ACAGCGAATTCCCGCTCAACCCGGATAATTACGCTGCCGCCGCCCGAGGACACTGTGGCTTCCACACAGCTAGGCTCCTGCGTTGCATCCGCAGATACCTCTACAGTGGAAGTCCGGTGTTTCGGGTCCAGATAGGACAAAGGCACATGTTCTACATACGATACCGTTTCTTTAGCTACATCTGTCTGCGAATTTTTGTCGTAGGAATACCAAATGTTGATATCGTAAGTACCAATAACTTCAATCCCGTCCCCCGCTGATACAGCTTCATACTGGTGGTTGATAATCCAAGCCCCCAAAATGCTGGTCGGTCCATTGGGCGGAGTCACGGTATGTGTTACGGTAGAGAACTTACGACCTTTGCCGCAGATCGCCTTCGTGATAATCTCTCTACATTGATGTTTATGACTCAATGACATCTTTAAACCTCCTCCATACAATCATTCACTACAAGTGTATGCAGGACATCCGTCTAGGGTGACAACTATTTTCTATGATTCGTTTACAGATTGCGAGCGGTCTGAGATTGGAGAAGGCGCTTTGTCCTTCTTGGCGATTTTCAGATACATGGAGAGCTCCCGGCACAGCTGGAGAATTGCGGAACGCATCTCGAATTCTTCCCTTGTATCCGGCAACTCCATTTGTCTGAATTCTTCCTGCACATCAGCAAGCAACTTTTCCGTTCGTCCCGTGTACGATTCGGTCAACACGTCCTGACTGAGCTGATCGAACAGCTCCGCTACCATCTCGGCATGAGGCATTTTCTGATAGACCTGGGATACAAGATGCATCATGTGCTGTATGGAATCCAGCTGGGTTTTACGCATATAAAAGTATACGCTCCAGCCTTCATTGGGATGAATGACCTGATTCTCCAGTGAACGTTTGGCGGCTTCAATTCCGCCGAGTACGGCTTTATCCGCTTCAATTAATTCTTTGCCCGCCCATACTTCATTGGGGTTACGCAAAGTTGTGGCGAACTCCCGGAAAATTTTCGAGAACAATTCGTCAATCCGTTTGCGTATCCGGAGCATCTGTGGATCAGCCGCAGGCATATAAGCCAGATTCACAACCATCGCTGAACCAAGGCCGATCAAGAGCAGCGCAATCTGTACAAGAATGACATGCACATCCATCTCTCCACCGCTAAATACCCGAAACACCACGACTGAACCTGTCACAATACCTTCCTTAAAGCCCACCCGAACAATCACCGGAAAAGCCGTGAGTATGTATACGCCCAACACCCAATAATGGAAGCCGAGAAAGTGAAAAAGTACACTTGCAAACAAAAGGCCAACCACGGACGCAAAAAAACGTGCCGATATCGTTCGAATACTCCTTTTTCGTGTAACATCCACACCCAGAATCGCAAGCAAGCCTGCTGATGTTGGTCCTGGCAGGCGGCACCAGTCCGCTATCAGTACAGCCATCAGCGCTGCGATTGCCGTTTTAATGACTCTAAACCCCATTTAACATTCCATCTCCTCTAAGCTGTACAAAAGTTCGCGGTCCATATGTTCCCTGTTTAGTATGACTCAACCGGTTACAAACTAGACGACATCAACCGGCATGCACAACACATGCCGGTCACAGAAACATGCCACGAAGAAGAAACACTGCCCTTTCAATTGCGATAACCGAAAGAGTCTAAACCTGTAACCGACCTATACTCATCCCATGTGTTTCTGCCCGGCATGAAGGTTTTCCTTCCATCAAATATCCTACTTGATTTTACAATTGGGGGCAACGTGACACCTCTTGTGAAATTGTATACATATGATGAATACTTGTAAAATGGCTCTGTCAGTCACTTTTCATTTTCGAGCTATGATCTACGACCAGACGATAGTAACTTGCGTTCTGCATATACAACCAGTTGATACATAGCGGTAGCTACGACTGCAATAATGAGCAGGCTTGATAACACAAGTGTGAAGTTGAACACCTGGAATCCGTAGATGATTAAATATCCCAGCCCCTGTTTGGCGACCAGAAACTCACCGACGATGACCCCAACCCAGGCCATACCCACATTGACTTTTAACGTAGATACAATTGTGGGGAATGAAGCAGGAAACACAACTTTGGCAAAAATTTCAGATCGTTCACCGCCAAACGTGCGAATAACCTTCACATAATTGGGATCCACTTCATTAAAGCTGTTGTACACAACGAGCGTTGTAATGATGACCGTAATAGAGAGGGTTGTCATCACAATGGCTGTAAATCCTGCCCCGAACATAACGATAAAAATCGGACCGAGCGCGACCTTAGGCATGCTGTTGAACACAACCATATAAGGATCGAGCACTTTGGACAAAAAAGGAGACCACCAGATCAGAACAGCAAGCAACGTTCCGACAAGTGTCCCCAGTAAAAATCCAACGGCCGTTTCACCTACGGTTACCCCGACATGTGCCCATATTTCGCCGCTGACGACATCCTTGCCAATCTGAGCAAAGATTTTACTCGGATAACTGAAGAGCAATACATCAATCCACCGTAATCTGCCCGCCAGCTCCCAGAGTAAAAACATAGCGACTAACATGGACAGCTGAACCGCAAAAATATGTTGCCGCCATCTAACCATCCTACGATGATGGTCACGATGGAGTTCTTCCAGCCAAATTTCACGTACTTCCTGCTTTCCTTGATCTGGAATTTTCTGACTCACGTATCTTTCTCACCTCCTCCAGACTGAACAAGTTCATCCCAGAGTGACTGGAACAACTCATTAAAGCCTGCCTGCTCCCTTGCATGGAAAGGCTGTGCCAGCCGAATCTGTTCAGGGATATCGAATTCACGCCGAATGCGTCCAGGGTTGCGGTCAAGTACGATGACCCGGTCGCTGACTGCAATAGCTTCAGACAAATCGTGTGTGACCAGCACGGAAGTTTTGCCATACTGTTTTAACGTATCCGATACAAGATCTTCCAGTTGTAGTTTGGTTTGATAATCCAAGGCCGAGAACGGCTCATCAAGCAAGAGTATCGCAGGGTCTGTGGCCAATGTTCGAACGAGGGCTACCCGTTGCCTCATGCCACCCGACAATTCAGAGGGGTACTGCTCTTCTGTCCCGCCAAGTCCCATACTAACGAGAAGTTCACGGGTACGCTCTCTGCTCTGTGCGTCCAGATTTCCTGTCAACTCAAGCCCAATCAGTGCATTATCCAGAATCGTCCGCCAGGGGAACAGATAGTCCTGTTGCAACATATAACCCATATTGGCAGAGGGACCTTGAACATGCTTGCCTTCGACTTCAACCTTTCCCCGGGTCGGTTTTAGCAGTCCGGCGATGATCGACAATAGCGTTGTTTTTCCGCAACCACTTGGTCCCACCAGACTGACGAACTCTCCTTGTTTGATCTCCAGATTCAAATCCTCGATGACGAGTGATGCTTCGCGTTCACTGACATACACTTGAGAAATATTGTCCAGTCGAATCACGTTCCCGGAATCAGGCATTGCTCCTCACTTCCTTCCCTGGAGCGCCTGTTCTGCAAAAGACGGATCAACAATGGTGTTCAATTCAACCCGCTCTTTTAATTCTCCGGCAGCGCTCATGACATTCAGCAGATTGTTCCACTCATCGCCATCAATGATCGGATCTGTGGCATACGTGCCTTGTTCCTTATACCGGCTTACGCTGCTGGTCAGAATGGCAGGATCAATGTCTTTGAAAAACGGGGTGATCACTTGTGCAATCTGCTCCGCTGTATGAGAATCTACCCAAAGTTGAGCCTTGTGCAATGCATTCGTGAATTTTTGTACGAGTTCTTTGTTTTCGTTCAAATAACTTTGTTTGGTCATAAATACCGTATAAGGCAGATGCCCGCTTTCCGTTCCGAACGATGCCACCACTTTACCTCGGCCCTCCTGTTCAAAGATCGATGCCTGCGGTTCAAATAGCTGTACATAATCCCCTGTGCCTGAAGCAAAGGCAGAAGCAATATTCGCGAAATCCACATTCTGAATCAATTCCAGATCACTTGACGGGTTAATGCCATGTTTGTTTAAAACAAACTCCCCGGCCATTTGGGGCATGCCACCCTTGCGCTGTCCGAGAAATACACTTTGCCTCAATTGTTCCCAATCAAAGCTGTCCTGTGCATTTCGTGCGAATAAAAACGTTCCGTCGGTCTGCGTGAGCTGAGCAAAGTTAATGACCGGGTCTTCTGCCCCTTGTTGATAGACATAGATGGATGTTTCTGCACCAACCAGTGCAATATCTACCGAACCTGCGAGCAATGCCGCCATCGTTTTATCTCCACCAGCCGTTGTTTGGATATCCACTTCAAGCCCTTCTTCTGCAAAAAAACCTTGAGCCGCGGCTACATATTCCGGTGCATAAAATACAGAACGAGTCACTTCACCAATCGTAATCTTGGCTTCATTCTCTTCCTTATTGCAGCTCGTCAGCGCTACAATGAGAATCAACAAAATTACAATCCCCCGGACAAACCATGGCGTATATTTCATTCGATTTCCCTCCTTTTCTGAGTTCAGCAGTTTCTCTTTACTATGAATATGCCGAGGCCCAGTAAAAGGTTAAGAACTTGCACACAAAAAAAGGTCAACCAGAATTTTCTGGCTGACCTTCATTCAGACGCTTTATAATTTATAAATCTCAGCATACTTGGCTTCCAAATAGTCTGCCAAATAATCCGGATTCAGTTCTTCACCTGTCACTGCAACTATTAGTTCGGAAGGGGTGCGGCTCTTACCGTAGCGATAAATCTTGTCTGTAAGCCACTCTTTGATTGGAATCAGATTCCCTTCTTCAATCAGACGATCCAGCTCCGGCATCTCCTGACGTAACGTATGCATAATCTGTGCAGCATACATATTGCCTAGAGAATAAGAAGCAAAATAACCGAAATCTCCACCGGACCAGTGTACATCCTGAAGCACACCCTCACCATCGTTGGTTGGCAGAATTCCGAGGTATTCCTTGTATTTTTTATTCCATGTTTCTGGCAGATCCTTCACTTCCAACCCTTCATTATAAAGCATTTTCTCAATCTCATATCGAATAATGATATGCAGATTGTAAGTCAGCTCGTCTGCTTCAATCCGGATCAGAGAACTCTCCACCCGGTTTATTGCACGGTAGAAATCTTCCAGCTTCACTTCGCTCAGTTGCGGGAAATGTTGCTGTAGATCTTTATAATAACGTGTCCAGAAAGGCAGACTGCGTCCGATCATATTTTCCCAAAGACGGGATTGAGATTCGTGGATACCCATCGATGTGCCTTCGGCAAGAAGCGTACCGGCAAGACTCTCATCAATATTTTGCTCATATAGTGCGTGCCCGCCTTCGTGCAGAGAACTAAAGATCGCACTGGTTACATCATCCTGTAAATAGTTAGTCGTTATTCGAACGTCACCGGGATTCAAACCTGTAGCAAATGGATGCACACTTTCGTCAAGACGGCCTGCTTCAAAGTCATATCCCATCTGTTCCAGAATAAACAGACTGAACTTCTCCTGCTGTTTGGTGTCAAAAATTTGATTCAGAAAATCAGTATTAGGCTTATTCTCCGCCGCATTGATTTTCTCTTGAAGTGGAACGAGACGCGCTTTGAGGCGGGCGAATACAGCATCTACCTTTTCCACAGTCAATCCGGGTTCGTACATGTCCAGTAGGGTATCATACCTTGTATCCTTGACACCCCAGTAGTCAATAAACTCCTGTTTAAGTTTCACGATGTCGGTGAGATATGGTGAGAATCCGGCATAGTCACTGTTATGTTTGGCATCTTCCCAAGCCGTCTCCGATTTGGCAGTAAGTACGGTATAGGCTTGAACTTTCTCAGGTGGAACCGACTGACTGCGATCATACTCCTTCTTGCACTCCTCCACTTGGCGGCGGTCGGTGTCTTCGAGTTGCTCCAGCACATCCGGCTCAGTCAACGTATCTAGATAAGCTTTCATCTCAGCGGAGGTTTGCAGTTTGAATGCCTCAGTAGAGAGCAATCCCAGCGTCTCGGAGCGAGTTGGAACGCCTTTTTTCGGTGCTCCTGTGCGTAAATCCCAGTGAAGCAAACCAATGGCTTCGTGATAACTTTTTATTTTACGGGCCAGAATAAGGAAAGATTGCAAATGTTGCTGTGTTTGTTTGTCCATGGTTACCGTTCACCTCTTCAAAAAAAATTTGTACACCCTATTGATGATACTTTTTGCATTGCGTATAATCAACTTTTGACAGAAGTATAATGCATTATGCTTCTAAAATAGGGATAGCGCGGTCTACTGACTGCGGTGCTCTAATTAATCAAAGGCGTGTAGGACAAGCTGCATCTCATGCAAATGACCGTGCTCGTCGTATTGGATAACAGGAGGCAATGGACATGAACAACATTCAAGAGATTTTGGCTTACAACAAATCATTTGTCGAGACTAAAGAATACGAGAAGTATACGGCTAGCAAGTTTCCAACCAAAAAGATGGTCATCATCACTTGTATGGATACCCGTCTTGTAGAGATGTTGCCGAAAGCGATGAACCTGAAAAATGGCGATGTAAAAATCATCAAAAATGCAGGTGCAATTATCTCCCAACCTTTTGGTAGTGTTATGCGTTCTGTATTGGTTGCTATCTATGAATTGGGCGCCGATGAGGTGCTCGTGGTAGGTCATACAGAATGTGGTATGGCTTCCCTGCATGCCGAAACGATGATTGGTCACATGACAGAACGGGGAATTTCCGAAGAGGTCATGTCTACGCTTGAAAATTCCGGCATTCGTCTGCAAAAGTGGCTGCGCGGGTTTGATAGTGTTGAAGAAGGGGTAAAAGGAACTGTGGACGTGATTAAAAAGCATCCATTACTTCCTCCCAATGTACCTGTTCACGGTATGGTGATTGACTCTGCCACAGGCGAGCTTGATCTTGTCGCTGACGGGTATGGACAACAGGCATCTCTCTAAATGGTTTGGAGTGCGGACCTTCTTGGTTCGTACTTTTTTTTGTCTAAATTAAGGCAGTTATCCTGTCAGGTTGTCAAACCATACAGTTTCAGTGTACACTTTTATGAAAGCGGTCAACGAAACAAAACAAGGGTTGTTTCGTTGGCCCAGCCCTAATATTAAGGAGACATGTGCATGAACATACTTTCCTACGGATTACTCGGGCTGCTTACCCGCGAGGAGTCTTCCGGTTATGATCTAATGCTGAAGATTCAGCCGCATTGGCAGGCCAAACACAGCCAGATCTACCCGCTCCTGTCCAAAATGGAAAACGAAGAGTTACTCGCCTCCCGCTGGGTACAACAGTCTGACAAACCGGACAAAAAAATGTATGCAGTTACGGAAAAAGGCATTCAGAAGTTACTGGAGTGGATGATTACTCCGGTTACGGCGCCCGTTACGCGCGATGAATTTAATCTTCGCATTCTTTGTGTAGGTATTGCCGAAGATGGAAGCATGAGACGTATCCTGAATGAGCGGAAAAGCTGGTTCATGGAACGTATACGGTATTTCGAAGAATTGAAATCACGGATACCGCAGGATAATCTTCGGGTAGGCAACCGGGATTTTGGAAGTTACATTTTGGTGCAAAAAGGGTTAATGCATGCCCAGACAGGGTTGGAATGGTGTCATTGGGTCACCCAGCTTCTCGATGGTCAAGCGGCTATTCAAGACCCGAGTCCAAGTATTTCAGAAATTTAAATTAATTTTGAAACGTTCCAGCAGGTTGACCCGTATTACTAGAGTAAGGCCCATTTTGGGGAGTTAAACAAATTTATTCAGGGGGTTACGATCTATACAATGAAGAAAAAATTCGGAATTAAACATCTAATGATGGTTTTCATGGCATTCACACTACTGTTCGCAACGGTTGGTGTTACGAATCCGGACAGTGCTGATGCAAGACGAGGCGGCGGTGGATTCAAATCCGGTACGAAGAGTTACACGAATACCCCTAAGAAATCAGACAATAACGTAAGTCAGTCCAATTCCCGTAACAATTCCAATACTGGCGCAGCGGCAAATAACCGTGGTGGATTCTTTGGCGGTGGCGGCGGCTTCATGAAAGGTATGATGCTGGGTGGTTTGGCCGGTATGTTGTTCGGCGGACTGTTTGGCGGTATGGGAGCACTGGGTAACATTCTTGGATTGCTCGTGAACGTAGCAGCAATTATGTTGATTGTTATGCTGGCTATGGCATTGTTCAGAGCCATTACAAATCGCCGTAAGCCTGCTGCGGATGGTCGTTATGACCGCCGTGACGATCGTGATGATGATCGTAACAGAAACGGACGGTACTAAGCTCTATGGTTCTAAGTATGGATGAGATTGTGAATGCAATTTGCATTCACATGGCAGAGCGTAAAGGTGTGCGTCCTACGGACGTAAATGTGGAGTTAAGCTGGGAAGAAGATACAGGTTATTCCGCAGAAGTCTGGATTCAAGGCCGCAGTCAGTTCCTGGTAGAATCCAACATGATCGAAGCAATTCTTCGCTACTTGCACAGCGAGTACAACATTCGTGCGTATCGTGAAGATGTTACCTTGGATCTGGATGAAGAGATCACTGCGATTGTCAATCAACATTAAAATATGGCTAGCTTCTAGCTTGTTATACAAAAGACCGTCTACCCTCTGTCATCTGACAGCATGGGAGACGGTCTTTTTGGTTGCTTGATTTGCAAATAACTATGCTTGAAGCTTAACCAGGCTGTAGTTCTTTTTACCTTTACGGATGATGATAAATTTACCGCCAATCGCGTGCTCTGCAGATACCGTAAATTCAAGCTCGGTTATTTTTTCGCCGTTTATAGAGATGGCTCCCTTGGTCACATCCTCACGAGCTTGGCGTTTGGAAGGCTCCAAACCAAGATCAACAAGCCAGTCTACAATATTTTTAGCTTCACCGTCTGTTTCGTATGTTGGCATTTCCTTGAAACCCTGCTCGATCTCATCTGCTGTCAGGGAACGAATATCTCCGCTGAACAAAGCTGCTGTGATACGTTTTGCCTGCTCCAGCATCTCTTCGCCGTGAACGAACTTGGTCATTTCCTCTGCCAAGGCTTTCTGTGCTTCACGTTTATGCGGCTCTGTTTCAACTTTCTCAGCCAAGGCTTCGATTTCTTCTTTGCTCAGGAATGTGAAGTATTTCAAGTATTTAATCACATCCCGGTCATCTGTATTCGCCCAGAATTGGTAGAATTCAAACGGTGTCGTTTTATTCGGATCAAGCCAGATCGCACCACCAGCTGTTTTACCAAACTTTGTACCGTCCGACTTCAGCATCAGTGGGATGGTCAAGCCATAAGCTTTCGATTCTGAGCCTTCTTTTTTACGAATCAGATCCAGACCGCTCGTAATATTACCCCATTGGTCAGATCCACCAATCTGTAGTTGTACATCCTCCGTTTGGAACAGGTGAAGGTAATCTAGTGATTGCAGAATCTGGTAAGAGAATTCCGTGAATGAAATTCCGCCTTCAAGACGGCTTGCTACGACATCTTTTGCCAGCATGGTGTTCAGGTTAAAGTTTTTCCCGTAGTCACGCAGGAACTCGATAACGTTAATCTTATGTGTCCAGTCATAGTTGTTAACCATGCGAACCTGATTGTCACCTTCGGTAACAAACAACTTTTTCATCTGTGCCGTTAACGCGTCTACATTCTCTTGCACTTGCTCCAACGTCTGCAAAGAACGTTCGGACTGACGACCACTCGGGTCACCAATCGTACCCGTTGCGCCGCCTATAAGAATTACCGGACGGTGCCCTGCCAATTGGAAACGTTTCAGCATCATAAACGGAATCAAGTGTCCGATATGCATACTGTCACCTGTCGGATCTACACCACAGTACAGGGAGATCGCTTTGGTCTCCGTCAGTTCACGTAGCCCTTCCGCATCCGTTTGTTGATTAATGGCGTCGCGCCACTGTAGTTCGTCAATAATGTTCATTGTAATAACCCCTTTTCATCATCAAAATTCAGGCATGACTTACGTTTTGCTACGAATTCACACAGCTACGGGCATTTTTGGACACAAAAAAATCGCCGCCTTGTCTTCACAGACACAGGGACGATTAGAATAACCGTGGTACCACCCAAATTGCATGGACAACCTCTCCGAACATTCATATGTTCAAGAAATAGCGATCCATACCACTTTCAGCAAGTTATCGTTTGCCCATCCGCTTGGCATTACCCAAGTACTCCAGAGTGTAATTCGCAGCCCTTGTATGTATCAGGTTCCATCAACCCCTGACTTTCTGTAACAGGGACAAAGCCGCTACTGCGCTCTATCAACGTAATTCATGTATTTAATTATAGCCAGTATAGCGAAACGTTCTGCACATTGCAAGCGCAAGTATTCAAACCATCAACAAAACTATAACCTGATCCGTAGCTCGTCATGGTAATAAGCGTAAGCCTTCTCCGCAACCTGATCTTCGTTATTCCAGAGTTGCTGGTCCAGCTCATCCAAACGTTCTTCTTGCTCCGTCTCCAGATATTTTGGGATGTCCCACAACCCCGTTAGTCTAGAATCGTTTTCCAAATGCTCAAAACAAGCATACTGCTGCTTCACATTACTCAGAACCTGGTTCGCACTAATCGTTTCAAGTGCCTTGCATGCGATCTTATAAGCCTCTTCTCCCCAGTTGCAGAAGAATTGTATAAAACCACCATTATAGACATCTGCCTCAAACAGCCACAACGCTGCAATCTCTTGTTCCGTCTGGGAAAGCGCAGTCCATCCTTGCGCAGACTGGTTCTTTTTTTCCACAAAAGTCAGTGCGTAATCATACCACACATCCTGAATGTCCCGTTCGCTCATATCGAAGATTTCCCCTTCCTGGGTTGAACCGTTTCCAGTTCCCGGCGTTTACCCTCTTGATGCCAAGTTAAATATGGTTCACCGATCCTTCGAAAAGCTGCCCGTACGTTGTCTTCGATCTCTTGCCACACTTCACTTGAATAATCGAGATGGGTGTTAACGTTATCGACACCATACTTCTTAAGCAGGCTTACATGGGCGGCTGTAAAAATCATATCTTCCAACAACCAGTAGAGGACCTCCTCCACGTGCTTCAGCTTTTTAATCAGGGACGGTACACCGCGTTCATAGATTGTAACAATATAATGTCCATCGCCTATTTCGACATAGGGTGCACCTTCCCATTTGAACGACTCTCCCAATCGGTTCACATAACTTTCCATCTGTTCCATCGGGTAAGAAGTACGTGATAACAATTCAAGGAGTTGCTGGGCTAGCTCCTCCATGCTTAACACATTTGACACAAGATTCACCTTCCTTCTCTCTAACATCTAGGGTGTGAGATCAACCTCATATAATCGATTATAACGGCTAATAATGAAAAAGCTGCCTCTCGGCAGCCCACACCTTTTCCTCTCAGGTTCACAGAGAGGTTAAGTCCCGCAAAATGTCTTATACGAAGGGTCACAGGACACTGGCATCGCACCAAATACTTCCTGTTCAGGAGTATACGCATAAGGACGCTGGAGAATATCCAGCAAAGGCTGGATCAAACTGTAGTCTCCGTCCTGCTCTGCTCGCTCCAGTACTTCTTCTACCTTCTCGTTCCGCGGAATCACTACGGGATTGTTTCGTTTCATCTGTTCCATCACTTCATCGCTGGATTCCGGCTGTCTAACTAATCTGTCTTGCCAGCGTGTATGCCACTCCTTGAAGTCGGACTTGTCACTAAGTGTGGAGGTTTCCAGTTTATTCAGAGTCAATGTCACAAACGTATTCGTGAAGTCTGCAGCATGCTTTTCCATCAGATCGAGCAGGTCCTTAATCAAGGTCTCATCTTGCGCTTCTTCCGTAAACAAACCGAGTTTGGCTCGCATACCCGTTAACCAGTGATGATGATAGTGCTCCGAAAATTGTGCAATGGCATCCTGAGCGATTTGAACAGCCTGCTCTTCATCTTCATGTAGCAACGGCAGTAAAGTTTCAGCAAAACGAGCCAAATTCCAGCCCGCAATGTATGGTTGATTGCCATAAGCATATCGGCCTTGTCTGTCAATTGAGCTGAACACGGTCGCTGGGTTATACGTATCCATAAAGGCACAGGGACCATAATCAATCGTTTCCCCGCTAATTGCCATATTGTCCGTATTCATGACCCCGTGAATAAAGCCTACGTTTTGCCACTTTGCAACAAGGTGCGCCTGAAGTTTGATCACTTCCTGTAGGAAGCTTAGATAACGCTGTTCGTTACCTTCTACTTGCGGGAAATGACGACGTACCGTGTAGTCTGCGAGCGCACGTAAATCCTCTACCGAACCAAATTGGGCTGCATACTGAAAAGTTGCGACTCGAATGTGACTGGCCGCGACTCGAGTGAGAATAGCCCCTGGGCGCTCTGTTTCACGATAAATATTCTCTCCTGTGGAGACAACAGCCAAGCTTCGTGTCGTAGGAATTCCCAGGCCAGCCATTGCTTCACTGATAATGTACTCCCGAAGCATCGGGCCAACGGCAGCACGTCCATCCCCTCCGCGGGAATACGGCGTCCGTCCTGAACCTTTTAACTGAATATCCACTCGGTCCCCTTGCGGAGTAATCTGTTCACCCAGGAGCAAAGCACGTCCATCCCCAAGCATATTAAAGTTACCAAATTGATGACCTGCATACGCTTGTGCAAGGGGCTCGGCTCCGTCTGGTATGTTATTACCCGCGAAAATAGCTGTGCCTTCGGGGCTTTGCAGTACATCTGCATTCAACCCCAGGCTGACCGCCAGTGTTTGATTAAAAATGATCCAGTCTGGAGACTGGACAGCCACAGCTTGTTGTCTTGTATAAAACGTTTCAGGCAGTTCTGCATAACTGTTTTCCAGATTCCAGCCTGCGTTTAAATCGTTTTTTTCCATGGGTCACACTCCTTCTCCTAACAAAGAAATTCCTTTGTTTATCTTCATGTAGCATTTGTGAACCCATACTCATTTATGTCGTCGCATGGAAATTCCAAAGTAAAAACAGTTCTTATCTGACGTGATCATCCGGCATAAAACCAAGTGTTTATTGGTATTTTACTTCGCAGGGATCGGATAATCTGTTACAATCACGTTCTCAATCCAGCCATCCAGAGAGGCTACGAATGCCTGATGTGCAGGGTGCGGACCGTATGCTCGCAAGGCTTCCTGATCTTCAAATGTTACTCTTAATCCCAGGGTGAATCCTTGAATGCGATCGGTTTCCTCCGTTACATTCACGCCAGCCGTCAGATCAACAATTCCAGGAATCTGATCCTGTAACGCAAGCAACTGAGCTACAAACTCCTGTTGCTTCGCAGGTGTGATTTTATCGTTAAATTTAAAAATAACCAAGTGTTCAAACATATTATCCCATCTCCTTATCCTTTGAAGGAAAATCATTTATTTCATTGACGGAAAATTTTTCATCTCTACCATTCTTATTTTAAATTAAACCTAAACTGAACTCAAATAGATGTTCTCGATTCACCGCTTCGGTATAATAAGCAATATTGTTCAAGAATTCAGCCTCAGATGCACGTTATAATCACCTAAACATACCAGAAAGAAGGTGCATCATGAGTCGCGAAGTGCGAACCGTCGTGTATGATCCAGATTTGCAACTGGAAGCTTATCAATTTGAAGGCATCATGCAGAAATTTCCCAATCATTTTCATGACTATTATGTGATTGGATTTATTGAAGAAGGGAAACGCCATCTGATCTGCAACAACGAGGAATACCTATTAAACAGCGGTGACATCATTATTTTCAACCCCCAAGATCCTCATGCCTGTGAGCAGGTAGATGGAAGAAAATTGGATTACCGTTGCATCAATATTCAGCCAGAAGTTATGCTGGAGTACGTGCGTGAAATTACTGGACAAGCCTATTTGCCAAGGTTCTCCACCCATGTTCTATATCAGAGTGAGCTGGTCTCCTCGCTCCATGAGCTACATCAGTTCATACTTGAGGAACAACCCGACTTCTGCAAAGAAGAGATGCTTCTCTTGCTACTAGATCAACTGCTGAAGGACTACGCTGATGCAGAGATGGCTGAAACCGAACAGAAGATAACGTTAGAGATTCGGCAACTGTGTGATTATATGGAAGTCCATTACTCGGAAAACATCAGCTTGAATGAATTATCCGAGATTTCGGGGATTAGCAAATACCATTTACTGCGACAGTTTACTCGTCAAAAAGGTATATCTCCCTACCGCTATCTTGAAACGATACGGATCAATCATGCCAAACGCCTTTTGGAACAGGGACTATTGCCTATAGATGTTGCTGCTCAGACGGGCTTTAGCGATCAAAGCCATTTCACCAACTTTTTCAAAAAACTGATTGGTCTAACTCCCAAACAATATCGTCGTATTTTTAATCACGGAGCCGAGACTAAACGATTGCAGGAAAACAAGCGATGACTTTAATACGTAATCACAACCATGTTGCCGGACACCTGCTTGCCTTATTTACCATTCTCATTTGGGGAACCACCTTTGTTTCAACAAAAGTGTTACTGAAGGACTTTACACCTGTTGAAATATTATTGTTCCGTTTTCTGATTGGTTATCTCGTCCTGTGGATGATCTATCCACGTACTCAGAAAATTGTTTCTTTGCGGGAAGAAGCATTATTTATCGGTGCAGGTTTATGCGGAGTGACCTTATATTTTCTCATTGAAAATATGGCCTTGGTATATACGACAGCTTCCAATGCAGGCATCATTGTATCCGTTGCTCCTTTCTTCACCGCTGTACTTGCCCACTTTTTTCTGGATGGGGAACGGTTAACGACCCGCTTTGTAAGCGGATTTGGCATTGCGATCTGTGGCATTATCCTGATTACCCTGAATGGAAGCTATATGTTGCAACTTAATCCCTTGGGTGATCTACTCGCATTTATCGCTCCTGTGGTGTGGGCAGTGTACTCGGTTATGATGCGTAAAATCGGATTACGAAACTACAACGTTATAGGCGCAACACGTAAAGTGTTTTTCTATGGCCTGCTATTCATGCTACCAGCGTTGGGTTTAGTAGAATCTGACCTGAATGTCGCTAGATTCACACACCTCACCAATTTATCAAACCTTCTCTTTCTCGGTGTGGGCGCTTCAGCCCTTTGTTTTGTGACATGGAATCAAGCCGTTAAGCTACTAGGAGCGATTCCAACAAGTGTATACATCTATCTCGTACCTCTGATTACAGTTGGTTCATCTGCACTTATTCTTCATGAGCAACTGACATGGGCGAGCATACTAGGTGCATCCCTTACGTTGTATGGCTCTTACATTTCGGAGAGCACGGCGAGAGGCAAAAAGCGCAACGTATTTTCGGCAAAATTACGTCGCAACACTTAACTCACTTCTCGTTAGAAGTTACGTAATCACGTTCACAATGTAAAAAACACGATCCCTAGCAAACGGGGTCGTGTCTTCTGCGTCTTTTTCGAAAAAAATTAGCTTATATCACAGAGATTGGGCAAGTCCATCACTACTCATCCCCTGCTTTGTCTTGATCTAACTGAGACATAAGTAACTCCAACTCCTGTTTCTCCAGATGTCTCCACTCTCCCCTTTTCAACCGTTCATCCAGTGTAATGTTCATAATCCGAATTCTCTCCAGCTTTAAAACCCTGTACCCCAGCGCTTTGCACATTCGGCGGATTTGTAAATTAAGCCCCTGTGTCAAAATAATTCGAAAAACGTTCTCGTCTTGCCTATACACCTCACATGGTTTGGTAACCACATTCAGAATCTCCACACCTTGTGACATGGATTGAAGAAATGCATCAGTGACCGGCTTGTCCACGGTGACGACATATTCTTTCTCATGATGATGCTCCGAACGCATCATTTTGTTCACGATATCTCCGTTATTGGTGAGTAAAATCAACCCCTCTGACGCTTTATCCAACCGGCCGACTGCAAAAATGCGTGAAGGATAATTCACAAACTGAATGATATTGCCCTCAACATGTTCAGCTGCCGTGCATGTAATGCCAACGGGTTTGTTCAGAACGATATACACGGCCTCAGGATTCCGCTCTGGAATGCGCTCCCCATCCATCAGCACGATGTCTCCTGGTGCAACCGTATCTCCTTTTACACATACCCTGCCGTTGATTGTAATTCTTCCGGCTGCAATGCGCCGAGTCGTTTCCCTGCGGGAAAAATGCCCCGTCTCACTTATGTATTTGTTGATTAACATATTTCACCGCTTCTCATTATTTAATCTGTACTCCTACGTTCTTTCAATCCTTTGATCAGTCATTCCGTTTACCTTATAAAGCGCTGAACCTCATCTTCTCATGAAATGAAAAGTGACGCAACAGAGTCATCTTCGACATAGATCTTGTGATCGGACAGGATGAACCAAAAAAAAAGAATGACCCCGCCAAACTTTAACATAATTTTACAATAAAAAGCTTGTACAATTTCAAAATTATGGTATAAGTTAAATATAAAATAAACATTTATTTCAATTTATAAAAATGTTATCCATTTCAAGGAGGTAGACATTTGAAAAGAATATTCGTTTTAAGTTGCGGCTTCTATCTGCTGATTGGCATAACCAGCGTAGTACTTGGTGCGCTTCTACCCGTTTTATTACCTCATTATGAACGCGGTTACAGTGACGGGGGATTTCTACTATTTTTGCAGTTTCTCGGGTTTCTTGTCGGTGTACTTGTGTCACCGTCCATAACGGCTAAAATTGGTCGAAAATGGATGCTCACCCTTGCGTTGATCTGCATTATTGCAGCTTATTTGGTGCTCGGATGGTTGCCTTCGTGGAACGTCCTGCTTTTGTTAACCATTCTTGTCGGGTTTGGCTCAGGCATCATCGAACCTTCCGTTGGAGCCTTCACTATTGAATTTACAGAAAATCAGAAAGCGGTCGCCATGTCCAAACTGGATGTTTATTTCGCCCTTGGCGCACTTCTCATCCCCGCGGCGGCAGCTCTGTTCATCTGGTTGGGCCAGTGGCACTTGACGTTCTTCACGGTTGCTGCCTGCGCACTCATCCTCATGGTTCCATGGGTCACCATGCCTCGGCCTGCTGCACAATACCTCGAACAGGCTGGAGAAAACACGACACAACAGGGGGCAAACAAAGTCCGTTATTCCAAAAAACATCTGGGGCTGCTCTCCCTCTTCGTTGTCTTTTTCTTTGTTTACATGGGACTGGAGCTTGGATTGATGAATTTCCTGCCCTCCATTCTGGTAGAACGTTTGGAACTGAAAGAATCTATCGCCTCCCTAAGTGTATCCATTCTGTGGATTGCAATGATTGTAGGACGCCTTTTCTCTGGCAAAATCGCTGAAGCCGTCAATTATATGCCCTTCTTGATCTGGAGCACGATAGGTACATTGCTGTTTACGGTATCTATGGTATTCGTGTCCGGTCAATGGGTAACATATGGGCTAATCTTTGGAACAGGATTATTTATGTCGGGTTTATTCTGCATCGCACTCGTCTATGCGAATGTGCTGATTCCTGGCATGACGGAAAGGACAACGAGTATATTGATTGCCTCCGGCGGTATTGGCGGTGCAACGTTACAGTATCTCACGGGATGGAGTATGAGCGCATGGCCGATCGTCGGCACCATCATGATTTTAGCGGGATTTTGTATGCTTTTATTGCTGACATTGATCCTCTCCCACCTGTGGAACACTCGAAATGAATCGTTGAGCTCTGCATTCCCGCATCAAACCAAAGAAATATAACTTGTAAGGCTTACATACTTCCACACTTGAAAGGGGGGATGCCCAAACCATCCGGAATGTCATATTGTTCACCTAGCTAGTACACTAAACTATTGGAGGAATCCGAATGCAAACTTTAACCAACAACCGCTTTACAGTCGGAAAAGGGATTAAGTTGATTGACGATGCAGGTGTGGAATATCTAGATGGCGTCTCGGGTACGTTTAATCTGTCCTTGGGATATAATCATCCACATGTAGTCAATAAAATTCAGGAACAAGTCGGCAATCTTACGCATATGTCTTCCTCCTTCACGGAACCTTACGTCAATGAAGTATTGGAACACTTGATTGAGTATGCTCCGAACAATATCGATGCCGGATGGATGCGGGATATTACCGGGTCTACGGCCAATGAGTGCGCAACTAAAATTGCCCAGAAGTATACAGGATCAACGGACATCATCAGCTTATACCTTTCTCATCATGGACAGACTCAGTTCGCAACGGGCATCTCAGGTAATGCCTTTAGACGCAAGCGTTTTCCTAATTCGTCAGCCCCTAATGCGGTTCATGTACCTGCACCATATTGTTATCGTTGCCCGTTCAAAAGTGAAAGTAGCGAGTGCGGATATCAATGTGTTGAAGCGATATCTGATGCTATAGAGTACGCCAGCTCAGGCTCGGTTGCTTGTATGATTATTGAGCCCATTCTCGGAAATGGCGGCAACATCGTTCCACCGTTAGGATATTTCAAGCGCCTTCGCCAATTATGTGATGAGAACAACATGCTTCTCATTGCTGATGAAGTCCAAACGGGTGTCGGACGAACGGGTACGATGTTTGCTAGCGAATTATTTGATATCCAGCCCGACATGATTACACTTGCCAAAGGCCTTGGCGGTATTGGTGTACCTGTAGCTGCAGTTCTGATGCAATCTCGATTGAATGTACTGGAAAAACATGAGCATTCTTTTACATCAGGCAGTAATCTCATCTCGGTCACCGCTGCCAAATCCACACTGGAAGTGGTCTCAGAACTGGGATTTCTGGATGCGGTCAAACGAAAAGGAATTTTGCTTGGCGGACTGCTACACGAGCTCGCTCTGAAATATCCTAGCATCGGAGAAGCCCGCGGTGTGGGACTCATGTGGGGACTTGAAATCGTGGGTGATCAAAATGAGCCAGATACTCCAAAAACCAATGCGATCATCGACCGTGCCTTTGAAGATCAACATTTGATTCTACGCAGTTCACGGTACGGCTTTGGCAACGTCGTTAAAGTACGCCCTTCTCTGACAACGACCGAAGACGAACTGGTTGAGATTGTGGATCGATTGGATTCTGTCCTCGCCAGCGTTCATTAATTATCAGAAGTTACTTTAGCGTCGAAATGTAGTTTGAAAAAATGTAGTTCCTACAAAAAAAGGAGGTTCCATCATGCTTGCATTAGTATATAAATCTGCATGGGATGTCGCACTCGAGGAACGACCCGTTCCCGAAATTACCAGAGATAATCAGGTGCTTGTGCGTATACGGGCAACCGGGGTCTGTGGAACAGACTTAGGCATTGTTAGCGGAAAATATCATGCGATTCCTTCCGTCATTCTTGGACATGAATCCGCAGGTGAAGTAATTGCTGTCGGCTCCGCCGTCACCACACTGCAACCAGGAGATCGTGTCGTCATCGACCCTACATATTACTGTGGTCAATGCGAGATGTGCAGAACAGGAAGGCAGAACCACTGTACTCACAAGTCCGTTACGGAAACGGGAGTAAGTGCAGATGGCACGTTCACGGATTATTACGTGACAGAAGATCGCTTTTTATATCAATTAAAAGATCATGTTAGCTATGAAGAAGCTACTCTAACCGAGCCGCTAAGCTGTATGTTGACAGGCATTAATCAGATTCATTTGTTGCCGAATTTCAGAACGATTATCCTTGGGGCTGGACCCATTGGCATCCTGTACAGCTATGCACTTGCTTCCAAAGGTGTCACCGGAAGTCTGGTCGACATCTCCGAGGAACGCTTAGCCATTGCAGGTTCCATCGCACCCGATCGCTGGCAAGTTCATTCTTCCTTTGAACAGGCGATTGCAGACATCGCTCCTGCAACCGGACAAGTGGATATGATTGTAGATACTACTGGAGTTGTAGGCACTCAAGTATTGTCACAGCTTGCCAGTGGCGGCTATTTGATGCTGGTTGGTTTACGGGATGGAAATACGTCATTTAACCCGAAGGAAGTTGTGGATCGCAGCCTGAAAATTATCGGCTCTATTGATTCGCTTGGAACGTTTGCCACCGCACATTATATGATTGAACAACAGATTATTCCTGCCAAAAAAATTATAACCCATTCTTTTCCGCTGGAAGATTATGAAGAAGCGTTCCGCACACTTGGATGCGATATACAGGGACGCACCTTACAAGCCTCCTCTCATGCCATCAAGGTTGTACTGCAATCCAATTAATTCGTTTTTCGTAGCTTGCTGGAATGCTGAATAAAAAGCAGTTACACTAAAACATATGAGACATCATTCAGAGGAGGAATGCAGCATGACAGCAGATCAAGTGGCTGGACGTCTGGACAGGAATCAGATGCAAGATGAACATCGTCATCTTTCTATTCAAGGGGTCATTTTTGATATGGATGGCGTTCTGATCGACAGTGAACCGATTTATTTCGAGATAGAGCGAAGTTCATTTGATCATTTTGGGGCAGCCGTGACGTTGGAAGAACATCATTCTTTTGTTGGTGTCACGTTAGAATCCATGTGGCAACATGTTATCGACAAGTATCAGGTCAAGGTGCCGCTGGAAGAGATTCTTGCGTATCATCAGCAGCATGTCATGGAAAAGATGTTAGCTCATGCCAAGCTTGTGGCTATGCCTGGGGTAGAACGGTGGATACGCTGGCTACATGAGCAACACATCCCGATTGCCGTTGCTTCCTCATCCCCTCGGGCACTCATTGATCTAATCATGGAGAAAACGGGATTGGGTGCGTTCTTTGATGTTCGCCTGACTGGTGAAGAGGTTGAACACGGCAAACCGGCTCCGGATATTTTCCTGGCCGCAGCCGAGCGAATCGGTGTATCTCCGGCGAATTGTCTGGTTATAGAGGATTCACGCAACGGGGTTCAAGCAGCCATAAGTGCAGGCATGCGTTGTATCGGCTATCATAATCCGGGGTCAGGCAATCAGAATCTGTCCAAAGCAGATGTGCAAATTTCCAGCTATGATGAGCTATGGACATTGAAAGATAAGCTGCCTTTTGAGAACGTAGCACCGGACTTACCAAGATCAGTTTAATATCATAATATCTATACTGAAAACCTGCATATTAACAAACACGAAATAATTTAATAACGCAAAACAAACGCGAAGCAGCTCAATTCCAATGAATTGAAGTTGCTTCGCGTTTTGCTTGCTGCATGTTTTGTAAAGCATAACAAACTTAAAATGCCGTCGGAACACGCTTAACCCGAAATATCCAGACTTCTGCCCAGATTGGGGTGGGGAGCCGGCGTTGACTTTAACAACTCGGTCATCTGCTGACCCTGCTGCTCTGCCATATCTTTGGTCATCGACATGACTTTTAGACTTGCTGCCTGTGCCATGGAAGCTTGACTCATTGCCATTGACATTGCTGCAATATCCATGTGATCTCTCCTTCCTTATCTTCGCATGTAATCGTACTCATTATATATCGGTCAGAAGGGAAGCTATTGTTAAGAACCCGGTCAACATATCAACAGAAAGAACAACCCAAACAGCTGTTAATCACTGAAAACAGTTGTTTGGGTTGTTACGTACATTAATAACTTTCCGATGTAATCAAGTCAAGATGGTTGATATGAACCTCAGGGTTCGTCACCGCTTGTTGAATGATAGAAACAAAGTGTTTTTGGATCTGTTCAACCGTAGCGATGTCATATAGCTTAGCATTGTACATTAATATGATTTTCATTTGCTCATGGGGTTTAATAATTAAAGTAAAATCGAAACTATTGTGTTCCGTTCCCCCAACATTCGTGATTTCAAGCGGCACTTCACCTATTTTGCCCAAATCCTCCAGCCGATCCTGTATCGGAAAATTTTGATACACGACCACATGGTTAATCAAGGCTTGTTTTTGTTGAGTCAAATTTTGAATATCGTATAACGAGTACGTATCATAAGCATGTGAATCCACAGCTTGTACTTGGGTCCTTTTCATCAGTGTGATAAAGGATTCTTCACCCTCAGCCCGAATACGAACAGGAATAGCATTGATAAATAGTCCAATCATGCTTTCAATCCCAGGAATAACTGCTGGTCTGCCCGATACAACACTGCCAAATACGACATCTTTACTTTCATTATATTGCTGCAGTAATACGCCCCACGCGGTTTGCATAAATGTATGCACCGTCACCTGTTGTTGCTCCGCAATGTGTTTCATTCTCTGAACCAGTGCCTCATCCAAATGACAGTTTAGCGTTCTGGAATCCTGTCTTTCATGCTGCGGTTTAGTTTTCCCTCCGGGTAATCTGGTTTGTCCCTCATAACCTTCTAGGTAACGACTCCAGTAGGTTATCGCTCCTTCATTATTCTGCTGCTCCAACCATTCAATGAATTCACTATAGGGTGTTAACAGGCTCATTTCAGGTTTTCGATTTTCCCGAATCGCAAAATAATTCTCGAAAATCTCTTTACTGATCAGAGACATACACCAACCATCCATCAAAATATGATGAAAACTCCAAATGACATGATAGCTTTCTGGGGCTGTTCTTATAACAGACATCCGGATTAACGAATCTTTTTGCAAATCAAATCCTCTAGCCTGATCCTGCTCGATGTGTTGATCGATATACGTTTTACGCTGTGATTCGCTTATGCCTGTTATATCCTCAACTTTAAATTCGAATTTCTTCTCCTGATACACAATTTGAAGGGGAATGTCCAGCATTCCAGTGTAAAAATTAGTTCTTAATATCGCATGTCTTTGCATGATTTGATCCAAACTTTGTGCAAAAGAGGTCACATCCAAATTCCCGGCCATATCAAACAAGATTTGTACAAAGTACGCACCCGAAACAGGATTCCGCTCGCTCTCGTACAGCATTTCCTTTTGCAAAGGGGTAAGTGGATACACATTCTCAATTTGACCGATACTTCGGGTATATTCGACTATCTGATCCCATTGATTTATCGTCAATCCCTTAAGTGAAAAATCACTTGGGGTGAGCTCCCTTTGTTCTTTAATGGTGCAATGCTCGATTATTTTACGAAGGTTATCCTTATAAGAATAGGCCAGTTGCTCCATCGTTTCTCGTTGATATTGCTTTTGACTATAATTGATAGTCAGTGCCAATTTCCCCTCTACAACGATGCTGTTGATATTAAGCACAAACGGTCTCTTGTTATTTTCACTGACGGAAGGTCCACTGGAATACGTTGAAAACTGAATACCAGCCTGGTCCGAATTCTGGTTTATTTGACCCATATAATTAAAACTGATTTCGGGATTTCGCTCTAATTTGTCTCCTTCAGTCCATGCTGACAAATACCTTAAGATCCCGTAACCGATCCCTTTACTCGGGACCTGGCGCAGTCCTTCCTTGACAGACTTGATTCTTTTAGATATGTCAGCTCCCGCTTCCATCCTAATCATGACTGGATACATGCTCGTAAACCATCCCACGGTACGCGTAATATCCAGCTCTGGAAGAATATCCTCCCTGCCGTGCCCTTCCAGGTTCACGACCACTTTATCCATGCCTGTCCAATCATGAACTGCCATTCCCAATGCCGTTAGCAAAATGTCGTTAATCTCCGTATTGTACGCACGATGGGTCTGCTTTAATAACAGCTCCGTTTCCTCTGCCGTCCAATGCAAGGTAATCGTTTCGCTGTCTTTTCCAATGCTTTCTTTACAATCCATATCTTTAGGCAACGGAGTTCGCTCGACTTGATCCACAGAACACCAGTATGCATATTCCTGCTTCATCACAGGCTGAACAGCAAAGGCAGATAACTTTTCTGCCCATTGTTTATACGAAGTCGTTTTTTGAGGCAGGCAGATTTCTTCCCCTCTGAGGAACTGATCAAGCCCTGTTTGAATATCTTCATACAAAATACGCCATGACACTCCATCAATCACCAGATGATGAATGGCAATGAGCAAATGATCCCCTTCAGCGCATTGAAACAAGCCAAGTTTAATCAATGGGCCGTGAGCCAGGTCCAAGCTGCTCTGGATTTCTTTTGCTTTTATTTCAACCAAAGGTGCCGGATCCGTTACATTCGTCAGATTGAAGATATCCAAACTGTATAATCCGTCTTCTTCAGCTCCGCGGTTCCACGCTTCATATCCACCTTCTGGTACCTGACGATAAACGATGCGAAGTGCATCATGCTGCTTGACCATTTTCTTCAACATGCTGTGAATGAAGCCGATATCGAAACCATCTTTACGGAAGAACATCATTTCCTGGTTGTAATGATGTGCATCCACCATGTTTTGATCAAAGAACCAACGCTGAACAGGTGTCAGTAAGACTTCCCCTGTCACTTCCCCTTGATCATAATGAGTGTTCACAGAGGTGACGTGTTCACTTAATTCGGATACGACCGGATAGGTGAAAAAATGCTTCATTTCCACTTTATAGCCTGACTGAAGCAATCGTGATGCCACTTGAATACATTTGATCGAATCTCCCCCAAGCTCAAAGAAATGATCTGATCTGCCGATTCTCTGAACACCAAGCACGGCTTCCCAGGCAGAGATAATCGCTTGTTCCACTGGGCTCTGCGGTGCCTCATATTCGGCTATCTGATCTACATTTTTTTGTGGTAAAGGTAATGCCTTCCGGTCAACCTTACCATTGGAAGTTAACGGAATATGATCTACATGAACAAAATAAGACGGAATCATGTAATCCGGGATTTCATGAGCTAATGCTGATCTAATCTCCTTGGCTGAAAATGCACTGTTGCCTTTCCAATAAGCACATAATTGCTTGGATCCGTCCTCCTGTTCATGGGCGATTACAACCGCTTCTTGGACCGTTTCTATTTTTAAAATAGCGGTCTCCACTTCTCCCAGTTCAATTCGATAACCTCGAATTTTCACCTGCTGATCGATTCGTCCCAAATATTCAATATTTCCATCTGCCAGCCATCTGGCAGCATCTCCAGTTCGGTACATCTTTCCTTCAGTAATCCAGGCATGTTCTACGAATTTCTCTGCTGTCAACTCAGGTCGATTCAGATATCCCCTGGCCAGTCCCTCTCCGGCAACATATAACTCTCCCGGAACCCCAATCGGCTGCAGCTGTTGATGCGTGTTCAATATATAGGTCTGCAGTGTCGGGATCGGTTTACCGATGTTGCTTTTTCCCGCCTGTATCTCAATTTCAGTAATTTCCTTATAGGTTACATGAACGGTGGTTTCCGTTATGCCATACATATTGATTAACTGAATAGATGGATATTTCTCTCTCCAGTTTTTTAATAAAGCCGGATTAAGAGCTTCCCCTCCAAAAATCACTTTTCTAACATTCAGCCTTTCTTCTTGACTTGTTAACTCCTCCTGAAGGAGATGGTAGAAATACGTTGGCGTTTGATTCAAAATGGTTACTCGCTCATCTCTTAACAATTGTAAAAATTGCTGCGGACTTCTGGCTGTCATTTGGGGGACGATAACCAGTTTGCCTCCATAGAGCAAGGCACCGTACATTTCCCATACGGAGAAATCAAAGCAAAAGGAGTGGAACAGCGTCCATGTATCTGATGATTGAAAATCAAATCTATTTTGACTGTTAAACAACAATCGAACCACATTTTTATGTTCAATGCATGTGCCTTTGGGTCTTCCTGTTGTTCCCGAAGTATAGATTACGTAGGCCAGCCCTGTCGGGCACACCGTGACTCCCAAATTAGAATCATCTTCATGACAAACGCCTAACTCGTCGAGATAGATGCTTTCTCCTGTATAAGAGATACGTTCCTGTAGATGCCGCTGCAGCAGCAATACATGTACACCCGAATCTTCAAGCATGTAATTCACACGTTCCTCTGGATATTCGGGATCAATCGGTACATACGCACCGCCAGCTTTCAAAATCGCAAGCATTCCCACGACCATATCTAACGATCGTTCAGCGATAATTCCAATTAACTGATCTTGTTGAATCCCTTTAGCATGCAATGTTCTTGCCAATTGATTGGCTTTACTGTTCAGTTCCTGATAGGTGAGCTGTTGACCTTCGAACACCACCGCGACGTTTCCAGGGTTTTGTTCCACCTGTTCTTCAAACAATCCATGAATCGTTTTGTCCATAGGGTATGCGGCCTTTGTGTCATTAAAAGATTTCAATATCTGCATTTTCTCCTGTGCTGTCATCAGGTCTATATCATCGATGGAGATATATGGATTCAGGCATACCCGCTCTAACAGTTGAATCAAGTGCCCTTGGATCCGTTCTATGCTTGCCCGATCATAGACGTTGGCATTGTAATAGAACATGCATTTCATTTCTTGGCCCGGTTTGATAATCAGGTTAAAATCATAATTGGTTTGTTCATCTGCTTCTACATTCGTAATGCGAAGAGCTGTCTGCTCTTGATCCCCAAACTGTTCCGTGATGCCCTGTACCGGATAATTCTCAAACACGAGAATGTGATCGATCAAATTTTGCTTTTGCTTGGTTTCCGCTTGAATCTCGTATAATGGATACGTTTCATGCGGATGCGAAGCGACAGCTTGCTCCTGGATCCGTCTCATCATCGCCGCGAATGTTTCGTTTCCTTGCGTTTGAATTCGCACAGGGATCGTATTAATGAATAGCCCGATTATACGCTCAACACCAGCAATCTCTGCTGGTCTGCCGGATACCACACTCCCAAATACGACATCCTCACTGTTGTTGTATTTCTGCAGCAACATTCCCCAAGCTGTCTGCATTAGCGTGTTCAGCGTTACCTGATTCTGACTTGCGACCTGTGTGATGCGTTCAGTTAATTCCTGACTCAGTGGGCAAATTAGATTTTCGGAATGATATTCGCTGCTTTTTCGAATGCTATGCTCTTTTGGCAAAGCGGTCTGCTCCTCATAACCTTCCAAATAGTCGCTCCAGTATTTCAGCGATGCTTTATGATCCTGTTTATCTAGCCATTCAATATAGTGTTTGTAAGGCGCAGCTGTTTGTTGTTCACTTTTCCGTCGTTCCAGGATTGCAAAATAACCATCGAACAGCTCCTGGATCACAATAGAAAGACACCAGCCATCCATTAAAATATGATGATAATTCCAAATGAAACGATAGGTTTGATCATCCGTCTGCAAAATCGATATCCGCATCAACACATCCTTGGACAAATCAAAACCTTTATTTTTATCTTTTCGAATATAAGCTGCCACATATGCGTCACGATCTTCTTCTTTCATTTCTCGCAAATCTTCATATAGAATCGCGTTTGGTTTATGACGGTAAACCACTTGCAGGGGACCGTGTTTCCATTGGCTATGAAAATTCGTTCTGAGAATCGAATTCCGCTCGATCAGTTGATCCAAACTTTTCGCAAATGCTTTCACGTCTAACAATCCATGAAGATCCAGTGTCGTTTGAAGCACATAAGCTTCCGAATTCGAATGAAGTAAACCGTGAAATAACATTCCATTTTGCATCGGAGACAGCGCATATATGTCTTCGACTTCACCAATGAGTTCAACTTCGCGAACCAGACCTTCTAGCTCTTCAATGGTCATGCCTTTCAAGGATAGATCACTTGGTGTTAATTCCGGTTTCTCTTTGCTCAAGCAGTGCTTGGTTAATTCTCGCACATGGTTCTTGAAATAGGCCTCCACTCGCCCCATCGTTTCTTTATGATATTGTGTACGACTGAACTTCAAGGACAAGGACAATTTCCCATCCATAATCAAAGCATTAACATCGATAAGGACATTTCTTCTATGATTCTCGCTTGCTGCGGCTCCACCGGAATAAGGAGACATTTGCATCCCGCTATGTTGGAGGTCCTGATCGAATTGTCCCAAATAGTTGAAGCTAATTTCAGGATTCAAGGTAAATGGAGTCTCTTTCAGATGTGTGCTTAAATATCTTAAAATCCCGTATCCAATCCCTTTTTTAGGGATATTGCGAAGGACCTCTTTGTTTGTTCTAATGAGCAGAGATAGATTGGAATGTTCTTTCATGTTAAGCACAACTGGGTATTGGCTTGTAAACCATCCGACCGTTCGTGTAATATCAAGATCCGGAATAATCGGTTCTCTGCCATGTCCCTCTAGATTCACAAGAATTTGATCACTGCCCGTCCATTGATAAATAGACATAGCTAATGCAGTAAGCAGAAGATCGGTAATCTCCGTATTATACGCACGATTTGCATGTTTCAATAGCTGCTCTGTTTCGGCTACCGTCCATTCTAGCGTTAGTTCTTCGCTATCTTTTTCCAGGGCATCGTTCGTTCTGAAATCGGTCGGTAATGGCGTAAAGGAGGCTTGTTCCATTTCTCTCCAGTAGTCCAATTCCTGTTTCATAACTTCGCTGTCCGCATACAACTGAAGCTGCTCCGCCCATAATTGAAACGATGCCGTTTTCTGTGGTAGCTGCATCGGTTTTTCAAGCATGAATTGTTCATAGCTCTTTGATATATCTTCAATCAGAATTCGCCATGAAACCCCGTCGATCACCAAATGATGGATCACAATCAATAGATGATCACCGTCCGCGCATTGAAATAAACACAACCTCATCAAAGGGCCGCACTCCAAGCTGAGCAACCGTTGCAGTTCATTGGCTTTCTTCTCGATTGGATCAGATGGATCTGCTAACGACGTAAAATCCATCGTTTCAAACGTATAGAATGATTTTGGTGAGTCCAGCCTTTGATTCCACGGTTCATAACCTTGTTCGTTGTAATGATACTCCATGCGTAGTGCATCATGATGCTCAATCATTTTATCGAACACCTGGCGTAGGACGGCCTCGTGAAAACCTTCTTGCCGATATAGCATAATGGACTGATTATAGTGATGGGGATCCACCTTGTACTGCTCAAAAAACCAATGTTGGATAGGCGTCAGTAACACTTTGCCCGAAACGGTTCCCTGTTCTGATTTAGTGCTTACGGGCTGAACATGCGGAATCAAGCTTGCAATGGTTGGGTTCTTAAATAGCTGTTCCATCTGTACCTGATAACCGTCCTGATATAACCTCGACGATACCTGAATAGATTTAATCGAATCCCCGCCCAGCTCGAAAAAATTATCCCGCAGTCCGATATTTTGTACTCCCAGCACACTTTCCCAGATAGATACCAGCTGTTGTTCCATGATGGTGCGCGGCGCTTCGTATTGCATTCCCTTCAACATATGTTCTTTGGGAGAAGGCAATGCTTTGCGATCCACCTTTCCATTGGACGTAAGCGGCATCTGATCCAGCTGTACAAAATAGGATGGAATCATGTAGCTTGGCAAATGCCAAGCTAACTCTTCCCGTAGCTCCGCAATGGTCATTGCTTCAGCTCCTACGAAATAGGCACATAATTGCTTTGTTCCCGCTTCATCTTCAATAGCGATCACGATAGCCTCTTGAATCCGGGTTATATTTAAAAGGGCACCCTCCACTTCACCAAGTTCAATCCGGTATCCACGAATTTTCTCTTGATGGTCCATTCTTCCGATATATTCAATATTTCCATCAGGCAGCCATCTTGCAAAGTCACCCGTTTTGTACATCTTCGCTCTAGGTACAAACGGATCATCGACAAACTTCTCTGCCGTCAGGTCAAGGCGATTCAAGTAACCTCTGGCGATCCCCGCTCCCGCTACACATAATTCTCCCTGCACTCCGATAGGCTGCAATTCACGGTGTTCACTTAAAATGTAGACTCTATTGTTCGCAATTGGCTTTCCAATCGAGATATATTGCTCTGTCGAATTAATCGGAAGAACGGTAGATACCACACTATTTTCCGTCGGGCCATACTCGTTACATACTTCGATCCGTGGATTGATATGTTTCAATCGCTGGATCAAAGAAGGTACAATTTTCTCTCCCGCTGCGACTACATTTTTCATCGAAGCCCAATCTGCAGCTTCCGCTTGTTCCAAAAGAGTCATCAAGAAACTCGGCGGGCTTTGAATATGCGTAATTGCCTTTGTTTTGATCATCGAATTGATGGCCACCGCATCTTTACACTGTTGCCCGTTCAATACGTGCACGGTTGATCCAGAGATGATCGGGCCAAAAAAGTGAGTAATGAACGAATCAAACACAAAGGGATTCAGCATTAACACCCGGTCGTTTTTGCTAAAATGATAAAAGTCCGATTTCCATTGCAGGGAATTCACAATGCTGGCATGTTCAATCATGACACCTTTGGGGTTGCCCGTTGTTCCTGACGTGTAGATCATATATGCTAGGTCACTATCACTGGTCGAATGCTCCAGATTCAAATGACTGTTGCTGCGATGGGCATCATCTTCGAGAAAAACAGACGTACCCTCATATGATTCAGGTATTTGCATGTAACTGTGATGCAGCAACCAAGCCGCATTGAAGTCCTCAAGGATAAACCGGATACGATCTGCCGGATATTCCGGATCAATGGGAACATACGCCCCACCAGCTTTCAGAATACCCAATAATCCCACAATCATTTCCAGCGATCGTTCTGCCATGATTCCAACGAATTGCCCTGTCTGCAATCCCTTTGCTTGAAGTGTGCGAGCCAATTGATTGGACTGTTGATTTAAATCTTTGTAGGTTAATGCACTGTTCTCAAATACGACTGCAGGATGATACGGCGTCCTCTCCACCTGTTCTTCAAATAATAGATGCATTAACTTATGCTGTGGATAAACCACTTTTGTATCGTTAAAATCGAACAACAGTTTGTTCCGCTCGGAAACTGACAACAGGTCGACGCGACTTAACCCCAGATCGGGTTGGTTCAATAGGATAGCGAACAATTGATCGAGATGCTCTGCAGCCTGAAACATATAATCTCGATCATAACGCTCTGCGTCATAGGTTAATTTCAAGTGAATCCTCTCGTTCTCCAGGTTAAAGTGAAATAACGTGGCTGCTCTTACGTTATTGTCATCAGAAACAGTTTGAGCTTTCCCCAATGAAACCAATGTATGAATCATGGGTATGTGATTCGAATCGTACTCTATGCTTAAACGTTCAACCATTTTTCTGAAAGAGATTCGTTGATGTTGAACAGCCTCACTGAAACTGACCTTCATTTGATTAAATATGGACTTAAAAGACATCGTGTGATCGATATTATTTTTTAAGAGGAGAACCTTATTTGAGAGCGTCGGGTCACTGTTCTTCTCTTCCATCGCTCTCATGCCGATAATTATTTGGGTTTCATTGGTGTATTTATATAAAAGACACTGAACTCCGGATAATAATATCGTGTACATGGCCATAGGGATGTTTCTTGAAATAGATTTGATTCTAGTAGATACTTCGTCTGACAATGGTTTATTAATGTAATTTTGTTGGTTTATATCGTATGTGTGTTTGGAATTGATCTTGCAATAAGGCAAATGAACAAGAACATCATCTTCTTGGAATCGGCTCTCCCAATACAATTCTTGTTTCTTAAATATAGACATACGACACCCCAATCAGAATTTATATTTTATATTCACTTAGAAAAAATCCATCTCGATCAGATCGGTCAGTGTACCTTCATTCATGTCCTCTTCAGGGAATTTAATCTGATTGATTTTAATATGAGGCTCACAGCATATCGTTGTCAGAATGAGAAGCAAGTGTTGTGACATGGCTGCAATCGTGGTTTTTTCAAATAGAATCGTGCTATATTCAAAAGCGGCATCAATCTGCTGATCCGACTCGGTAACATACAGCGTTAAATCAAACTTGGATACGCGATTATTTGGAGCAACTGGTTTACAGGTGAGTCCATCCATATGCATCTCTGACGGACCTGAATTTTGCAATACAAACATCGTGTCAAACAGCGGGTTCCGCCGTACATCCTTGTTTAAATCAACTTTTTTAATCAATTCCTCAAACGGATAATCCTGATTCTCATAAGCGTTCAGCATATGTTCTTTGACTTCCAGTAGATATGCTGCAAATGTTTTATCTGCTGCAGGCTGATGTCGAACAGCAAGTGTATTCACGAACATGCCCATCACCGGCTCCAGTTCCGCATGTGTTCTTCCCGCAATCGGCATACCCACGATAATATCCTCTTGTCCACTATATTTAGACAACAAAATGGTATAAGCCGCGAGCAGGATCATGTATAACGTTGCTCCTGTCTGAGCTTCCAATTTTCTCAAGCTTATGACCAGCTCTTCGTTCACAGCAATTTCCAATAAATCTCCCTCATAACGCGGCGATTCACGTCTTTCATAATCTATTGGCAATTCTAATAGTGGAATCTTTTCACTGAAGACCTCGAGCCAATACTGCTCCTGCTTTTTCATCCAATCACTGTGAAGTTGGAATTGCTGCCACTCCGCATAATCCTTGTACTGAATTCGAAGAGGGGGTAACTTTTCCTCGCGATATAACTGACCGAGTTCGGTCATTAAAATCTGCACAGATAGCCCATCTGCAATGATATGGTGCAGATCTACTAACAGTACATGGCAATCCTGTCGAAGTTCAATCAGCCCTGCTCTCATAAGCGGTGCTTGTCCCAGATCAAAGGCACGAACAAATTGCTCTACCTGGTCTTCCACCTCTTCTTCCACCGCCTGAATGGATTCAATGACAAACTTCACTTCAGGATATATGATTTGTTTGGGTTCTCCGTGGATGGCTTTGAAAGCAGTCCGGAGCGATTCATGACGATCTACTAACTGCTGAAAAGCTGCGTCCAATCGTGTCTGATCAAGCGCTCCTTCCAGCATAAACAGGCCTGACATGTTGTAGGTGAGCTCTTCACCGGCTTTCATGCTCATAATGTACATTCTCATTTGTGCTGAAGAAATAGGATAATATTCTTTTTCCGTCGCTTTTACAATAGACTGGTTAACCTGCTGCTCCATCTGATTAATGTACTGGGCCATCTGTTCTATTGTCTGCCATTCAAAGACGTTTCTAACGGAGATACGAACACTCAGGTGTTGATTGATTTTGTACACCAGCTTTGTCGCGCGTAAAGAGTTACCTCCTACATCAAAGAAACTGTCTCTTATACTGATTTTATCTATACCAAGTACGCCCTCCCAAATGGATAGTAACGTTTTTTCCAAGGATGTCCGGGGTGCGATATATTCACTTCCCGTTTGTATGTTTTCTAGTGGAGGCGGGAGTAAACGTCGATTAATTTTTCCATTGGAGGTCAAAGGCATATTATCGAGCTGTGTAAAGTAAGCTGGAACCATATAATTGGGAAGCAGAGTAGCGAGATTTTGTTTCAACTCTCCAACGGTCTTTTCGGAATCCGCCGTAAAGTAGGCACATATAGATTTGTCTCCGTTCTCATCCTCATGTGCAATCACGATGACTTCTTTCACACCTGGTACAAGTAATAATGCTACTTCAACTTCGCCCACTTCAATTCGGTAGCCTCGAATCTTCATTTGATGATCGATTCGTCCCAAATATTCGACATTGCCATCCGGCAACCATCTCACTAGATCTCCCGTCTTATACATCGTCGCGCCTTGGAAGAAGGGATCACGTACGAATCTTTCTGCTGTCAGTTCAGGCAAGTTCAAATATCCTCTGCCTACTCCGTCGCCTGAAATGCACAATTCTCCAACAACACCCACAGGCTGAACCTGTTCATGATTGTTCAATACATACAGACGGTTATTGCCTAATGTTCGGCCAATCGGCAGATGATTTTTTATGTTTTCTGTATCCAACTCCTCCGGAACAACACGGTATGTCGCAACATCGACACAGCATTCAGTCGGACCGTAAACGTTGATTATGGTTGGCGGCGTATGGTGGAGTGAAAATAAAGCCGTGAATTCAGCTACACTTTGCTGAGAAAGAGCCTCTCCGCCAATGAGCATATATTCTAATGATATTCCCTGAACGTCTCTTGCCCTGGCAAGTAATTTCAGATGAGCAGGTGTACCGTCGGTTACCTCAATTTCATACCGCTTGTAATAATTCATTAGTTCTTGTCCATCCCCAACCGTTTCCCTGTCTACAACAAACAAGGCATGTCCTGACAGCAGCGCGCCAAAAATCTGTTTGACCGATGCATCGAAATAGTAAGGAGCTAGTACTGCAACATGCTTACCGTTATTTGATTCATTCATAACCTGGCTGTACAGCGAGGTAACTAAATGTTGAACCTGACGATGTTCGATCATGACGCCTTTTGGCGTCCCCGTTGTACCGGAAGTATAGATTACATAAGCCAGCTGGCTGGAATCCCCTACCCGTTCTAAGTTGGAGAGATTAGATGCGTAGCTTTTTTCATCGTTTAAATCCATAACTTTTCCATCGAAAATGACCCTTTGTTTCAGATGTTCTTGTGTGACCAACACCATCGCTCCTGAATCACGCAAGATATGCTGGATACGCTCTTCAGGAGAATCCGGATCAAGCGGTACATATGCCCCGCCCGCTTTGATAATGCCCAAGATGCCAACAATCATATCCATGGAACGCTCTGTCATAAGGCCTACGGGTTGATTCGCGCATACCCCTTCAGCCCTTAGCGTATACGCCAGCTGGTTCGCCCGTTCATTTAATTGACGATACGTTAATTGCTGCTGCTTACCATAACTAACAGCCAATTGGTCGGGTGATCGTTCTACCTGTGCCTCGAAACGTTCCTGAAGGGTCTGATCCCGGGGATAGTCGATTGCGCTATCATTAAAATCATGTAATAGAACGTACTGCTCCTGTTTAGACAGCATTTGAATATCGGACAAGACAACATCCGGTTCGATCACGATGTCTCTGAGGATATTCAGCAGATGTGTCTTCATTCGGTCGATGGTATTCCGTTCAAATAGATCTGTCTTGTAATTCAAGTGCATCTCCAGACACTCTTCATCATCTTCAACGATGAACATCAGATCGTATAATGATACGCCAACGTTGATCTCTCTCACTTTGAAACTGCAATCCTTTTCCTGTCTTTGGTTCAACGCTGTATTCTGAAAAATATACATGGTATTAAATAATGCTGTTCCTGTCGACTCGCGATGTATGTTTAATTTTTCAACAAGATGGTCAAATAGATAGTCTTGGTTGTTCAGTGCATCGAGGGATTGAGTTTTGATCTCCTCCAGATAGGATCGGAACGACTTATTTGCCTTAGGCTGTGTTCGAATCGCCACCGTCTGAATAAAGACACCTACAATACGCTCGACATCTGGATGATTTCTTCCTGATGTTGGCGTCCCTACAATAATGTCCTCTTGAGACGTATACCGATGAAGCAGCACATTGTACGCGGCTAACAACACCATAAACAATGTGGTGCCTGTCTGTTTGGCAAGACTTTTCAGAGAATCCTTCAAGTGGTGATCCAGAACAAAGGACAGCCTTGAACCAGCCGAAGTCACATAGGGTGTTCGAACAAAATCGGTAGGCAAATTCAGACTCGGTATCTCCTCACTGAATTGATCCACCCAATATTTCTCCTGCTGCGTGTAGTTTTCACCTGTAATGTAGTCTTTCTGCCAAGCAACAAAGTCTTTATATTCAACCTTGATTTCCGGCATGTTTCTTCCGTCATATGCATCGATAAGTTCATTCGCTAAAATACCAACGGAATACCCGTCGGATACAATATGATGCATCTCAATGAGAATCTCTGCATGATCATCGTTAACACGAATGAATTCCGCACGTATTAACGGAGCTTGGGCACAATTAAATGGTTTGGTAAACGCCTTGATATGCTGTTCAAATGAGTCATAGCTTTGCTCTGAGCGTTTCACTTGAAAATCAATCGAAGGGGCAATGACTTGATAAAGTTCTCCTTCAACCAGATGAAAACTGGTGCGAAAAGCTTCGTGACGCTGCACGATTTGTTCTAATGCATCAATTAATCTAGCTTCATCTATGTTTCCACTAACCGTCAGATGACCGCACATATTCTGGAACACACTATTGGGCTCGAATTGATCCAGAAAATAGATTCGTTGTTGTGCAGGAGAAGTCTCGTAAAGCTCTTTGACCTCCAATGGTCTAATCGGAACGAGTGGACTTACGTTCTCGTCTGTAATCAGGCTGGCGAGCTCCTTCAGATGTCTATTCTTGAATAATTGAACGATCGAAATATGTTGTGCAAACTGCTGATGGACTTTGGAGAGCATCACTGTCGCCTGGAGAGAGTTGCCTCCGAGATCAAAGAAGTGATCATTTCTGCCCACTTGCTCCAGAGACAATACGTCCTCCCAAATTTGCGCCAGCTTTCGTTCAGTATCATTGACCGGATACGCAAACTCGGCAGTACGCCTAATGCTAACAGCACGTTCCGTTTTAAATTGATTGTACATATCGTCTAATTGTGCCTGTTGTTGATCTGTAAATAATGTCAACGACGAAATCTCAGCTTCAGGACGACTGACCATATGTTGCAGTAAACCTATAAACCCTTCCGACCACAATTTCATGATCTCATGTCCAATCAAATCGATATTGTAATCAAAATCTAGATGAAGTTCGTGGCTTACATCCGTAATATTGAGAAATAAATCATATGAAATATGTTTGATCGGATACGACACAAGCTTCGTTTCCATATGATCGAATTGAAGGTGATGAAACGTTCGATCCATATTAAATAAAATGCGGGTCTCCGGTGCTCTCATAGGGGCAAGCTGCTCGGATACAAGCGTTAATGGAGCATGCTGATGTTCCATGACAAGAGCCAACTTCTCCTTAAGCTGAACAATATGTTCCGCAACGGACTGCTCTGTTAACAAGCTATGATGAACAGGTACAATATTGACGCAGTTGCCCATCAAAGTATTTTTCCTCATATGAGACTGCCCTGCCGTAGGCACTCCGATCACAAGCTGAGACTGCCCTGTTAGCCGATGCAAATATAAATGAAACGCGGCAAACATCGTGACAAACAAACTGTTTTTATTATTTATACTTAATGTTCGCAAGGATGCTGTTAAGGAATGATCCAGTTTCATGGAGTATCGTGCGCCTGAATATCCATTTTGTACCTCAACGGACTGTGACGTTGGTAGGACTGCGTTTGGATAGGATAAGGAAAATTGCTTTTGCCAGAACTGAAGCCCTTGGTCATACGCTCCTCTGCCCTGTTCAAGCCGCTGCCAAGTTAAATACTCACGAAACGGGGTGGCTTCTGGCAATTGAACTGGATTTCCCCGAATAAGAGAAGAATAAATTTGTTCCATTTCTTGAATAAACAAAGCAATCGACCAGCCATCTGCAATAATATGATGAAAAGTAAGCACCATAACATATTGATTCGCTGCCTGTTTAAGCAACGTAATTCTAAACAAGGGTTCCCCGGATTGCAGATTGAATGCTTTGCTCGCGTCGGTAGATAACCAATCGGATATTTCCTGCTCTTGCTTCTCGCCAACATACATGGAGAAATCCAGCCATGTGCAGTGAAATTCCATTACTTCCCTGATTTGTTGTGTCTCACGATCCGCATGAATAACCGTTCGCAGAGCTTCATGACGCTGTATGATCTGATTAACAGCTTGCTCCAGAGCGGACGTGTTCATCTGGCCCTTCATTTTCAAAATAACACTCTGATTTAATGCCGCATTTGCATCTTCACCGTGCAGTGTAGTTAATAATAATTGCTTTTGCTCCAAGGACAAGGGAACTTCCATAACAGGTGATGCACCAGGAATAAAGCCTAGTTCCCGCAAATCACTGATCGTCTCTTTCACAATCTTAATGATTGTATTCATGTCATCGATGGAATGAACGGTAGATATAAAGCAGTTACGACCTTCCCAAATATATAAACCTTTATGGATTAGATGGTAGAAAAACAACTCCATATCTCCAAAGGATATAAATCTAAACAGGGATCCAAAGTTCACCATCTGCATAGGCACATTCGATGTTTTAAAAAACTCATTTAATTCCTTTACAAGATAATCTGTTCTATCATTTAATTCTTTGTATAAAACTCCTGCTTCAGATTGAAGATGCTGCAGTACGGCTAACGTTACTCGCATAGTAAGCGGATGGGTACAGAATGTTCCACCAACAAAGGTTTTTTTGTCTGCATCGGAAGGAAAAGAAGAATCACCAAAATTCCAGAAGCCTCCGTCTACAGCATTCATAAATTCAGCTTTGCCCGCAACGATTCCGATCGGTTGCCCTCCGCCAACTACTTTGCCATAGGTAACCAAATCCGCCCGAACTGCAAACCATTCCTGTGCTCCTCCCAACCCGATCCTAAATCCAGTTATGACTTCATCAAAAATGAGCGCAGTACCGGATTGTGTAGTAATCTCTCTAAGTTCATGTAAAAAAGGCGTTGGTTGCAGATCAGGTCTTCGACTCTGTACTGGCTCAACAAGCACAGCAGCCAATTCATCGCCCATATGACGAATCAGTTCAAGGGATTGCGGATGGTTATAATTCAGAATAATCAAATCCTCCATAGAACTTTTCACAATTCCAGGAGCCATGGGCAGTGCAGAAGATAAAACATTTCCGGGGTTCGCTACTCCTAATACGCCGTCATGTGTACCATGATACGACCCGGAAAATAATACAACTTTGGAACGTCCCGTTACTGCCCTTGCCAAACGCAGCGCAACCATGACAGCTTCAGTCCCTGAATTATAAAATGCGACACGCTCTACACCTGTCAGCTCTGAAATTTTCGCTGCAACATCTCCTGCCAGATCAGACATAGGGCCTAATGGGGGCATCTGTTCTTGAATGCTCTCAGCCATAATATTTTGAATAAAGGATGGATTATGACCAAATAAATTTACACCAAACCCCATCGTCAAATCCAAATATTCGTTCCCGTCTACATCCCATAACTTTGACCCAGCAGCACGTGCAGCAATGATGGGATACACCATTTCTTTCCAATAAGAACGAAATCCAGCAACATTACGATTGTTGGCATGTACATAACGGGTTAGGTCTGTTTTTAGCTTAGAGCCTTTGGTTTTAGCAGTATATTTGGCTATAAATTGTTCAATATATTGGTTCTGCAGCTCTGTGTATGGACTTTCTTCTTGAATTTTCAGTGATTGATAGGGTATAAACGGCTTGATTTCCTTGGAATCGAGATTAGATGTAACGTTTTCCGTTCGAATCCCCTTACTGTTTTCAATGTTTGCTTTCATATTAGGCATTTCTCTGACCTTTTTAACTTCATTAAGTTCATTAACTTCATTGAGTTCATCGTGTTTAGGATGTTTCATTTGTGAATGATTCACTTGAGCAGCTGTTTGCTCACCCAATAGCAAATTCAAGCTTTTTAATTGGGATTCCATCAGCTGAATGGCAGACATCACAATTTGGTCTGAATTCGCTGATGATCTGGCCGGATTTGTATGAGGCACCGATGCAAGATGTTGTTGTTCAGAATGTTCCTGTTCTGGCGCATCATCTAAGTGTGCAGACATATCAAAACCTTTTGTATTCTCTGACACATATTGCACTAAGGAATGGATATTCGTAAGATTCTCAAAAAACATCTCCATCGGAATATCCAGGCCAAACCCGTCTAATATCTCTTTCTTGATTTGCACAAGAATGATGGAGTCCAGTCCCA
The DNA here is from genome assembly GCF_030803945.1 of Paenibacillus intestini. NCBI lineage: Bacteria > Bacillati > Bacillota > Bacilli > Caryophanales > Paenibacillaceae > Paenibacillus > Paenibacillus intestini. The sequence continues at coordinate 227,815 of NZ_JAURUN010000001.1, read as the reverse complement.
TCTGAAGAAAATGGGCATGTTCATCTAGTTCTGCAAGTTTCAAACCGGATGCGCGACTGATGCTTGTCCTAATTTTCAATTGCACATCGTTTCTTTTTTCCTCCATTGGAACCCCATTCCTTTCTATCTTATGTTTTGCAGATACCGGTTGTTTGACTTCGATCCAACACCTTTTCTGCTCAAATGGATATAAAGGTAATGGAATTTTAGAGATGATCTTGCCTTCATACAGCCTCTCCCAATCGATCACTGCCCCTTGTGTAAATAACTCACCGAACGAACGTAATGATTCTGCCTTTGGCAGTGCATAGAGATGATCGGAAGCGATAGCCCTGTCTTTTTTGGCGTAGCCAAAGTAAACATTGGGAATCTTGTTTTCTCCTTGTGCGATTTGTTTCAATTTCCCATACAGTTCCTGTTCACTCTTTACAACGATGGAAAGCCGATAATCCAGAGTAGCCCTTCCCCTACTTGCTGTGTAACAGATTTGTTGAACGCTAACGTTGCCGTGCTCTTCTATATACTGAATATACATCTTGATCAGGTCATTCAGTGCCCGTTCATTAAGAGCAGATAACACAAATAGGTGAGGCTCTTGATCCGATGTTTGTTGTACTGTCTGTGACGGAACATATTCTTCAAGAACCACATGCGCGTTTGTGCCGCTGAAGCCGAACGAGCTGACCCCGCATCGTAAAGGTCGATCTTCGTCAGTCAAAGCCATCAATTCCTGATTCACATAAAAAGGAGAAGATTCAAATTTCAGTGCCGGATTAGGCTTATTAAAGTGGACCAACGGTGGAATCGTCCTATGTTGTAACATGAGAACAGATTTAATTAATCCGGCGATACCCGCCGCTTCAAAACTATGTCCTATGTTGGCCTTAACGGACCCGATCGCACAATACTGTTTTCGATCCGTATATTTTTCAAAAGCCTTACGTAAAGCATTAAATTCAACGGGATCACCTAATTTGGTGCCTGTTCCATGTGCTTCTATAAAATGCAGTGTATTCGGAGAAATGCCAGCCTCTCTCCACGCCTGTTCAATGACATTCGTCTGTGACTCGGGATTAGGCGCTGTAATACCAACCGTTCTACCATCTTGATTAATCGCACTGCCTTTGATTACGCCATAGATATAGTCGCCGTCCTGCATGGCTTGTTGCAATGGCTTCAACATAACCGCTCCAACACCTTCACCAAAGCCTGTACCGTTCGCGTCTTCGCTAAACGTTCGTGTCAATGCATCTGGAGATTCCATATCCAGTCCGATACTGATCGGTAACAAGGCTGTTCGAATCCCTCCTGCAATAGCCATTTCACAATCTCCTGCAAGCAAACCTTTACATGCCATATGAACCGCAACAAGCGAGGAAGAACAAGCTGTATCAATTGTCAATGCCGGACCTTTCAAATTTAAAAAGTATGCGATTCTGCTTGCCAGTACAGATGGTAAATTTCCAATAATATAATGTTTGATCTCTGAAGGATAACTCGCCGTGATAAGTCGTTCATAATCATACCCAACTTTGGAATAACCCACATACACGCCAACATGACTTCCATTAATCCCGGCACCTGCATACCCCGCATCTTCGATCGTATGCCATGCTGTTTGCAAAAACATTCTTTGATTCGGGTCCATAAATTGGGCAGTTCTTGGGGTTAATCCAAAGAATGAATAATCAAATTGATCGATTTGATCTAAATAACCGCCTTTGATCCATTCAGGTTGATCCGTTTCACTCCGAATGGACTGAATATAATCCGCTGCGTCTTGTATCCGATGCTCAGGATAATCCTGAATGCAGTGCTCTCCCTCTTCCATGACACGCCAAAAATCACTTGCATTTGATGCTCCGGGAAAATTCATAGACATACCGATGATGGCTATATCATTTGATGATGGCTCATGTTCCCGAGCGGGATAAACTCTTTTATTTTCACGGCGACTACCAGCCAAATATCCTGCTAAATCCGTTATTGAGGGATAGGTAAAGAGATCCGTAACGGCTAACTCTTCTCCATATTTCTCTTCGATACGTTCAGCGATCTGGGCCAGCTGCAATGAAGTTGCACCCATATCGAAATAGCTATCCTCAGCTTTAATCCTCTTCCCTACCAAAACTTCGGAAAATAGGGATATCAGTTCCCGTTCCAGGACTTGAACGGAAACAGTTTTCATTTCTCTTCCTGTTTCCTTCATAAGTGCTTCTTGGATAAGTGCAGATTCTGTTGAAAACTTTCCAGCTTCGTATTGCTTGGCTAACTGATAGCGCTGAATTTTTCCGCTCGTTGTTTTCGGTAATTTTTTAATAGGCAGTACTTCCTTGACACTCCATCCTCCATGAATGTATAAATGCTTTTTAATGTCTTTTACGAGTGGCAGAAAGTGTTCGATCTTTTTTTTATAAACGACAAAAACAATAATTTCTTCGCTCTGACTATTCGAATCGTACACACCACAAGCAGCAATTCTGCCGAGTTCAATCTCATGCAATTGAATAGCTACACGCTCGATATCATGAGGATATATATTCTTACCATTCATGAAGATAATGTCTTTCTCTCGTCCAGTGATCACAAGAGTACCGCTCATAGTGAAACCGAGATCCCCCGTATTCACCCAACCATCACGAGTAAATACGTTCTCGGTTGCCATCGGATTATTGTAGTATCCTTGGGTGACGTTATCACCCTGAATTTGTATCTTACCGATAACATAATCTGGAACGAGATTCATATCCTCATCACATATTCGGACATGACAATAGTCCACAGCTCGACCAACGACAGCAAACGATGCCACATGCTCTGCATCCTTCTCGACTTCAATGACATGCTCACCCAAATTCAGATGATCGCGGTGTACATATATCGCAGCAAATTCTTTCTCTATTGGAGGAAAGCAGACTGCCACGGATGCCTCTGCTAATCCGTATACGGTAAACATAGCCGTTTTCTTCAACTGATAGGCTGATAATACATTCAGAAACTCATGGCAAACCTCTGGTAAAATGGGTTCGGCACCATTATAGATGACTCTGACACATGACAGATCCCATCCAACGGCCTTGTCTTCACGGAAAAAATTCAAAAAATACTTGTAACCAAAGTTAGGAGAGGAGAGGATAGTGGCTCTATGTTGATTGACTTTTTTCATCCATAGAATTGGCTTTCGAATAAATAATTCCGTGGGGATCAGATATTGATGAATACCTGCCACGAATGGAACGAGGTGGAATCCGATCAAGCCCATATCATGGGTGAGCGGCATCCAAGAGAGGAAACGATCATCCGAGCTGATTTTTGTACCATTGATTGCAGCACACGCATTGTATATCAGATTTCGATGAGTGAGCATAACACCTTTGGGATCACCGGTTGATCCAGACGAGAATTGAATAAATGCCAGGTCTTCCGACTTGGGTTCGTTATATCTAACAACATCATACTTATATACCTGGTCATGTATTATTTCGGCTCTCTTCTCCAGCTGATGATGAAAATCTGACATTTCATGCTCTAAAGCAAATTTTTTCATTTTATCCAGCACTTTCTCAGATGCAATCATGAAAGGGTCCTTCAACAAATCCCAAATACGGTATACTTTCATGTTTTGTTCTTCATCTTCACCTATACTTACAGGTACAGGTATCATTCCACCCAATATACAAGCCCAAAATGCGACGATAAATCGTTTGTTTTCTTGAATCTGAAAAATAATCTCCTGCCCTGGTTTTATGCCGATTTCTTGTAGATATCCCAAATAACCTTTGGCTTCGTTAAATAATTGACTATAAGTCATCCATGTTTCCATTTTATCAGAATCAATAAAACGAATACCCCGGTCTGTTACTTTGCTTCTGTCGCGAATAACATCTACGAGTGTTTGAAATCGACTGGTATACATATCTCTCCTCCAATGAATCATCTCTATGTAACTTATCTAATTAGTTACACATATTTACTGCAAAATTTTACCATAGAAATATATGTATTTTCAAGAAAATTATTGTTACTATTTGGTAAAATACATTTTTTAATCAACAGCGTCCTTTTACACTTACATAACAAAGCACATACATTTTCCAATTAAATTCAGCATGTAATCCAACGCCAAATAGGCTGCCTCAGATGAGACAACCTGGAGTGTATTGTATGGCAATTGATGGAGCCAGCTAACTAAATCGTACTTATCATCACTTTTGCGTTTTTTGGGGATTGCTTGGCTGTAAAAATCCGCTCACACAGCACAATTGAATCCTGTATTTCAGCTTCGTTAAGTTCATGGCTATGATTGTCTAGCCGCTCTTTCATCCGTTGTAATTCAGGAAATAATGGCTCAACCGTTTTGTTGTATATTTCTGCGTCCTGACTGTAATTCCGCGATGTGAGTGCTGTGCTCATCAGTTGAGACAACTTATGTTTGCGTATGGCTAGGAGTTTGTCTTGTCTTGCCTGTGAATTCGCGAGTATCGTTAAATCGGAAGGTTGACCTAAAGAATAAGGTACAATGTTCTTCGCTATTTTATTCATAAGACTCACTAACACTTGTTTCGGACCCAGTTCAATGACCTCCGTAACCCCTTGTTCCATTAAGTACTGCATGGACTCTAACCATCTTACTGGCCAAGTCATTTGTCTATTCAAATAATCTACAACGGATTGGTCCGACGGATAGGGCTTCGCTGTGACATTGGAAATGATCGGATATGCTGCATGACCATAGTGATATTGATCTAATTCGATCTTGAATTGGTCTGCCGCATTTTTCATCATGGGAGAATGATATGGACCGGAGACCTGGAGATATGAATGTTTTGTTCCTTTGAATGTCGTTCTTCTTATAACCTCTTGTACAGATTGGCGATGGCCCGATATAACAAACTGCTGGTTCGCGTTTATACAGGCAACGCACACAGGTCGTTCGTTTACAGACACTTCTTCGCATATTTTTTGAAGCGTACCGATTGAGATATTGGAAATAGCCGCCATGGTACCTTGCTGATCTGGGTCTGCTTTGTGCATAATCATGCCTCGTCGTCTTACAAGTTGAACAGCTTCTCGAAAAGATATAACGCCTGTGCATACCAGAGCCGAATATTCTCCCAGGCTGTGTCCGGCCATATAAGCCGGTTTCACTCCAATTTCCTGCATATAGATCTGAAATGCAATAACACTAACGGTTAGCAGTGCGGGCTGTGCATTCATCGTTAACGTCAATTCATTCATGTTTCCTTCAAAACACAGCTTTTTTAAATCGAAAGAAATAGCGTCACTAGCTTCTTCAAATAAATACCTGGCTACACCAAAATGATTCCAGAAGTCTCTTCCCATCCCAATGATCTGAGAACCTTGTCCAGGAAACAACAGGGCGATATTACTCATCTGGTGTCCTCCATGTATTCAAATTCATATTCCATCCAACCTCCATTTAAACCCAATAAATTCCTTGTTTTCAAAATTCATATTATACTTTCATGCTGAGATATGCAATAAACTCGGGTATAAATAAAAACAGACACCTCCAACTACAGAGATGTCTGTCTTAACGGATTGAATCTTAAGATTCTCTTTTTCTCAAGCTTTAAATTAACCCATGCTTTACAAAACTATGATATAGTCCATCTTCTTCCACGGAGCCCGTAATATCATCGGCAATGGCTTTCAACCCAGGCTTCGCATTGCCCATTGCAATCCCTACAGCACAGAACTCCAGCATCTCGGCATCATTCATGCCATCGCCGATGGCCAATGTATCTTCTCTCGACATTCCCAGATGCTCTAACAGATCAGCAATCGCAATCGCTTTGTGAATTCCCGGAATCATCAATTCTCCACTACCTTCTCCGAAGACAGGCACGGTACACTGAATTACTTCAAATTTGCCTTCAAACTCCTGTTTAATTCGTTCAAAAGGAACCTCCGAGCTTTCTAAAAAACAAACCTTGTTGACGTCATCCTTATACAGATCGGCTTCGCCGTACGTTAATCCTGCGATAAACGGATGAGGTTTTGTTTCCTTTTTCTCCCGCGCAACTGGATCATTCTCGATATCGCCATAGATACGGCGTTCCAAATGGGATTGAAGATTACTGCTTGCGTACAATGCCGAGTTGGATTCAAGATAGAAATCAATGCCGTGTTCATTGAAGAAATCGACCATATGACGAACATCTTCTGCCGTTACTTTTTTATGATATAACACGTCAGAACCATACTCCACGTATCCACCGCCTGCTCCAATCAATCCGTCAAAGCCTACATCCCAGATCGAATCATAGATCTCAGCCTTAGAGCGGCCTGTGCATAAATACAGCAGATGTCCATTCTTACGCGCTTGTTTACAAGCCTCTTGAGCAGACAATGGGATATTACCGTCATCGTCTACCAACGTGCCATCAATATCAATAAATACGATTTTTGGTTTTATGTTGCTCATCTGTTTTTCCCCCAGTTCTATTCTCTGTCTGAAACCTTACGTTTTACTGTACTAAGCGTTCCGAGGTGTTCGTTGATCAATCAACTTTTCTAGAAATTCGGCAAAAGAATCCGCATACACTTCAGGCTCTCCATTAAAGTAATCTAAACGCATCACCTTGAATTCTCCGCGTGCATCAGCCATTCTTGTATCGAAATAGTAATATTCATCCTCATCCGGGATAAACAATTCCAGCTTGCCTTCCTGCTTTGACTGTTCATCTGCAAGTCTGTAGATATAGAGAATGTCCGTATCTGTGTACTCTCTGTGCTCTGATGAAGTAATGGTTAGAATTCCTGTCCCGCTCAACATCGCTTGTCCATAATTGAGAAGCCACCATCGGTAGGAAGGAGGCAATGAAAAACCCAGCTCCTGTTCAACCTCGACAATCCAGCTTTCCTGAACTTGATGGTTCGGGAACCACTTTAACGCCTTTGTGTGGGCCAGTTTCTCAATCAGACTTGTGTACATTCCTACATCTCTCCGATCTAAAAATTGATGGGTTTATCCATATGCACGATCTGCCATTCATTTTGCTCTTCCGTAATAAATGCAAACCTTTGACGTTCCCAGAAATCCACGGCTCCCGGCAGAAAGCGATGAGTATGCAAATATAACGTTGTATACTGCATTTTTGTCACAATTCGTTGCAGTTCTTGCACCAATCGTGAACCGATGCCATACCTTCGGTAGGCAGGATCAACGTAACATTTTACAATCTCAGCTGCGGTACGAGCCGGGTAACGACCTTCAATAACCTGAATTCGCCCATCATAAGGAACAATACCAATCGAACCGATAATACCTGCTTCATCCGATCGTGCAATCACAAAAACAGTATCATTCCGCTTCATGTAATATTCGTCGAACTGCTCAAAATCCTTAGGCAATACGCTATGATCCATCATCGGAAATACTTCACTACGCACACGCATAGCAAAATCAATCGCTTCCTGAATCTCATAGGATCGAACAGGTCTTACTTCGGGCTTCACCTGATGTTCTGTCAACCATATCACATTCCTTATTTTCTTTTATAAAATACTTCTCTTCATCTTAACGAATTCTTATAAACCTATCAATTAACTATATTCAAACCTATGAATCTATCTATACTCACGACCAATTTGGAAGCAAGCCCGCGCATTTTCATAGATTCCGCATAGGATAAGGCGTGTCAGAATCCAATATGGAAAGGGGTAAAGCCGATGTGGTTATGGTTAGGCATCTTGGCCGTTTTCATTTTGATCTCCACCTGGCTCACCCTTCGTTATATCGACCAAAGGGAAGCAAATACATTCGATCCTCACGCCCCACATCAACTGTTACTCAAGTTCAAAGAAGGTACAACCCCTGATCAGATGCACACCCTTCATCGAAAAACGAAATGCAAAGTCGCTGAAACCTATGAAGACCTCGGGTGGTACCGAATCGAATCTCGCAAAAAAATGCACAGGATGCTCAAGCAGTACAAGGATCATGATCTCATTGAACATGCACATCCCAACTATCTGGTTGAAGCTTCATTCATACCCAATGATCCCTTCTTCCCTTATCAATATAATCTCACCAAAATCAATGCGCCTGCTGCATGGGATATTACTCAGAGTAACAGCTCGATTAAAATTGCCATCATTGATACGGGTGTACAGTTGAATCATCCTGAACTTGCATCCAAGCTTTTGCCCGGTTACGATTACGTCGATTATGACAACATCCCTGAGGATGGAAATGGACATGGCACCCATGTTGCCGGTATCGCTGCTTCCATTACCAATAATGGTGTTGGGATTGCGGGCACAGCACCTCTCGCTTCCATCGTACCGCTTCGTGTGCTCGACAACAACGGCCAAGGGACGATTGGTAACGTGGGCAATGGGCTTGTTTTTGCAGCCAATAACGGCGTTCAAGTGATCAATCTGAGTCTGGGTGGACCGACAGGAGATGCTTTCCTTCAGGCTGCCGTTCAGTACGCATGGGATCGGGGAGCTGTCATTATTGCAGCAGCAGGTAATGACAATACGTCATTTCCGATTGTTCCAGCATCGTATGCTAACGTCATCGCTGTTGCATCCACCAACTCATCCGACCTGAAATCGAATTTCTCCAATTACGGTTCTTGGGTGGATATGGCTGCACCGGGTGATACTATTCTCTCCACGTACCTTGGTGGATCGTACGCTTATCTTAGTGGAACATCAATGGCCGCTCCGCAAGTTGCTGGCGTGGCTGCTTTACTCGCATCCCAAGGCAAAACGAACGCCCAAATTCGGGATGCCCTATGTTTCGCTTCAGACCCTGTATCGGGTTCAGGCATCTATTGGACGTACGGGCGGCTGAATGCCAATCAAAGTGTGCAAGTCCCATAAAGATGCGTGTGTTCATTTACCGCTAACCTATTAGGTTGACCTTTGTTTCCTTATATTTCATAGTCAATATGCAAATAAAACGATGGAGCTTCTACAAGATAGAGCTCCATCGCATTTATAGAAATATATTTGGTTTTATAGTTTTGCAGCCCAAATTTCGATTTCAATCTTGATCTCAGGCAGACCTAACTCTGTAATATATCCAATAGTCATTGCAGGATAATCATGATCGAATAATTGCTCCCATTCGCTGTACAGGTAATCCCAGTCTATTTTCTCCGTTGCGCACACATTCACTTTTATAATATGTTCAGCATGCAAATCTTCGGATTGCATAACGGTTTTGATATTGTGAAATGTATTGGTGACTTGTTCATTCAACGTATTCGGAAATGACCATTCACATCTACGCCAACCTGCCCTGATGTCACAAACAACTCTGCATTTCTCGGAATTTTTGTGATATGCGTATAATTCCCTACAGGGGATGGCATATTGGTTGGATTTTTTCTCGTAATTTTTTCATTTGTCATGTTCATTACCTCATCATTCCTAAGATTTTTCTACGGTTTTTCATTATTTTGATCTCCATTTGGGCAGACTTGTCCCGTGTTTTGGATTCTAGAAAAATACCGCAGTGGAGTATCCATACCCTGAAGATATAAACGCAAGTGATTTTTTCTTCATGGCTGATGACTCCCCCTTCTTAGTTGACAAGATTTTCTACATTTATAAATTATAATAAAACTCATAACACGAGTCAAACGGACGTCAAGCCATTGATTCCTTATCAAAATCAAAAACAATCCCGTGCGAACGGGACTGTTCTTGGTCTAGAAATATTTTGCGCCATTACTTGCAATAACCTCTTTGTACCAATAGAAGCTTTTCTTTCTTACCCGACGAAGTGTTCCGCTTCCATCGTTATTTCTGTCTACATAAATGTAGCCATACCGCTTCTTCATCTCACCCGTACCTGCGCTAACCAGATCAATGGGACCCCAACTGGTGTACCCAATCAGTTCTACACCATCCTGAATCGCTTCGGCCATCTCAGCGAAGTGGCTATTCAGATACTCAATGCGATAGTCATCTTCAACCGTGTCATTATCCAGCAACACATCGGTCGCACCGAGTCCATTTTCGACAATAAACAGCGGTTTGCCGTAGCGATCATGAAGCTGGTTACACGTAATACGAAGCCCTTTGGGATCAATGGTCCAGCCCCATTCGGACGCTTGAAGATACGGATTCTTCACCGATCCAAACACGTTGCCTTCAGTCGAGTCCTTCAACACTTCAGGATCAGCACTTGTACAACGGCTTGCATAATAGCTAAAGCCAATGTAATCCACTGTATGATGCTTCAAAATTTCGGCATCTTCTGGTTGCATCTCAATACGGATATTATTCTCTCTGAAGAAACGTTTGGTATAACCCGGGTACTCTCCTTTGGACTGCACATCAATAAAGAAGAATGATTCCCGGTCTTTATCCATCGCTTTCCACACATCATCCGGATGTGAACTGTAAGGGTACACCGTACCCGCGGCCAGCATGCATCCAATCTGTGCACTTGGAATAATCTCGTGACAAGCTTTAACAGCTAGCGCACTTGCAACGAGCTCATGGTGTGCAGCCTGATACAATACCTGTTCTTTATCTTCGCCTTCCTGAAGCACGATCCCCGCGCCGATATAAGGCAGATGAAGCAGCATATTGATTTCGTTGAATGTCATCCAGTACTTCACTTTGCCTTTGTAACGAGTAAACAGTGTTTTGGCATAAGTTTCGAAAAAGCCGACCATCTTGCGGTTTTTCCAGCCACCGTAGTTCTTCACCAAATTCACAGGTACATCAAAGTGACATATGGTCACGACGGGTTCAATATTGTGTTTTAACAGTTCATCAAAGACATCATCATAAAACTGAAGCCCCGCTTCATTCGGCTCTGCATCATCACCGTTCGGGAAAATCCGTGCCCAGGCTACCGAAAGCCTGAGGCACTTGAATCCCATTTCTGCAAATAAAGCAATATCTTCCTTGTACCGATGATAAAAATCAATCGCGTCATGTGAAGGATAGAATTCTCCTTCTTTGGGTTCAAACGAATCCAGATTACCCAGCGCAATCGGAAAACGATTGGTTCCAATCGGGATCAGGTCAACCGTAGTTAACCCTTTCCCCCCTTCAAGATAAGCACCTTCCAGTTGATTCGCTGCCGTTGCTCCTCCCCAGAGAAAATCATCTGGGAAGGCCTTCATTTTTTCAACCATTTGAATAATTCCTCCTATTCATCATAGGCATTTATGATCCGATTCGATCCGTTCAAGCACGTATTAGTTCAGTACTGTCAGCAGTTTATCCTGCTCGTTCACAGTCTGACTTTTAGTAGGGACAACGTCGAGATAACTGGAAGTATTGGTGATGATTACTGGGGTCACGATTTCGTAACCCGCATCTTTAATCGCTTGCAGATCAAACTCCATGATCAGATCACCTGCATTGACACGGTCACCATCTTTGACATGTGCAGTAAAGTGTTGGCCTTTCAATTGCACCGTATCTTGACCAATGTGAATCAGCATCTCTACACCATCATCTGTAACAAGACCAATTGCGTGTTTGGTACGATACACGGTCTGCACAACACCTGTTATCGGGGACACAACTCTACCACTGGTTGGACGGATGGCAATGCCTTTACCCATATGTTCTCCTGCAAACGTAACATCGTTAATTTCTTTCAGTTCAACCACTTCACCAGCCATTGGGCTAACGATTTCATAACGGTTATTCGGGTTAGGATCAAGTACAGGTGCCGGAGCGGCTGTTTTTTCAACTGGATCTTTGAAGCCCACAACATAAGTCAAGATGAAACCGAGAATGAATGCGATAATTGTAGCTGCTACAACCCAGAAGAATACGGAATTCATTCCTTCTGTAGGGCTTACATAGCTCGGATAACCGAAGATCCCTAGACCACCAATGATGTAACCTTTCGCTCCGAACAAACCAAGGATACCTCCACCAATACCACCAGCAATACAGCTCATGATAAATGGTTTTTTGAGTGGTAGTGTCACACCGTAAATCGCTGGCTCAGTTACACCGAATATACCGGAAATGAATGCAGGTGCACCGAGTGTTTTCACTTTTTGGCTTTTCGTTTTCAGCATAACCGCCAGCACTGCACCGATCTGAGCAAAGGAAGCTGCAAAAGAAAGTGCCAGAATCGAATCATAACCAAGCGTTGCAAGGTTAACGAATACCAATGGAACGAGTCCCCAGTGGAGTCCGAACAAGACGAATACTTGCCACAAACCACCGATTACAAGACCTGTAAGTAACGGACTCAGTCCGTAAATGGAAGATGTAAATGCACCTAACAGTTGACCTGCCCATGTCGCAATCGGGCCAATAACCAAAAATGTAAGGGGTACAATAACGAGCAACGTACAAAATGGAACCAAGAAGTTACTGACTACTTTAGGCATAACTTTTTTGAAGAAACGTTCAATTTTAACCGCGAAGAACGTGGCGATAATAATCGGGATAACGGATGAAGCATAATCCATCAGAATGACCGGAATACCTAGAAACTCAATCCGAATCGGTGATTCAAACAAAGTGCCTGCAAACAAAGTGTACATTGGTTCCCCAGCGCGTATTCCCGCAAGTGTCGGGTAGACTAACGATGCACCGATGGCCATACCCAGGAACGGGCTTCCACCGAATTTTTTAATAGCCGTGTATCCAAGGAAGATCGGGAAGAAGTAAAATAAACAATCTCCAATAGCGTTTAACAACGCATACGTACCTTCCGTATTGTTAATCCAACCAAGGGACACGAACATCGCCGTGAAACCTTTGATCATCCCTGTTGCTGCAAGCAATCCGAGAACCGGAGTAAATACACCGGAGATCATATCGACAAAACGGTTAAACAAATTGCCTTTTGGACCGGAGTCTGCATCATCCGCATCGACTTGACCCTCAGCAGACAGATTGCCTACTTTAACCACAGCTTTATATACGTCCGGCACTTCGTTGCCGATTACGACTTGATATTGTCCTCCGCTCTGCATAACGGTAATTACACCAGGCATATTTTTCAGTTCTTCTGTTTTGGCTACGCTTTCATTTTTCAGTTTAAACCGCAATCTCGTTACGCAATGGAATACACTGTTTACGTTCTCAGGTCCACCAACCCGTGACAGAATGTCTTTTGCTAATTGATCGTAGTTGCTCATTGTCATTCTTCCTCTCTAAGTAGACTCCCCATGCTTGTGAAACAAAGAAAACCTGAACTACTGAACAATCACAACGTACCGGAGATCCGGAAATCAGTCATGTTATTCAGCAATTCAGGTTTTGCCCTTAACGGTTGCAACCCTGTAAGGCTGTACACATTGATATTTGATTATAAACTGCAAGCACATTGATTCATCCTCAAACCTTTCGGTCCGGCATTGCCTGATTGAACAGTAACAATCCGTTTGGATTAATGTATGCGCTTACTTCTTGACATCATCATAGTACATCCGCACTATGTTTGCAAGCACTTTTTTAATATATTTGTTAATCGTCATGATTATTCAGATGTTGCATTGACCACTCGCTCAATATGAATGGTTAAATACATCATTTCTTCGTCAGTCAGTTGATAGGTGTAGTTATTTTCAATGAATTTTTTGATTTTAACAGAGCACTTGTATGCATCCGGGTATTTTTTCTGAATCATCTGAAACAATTCATCATCATTGTTGCTCTTATAGTGTTTCCCCTTCACCATCCGCTGCGCGAAATACTTCAGGTGAGTAACAAAACGAGTATAGTTCAACGCATTCTCATCAAAGTCTATTTTGAAGTGATATTTAATAACGGTCAGAATCTCCTGCATCACCTGCGTCATGCTACGTATATTGGGCATCTCTTCGTTAAGTGCTGCGTTCACAAAATGCAATGCCATAAATCCGGCCTCATCCTCCGGCAAAAGCACTCCAAATTGATCACAGATCATATTTAACGCTTCAAGCCCCACTTCATACTCATCCTTATACAACTGCTTGGTTTCCCATAACAACCCATTCCGAATCGGAAGATTATTGCGATACCGCTCAATGGCAAAATGAATATGATCCGTAAGATGCAGATAGATACTCTCATTTAACTTCTTCCCAAGCTTCAGCTTGGCATACGCAATAATTTCTTCGGACACTTTCATATACTCAAGTGGAATGCTGGCAATTAAAGCCTTGAAGTTTTCCTGAATATCTTCATTCTGTAAAGTAAAGATCTTGTCAACATGCTGGTCAGAGATCAGATCACCCGCCTTTTTTTGAAAAGCGATACCTCTACCAATAACAATAACTTCCTGTTCATCTTTGATGGCGACTACCGCATTATTGTTTAACACCTTCTCAATTCTCACTTCATCACTCCAATATACAGAAAAAGGCAAACCATACCTGCGCCTTGAGGTTACTGGACATGCCCTTATCTCTTCAATGTGAACTATATGTGCGTTCATGGTATTACATTTCACTGTTTTATGCAACTAGAAAACGCTAACAGTCTCTGATTGGGATTACGTTTTTTTATGTTTGCTGTCCCGCTCCAATTCCGCCTCAATCTTACGATTAATAACCTCCATTCTCTCGGATGAGATTCGATCTATATATGATACCTCCAACGATGATTGGGCCATAAGGAAACATAATACACAAAACAATGCCTACCAATACAAGCATTAAGAAATACATTCGTATCCTCCTGTTTAGTAGAGTATTTCGATTTTGGCTGAATATTCTTAAGTAAGCGGGTCAGATGCATCAAACTACAAATTAAAATATTGCCGAATCCATTGCGCCGATTGCTCAGCACTTTGATTTGTATTATCTATTCGAAGATAATGCTCATGTTTAACTTCTCCCGGTTCGGAATTTAATCGGTATTTTCTCATAGAATGCAATAATTCTCCCTCAGACCAAGCAATGTCTCTTTTGGTTGGTTTATGAAGTAAACGATTGGAGCTTTTGTTCCGTTCCAGTCGTTCTGCAACGTTCGCTTCTAATTCTACATAACATACTTCCGCACCTTGGGAAACAAACATGTCGGTAAGATGACGAATATAGGCATGATCTTGCTCCACGTCAAAAGCCCATACAAAAGTAAAAATAAGACCCGGAAGCTCACTCTGAGCAACCGCACGAAAGATCTCCTCCCGAAACAATCCTACAAGTCTCTTCCCCTCTGAAGTGCTATAGCTAAAATAGGGGGATACAAGATCGATCGTCATATGATTATGAAACAGCTTCAGATCGGTGATCTTCTCCAGTTCCTGTCCAACGGTCATTTTACCAACTGCTTGCGGTCCAAAGATAATAATTAGTTTCATTGGTTTCCTCCACCTAAATATAATCGGATGCGAATCCTTAAACAGTATATATTTAATCTATTTTCCCATTCATTTCTTTTTAAGGGTATTCTATCATCATACCTTTCTTGTAATAAATAAAAAAGAGATTTCAAAATCTCCTTGTTAAAAGGGATTGAAATCTCTTTGTACTTTTCCACATATTTTATTAAAAAATGAACGTATCATTACCGTCCGATGAGAACCCATCCCCATTTTAGTCGGCGTAGTCCCACCGCACAGAGCCATGAAAGCAACAATGATGCGATAAATGATAACACAACGCCTAGGCTGAAGTGACGGGCAAAATCGTCGGTGAGCACAAGCCTCCAGATCATCAAAACTAAAGGATGAATTAAAAAGATTCCAAATGCAACTGTGCCCAGAGAGTCTGTGAAGCGTGACACTTTATATTCGCTCCTGCGGCCTCTCGTACCCACTTTCTCACTCAAAACCAAGAGCACGAGACAAGCAGAAAGTGTAAATATATTTCGTACAATAAACAACACACTGTACATCAAAACCGGCCATTCTATTAACGTTGTTTTAATGATGCCAGAGGCGTACATCGAAATCGCTGCTCCGCTTATAAGTGCAACCAGCAGCACATAACGCAGGCGCATCATTTTATTCATCAACCATTCGAAGTTCAGTCCCATCCATGCTCCAAACCCGATCACTATCAAATAACTGGGTAACAGACTGCCTGTTCGTTCGAAGTCAAACTTTACATTCAATACGTAAAACAGCCCTTGCGCTGCAATAAAATACAAAGGTAAATATTTTCTAAACCATGGTTTCCTTGTTAAATATAATATCCATGGAAAAACGATATAAAACTGGAGAATAATCAGAAAAAAGTACAAATGTGTATGAGCGGTCCCAAGGGTTAATTGCTTCACAAACTGAACACTGTATGCTAATGGTTCCTTTCCTGCAATCAACTTCTTGATGACAAAATAGATCAGCGACCACACGACATACGGCACAAATATATAGAACATTCGCTTCTTATAAAAGGAAATGATCCAGTCCTTCTCGTTTAACTTAGCACTGTAGTTATAGAACAGAACCAGTGAAGATAAAAACAAGAACGCCGGAACTGCAAATTGCAGAAATGTATTCCAGAAATAAAACAGATCATGATCCCATGTATTTTTGGGATAATGCGCAACAGCAGTTGATGTTGCGTGGATCGCTACAACTGCCATAATCGCAATAGCGCGATAGAGATCCAGATACTCTATGCGTCGGGGGCGATTAACCGGTGGACTCATACTTGTAACCTCACTTGTGTCTGATAATAGAAAGATAGTCTCCGTCAATCCAGATTCCAAATCTTATTTTAATCAGCTAGCGAGGAGATTACAATCTTAATTTGTAGTATATTCAATTAACAAGGTTTAGCTACACTCACCCTCTTCAGTAATCATCCTGTAGGTGAATCGATATTTCCCAGATCCTACAGTCATAGCTACATCTGTGCCTGATTTGTTTAAAAATACATAATCAGCAGATTGATGAATCAGGCTGCCGTTCTCCTTAATCGTTCGACGATCGGCATGTGGCAGATGTATCTCCGCTCTCGTATTGGCAGGAATCTGAACACAAAGTTCCATTTCCCCATGTGTCTGTCGACGCCAACTAGACTTTACTTGGCCATACATACTCTCAAAACTAGCCTCTGCCCATTCCAGTCCCGGACCTGGATATGGCTTGATACGAACCTTCTTAAATCCGGGTTGCTTTTCATCAGGCTGAATCCCTGCCACATAACGATACAACCATTCTCCTATAGCACCATAGGCATAATGATTAAACGAGTTCATGTCTGCACTCCACAGGCTCCCATCCTCTCTCATGCCATCCCAATGCTCCCACATGGTTGTTGCTCCCTGCGTCACCTGGTATAGCCACGACGGATAACCCTCCTGCAACAATAATTCATAGGCTAGATCATTCCTGCCCATATCACTTAATACCGGATTCAAATAAGGTGTTCCAACAAAGCCAGTTGTAAGATGATTCTGTGTTTCTTTTAATAGTTCAGTCAATTGAGCAGCAACACGTTTAGAGGCTGATGTCTCCAGCAAATCAAACTGCAAGGCAAGCACATGCGCTGTTTGCGTCGGAACCGATAGTCTGCCTGCAGTAGTGACATATTCATCTTGAAATGCCTTGACAATATTTCGATGCAGCTCATCATAAACCTTAACATCTTCCAATTTACCGAGTGCAGCCGCAGCTTTACGAGTCAATGAAACGGAGTATGCATAAAATGCAGTCGCGACATAATGAATGTCCGTCGCCCCAACGTAACTGCCTGGCTTGGAATCCAGTGCAAGCCAATCCCCAAAATGAAACCCTGTATTCCAAAGGAAGACATTCTCTCCCTGATCATAAATATACGCAATCCATCTCTGCATACTTTCATATTGCTCCTTGAGCAATCGCATGTCCCCATACATTTCGTATATGACCCAAGGACAGATCACCGCCGCATCTCCCCAAGCAGATGAGGAATGACTTGTCTCTCCCCAGCCTTCAGGGATCAAGCTTTTTAGATCTGGGACAAAAAACGGCACTCCCCCATCTTCTCCCTGTTCCGCTCGCAAATCCCGAAGCCACTTCGTAAAAAAGGGGGCTGTATTCATCAGATAAGCGGAGGTTCTAATGAACATCTGTGCATCCCCTGTCCATCCCAGTCGCTCATCCCGCTGCGGACAATCCGTGGGTACGTCAACAAAGTTCCCTTTTTGCCCCCATAAAATATTGTGATGGAGTTGATTAACCAACGGGCTGGAGCAAGAGAAGTGGCCCGTGCGTTCCATGCTGGAATGAAGGACAACTCCCGTAAACTGATCTAAAACAACCTCTTCCGGGAACCCAATTAATTTTACATAGCGGAATCCTTGAAAAGTAAAATGAGGTTCATATGTCTCCATCCCTCCTCCTTTGAGGGTGTAATGTATCCTTTGTTTGGCAGCACGAAGATTATCGATATAAAAATTCCCCTGGTGATCCAATATTTCGGCATGGTGCAATTCAACCGCCCACCCTGCATCCCCCTCAATACTGAATCTCACCCAGCCTACCATGTTCTGTCCCATATCGAGTATCCGATCTCCTTGCGGTGTTGTCAGTAAAGCTATGGGCTGTAGTTGCTCTATCTGCATGACAGGTACATTCTCTTGCGCAACGATGATGTCCTTTGGATAGGAAAGGACCTGAGCAGGTAACCATGCACCTTGACATTGATCCCCCCAGTCGCTCTCCATACGCGCATCATAGGTTTCCCCCATATAAATGTCTGACATGCGAATGGCACTTGGTGCAGTAGACCACTCCTCATTCGAACCGATGATCTCTTCCGAGCCATCAACATATCGAATGTGAAGCTCCATCAGTAAAGCAGATGTAGAACCGTAATTCTCTCGTTCAATTTTCCAACCAAGATGCCCTAGGTACCAACCATCTCCAAGATAGGCTCCAAGCACATTTTCTCCAGTCTTAAGCTGATGAGTCACCTCATAAGTCTGATATTGCAAACGCTTACTATATGTCGTCCAACCTGGCGTAAAATAATCTTCACCTACCCGGGTATGATTCAAATGTAACTCATACATTCCAAGTGCCGTAGCATAAATGGTTGCACGTAGAACAGGTTTCACAATGTGAAAGAATCTTCTCATGCGTGGACAGGATGATTCAGGTTCACCAGATCTGTTGGCTGTAATCCACTTTCCGGTCCAATCGGTGCTGAGTTCCATGCGTCCCATCTCAAAATATGCGGCGTCAGACCACCCTGAGGAATTTTCAAATGTATCCCAAACCTGAACCCGGTAAAAATACCGTGTTCGAGCAGCCGGTTGAAAACCTTCGAGCTCGACATGAACAGACTGATCTGATGTCAGCTCTTGTGAATCCCATATGATGACTGCAAAATCAGGTGTGTGAGATAGCTGAACATGATAAGACGCCTGTATACAATTCCTACGATCTGATTCCAACTTCCAGCTCAGTCGGGGCGATTTGACATCCAGACCAATTGGATTCAACCGATATTCACACCGAAGGTCACTGATCTTTAACATATTGTGATCATCCTCTCCATCATGGCTTCCCTTGGTAGGTTACGATATAATTATATCGATTCCAGGGTGTGAATTATCCGGTAAAACGGACTCTTTTACCCCCTTATACAGCCATCTGTGGGAAGGAGAAACGGTGTATGAATAGGTCTGTAGAACTATTGAAAAGCGAAGCATTCCTGAACCGCCCACTACAGTTATTCGTTAATCGCTGCTTTGAGAACTTTATAATGCCCTTTCACACCCATGATTTTGTTGAATACAGCTATGTTGCCGAAGGTAGTGGGTTTCACCACATCGGTGAAGATATTGTACCTGTCAACAAGGGCATGTTATTTGTCATTCCTATCGGAATCCCTCACGTCTTCCGCCCCGTGAGTACAGATGCAACAAAAACACCCTTAGTCATCTATAACTGCTTGTTTAACGCCGAATTAATACAATCTTTGAGACATATTCTTCGGGATGAGGACATTATGCAACATCTGATGGACCTTGAGCAAAATCGGCAGAAGTATATCTCCGTCACAGATCATACAGGACGTTTGGAAGAATTAATGCATCAGTTATACCGTGAATTCTCCGTTCCGGGACCAGGTTCACTTGCGATGTTAGACACACTGGTTAGCCAATTAATTATCATGACTTACAGACAGGATCAACAGAAGAAGTGTATGAACTCCACTCCACATCCCCCTATGTTTCATGACATGGAAGCCATTCTTCATTACCTCAGGCAACATCTTGGCGAACGTATCCTCATGAGTGATTTGGTTCAGTTATCGCGGTGGAGTGAGAAAAAGATTGGAAGAATGTTCGTCCGTTATACCGGGCAGACATTTAGATCCTATGTACAACATCTACGTATTCAAAGAAGTTGTGAGCTGTTAAAGCGATCGGACCATAAAGTGGGTATGATCGCTGAAATGGTTGGTTATCAGGATATGGATTCCTTTCATGTTGCCTTCAAAAAAATAACGGGTGTTAGCCCGCTAACCTATCGCAAAAAATCCAGAGTATGACTTCTGCTCTGGATTACGGTAGTATTTTTTAATATTAAATATGAAGGCCTGAAGGTTGCAACATCTCATCGATGTACAGCTTCGCATCTTTCCAGGAAGACATTAGAGGAAAGCCATACTGCTCACGATGTTGCCTGTTCCACGGATGCGGAATACAGATCACTTTCCGACCACTTTCCACAGCCGGAATCAGATTATGCGGCCCATCATCGATTAAAAGATCAAATGTGAGCAAGTTTTTGCGTTTACACGTAATGAATTGCTCCAGTTTAATAAACGGCATATGTAGTTGCAGCCAATTCCACTTCTCATTAACCGTTCTCGGTTCTGCCGCTGTAACAATAATGAGATCATATACCTCGTTTAACTTCTGCATCTCTTCTACCACATACTCGTCATATAGTTCCAGTTCTTCGAACAGACCAGGACGCCCGTAAAATACCTCATGTGTACTATCAGGGTGACGCAAGTGCGTTGTATCCCAGTCGACCATATCTTCATATTGGAGAGGGTGCGTCGGGAAACTCCTGTTGTTATGGTATATAGCCCGTTTAACCAATTGACAAATCGTGTCATCCATATCTACGGCAATAATCGATTTTCTCATTTTCATTCCTCCCTGATACGAACACAGTATATCATCTCATCCGGGACTCAGTCATTCATTTTCATAGGAACAATCCGAAAAAGGCTCTGCTCCGTAGCAAAATTCTACGAAACAAAGCCCTTTAAGTTCGTTCTAGGATCAATCCATATCCTCGCCGTTGGAAGCAATTACTTTTTTATACCAACCAAAACTTTT
Organism: Paenibacillus intestini; assembly: GCF_030803945.1. NCBI lineage: Bacteria > Bacillati > Bacillota > Bacilli > Caryophanales > Paenibacillaceae > Paenibacillus > Paenibacillus intestini. The sequence continues at coordinate 206,626 of NZ_JAURUN010000001.1, read as the reverse complement.
TTTCTTATACCGGTTCAATGTCCCCTGTCCGTTATCATCCTGGTCCACATAGATTACACCATAACGTTTGGACATTTCCGAGGTAGATGCACTGATAATATCAATGGCTCCCCAGTTCGTGTATCCCATCAGTTCTACACCGTCCATGACCGCTTCCTTCATCTGTGTAATATGTTTACGGAGGTAATCGATTCGGTAATCATCCTGAATGGAACCGTCCTTCTCTACCTTATCTTTCGCGCCGAGCCCATTTTCAACAACGAACAACGGTAATTGATAACGATCATACAGCTCCTTCAGCGCAATACGCAGTCCAACCGGATCAAGCTGCCAACCCCATTCTGTGCGTTCCAGATTCGGGTTTTTGATGGTACTGTACAAGTTGCCGCCCGTAACCCCGTAATCCTCAGGATTCACCGCAGACACCAGGGAAGTATAATAACTAAATGAGATAAAATCTACCGTGTGCTCACGTAATATTTGCTCGTCTCCAGACTCCATGACCACGTTAATTCCATGATCTGACCAGTAACGAGTCATAAACGCTGGGTAACAGCCGCGAACTTGTACATCCGTATGCAACAGGTTGAGTTGATTGTCGATTTGAGCTTGTAGCACATCTTCGGGATTGGACGTCGCCGGGTAATGGATCATACGGGCCAGCATACATCCAATCTGGAACTCTGGGTTAATCTGCCGTGCTCTCTCGGTCACCAAACTACTGGCTACAAACTGATGATGAAGCGCCTGATAGGACGCCTGCATAACGTTAGCCACCCGATCCTCAATAATGCCACCACCTGTAAACGGCTCAATAATCGTCGTGTTGATCTCGTTGAACGTCAGCCAATATTTAACCTTATCCTTGTACCTTGTCATGACCGTTTCTGCATATCTCACAAAATGCTCAATAACTTCACGACCTGCCCAACCGTTATATTTCAGTACGAGTGACATTGGCATCTCGTAATGAGAGAGGGTTACCAGTGGCTCAATATTGTATTTCCGAAGCTCGGAAAATACCTCATCATAAAAACGAAGGCCTTCTTCGTTTGGCTGCTCATCATAACCGTTCGGGAAAATACGCGGCCAGTTGATGGACAGACGGAACGTTTTAAAACCAAGCTCGGCAAACAGGGCAATATCTTCTCTGAAACGGTGATAAAAATCAATACCATATCGTTTTGGATAACCTTTCGAACTGTGATGTGCCATTGCCTTCTCCACCTTGGCAGTTGTGACATGCATCAACTCTCGCAAATTGGTATAATCCTTCTTCTCAAAATAAGGAACCATGTCTGCCGTAGACCAGCCTTTTCCTCCGACATCAAACGCCCCTTCAGCCTGGTTGGCAGCGATTGCGCCGCCCCATAAGAATCCTTCGGGAAATCCTTGTCTATTGTTCATATCAATCTCTCCTTGTTCACAGATTTGCTTTCAATACCTTCTCACCCATTTGCATATTTCCAAGTTGTATAGGCATAATCTCTTTATAATCGGCTGTATTGGTCACAACCATAGCAGTGGTTATGTCATATTCCTTCGCAATCTCATCAAGTTCAAAGGTTAGCAATAAATCACCAGCTTGTACGCGAGTCCCCGTTGCTACATGGGCTTCAAAGTATTGTCCGCGTAGTTTCACCGTGTTGATCCCAACATGAATAAGAAGCTCCATACCCTCATCACTGCGGACAACAATCGCATGTTTGGTTTTGAATACGTTCATCACCGTGCCTGTAACCGGGGACACCAGTTCACCCAAAGTAGGAACAAACGCCACACCTTTGCCCATCAATTCATCACCAAAGGTCGGATCATTCACTTCTTGCAATGGGATGGATCTGCCTGTCATCGGAGCATAAGCGATAGCATCACCCGTGGGTGCAGGGACACCAAGATCCTCTATGTTGACAGGCGCGTCAACCATGTTAGCCTTATCTGTTGATGAGGTAGCGTTAGAAGCACCTGGAGCGAATTGGGCCAGCGCCTCTGCATCACCCTCTTCTTCCTTAATTCCGAACAGAATGGATACAATCGTACCTACAACAAAAGCGATAATCATACCTCCAAAGGAATACAGGAAGGTCTGTCCAACAAGGGACGGTAACCCCGGAAGTCCGCCATTCCCCGCGAGTACATAGGCTTTAGCGCCAAAAGCCAGGGCGAAACCGCCACCTACTGCACTACCGATCATCGCAGCGGCAAATGGCTTTTTATATTTCATATTAACCCCGTACATCGCCGGTTCGGTTACACCCATCAGAGCCGTGAAACTCGTGGATAAGGCCACGGTTTTGAGTTTTTTATCTTTAGCACGGAAGAATACACCGAGTGTTGCACCAGCCTGACCCATATTGGAAATGAACGTCAGAGGTAGGAATTTGTCAAAACCAAGTGTAGCAATATTGCTGAGAATAATCGGTACTAAAGCGTAGTGCATACCGGTCATGATAATCAGTGCCATGGCACCGCCAAGTACGATACCAGCGATCAAACCACCTTCGTTCAGTAGCCAGTTAATCCCACCGGACAAGCCATTACCAACAAATGTACCCAATGGACCAATCGCAATCAGTGTGACTGGAACCATCACCAGGAGCGTAATCAGTGGCACAAGCAAGAGTTTGAGCGCTGCAGGGATGATTCGATCCACCCATTTTTCAACATAAGACATCAACCATACCGCCAGCAAAATCGGAATAACCGATGAAGCATAGCTTACCGCCGTGACCGGAATGCCTAGAAATGCCACCGTTTCTCCGCTGGAGAGCAAGGCCCCCATGTCGGGATACATCAAGGCTGTACCTAGTGCAATCGCTACGAATGGATTACTCCCAAACTTGCGCGCAGCGCTGACTGCAATTAGCAGTGGCAAGTAATGGAACACACCGTCACCAATCGCGGACAGGATACGATATGTGTCTGTACCAGCGGACATCCATTCCAGTGAAACGAACAGGGCCAGTAACCCTTTTAACATCCCTGCGGCTGTTATGGCCGGCAGCATGGGAGCAAATACACCAGCAATCGTTTCGAAGATGTTCAGGATTACATTTTTACTTTTCTCCGGCTTAGCCTGCTTGTTATCTGCGTTTTGCTGAATGGACGGTTCTTCCTTCACCATCGCATCAAACACTTTGGACACATCGTTACCGATAATGACCTGGAATTGATCCCCCGAAATGTTGGTGCCCATCACTTTGTCCAGCTGTTTGAGCGCGCCGTTGTCGACTTTTTCATTACTTTTCAGATCAAAGCGCAGCCTGGTAACACAGTGATAAACCGAGTTAATATTGTCTTTTCCGCCAACGGCTTTGATAATTTGCTGTGCGGTGTCTTGATGTTTCATCTTCATTTCCTCCTTAATTTCCCCATAAAAAATACCCGAACAAAAATACGCAGATGTACCTGCATACTTTCATTCGGGTATTGCCTGATTGAACAGTAACAAGCCCATAGCGTTTAGGAAAACGTTACGTTTCCCGTTTTGTTTTCATGAGACGCTCCAGATGCAGGGTAAGGTACAGCTGCTCCGAGTGAGTCATATCGTATTGATAATTTTTATGGATAAATGTCTCAATCTTGCCGATACATTTGAAGGTCTCCGGATAGTTTTTCCGGACCACCTCATACAGATACTCCTCCGCATCATCATGAGTCGAATGTGTAATGACTCGCTGACAGAAGTATTTTAGATGTGTGATAAAACGGAAATAGTTCACGCTATCCTCATCCAGTTCGACATTAAAGTGATATTTGATAATGTTCATAATCTCCTGCAGCAACTGCATCAGATGTGTAACATCATTCATGGAGTCGTTGACTTCCGCATTGATGAAATGCAGTGCAATGTTACATATTTCATCTTTAGGGAATTCGATATCCAGTCTTTCCTTTAGCAAGGTCAACGCCTCTTTGGCCACATCGTATTCTGCCTTATAGAAATGTTGCACTTCCCACGAGAGCGGATTGCGCGTAATCATTCCCTTCTCCAACCGCTGAACAGCAAAATGAATGTGGTCAGACAAGGAGACATAAATCCCGTCACTGATCGTTTTACTCAGCTGTGTTCGCGCCAACGTTACAATGTCATCGGTTGCCTGCAGAATCTCAATTGGCACTTCAGCTACGATGGATTTGAATTTCTCATAAATCGATGTATCCTGAAGACGAAACACCTTTTCAATTCGCTCTTCGTCAATCTCATCGCCAGCTTTGAACTTAAATCCGATACCCCGGCCGAGGATCAGCAATTCCTGATTTTTATCATCCACTGTGCTGACGATATTGTTATTAAATATCTGTTTAATAATCATAATGGACCCACCTGGTTTATTTTGAGACATAAAAAAGGGCAAAACCAAAATAGAAATAATAAGATCATTTCCATTGTGGTTTTGCCCGCTTTACCGGTAACAAGCCTCGCAAGTAGTCTAGCATAAGCTGAAAACGGTGTCAACTAAGAGCATAAGGTAAAAATATAGAGTATGCAACATTTTCCTTTTCATCCACGTTAATAGTGTATCCAACTACAAATATCTAATGCAATCACAATTACATTTACGTAACAGGAGGAATAATCCCTTGAAAAAATTGATCTCGATCACCGCAACGGTCACTTCTATGTCACTATTATTATCCATAGCTCCCGCCGCTTGGGCAGAATCAAGTCCTACTTCCGTGGTTCAGGATGTTTCGAATACGCTGAATCTCGATCAAAAAGTGACTGAACAATTAACCGATGCCATCACAGCACTGGCTGGAAAACAAACGATTCAATTCACATCGGCAGACACTGCATTTGATGATTGGGTTGTAAATAGCACATTAACTGGCGCAGCCGAGGCTGATGTCACTCAAAATTATAATTCCAAAAAGGCAAAAGTTACTTCTACCTTAATCAATTATAAAGCGGATGATCTTAACAAAGTATTGGATCAAGCTTTATACAACAAAATACAATCGTTCCTGAAGTCTTTCGACAAAGACAAAAAATTTAAAGCGGATGCCTTCTGGCGAGTTAAACAAGATGTAAACGACAGCGGACTCAAAAACTACTGGGTGATCTGGGGACATGACCAAAGTTTATACGTCGATGTGGATCATAACAACCAATTGTCAGCAAGTATTCTGTATGACCTTAAGGAAGCACGAGCTACACTTACGAACAAAGCCCGAAACTCACTCAAAATGCTTGGCATCTCATCCGTTAAGGCATTTGATTATTCATTGCTTACCAAAGAAAACAAAGATACACTCTGGGTATATCAGGATGATAGTAGTATAAACTCAGTGCATATTGGAAGTAGCACCGGCAAGGTGTGGAAGGTAATCAACGAATTTGGCACGGACTGGAACAATGATGCTGATTTTAAAAAGTCTTTTGCCAAACCTAAGCTGAGTAAAAAGAAAGCCCTCTCCGCCGCAGCTCCAAAAGTAAAATCGATCTTTGGCCTTAATTTGAAAGGATACAGCGTTCGTATCCAAGATAACCAATACACCTTTACAAAAAAAGGGGCCACCACCCTCATCGGTAAAATCAACAAAAAAGGCGCTTTTTATTCGTTTGAAGCGATTCCCATAAATGGAGTACGGAACTAACTGTCCGTTTGTAGAACTAAGAAAAACAGCCCCTTCTATCACGAAGGGGCTGCTTTGTTTATTGCCTGAAGGTCACGTTGATCTGCACAATTTCGGAACGGCTACTTGTCCGGATGGGTGGCCCCCAGAAACCGTATCCCGAGGTGACAATCGAGTGCATGGACCCCTTTTGCAGATAACCCCAATCATTCTCATAGATCGCTTGTGTTATGAATTGTGCCGGTGCAATCTGTCCCCTGTGGGTATGACCCGATACGACTAAATCAACGTTGTTCTTCTCGGCGATATCCAGATCGTACGGCTGATGATCCAGCATGATTACAGGCTGATTCAGATCTGCATTTTGCATAAGCGTTGCTACGTCTGCCCGATCTTCTTCCGTTCGGTCTTTCCGTCCAATCAACGTAATTTTGTTGTCCAATACGATCTTGTCGTCATACAGCACCTGCATATTGCTTTTCTCCAACGCAGCGATTAAATCCTCTATAGGGCCGTCAAACTTGTCATGGTTCCCCAGTGAAGCATATACGCCATAAGGAGCCTTGATTTCACTGATAATGTCGGCAATACCACTCTTCTCATACATCGCCAGATTGTCATCAATCAGATCACCTGGATATAAGACGAGGTCAGGTTTGAGGGCATTAATCTCCTCTACCATTCGTTTCGCATGAGCAGGACCAGACAACAGTCCAAAATGCATATCCGCAGCCATGACAATATTCAGCTTGTCGACGCCTTCCACCTTTTTATCAATCTGAATGTTATATTGTCTGACGACTGGACTATAGGCGTTGAAAATTCCGTATCCCATTGTAGAGATAAGTAAAACCAGCGTAACTACACCCGCCCATTTATGAGCGTGATGTCTAGGAATTCGCGTCAAGCGCAGAAGCCACAACGTCAGGTGCACTACAGGTAATATGAGCAATAACAGCGAGAAAACCGCCAGCCAATAGGAACCGATGACACCGAGAAACGAAATGCTGCCAAATATGCGCGCCAAAATAAAGGAAGCCGCTAGAAAAACCAGTGCTACGATATACAACCAGCGAAATCTGGCTGCCACTACGGGTTTCATCCAACTCCAGCCGCTCCAGCCTATGTAGAAGACTAATAATCCATATACGAGCAAAAACAAAATACCTACGAGTACAAACATGCCTGGCCTGACCCCCACCTTCAAAAAGTTATATACTGCAATTTTAACGGATACAGTTCCGTCTGAACTAGTATAACGTAAATAGAGGTGCCTCAGCATCTTTTACAGACTCCAGATGGGTACATTTTATTACAATTTGGTGATATTAAATTTTGAAGAGTCTCCACCTCTGTATTATCAACCATACATATCGAAGTTGTGCCAAAACAAAAAAACACCTCTGCAACTCTCCCCTGAGTAAACTCAAAAGGATTGTTGCAGAGGTGCTTATATTTAAAATTACTCGTTGGTATCCATCCATTGGAAGTGGAATGAACCTTCTTTGTCCACACGTTGGAATGTGTGAGCGCCGAAGTAGTCACGTTGTGCTTGCAGCAAGTTTGCTGGCAAACGCTCTGTACGGTAGCTGTCGTAGTAAGACAACGCGCTGGAGAAGCCTGGTACCGGAATACCTTGTTTCACCGCAGCGGCTACCACTTCACGCCATGCATCCTGATAGGATTCCACGATGTTTTGGAAGTATGGATCAAGGAGCAGGTTTTTCAGGGCTGCATCTTTATCGTATGCTTCCTTGATGTTTTGCAGGAACTGCGAACGGATAATGCAACCGCCGCGGAAGATCATCGCGATGTTGCCGTATTTCAGATCCCAGCCGTATTCGTCGGATGCGGCACGCATCTGTGCGAAACCTTGAGCGTAGGATACGATTTTACTTGCGAACAGCGCTTTGCGCACGTTCTCGATGAATGCTTTTTTGTCACCGGAGAACGCTTCGGCCTTAGGTCCGTTCAAGATTTTGCTTGCAGCGATACGCTCGTCTTTCATCGCCGACAAGAAACGGGAGAATACGGATTCCGTAATCATGGACAATGGTACGCCGAGATCTAGCGCGCTCTGGCTTGTCCATTTGCCTGTTCCTTTTTGTCCAGCGGCATCCAGAATAACATCAACCATTGGTTTGCCTGTTTCTGGATCGTATTTGGAGAAGATATCCGCTGTGATCTCGATCAGATAGCTGTCAAGTTCACCTTGGTTCCACTCTGTAAAGATTTCATGTAATTCTTCTACGGAAACGTTCAGTACGGATTTCAGCAAGTGGTATGCTTCACCAATCAACTGCATGTCACCATACTCGATGCCGTTATGCACCATTTTAACGTAGTGTCCCGCACCGTCAGGTCCGATATACGTACTGCACGCATCATCGCCAACTTTGGCAGAGATTGCTGTCAGGATCGGTTCTACAAGCTCATATGCACTTTCCTGACCGCCTGGCATAATTGCAGGACCTTTCAGTGCGCCTTCTTCACCACCGGATACACCTGCACCGATGAATCGGAAACCTTTGGCTTCCAGCTCTTTGCTACGACGCTGTGTATCAGGGAAGTAAGCATTACCGCCATCGATAATGATATCTCCTTGATCCAAATGAGGAAGCAATTGCTCAATCGTAGCATCCGTCGCTTTACCCGCTTGTACCATGATTAGAATTTTGCGTGGTGATTCCAAAGAAGCTACGAACTCTTCAATGGAAAACGCTCCGATCAGGTTTTTACCGTCTGCTTCTTTCAGAAGATCATGCGTTTTCTCTGGTGAGCGGTTAAATACCGATACCGAGAAACCTTTACTTTCAATGTTAAAAGCCAGGTTTTTCCCCATTACTGCAAGTCCAATGACACCAATCTGTTGTTTACTCATTATGTCCTCCCGATACTCCATGATTTATATATATTTTTCGTTAAACCTTATCCACACGTATGGCTATTATTGTACTGTTTTTTTCCAGTCTGCTGCAAATTTCTCCATCCCTTGATCTGTCAGCGGGTGTTTGGAAATTTGTTCAATGACTGAAAATGGAACTGTTGCAATATGTGCTCCAGCCATCGCTACACGTGTAACGTGATCCGGATGTCTCACGGATGCAGCAATGATCTGAGCATCGAGATTATGTGTGCGGAACAGTTCAGCTACTTTGGCTACCAGTTGTACACCGTCTTCGGAGATATCGTCCAGACGTCCCAAGAAAGGGGATACGTATGTTGCACCTGCACGAGCTGCAAGCAACGCCTGATTCACAGTGAAGATCAAAGTCACGTTTGTTTTTACACCTTTTTTAGTCAAGTAACGGCAAGCTTCCAGACCTGCAAGGGTCATTGGCAATTTGATCGTGATATTTTTGTCGTTGTTGTTGATTTTGATCAATTCGTTCGCTTGAGCAATCATTTCTTCAGCAGTCAGCGCATCTGGCGTTACTTCAGCGGAAACAGACTCCACTTCAGGCACAAGCTTCAGAATTTCTTCGATGCGGTCTTCGAATTTCACGCCTTCTTTGGCAACCAGGGAAGGGTTCGTTGTTACACCGGACAATACACCAATTTTATATGCTTTTTGAATGTCTTCCACGTTAGCTGTATCGATAAAAAATTTCATGACTGAATTACCTCCGATTATTTTAGTTTTGTTCGTTTTTTGAATTAAATGTTGCCGTTAACTGCGATGGGTACGTCGCTGTCTTGCTCAGAAATCAGTTCACTTGGCTCATCAAACCACCAATGATGACCTTCTGCCTCAAGCATGGCATCCGACTCCGCTGGTCCATAACTTCCTGCCGGATATAAGTGAAGCGGTAGCAGATTTTCATTGAATGCATCCAGAATCGGTTGCACCCAAGCCCAGGATAACTCAACTTCATCCCAATGTGCAAAAAATGTTGGATCACCATGCAACGCATCGCGAATCAAGTTCTCATAAGCTTCTGCCAGATCTCCCTGATTAGGAGCAAGATCAATATGAACGGGTTTGAACTCCCCTTTATTTTCAGGATCACTTGCGTTCAGTTGCAGTGTCATGCTTTGATCCGGGCTCATCTCAATCACAAGCAGGTTCGGCTTCGAACCGTTGTTCTTGATCAGGTGACCTTGGCCTGAAGGTTCTTTGAACTCAATCACGATTCGTGTTGATTTCTCCTTCATTCTTTTACCCGTACGGATGTAAAACGGAACACCTCTCCAGAAGAAATCATCAATTTGCAGCTTCGCGGCAATAAATGTGTCATTCATCGTGTTCTCGGCAACACCTGGTTCATCTGCATAGGCATGTACCGGTTTTCCTTGAATGCTGCCTGCAGCGTACTGTCCACGGATGATGCTTGCACCGACTGTTTGTTTCTGAAGGGGCTGAATGGACTCCATAATGTGTTTCTTCTTCTGGCCCACATTTTCGGAAGTGCTGTTATATGGAAGCTGAATCGCCATCATCATAAGCAATTGCAACATATGATTCTGGAACATGTCACGCACAGCACCTACATGATCATAATAGGATGCGCGTTCTTCAACACCTACAGTCTCATTTGCCGTAATTTGTACGTTAGAGATGTAACGGTTGTTCCAGAGAGCCTTCATAATCGGGTTGCTTTGATGAAGTGTCTCTAGCTTCTGAACCATCGGTTTACCCAGGTAGTGGTCAATCCGATAAATCTCTTCCTCTGTGAAGGATTCACTCAGCTTGCGGTTAAGGTCACGTGCTGACTGCAAATCATGACCAAATGGCTTCTCGATGACGAGACGTTTCCACCCTTGCGTTGAACCAAGCCCACTTGCCTGAATATTTTCAGCGATCGGTTCGAAGAATTCCGGACCAACCGAGAGATAAAACAAGCGATTGGATGGGATGCCCAGTTCAGCTTCTCTTTGCTCAACCAATTGAAGCAACTTTATATAATCTTCCTTATGTGTGATATTCAATACACTGTAGCGAAAAGCTTTTACAAATGATTTTACTGATTGATGATCTCCTTGACGTCTGGAGAACTCATGCAAAGATTTTTCCACTTGAGCTTGGAAAAATTCATCCGACCATTCTCTGCGGCCCATGCCGATCAGGGAGAAGGTTTCAGGAAGCTTTTTCTCAAGGTACAGATTATATAGGGCAGGATATATTTTTCTTTTGGCTAAATCTCCAGTAGCACCAAATAAAACAATTGTTGTTGGTTCCATCTTACCGTGCTCCTTCCAAGTAACTCTGGTTTCTTTGTTGTAGTTACACTATAATACGTTTTATAGCTATACAAGTAATTAATATATTTCACAGGAGCTATAGACGATATCTATGACAACAAATTATGAATTATATAAAGTCTTTTACTGGGCTGCCAAAACAGGCAGTCTGACCCAAGCCGCCAAAGCCCTTTACATCACACAACCCAGCGTCAGTCACGCGATCAAACAGTTGGAAGACAGCTTCGGACTCACTCTTTTCTATCGAAATTCTAAGGGGGTTGCGTTAACTCAGGAGGGTGCCAGCCTGTACTCCTATATTGAACAATCCCAGATTCTCATCTCCCTTGCAGAAGAAAAAATGGCTGCGCTAAAAAATCTGGATAACGGGGAACTTCGGATTGGTGGTAGCGACTCCCTCTTCAAACATTACATGTTATCGTATCTGGAGGAGTTTCACATTCAGTACCCTAACATCAAGCTGCATCTAAGCCATGGAACAACGCCTGAGGTCATTACGTTTCTGAAAGAAGGCAAAATCGATCTTGGCGTTGTCCGCATGCCCATCGTTGACCCACAGCTGGAAGTACGGGAGAGCATTCAACTAAAGGATTGTTTTGTTGCTGGTGAACGATATGCCCAGTTGAAGGGAAAAGTGCTAACCCTTGAACAACTGCTTGAACATGAGCTTATTCTGTTTTCCCGGAACAGCCGGGTTCGGATGGCCATCACAGAACTCTTCAATCATTATAATTACACGTTAAAACCAGAAATCGAGGTCGGCAGCGTTGACCTCCTGATTGAATTTGCTCGCCGCGGCTTGGGGATCTCTTATGTCACACGAGAATTTATCTCCAAAGAGCTGGAAGAAGGCTCTCTCTTTGAGATTCAGCTTGACGTTCCTCTTCCTCCTTCTCATGTAGGGATCATGACGAAACGGAATATGCCGATCTCTTCGGCTGCGAATCACTTTATGGACTTGATTTTCAAAGCACAGGCGGACACCTCGAGAACATGATCCGTTGAGAACAAGATAAAGAGCCTCAAGGCCCTGTACATGCAGGATCTTGAGGCTCTTTATCTTCTTAATTTTAAATATATTATAGTGATTACTGGACGAAATGAGTTCTTTGACTTTTAATGACTGACTAGATAAGAAGCGTCCAGAATAAGAGCCACTTTACCGTTCCCCAGAATGGTTGCACCAGATAGATGATTCATTGCTCCGAGGTATGTTCCAAGCGACTTAATTACCACTTCCTGATTTCCGATGATTTCATCCACTGCATAAGCCGCAATTTTATCGACAGAACGCACAATGACGAGTGGAATCGTCTTGGACTTACGGTCAGTACGCGGGTACTGAAGCTTGTCACACAGTCGGTAGAAAGGCACGATACGTCCATGATTCAAAATGGATTGCTGTCCCTGAATCATCTGAATCTCTTCCGGTTTAATGCGCACGATCTCCGCTACGTTGTACATTGGCAAAATCAATACCCTGCCAGATACATTCACCAGAAGCCCTTTGATAATGGCTAAGGTGAGCGGTAACCTAATCGTAAATGTCGTTCCGATACCAACCTCGGTATCAATATCTATGATGCCATTCAACCTTCCGATCTGGCTTCTTACGATGTCCATGCCAACACCTCGGCCAGATACATCGCTAACGGTTGAAGCCGTAGAGAACCCTGGTTCAAAAATCAGATGAACGGCTTCCTGTTGATTTAAACGAGCCGCTTGCTCTTCAGTTATAATGCCTTTTTTCAATGCGGAAGCTTTGATTTTCTCCCCATCAATACCCTTACCATCATCGGAGAAACGTATGACCACATGATTTTCCTCGTGGTATGAGGTCAGTTTGATTCGTCCTTTGGCAGGCTTGTTCTGTTGGGCACGAACCTCAGCACTCTCAATGCCATGATCTGCACTGTTCCGAATCAGATGGATTAACGGATCACTGAGTTCTTCGATAATCATGCGATCCAGCTCAGTCTCTCCGCCTTTAATGACCAGCTCAATATCTTTGCCCAGCTTCTGCGACAAATCCCGAACCAGCCTCGGGAACCGGTTCAACAATTGATCAATAGGCAACATCCGCGTCTTCATAACTCCGTCCTGCAGTTCCTTAATGACTCTACCCATATGGTCGGACACTCCGCCAATACTTTGAATCACTGGGGAGGGCTCCTTACGGGCACCAGTACGGCTCAAATCAGCAAGAGAGGTCTGATCAATAAGCAGCTCACCCACGAGGTTCATCAAATGATCCAGTCGCTCCACACTTACGCGAACCGTAGGCTGGGTTGACTTCATCTTATCTTCCTGAAGAGGCACTGACGTGTCGCTTTTTTCTTTTCCAACTGTCAATTCAGTCTCTATTAATTCAGATGTTACAGCAACCTCTTCTGTCGCCAAAATATATGGACCGACATCCACGCTCCGAATATCCGAATCTCCGGATAACGCACTCTCAATCTGAGCTTGATCCAGAGAAGATGCTGTAACGATCACAAACTCGTTATAGTGCGCCTCTCCCAGTTCCTCATCAAGACCCTGCTTTTCAATGGATGTCGCTAGTACACTGCCACATACATCTTCAACCCGTTTGCACAAAATATGATATCTAGCTGCTTTCATCAAACAATCTGAGCTTAATACAATGCGAATGGAAAAAATCTGCTGACCTGGTTCAAGTACTTCATCGAACAGATTCGACTCCACAGACTGTAGAACGGGTGACTTGGTCTGCTGAGCCAAGGCTGGTTGATGAATCATGTCTTGTATTTCTTTAACCACTGCACGGAAATCAGTAAAACTTTCGCCTTGCACGTATTGATCCCTAAGCATTCTCATGGCATCCAACGAACGAAAAAGGGTGTCAACGAGTTGTGCGGTAATTTCCGGTTTCTTGGATCGCACCCATTCCAATGCATACTCCACTTCATGTGTCAGATCACTTAATTCACGAAAATCCATAGTCGAAGCCGAGCCCTTAATCGTATGAGCCGCCCGAAATAAGGTCTGCACAAGTTCCACAGAAGGTGAAAGCTCAAGTGCAAGCAAGGACTGATCCATCCGTTCCAACTGATCATTCAGTTCTTCGATAAATATGTCGCGATAGGCGGACAAATCCATCATTGGTGCATTCCCTCCTAACCGCCCAATATTTCATCCAGTTTCAATATACCAACCAGACTGTCTCCCTGTTGGCCCACACCCTGAAAGAATATTTCAAGGTTGCGTCCATGACCTCCAGTAGGCGGATGTATTTCCGAATAAGTTGTGACTTTGCTGACTCGATCTACAATCAAACCGATATACTCATCTTGATAACGTACCACAATGATTCGGGTCGCCCGGGTTGCCGATTCGTCTGGCATGCCAAGCAAATTACGCAGGCACATGACGCAGACAACTTTACCACGTAAGTTCATGACTCCTTTGATTTCGGTACGACTAAACGGAATATCGGTAATACTTTGCATTTTTATAATTTCATGAATTTCTTCGATTCGAATGGCACAGGTCTCTGCGCCGACAGACAGTTCGATATATTGTTCTTTCTGAAGTGAAGACATCGTTTCACCCTCAATTCGTTATTATTACTGGGTTTTGAAAGCAGACGCAGATACAGACAATTCTTCTGCAAGATGTGCGAGCGATTGACAAGTTGCCGCCGTTTCTTCGGATGCTGCTGCAGACTCCTCACTGGATGCAGAGATCGACTCTACCGAGCTCATCACCTCAGCAGCTTGTGCCGCCTCTTCCTCACACGCAGCCGCGATTTCATTGACTTTCTGGGAAGAATTATTAACCATCTCAATGATCTGATCAAAGGCTTGTCCTGTTTTGGAGGATTGCTCCACACTATCCGAAACAGCTTGCACGCTTTGTCTCGTATTCTCCTGCATCACTTTGATAATTGTTGTGATTTCTTTGGTCGCTTCGCCACTGCGTTCAGCAAGCTTGCGAACTTCATCAGCTACAACAGCAAATCCTCTTCCTTGCTCTCCTGCACGGGCTGCTTCAATCGCCGCATTTAACGCAAGCAAGTTTGTCTGCTCCGCGATGTCGTCAATAACTTCGATAATGTCGCCAATTTTGCGTGAATCTTCTTCGAGCTTCGCCATTTTCATATTCACGGCTTGCATACCTTCCAAGGAAGTCTGAACAACATGACCGCCTTCACGCGCTGTTTTCACCGTATCATTAGATAACTCGGCAGCTTCTTCAGCACTTGCAGCTACAGAGTTGATCGCCAGAGACAACTCTTTAAACAATTCGGAGATGTTTGCTGCTTCACTCGATTGACTTGTGCTTGTACTAGCAATTTCCTGTGTGCTTGCCGAGATTTGTTCAGACGATGCTGCAACGCTCTGTGAATTCATGACAATGT
Organism: Paenibacillus intestini; assembly: GCF_030803945.1. NCBI lineage: Bacteria > Bacillati > Bacillota > Bacilli > Caryophanales > Paenibacillaceae > Paenibacillus > Paenibacillus intestini. The sequence continues at coordinate 191,463 of NZ_JAURUN010000001.1, read as the reverse complement.
TATTAATTAATTCTCGCAGATTGTCTACCATGCGATTAAGCGCAAAGGCCAGTTGCCCAACCTCGTCTTTTGAGGAGATATCAGACTTGAGGGTAAGGTTTCCGTTAGAAACTTCTGTAGCTAGACCTAGCATAGCCATTAGAGGTCTGGAGATGGAACGGGAGATCACAAATCCAATGATAATACTAAAAATAATCGAACCAATGACCAAAACAACGGTAACTGAGAATGCACTTGTGTACGCTGCTTCCGACTTTGAATTGTTCTGTTCCGCCAGTTTAACGTTCAGATCCACCATTTCACCCATCGTAGCGAGGGCTTCATCACCAGGCGGTTTGAGTGTGTCTTTCAAGAAAACGATAAATCCTTGATCGTCATCACTTTTTGCCAGCTCTATACCTTGCTCAAAGATTCGCATGTAATTTGAGTACTGTGTATCGAATTTGCTAAGGAGCTCAGTTTCTTCGGGGGTCGTTGCCAGAGGACGATAGCCTTCAATTTGACTCTCGATGTTACCTTTAATGGTATTAATATTATCGACAATGCGAGTTTGCTCTGTGGCATTTTTCTCAAAGTTGAGATCACGAATGTTAACCCGCATCCTCTGGTAATTCATTTGTGCTCCGCTCAATTCTTTTACTGAAATCAGATTGCTGTTATACATTTCTTTCATGTGCTCATTGGTACTTCTAAGTGTCGTGATTGAATACACTCCCAGAATCGCAAGAATCAGAGATACTACCAAAAATGCTGAGATAATCTTTGTTGCTGTTTTCAAGTTGCCAAACCACTTCATTATATCTCCCCCTAAGTTTCTTCGTGTCTAGTTATGTAAATAAAGTTTGCTAATCCATTCTATGGATCGCTCTCCAGACAACATACGATGTATTTCGACAGAAATATTAGAAAACTGAATAGATAAATTTTATTTTTGCAAACTTTCATTTTTATGTAAAATTTTTATGATAAATAAGACTCTTGTGTTTATATTACTAAATACTATTAATCTAAATTTAATAGAATAAACATTCATATTAACGAAATTTATATATACATTTTTGTACATATCTCTTTTTTTGATGATGGACGATCAATGTTATCTTTTTTACTTGGACCTATATGTTAGTTCATAGTTCTTTGGACTAATTCATATGATAACTATATCGAGATAGTTCTACTCACCTGTTCAAAACATCTAATAAATACGACTTAAGACTAATAATAAAATTAAAATACATGATTCAATTGAACTAAAAAAACAATCAAATTCACTATGTGGGAGTTTGATTGTTTTCTAGATTCATATGCAATTTTTAAGCTCCTTTGATTCAATCGAAATACGATTTATTCATATTATTCCATCTGCTCCAGCTCTGTCAGACGGTCTTTGATTCGCAGTGGAATAAGTTCAAACAGCTTGTCCCATGTCATAAACATCTCCGGTTTCAACAAATACTCTTCAAACTGCATCGAGGGTACAAATGCTTTGGTTTGCAGATATTTTTTGACACGGGCATCGATCTGTTCACTGGTTTGAAAAAACGGTTCAAACATTTCATTTACAAGCAAGCCATCACATCCTGCCTGGGCGCCTGCTACACTATACAGATTGGGCAACAACTCAAATACAACCTGTAATGGTGAAAAGGCGTGTTTCCCCGGCTGGGAGTACAGGCACACATGATGACCAACCAGATTAGCTCTATCTTTTAACAGCCCTCTTAATACTCTCCCATGAAAGCTGGCTTCGCAATCCACGACTTCTCCATCATGTCCCACATACACCCATACATGCTCCAGCTCATAGAGATGTCCGATCTCGTAATCCCACCATATCGCATATTCGATAACATACTTTACTGCTTCAGAAGGAAACTGTAGCTCTCTACGAAAAGATGGGGACGGCCCAGAATGCTCAAGCACAGACACGCCAACGAAATCCGGATAAAAAGGCTCATTCTGATCAAACATGATTACTGGTGCATAACTCAATGCTGTTTCCAGCCATTCACTTATAGCAATTGTCATAGAAGAATCCTCCATTTTCATTGTTGTTACTCCTATAGTAACAGAGAGAGGGTGAATGGCGTCAACTTATGCAAACGTAAAAAAACCTGCAACCGAATATACGCAGCTGCAGGTTCGGGAATGATAATCAGTTAAGAAAGGTTAAAATCCTTTGGATATTTCGGTTACCGTTATTCCCTTGGCGCTTTGGTAGCCTTGGAAGCTTGAACAGAGGTATCCGAAACGTCTGTTCCACAACCAATATTAGGACCAAGAATGGCATCATTCTGGATGGATGCAACCGCTTTGGCATAGGCTTCTTCATCCAGACAATATGCGCGATGAGCAACCTCCGGCGGTGTAGCCGCAAGAAAATCTGCCCCAAATACAATATCCGGTGTCGGTTGATCAAATATGGTCAGCACATATACGCCATCGGTTTCCGCAACAAACCAATGAAACCAGCCTTTTGGAAAAACAACCACTTGCCCCGGCTTCAAACGATACGTTATCCGTTCGCGTGTGAACGGATTGAACACGGAAGCTGTAATCTCACCGCTGATTACCACGACCATCTCGGTTACATTGGGGTGCCAGTGGGGCTGCACAATAATCCCTTTACTCAGATAGACATTAAAAAAACCATTCTCAATCGTTGGCAACTGCTCTCCAAATAACTGAGTGACGTAGTTGCTTGAATCTCTCCGGTAATTCACCACAGCATTGGAATCAGCAGCAAGCGGAACATTGGGGGATTTCAAGATCGGATTGATCATCGGTTATATTCTCCTCCTTGGGCAAACATCTCGTTGTTGTACTGTATGCTGGGACATCATGAGATAATACTGCATTCAAGCTCTGGCGTATAACTAAGTCAAACTGTGCGTGCTGCGGATAAGAAGAACGTGGGCTGTGCTTGCCTTGAATTGGAAGTTTGTGAGGCTTAGATGATATAATTCTGATAACGAATTGGGCTTCATTTTTTTCCAATGTACTCTTTATATGTTGAGAGGAGTTTATTATGTTTCCATCTATCGGGGATATATACTGCAGCTTTAATGAACAAATGCAACAATATACGGCCTGTCAGATCACTGCTTTGAAAGAAACAGAAGATAAAAAACCACGTCAACTAGCCGCGATTCTGCAATTGAACTGGTCTGGAGATCAGCTCCCAACGGAATCCGAGCTTGACGTGATGAAACCACTGATCTGCAATTTCTTTTTTTGGAATGGTACCTTAGAGCATAACTATGTAAAAGCGGATGTTCCTGTATCCTATATTTTAGTCGGCAACCGACCTCCCCTAATTACCGAAGAATCACGAAGTTACAGTTCGGGTTGGCCGGCCGGAGAAAGCCTGTATCGTCAGCGGCAATGGGAACTCATCAATGAAAGCCGCAGAACTCTTTTTAAGCAGGCAGCTCATGACCACAGTGACATCACCGCCCGCGGGATTAAAATGCGACGTAACACCAGCACGATTCGTAACTTTATTCCAACTTCAGCTGACGATGTAGCTGAACTTGAGGCACTTCCGTGTCTGACTCATATCGAGATGAATGGGTACCACGAGGCTATCATTCCTTTTCTGAAAGAGAATCCCTTCGTTTATGAACTTCATGTACAGAACCACGGGCAACGTATACTGAATTTCAGTCAAACGCAGTTGACCCGGCTTGTTGTGGATGCTAGCGGAATGGAGAAGATTATACTCAATAACAAGATGGATTTCCTAAGTCTCACCGGCGAGATCAGTCCAGGTCTTCTTATTGATACTACTGGAGACGGACAGCAGCTGACCTTAAGTATAGCGGAAACTTTGCCAGAAATTCGCGGTCTTTCTCGTCTAAGTAGCCTTCAATTGTATAAAATCAAAGAGCTTGATATTGAATCTGTCGTTCAAGCATATCCTGAACTTTCCGAATTACGCTTGTGGGGTAAACCCGGCACAGTATCCGGTATTCATTCCATTCAACATTTAAAGTCCTTGCAAATGTTCAGCACGAATGATCTATTTGGTTTTGAGGGAGATCAATTTCCAAGTCCCGAGCAACTTCCTGAATTACATACGCTTTGGATGAGCAGTCTCCCTGCAGAAGCAGCCAAGTCGATCAAAACCCGATATAAAAAAGTTGCCGAAACCCGAATCGATCTCGATATCACTCAGCCTCGTAAACCGGAATGGCTCGCTGAAAATCTGAACAATCCATTTCGAGATTGGGACGGAAGGGAACAGATCAAGGCAGTACATGCCAAAAAAGCCGCGCAGTTGTATAAACAGTCTCTGAAGCGGATTCGTGAATTAAGCCAGAGAAATGATTATGAAGACACGCTCTCCGATCAACTCATTTCTTTTACTCAGGAGTATACACAGACGTTTAATCAAATGGATGCCAAATCGGAATGGATTGAGACGATTGAGCGTGAGGAAATTGCTGCGGCACTTGCATATTTGATCGATAAACTAGAGGATCAGTTGAAAACAACCCAGTCAGGTTCCTTCAAGATTGATCGGGATCAGTTATACGAAGTCTTCGATCGGACTAGAGACTTTTAGAGCAGATTATAAAAAGAAGACCACAGCCTATCCCCTATTCAAAGGGAAGGATCTGTGGTTTTCCTTATGTTATCTAATGAATTATGAAGCCTCAACCGTTGTTCCACAGTACTCACAATCCGTGAACTGTTTCCGATACACCTTTACCTTCGCCCCACACCCCGAGCAGGTCACTGAAACTTGTCTTGGTGCTTCTTCAACCTTCTCTTCAACCTTTTCTTCTTCGTCTTTAGCATACTTGTCGCTATTTATATTTATCTCTGTGTAGCTAAGTGATTGGTTATTTGTATAAATCACCGTATTACTATTGTAACTTGAGGGACCATTTCCAATTTCTTGGGGCCGATAAGTATTTTCTAGTGCCGGATCTGAATCACTCCCATAGTCCCCGCCATAAAATTGTTTTTGAGGAACCTTTTTTCTTTGGAGTAATTTAATCGCTGAAAATATAAAAATAAACTCTAATACGAGGAGCACTACGAAGGTGACCGGATTACTTCCAATGTTTTTGTGATCACCTGCATTAAAAAAGGCAATAGGCATACCAATTGCATAGATCAAAAATATCAATCCAAAAATCGCTCTGATCATGATAATTCCTCCAAAGAACACTCTGTAAGCACTCAAATAATCTATCACAAGTCTTCATTCTTAAGCTTCAAGCAAGTCAGTGAAACTACGAAGTTCTTACCGTTGTCCCACAATATTCACAATTTGCCGACGAATTAGGATATACCTCTACCTTAGCTCCACATCCAGAGCAATTTACCGAAACCGGCTCTTTTTGCTGGATATGGTTTTTATCAAGGTACACATCCTTATAATGTTCTTTAACACTAGTCGGATGTTGATCATTACGAGCCGATTTAGAACGAGACTTAGGTCGACCACACATTTTTATTCCCGTAACCAATACAATAACACCAGGAATAAAAAGTACGATTAAACTAAACACGGCTAGACCCGCTTCATCCGCCATCATCATTAATGAGAATAGAATGGTTATAAACGAGATGATGATTAAAATAATTCCAAAAAACCTCTTCACTTTCTTCTCCCCCTAAAACATGGTTAAGATTTGAGCGAAAGAATCTGTTGATTTCTTTCTTTTAGACGAGACATCAATCGGGATAATTGCATAGCCACACGTTCACTATTTACTACTTCTCCTGCCTCATACTGAGTAGACAGTTCTTCTCTCAACAATTCAATATCTATAAGAATCTGACGATCATTATACTGCACGGCAGCTGGCGCGATTGGATCGCTATATTTAACCAGCTCAATGATGGCTTCTACTGACTTCCTGTCCTTTTCCACATTCAACATTGGATGTTTATCCATTATATTAAGCAACTGATACATGGCGTTCTCAATTGATTTCCAGTCGTTAATATTCAATTGTTGATTGGCTTCATGCTCACTTCCTGATCGAATATAGATCATTAAAATAGCGCACAAAATGAAAGCAAGAGCCGCAGTGATTACATGTAACAAAACAAACCAGCGCAGTGCATAATCTGCGAAACCTACGAATAACGCATAAAAAATGACACACCCCAGATAAATGATTAATACAATGCCTATAGCTGTGTAACCTGGGACAAAACGTTTAAAGCGATCCATATTTTGCATCACATGACGCGCATAAATCCACAAAGTCGTCATCGCAACGTACGATGCGGCAAGATTGATCCAGAATGGAAATGATAGAATATCGTTGCTAAACATCGTAAATGAGATGATCGAACTTAAAATTAAACAGACAAGATAGATTACATCTAGAATAAAAACGTTGCTCCGTTTCACCATCACTAAGCCTGCCCCCCTTCTTGCAGATTATTTCCGCAATCGAGACAGAATTTCTGACCAGGTTGTACTTCATGTTGACATTGATTACACTTCAACGTTAAACCTGTGCCACAGTTTCCACAAAATTTAGTGTGAGGCCCATTCATGTGGTTGCAATTAGGACATGGCCTTGGCATCGGCTCGTGACACTTCACGCATTCAGACGCATTCTCCGCATTATCAGCCCCACATGAAGGACAAGCATAATATTTGTCACCGCAGTTCGGACAAAACTTAGTTCCTTTCTCCATCGTGTGACCACAATTATTACAGTCCGTCGTTGCAGATTTTTCAGCTAATGATTTTCCGCATTTACTGCAAAAAGAGCTCTGTTCCTGATTCGGATGTTGACAATGCCCGCACAAGCGTACGGCAGGCGTTTCTGTTGTTGTAGACATTACTTTGGACATTTCAGACATTCCGCTACTAAACGAACCTCCCAAGCCAACGCCCATGCCCATACCAAGACCTGCGCCCATAATATCAGACTGCATGCTTCCTTCATTCTTGGCTGCACCTTCAAGCGTGTCGAATGAGCGTTCCTGCTGATAGGTGTATCCAATGATATCCATTTCCGCTTTGCGCGCGAGCGCTTCCCGTAATCGAATGACCGATGGGTCTTCTTCGGGCAAATTGACATTATGAATGTATAGATTGATAAGTTCAATTCCAAACTCGTCAAATGTAGAAGCGATGTTGTCCGCAAAGTGTCGTGATATTTCAGCGATATAGGCATTAATTTCTAACACACTTACTTTTCTATGTATTAAATAGGAAGATAGCATCGAATTGATATTCATCGTAATTAATCCACGGAAGTAATTCACCATATTGAGCTGATTAAATTCTGGCAATGTTCCTACAAGTTTAACTAAAAATTTTCGTGAATCTGAGATTTTCATGCCCATTTGTCCAAAAGCTCTAACAGGCACAATAATATTATATTTCGGGTCCTGAACCTGAATCGGATTCGCAGTTCCCCACTTGACGTCCATAGCACTTACTTGATTCACATACCAGACTTCTGCAGCAAAAGGAGACTTTCCTCCAAATGGAAGGTTAATAAGTCGGTTTAGTATCGGGATGTTCGCTGTACTTAACGTGTGCCTGCCTGGCCCGAACAGATCAAGGGCCCTTCCATCCTTAAAGAGTATAGCCTGTTGAGATTGATTTACAATTAACTGAGTCCAAGTTCCCAATTCAGTCTCCGGATGTTTCCAGGCAAACACGTCGGGCGAACCGTCATACTTGATTACATCAATAATAGCCATATTCTATTCCTCACTTTAGCTTAAAATACTAGATTTCAACATCTATGATCCCAACCAACACAATCATAAGATATATTAATATTCGTCAATTATCGTCTTTTTTCATGTTTAGGCATTGCTATTTTACCATTTCTAACCTTCTTACGCACTAGTATAGTTCATATTTCATGAGATATTTTTCCTATTTAGGCACCTCTTTGAGAAAACTCAAAAACCTCTTGCAATCGCAACCGCGTTATGCAAGAGGTTTCACAAATCAAGACACCACTCTATCTAATTCAAAAGCCGTTCAATGTAAACCTCAGGTTCGTCCAAAAATTGTTCAAACGTGCATAATGTGCCCTGTTCCTGATGTTCAATATCGGCATAACCTATCATCTTTTTGCTTGGATTCCAGACGATGAGCATATGAGAGTACTGATCCAGATCAGAGGATAAACGCAATAGCTTCTGCCTGCCCATCTTCATCTCCACCGTATCTGTCAACGAAAAGAATTCAATATAACCAACGCCAGCGGGACAGCTTGGCAGGTCTATTCGGCGTGAACCTTCGGTCATAAAACGGATTAACGTTTCGGGGAGCTTGTATGATTGTAGTGCATGCAGTTTATTGCTCAGATTATGGAACTCCTCAGGCTCGTGTGATTTCAAGTATTCAGCCATTTCATTATTTTTCTGACTGACCGCAATCGTGTAGGCCCGCTCCCCATCCTTCTCCTGCAACGTCACATCCGCACCTTGTTCCACCAAATATTTGACCATTCGCATACTGTTCTGCCGTGCAGCTACGGTGAGCGGTGTCGCTTTGTACGGATAAACCATATCCGGCTCATTGTAGTTGATGTCCACACCCTCATTCAGCAGGTATTGAACCGTTTTCATATCATGATCCGATACTGCTTTTCGTAACGTTTTGCCGCCATATTTGCGGATGTCCAACCCAAGGTCGTTCAACACCGTAATATTCTTTTTGTTCCCGTAGTATGCCTCGTCGTATGCACTTGATTTTAACCGGCTTAGTCCGTTCAATTTGGCTCCTTGCTCAACTAAATAACGAATCACATCTGCTCCACCGTAGCGCGCCGCATATAAAATGGCTGGATGGTCTTTGGCATTGATCTCGGCTCCCCGCTCCACTAGAAGTCTGACAACCTTAGGCTGATTGCAGATCAATGCCAGGTCAAGCGGACGAAGCGTAATGTTTGAACTTAATGCTATTTTTTCTTCCAAGTCCATGCCTTGCTCTATATAGGTTTCAACGCGGGTAACATCTCCATGATAGATTGCGAGGGCTGGATCAGGTAACGTTTTGAACGTGCCTTGATTACCGATTTTGTACATAAGGTTAACCTCCTCTGCAATGAAATAATGAAATTGATGTTTGTTGAGCTACCCAAATGAATATGCTAACATAGTGGGCAACCCTTTGGAATCTACATACTAAATACATAACGAACACAGAAAGGACACTATGAATTCCCTAAACCTTCATCATACATTGCAACAGATCATTCCACCGCTGGATCTCAGAAGCTGTCTGGTCAGTGTACGCGGGGAGATCGTTTACAAGCATTTTCGGAACACACAGGCTGAGACAGATATCGCCAAAATCAATTCATGTACCAAGAGCATCATCTCTGCGCTCATCTGTATCGCCATGGATCAAGGGCTACTGCCTGAGGCAGGCACGCCCATATCCACCTTTTTCCCGCAGCTTACTTCTGATCCTGACCCACGTAAACCAGCAATTACCCTAGAGCAACTGCTTACAATGACAGCCGGATTTAACTGGGATGAGTTCGGCGGACAAAATTCGTTTCCACGGATGACACGTACGGATCATTGGGTTAATTTCGCTTTAGAACAGCGTTTGCGACAAGAACCTGGCACACATATGGAATACAATTCGGGAGTTTCCCAGATTCTATCCTCAATATTAATGCAACATGTAGGCATGAGTGTAGCAGCGTATGCCGAGCGTTATCTATTTGGCCCACTTGGCATTCAAGATTATGAATGGGAGCAAGATCCCCAAGGTGTACACACGGGTGGATTTGGCCTGAGATTGCTGCCAACCGACTTGCTCAGATTCGGACAACTCTACCTTCAGGAAGGGAAATGGGAAGGAAAACAGCTTATTTCCAGCCAACTCGTCAAACGCTCAACGCAATCCTTCATCACGGTCCTTCCGCCAAACCATGGCAGTTACGGATGGCACTGGTGGGTGGATCAATATGCAGGTCAACATCTTGACGATAACTCGGTCCCCCAACACCGACCTACGGATTCAGAGCGTCTCAAATCACTAGATTATTACTACGCCAGAGGATTTGGAGGTCAGTATGTATATGTTGTTCCCGAATTGGAACTTGTGACCGTGCTGACCAATGACAAACGCAAGAAGGAAAAGCCACCCATCGACGTATTCCCCAGATTCATTGTGCCTGAATTGTGGAAGCTAGCTACCTTTTCCAAATAAATTTACAATGATTCGAAGAGAGATATTTCAAACATATACCCTTGCCTGGATTGCATGATCGTTAAGTGGAAGGGCAAGGGTACTCAGACATTAGGAATTAACCTGCTACGGCGTTCTCCCTTCTGTCCGTTTCAGGGCAATTGTCTACGATCCGATATTTTCCAACCTCAACTCTCCCTTTACACCATTGCTTCCTCTACAGCCAACGTTATAGGATAAGGCCCTGACTCCTGATTCGAAATAACCACAAGTTGAACCCCATGCTTGGGATACACGCCAGACATAAACGAAACACCTGGGTCAAAACCCATGACATGAGTCTTAAATATCTCTTTTTCACGTAACTCCAGCCATATCCCCAAACCATAACATTCCTCGTTCTCATCCCGCGCGTAGGGCGTCAACAAATATCGTGTCATCTCCTCACCGAGCAACGTATGCCCCAGCAGAGCATCCCAGAAACGAATCATATCTGGTGCGGTTACATAGGCTCCGCCATCTGCTCCACCTTGAACGGGGATCGAAAAAATATTACTAGTCCATGTCCCGTCGTCAGCATCGATATATCCAATCGCTGTGTTACGCGGAAGCTGATCTGTCAGGAAATAACCTGAATCTTGCATACCCGCACGTTTGAAAATATGTTCCTCCACATATGTTGTAAAGGCCAAGCCAGTGTATTGCTCCACAATGAGTCCGAGTACGATAAATGCCGCATTGTTATAATGAAATTTCTCACCAGGAGCAGACTTCATTGGCAGATGTTGAAACATAGGCAGAAAATCACTGAGCTGTCGCATCACGTACACGGGTCTGTCTCTCCACAACGCTGAAAAATCATCCATCACATCCTCATCAAAATAATCCGGTACGCCAGAAGTATGGGTCAGCAATTGGTGCACTGTGATCTCTGAATCCCACGCCGGAAACGTAAGGTTTAGGACATCCTTTAATTTGGAGTCTAACGTAAAATGTCCTTGCTCAATCAACTGACCTATACTTACAGCTGTAAAAACCTTACAACCCGAAGCAATACCAAAACGTGTATTCACATCATTCAGAAGTTCATCACTGCGGTTCGCATACCCTCGCACCATCTGAAAAAGGGTCTCCCCCTCCTGTTTGCACAGCACAACACCCGAAAAATCTTTTTGTTCCATAACCTCTTTGACTTTTTCCCTGACCTTTACTGCATCCAGCATATCGAAGCACCTACACTTTCTTATCATTGGTTTGTAAACTTCGTTGATCTGGTCCAGACCCTCTCGCATTCAGCAAATAATATAACGTGAGATAGATAGTAAGAAGAAACGTTCCAAAGAACATACAAAACGCCAAGGAGGGCCGGCTAACACTTTCGTGCATCAGCCTGATTAACAACTCGCGATTAGTTAATGCATCCCAACTGTTTAACCGATAAACCCGTCCAAGCAGAACACCATAACTGCCAAGAGCTGTTCCACCCAGTACAAATATCCATGACGCCGCACGTCCCAACCGATCATAGATGACTTCCTGAATCTGATACATTGATAGGAAGCCGATCAGCAGTCCTGTCCACACAAACATCAGCACAACCATCAGATCATACCAATAGTGAAACTCGGCAAGGCTTCCAGAGAAATACCTTGAACTCCTTGACGTCAGGTGAAGCAAATCCGTAACGATATACGAAGAGTTGGGGAAAAATAACAGCCACATCATCGCACTCGGTATTGCGATCCATATGGCTCCTTTCCATTTCAGACGGCCCAAACCATAGGTTAGGGATGAGAATACAAATGGAATCCAGCCCAAAAACAAATTCCAGATTAGGAAACGAAAATAACGCTGATTCAGCCAGTCGGCCGCTATGTAATACAACCCCAGCGTGCCAACCGTAATTGCACTAAGAAAAACAAACATGTGCACATAATTTAGTTTTCTCAATACGTACAACCTCACTTGTGTTGAATTCAAAATCTACTTCATTCATGGCATATATTTACTATTTTTGAAATCTATTAGATCATACCATGTATAAACCTAGAATCAAATTTATGATAGAGAAACTAAAGTAGATTAGACGGTATATAAAACAAAAAAAGCGACGGTCCTTTTTAAAAGGATCATGTCGCTTAAATAAGTAGTCACAGTTAAACATTTCATTACTATTATTAGTTCATAATTGCACAGTTGCCAGTTTGTTTGGATTGACAATGAGATACACGCCATGGATTCGCTTCCCTGAAGCATCCATTTCCAAACATAACACTTCAGTGACCTGCCCATCTTTCATTAAAGCGAGCTGAGGCTCGCCATTAATGAATGCAGGCTCCCACATTCTTTCTCTTAACGAACGTAGCACTCTAGGAGAGGTAAGGATGGCGAGCACACCCTTATGTACATGCATTGTTCGCATAATCGTGCGTGTCACGCCGCCGCCATCCGCTGTGAACACAGGCTGATCTGTCAACAGCTCCAGCATAGCTGAAACATCATGTTCTAGAAATGCCGTGGTGAAACGGCTAAGCACTTCTTTTTTAGTTTTCCAATTGGCGCTCGCTTGCTCTATCACTGGAAGTTGTTCAGGCAAATTTCGTCTGGCACGACTGTAAATCTGTCGACAGTTGCTTTCTGTTTTCCCCAGCCATCCCGCAATCTCCGAATAGTCATGCTCGAAGGCTTCACGTAGCACAAAAACAGCCCGTTCCAGGGGTGACAGACGTTCAAGCATAACTAGATAGGCGTACGAAATCATTTCTTTTTGCTGTATCGCTTCCTCTGGCGTATTGACTAATTCATGTACACCAAGCGGCTCGGGAAGCCATTCCCCGATATAATGCTCCCTCTGGTTACGAGCAGAGTTCAGCAGATTCAAACAGCGGTTCACGATGAGTTTTCCGATGTAAGACTTGGGTTGGTGAATAAGCTGATTCCTCAACCTTTGAAGTTCTGCGAAGCAGTCATGAACGATATCTTCCGCCTCAGTCACACTGCCCAGCATTCGATATGCGATCGAGAAGGCATAATTCTTATACTGTATATACAATGCGCCAACATCCAGAGAAGACGGGTCCGGTCTATACTTACGTTGATTATAATCAGAATTAGGATTGGACTGCATAGGATCGCCTCCTCTGGCTTGGTTCGTTTATCGTTTATTTTTCTCGTTTATCATGTTAGTTAAAACATCCTGGGTACATGCCTGTCGTAATGGCAATACGGTTCCAACTGTTGATTGAATTAATCGCCATAATCAAATTAACGATTTCAGTTTCGCTGAAGTGTTCACGAATTTTATTATACAGCTCAAGTGGAAACCCATGCTCCGATATTCGCGTCACAACCTCGGCCATCTCAAGCATAACACGTTGTTTCTCCGTAAATATAGGCACTTCATGCCACACACTGAGCAAAAGAATATGATCCCCATAATCGCCAAGCTTCATCAAGTCTTTAGCATGCATATCTATACAAAAGGCACAGCCATTGATCTGAGAGACACGAATTTTCAACAACTCATATAACACCTTATCTTCAAATTGCCCGGATACATATTGCTCCAACGCCATCATAGCTTTGAAAGCACCAGGGTTCGCCGCTCTGTAATTCATACGTAAATTCATATTCATTCTCCTCCATCATCAGCTCTCATTTGGTCTACATACTGAAGACAAATAACGTATGAAGTTTGTGACATCTCGCGAGAAAAAAAGATTAAAAAACAAAAAAGGCGCTCTGAGTTGAACGCCCTTATCGTAATAATGCCAGATCTGCTTATCATAAAGCTCACGGTAATGAGAACAAAATACGAAATAGATTCGTACAAGCAAGAGTAAATAGAGGAATATGATTCAATTTACGCCTTATTATCTGAGTTCAATTGCACCGGGATTTCGCTATAGTATGGGCATCCTGGTTCGTGGATAATACGCGGATCTACCCAAGTACCCCAATGTGAAAGACGATTTACATAAGGAGGCATATTGGGTTGGATGTTGGGTGGCGTATTAGGCTGTACATTAGGCTGGATGTTGGGTTGAACATTGGGTTGCGTGTTCGATTGAATGTTTGGCAGTAAGTTCGGTTGTACATTCGGTTGAATGTTTGGTTGGATTTGAAGTGGTTCGATGTTAGGTTGAAGATTTGGCCCCACATTAGGCATAGGATTGGATGCAGGAGCAACTTGTGTTTTACAATCTTTTGGCGGGCCGATAATCACCGTTTTTTGAATTGGAGCCAAGACTTCCTGCACTTTATGTTCATCCAGACAATAGGTGTGAGCCAGTACTTTCGCGGGAGTCAGTCGCAAAATATCAGAGCCGAAGATCGCTTCAGGCACAGGGGCATCAAAGATCGCGAGCAGATGTGTGTGATCTGCCGTCGCCACTTCATAGTGCCACCATCCTTGCGGTACGTTAGCGGTCTGCCCTGGTGTAATGGGGAAATGAAGCAGTTCATTCGTGAACGGGTTAATGAGGGAAACAACCGCCGCACCGCTGATGCAATAAACAAGCTCGGCTGCGTTCTGATGAATGTGAGGTTCGACGACATTGCCTGCACTCAGAAAAATATCCAATAAAGAGCTGTCGCCCAACGTATTGAGCTGTTTAACCGAAAGTGCATTAATGTAATTATGCTCATCTTTCTTGAAAAGCGGATTGTTGCTCAGATCATACGTAAACTGCGTAGTCGGTAAAGTGAAATCCATGTACGAGGTTGCCAAAATAAAACGCCTGCCCTTCGCTCTCGGTTTAGGTGGTACCCTATACCTCAGCGTATGCCTAGCGCCCAGATCGGTGAGCCCATTTCTACTGGGCTAAGTTGCTGTGTCAGCGAGTGAAGAATCCGCATAGGCTGATATCATCAATCCAGACATTGGAGGCTTGTGATATGTCATATGTTCCAGGTGCATCATCAACCCAGCAATCTGTAGGCTATCCTTATCCTTATTATCCGCCACCGCCACCCCCTTACCCTTATCCCTACCCCTATCCTTATCCACCGGTAGTGCCATTTCCTCTTCCTTTTCCTATTGGGGGATTTGGACCATCGTGGCATGGTGGTTATCCAGGACATTATCCGGGATATCCGGGAGGCCCTCACGGCGGCGGTCCAGGAGGACACGGGGGCCATGGCGGACCGGGCGGACCGGGTGGGCCCGGAGGTCCCGGCGGATTTCATGGTCACCGTTTTTTCCAGTGGTAGAGCCTGAAGGCTTTACGTTTTAGCCAAAAGGCAGGAGCTATTCAAATTGCTCCTGCCTTTTGGTTATTTCATCTTTTTATATCCATCGTAGTTTACAACGAACATTCAGGGTTCTAGTATTCAATCCCATCCATTAGATTCAAATTGCGGATAGACATCCGGAGAAGCTCCGTAAACGATGATGTAACGTAATAAACAAAGTCTGGATCATGCACATACATAATAATCTGTCCGTATGTCCCCGCCTCTGCTGGATCAAAATCAAACATCAAGTAGAGCGAACCTCCAGCCATTGTGGCAAAAGGAATCCATGATTTATGGAACAAATACGGTTTGATCTCAGGATCTAACTGGCGAATCTCTTCATCCCCGTAATGCTCCTCCAGCTTCTCGTCCACATCACAGAAATATTGTTTGGTCTCGACTATCTCATCAAGTGACATTAGATAGAACGGTTGACAAGACCCCTGCTCTACATCCCCCGGGTACAACATATGCAGACCATAACCACTGCCATCCGTATGGCGGTAAAAAGCACGGAAATCAACGGGCAGACGGACCCCATACTGTTTCTCGAACTGATCCAGTTCCGCCTCGGATACCCCTGACAATTGAAGATACGTGTCATACAATGACCGAATCTCTTCATCTTGTATTTTCAGGTCTAACAGATGGTTCAATTCTATCCGCAGATCATTGATAACAGTATCCACTCCAGACTTCATATCCCGTCACCTTCACCTTTCTGCACATTTCGGTCCAACACATATTGTTCATATCCCCAGAACGCCTCTTGTTCATCGCCGCCTTCAATCAGGATCATAACTGCATACGAGAACAGATTAAGCCATTCCTCCATCACTGCAACCTGCTCATCTGAGATGAGATGATTACTGCGAAGCATGCCCTCGGGTTCAATCGCCCAAGCCCTCGCCAGATGAGTAATGCTCCATAGGCAAGCGATTACTTCCCGATCCAATGCTGCATGTGAAAGATCTGGAGCGAGCGTGCGTAATATGCGCATTAATTCATGGAAGTTCTCTTCAATCAATTGACCGCGAAACGGACGTAAGCTACCGAGAAAGCCATGTTCCATTTTCGGATGATTCACATCATCGTGAGCAAAGGCGTGATATTTTAACAACACTATAGCCTCTTGACGTTCCACCCTCATCATCCTTTAGCAAAATCAAATTCATTCATTCAAGGCCTGCCAGTCTATGCTACCAGCGCAGCGGCTCCTGTTCACGCCATAATACGTAACGCTCCCGTTCACGCAACGTACCTGTGCCAATTCCGTATTCGTCCATCCGTTCCGAACCCAGATCAAGGATGTGCAACATACCGCCATATGTTCCCACAGCAAGCTGAGACTGCTCAGGTGACACAGCCAGAGAACAGATCGTTGAGCCCACAAAATGGCGCCATAGCTCTTGGCCTTCGCGGTTGATGCAATACAAATAACCGTATGCATCACCAATCACCATGCCTGCCTCCATCTCAATCATGGTATACACACGAGCATTCTCTTCCATAATAGGCCACTCTTCATCCTGTTTACGATCAGCAATGCTGTCAAGCTGAACTTGAATCGTTACTCCATTGTAGAAATGGCAGGCGTTAAACCAGACAACTTGATTGTCCTGACTGAATGCCGCACAGTGCGGATAACTCGACTCCGGCTCCACCTGATACGTCTTGTTACTTTCCCGATCCAGCACCGTATGGCTACTCATCTGGCTTCCCCAGGCAATCCAGCGCTCATCCGAAGATACTGCGGTATGTCCCATAGAAAGATGGGTGTCTTCATATTCGTACTCCTGAATCTCCGCCACATCGGGATGAAGAATGACCACCTGTTCCCGCTCTATCAGATAGATGCCGTACCGGGATTGAAGCAGCAGCGCCTGTCCTTGATCCATGGGGATCAGCTTTTCAATCGTGTTCTCGGGATGTATCGTATCTGCCAGGGATTCAATTTCAGGCAATTGAGCTTTGATTCGATCTTTGATCTTGTCCCATGGGTAGTATGCGACTTGCTCTCCTTCCAGCTTGCGGTCTGGTTCACGAATGACGCGAATACCTTCATGACTCGCCAGAGCAACGTAACCGCCGACCGCTGAACAGCCTGCCATGGTGTAATCTGGACTACACCACCATCCCTGCTGATCCATCGTATATACCTGCCCGTTATTCGACAATACTCCTGTATTACAGAGCATCGTATCCTCATTCAGGTAACATACAGCTTGCACGGCCTGCATAGAATCCTGAAAATGATTGCTCAGCGGCCACGTGGCCGCAGGCAATTCTTCTCGAAGTCGCTTCACTTCACCCTGAAGATTAGCCTGTTTCACCATTTTCATCACTTTGGAACTGAGCGAATGCCGGGCATCATCTGCCAGTTCAGATTCATCCGGATGCTCTCCCTGAAGAATTCTATGTACAAATGCATTTACATCGCTGGCATACCGCTTGCCTTCCTTACGCCACTGTTCTGCAATTTCTGTATCCAGCCAAACCATAAAATCCCCTCGCCCTCTGCTGTTCTCTATTCCAATGCAGTGCAATGATGTGCCTGCAAAAACTGTTGTATCGCCTGCACCTGCTGCTGCGCTTCTTGCGCCTCCGTTGCATGATTAATTTTTTCATAAAATAAACCTATTTCGCGCTCACTCGCCATATTAAAACGAACATACCCGCCAATCATGGCGCTGAACAGCTTGCATGTATATTCATTATCAATGACCAGATCCCATGAAAGGTGCGACTCGCACAGATCTACCAGTTCTTTCATTGATGCTCCGTTCTCTTTTCCCGTAAAATGATAAAAAATATGTTGCCTCTCCTCGTTCCACGGTTCGAAATACGCTGGTCTGAACGGCTCATCCCTGTGGTAATATCCGCAGTAAATATGGTCAAGAATATCAGCGAAAGACACCTCGTTCGACGGCCATACCGTAATCTGTTCATCATGCCGCGGGAGCCAAATTAGACCTTCCACATCTGCATGAATAACCAGGAAATCGCCGTCTACTGAACTTCCAATGCTAATGCACTCTTGCAATTGGGACTGGCTGATGACCGTTGCTTCCGTATGCTCCCAAAGATCATATGCTGCAAATGGTTTTAAAACTTCAGGATCCGGCCGCTGAATGTTCATCCAGCCTGAATAAGTTCCTTCTCCGTATTGTTGCAGCCAGCGCTGATAAGCCAAAGGCAGACGAACGGCGTGTTCTTGCTCCACTTGTTGCAACTCCTGATGAGAAACAGGCTTTAACATGTGAGACACGATATACATTCAGCATCAGCTCCTAACATTAGAATCATCAAATTCATAAGATGATGGATAGACAAAACACATTAGGCCAACTCTTCCTGTACGATTTCAGTCTCTACGCCTTTGCGATTACGAATGCGGATGGCAAAAGCATCATAACCATTACGCTTTACCTCATTGAAATGC
Organism: Paenibacillus intestini; assembly: GCF_030803945.1. Taxonomy (NCBI): domain Bacteria; kingdom Bacillati; phylum Bacillota; class Bacilli; order Caryophanales; family Paenibacillaceae; genus Paenibacillus; species Paenibacillus intestini. The sequence goes on along the minus strand of NZ_JAURUN010000001.1, from coordinate 172,639 downwards.
ACACGTTCACCTGTAATCAGCTCATACGTCCCATCTGCCTCTACATCCTCGCCAAACTCTTCATCCCATGGCACGTTGTAATATGCCGTCAAAAATACTTCAAATGTATCCTCACCCTCAACGTCAAGATAAGGACGAAGCGGCCTGTTGTTCAATTCTTCCTCGGGATACGTCTCACACACCATCGCATCGTAACCATGCTTCGCTGCATCAATGAGCAGATAGCGTTCCCCAGTAACCGCGTGTTCTGCATAAACCAACAATGGTGTCATATCATGCCACATAATCAGATCATCTTCATCCAGGTCACCATAATAAAAAATATGAAACTGATCATGTCCATCGCCGGTTTGCAGTTTTCCTTGCCATTCCACTTCATGTGTTTTTTCTGCCGCCACGCTCTTTGTCAGCCCTTGCAGATATACAGGTCCATGCTCTACACCATACATATTCATCATTTTGCCTCCACTTTGTTCATTCGAATTGTGACAACCTTATGCTCATCATCCACGGTCAATTTTACATCAATGCCCAGCTTTTCACGAAACAACGCCGTAATATTCAGGTAGGGATCACGTGCGGCTTCCGTGCCGCGATTGCTAGACCGGCTCATGCCTTGATGAATGATAGACTTCACCAGCTTATCGTCCCCTTTACCCGTTTGTTCATAGGTATAGATTATCTTTCCCTCACGGTCCAGCAGCGTGATTACCGTAACAAAGTCATTCGCATTGGTATATTTGTTTTCGCTTCGCACATACACATGATCGCTCTGCGAGTAATCGATTTGACCTGCTAAATACGGGTTGTTTCCCCCCGGTTGAACTTCGTACTCCTTATAAGCCAATTGAAACAAATACTGTAGACCGCTCGTGTCAATACGGTAATACAGCTGGCGGTCGTCTCCTCGTTTGTCCATTGCTGTATATCCGTTGATCAGCGGCCATGTCTGATAAGATTTACCTTCGACATCCACAGCAACGGCGTAGCCTGATAACACCTTTTCTTTTTGAAATACACCATACGTCTGCATAATAAAATAAGCAGGTATGCACATCATGGCAAACACAAACAGAAAAACACTAAATTTAATTCGCTTATTCATCTTTTTTCCCCTGTTCCTGATGATAATCATTTATCTGAAGTTATGCTGCATCTTCGTTAACACGCGGGTTACAGCTTCCCTGTTCTTGGCCTCCTTGATGTAGACAGGAATACTGTGAGATGCAGTCTTCTGAGATCTGCCTCCATATTTCACACGTAAATCAGCCGATACATACTGCAGAAGATAATTGAGATGTTTCCGATTGACCGCCCAGATCTGTTTGCCTCGAATGTGGTCCAGAAAATAGAGTTCCAGACCAAAAAGCGGGTCCCTGCCCTTTTGAATTTCGTTGTAATAACCTCGACTGACCTGCCTTTTGTGCAGTGTAGCTCGATTGTTCGCCCCGCAGTGTGGACATGTAATATGGACTAGCGGATGAGGGGTCATCTTCTCATCTGTTACCAGCACCGTAAACCACCGCTCACATACTGTACAATATCCCTTAGCTGCATACTCGTAGTCAGCTTCTTTGACTGCATGAGCGTAGCACTGACTACATCTCCACTGCACTTTTCCATTAGAGCGTTCTATGTAAGCGTACCCGCCGCATTCTGGACATTTGACTTCAACTCGCTCTCCCCGGTAAAGCACAGAATAAAAGCTGTATTTGTATGCCCCCTCGTCTTCGAAACGTTTCACAATAACCCTCTCCTTTCATTGAACCTTACGCTGAAACAGTCGTTTATCCCACATTGTTCCAAATGAGCCGTTAATAAAATTATATGAAACTCTTTACCCAAGCACAACAAATGCTGGCGCATTGTCTAAAAATAACGCCCTTAGTCCTACACAAATGTGTGCTTCATCACACCGATGATCCCATCGATATCGTAATCTGGACTTAGGAGATTCCTGAAATATTACTTGCACAAGTTCGTTTTTGTGAAAATCATCACTTGCTAATTGAAAGGTTGTGAATCTATGCTCTCGTTTCCCAACATTTATAAATACACGCTGATCCTGACCATCTTTACTGCTGCACTCTCTCATTGCAGTTCGACAAGTCCAATTCAGCAGAGCCAAAATGAAGAAGCCTTTTCAAGCACTGCACCCAGCCAGCCGCCCGTTGATCCGGTTATACGCAGAGATGGCCACACCGTATATATCGAAATGACCTCTCAAGTGACAGATATTGAAATTTCAAAAGGAGTCATCTATAACGCCTGGACGTTTAATGGAACGTCACCTGGCCCAGTCCTGCGTGTGAAGGAGGGCGACACGATCGTTTTTACGTTGAAAAATAAAGATACGCGCATGAATCACTCGATGGACATGCATGCCGTTCATGCTTCTCCGAGCAGTAAATTCATTGATGTCATGCCGGGGGAAGAAGGTACTTTCACTTATCCGGCCTCCAATCCTGGCGTATTTATGTATCACTGCGGTAGCAAACCAACCCTAGCTCACATTGCCAATGGCATGTACGGAATGATCATTGTTGAGCCCAAAGCAGGATATCCTTCGGATCACCTCGTTGATCGTTCGTATACCCTTGTGCAAAGCGAATGGTACAAAGAGCACGATTACAATTCTTTTGTTAACGGGGAACCTGAGTATGTTGTTTTTAATGGCAATACCTATACTCTTAAAGAACATCCGCTACTTGCCAAAGTAGGAGATACCGTTCGCATTTATGTTAGTAACGCTGGTCCAAATGAAGTCTCTTCCTTCCATGTCGTAGGGACGATTATGGATCGTGTATACAAGGACGGCAATCCAAGAAACATCGAGTATGGTATTCAGACCGTTATGCTACCTGCCAGCGGAGGAGCGGTTGTCGAGTTTACCGTCACTGAGGAAGGTGACTATCCCATCGTAACCCACCAATTCAAACATGTAGACAAAGGTGCTTCTGCCGTGCTCCGTGTCACGAAAGATGGTAAAAATCACGGTGGTAAGACCATGGCTCATTAAATATACAAAGAGGTGACTAAGAAATGATCTGTACCCATGGAAAAAACGATGCCTGTTTCACCAAAGTTTCGCTTTTTCAGCATCTGGACCCTGCGGACGCTACATTGCTGACCTCGCTTCTCCATACCCAAAAATATCATAAAGGAGAATATATCGTGCAGGAAGGCGAACGTTCAGACACCCTCTTTGTGATACATCAGGGCAGTGTAAAGCTCTCCAAGTATAATGAGAATGGCAAAGAACATATTATTCGCTTCCTGTTCTCCGGTGATTTTTTCGGACAGAATTCATTACTGCATCAGACACCGCATCAATCGAATGCGGAGGTTCTTGAGACCTCGTCGATATGTTCTATCCGCAAAGAGGATTTCGACCAATTACTTGAGCAAGACCCCAAACTTGCTTACCATTTCCTGCTTGCCATCACCCGTCTGCTCAATGAAACCGACGAGTGGAACAGCTCCCTCAGCGCTATGACGACGGAGCAAAAAATTGCAAAGCTTCTTCTTGATTTCCATAACCGGAATCATGCCAACCCTGAGATCCGACTGCCTGTTTTCAAAAAGGATATAGCCTTGCTCTTAGGAATTACTCCAGAGACGTTAAGCCGGAAATTAAACATGATGCAACATCAAATGCTGCTTCAAGTAAACGGCAATGAGATTCGGATTCTGCAGCTACAGGAGTTGAAAGATATGATCTCCTGATCGATTCGTCTGCTTGCATATGTAAACTATTTAACCCAGGTTGTGAGTATCGTCACAGTGAACGTCTGATTTACAGTATAAAGTGAATAACAAGAAAAGAATTTTCAGGAGGCTAACCTTATGACGACTACCGTTGTTAAATTGGACAAACAACTCATTATGCATAAAATGCAGGAGCTATGCTCCCTATTATTACAGGATGAAGGCTACAAAGAGATGCGTGAGATGATCGACCAATTTGCCGCAGATGAACAAGCGACAGAGCAGTATGAACGCTTCATGGAGAAACATCAGGCCCTTGAAGAGAAAGAACGTCAAAATATTGAGTTGCTCGAATCCGAGATTAAAATCTACGAAGAGGAAGAACGTGCGCTTTACGATCATCCGCTGATTCGCAGATTTATCTATGCACAGCGTGAATTCAGCCAATTGCATCAGCAGATCAGCAACTATTTTACTAAATCCGTTGAATTGAATCGGCTACCAGAAGCCAAAGAACTAGGTAAAGAAGCCTGTGGTTGCGGTGGAAGCTGCTCGGGTCATTAATTTCAATATAAAGTTGAAACTCCATCATCAATCTATAAGAAAAGAGTATCCCATTCAGAATTGAACTGATTAGGATACTCTTTTGCTTTGATAGATTCAGACTTCGGTTTGATGCGATAAGAGTTTTATATGATGTTTCAGAGTACACCCAAACTAAATATCCAGCATCAAGGACACCAGCAGTCCCATTGATGCGATCAACCCTACCACAGGCCCTCCTTCTTCAAAAGCCTCAGGCATCATTGTTGAACAAAGCATAGCTATGATACCCCCTCCGGCAAAAGCGCCAATCGCTGCTCCGATCTCTTTCGGAAGCTGTTCCAGAAATAGATACCCGCCCATTGCGGCAAGGGCAGAGATCAGCAATACACCAAGCCACATCAGTAGAATTTTGCCTTTGCTATATTTGCTATTTTTCAGTCCTGCCGTACTGGACAACCCTTCAGGAATATTGCTGACAAAGATCGATACCACCAGCACCACACTGACACCTTTACCTGCTAGCAAACTGGCACCCAGCATGATCGATTCGGGAATGGCATCCATCACTGTGCCTGCAAATATGCCGAGTCCACTTTGCTGGCTTGAATCTTTTTTGCTGGAACGTTTCCGATTGGACCCGCCTTTGGCCGAGATGAGCCAATCAAACAGGGTATACACCACAGCTCCTGCGGTAAAACCGACAGCAGTTGGCAACATGCCTCCATCATTCAATGCATCTCCAAGAAGCTCAAACGTTGCTGCACCAATCAGCGTGCCTGTTCCAAAAGCCATAATCCAACCGATAACCCTTTTCGGAATCTTCATGAATAATGCGGCAAGAGCACCAATTACAACCGCTGAGGCGGAGATGCCGCCCCACATCAATGCAGTCCACATTTGGGTAGGCCCTCCCTTTTTCCAGATCGTTTTATCTCCCATTAACCCGGCGTGACAGATTAAAAACAATCACCTGTTTCAATAGATTCTATTTTCAGACTGCGCTGTATGCTAAAGAAAGCAGCCCCGTCAGGAGCTGCCTCATGTCATGCCGTATCTTGTAATCTGATCTGTTTCCGCTAACCCGCCAGCTTACTCGGCATCCGGATAAGGATTGATCTTCTGGATCGTTCCGTCTTCGTTGTATTTCAACTCGGAATATTTAACGCAGCGCTTATGGTTGACGCCTTCCGACAGGGAGCTGTCGTGATAGAACAGATACCACTTGTCTTCGACTTGCACAATGGAATGGTGGGTTGTCCAGCCGATAACCGGAGAGAGAATCTCACCCTTGAATGTGAACGGCCCCATCGGGTTCTTGCCGATCGCATATACGAGCTTATGCGTGCTTCCTGTAGAGTAGGATAGGTAGTAATAGCCGTTATATTTATGCATCCATGGGCCTTCAAAATATCTCCGTTCCTCATCTCCGGCCAGAATTGGATTCCCATCTTCATCGACAATGGATATCTCGACAGGTTTATCCTGGAAGGACAGCATGTCGTCGCTGAGCAGGGCAACTTGCGGTCCAAGCGCCGGCTGGTCAGGAGCCGGTCCTTCTGCATCTGGTACGAAGCTTCCGGTTTGCCATTTCTCCAGCTGGCCGCCCCAGAGTCCGCCGAAATAGATGTATGACTGATTGTCGTCATCCACCAGTACGGCCGGATCGATACTGAAGCTGCCTTCCATGTAATTCGGCTGCGGCGTGAACGGTCCTGCCGGAGACTCTGATGTTGCCACACCCAGACGGAAGATGTCGTCATGATCACGTGCCGGGAAGAACAGGTAATAGGTATTGTTCTTATAAGCGGCATCCGGAGCCCAGAGCTGCTTGGAAGCCCACGGAATATCTCTCAGATGCAACGCTTCGCCGTGATCGACTACCGGGGAATCGAAGTTGTCCATCGAGAGCACATGATAGTCTTCCATTTTATACTGGTCACCGTTATCGTTGCTCGGCTCGTCATGATCAAGGTCATGGGAAGGATAGATATAGATTTTGCCCTCGTAGACATGGGCGGACGGGTCCGCAGTGAAGATGTGGGTTACAAGCGGCTGGTGGGGCTTAGGTAAATGTTGTTGGTTCATAAGGCATCTCCTTTGGTATTGGAATAATAGAATCCTTCATAATAAGCAGGACTAGCGTTCTTTATACCGTTGCCCGAGGCGTGAAGTTCAGAACTAAGACCGTCTCCATCATGAGATAGTACTGGTGAGGCACGCGAACATGGTTGGCCCCTCATCGTCCAGCGTGTAGGCCTTCCTGCTCGGTCCCGAAATAGTGCTCAAATATCCGGCGATTACGGGATTACGGTAATTCATTGAATGCAGCGTACCTCCCTCTGAAATCAAAGCAAGCGCTTACAATATCTAGTGTAATTGTACTAGATCCGCTTGTTCTTTCCTATACTCATACTTAAGATCTTCCCCCGAAAAAATGTATAATTCCCCCTATCCAATTATACTGGAAATAAACACCTATTGCTCGCGTTTTACTTACTTGGGTGAACATTTTTGGGTCGATATTGGTTGTAAAAACGGATATATGCTTTATTGCTGATTCCGGCGTCAACCTTTGGCAGTCTGTCGTGGTAGGCATAAAACGTTAGAGGACTGATCGCTGTAAACGATCTGTCCTCTAACGTTTTTTTGAATAGCGACTTCAATGGGAATATGTTCTTGTCCCTGGGCATGTCTTCATGGTTAGTAAACGTTTAGCATCATTCCATGTCAATCCGATGACGATGTGACCTATGTCACCTGATGTGGACTTAAATCACGTTATGATAACATGATGTGATTTATAGCAGGATAAACCAGAGCAGGAACTGCACCGCTCCAATAATCTCAATGATGCCCACCTTCATAGGACGCAGAGTTTGACCTGCGTATCGGAACGCTCTCGCAGCAGAATAGACGAAGGCCAGCCCCATCCATGGATACCCAACGATAGCCGGAATGAATAACAGTATAACATGCACAAGACGTGACAACCTGATCCAGCGAGGATTGTTGCGTTCCCGAAAGACAGATTTCACAAAGAACGTACTTCCTGTAAAATGTAAAAAGGAAAATAATACAACGATCAACATCCCATAATCCCATTCACCACTGCCAATTAAATAAGCTGCTGCTCCGCCAAGGGAGAACACTAACATCGCACAAAGGTCATTGGTCAGTGACCTTTCTGCCCTATGTCTCACATGCCAGATGTTAACCAGGAGTAGGCCTACGAGCATAGGGCCAAACCATAACAGCGAGGATTGCCCAACGACGGCCGGTATGAGACAGACCAAAGCTACCGTGCCGTATATGGCGGCCCATGTGTACAAGCGATGCCGATTCGCGTTTCGTTTGAGCGATTGCAGCAAAGGATATGCGGTCAGATATAGGCCAAGCCAGGCTATGAACAGAGGCACATGAAGCCACTGGGGACTACTTGCCGCCACACCGACGAGGAAGGGCACACTAACCATCGCCCACCCACCGTGCTCATGAGGGATAACGATTGGTTTTAGATTCGTACTTGCATTGATTTTCAATTCAATCATAACCTCCTATCCGATTTACCATTACAAAATTAGAGCTTTAGAGAGGATGAAACTCGTATGACCCGGGTAAATAAAGAAAACGCAGCTGAATTTCTGCAGCAATTCCCTATATTTCAGGATCTCAGCCCTGAAGAGTTGAAACAAGTTGAAGAAATCGCCATATCCCGCAGCATCAGCAAAAAAACAGTGATCTTTAGTGAAGGCAGTGAAAAAGAAGCGGTCTTCTTCATCCGTACCGGCATTGTCAAAGCGTACAAAACAGACGAGAACGGACATGAACAGATTGTCTCCTTTCTCAAAACAGGAGATATGTTCCCACATACCGGATTTTTCAATGCGCATCCATACCCCGCTACCGCTGTTGCGATTACGCCGACAAGTCTGCTAGCGATTCCTGTCCGTCATTTTGAACGGCTCATGCTCAGCACACCTTCCATTGCCATCAAAATTATGCGTGTACTTGGCGATAAAATACGCGAATTACAAGATAAGTTACAAGTGCTTTCCGGTCAGGATGTGCGTAATCGTGTGCTCTCCTTCCTTCTCATGCTGGCAGAGCAACATGGTCAGCAGCAAGCGGACAAGATCGTCATCAATCTGCCCATGACCCACCAGGAATTTGCCAATTCCATTGGAACGACTCGGGAAACGGCCAATCGATTGCTGAACCAGCTCTCCAAAGATGAGCTGCTTGAGGTTGATCGTAGTCGAATTATCATTCATAACTTGCAGGCTTTAAAGGAACAACGAGACGCCTGAGCATAACGATAAGCCGCTGCATGCATTTTGTTTATTCTTTCTTCTTTCTTCTTTCTTCTATCCGAGTGTGGAGACTGCCACTTGTGCAAAAAGAGACCTTAACTACTGTAAATCAAGTTAAGGTCTCTTGCTGTATGTTGGATCACTTTTTCAAAACCTGTTCCGTTTATGTGATTTGCTCAGGCAATCGTAAGATCGGGTTTACTCATGTCACTGAACATACCGGCATAATATTTGACTTCTCCAGCTTCATTACGAATCGCTGTAATACTAAGCCATTCCTGATAGACCTCACCGTTTTTCTTCCGGTTCCAGATCTCTCCCTGCCAGTATCCTTTGTCACGCAGTTCCTGCCACAACTGGTCATAGAACTTTTTATCCTGCTTGCCTGATTTCAGCATGCTTGGCTTCTGTCCTACCGCTTCTTCAGCTGAATAACCTGTAACGGCCGTGAAGGCTGGATTCACAGAACGAATAACACTGTTCGTATCCGTCACCAGAATCGCTTCAATTGTATTTTCCAAAATACTGGCAGACAGTTGAAGTTTCTCCTGATAGAACATCCAGATGACAAGCACGAGACTTACCAGTGCAATCTGGGACAACGCCATGAATCCAATCGCATAATGCCCTGTCATACTGTACAACAGTGTCAGCATCAATGGGGGGAAGAAACCACCCAAACCACCCATAGCCGAGATCATACCATTAGCGATCCCTGCTTGTTTGACGAAATACATTGGCACCAATTTGAAAATCGTACCGTTACCTGTCCCCGCACAAAGCGCTACAGTCAGACAGCCCACGGTATAGATATAGAAGGATGGCGCGAAAGATAACACAATCGCCGCTACCGTCAATCCGCCAAATACAAACATTAATATTTTAAACGGATTAAATTTATCACCCAGCCATCCGCCAACTGGACGCATGATCGTTGCGACCAGGATGAATCCTGCGGTGCGAAGTCCGGCATCAACCTTATCCATCTGAAAATTGGTTACGAGGAAGTTCGGCAAGTAAACGGTGAACGCCACGAACGAACCAAACGTCAGGAAATAAAAGAGACACAAGAGCCACAGCTTGTTATTGCGTGATACGTCTTTTAGCTGCTGCATTAGAGGAAGGGTGACACGAGTTTCTTTTTTGTCTCCCAATGCAAAGTTGAGTACCGCCATACCAATTAAAAGAATACTGTAAAATAATACGGTCTTGGACCAACCGACCTGAGCAGCAACCAAAGGAGCTCCAAACGCCGAAAGCGCCGTACCCAAGTTACCAATACCATAGATCCCGTTAACAAAACCGTGACGCTCTTTGGGATAATACTTCGGCAACGAGGTTACTCCGACAGAGAACACAGCTCCACCGATCCCGAGGAAAAATCCCCCAATGATCAGATCACTGAAAGATGTTGCACGGCTTACCCACCATACTGGAGCGAGTAACAATACAAAGCTGATCATGAAAATGTTACGTGCCCCGTATCGGTTCGTCCAATACCCAATTGGAATACGGGCAATCGAACCGATCAATACCGGAATAGCCGTTGCCCAAGCCAGCTGTGATGACGTAAGTACGATGTCTTCTTTAATGAAAGGCATGAGTGATGACAGAATCACCCATACCATGAAACCGAGAATCAGACTTGCGGTTTGCAAGGGCAGTTGAACTTTACCTTTTTGTTGCATTTACATCGCCCTTTCCTTATGTTGTTCTTGATTCTGATTCGGATACACTGCCCCATCTCTTCTGCGATACAGCACGTAGCTACGTCTGAGATATCCGAGAGGCATACTCAGCATGTGAACGAGACGTGTGAATGGGAACACACAGTACAGCACAAATGTAAGCAAGATATGAACTTTGAAGTTCATTGGCACAGTTTGCATTAGAGCCGGATCAGGTTGGAAGACCAGAAGTCCACGCAGCCATGGATTAATCGTTGTACGATAATCAAACCCACTGTGATTTACCGCATTGGCTGAAGTTGCCAAAATACCCGTCACAATAACAATAATCAACATGGCGAGGGCCAGCCAATCCCCAACGCTGCTTGTTGCGCGCACTCTACGAGCCGTATAGCGGCGTACCAACAGAATAACCAAACCGGCAAATGCAATAATTCCTGCCGGTAATCCGCCGAACACAGCGCCCATATGATAGGCTTCGTCACTCAGACCGATCCAGTGGTAAAATTCGATCGGTACTAGCAAACCGGCAATATGTCCGCAGATGACGGCGAAAATGCCGATGTGGAAGAGTAAACTTCCCCATCGCAGCATACGTTTCTCCAGCATCTCACTTGATTTGGATGTCCAACTAAACGGATTGGTTACATATCTCCAGATGGTCGCTGTGATACAAAACACGATGACCATATACGGGAGAGCACCCCATAACATGAATTCCAGTGTACTCACCGACTGCCCCTCCTCATCAGCTCAACGATCTCGTTCAGACCGCCAAGCGGTTGTTTCTGTTCTTCTTTGCTTGGTTCAGGTACGTCCGAAACAGACGGCTCGGGCATCACCTGTAACATCAGCGTAAGGAGCGGCCCGTATGGACTGTTTTGTCCTGCAATACTTTCGGTCATCGATACCAGTGCTTTATGGCAACTATCCAGAACTCCAATGGCATCCTGCTCAGGAGCCTCGGCAATGAATTCAAGCACCATGGGCAAGTAATCCGGGAGTTCGGTAGCTTCCATATAGAAACCAGCCGCTTCATATCTGCGTTTCAAATCAATCAGTGCTGGTCCGCGATCTCGCTCATCACCATGTAAAGCATATGTGAGATATAGATTCGATTTTTTATCAAAGTCAAAAGAACGAACATACGCGTCTTGCCACCGTATGGCATCTAGAGCCTGAGCACTACTGATGAAAGTTAACACGGTCTGCTTCACTTCTTCATCAGAGATCGAAAGAACAGCTTCCTGTACGCCTTGTAATCCCTCTCTCCACTCGGTATCCGGATATTGCAGCAGATAGGAGATCAGTTTGCAGACCATTCGTCTTGTTTCCGTGTCGTACACCGGCTTAACGATTGGTTCTGGATCGATATCAATTGTCATCGTTGTTGTCTCCTCTCCTATGAGAATACGCCGCAAGAACCCGGGCCGCCTGCAAAGTCAAGACCACAGCTGCCTTGTTCACTGAAGAGATCCGCCACTTCCTCACGGTGAGCTGGTGGGATCACAAAACGATCATCGTATTTCGCGATAGCGAGCAGACGATACATATCTTCAACTTCCTGCGCACTCATGCCTACCATATCCAACAGGTCGGACTCACTTGTTTTGCCGGTTTGCTGGTTACGCATATGAATACGCATTACAGCCATTTTGCGCAGTACTTCACGAATACGTCCTGTATCTCCAGCAGTAAGCAGGTTCGCCAGATATTCAACCGGAATACGCATGTTATCAATCGCCGGGAAAATATCGTTTGCTTCGAGCGAGCTTCCTTGGCCTTCTACCCGGTTCGTGATCGGGCTTAGCGGCGGAATGTACCATACCATTGGCATCGTGCGGTATTCAGGGTGCAGTGGAAGTGCGATCTTCCAGTCAATCACCATTTTGTAGATCGGGGACTGCTGCGCTGCTATAATCCAATCCTCTGGAATGCCTGCTGCCCGTGCTTCACGGATGACTTCAGGATCATTCGGATCAAGGAAAACATCCATTTGTGACTCATACAGATCCTTTTCATTCTCAACCGATGCTGCCGCTTCAATGCGGTCTGCATCATAGAGCATCAGACCGATGTAACGGATACGTCCGACACAAGTTTCGGAGCAGATCGTTGGCAGACCCGCTTCAATCCGCGGGAAGCATAGTGTACATTTTTCGGCTTTGTTCGTCTGCCAGTTGAAATATACTTTTTTGTAAGGACAACTGGATACACAGAATCTCCATGCACGACAAGCATTCTGGTCAACCAGTACGATACCGTCCTCTTCCCGTTTGTACATGGCACCTGATGGACAAGAGGACACGCAAGACGGGTTCAGACAGTGTTCACAGATTCGCGGCAGGTACATCATAAATACCTGTTCAAAATCCATTTTGATCGATTCCTCGACACCTTTCATGTTCGGGTCTTCCATCCCCGTTATATGAGCACCGGCGAGGTCATCTTCCCAGTTTGGACCCCATTCGAGGTTCATGTACTCTCCCGTGATTTGGGATTTCGGTCTTGCGACCGGCTGGTGTTTTTTCTCCGGACTGTTGGTCAGTTTTTCGTAATCATAAGTCCAAGGCTCGTAGTAGTCGTCAATCGTTGGTTGATCCGGGTTGTGGAAAATGTTAAGCAAACGTCTGGCACGTGTACCGGATTTCAGCTCCAGCTTGCCATTTTTCATCTCCCAGCCGCCGCGATAACGCTCCTGATCCTCCCATTGTTTCGGATAACCGACACCCGGTTTCGTTTCGACATTGTTAAAATACATGTACTCTGCACCTGGACGATTCGTCCAGGTGTTTTTGCATGTAACGCTGCATGTATGGCATCCGATACATTTATCCAGGTTCATGACCATACTGACTTGTGCTTTAATCTTCAAGCCAATCCACCTCCTGCAGTTTTCTAATGATGACGTTCAGGTCACGCTGGTTGCCTGTCGGGCCATAATAGTTGAAACCATAACTTAACTGGGCATAACCACCGATCATATGTGTTGGTTTCACGTGAATACGAGTCGGACTGTTATGCGTACCACCGCGTGTCTGTGATATTTTCGTACCCGGAACGTTAATGTGACGGTCCTGAGCGTGATACATAAAGGCTACTCCGCGTGGAATCCGGTGCGTGACGACTGCTCTTGCCACAACGACCCCGTTACGGTTGAAACATTCGATCCAGTCATTATCCACCAGGCCGGCGTCCTCAGCATCTTCATGATTCATCCAGATCGTTGGACCACCGCGGAACAACGTCAACATCGGCTGTGCATCATAGTACATACTGTGAATGGACCACTTGTTATGCGGTGTCATGTAGTTCAGTACGATTTCTTTGCCGCCCTCGATCGGACGTTTGCTGTTTGGATGGAACGGTGTATGTTTCAGAATTGGTTTGAAGGTCGCCAGCGTCTCACCGAACTCACGCAGCATCGCATGGTCGATATAAAACTGTTGTCTGCCCGTCAATGTCCGCCATGGAATCAGACGCTCTACGTTGGTTGTAAACGGTGAATAACGCCGTCCGCCTTTTTCCGATCCGCTGAATGCAGGTGATGTAATGACTGTTTTCGGTTTTGAAGTAATCTCATCAAATGTGAAACACTCCTCCGAGCGCTCTTCTGCCAGATCCTTCAAGTGCAGTGCCGTCTTCTTCTCAAGTGACTCCCACGCACGTACAGCCATCTTGCCGTTTGTGGTGGTAGAGAGCGTCAGAATTGCTTCAGCAACGTTGCGATCTGTACTCAGATCTGGACATCCTTGTCCAATACCATCTTTTCGGTTAACACCAAGAATGCCTTTCAACTTCTCATACTCCTCGGTTGCAGACCATGAGATACCCTTCGTACCAATCGGTTTATCCTTCACATTAGGTCCGAGACTGATCATTTTGTTGTAAACCGCAGCATAGTCACGTTCTACGACCTGAATATGCGGCATCGTTTTGCCCGGAATAGCTTCACATTCTCCAGCACTCCAGTCTTTGATCTCACCATACGGCTGCGCGAGTTCATCCGGTGAATCATGCAGCAGTGGTGTAGTCAAAATCTCCTTCTGCGGTCCGTCGAACTGCTGTGCAGCCATGTCGGAGAACACACGTGCAATCTCCTTAAACGTATCCCAGTCGGAACGGGATTCCCACTGTGTGGCTACTGCCGGGTTGAATGGATGCACGAACGGGTGCATATCCGTACTGCTCAGGTCACTTTTTTCATACCATGTGGCTGCTGGCAGTACGATATCGGAATACATTGCTGTACCCGCCATCCGGAAGTCCATATTGACCATAAGATCCAGCTTGCCTTCCGGAGCATGTTCCACCCACTCCACATGCTCTGGACGAAGTCCCAGATCATCATCATTCAGCAATCCGTTCGTGGCACCAAGCAAATGCTTGAGGAAATACTCATGTCCCTTGCCTGAGCTTGAGATCAGGTTGGCTCTCCAGACAAACAGCACACGCGGGAAGTTCGCCGGGTCATCAGGCTGTTCAATGGAGAATTTCAGATTTTTATTTTGCAGTTCGGATGCCACGTAAGCTCCGATCTCTTCATTCGTTTTTGCTCCCGCATCCAGTGCATCCTGATGCAAATCAATAGAGTTCCGGTTAAATTGCGGATAAGATGGAAGCCAGCCCATGCGTGCAGCCATAACATTATAGTCAGCAACGTGCTCGAAGCGCGGATCACCCTCAAGTGCCGAGGTCAGCTCTCCGACCTTAGTCTCCTCATATCTCCATTGATCTGTTGCAAAATAGAAGAAGGATGTACCATTTTGCAGACGCGCAGGTCCACTCCAGTCACGCGCAAACGCAATCGTCTGCCAGCCTTCCGCCGGACGTAGTTTCTCCTGACCTACATAGTGAGCCCAACCACCACCGTTAACCCCCTGACAGCCTGTCATCAGTAGCAGGTTGATAATGGCACGATAGATTACGTCAGAGTTGTACCAGTGGTTGATGCCGGCACCCATAATAATCATAGAGCGACCTTGTGTATCCACGGCATTTTGTGCAAACTCACGTGCGATCTGAACGACGGTATCCCGGTCAACCCGAGTGATTTTTTCCTGCCAAGCAGGTGTAAATGGTTTATCCTCTTCCGCTTCCATAACGACTCCTGCAACGATTTCAGTAGAGTCTGCTGAACGCGTCATTTCACGATCAACCCCATACTTCGCCAGCACGAGATCGTAAACCGAAGTAACCGTAATCCAGCGATCATCAACCCAGATGCGGCGGACCGGGATTTGACGTTCCATTACGTGACTTCCTTCGTCATCGAAGTAAGGCAGTTGCACGGTTACGAGATCATGGTGCACACCGAGCATGGAAAGTCTTGGATCAATCGGCTCGCCGGTATCCACCTGCTCCATTTTGAGATTCCATGTACCTTCTTCACCCCAGCGGAAGCCCATACTGCCTTTTGGAATCGCATAGGATGCCGTATTTTCGTCATATACAAGGGTCTTCCATGCCATGTTGTTGCCCTGGATGCCCAGGTCTTCCCCAAGCAGGAATCGTCCTGCAGTGTTCACGCCATCCTTCTCTTCGACAATCAACAAATTCGGGAAGTCTGTATATTGCTTCGCATAAGACATGAAGTACTGCGTAGGATGATCCAGATAAAATTCTTTCAGGATGATGTGCCCCATTGCCATGGCAAGCGCGCCATCTGTACCTTGTTTTACGGACATCCATGTGTCTGCAAACTTCACATATTCCGCATAATCCGGACTGATGGATACCACTTTTGTTCCCTTGTAACGTGCTTCAGCGAGGAAGTGGGCATCCGGTGTACGGGTCATTGGCAGGTTGGAACCCCAGACCAAAATGTATCCTGAGTTGTACCAGTCACTACTCTCCGGCACGTCTGTCTGATCTCCCCAGATTTGCGGGGATGCCGGCGGCAGATCCGCATACCAGTCATAGAAACTGAGTAGTGGTGAACCTACCAGAGATAAGAAACGGGATCCTGCAGCATAACTGACCATCGACATTGCTGGAATCGGGGAGAAACCAATGATACGGTCGGGGCCGTAATCTTTGATCGTATGAATCATGGAAGCAGCAATAATCTGTGTTACTTCGCCCCATGATGCACGAACCAGTCCACCTTTACCGCGTACCGATTTGTATCTTTTCACTTTCACCGGATCATTCGCGATACTTTGCCATGCTTTTACTGGATCGCCATGAGTCTTCAGGGCCTCACGCCACATTTCAAGGAGCGCCCCACGCACGTAAGGATGTTTCACACGTAATGGACTATATAGATACCATGAGAAGCTTGCTCCACGCGGACATCCACGCGGCTCAAAATCAGGCATATCAGGTCCGGTTGATGGATAGTCCGTCGCCTGTGTTTCCCATGTCACGATGCCATCTTTCACATAAATCTGCCAGCTGCACGAACCCGTGCAGTTCACGCCGTGTGTGGAACGCACCACTTTATCATGTTGCCAACGACGGCGATATACATCTTCCCAGTCCCGGTTTACCGGGGACATCTCACTCCAGCCTTCCGCGTTTTTTTCACGTTTGGCAAAATACTTCAGTTTGCCCATCCAGGGCATGCTTTTGCTGCTCATTGTTGTCCTCCCACAATTGTGACCTGTTGATGCTGGTCTTCCTATCCTCCAATCTGCGACATATGCCGCAGCGTAGGTGTTCCGTTAATCTCTTGCCCTTGTAAGGCTTTTACCATGTCATGAGTTTCGGGTTTGGAGCCGAGCGCCTTGTAAAATAAATCCTGCACCGCTTTGTCGTCACCAACGAGCGGGCGAACATTGTACTCATCTGACCAGTACAGACAAGGCTTAATGTTACCGTCGGCCGTTAACCGGAGCCTGTTACAGCTACCGCAGAAATGGCTGCTGACCGGATGAATCAGTCCGAATGTTCCAGCGGCTCCAACGATCCGGTAACTATCTGCTGGGCCATTGCCATACACATCACCGCAACTTTCGTAGTTCCACTTGGTTCCGCAAGTCTTCAGTACATGTTCAAGCGGCAAATAACTCGACTTCCAACCGGTTCCACTGTCTCCGATGGGCATGTATTCAATAAAACGAATATCAATTGGGGCTTCCAGCGTCATGCGTAGAAAGTCCTCCACCTCATCGTCATTTACACCCTTCATCAGTACAACGTTTAGTTTGATGGGCTTGAATCCAGCCTTTTGACTGGCTTTGATGCCCTCCAGCACGCGATGTACCTTACCGCCCCGTGTAATACGCGCAAATCGCTCCGGCTTGAGCGAATCCAGACTAATGTTCACGCGTGTCAGACCTGCCGCTTTCAGCATCTCGGCATGAGCTGCCAAAAATATGCCATTGGTTGTCAATGCAATGTCTTCAATCCCTGGAATAGCGGATAACATCGCAACCAGTTGATCCAGCCCCTTGCGAACGAGAGGTTCTCCGCCAGTCAATCGCAGTTTCCGTATGCCTAGCGGAGCAAGTGCCTGGACAATCGATGTAATTTCTTCATAGGACAAAATGCGTTCTGTCGGTTCAAACTGCATTCCTTCTTCCGGCATGCAATACACACACCGCAGATTGCAACGATCCGTAACGGATATACGCAAGTAATCGTGCACACGTCCAAAAGGGTCTATTAGTTTTGATTCCATACACGTACCTCCTTTCTCTCGGGTGCTGTCATGACATCGCTAAAGGAGAACACTCGCTTCCTCACATGTATTGTCAATCATGGGCTAAGCATAATGATGTCTGGCTTTGCTAACTGTGCAAAATATCACAAGAACTGAAACATAACGCACAGTTGCACATTTATGAAAGCTCCGCAAGCCTTTTCCGAACAGGATTTCAGTCCAAATAAGGCGAGATTATGACAAAAATAAAGGTGTGAGCAGGCTCACACAGCCCCGCTGTCTGCTTTTCTATAATCAAGTTGCAACACCACACTAATCCCAATTTGGAGGAATGACCCATGAACACATACGCTGCAACCATTAATGCCACAGAGTATCCACCTCATTTGAAACATAAAATTATCTTTGAAACGTTTGAAGCTCTTCAGCCTGAGGAAGCGATGTTACTCGTTAACGATCACGATCCAAAACCGCTCCGCTTCCAGTTTCAATCGACACATCCTGACGGCTTTGACTGGGAGTATATCGAACAAGGTCCTATAACGTTTCAGGTCAAAATCACTAAACGATAGATTGGAGTTGAACGGGAATGGCGCATGTTGAAATCATTAACGAGACTACACTGCGTCTGACGCTGGGACTCGAAGATGCTGTATCCATGATTCAGATCGCTCAGCGTGAGCAGGCAGCCTATGCACAGGAGATCATTACGATTTACGAGAAAATGCCCGTGTTCGAATTCACTCATTTCTGCTTCTATGCCTATGACAGTGCGAGACTGTTTGAGCGTGTGCTTGAGATGGACCCCAAAACCTATCTCTCCTTCTCCCTGGATGCACCTGATTCATTCTTCTATGCCCTGTACGGAGGCATGGCCGCTTTATATGAATCTTCGATCAAGCTGGTTCAGCAGACGCAAGCAGCTACGGCAGTCAGCACCGAAACGGATGTGAACGTTCATGCTTGAAACCGACGTTAATATTGTTGAACTGGACGTACGCCCTCATCTGAGCAAAAAACTGGAGCCTTTTCAGCTCATTATGGATACCGTTAAAGAACTGAAACACGAAGATGTATTGGTCCTGCATGCACCGTTCAAGCCGACTCCATTGCTTGGCATTCTGAAAATGAAAGGATACTCCAGTACATCGGAGCGTCTGGAATCCAATCATTGGGTGACCACATTTGTGCATAAAAAAAATAAAACCGCTGCAGAGAAGATTTCTGCGGCGGTTCAATCCAATACGTTGGCTCGAACTGAATTAACTTCATCGTCGATTGAGGATTCGGGTTCAGAGGATGCCATGAATTCCTGTGAAGGGCAACCTCCAGCAATAGCTGAACCTTCGAAATCCGCAGTTTTGTCAGATGAGCCCATAACACAGGAACAGAAAGAGCCAACCATTGTACTGGACAATCGCGGACTGGAGCCGCCCCAGCCAATGATGCGCACATTAGCTGCACTTGAACGTTGCAAACCGGGAGAAGTTGTACTTATTCATAATGACCGCGTACCCGTTTTTTTGATCGAGGAACTGAATCAGCTCGGTTGTTTCTACAGCGTTGAGGACCAGACGGATGGCACAGCCAAAGTCAGAATTGAAAAAGGGTAAGGGGGCGAAAGCCATGTCCAGGTTGCCGTTTCTTTTTATCATCACGGGCATCGTTGGATTTGTAATGTATCACGCATTCTCCCTGCTCTCCCTGACAGGCTGGCTAGGTGATGAATTAAGGGGACCCGAAGGCTGGTTTCATGCGCATTTGTTCGTACTCGGATGGGCCACCATGCTGGCGATGGGTGCAGTTTATCAGTTGATACATGTCATTTTACAAACGAATATATATAGTACAGTGCTTGGTTACTGTCACTATTTCTTGTTCACCGTCGGTGCTACAGGCATGTTGATTGGTTTTATTCGCACAGATGTAATATGGATTGCAGGTTCAGCAACGCTTGCACTATCCGGCATTTTGTTATTTGGCTTGAACATGGGTATCACCCTCTACCGTGCTTCCATATGGAACCCTGTAACGATCAGTGCAGCGTGTGCCTGTCTGTACCTTGTACTTACCGGATTATCCGGCATGCTGATGGGACTGAATTTTGCTTTTGGCGACTGGAATGGTCTGCATCAACGATTGTTTGGCGCACATATCTGGATGGGAACCCTTGGATGGTTTGGCATGTTAATTACCGGGTTCAGTTACAAAATGCTGCCGATGTTTTATTTGTCCCATGATTTCTCTATCCGATTGCAAAAGATGGTTCTGGTCCTGTGGAATGCTGCTGTTATTACAGGAGTGATTGCATTCCTGACAGGTATCCAAGGTGGCTTGCTCTGGTTTGCGCTTTTGCTTTTGACAGGAGCACTGATCTGTTACGTATACCACCTGGAGCAAATTCAGGAGAAACGGCATAAAAGCAACCCTGGACCCGGAATCCGCTGGACGGTCTATGTAAGCCGTGCCTTGCTCGTATATTCCATGGCTCTGTTAATCTATAGTGCGCAAGATGTAGAGCTACTCCTTGATTCACGCGTTGTGCTTCTGACTGGCTGGGTATACCTTGGAGGCTGGGTATCTCTGACGATCCTCGGGTATGCTTCCAAAATCGTGCCTTTTCTATGGTGGACCCACAAATACGGCAAGCTTGCCGGACGTCCTGGCACTCCACTCATGGCCGGCATGTTAAGTGAAAAAAGGATCAATCATGGAATACTTGCGATGGTCGCAGCCAGTCTGCTCTTAGTCAGCGGTATTCTGATTAATTTGGCGGAAGTGATGATGGTTGGCGGAACATTACTGTCTATGATCTCTATCGTGTATATTTCAAATATCGCCTTGGTATTCAGACGTTAACAAGATGGATTGGAGCGTGGAAAAGATGGAACAAACCTCACAGTTACTAGAGTATTTAAAAGAAGTATATGACCCGGAGCTTGGTGTCAACATCGTTGACCTCGGCCTTGTTTATGAAGTAAAGGAAGAGCCGGATCACATTCAGGTGCGTATGACGCTGACTACGCCAGGATGTCCGCTGCATGACACCATTGTTGGTGCGGTGAAATGGGTTTTACAAGAAAATACGGACAAAACCGATATTGACGTACAGGTGGTATGGGAACCGCAATGGTCTCCGCAGCTGATGTCCAGAGAAGCCAAAGTAATGCTCGGATACTTTTAAACCGTGCTGATCATCAAGGATGTTGGTAGAAGGATATATGTCCAAACAACCCTGTCTGATGAACATCAATACCCAAAAAAACGTGCCCAAGCTCTGATCCAGTCAGGCCAAAGGTACGTTTTTGTATGTGTTCCTTTTTGCACGGAAAAGAGATGCACCGCACCAAAGAAAAGAACTCCTCGCGGAGTCCCCATTCCCTATTATTCATCCGGCTCTATCGGATATTAGATATCCTTGGCGTAAGAAGCTTCCGGCACTTTATTCAATACCACGAACAAACGAACTTCCGCATTACTTGTGTTATGGAACGCGAATTCCGTCTCTCCTCCGCAGGATACCACATCTTCTGCCTGAATCTCATGCTCTGTTCCGTCCAGAATCAGTGTGCCCTTGCCTTCAACAACAAGCAACGTGAGGTCTGCACCGGGATGTTTGTGAACGGGAAGCTGTTGTCCTGGCAGAAAATGAAGCATGAAGGTTACACCGCCTCCTTGTTGAAACAACACCCGTTTCGTGAAACGTTCCGTACTGTATGCTTTAACTTCTTGTAATGACGTGATACTCATGATCATCATCCTCCTGTATTTGTTCTGGTTATGTATTCATCTTAACGCAAAAAAACCTGCAACTCCTTGATTCAAATCAAGAAAATGCAGGCGTGAATTCAGGATTTACATTCTAAAATATCACTTGTTTTATATATCAGTAAATACAAGAACAAATACCAATATAATATATATCCATATTATAATAGGAGAAACTCATTCATATTACCAATTGTCCTCTCTTTTCCGCCAAACCAATCGTTGCTTGCACACCCGAGTTAAATTCCAGAAAATCCTGCTCCACCCCGTCACTGAAAATAACTCCATCCTCCGGCATTTGTGAAACAATGTGAAGGGGTTGCTTCGCATGAATCTGTCCAAACACGAGATTTGCCGCCGTGGTTCGACTCGGGAACGGTTCACGTACCGTAAAATATAAATAAGGGGAATCCCACGAAAACTCGTTCTTGTTCAATCCTCCCTCAGAAGCCGTTCCTCTTAAATCAACTGATCTTTCATCACTAGTCAATTGCTGGTGCTCCCCCCTGCTCACATGTTGCCAAGCCGCTGAACGGACAATACCTGAAGCACCAGCCAGCACACTCTTAAACCATCCGGTTGATCCCATGCCTGTAGATACGATAATACCGCTGGATGATTGATTTTCAGTAGAGGCTCCCAAACGCACTTCATAACGGGCAGATACATGTGTCTTCCGACCAATAAAGAGATCATTGACACCGTACAGCACCTGTCCGTCATTTAACTCAACTTTGGCAAGTGTAACTTCCTTAAGCGCGCGCTGTCTACGAATCACGTCTGGAACAATGAAGCTTAAATCCTCCACTGTAAAAGGTAACAGCACCCCGTCCCACCGCATCGGATCTGGATTCACACCGATAAGCGGCTGCTCGGTAACATATTTCAACGTATTGGCAACCAGACCATCCTGTCCGACCACTACTACAATATCTTGCTCTCCAAAAATAAAGTTTGGCACATGCTCTCGGTCAATCATCTGAACACGTCCAAGTTGACTCAGTTGTTGCTGAGCAAGCTGTATCGATTGCTTATAACGGCGATCTTCCTCGACGTAATCGCTAAAGTCAGCACCAAGACGTTCAATGTAAAACTGAGCCTGCTGTACAGTGTTGTAACGTACAATCAATTCCTCCAGCCGGGTTCTGCGCTTAACCAAAATTAATTTATGCTCACTCATGGGTTCATTTATCTTAACCATCTGTGATTCCACCTCCCGCTTTCCCTTTGACTTGAGGAAAACCATTATTGATTTTTTTGGTTTTTTTGAATTTTTCGACTTGTCTCACTTGTTTCATTTGTCTCACTTGTCTCACTTGTCTCACTTGCCCGACTCACCAGATTGACTTGATTATCTGACACGTTTTGACTAACTCGACTGGATCGTATAAACCGTGTTCTGGAAGCGGATAGATTGGTTTGTTTCCCCCATCCAACAATCATCGTGTTGCCCCTCCCTTACCTCTTCCTTCTGCTGGTGCCATCAGACCCTGTAGCAGATCTGGTGAGATATTCAGCTGCCCGATTTTGCCAGCATTCTCGGCCAGTTCCTGGAACGCAAGTGCAATCAGTTTATCCGAATTCATGCCCATATTGGCCATGGCCTGTAATACGTTCGGCTGTACATGCTGAAGCGAATTCATGACTGCTGCAATCTCATACGCTTTGGCATCCGCTTCCGCATTCTGATTCGCAATGGTGAGCTCGATTAACTGTTGCTTGCGCTCTTCCATCGCGGTATTAAACTGGAGCTGCTCCTGTTCCATCTCGTTCTGCTTCTGTTTCACCGAGCGTTCGGCCTGTAATTGGGTTTCCCGAATCTGTTGTTTCTTCGTCTCCACCGCAATCTCGGTATTCAGTTCATTTTCTTTCACACGGCGTTCCTGCTCAATGGAAGCATTGCGCCGCACATATAAAGCTTCGTCGGCCTGCTTCAGAATTTCTTCCCGCGCCTGTGCTTCCAGCGCACGCATCGTTTCCTTATTAGGCAAAATAGCCAAAATGGACAGATTCATCAGCTCTACGCCCAGCTTTTCCAACTCTTCATGTTGTGCGACCTCTCGTTTCATGTTGCTGGCAAGCCGTTCGCTGGATTGAATCGCTTCTTTTAACGGCAACTGCTCCAAATATTTCTTCGTGAGCACTTTTGCTATGGTAATCACCCGCTGATCCAGCTTGTGAGGATCGTCAGACATATATTGATTTTTGCGCAAATTGTACGTGTAATTCAGGCTCTGTGTAATCTTGCTGTAATCCATAATGCGATAGCTAAGCTGTCCCTGTACGGTAACCGTCTGATAATCCGCTGTAATCTCTTCAAACATAAACGGCACATCCACCGAAGAAACAGGCAATACAACCACCGAAGTCGTCGGCTCATAATAATAAAAAGATAAGCCCACGCCTTGGCGCTGTACCTTGCCGTTCTTCACTTTCATAACATATTCACTCGGCTGAAACTTTACAAATCGGAATCCTAACATGGCTCATTCCTCATTTCTTATTAATGTCGTTTTGATATTATCGAAATGATAACAAACGATCTCGATATTGTCAATACGACATTAACAAATTCCGCACGAAAAAAGAGACCGAATCTTGGATTCGACCTCTTTCTTGTCTACATGTTATTTACTTTCCATTAAATCAAGTTACCGTTTCTAATACAGCTGTTCCATCAATCTCGCTACTGCAACGGCGCCTTGCGCACGATTAGCGGTTTGCTTGGGAGCAAATGTGTTATCAGGCAAGCCGTTTAGCACACCGAGATGCGACATGAATGCCACGGCGTCTTTGGCATAATCGGCAATATCTGCTTGATCTCTGAACTTCATCTGACCCGTGTTTACAGTAGCAGAGTTGTTATTACGTTCTGCTGCTTCCATCGCTCGATGTAGCATAACACCCATATCCTGCCGGGAAATGAGATCATTCGCACCGAATGTTCCGTCCGCTCTGCCCTGAATAATGTTCATTGCAAGACCTGCGCGAACCGCATCCGCATACCATTGATCTGACTTGACGTCTGTCGGTAGTTGGGTAGCCGAAGAATCAGTGAGATTTGTTTTGCCAATCCCTTTAACGAGCATCTGTAAAAATTGGGCACGGGTGAGTTCACCCTGCGGTTCAAAACGTGTGTCACTCATTCCCGCGATGATGCCTTTGCTATAGAGATGTTGAACCTCTTGAATTGCCCAGGCGTGTTGCTGCAAGTCGGTTAACGGCACTTCAATATTGGTTATAACGTAACTTCCAGGCTTAGACGGCTTGAATGCCATCGTAGCTGTGGTCTGCTCATACTTCGTATACGTCACAGGATGGAGTTCACCGTTTGTTGAGATGGAGTTGACAACCATGACCGTGTGACCTGCTTTGACAGGTTGCACATCGGACAAAAGCACTTCAACCGTCTTGTCAGCCCACTGGATTGACTTGTTATTGAGCAGCATCTGCACATCAACTACAGGATGATTGCCCATATTGGCTCGCTGGGTATCGTTCACTTGCGCAGCTGAGCCTTCCGCAACGATAACGTCAAACGCACCTGTGTTCTCGGCAATCGTGAGGGGCAGGGACCGAAGCGGGATCCGAACTGTCGTTTTGCCTGCAACCACCTCAATAGACTGCACTTCCTCTGAACGAACCCATGAAGAGAGCTGACCTGCTGGTACTTGGAACTTCACTGTTTTGGAACTGTCTGGTACATCGGCCACCAGCTTCAATGTACGTTTTCCTGTGTCCATTGATTTCAAGGCCTGAGCAAGCTCCGCTGTACTTGGACGCACCGCATATGTGCCATCTCCAGTTGCTGTTCCTTTTACAATAATAGAACCGCTCGCAGTTTCGCTACCAGGTGTTGGCTGAGAAGTTGTTGATGGGTTGTCCGTACTTGTTGAAGGTGCCGATGACCCGGACGGATTACTAGGCTGAGATGGCTGTCCTGTGCCCGGATTTGTCGTCTGACGTGCCAATTGTGCCATGGCTTCCTTCAGAAGTTGTTCCGCAATGGTGAGCTCTTCTTCTGTAGCTTCCGCATCCAGAACCAACTGCTGCGCTTGCCCCAACGCTTTACTGAACACACTCCAGCTTGAGGCCGTGTAATCCGTTTGTTTCAATGCTTCCGCAGATGCAACGGTTGATTTCAATACGGTCCTGTCACCCGGAATTGTGCCATATGCCTCAAATTCCATGAATCCAACCCATGTCGGACCAGCTGTAATGGTTACACGAATATAACGCCCATCTGTTCCCTCGGGGAGAACATGACTTGGGGATGTCGATACGACAACATCACTGGTTGTATCCACTACGGTCTTGAAATGCTCATTATCATCGGAGACATCTATTCTGTATTTGATCCCACCGCTCCACATCGACATTTCAATTTTCCGAAGATTGGCAACCTGTCCCAAGTCCACCTTCCACCAAGTATCGTTACCCGGGCCCTGATCCGTTCCCCATGACGTATTTGGATTATCATCAATTGCACCTGACGGGGCGTTGTCTTTACCGCCTCCATTTCCAGCACTACTATATGCAGTAGCGGTTTTACCCGTGGTCAAGGCTTCTAGTTTAACCAGATTTGTAAAAGCTTGTTTTAATGTATCCAGTGCTGCATTCACCTGAGATTGCATCGCATCTGCTTGGTCTCTCACCTGAATAGCAGCCTGTAAAGCTTGCTGTAGAACTGACCAGCTGCGGTGTGTATATGAAGATTCATTTTCCAGCTGCATGAGCTGAATGTACTGGTGCAGTTCTGTTTTATCCACGTCAGACAAGCCCTTAATGGCTGCTTCGAGACGCTCTACCGCTTTATTTACATCAGTCTGAGTAGCTCGTGAGTTAGCCACAACGGATTTTGCATGTTCCAGTGCTTTACTGAATACGCTCCATGTTGCATCCGACCAGTTATTCCGTTGAATCTTCTCTGCTTCTGCAATTGCCGCTTGAAGTGGCTCCAGTTCTGGTGTAATCACGCCAAGCTGTAACATCACATTTTCCAAAGATGCTGATGCAGCATCGGTTTCCTCTTGACTCACACCACCTGACGTATACGCTTTGGCGTATACCCCTTTAGCTTCAACAATTGCAGGAGCCAGACTGCCCCAGCTTTCTGGTGTAAAATCACTTTCTACAAGCGAGTTTGCTCGTGTCAGTGCCGCTGCGAGCTGCTGCCGATCTGTCGGCATCTGTTCCATTCCTCTTTTGTACACATCGAGTGACCATAACGCTCTTCCTTCATAAGAATGCCCGCCATTCGCTGGATACTCATCGTAATCAAACATGCCCTGGTTCTCCCACGCATCGCCTTCGGATGCAATCCAGCCTACATCTGCCGGAATCCATGCCGGCTCCCAGTAAAAGAAACCTGCACCGCGATTATTCGGTACATTGGCAATCAAATCCATGATGCCAGCGATGGCATCGTATTGACCTTGCACTGTTGCCGGGAATGTGGCTCCACCATGAAAGAGCGCTTGATCCGAACCGATAATATTTCCATGCGCGTCCCCGTTTTTATAAGTGAACGGATAAGACGTTTCAGCTATAATGACATCTTTCCCAAAGGCTGCTGAAACTTCGTTCATCGTTTTCTGCACATCGGCAAATGTCCCGTGCCAGAACGGATAATAGGATAGTCCAATGATGTCATAATCGGAGCCCAGTCCTTGTTTTTTCAACTCCTCAAAATACCATTTGAATGTCTCTGCCTTGCCACCTTCAGCCAGATGAATCATGATCTTCGCCCGATCAGCTGCATTAACGTTTCCTTCAACTGCGCGAACCCCGTTGATTCCCTGCTTCAGCAAAGCTGCATTTTCCTCAAAATTCACATCGCTGCTTAGTCCATTGAGGAGACCACTGTTGATCTCGTTACCAATCTGCACCATATCCGGCATGGCTCCTGCCTTCTTCAGATCCCCAACGACTTCAACCGTATAATCATACACCGCTTGCTTAAGCTCTTCGAAACTTAACTTTTCCCACGCTTTCGGTCTGAGCTGTTGACCCGGGTGTGCCCACTCATCGGAGTAATGGAAATCCAGCAGCACCTTTAACCCTTTTTGCTTCGCGCGTACGGCCATGGTGATGACGTCAGCTTTATCGTTATAGCCGCCTGATTTTTGTGGGTCATTCCACAACCGCAGACGTACATAATTGACACCTCGATCTTTGAGAATATCAAGCAAGTCCCGCTCGGTGCCGTTGATATCCAGGTATTTTCCACCTTTATCCTCGATAGCCGTGAGTGTGGAAATATCGACGCCCCTCACATAATCGGAACGATAACCTTGTACAGCAACTGTTGCTTCGGGTTTAAGATTCGTACCATATACGGCACCCGTGACAGAGAATGAACCTGTTTTTTCATATTTCGTTGGATCAATGCTGTCCCATGTGACAGGAACGAGACCCGACTTATTATTCGTAAAATTGGCTTTGACTTCTGCCGGCAGAACCGGCGCACTTCGTGGAAGTGTGCTCACTTGAACGGAATCAAAATGGGTAATATTAGCCGGTTCCATGCCCTCCGATTCTCCCCACACTTTAAACTCCAATATTTGTGGCCACGCTCCGCCCTCTTTATAAAAGGCTATGTTGAGCTTAATGTATCGTACATTATTTTGTTGAAATGTCAGATCAGCAATCTGTTTCGCATCTGCATTATCACTTTGATCCGTAACGGTAGACCAATGCTGCTGGTCAGCAGACGTTTCAACCGTATACTTCACTACCGTACTGTCTCTCCATGTTATTTCCGCTCCGGATAGATTGTACGTTTCACCCAGATCTATGATGACCCACTCCGGTTTTTCAGCAGTTACTCCCGTTTCTGTACTCCAATAGGTGCTCGCATCCCCATCTACCAGATGCGTTTTATCGCCTCCCCATCTTTTTTCATCCGAACTCACCGTTACCGTTTTGTTCAGCGCGATATTATTTTTTGCCGCCTCTGCGGGCCTGGCGATCAGACCCAGATCACAGAATAACAACAACAAAACAAGACAGCCGCTTATGTACCTTTTGTTCACCCTTGATCTCCCCTTCTTGTGTTTGTTTGTGCTTGGATCAATGAATGTCATGAATCCTCCCCATTGTAAGCGCTTCATGATCCTTAGCAACACGGCATTATGCAAAGGAAACAGCAGTTATTTTAACAATGTCGACTTTTCTAAACATAATCCAGCCTAGCGTAATCCTTATTTTCCAGCCTCAGGGAGATGAACATGTGTATTCTTTTTCCGGCAAAAGCTTACCAAAAGCAAAAAATCTGTTTGCCCGCCCGGAGGCGGAACACAACAGATTTAGTGGCTTACTATATTAAAATCGTTTAATAGAATTGTTTACTAGAATATTTCAATAGAATAGTTTAAATCCATCTATTATTTCGCCAGCTTCAATTCAAGACGAACCTGGATATCATTTTCAGTAGAAAGTACAACCGAGTGTGGATTTTTCATGCCAAAATCTTCAAATGTAACCATCGTTGTGCCGGACAGCAGCACTTCATTATTTTGATAAGCCGCTTTAGCGTCAAACGTAACTTCCTTTTCAATACCTCTTACGGTAAGTGTGCCTTTCATTTTCAAATCAGCCGTCTGTCCTTCTGTCCATTCGGAAGGCATACCTTCAAATGAAGTGGCTTTGAATGTTGCTTGCGGATGTTTAGCCATATCGAAGAAGTCTGCACTTTTCACATGCTCGTCGCGCTGTCCATTACCGGAATCAATGCCGTTTACCTCGATTGTTCCTTCTGCTTTCGACTGGGCCGGGTCATTCACATTAATCGTCCATTTCCCGCTAACCTGCTCGTCCACAAAATTTACGGTTTCTTGTGAAGTGGTTACTGAGAAATATACTTTCGACCCCTGACTGATATTCCAGTCTCCGTTCAGCTGGTCTGCTCCAACCTTTTTATTTTCCACTGCTTTGCCCGTGCCGCTATCTGCAGCTGTAGTGGATGCAGCCGCGTTTGCCGGAAGCACCTGTTCAATCTCAACATTGTTACCCAAGTAACTATTTGCAAAGTAATAACCGCCCCCACCAATAATGGCTACTGCTGCTACCCCTGTAATAATCCACGTTTTGGCCTTTTTACTCATCTCTATTATTCCTCCAGTACAGTATGGTTTCGTTACCTCTTGATATGGATAGTAACAGTCCAATGTGTCAGGAAGAAGTCAAGATGAAATTCTTTTTCATTTTTTTTCAAAATGTGAAAACAGGATTGGCTTTATGTCCCGCCTCATGTAAAATCAGTACACAAGCTTGTCTGTGAAAGGAGAACACCCTGTTTGAAATCTGTACTCATCGTAGAGGATGAGCAAGCAATCGCACGCGTTCTGGCTGCTTATCTGAGAAAAGCTGAATTTGAAGTTCATCATGCAGCGGATGGCAAGACTGCTTTAACCCTTTTTGATTCCGAAAATCCTTCTATCGTATTACTCGATGTTATGCTACCCGGAATGGATGGATGGGATCTGTTACGAATTATTCGGGAAAAGAGTGCTTGTCCCGTCATTATGTTAACTGCACTGGACGATATTACAGATCGGCTTAACGGTCTGAATGCCGGTGCTGACGATTATATGAGCAAACCGTTTGTACCTGAAGAAGTGGTTGCACGCGTGAACGCTGTACTGCGGCGGAACCCGCACTGGACTTCCGGAGGGCAGGACAAACGTTCTTTTGGCAATCTGGTCATTGACCTTGCGGCTAAGCAAGTGCTACTGAACGGTGCGGAGGTCGCACTTACACCACGTGACCTGTCTCTACTGATTTTTCTATCCGAGTATCCCAACCGCACATTCACTAGAGATCATCTGATTGAACAAGTCTGGGGACTCGATTATGAAGGCAGTGATCGTGCTGTAGATCTATCGATCAAACGACTGCGTCAGGCACTCTCTCACTGGACAACAGACACAGGAGAAATCCGGACGTTGCGAGGAATGGGGTATCAATTTTGGATCGCCAACTAACATCAACCAAACCCAAACGAACAACATCGATTTTGTCACATTGGACACTACGTTACTTTCTGATTTTATGTATCGGCTTCTCCGTGATTGCCGCGGGTGCGCTGTACTGGATACGAACAACATCGATTGAGAAAAGTTTGAAAACGGCTGAGCTACTCGGTTGGGAGATTGCTGATCGAGTAGCAGTGAAGGATCATAAGCTTCAGGTACCACCTGATCTGAATACGATCGTAAGCAGCCGGGAGAAGCTGTTTAATACCGATAACTATTTTTGCGTCATGGTGCTCGACAATAACAACAAACTGATTTTCTCCCAGCCAAAAATGCAACAAGAGGATGTTTATTACCGACTGTCCGATGATTTTCTTGAACCGCGTAACAGCAAGTATGCTGGTGTAACGGTAGATATTGCTGACGGGAATCAAACGATTGGCAAAGTATGGGTCATGCAATCCAAACAATCTATCACCTTCGGTCCTGAAACGGTCTGGCTCGTCGCATTGATTTTTGGAGGCCTTATTCTCTGCGGCTGGTTCACGATTTATCTCCTGTCGAGCAAACTATCTAGACCGATTCGTCAGGTCGCTTACGCGGCAGAACAGATCCGAGGTGGAAATTATGATGTAAACCTAGATATTAAAACACGTGAACGGGAAATGAACGAACTTGTAGGTTCTTTTGGGGATATGGCAACCCGTCTGCGTCAACTCGAAGAATGGCGTGCACTTTCTCTCGCAGGCGTTAGTCATGAGCTAAAAACGCCTGTCACCTCGATCAAAGGATTGGTGATGGCTGTTCGCGACGATGTCGTCAGTCCGCAGGAAGGCAAAGAGTTTCTGGATATTGCTCTGAAAGAATCTGAACGCATGGAACGAATGATTGCGGATCTACTGGATTATAATGCCATGACCGCTGGAAGTGTTGCTGTTCGGAAGGAACGTACCGACCTGAAGTTGCTTGTTGGCGAGATCATTTACCAATGGAAAATTGCCTATGAGGAACATATGCCAGAAGTTCAGCTTCATGCGCCGTCAGACGCACTATACGTGATGGGTGATGCGCTCCGGATCCAGCAGATTATTGTAAATTTGCTTAACAATGGACTGCATGCCACAATACCTGGCCAACAAGCCCTCTTCCAGATGCATTTAAGCGTAGAGGAAGACATGTTACATGTCGATGTGCAGGACAACGGCACGGGAATTTCCATAGAGGATCAGCATAACATATTCGAACGATTCTATCGGGGAGAGTTGAAAAAACGCCGTAATCGTGGCTTGGGTCTCGGTTTAACATACAGCCGTCTTCTTGCACAGGAGCAAGGTGGTACGTTAACCCTCGTTTCCAGCAGTCCAGATGGAAGTACGTTTAGATTAAGCTTGCCACGCTGGATTGCTCAGCAGGAAACATCTATTCCAGAGAAAACCTATCGTTCACCTGTCAAAGCCAAATCAGCATTGTAATAAAAAGGCCCGGTATTCCTTACAAAAAGGAAGCCGGGCTTTCATTATTCGCCGAGGTACTGACTTCACCTCTACCCTTGTAGCACTCGGGGTCTGTATTCCTCGTACGCATCAGAGATCAACTGCCTGTGCAGAGCACTGCTTCCAATAATAGCTTTACGCTTTGCTTTTAACACAATCTGCTCCACATCCGCATAGCTGCAGCCAGCCAGACGTTCACAAATATAATCCTCCAGCTTGTGCTCCTGTTCAAACGTTCCAACCAGTTTGCTAATGTACAGTCTGCGGCTATCTTCATCTGGCATCGCGTACGTCATCTTGGTATCAAATCGGCGCCAGATCGCATGATCAAGCTGTGTCTCCAGATTCGTGGCAGCAACCAGAATGCTGTCCCCTTCGAATTCATCCAAACATTGCAAAAGGGTATTTACCACCCTGGCCATCTCTTTTACCTCGTCGTTACTTTCCCTTGTTCGGCCAATGGCATCAAATTCATCAAGAAACAATACGCAAGGATTAAGGCGAGCATATTCAAACAACTTGCGTACGTTACTTCCCGTTTCTCCCAAGTGGCTGTGAATAAGGGCATCCAGCCTGACCAGTACAAGAGGCAGTTCCAATCTCTGAGCCAGATATGACGCGGTTAACGTTTTCCCTGTGCCGGGAGGGCCAAACATGACCATTTTATTAGGGATGGATACATCATGTTCCCTGAACTTTTCTTTCATGCCAAGAATCGTAATGAACTCTTCGACAATGCGTTCATTTTCCGCCGAGAAGACAATATGTTGTGCTTTTCGTTTACATTCCTTCGGCGTGAAGAATGCCGCCATATCGATTCCTTTTGCACGAGGGATGCGGTTTGCGTGATTCATTTTACTCATGTGTATATGTAGCTCCTTCAAAAAAGATAGTCATTCGTATCGTCGTTATTTATTGTTAAAGATTTTGTTGTTGCGGACTGCTTGCTAATTAATCGTAATTATTACTATTAAATAATAACATACAGATGCCTCTTTGCAAAGATTAGACTCCTGATCTGCATCCGTATGTCTCCTGAGCCGCCATTCAGTTGCATGGGAAAGCAAAATTTGCTATTCTGAAAGTGCATCGTTGTGTATAACACAAAAAAGCCCTCCAAATTCATGAGAGCGTGAAAATGGTTCCAGATTCTCAAGCGGCAACTTGCGAATCCGGATCTTTATACCAACGAATGTAAATCCAACTAAAAGTGAGGTTAACAATCATGGCAAAAGACGTATTGTGTGAAGTAAACTCCTGTCGTCACTGGGCTCAAGAAAACAAATGTAATGCTTCTTCCATCTACATCGTGAGCCACGCTTCCAAAGAAGCAAGCGAGTCTGCTGAAACAGACTGCAAAACGTTTGAAGTTAAATAAAAAGATCTGTTTCATTCCAAGGAGCCCACTCGGGTTCCTTTTTCTTTGTTTATTGTAGCAAGAATGATAATTATTATCAAGCCCTCGATGCAAATTTTTCACCCCAAGGTCCGTAGCACATTAGACAACAGCTTCACGTAGTATAGGATAGAAATAAATGTGCTCATGAACCATGACCAAGAGGTGAAGAACTATGCCCGCTAAAACCGGCATGCAGTATTGTGAACGAATTAACGCCCAGACCGTACCCTGCTGGTATAAAGGAGAACTGCTTACTGCTAAACGCTCCGAGCACATCGCCTTCTCCGGTTTGATGAAAACTCAAATGAATATGTACGACCTGCAGTATGACCCGCAGCTTACAGAACTTATGACGTATCCTTCTCCTACCGATGGAAAGCCTGTAGGAATGTCCTTCCTGCCTCCAACCAGCGTCAACGATCTCCGCAAACGCCGTGAAGCGATGACGATATGGGCTCAGACTCATCACGGTTTTCTGGGACGCTCACCCGATTACATGAACACAGCGATGATGGCGTTTTTTACCGCTGCCGACTTATTGAACGATCTCTCTCCACAATATGCTGAAAATCTGAGAAATTACTACGCCTATTGTCGTGATCATGACATCACACTATCCCATGCCTTTATTCAGCCACATGCCAGTAAAATTTCAGGACAGATGGATGCTACTGAAGATGCCATCGCTGCCAAGGTTGTTGATCGGACTGATGAAGGACTCATTATAAACGGTGCATTTATGATGGCCACACAGGCTGCTACTTCAGATGAAATTTTTGTCTATCCATCACCTTCTCCTGCACCTTTTGATGATGAAAATCCATTTGCTTTTTCGTTTGCAGTTCCTAATGATCTGCCTGGCATCACTCTGATTTGCCGAGATACGTATGCAGCTGAATCCAACTACAATTACCCCTTAAGCTCCAGATATGAGGAAATGGACAATATCGTCATCTTTGACCACGTGCTTGTGCCGCATAACCGCATTTTTTTTGCAGGTCATGAGCAGATGTCTTCGACTCTTTTCAGCGGCAGTAACTTCCATATCCATGCGGGGCATCAGGTGTTATGTCGTTATATTGCCAAAACCGAATTTATGCTCGGCACCATTCAACTATTAACCGATACGCTTGATCTGTCGAACGAGGCGCATGTTTTAGAAAAAACTGCACGTGCTCTCGCAGGTCTTGAATCCTTAAAAGCACTTGCTCTAGCTGCTGAGGCAGGCGCAATACCGGACGGACGAGGATATATCCTGCCAGCGCCTAAACCGCTTATGGCTGCCAATCTTCTCTATCCGAAACTGTATCCTGAAATGATCGAGATATTGCAGTTGCTCAGTTCCAGCGGCATGATCATGGTTCCTCAGGAAGAGGATTTCCAGTCCGGAACAGCTGACTCTTTAAACGTCTACCTCAAAGGCTCCGACATGGAATCCAAAGAACGAAACGCACTGTTTCGCCTGATCTGGGAACTTGGTGCAGGTTCATTTGGAGGCAGACAGACTCAGTTTGAACGATTTTTCTTTGGTAACAACATTACCGTTTCAAATCGCTTATATAAAGCCAGTTCTCAAGATCATTCTCAGCGAGAACGTGTTCGTCAGTTCCTCGGAAACCTTGCACGGTAACATTCACTGAATCAAATATCCGTAAGCGCACCCCGGCAACGCAGCTGTTAGGCTCGTTGCCCTTCACACCAAATGGTCATATACCGTCATGAGTTCTGAAGCTGGTCTACCTCTTGCCACACTGGGTAATCCACACTGCTCACCGTAACCGATGTGAAATACACCAAGCACCCTTTCGCTCGATGTAAGTCCCATCAAGTTCATGAATACGGGATGTTGCTGATAATCATTCATCTTCCAGACGGCGTGTACCCCCTGTTCAGCAGCCAGAATAGAGAATCGTTTGCTCCATGCCTTCGCAGGCAAAACATGATCCTCTGGAGAATTGCCGGGGGCAACCACCACCAAATGAGCTGGGATCGCTTCGGTGTATTGATACGCAGCCCAGCTCCCGTGAGAATCTGCAAGATGAGGCGGATAGCTCTGTCTGACAGCTTCCATATAGAGCTGTCGCCCTTCACCGGAAAACAGCATAAAACGCCAGGGCGCTGAACTCATAACATATAATGATGGATCAGCTTCATCCAGCAACTTTCTTATGACAGCTTGAGGTACAGGCATGGAGCTGAACTCACATGTTCCTGCTCTTCTTTTTCCATTACCGATATCTTGCCTGAATAACGTCGTCACCTGTACTCCCTCCTCCGAAATAAGTGTTATCAACAGCTTCGAGTGTCACATCAACCATGTTTTTTGTGGCTTCGTCCCTTCCGTTCTCCAACGGTCCACTTCTTCATGCACACGGATCTTATCCTTTGAGGTAAAGTGCTCTGATTCTTGCTTCTCGGCTTTGGGAATGCTATCCCGAACAAGACGGATATAATCCATCGAACGCTGTAATGATTGGCGACCTGGTATGTACCTGATCTTCCGCCCTTCCAGCAGACAGTAAATTTCAATCATACCTGGCAACTTGCCAAATGCTTCCCAGCAAAACACACTGACCATATGTTGAAAGGCTTCCACA
The DNA here is from genome assembly GCF_030803945.1 of Paenibacillus intestini. Classification (NCBI taxonomy): domain Bacteria; kingdom Bacillati; phylum Bacillota; class Bacilli; order Caryophanales; family Paenibacillaceae; genus Paenibacillus; species Paenibacillus intestini. The sequence continues at coordinate 136,549 of NZ_JAURUN010000001.1, read as the reverse complement.
ACGTTGGCATCATGGACCACCATATATTTCTGAACAAGCAGTGCATCCCAGCCTTCCGGCTGCCAAGCCGCCTGAAAGATGACGGATAAAGACATCTGTAAAGAAGGTACTTCTGTTTTCCATTGTTCAAACAAGATCGCAGGCCGCTTCAAGTCATCATTCGCTGCAATGGCCAGGGACAGTTCATCAATCATTTTGTGCTTTACATCCCAGTAATGTAGAACGGAATCAAAACCGTCCGCTTTTCTAGGCCACCATTTTTCGAGTACATATTGAATCGGAATTTCTTTGCGTACGTCAGGGTCCACACTGTAAAAATGATTAATGGCATGGCTCACCGCATATTGCACACGATGTCTCCATTGTAGCGCTGGACGTTGCTCAGCCGAAGGTTCAGGGCGGATAAACCGGTGCGGGCTACGCAACATCTCTTCCAGCTTATAGTCCTCAAGCAAACGTTCAGGGAGCCCATCGCTCCCCTGAGCCTTTGCTGTATAGGCATCACGCTGTAACATTTCGATCAGGATATCTCCGCACCAGCAGTAACAAAACGTCTGCCGAAATCCCGGCATGATTCTTTTTCCTGCTCCAGCGGACTGTATTCAATTTTCAACATCTCTGGTGATACTTCCGCCCCACGTTCCTTCAGCTTCTCCGCTGTTAGATCAACTGCTCCGCAAAATTGTTCATAGGACGTATCTCCGCTTCCGAAGACAGCCGCTCTCTTTCCATGCAAATCAAGCTCATCCAGTTCTTCATAGAAGTCCAGAAATTCATCCGGCAGTTCACCATCTCCCCATGTGTACACACCAATCATAAAGCCCTCATAATTCAAAACTTCTGCGGCATTAAAGTCGGTTACGGATTTCAAGTCAGCTTCATGACCACTTGCTGTAATGCCTTCCACAATGAGTTCCGCAATCTCTTCTGTGTTGCCTGTCATACTGGCGTACGCCACTAACCATTTAGCCATCTATTGTCCCTCACTTTGGTTTCGTTATATGGATTGAATTTCCTTAAATTACGTTTCGCGTCGATTGCATATTGCAATATCAAAATCATAAGTGATAATGATTATCATTGTCAAATTAATTTTATTCAGATCTTCATTTTATGATATGTCGAAATTCGTCTGCACATTGCCTTAATCCCCTGAGGCTAACTGGCGTACAGCCCCTTTTTTGTTGTACAATAGTATCCAAATGAATTTTGAAGGATGGATAAACCACTATGTACGTAGCTAAGAACTGGAAAGACTATGAAGTAATTGATACAGGAGGCGGCGAGAAGCTCGAACGCTGGGGAGATGTCATCTTGCGCAGACCTGACCCACAGATCATCTGGCCACTTGAACAAGAAACCCATGAATGGCGCCAAGCTCACGGTCACTATCACCGCAGCTCTTCTGGCGGCGGAAACTGGGATATGAAAAAGCCCATTCCTGAACGCTGGACGATCGGATATGAAAACCTGAAATTCCATATTAAACCGACAAGCTTCAAACACACCGGCTTGTTCCCGGAGCAAGCTGCCAACTGGAGCTGGATGATGGATAAAATTTCGAATGCAGGACGCCCCATCTCTGTCTTGAATCTATTTGCCTACACTGGCGGAGCAACCGTAGCAGCCGCGTACGCTGGCGCTTCTGTTGTACACTGTGATGCAGCGAAAGGTATGGTCCAATGGGCGAAAGAAAATGTGCAATTGTCCGGACTTGCTGATCGACCTGTTCGTTTCATCACCGATGATGTGTTCAAATTTGTACAGCGCGAACAGCGCCGTGGTAACAAATACGATGCGATTATTATGGACCCTCCTTCTTATGGACGTGGCCCGAACGGTGAAACATGGAAACTGGAGGAAAACCTCTATCCTTTCCTGAAATCCTGTATGACGATTCTTTCGGATAATCCGTTGTTTATGCTAGTGAACTCTTATACCACAGGTATCTCTTCAACGGTATTACGAAACATGCTGACGATGACGATGTCTGCCAAGTATGGTGGAGAGATTACTGCCGGAGAAATCGGATTGCCGATTACACGCAGCGGTCTCGATCTGCCTTGCGGTATTTTGGGCCGCTGGGAGTCCTGATTATGTCTCATGATGTGCAAAAAACTGGAGATATCGAGATTCTGTATGAGGATAATCATCTGTTAGGCATCACAAAACCGGTGAATGTCCCGACGCAGGAAGATGCTTCCGGTGATCCGGATCTGCTCACTTTACTCAAACAGGATCTGAAAGAACGTTATAATAAACCTGGCAATGTATATCTGGGACTGGTGCATCGCCTGGATCGCCCGGTTGGAGGTGCCATGATCTTTGCCAAAACCTCCAAAGCAGCTTCCCGATTGTCCGAAACCGTGCGTGGACGTCATTTCCGTAAAATCTATGCAGCTGTTGTTCATGGCAAGTTGCCAGCACGTCAGGGCACGTTGAAGCACACCCTGCTAAAAGACAGCAAAACAAACACCGTAACCGCTGTACCCAAAGGTACGCCTGGCGGTAAAGATGCGGTTCTAGACTACGAGGTCGTCGGAGAAACCGATCGTTACAGCCTTGTGCATATCGAGCTTCATACAGGTCGCTCCCATCAGATACGTGTGCAGATGAAAGAAGCCGGCTGTCCACTATTCGGAGATCAGAAATATGGCGCCAAAATAAACAAACCGGGGCAACAGATCGCGTTATGGTCTGTCATTGCTGCACTCCCCCATCCTGTCACCAAAGAGGAAGTTGTGCTACAGTCCCTGCCTGCGCGAGAATTTCCTTGGGCTGAATGGCCTATGGATATATACGAAAAAGCTTTCACATTGAAGATATAAACTGCATATAAGCAGATTGGATCAACTAGAAGCAGTAGCTTTCTGCACCTGTAACGTGTCGTTCGGATGCTACATCCGGGCGACACTTTTTTAATCGAAAAATCATATAACAACTCCTTCTATCTGCGTTCAATATTTAATCTTCTAAGACAGGAGCCGATATTCATGACCCCGTTCACACAGCAGGTTGTCGCCATTATTGCTGCGATCCCTGAAGGAAAGGTAATGACGTATGGACAGATTGCAGCCTGCGCTGGAAGCCCAAGGGCGGCAAGACAGGTCGTTCGTATTCTGCACTCTATGAGCCGGAAGGAACGCTTACCCTGGCATCGGGTCGTCAATGCGAAAGGACAAATTGCCATAACCGATGAAGCATCACGCATGATGCAGGAAACCGAGCTTGTCAGTGAAGGTGTGGAATTCCAGCTGGATGGGAGCATCGATCTCCAACGTTTCGGTTATGAACCTGATCCAGATTGGTTACTGCATGATGTGACTTCAATTAAAGATGAAAATGAATGACAGTATATTCTTTCGTTTGCTTAGTGATATGTCATCTGTAAAACAAAAAAAGAGAGCTCTCGTTGCCGTAGAAGATGTGTCCTACTGGCAGCCTGAGAGTTCTCTTTTCTTATTTATTCGTTATAGATTTCAAGTCTAATTTTAAGCTGTTGCTACTTTTTTGGCTTTTTCTTTCTCTGCGTTTACCGGTTCGGTAGCTGGTTTGGTTTTCTGAATGAAGAAAGCCATAATCAGCGCTGCAATTGTCATAAAGGTGGCTACCGTAAAGGCATAGTTGACACCATAGATGGTTGCATCTGCTGTAGCAGCCAGCACCGCTGTTTTGTTGTTCGGGTCAATTGTACCCGTAGCCATCGTTTCCGCCAGATGCGACTTGAGCTTGCTACTCATGATCGTTACGAGAATCGCTGTACCAATCGCACCTGCCACTGTACGCAGTGTGTTCGACATCGCTGTACCATGAGCATTAAGTCGTTGAGGCAACTGATTCAGACCAGCCGTCTGAATCGGCATCATCAGCATCGACATACCAAACATACGAGCAGTGTAGATAAACATCATATATCCATACGTGGTGTCAATGGCCAAACGGCTGAGTCCCCATGTGGTAACCGCTGTAATAGCCAGACCCGTAACGGAGAGCCAGCGTGCACCGACTTTATCGAAGATGCGACCTGTAATCGGAGACATAATTCCCATTAGGATGGCACCTGGCATCATGAGCAAGCCGGATTCAATCGGTGAGAACCCACGGATATTTTGCAGAAAGATTGGGAGCAAGATCATGCCTGCAAACATAGCCATCGTAACAAGCATATTAATAATGGTTGTTAAGGTATACATGTTGTATTTGAAAATACGGAACTCCAAAAGCGGATGATCGGTCGTCAACTGACGAATAACAAACAGAATCAGGGAAATGACACCAACGACGAGGCAGCTGATGACAACAGCACTTCCCCATCCGTCTGTACCCGCATCACTGAAACCATACAGCAAGCTACCGAATCCGAGTGTGGATAGAATTACGCCAACAGAGTCCAGTTTCGGCTTGGACTGACGTGTTACGTTTTTGACAAATGCAATACCAATCGCTGTTGCGATCACGGAGAATGGCAGAATGATGTAGAATAACAATCTCCAGGAATAGTGCTCAACGATATAACCGGACAACGTAGGACCAATTGCTGGTGCGAGAATCATGGCTATCCCCATCGTTCCCATCGCCTGCCCACGCTTCTCAATCGGGAAAATCGTCAGAAATACCACGGTCATCAGCGGCATCAGAATACCGGCACCCGCGGCTTGAATAACACGACCCACCATAAGAATCGAGAAGTTCGGACTTAGTCCGCAGACTAGCGTACCGATCGTAAATAAGGTCATAGCTGTTATAAAAATTTGCCGTGTTGAAAATTTGGCAATCAAGTATGCCGTAACCGGGATTAACACCCCGTTGACAAGCATGTAACCCGTCGTAAGCCACTGGGCTTTGTTCGGCCCGATGCCGAGATCCTCCATAATTTTAGGAAGAGCCACGTTCATCAGGGTCTGGTTCAAAAATGCCACAAAGGCACCAATTAACAAGGCCGCTACAATGGGGCCTTTCTTGATGTTGTCCATCGCAGAGGACGGAGCTGTAGCAGTTGTTGTGCTCATAAGTTGTTCATCTCTCTTCCTTGTAACTTTTCAATCATCAGACTATGAATGCGAAGCAGGTGCTCTAGATCTTCCTTCGAAATATCCAGTATAGGTGATACACGCTCCATCCAGAGCTGTTGTGTCTCCTGTTGAGCCTTTTCCCCTTTGGCTGTAATCTGTAGTACCACAGAACGGCGATCTGCATCAGATCGTGTCCGTACGATGTACTCGCCTTTCACGAGACGTTCTACTACAGCGCTCATCGAACTACTACCCATATGGCACAGATCAGCAATCTCGTTAATGCCAATTGCAGGTCGCTCCTTAAGGATGGATAACACCATAAACTGGATCGAAGTGAGCTCGATCTCCTTGTTTTCATTCCAGAATGCCCGGAAAAGCATCTGATTCACTTGTCGAAATGAGTTGATAATGTAAAATACCTCGTACGTATCCGTCATTGTTTCATCCTTTTACTTATGGAATATAATATTTCGTACACGAAATATCAGGGGAACAATTACTTATTATAACAAAAATATTTACATAGTCAACTCTTTACATATGATTTTAAGAAAATAATATTAAGACATATTATATTTGATATATACATTATATAAGCAAGCCCAATAGCAGCTAATCAGTTTGGTTGTAGCTTTTCCCTGAGTGATAAGATTATGCACCGTAGTGTAGACCTTCGATGTTGATGTTCTTGTCATCATGTAAAATAAAAAAAACCTCCATTCCACTTTAGGTGAAATAGAGGTTTGATACGGTTAATAAGTTTGAACATAAGATCAGTTTTAGCTTTTGGTTAATATACACGCTCTAGATAAACAAATTATGATTTGCATGATCCGCTTGTCCGAGATAATAACCCACACCGCCAATGACAGCCTGATCGATCAATTCCTCACGTTGTATGCCCATCAGATCCATCGACATCTGACAAGCTACGATCTCAACCCCTTGAGCGATAGCCGATTGCATGAGTTGTTCCAGCGAAGCTACGTTATTTTTTTTCATTAACCCTCGAATCATTTTCGGTCCTGCACCAAACATATTCATCTTGGAGAGTCCCAGCTTCAGACTGTTGCTCGGCAACATCAGATCAAACATACGGGCCATGCCTGTTTTGACAGGTGCCTGCTGCATCTCTTGTTTACGAATCATGTTTAAGCCCCAGAAGGTGAAAAACATCGTAACTTTCCGCCCACTGGCTGCTGCTCCATTAGCAATAATGAAGGAGGCGATGGCCTTATCGAGTTCACCACTGAATACGACCATTGTACTTGCTTTTTCAAGTTGCATTGAACCGCTTGTGACAGGCGAAGTATTCTTGGCCAGAACGGCCTCGATTACCCCGCCCTTATCCCGCTCCAGCTTGAGTACGTCAGACCCCGACATGGTTGCCCAAGCCTTCACATCCTCATAAAATCCTGGATCTGAAGCTTTGACCCGTAGGGTCTGTCCGTCTGCCAACTGATCCATTTTTTGTTTAACCTCGATTAGCGGGCCAGGGCAACTCAAACCACATACATTCAGTTCATTATCAATATGGAGCTCCCTAGATGCATCTTCTCCTGATCCTTTGTTTTCATTTGCATTCCCATTCATCAAAATTCTCCCTTGCTCTTTTTGGGGTTCTACGCCTGCAGGTTTGAATTGTGCCTGACGATACGTCTTGTAACCCCCGCTTAAATTCTTCACCTGATAGCCATGCTGACGTAGAATTTGTGTAGCGGTATAACCACGAAGTCCAACCTGACAATAAACCCAGATTTCTTTGGTTACATCCAGCTCTCCAAGCCGCTGACGAAGCTCATCCACCGGAATGGATAGAGACCCGGGAATGTTACCGTTACGGTGTTCCAGATCACTCCGAACATCCACTAATACGGACTGGGCAGGGTCACGTTCTGCAAGTTGATCATACGTGTAGGAATGCACTCGTTCGTCCAAGATGTTCTCGGCAGCATATCCGACCATATTAACCGGGTCTTTTGCAGAAGAGTATGGCGGTGCATAACTGAGTTCCAGTTCCGTAAGATCTCGTACATTTCCCCCGAAGTGAATCGCCACTGCAATATCATCAATTCGTTTGTCCACACCTTCGTAGCCCACAGCTTGTGCACCTAGAATCTTCCCATCCGGAGCAAAGAGTAATTTCAACGTAACTGCACTAGAACCAGGATAATAGGAAGCATGAGATGCAGGGTGTACGATAACACTTCGATAGTCTTTTTGCATTCGTTTCAGCGTTTTTTCATTAGTGCCCGTAGATGCCCCTGTCAAACCAAACACTTTGATAATCGATGTACCCTGAGTGCCTTTATAGGTGGTGGGAAGACCGGCAATCTGATCCGCTACGATCCGTCCCTGTTTGTTGGCAGGACCGGCAAGGGGAATTGCTGTCTGCGTGCCATGAATGTAATCCTTCACTTCGATGGCATCGCCCACGGCATAAATATGCGGAACACTGCTCTCCATTTTGTCATTAACTATGATGTGTCCGCGTGAACCAAGAGCTAGACCACTGTCCTGCAAAAATGAGGTGTCGGGTATAACCCCAATGGCCAGAATGACCATATCTGCAGATAATATCTTGCCATCGGACAATTCCACACCAATACCTTGATCTAACGTACGGAAGCCTTGAACCCGCTGTGAAAATAAAAGCTTTACTCCATTTTGCTCCATCTCTTGAGCTAGCATAGCTGCCAATTCCGGATCAAACGGGGTTAACAGCTGATCATTCCCCTCAATCAAAGTTACATCCAGTCCAGCTTCCTTCAAATTTTCAGCCATCTCTACACCGATAAACCCACCGCCAATGACAATCGAAGTACTGTTGTTATCAGAACTTATCTGTTCTTTGATTCGATCAATATCAGGAATGTTCCTCACGGTATATATCAATGGATTCTCTTTGCCGGGCAGATCGGGCACAAGTGGACGAGCACCAGGTGACAAAATTAATTCATCATAGTTTTCCTCGTATAAACCACGCTCGGCACTACGTACCTGCACGGTTCGTTTACTTGGATCAACAGCGATAACCTCGCTTTGTGTACGAACATCGATATTGAAACGATCCTCCATCCCCTTCGGTGTCTGTACGAGCAATCGCCCCCGTTCTTCAATCGTACCTCCAATGTAATAAGGCAATCCGCAATTGGCAAATGAGATATATGGGCCTTTTTCAAACATAATAATCTCGGCATGTTCGTCCAGACGACGGAGGCGTGCAGCAGCAGATGCACCGCCTGCTACGCCCCCCACGATTAACACTTTTTTAGGTTTATTCATCTTCGCAACCATCCTCTTTAAATAAAATCATGACTAACTGCTCCGCGCGTGAGTCAGCCAGTACGTAATTGACTTCAAGGCCATTTCGCTCTGTAGCAACAATACCCGCACTGCGAAGCTTCTGCAGATGCTGTGACACCGTCGACTGCGGGAGATCCAGACATTCCTGCATATATGAAACATTACATTTTTTTTTGCGCATCAAACCACGGACGATACATAAACGTACGGGATGAGACAGCGCTTTAAGAAACTCTGCTGGCTCGTCAAACTGTTTTAATTGATTCCGATCGAACGCAGGCAACTCCAAAATGATTCCTCCTCAAACGTTATAACGTAATATTACGATATAATGATTTAGTTGTCAATGTGTATTCTTTACAAACCATACTCAACAAAATAAAAAGACAAAAGCATACACCTGGCCCTAATGACCAGAAGTATGCTTATTTATGATCATTGCATTATTCGTTTTGTTTTTTAACATCATCAGATTATTTACTACACTCATTTCACGATCAGATTTTGCTCGTTTAACCTGAACTCGTTAAGGCAGGCTCTTGCGCATTCGTTTTGGGTGCAGTCATTTTCCCAAGCAGATATACAAGCAATTGTTGATTGTGCATCGAGATGTTGCTCAGTACGGAATTCATAAACTCATTGCGGATCGTGATACCACGCGTGGTTTCCATTCTGCCCTTATCGGATAATGAAACCCACACAATCCGCCTGTCCTGATCATCACGAACTCTGCATATGAGGCCATTTTTCTCCATTCGATCCAATAACATCGTTACTGCAGCAGGTGTTGTCGCAAGAAATGGAATCAAATCAGATGGTTTCATCTTTGCATGATCTTCGAGCACCTCAAGTACCGCAAGCTGTGCCTCTGTTAACGAAGGGGCTAATTCCTGATCCATATGCAGTTTATAATCTTTGGTTAATCTGGACCAGCATTTAGCAAAATCGGAATTATACATCGAACATCACTCCTCCTGCAACGGATAATCATTTCATTTGCTTAAGTTTTCGCGCTTCAAAGCCGCATTCCTGCTGCATTTTTTCAATTTCCCAGCGATCGACTGTAATCGACGAAGGTTGTTAAACTTCGCTTGATGATGCACTTCTCATCCGCCCAAGAACAACAAAAAAAGACTCTTCACCCGACAGAATCAGCACTGTCGGCAGAGAGTCTTTTATCTTTTTTAGGAGGTTGTCCCCGGTTGATTCTCATTAAAATCCTGAATAAGCTCGGTAATTTCGTCCTGTTTGTCTACAGGAACAAGTAATTTACCGATGTGTTTACGTTCTGTGAGTGGAACGCTCTCGGATGAGACCGTATGGGCTTGTCCCTCTTTGGTCATCACCGTCAACTGACGTTGCTCTTTACAGTAGAATGCACCTGCAATACGGCTACCATTCGGTTTAACACGTTTACCTTCCTTGAATTCAAAGGTAACCACGCCTTTACCACCACGGCTCTGCGGGGCATAGTCCAGAAGCAAGGATCGTTTACCATAACCGAGGTCACTCAATACAGCTACCTCTCCCTCATCTCCCTCTACCCATAACACAGAGACTACTTCATCCGTATCTTTCAATTGAATACCACGAACACCACCAGAGACACGTCCCATCGGATTCACTTCATCTTCACGGAAACGAATCGCCATCGCTTCTTTGGTAATCAGCATGATATCTTTCCCGCCCGTACTTAGATGTACGGACAGCACTTCATCATCCTTAGCAACCTTGCATGCCGCTACGGCACCCGAGCGCTTTGTAATGTATTCCTTAAGTTCAGTTCGTTTGACCTGTCCCTTGCGGGTTACAAATACCAGACTGTGATCTGGTTCCTCGAACGATTTGATCGCCAGTACACTGGTGATCCGATCATCCTTCGCCAGAGGAATTACATTAACAATGGCGGTACCCGGATCTTTCCACTTAAACTCCGGCACCTGATGCACAGGCAGGAGGAAATATTGCCCTTTTTGTGTGAAGACAAGCAAATTCTCCAATGTATTTACTTCAAGCACCTGGGAGATATAATCTCCTTCTTTTACACCGCTAGCACTTCGCTCACCGCCAGAACGTGTGAAGGACTGCATGCTCGAACGTTTGACATATCCTTCTTTGGACAATGTCACAAATACATCTTCTGCGTTGACCAATACTTCGAGATTAACCTTAAGTTCCTCTACTTCACCCTGAATGGCGGAGCAGCGCTCAATTCCGTACTTCTCTTTGATCTCCAGCAGTTCTTTACGAATGACCCCGATCAGCTTCCGATCACTATCGAGAATCGAGCGTAGCTGTGAAATTTTCTTCATGAGATCATCCAGCTCTTTTTGCAACGAATTAATCTCCAGATTCGTCAAACGATACAATTGCAAGGTGAGAATAGAATCCGCTTGACGTTCCGTGAACCCAAACATCCAGATCAGATTGTTTTGAGCATCCTGACGATTCTTCGAAGCTTTAATCGCTGCGATTACTTCATCCAAAATGTTAAGGGCTTTCACCAGCCCCTCCAGGACATGAGCACGGTCTTCCGCTTTCTCCAGCTCATACTTGGTTCGGAAAGTTACTACTTCGCGTTGGTGAGCAATATAAGCTTCCAGAATCGCTTTTAGACCAAGTTGCTGCGGCGCTTTGTTCACAATCGCGACCATATTGAAGTTGTATGTGACTTGCAGGTCGGTTTTTTTCAGCAAATAAGCCAAAATCCCTTGTGCATCCGCATCTTTTTTCAGCTCAACAACAATCCGTAATCCTTCGCGTCCACTTTCATCCCGAACTTCTGCGATACCTTCAACCTTTTTCTCCAGGCGGATATTTTCCATCGCCGTAACAAGACGGGATTTAACCACCTGATAAGGAATCTCCGTAATAACGATCTGTTGCTTGCCGCCACGCATATTTTCGATCTCGGTTTTGGAACGTATGTAGATTCGTCCTTTACCTGTCCGATATGCATCCAGAATACCGTCGCCGCCCATAATTAAGCCGCCTGTTGGAAAATCAGGTCCCTTGATGAACATCATGATTTCGTCCAGTTCAATGGACGGTTTCTCCATGACAGCAATACAAGCATCAATCGTTTCACGCAAATTATGCGGTGGAATCTCGGTTGCAAAACCGGAAGAAATTCCGCTTACCCCATTGACCAGCAGGTTGGGATAACGGGAAGGTAACACAACCGGTTCCTTGGCTGTATTATCAAAGTTATCTTTAAACAACACGGTGCGTTTCTCAATATCACGAAGCATCTCCATTGCAATAGATGACAAACGAGCCTCTGTATAACGCATAGCTGCAGCCGGATCATCGTCTTGTGAGCCCCAGTTACCGTGTCCGTCTACAAGCATATGGCCCATTTTCCATGGCTGTGCCATTCGTACCATACCTTCATAGATCGAGGAGTCACCATGAGGGTGATAATTACCCATAACGTCTCCTACCGTTTTGGCAGATTTACGATATGGCTTCTCCGGTGTATTGCCCGAGTCGTACATGGCGTAAAGAATACGCCGCTGTACTGGCTTTAATCCATCCCGCACATCGGGAATCGCTCGATCCTGAATAATATATTTGGAGTAGCGACCAAAACGGTCACCAACGACCTCTTCAAGAAAGGCCGGCATAAATTGTTCTGATAGACTCATTCCAAGCACCTTCTATTCTTCGTACTCTGTAAAGTCGACATTCTCTACAATCCAGCGTTTGCGTGGATCCACTTTGTCACCCATCAATGTAGATACACGACGCTCTGCTTTGGCTGCATCCACAATCTCCACTTTCAACATAGCGCGTGTCTCCGGGTTCATCGTTGTTTCCCACAGTTGATCCGGGTTCATCTCACCAAGTCCTTTATAACGCTGTAATTCGACATTATTTCCGAACTCTTTCATATAATTCGCAAGTTCTTCGTCCGTCCAGGCATATCTTACCGTTGCCATTTTGCCGGATTTACGAGTGAGTTTATATAAAGGCGGTTGCGCAATATATACTTTCCCTGCATCAATTAACGGTTTCATGTAACGGTAAAAGAACGTAAGTAGCAACACCTGGATATGTGCGCCATCCGTATCTGCATCCGTCATGATAATGATTTTGGAATAATTGCTGTCCTCTACGGCAAACTCCGTTCCGATTCCTGCGCCTATTGCTGCTGTAATTGCACGATACTCTTCATTTTTCAAAATATCCGCAAGCTTCGATTTTTCCGGATTCAACGGTTTTCCCTTTAACGGCAGAATCGCCTGTATTTTAGAATCCCGTCCTTGCTTGGCTGAACCACCTGCAGAGTCACCTTCCACAATAAACAATTCATTGCGTGTAAAATCTTTCGATTGCGCAGGCGTCAGCTTGCCATTCAAGTTAGAACTTTCACTGCGCTTTTTCCCTGTTCGCATCTCGTCACGGGCTTTCCGCGCGGCTTCTCTCGCTTTGGACGCCTGCACTGCTTTGCGAATCAAGGTCTGTGCAACCTGCGGGTTCTCTTCCAGAAAACGTTGAATATTTTCGGAGACCACTGAATCAACTGCACTTCGAGCAGAAGCACTTCCGAGCTGATCTTTGGTCTGACCGACAAATTCCACTTCAGACATTTTGACGCTAATTACCGCCATCATGCCTTCACGCAGATCATTACCTTCCAGATTTTTATCTTTTTCCTTGATCATGCTGGTACGCCGAGCGTAGTCGTTCATTACACGGGTATAGGCTGCCCTGAATCCGGTCTCATGCGTTCCTCCACCACGGGTCGGGATCGAATTGACAAAGGAAGCAAGTGTTTCTGTATAACCCGCATTATACTGGATTGCCACTTCTACCTCGATATCGTCCTTATCTGCGTAGAAGTGTATAACGTCATGAAGTACATCTTTATTTTCGTTCAAAAACTCAACAAACTGGCTCGCGCCGCCCTCGTACATATACTCATCCTGGTTGCCTGAACGTTCGTCCTTAAGCACAATTTTCAGACCCGAGTTCAGGAAAGCAATCTCCTGAAGGCGTTCTGCCAGTGTATCATAATTCAACTGAATTCCATTCTGAAAAACGCGAATATCCGGTTTAAACGTAACTTTGGTGCCTGTGCGATTGGTATTACCCAATACTTCAAGACCAGTCACGGGTTCTCCTACATGTTCGACGCCTTTTTTGTCCTGCCAATATTCAAAACGTTGACGATGGATCTTACCATCACGGAAAATTTCGACTTCAAGCCACTCTGACAATGCGTTGGTGACCGAAGCCCCTACACCGTGCAGACCACCTGATTTTTTATATCCTGATCCACCGAACTTACCGCCTGCGTGCAAAATCGTAAACACGACCTGGGGAGTGGGAATCCCTGTTTTATGTATACCTGTCGGAATTCCCCTTCCGTTATCCTGAACTGTAATAGAACCGTCCTTATGCAGCGTGATATCGATTTTGGAGCAGAATTTGGCTAGGTGCTCATCGACAGCGTTGTCTACGATCTCCCATACCAAATGATGTAGACCTGAAGTACTGGTGCTGCCGATGTACATCCCCGGCCTTTTCCGAACCGCTACCAGTCCTTCAAGTACTTGAATGTCGTCCGCGTCGTAGCCCGAGGCGCCCTGTCCTCCGCCTGTCGAACCTGCCGACATATCGATTTGCTCGACCATTCATGCTCCCCCTTCTTAACTTGAAACTACAAAAATGCCTGAAATGCAAACAGATGTTTTCTTATCCTTGTCCATTTTAATTCAAGATATCCCGTTTCGTAAAGACAAGGAATGATACAATGAGTGATGCAACGCCCCAAACACTAAGCACAATAAGGGAAAATCCAAGGTTCATGCCTTCAATTGGTGGCAATCCGCCGGACAAATAATCAGGCAGTTCCAGGTTCACCATAAACAAATACTTCGCCGTTTCCCACGAAGCTGCCATGTTGGTTAGAATCGTTCCAGCGATCAGCGCAGCCATCATAATTACGATACTTGCCGCTGTACTGCGAACAAGAACCGATACCATAAACGCCAGCATAGCCACGATGATACTTACAAACCAGATCAAACCTGCTTGCATCAGCATGTACTGCCATTGACTTACCGCATGTACGGCAGACATATCCACTTCGGTGCCAACCACTTTGAATCCAGTGAAGACAGGCATGCCGAAACCTTTGTAACCAAAAACGGCCCCCGATATCCCGTAACAGATCACATAAGCAGAAACGACGATGATCGAAACAAACATGATCAATGTGATCAGTTTGCTTAGAAGCACTTTCCACCGTCTAACGGGGCGAGTCAGCAACATTTTGATCGTGCCTGTTGTCCGTTCTCCTGACACCAGGTCTGAAGCAATTGCCATAATCAAAAGCGGGATAAACAATCCAACGGCATTGTTCATAAATTCCCTTGTAAACGTCACACCGCCTGGTTCTTTGGGATTAATGTTATTTTCCAGATAGTATTGCATCTGCTGGATATAGACGGTTCTATACTTTTTGTATTCCTCGGGAACCCGATCACTGCCTAGTGAGTTCTGATTATCCGTAATCGCTTGTTGTAATTCAAGCCTCCAGTCACCACCGAACTTGTCTTGATTATTCTGAGCCGATTTCATCTGTGCATACGTGAACATCGGAACAAGGATGGCCAGAACGATAAAAATAATATAAAGACGTTTCTTCTTGACCATTTTAATGGTCTCATTACGAATGAGCGGCATGATATTATTCAATGGATTCACCTTCTGTCATTTTTAAGAATAGTTGTTCAAGTGTAGGCTGAATCCGTTGTACGCCCTCAACCTGAATGCCTGCTTCAACCATCTGCTGTACCAGCTCCGGTATCCGTTCTTCATGCATCTCGGCAACAACAGCATTCGCACCGAGCCCTGCAACAATCGTATCATCCATCACATCACCGGGGCGGCTAACCAGCGTAATCCCCTTATCAAGTAAAAGCTGACGGCCTGCATCAAAAGGTGTAAGATGCCATATCGCCACCTTGGAATGGTCTTCGATCAGTTCATTCACACCACCAACTGCGAGCACACGGCCGGTACTGATTATGGCTACCCGATCACAGAGAAGTTGAATTTCACTTAACAAGTGACTGCTGACGAACACTGCCATCCCCTCACTGGCGAGCTGTTTGATAAATTCACGTAACTCTTTAATCCCTTTGGGATCAAGTCCATTCGTTGGTTCATCCAGAATCAGCAACCGTGGTCTTCCAAGTAATGCCTGGGCAATTCCGAGCCGCTGGCGCATACCTAGTGAGTAGGTTCTAACTTTATCATGAATACGTTGATCCAGACGCACAATATTGACCACTTCCTGAATACGGTCATGATCAACGCCTGGTTGCATCCGGGCAAAGTGCTCCAGGTTTTCCCACCCGGTCAAATATGTATATACCTCAGGATTTTCCACGATGGAACCGACATATTTGAGCGCTCGTTCGGGATCACGATTCACGTCGTAACCACAGACCGAAATTTTTCCTTCTGTAGGTTTAATCAGATCAACCAGCATACGAATCGTTGTCGTTTTCCCCGCACCATTCGGCCCCAAAAAACCGAAAATTTCACCAGGTTTGACATCAAAAGTGACGTCTTTGATAATCCATTTCCGTCCAATTTTTTTCTTCAGGTGTTGTACGGACAAGACGGAATCATACTGCTTCTCTGCCATTTATTTCGCGCTCCCTTCTGCCGGTTTATTCCCTTTATATTCCTGTGCAATGCGAACGGCCATCTGCTGATAACCTTGTCCATTCGGATGGAAGTGATCAGATGAAAGATACTCGTCCAGATGATTCTCAAACAGATCAAAGGTTGGCACAAGTGTCATGTTATCTTCATTGTTCAAGATGGACATCGCCGCGTCATTCCAGGCTGCAACAACAGCATTGCCCGGCTTCTCCAGTTCCTTCACATTACCAAACGGATTATATAATCCGATATATGCAATCTGAGCATTCGGATTGATTTCTTTCACTTTCTTCAAAATTTCCTGTAGACGTTTGGATGTCTCCGGCAAGGCGGCAGCCAGTTTCTCGGCTGTTGGCGGGTCTTCACCTTGAAGAACCTGTCCACCTTGAAACAGGTCATTCGCACCGATAGAGAGTAAAATAAAGTTGGATTGTTGCAAAACATATTGAACCCCTTGTTCATCCAGCTTTTTTAACAACGCATCTGTTCGCAGACCGTTTACACCCAGATTGTTAAGTACCTGTACATCATGACCCTCATCTTTGAGCAGATTAGCCGCCCGTCTAACAAATCCAAGTCCTTCATCATCCCCCGTTCCTCTTGCAAGGGAATCGCCAATGACAGCCATTCGGATTTTGCCGTCTTCTACAATCGCTTTATTGCCCCCATTTTGAGCATCTTTAGCTGGAGCCGCAGCCTTCTGTCCCTCATTTAACGTTGAATCCCCTTGCGGAAAAATAACATCTTTTATGGCGTAAGCAAATCCAAATATCAATAGCAGTGTTGCTACTATGGATATCGTGCTTACACTTCTCCAGATCCAAGGCGCTGAATCAAGATTTTTGTTCTTTTTCATCCATCACATCTCCAGTCAGTTACAAATAATTTATAATGGCTTTCACATCAAGATATTGCTTATTCTAAATAACATAAGTCTTCTGTCGTTAATTTGCAAATTTTGCTGTTATATTCGGAAAGCAGCCATTTCCACAACTCAAAAAATGGAAAAAAGCCATAGTACACACAGCTTTTCGGCTATGTGCACATATGACTTCTTTTATTATAAAATAAGTTATATATTATTCATTTCCAACTCTTATTTACCGATAAACTCTTGAGCCCAATATCCGTTATAGTAGCCTACACCAATTTGCGTAAAGTTTTTGCTCAGGATGTTTGCACGGTGACCCGCACTGTTCATCCAGGCTGTTACAACTTCCTGAGGTGTTTTTTGACCTTTAGCGATATTTTCACCAGCGTAGCTGTACGTTACTCCGAATTGTTTCATCATGTCAAACGGAGAACCGTACGTTGGAGACTGATGATCAAAATAGTTGTTGTTGCTCATATCTTTTACTTTTGCCATAGCGACCTTGTCCAGAAGAGCGTCGGATGTCAATGCACCAAGACCTGCTTTGGCACGTTCAGCGTTCACAAGTTTCACCACTTGTGTAGCAAAATCGGATTGTGTGCTTTGTGTGCCACCGTTATTACCTGTGCTTGAAGGATCTTTAGCTGGTGTAGTCGTAGCTGGTTTTTCTTCTTGTACTGGTTTCGCAGGTGTGCTTGGTTGTTCAGGCTTGGTTACAGGCTGCGTTGTTGGTTGCTCAGCTGTTTGACCTTCCGAGACTTTGTATCCGTTTTGTTTCAGCCATTGCTCAATATAAGCTTTCAAGCTATCCGCATTGACCACTTTATACGTTGTAACCGTCGTTGCTTTATATGTTGAATCTGCAGCAGACGCGGAGGCAGGAAGCATAATCCCTACGGCGAGTGCAGCTGTCAGACTGCCTGTCACAACTTTTTTCATCCAGTTCTTCTTCAAATTCATTCATCTCCTTAGAATTAATTATTACAACTTTGTAATGTCTACTCTAGGAGTATATCAATTCATTAGGAGATTGTGAACCCGTAAATACTGGAAAAATGACTTTTTTGTCATTATTGATTGTTTCAAAGCAACCTTGGACAGTTTATATATATAGGCTCTACGCTCGGCCTTATGAGTCACAAATAACGGAGTTCCTAGTGTGTCTTTTCAATAAAATGATGTACACACCATATAAAAAAAGGCACTCAGTCAAGTTTTCACTTGCTGAATGCCGTTTCATCTATTATAAAAGAACTTTACTGAAACGATAGCCTTTTTTCTGGAAGCCAATATGCTCATAGAAGGAATACGTCGTTGAAGTTACTTCACGATTCGCCCCAGTGACAAACAATTGCTTACCACCTTGCTTTTTGCCCCAGTCTTCAGCACGAGCCATTAAACGGCGACCAATTCCGCTACCGCGATGTTCCTGACCTACGATCAACGAAGTAATCTGGGCAGCAGGTTCCGGATATGCATGACTTTGAACACATTGCAAGCCAATCACACCAATAATCTGTTCATCCACTTCGGCAACGAGCATGCACGCGTTCGGATTGCTCTCCAAACCTTCAATGCGTTCTTTCATTACATTGGTGGTTGTCGGATAGCTAACCTCTCGCATCAATCCTGTTACCGCTTCAGCATCTCGCAGTTCACACTCTCGGATCATCAGTACAGGGGCCTCCACATTATTGGACATGATTTACCTCCACTTTCAGCATATTTGCGGCTTGAACCGCTGTTTTACGAGCTTCTTCCACATCTGTTCCAGCACTAAGGGCTACAGCCATTCGGCGTCCTTGTTTCGTTTCAGGTTTGCCAAACACACGAACCTGAGTACGAGGTAATGCAAGTGCATCTTCAATTCCACCTATGGTGAAATCAGATGTTTCGACATCGGCCTTCAGCGTGGCTGAGGCTCCTGGTGTCAGCAAATGTACTTCTGTGACGGGAAATCCAAGAATGGCACGCACGTGAAGCGCGAACTCTGAATTATCCTGTGTAACCATCGTGACCATACCTGTATCATGTGGACGTGGCGAGATTTCACTAAATACCACTCCATCAGCTGTGAGAAAGAGTTCAACGCCAAAAAGGCCGTACCCGCCGAGCTCATCCGTAACCGTTTTTGCGATGTGACAAGCTTGCTTCCATTGCTCCGATGTCATCGCATGAGGTTGCCATGATTCGACATAATCCCCATCTTTTTGAATATGACCGATCGGCGGACAAAATACAGTGCCTGATGCCGATCTGACGGTAAGTAGCGTAATTTCACTCTCAAACTTCACAAAGCTTTCCACGATAACACGAACAGACTTGCCTCTCGCTCCCGAAAGAGCTATGTCCCAGCAGTTTGCTGCATCATCCGGTATACGGCATACACTCTGGCCTTTACCAGATGAACTCATCAATGGTTTGATAACACAAGGTGTACCTAGTTCACGAACAGCCTCTTGCAACTGTTCTAAACTATCCGCAAAGAGATAAGCGGCTGTAGGGAGATTCAATTGTTCGGCCGCCAGACGACGAATGCCTTCACGATCCATAGTCAAACGAGCGGCACGGGCCGTTGGCACGACACAAAAGCCTTCTTCCTCAAGTTCCAGCAATGCTTCAGTAGCAATGGCTTCAATCTCAGGTACGATGTAATGCGGTTGTTCCTTACGGATCAATTGTTTCAATGCCTCGCCATCTAACATGTCGATGCAGTAAGATCGATGTGCGACCTGCATGGCCGGTGCGTTCTCATAACGATCAACAGCGATTGTTTCCACACCGAGACGTGCAGCCTCAATCACGACCTCTTTACCCAATTCTCCGCTGCCTAGCAGCAGCATTTTTTTGGCTTGAGCCGAAAAAGGAGCACCCCACATGTTCTTTCCAATCCTCCCAAAGAGAAATCTTCTATATCTGTCTCTCTATTTTCGGGGTTTTGGTTAAAGATTGCAAGAGTACTCCCTATTTTTCTTGTGAATTTTACAAGATTTTTTGTGTTTTTTCGATCAAATTTTACAAATTACATTCTTGGATTCGATACTCTTTCCATTCCTCCCATTTTTAAGGATATAAAAATTAAAGAAGCATACAACCTAATTTTTCCTTTTTTATAATTTATCCTTTTAATAAGTCACTTTTCTCCAAATCACGATTTTTCTCCCGAAACAGTTCATTATGGGACGAAACGTAGGCCATTCCAGCTGCCGTTGGTTCAACGTATGTTTTGGCACTGTTGACCGCAACAATCGCATCATTAAAAGCTCCTGCGATCAAACGCACTTTGCCTTCGCGTATCGCACAGTCTCCTGCTGTAAAAATACCAGGTATATTGGTTTCACCCCGTTGGTTCATGGCAATCATCCCTTCATCCATATCCAGACCGCAGCGGGCAAGATTGCTTGCTTGACTCGTATAACCATGGCTTACGATGATCTCATCGACTTCTAGTTTTATGTTTTCACCTGTAGCCACATTGGATATGGCAACTTGGTGTATACATTCTCCATTGCCATACAAGCGATCAATCTTAAAGGGTGTGAGCACTTTCGTCCTGCTTTTCATCTGTTTCACATTATGCTCCATTGCACGGAACGCATCCTGTCTATGAACTACGGTTACCGTGTCAGCCAAGTCCGCAAGTTCAAGAGCCCAATCCACGGCGCTATTGCCACCGCCCGAGATTAATACTTTTTTTTCAGCAAAATAGTTCAGATTCTGTACCGTATAATGCAAGTTACTCCGTTCATAATGATGTGCACTGTCCAGTTCAAGTTTCTGCACCTCGGCGATCCCCCGACCAATGGCAACAATGACACTCCTCGTATAATGCACCTCACCTGTAAGTGTGTGTAATGCAATTACTCCATCGTCCCGCCGGGTTATTGCATCAACACTCTGGCCGAACACCAGATTCGGTTCGAAAGTACCCGCTTGCTGAACAAGCCAGTCGATCAGCTTGGCACATTTCATTGGGGGTAATCCGCCCACATCCCATATCGTTTTATCAGAATACGTGTGCAGAAAACCACCTAACTGATCCTTTCCTTCAATCAGCTTCACTTTCATTTCACGCATGCCTGCATAAAAAGCCGCATACATTCCTGCTGGACCACCGCCAATAATCGTTACATCAAAAATATCCTGATCATGCATGACTTAACACCTCCTATCTTATGTTCACCGCTCATATTAACCACAAGGTATCGAAGCCATTTCCAGATGTTTATTTGTTTTTCTCTTCAAAAGCAGCTACAAGATCATCGATTGCATAATTATCTGACATCGGTGCCATTCCAAGATTGAACCACTCTTTGCCGCCTACGAGATACACATGATTGTTTTTAACAGCCTTCAGGTTTTTCCAGATGGATGTACTCATCATGTCATTATATTTCTTCTGAATTTCCGGATTTTCCTCATCATCAAGCTGGATAATCAGGTGATCTGCATCGTATTCTGGCAATACTTCCATCGAAATGGACAGTCCGGTTTCATCTTTTGGAAAATTGCTCACAGGTTTTAAACCCAACCGTTTGTGGACAAAAGCACCCCGAGAAAGATTGGGACCATTCAAAACAATCTCTTTCTCCATCACTCGCGCATATAACACCGTTTCATCACCGATGAGGCTGTGCAGCTTGTCTGCTCCTTCTTTTTCATGTTGCTTAAGATCTTCCAAAACCTGTTTGGCCTCTGTTTCCTTGCCAAAAACCGCAGCGATATCCTGTAGTTCTTCAGGCCATTCTTCACGCTCTGGCAGAAGCACCGTCGGTGCAATACTTGAAAGCTGATCATAATCCTTCTTCGACCACCATGCAGGTGCTATGATCAAGTCCGGATTCGCCTCCAGGATCGCTTCAAAATTGGGTGTTTTCGCAATCCCCATCTTCATTGTATTTTTGAAAGGCTCCTGCAAATACTTAGGGAAGTCCTCATGATAATTTTGAACAGCTACCGGAACAATACCGAGTGAATATAACAGCTCCGGGTATACAACAGATAACCCAACCACACGCTTAGGAGACTTGGGAATCGTGATTTCGCCCATCTCGGTCTGAACGACTTTCACTTCACCTTTGTCATTCGTTGTATTCGTTGCGGCGCTGGATGAGCTTTTTTCGCTCTCTCCAGAAGCAGAAGTGTCTGGCCCAGCAGCCATCCCACATGCACCCAGTAATAACACCATTAACAAGACACCTATAAGAACCCACCATTTTGACTTCACTTCTTATGTACCTCCTATATATGAAAAGATATGATAAGCACCAATCAATAATAATTATCATTATCAATTAGACATAGGAGTAGTATATTAAATAACGGCGTTCCAAGATATTGACGATTCAGACTTTATCTTATGGACGATGTCGCCACAACTTTAACACTTCATCCAGCATCAATTCATGGGTAAAGGCCGTATAATCCAGCAGAACACTAGGGATCAACATATCGATGCAGTCATTTTGAGCCGCTTTTGTCGCCATCCATACCTCTGACTGTTGAATTTTTGCCCACGTCTGTCTTGATTCCTCGTCTTCACTCACAATAAGCAATGCCCTATCAATGGTTAATTCCGCTAGATCACCGATATTAAAATGCGGCTTATGCCAAATATACTCCATACCCTCTGGCGCCCTTAACTGCATATCGTTATAAAACACCGAAGCGATGGTTTGCGGATTCATAACCTGTATTTCCGTACCATGCACACGAAGCACGATTAACCGGTCTTGACGCACCTGCTTGGATAGCTGTGATCTAATTACGTCAGCCTTTTGTTCATATCTTTCGAGCCACACCTCAGCCGCCTCAAACCGATTCATAAATTCAGCTACCGTTCTCAGATGATCCCGCCAATCTCCTTCCGACTGAGTTAACACACAAACAGGTGCGATTGAACTTAAACGCTGCATCATACTCTCAGACATTTCCTCACGAACAGCGACAATATAATCAGGACGAATCGCTTCTAATTGCTGCAAACAGCCATGCTCATTATCGATCAGAGGTATTACCTTATCTGTTTGGTATTTTCGTCTGTAATACGCTGTCCAAGGATGACTAGCTTGAGCAGCGGCAGGAATAATCTGGAGGGCCAGTAATGTTCCAATGCCAAGCGAGTGAACCGCAGCAATACGTTGCTTGCTATTTTGTATAAAAGCTGCTGGCGGGAGACCTGTAATTTGCTTGAATTTTCGGCGGAAGTACATCTCGTCTTGAAACCCTACGCAAGCTGCAATTTCCTTTAGCCTTGGACTATGATCATTCCTCATCATGATCTGAGCCTGTTTGATCCGGTATATTGTCAAATAATCCATTGCGCTACAGCCATACATTTTCTTAAACAACCGCATGAAATGACGAGAACTCATTCGTGCAACCTCAGCCAAATCCTGGATCGTTATTTTTTTCATATACTGCTGTTCGATATAATGTCTAACTTGTTCAATAGGTAATGCTGGTTGGTGGGACTGTACATAAACCATATCATTAAAAATCTTATACAATAGCTCCTGAAAACGAATCTGACCTAAAAAATGCTGCAGCCTGTCTTCCCCACGGATCAGCTGCTCGATTTCCTGACATAACAAATTCACGGCAACCGGTGAGCTACATTGAATCACACGACCATTCGTCTGCGTACACACTTGCTTCATCATCCCCAAAGCGGATACTACGTTTGAATTTGACTGTTCGCCTAAAAAAACGTTAAATCTGATCTGATAGAGTCCTCCTGCTTCTTTTCCCCTAAGCTCTGCTTCAATCAGTTGTCCAGGCAGACCTAGATATACTGCTCCGCTCCGAAGTTCAATAAACTGACCGTCCACCGTAAGCCATCCTTCACCATCAGTAATAAATAGTAACAGATAACGATCCAGAAAGTGTTTTCCGAGACGCCAGTTTGATTCAGAATGATTTGTAACTGCTGACTCCAATTCAACCAACTTGAAATGCAGCTGATCTAACTGATCAAAAAATGTATATAAATTAGCCTCATCGGTGGCTTTCATCTGCATATTTTCCTCCACATATCTCTATTGTGCTTCCTTCAATTATTTAAAATATAACATAATTTCGTTATTCATTTTTGAACAATAAAAACGATTCATCTTGAACTCAAGTTGATCCAGGAATGCCCAATGATTATATTCAAAAAAACACTTCAGCCTTTGTCTCAGTGTTCTCATCAGGACCGTCCGATGAAAGGATCACCCAAACAAAATAAGCTGAAGTGTCTGTAAACCTGCGTTACTCGCTATGTTTATTACAAAAACCGATACTGTGCTTCAATCAGACCGTTGTAAACTCCTTGTTTCTGGATAAGCCGTTCATGGTTGCCCTCTTCCTTGATCTCCCCATGATCCAGCACAATAATATGATCGGCATTACGAATGGTGGAGAGGCGGTGAGCCACCATAAAGGACGTTCGCCCCTGAAGTAATACTTTGAGGGCTTCCTGAATTTTCAACTCCGTTTCCGTGTCAATGCTGGCTGTAGCTTCATCCAGAATCAAGATGCGCGGATCAGCGAGCAATGCCCGGGCAAAAGATAACAGTTGCCGTTGTCCCATCGACAACACATTACCTCTCTCTTCCACTTCGGTATCATATCCACCCGGAAGCTTCATGATAAACTCGTGCGCGTTAACAGCCTTCGCCGCTTCTTCCACCTCTTCGTTCGTCGCATCCAGCCGTCCAAAACGGATATTGTCCCGGATCGTGCCCGAGAAAATGAATGTATCCTGCAGCACAATGCTGATCTGACTACGCAGGCTTTCCACCGTCACATCACGCACGTCATGTCCATCGATGGTCAGGCGGCCGCCCGTGATGTCATAGAAACGGCTAATCAGATTGATGATTGTACTTTTACCCGAGCCTGTATGACCGACAAGTGCGATGGATTGCCCTGCCGCCGCCTTGAAGCTAATGCCTTTCAGCGCCTGTCTTCCCTTTTCGTACTCAAATACGACATTATCGAATACGATATCCCCTTTAATAGAAGGAAGCGGCTTGGCACCTGGTTTGTCAGCGATATTCGGCTCTTCATCCATAAACTCGAAAATTCGTTCAGAAGATGCCATGGCAACCAGCAACTGATTGTACATCTGTCCCAAACGGTTAATTGGGTCCCAGAAGTTGCCGACATAGTTGGCGAAAGCCACGAGCAAACCCACGGTCAACATTTCATTTTGAATGAGATGTGCGCCGTACCAGAACAGAATTAACGTCCCGAAACCACCTGTAATTTCAATCAAAGGACCAAATCCCTGGTTCATTGCTGATGCTTTGTCCCACGACTTTTTGCTGGACATATTCATGTTGTCGAAGTATTTCATATTTTCTTTTTCTTGAGTGTACGCCTGCGTAACCCGAATTCCTTGAATGGATTCATTGAGGTGAGAGTTAATCCGAGAGTTCTTCATACGCACATCCTGCCACGCCCGGCGAATCAGCACCCGCAATTTCGTAGATATAATGAACATAATCGGTACCGTAATGATTACAGCAAGACCGAGTTTCCAGTTAATCAACAGGAGAATGACGATGATACCAAGTAGCTGCACGCAGTCGATCATGACGTTAACCGCACCATTCGTGAACAGATCCTGTAAAGAATTGATGTCATTCGTTACACGTACAAGCACGGAACCTGCGGGTCTTTTGTCAAAAAAGTTAAAGGACAGCTTCTGAATATGTTTGAACAAGTCTGAGCGAAGATCGTAAATCACCCGTTGCCCAATAATATTCGTCAGTTTAATACGGTATGTGTTAGCTGCCCACTGGATGAGATACAGTAGCAGGATTGAACCTGCGATAATATACAGCAGTGTCATGCTAGGTACTCCGGTCTGCGGTGCAATAGCTCTATCGATTGCAAGACTGATTAGAAAAGGTACGGCTAATTTCGTAATCGTTCCAAGAATCATCATTAGAATCACAAACGGCAGGAGCTGCCTCGCATACGGTTTCATGTAAGCAAACAATCGTGCAAACTCTTGCCAGTTAAACGGTTTTTCGATCACTTCATCATCCTGATAGACAAATCGTTCATTCATTTTTTTATTCGAGGGTTCCTTAACCTCTCGCCTATCTGTTATTGTTTCGGCGCTCATGAGTTCACCTGCTCCCCAGCCTCCCGCTTCCCGCGGGCAATGTAGTCTGCATATTGAATGTTATAGACATCCTGGTACGGTCCAGGTACTTGAATTAACTCCGTATGTTTGCCGCGTTGTACCACGCGTCCTTCGTCCAGCACCAGAATCTCATCTGCATGTCGCAGCGAAGAGATCCGGTGGGCAATGATAAATGTCGTTCTGCCGCGCATAACCTCTTGAAAGCCCGACTGAATCTCATGTTCGGTTTCCATGTCAACGGCACTTGTGGCATCATCAAGGACAAGAATCTTCGGATTTTTCAGCAAAGCCCGCGCAATAGCAATCCGCTGCTTCTGTCCTCCGGAGAGTCCCATACCGCGTTCACCGACGACCGTATCATATCCTTCGGGAAACTCCATGATAAAGTCATGAGCCTTCGCCAGCTTGGCGGCGCGGATAATCTCTTCCATCGTCACATTTTTCAACCCGTAGGAGATGTTGTTACGTATGCTAGAGGAGAACAGGAACGTCTCCTGGAACACGGAAGCAATCTGACTTCGCAAGCTACGAATGCCCATATCTTTAATGTTTCTGCCATCGAGCTTGATCGAACCGGAGTTCACGTTATAGGCACGCATCAAAAGCTGGATAATCGTAGATTTCCCTGATCCTGTTCCTCCGAGGAAACCGATTACAGAACCAGGCGGAGCATCAAAATTAATATCGGTTACAGCAGGCATTTTGTTACCATAAGCAAACGTTACCGATTCAAAGGTCACATGACCTTTCACCTGATCTGTCTCCACAATAACCGGGTCTTCGGTCTCTTGCACATCCACAGGGGTGTTCAGCAACTCAAGCACCCGTTCACCTGAAGCTTTGGACTGAGTGTAGTTGTTAATGTGAAAGCCGAGGCCCCACATTGGACCAATTATGTACCAGATCAAACTGAAGAAGGCAACAAGTTGACCCAAGGTCAGGGTTTGCTGGATTACCATTCTGCCACCGATCACAAGCAGCAGTACGACACTTACCGAAGCCAAAATCTCCATAATCGGAAAATAGCGGCTCCACAACGTGGCAGCATGAATTTGATTCGTTTTGTAGCGTTCGTTTCGTGTGGAGAACTTCTCCACTTCATAAGGCTCACGTGCAAACGATTTAACCGTTCTTACACCTGTAATGTTTTCTTGCACCGCTGTAGTCAGCGAGCTTAATGCCAATCGCATTTCCTGAAATGCCGGATGAATTCTGGATTCGAATCGAAGCGCAACGAAGGCAAGCAGAGGGATGCAGACGAGTGTCAGCAGCGTTAACTTCCAGCTCATCGTCATCATCATAATTGCACCGAATACGACCATAAGAACCATGTTAAGAATCTGGGCGAAACCAAATCCGATAAAGTTACGGATGGCCTCCAAATCTCCCGTGAGGCGGGACATCAGATCACCTGTTTTGGCCGTATCATAATAACGGAAGGATAAAAATTGAAGTTTTTCATAACAGGCATTACGTAAACGATACGCCAAATAATTGCCTAGACGTCCGCCAAAGAAACCGTGTAAAAATTGCATGCCTGCTTTCAAAATAACAACACCTAACACCGTCAGGGCAAGCATGGGAACGTCTTCAAAATTACGTGGCACAATAACGTCATCGATCAAAATTCGAAGCAGGTTCGGATAGACTAATCCTAGTGCGGTCGCTAAGGCGAGAAACAAGATCGATACCAATAAATACGTTCGCTTCTCCCAAAAATAGGTTTGCAGTTGCCTGAGAACATCCATGTGTCTCCTCCTCTAATGTTGCTTGAAATGATATGAACATTTATGAAGTTTATCACCGTCCCTCATTCGCGGCAAAGCGAATAATAGACCATATTCAGGCGACTTTCAGCTAATTATCGCATTAACGGATGCCAATAGCCGACTTTCAATCAAATGTTTGAATATTCTCTATATTTCAGGTTGTTCATGCCAAAAAAAGGCTCCCTATATGCCTTTGCGGCGGGAGCCTTTTTTGACGCTTTTTTGCAACATTTTCACTGGGTTATGGAAGAAATCAATTATTTTACAAACGTTTCCAAAATATTTGCAGATTTGATCAACCAACCTTGTGGCAATATAGAGTATCACTTATCAGAAGTTTCACACGGTGATGCAACCCCCATGACCATCTATTCCTGCATTTGTTCAAGCTGTTCGGACAAGGCCACCCATTGCTCAGCCTGGATTCCACTTGCAAGGGTATCCTGTATGCCCGTAACGGCTTCTTCCAGCCTTTCGGTGAGCTGACGAGAGTGATGCTGCACCGATTGATGAACCTGTGTATCATAAAATTGCACCAGTTTCTGTTCTGAGGCTGGAAGCACTTCAATCATCATCTGTTTGAGCACCGGCTCAAGTGCCTCCTGAAGGCGCTGACGCCCTTCTCCTTCAAAGAACTGCTTCGGATTCCGGAAGTAACTCCAGTAGTTTTTCCAGCCCGACGGTTCTTCTAGCCGAATTTCATCCAGCACAGGGGTACTCCACTTTTCATCCAAGGTTAAGGACAAGTCGATACCGCCTGTCAGCTGCTTCACTTCATTAATACATTCAGTTACTTGCTTGCCAACCCAAGCATGACCAGTCTGCTCCAATCGCAGTGTTGTGGCGAGCAATTCCTGCTCAAGCTCAATGCCGATCATACGCAACAGCTCCCGGCCGCAAGCTGCGAACGCCGTTTTCAAGTTGCCCTGATCTTCACGTAATACGGATGGATGAAACGCCTCTGCCATAAACTGACCCAATCGGAAGGCTAAACGCTGTCTGACATGGAAAAGCAATTCATTCGTTTCCTGTGACAGTTCATCCTTCATTGATCGCTGCGCTAATCGCTCAATCCGCAAGCGTGACTGCTCCGATATCGTGCCCAGTTCATCTCGCCGCTGACGCAGTGTTTCTTCCCCCTGTGCCGCATCCTCTGCACGTTGCTTTAACCGCTGAATGACACGCGCCAGCTCTTCGGAGGCTCCACCAACTGCGAGATCAGCCAATTCCTTGCCTGCAAATTGATTAAACTCTTCTTCGAAACGCATAAAACCCGATTGTTGCAATCGATCAACGTTTCCATCCATTTTACCTTCCATCGCAAGCATGCTGGATACTGGGAAAAGACGTGGTGAGCGAATCCCGTTTTTCCGCAGTTCTGTCCCTACATGATCGAGCACTTGTTCCAATTCTTCTTCCGAGGAAGATAAATCACTCGCATTAACGACAAAGAACATCTGATCCATCGCCGAGCTATCTTTCACTCGCCCAAGTTGATTCAGGAACTGCCGGTCTCCCTGGGAGAAGGCGTGATTATAATAGGTTACAAAAATCAAGGCATCTGCATTTTTCATATAATTAAACGTTACGCCTGTATGCCGGGCATTGACTGAATCTGCTCCAGGTGTATCCACAAGCACTATTCCTTGTTCAGTCACGTCACAGCTGTAATACAGGTCAATGGAATCTACAAAACAAGATTTCTTCTCATTGGCTACAAAATGGCGATATCCGTTCAAGTCCACCAGCACATCTTGCCCAAGTTGATCCGCTGTTTCCTCCCAGCCAGCCGCAGCGGCCTGTAAGAAGCTGTAATGCGGACGCCCTGCTGGGTGTACATCCTGAGGCGTGAGTGATTGCACCCGCTTTTGCCATTCCGTGCCCGGCTCTCCAAGACCAAGCAGACGGAAGGAATAGGCAAGGTCCTCCTGGAAGGCCTCCCGGGTCTTCATGCGGACCCGGGCAGTACCATGCTCCATGCCACCGGCCGGAGCCATAATACGGTTGATCGCCGCTGTCGTTGGATGCGGCGATACCGGGAGGACCGCTTCGCCCAGCAATGCGTTGGCGAAGGAGGATTTGCCCGCGCTGAACGCACCGAACAGCGCGAGCGTGAACGTGCCACCCGCAAGCGAAGCCGCGCGTGCACGCAAATCCCGTACCGCCGACCCCATGGCGGGGTACGACTCCACCAGCGCAGCAGCGGCTTCCAGCCGTGCCGCTGCTGCGTCCAGGCGCCGGCGGCGTTCCGCGCCAGCCGCCGCCGGTGCGCCCTGCGCCGCTGCTACGCGCGGCGGCGCAGGGGCCTGCGTCTGTGGCTGCGCCGCCACAGACGCGGACGTGCCCGCCTGCGAACCGGGAGCTTCGCCCGGTTCAGGCGCGGGCACGTGCGGGCCCTTCACCTCCGGCAATAGCCCGGAGGGGAGGGGGCCCGCAGGAGGCAGCAGGCTGCGCAGCCCTGCTGCCTCTTCGGCGGCGGCGCGCTGGAGCGCCGTGTAGCGCGCCGCCGCCGCGGATTGCGCCAGCAGCGCTGCGCGGCTGGCGTCCAGCGCCTGGAGCGCGGCTTCGCCCTGCGCAGCCAGCGCTTCCAGGATGCGGTCGGCCAGCAGCATGGCCGACTTACGGTACCGGGCCTCAATCTCGCCCCGGACATCTTTGCTGAATTGCATGACATACTCAGGCGATAGTTCTGCACTCGCACTTCGTTTCAGTTCAAGCAATTCTTCATTAATTACAGGCAATTCTGTGTTAAGTGCCTGCTCCCACGCGGCATCCCAGACCTGATAAGCTTCCCCTAGCTGTCTGAGCATCGTCCGAATATGAACCTCCACTTGACTGGAAGTCTGATCCTGAAGCAGTCTCACCAGTTCCGAAGCCCGGCGCTGTTTCTCCTGTTCCGTTTTGCCTCCTGAAAAGAGCAGACCTACCCGGAATCCCGGCTTGCGGCTCTCCAAATAATGACCAGCCGAAGTTCGGATATCCGCTGGGGTCAGGTTTGCGTTAGCAAGCAAAGAATCCACCTCTGCCCTGAATTTCTCACGGACTTGCGACGGTTTGGCTCGAAGCTCTGCGACTTGTTCATCCAGTAGAGCAATCTCACGCTCCAAACGTTCGATACCTTCTTGTCCTCCTACTTGTTCAAGCAGTGCAGTTTCTTCATCTTCTCTCATCCCGGCTTCCCGTCTCAGATGTTGCTCCGTGATATGACTGGCTGAACTGGCTAAACTGTGAGAGATCAGCTCTTCTTTCTTGGTCATCAGCTCAGTAATCAGTTCCGGTAATTGACCCCACTGATTATATCGATGCTGCTGGTCACGCAAGGAAGTGAATAACAGACCGTCATAACGGACTTCCCATGCGGCAAAAATCGCCTCTACTCCATCCACATATTGATCAAACGAAAGCTCCCGTTCCCGATGTTTGTCGATCT
Organism: Paenibacillus intestini; assembly: GCF_030803945.1. Lineage (NCBI taxonomy): Bacteria > Bacillati > Bacillota > Bacilli > Caryophanales > Paenibacillaceae > Paenibacillus > Paenibacillus intestini. The sequence goes on along the minus strand of NZ_JAURUN010000001.1, from coordinate 105,336 downwards.
GATTCACAATTAAAAATAGTGGCTTCCCCCAGTCGGACAAACTTTTGGCAAAAGAAAGATTTGTCTCCGACTGAACATGATTGTAATCCATCACATAGAACACAACATCAGCCAGATGTAGTGCCGAATGCGTAGCCAGGCTATGTCCGCGATCCGTCGAATCCACACCTGGCGTGTCCAGCAATACAGCATCGTCCTGTAGTAGAGGAATATGATCCCATACTTCTATGGAACTGTACGCCCCTCCATTTTTACAATACGTCTCCAGCTCCTCTGGTGAAACTTCCAATGTTCCTGCTTTATTGTCAGCGCTTACGTTCGGTGAAGTATAAATAAGTGCTCTCGGCTTGCCGTTGCGTATTGCGACGACATTGGCACTGGTTGGCACCGGACTTGATGGCAGTACTCGCTTGCCACACAAGCTGTTGATCAAACTCGACTTGCCTGCCGAGAAATGTCCACAGAACGCAATCGTCAGATGTTTCGTTTCAGCCTTGCTGATTAAATCCGTTAGTGCCTCTACAGCGGTATGGTCCCCTGACTGCTTCATTGCTTCACGTAGCGGTAACAAAGGTGTGGCCATTTCTGCTGGGTAATCTGTTCTGGACATGACTGGCCTTCCTCCTGGCTCCTCTAATTTGACATCCGTTTCGACGTCAATCTCTGATTTATCTTCATATAGTTTAACATCATCATGTTTGAATTTGAACGATTTCACTTGAATCTGCATGTAGATGGATTCCAGATCAATATAAGTTCAATTTGAGATGATTTGCCACGCCCGATGATGGCAAAAAATTCTTTCGAACCAACTCATCACGCTAATTTCCACGTTTACGTTTGTTTGGTACGTTAATCCGTTACTATGTATCTATAAAAAAATAAAACCGACATGTCGGTTTTATACAGGTCATACTTTTAACTCCCACACTAATTAGGGATGTTTATCATCAAGTAACTGGCTGCATGACATGCCTAGCAGCTACATTAACGATCGCTTCTCGGCAATGTCAATGCAACCAGGTTCCTGATCATAGGTTAACAAAAACTTAAGATACTGCGTTTTCCATTGTAGGCAACAGGATTTCAAAAACTTGACCATGTTGCAAAATGGTAATGCCACGGCCTTTGTCTCTCATTACCACAACCTCAGGCTTTGTAGACATACGCTCCAGATAATGCTCAGGCACGTCACCAGAGTGACTCACAGTAATGCCTTCAACTTCTTTTTCTTCATTCTCCGCCATTTCCTGTTCAACGATTTGTTCAAAAATATCGGAGAAGGCTTCAAAATTGTCAGTGTACACGGAAATGCATTTCATCGTTATTCATCCTTTTCTGCTTATGAATTTAATTTTCGTTTTCGGGTGGTGACACGTTCCTTATCTTTCCTGATCTGGGACGTTTTCATACGTTTTTTCCCTTCCCTGCATATGTCTAAGAGCGGACAGATATGGCATTGGGGAGTTTGAGCCTTGCAATGGTAGCGTCCAAAAAATATAAACCGGTGATGAGTTATTGTCCACTCATCCCGAGGTACGCGCTTCATCAGTTTCTTCTCGACTTCAAGTACGGAGTCATCCCAACCCGCGAGCCCCAGTCTCTTCGACACACGTTCAACATGAGTATCTACAGCGATCGCCGGTACTCCAAACGCATTTGAAACGACAACATTCGCGGTTTTACGTCCGACACCTGGCAGGGTGACAAGCTGATCATGTTCCTGCGGTACATCGCCGCCATACTGCTCTATTAAAATTCGGCACATGTTCTGGATATGCTTGGCCTTGTTTCGGTACAATCCAATTCGGCGAATATCCTGCTCCAGCTCTTCAAGAGGAACCATTAGATAATCGGCCGGGCTTTTGTACTTTTGAAACAAATCTGCAGTGACCTTGTTCACCGTTTCGTCTGTGCACTGCGCAGATAAAAGGACCGCTACCGTTAGTTCAAATGCATTGCTGTGATTTAACTCGCAATGTGCATCAGGAAACATGGCTTCCATGGTTTCGAGTATATGTCTTACCGTCGCTGCATTCATGAAGGGCTACCTCCCACAAGTCTGCTCCACACTGTAGAGCCTTACTTCAAGCTTCAGCCAAGTAGCTTGGCGGGGATCCAAAAAGCTTGCAAAAAAAACGTCTTGATGCGGGAAAGATCCCGTATCAAGACGGTCATTCTTTTGATCCTCGAAAAAGAAACGATTACTGTTTTTGAATCTCCATCACGACGTTGTTCAGGAGATACAATACAATATTATCATTATCTCTGAGAGATTGCACGCTTAAAGTATTGTCACCCTGGTGAACAAATACATTAGATCCCAGTGCAAAACGGTAGTTCATGTCTGATGTTGTTTCGCGTTTAACCAAAATCTGGTTACCCACTCCATCATAAGACCAGAACTGTTTACTCATGACAGTAAGCACTCTGAAACGTGTGGAATTATCTGTATCTTTAGTCATTTCCACACGGTCGCCAACCGTGAGGTTAGTCAAAGATGTTAATGTCGAACCGGCTTTAACAACTTTAACAGGTCCACTCACAGATACTTTATCTGTCGCACCATTAAACTGTTTCAATGTAACCGAAGTTGCATCCACTGCAGTAACCTCAGCCAGCGTACGTTTAACCACTTGAACAGCCTTCGGTGTAACTCCTTCAAACGTTACATTAATCAAATTGCCTGCAGTCAACTGGGAAGGTGTAATGGATTGACCACTTTCGCCAGTCAATACCGCTTGATCCACATAAAACTGACTTGTAAGCAGATCTGATTTTACCCGAACACGACCGTTGGATTCCATGGAGACCACTTCGAATTGAGCAACTGTTTTCAATGCAATCTTCTGCGCTACATCCTGATTTGTTCCAAGGGTAACCGCAACATTATCCCCTACCTTCAAATCAGACAGACTAGCCGTTGATTTGTTATACATTTCAACCGCTGCTGCTGTCGTATAAGGAACTGTAATCGTCTGGTTGCCAGATAACAAGCTGATTTTTCGGTTTGTTGTATCAATATTACTAATTGTGCCTTCGTATTTGTAAATTACCTTCACAGACAATGCACGAGTTCCCACATAAGTCAGATCCAGTTTGCGTCCGTCATTGAGCAAGGACTCCAGACCTGCCAGTGTCGGTTTGACTGTGTTATAGTCCATTTTTGTTTTTTCATCCAGTGTGAATACATAAGGTTTTTTATTTGCATCCAGTACAGTAAGCACTTTGGTCTTACTGTTATAGGATACAACTGTAGCCCCGTTCAGAGGCTCCATTTGCCGGCCAATCACCTGAATGCGAGTTACCTGGTCATCACTGTTTAATGTTAATTCAACCTTGTCACCATTGTTCGCATCTGTAATCAGGTCATTCAGCGTTGCATCTTGAATACCATTAATAATCACTTCCGGTTTCTCGCTCAGCAATTTTGCTTCAAGTGAACCTCCATCACGTTTATACATCAATGTGGATTGGTTGCCGCCGATCTCAACTAATGTTCCACGAACGGATTGTTCTACGCCCTGATTCAGCTCAATTGTCTGCAGAACACTGTCTTTGACAGTGTATTTCACAGTGCTGCCTGCCTTCAAATCAGCCAAAGACAAAATGCGGTTTTGATAACGAATAATTAGATTATCTGTATACGTATACTGCTCTGTTGCCCCCGCAGCATTCACGAGCTTGATCGTTTTTCCGGAAGTAACCACTTCCGCAACTACACCGCTGTCACTCTTGTTAACAATACCGGATTTAACCCGGATCACCACTGTTTTTTTGTCAGCAGAGAACGTCTCGCGCTGTACTTCAATGATGCTGTCCACTGTAATATCAGACAATTTAATTGCTTTTCCGTTCTGATCCATGAATGCAGTATTCTCATCATAAGTATATGTTTCATAGTTTTCGCCTACAAAGAGACCGATTTTGTTCCCGGACAATGCACGCGCAAACGTACCTTCTACGCTCTCCATTTGTTGCTTGGCATCAACAACCTCCACATAGGAAGCTGCACCTGCCGAACCAACGATAAGAACTTTCGTATATAGTTTCACATCCGATGCAGATGCGCGTGTTTCACTATCTTTGGTAAAGTACGGGGTATTGCTGTTCACTGCATAGTTAACCGTTTTACCGTCAACTAGTAGCGTGATCTGCCCGTCTTTCAATCCGGTAACATAACCCGTAGAAGTATTCGGATACTTCGTATCCGTCAACGATTCACCACGACTAAAAAATGTCGCAAGCTGAGCACGAGTTACAGAGCCTGTCGGATTGAACTTGTTGTTTTCCAAACCTTTGGCCAGATCCAAACTAACAGCCAGATTTACATACCCTTTCGCACTGTCTGAAATATTTGCGTTGTCAGCAAATCCAGTGGACTGATTATTCTGTGCTTTCGCTTCAGCATCTTTGTTCAACGAGCGGATTAATAGTTTAGTAATCCATTCACGAGTTGCCGGCTTTTGTCCCCATGTTGTTTTGGAGACATCAGATGATGCTTCTTCCGTTTTATCCACGAGTCCCAATTGAAGTGCAAGCGCAACATATGGCTTAAAGTAGTTTCCTACTTGCATATTTGTCGGTAATGCCGCAGCCGTGCTCGTGTTCAACTGCGATTCCGTATTCATAAAACGGATGGCCATCGTTATCGCTTCTTGTTGCGTTACCGCGTCCCCTGGACGAAACAGGCCGTTATTGCCGAGAAGAATACCTTGATACGCCAGCTTGTATACATGTTTCTCAGCCCAGTATCCAGCCTTGATATCACTAAACAAACCTGTTGGTGCAGCCGTACTTTGTACTGCCGCATTTTGGCCCTGTCCCGTTTCTGTTGTGTCTGCTGCCATAGCAGCTCCACCCGCGCTAAGGGCCATCATGCCTGCAAGCACGGCTGATACTACTTTTTTAGAGTGTGATGGATGGTTATATTTAAAAGTCACCTATGATTCCCCTCTCTCATATAAAAACGACCTCAATCCGTGAGTCTACGGTAACGCACTTGAAGCAAAACTTAATTGGATCTTGTCATTGGATGTTCAAGATCCACATGTCCCATCAAACTTTCAGTTGATTTACCATCTACCAGCAGATCAAGTGATTTTACCTCATCGAACTGGAAGAACGTTTGTTTCAACGCATCGATGGCAAACGATTCACCACCAGCACCAAGACGTGCCGTATCCGGCATATGAATATCCAGTGTCAGTGCTCCATCCTTGAATTGAACTGATTTCAGCTCAATATCCTTGGACCATAGCGGAACGAGCTTCTCATCTTTGCTTTGCTGCAAAGAAGCAAAAGCCTCTTTATATTTGTCATCTTCCGATGCAAACGTAATTTCGGCTGACGCTTTGTGAAGTTCCAGCTCCTCCGGATCGGTATAAAACACTTCGATAGACTTCTTCTCCTTGCTATCGGATGTTGAAGGTTTGTCCGTAGATACTTCACCAGAAGAAGCTCCACCAGAAGACGTTGTTCCCTCCGAGCTTCCGTTCGCTGAGTTAGATGGTGTTGTGTTATCCTCGGAACCAGCCGTCGTAGGGTCGGTAATGACCTGACCGTCCACTTCTGTAGCGCCGTTCCCTGTTTGTGTCTCTGATCCCGCACCTTGTGTCTGGTTTGGAGCAGCTGTCGGTTTACTACCACATCCAGCAGCTACGGCCATAACCGTTACCAGCAAAGCTGCGATCCATATTTTTTTGTTCATTCTAACTCATCCTCCTCAGCATAAGGGTTGTCCCTTATTGAATTCCCAAATACTCCTTGATCCCAGCAACAATACCTTTGGCTACATTGTTCTGGAAATTTTCCGTAAACAATACAGCTTCATCACTCTTGTTGCTAAGGAATCCTCCCTCTAACAGCACCGCAGGCATCGTTGTTTCACGGGTTACGTGGAGACTGGCCATTTTTACTCCCCGGTCTTTTAAACCGGAAGACTTCACGAGATACTTGTGCATAATATTAGCCAGTTCCTTACTAACCGAGCGGGAATAAAAAGTTTCTACCCCCGTTGCCGCGACAGGGCCGCTATTCGCATGAATGGAGATGAAGATATCTGCATTTATGTTCTGTGCAACCTTCACACGTTCTTTCAGTGCGAGAAATGTATCATCACTACGTGTTAATACGACATCGATCTGAGGCTCTTTTTTCAGAAGTGCCTCCACTTTTAATGCCATGGCAAGATTGAAATCTTTTTCTCTTTTGCCTGTAACACCAATCGCTCCAGGGTCTTGATCTCCGTGCCCCGCATCGATGACTACAACTTTCTTGCCATTCCCACCAACGGGCGGAGCAGGTGTGCTACCTTGATTGTTTAGATCAATGATGAGCAATCCTGAATCGTTCTGCACACTGTACCCTTTGGCGCCTGTCAGATCAATAACAAACCGAATGGTAGAAGGACTGTTGCTATATAAGGAATAACGAATTTGAGACACATCTGGATAACCGTTAACAACGAGTTGACCATTTTGATTGCTATCCAGCGCCTGACCTTGACTAAACGAATCCGCAAAAGCCGTATTTGGCAGATCAATTACAATTCGATCCGGGCCGTTCATCGTAAATACGTTCGGCTTTGTGCTTCCACTTGTAGCAATCATGAAACGGTTGTCGCTAAAGCTAATGCCGTTCACTTGTACAAGACCTTCCTGACTCGATCCTCCGCCATCGTTACCAGAGTTCGGGGGAGTGGTTGTCCCGTTTCCGGAACCTGCATTCTGGGTAACTAATGTTACCGTCTTCGTGGTGTTGTTCCAACCCACCTTAAGACCCATTTGCTCTCCGATGAAACGGAGTGGTACTAAAGTCGTACCATTTTTTACGAGGGGCGGGGCATCCAGGTCTACGTTACTGCCGTTCACTGTTGCCGTCTTCTGTCCAACAATCATCTGCATGGCAGTGTTGTCTTTGCTAATCGTCACCGTTTGCGACTGTTGTTTCCAATCGACAGAGTATCCCAAACTTTCGGAAACCGTACGAATCGGGACCATCACCTTACCATTGATGTTATCCGCTTTCGCATCCGAAGGCTGTACGATCTCATTCCCGTCTAGGATAATTTTCGTGTCTGCTGCTGCATGACTATAGCCCGGGAAAACGAGCCCAAAGACAAATAACAGTACCAAAAAACCGAACTTCTTCATCCTTCACCCCTACCAATCTCATATTTTTTTGCCGCATGTTGTAGGCTTGCAACTTTCACTGCGCACTTGGGCATTACCAGACACCTATTAGACGTCTCCCAATCTCAAAAGTTGCGAATATATTCCAACATAACAGAAAAAAAACGTTGTCAGATCAAGCTTTTTTTACATTTTAATGTCTTATTTTTTCCTAATTTATCAATTATGCATCTTGAAACAACGGACTTCCCTACTCTGCATATTTACGAAAAATCCCATTCTACAAACTCAAATAATCTAAAATTCCGTCGACAATCGCTTGAGCACACTGATCCTGATATGACTCTGTAAGCATCAGAGCTTCATCGGTTGGATTGCTCAAAAAACCCAATTCAAGGAGTACAGCCGGCATCGATGTTTCCCGAGTCACGTGCAGACTCGCCACTTTTACGCCGCGATCTTTAAGTCCTGTAACAGGTAATACGTGCTTGTGAAGGATTTCCGCTAAACTTTTACTTTCTTTTCGTGTGTACAATGTTTCTATCCCGTTTGGAACCGGAGTTGTGAATTTGTTTCCATGAATGGACACAAACAGATTCGCCTGGTTCAGCTTCGCTATATCCACACGTTGTTGTAAGGAAAGTTCTGTATCATCCTGACGTGTAATCACGGTCTGAATGTTGGCATGCTGTTCCAGAAGCGCCTTCACTTTAAGTCCTACCGCTAGATTAAAATCTTTTTCGTAAGCACCTGATACACTGACTGCGCCAGACTGACGTCCACCATGTCCAGGGTCAATAACAATCACTGTTTTACCGTTATTCTCCGGTAAGGCTGGCTGACTACCCGATGTTCCATTCGTAGCTGAGAGATCAACGAGCAACACGTTATTCTCTCCAAGTGACCAGTTTGCTGTTGTACTTTGATTTAGATCCAAAACCACTCGCACCGTCGATGGCGACTGGCTGAACATGGCAAATCGGACTTTAGAAACAAGAGATGAGTCCATGACATCGATTTGCCCACTTCCGTCCGGATTCGAAGCCTGTCCCTGTACAAATGTCTGTGAAAAGGTTGTATTCGGCAGATCTACAATAATCCGCTCAGGCCCGCTAATACTAGACACTTTAGGGCTGATGTTTCCATTTGTCGCAACGATTAAACGGTCTCCGCTGTAACTTATGCTTTGCAGTTCCGTCAAACCAACCGGGGCAGGAGTCACCACCGGATCACTGTCAGGCTCCGTATCTACTACAGGTGGAATACTAAACAGGCTAACCGTTTTAGTACCATTGTCCCATCCTACCTGTAGTCCCATGCCCTCACCTACAAAACGCAAAGGTACTAGTGTTGTACCCTGTTTAATCAAGGGAGGTGCATCCAGATTGACGACATTTCCATTAATCGTAGCTGCATCTTTGCCAGCCGTCATCTCGATGGAGCTTTTGCCTCGCTGAACGTGCACCGTTTGCGTTGCCTGTTCCCATTTCACGTCATAACCCAGGTTTTCGGATACAATCCGAATCGGAACCATGACCGTTTTCCCAATATTCTCTGCGGGTGCTCCTACTTTTTGGTCAATGGTGACTCCATCAAGCACGATCGAAGGCGCACGGTCTGCATGAGCCATCACTGGGAAAAGACAAAGGAACAGAAAAAAAATGACTGCTGCCGACCATTTCTTCATTCGTCATCCACCATTCTAGTTAAGTTATGTAGATTTGAGGCCTGATTCACTACCTGTATTACGCTATGTACCCTTCCATAATCTACTATCCAGTCTATCAGATAATGTCTAGTGATCCGGTTACAACGTTGTCATATTTAGTCGGAAAATAACAAATTAAAGAAGCCTCCATCTTGAGCAAAGGAACGTGAACATTCCTTGTCCAGATGGAGGCTTGGTGTTTAATCACTCTATTCAGCCAAAAAGTTTAGCCGCATGGCGCTCTTCATAGGCAGTAATCGCATCATCATGTTGAAGTGTCAGACCGATGTCATCCAGTCCTTGCAACAGGAATTGACGACGGTGTTCGTCCAGATCAAAATCGATATGCAATCCGTGTGCGTCTGTAATCGTTTTATTTTCCAGATTCACATTCATCTCATAATTTTCATGCTTTGCTGTACGCTGGAACAAGTCTTCTACCTGCTCTTCGGACAGTTTAATCGGCAAAATTCCATTTTTGAAACAGTTGTTATAGAAGATATCCGCAAAAGATGGTGCAATGACACAACGGAATCCATAATCCATAATTGCCCATGGTGCATGCTCACGGGAAGACCCGCAACCAAAATTAGCACGAGAAATTAGAATTGATGCTCCTTCATAACGAGGCTTGTTCATTTCGAAGGAAGGATTGTTGTTTCCCTCTTCATCAAAACGCCATTCGTAGAACAAAAACTGTCCAAATCCGGTGCGTTCAATCCGCTTCAAAAATTGTTTCGGGATAATTGCGTCTGTATCTACATTGACCCGGTCTACCGGTGCCACGATGCCTTGCAGTGTTTGAAATGCTTCCATATGTTCCGTTCTCCCTTCTGGCGATTATCGCTTAGATCGCTGCTTCTGTTTTGAAATTCCAGTCACGTACGTCTACAAAATGACCTTTAACCGCTGCCGCTGCCGCCATTGCTGGTGACACCAGATGCGTCCGTCCTCCGCGTCCTTGACGCCCTTCAAAGTTACGGTTGGAAGTAGATGCACAACGTTGTCCCGGCTTCAGTACGTCCGGATTCATCGCAAGGCACATACTGCATCCTGCGTCACGCCATTCAAAACCAGCTTCAGTGAAAATTTTGTCCAAACCTTCTTCTTCCGCCTGGATTTTAACACGTCCGGAGCCTGGTACAACAATAGCAGTTACATTACTGGAAACGGTGTGACCTTGGGCCACTTTTGCCGCTGCACGCAGATCTTCAATCCGTCCATTCGTACAAGAACCGATAAATACATAATCAATCGGAATCTCTGCAATCGGTGTTCCAGGTGTAAGTCCCATATATTCAAGCGCTTTTTCAGCCGCTTTACGCTCATTTTCTGTAGGCAGTTCTGCTGGTACAGGAACTTTGGAAGAAATATCGGTTCCCATGCCTGGGCTAGTACCCCAGGTTACTTGTGGGATCAGTGATTCCACATCAATTTCAACGACATGGTCAAACTCAGCACCTTCATCCGTCACAAGCTCTTTCCATGCTGCAACAGCTTCATCAAACTTAGCACCTGTAGGAACATACTCGCGTCCACGCAGATATTCAAACGTTGTTTCATCCGGAGCGATCAGTCCTGCTCTTGCTCCACCTTCAATGGACATGTTACATACAGTCATACGCTCTTCCATGCTCAGTTCACGGATGGATTCCCCTGTATACTCGATAACATAACCTGTTGCAAAGTCTGTGCCGTACTTGGCAATGACCGCAAGGATCATGTCTTTCGCCGTAACACCCGGGTTACGTTTGCCGACAAAACGAACTTCCATCGTTTTTGCTTTTGCTTGCTGCAAACATTGTGTTGCCATAACGTGTTCCACTTCACTTGTTCCGATACCAAATGCAAGTGCACCAAATGCCCCGTGAGTAGATGTGTGGCTGTCGCCGCATACAATCGTTTTACCTGGATGAGTCAGGCCCAGCTCAGGTCCCATAACGTGTACTACACCTTGGTCAATCGTGTCCAGATCGTACAACTTCACGCCGAAATCACGGCAGTTCTGAGACAGTGTGTCAATTTGCTGTTTGGAGATCGGATCTGTAATGTTGAAACGATCCTTCGTTGGCACGTTGTGATCCATCGTTGCAAATGTCAGCTCTGGACGGCGAACTTTACGCCCGCTCAGACGAAGTCCTTCAAATGCTTGCGGAGATGTTACTTCGTGCACAAGATGAAGGTCAATATACAGAATGCTTGGTTTTCCTTCTTCCTGATGAATTACGTGATTTTCCCAAATTTTCTCAAACATCGTTTTTTTACTCATCATTTTCACCTCATCATAAGTTCGGTCCTTGGAAGAGCTTCGTGCATCTTTGTCTAAAAGTGAAGCTCTTGAATGACCTAAATATATCACCCCGTCCTTCATTGTTCCAAGATATAATATCTATAGATGTGATAGGTTTAACCTATAATAAGACAAACAGCAATAAACCACTGTAGAATACAGAGGTTTTAATTGATAACAATTATCATTATCATGTATAACTTATACTACGTGCATGTCTTGGCCCTGTCAATGCTTTAATTTCTCTTTTTGAATTCTTGTCCGGGCCATGCTTCCCTGATAAGAATAACGAACCCGTGCTCATTAATGTTATAATAACGGCATCAATGAAAGGAATGACGTATCATTATGGAATTCAGACAACTTCAATATACACTACAGATTGCTGCTGAACGGAACTTCTCAAGAGCCGCAGAAAAATTACATATTGCCCAGCCTTCACTCAGTCAGCAACTGTCCAAGCTGGAGAAGGAACTTGGCGTATTGCTTTTTCAGCGGAATACCAGCACTGTTGAGCTGACACACGCGGGAGTTACTTTTGTTGAACAGGCCCAAAAGATTGTGGATGCCATGGAGCTGTTGCGTCAGGAAATGTCGGATATCTCGCAGCTTCGCAAAGGAAAGGTTGTTGTAGGCAGTATGCCGATTACCGGTTCTCATCTGCTTCCGCATGTGCTCCCAGCCTTTCAGCAAGCGTACCCCGACATCGAAGTAACTTTATTAGAAGATTCCGGGATTACACTCGAAAAGTTAACAGCCAGCGGCAAAGCTGACCTCAGCCTGCTCTCTCTACCTTTGCAGGAGTCCAGTTTGTCTTATGTCAAGATTGGCGAGGAACGTATAGATTTGGCTGTACCGCCGAACCACCCTTTGGCTCATCGGGGAACCCCGGGCCATCTGCAGCCTGTGCGGATTGATGAGCTTCGGGATGAACCCTTTGTTGTATTAAAAAAAGGACAGGGCTTCCGCAAGCTGACGTTTGATCTCTGCGAACAGGCCGGTTTTGACCCGCAGGTGGTTTTTGAGAGCACCAACATTGAAACATTGCAATCTCTGGTGGCAACAGGCATGGGCATCACTCTGGTTCCCCGTTTTATCGCCCGTGCACCCCGCAGTGAGTTCGTGCCTGTATATGTCCCACTTGCCGATCCAACGCCAAGTCGTACACTTGTCGTCGCTTATCGTCAAGGGCGCGTCCTATCCAAGGCAGCCGAAGCTTTTATACAGACTTTTCGACAAACCGTTGCCGAGCTTTCCAAAACAGATTAAACCGATGCTGTAACAAGTTAGTGGATTTATGATTTGCATTGTGTAATCACAAGTTGACGAGAACACTTATAAGCTCTTACCAAAAAAGCCGTCCACATAGTCTAATGACTACGGGACAGCTTTTTTCGTTTACAGACCAGCTGAACAACTGACCCACAAACAATGTAGCATCTTTTGTTACAGCACAATGTTGCTTGTTAATACATAAAATTATGGCAAGTAAGCACTCGCTATTCACGCATCAACCTTCATTTCACTGTCACTGTCATACCATTTAACTTGTCTTGTCTCAAATAATTGCATATATATCATAGCTTATCTAGCATGTCTCACATCATCTTAATACATAACCTTCAGTTATTCTGCGCAAGCATGATTCTATCCTTTACCTTCGCAGATTACGATCACTTGTCAGCCTGTTCTGTTGATCCATGGCACGGCCTTCTTCCTGCGAATTCTCAGGGGGTGACAAGCCTCCTGTCCCATTCTCTAAGAATGCTCTCAAGTGATCTACCCTTCTGTTGCCTTGTTCCAGTCTCCTGAGCGTATCTTTCACATGGTTATCCATTGATTGATCATCCTCCTTGGTGACGGGATAGTTATAATTACCCGCCTCCTGGAGCGATAAACAGCATATGCCATTTTTTTTAGAGAAAAACTATTTCCCGCTAAAATAAATGCTTGGTCTGCGATCCTCAAACACCGGGATACGTCCACGGACTTCGTCAACCAAACCAGGGCGGATGACTCCAGATACAATCTCTTCGCCTTCACCGCCTTCAGCTACGATCTCTCCCCAAGGGTCGATGATCAAGGAGTGTCCAAAAAATTCAGTGTCTCCCCCTTTGCCGACGCGGTTACACGCAATAACATACATCTGGTTCTCGATAGCCCGAGCAGTCAATAATGTGCGCCAGTGATGCAGACGAGGATTAGGCCATTCAGCAGGCACAATTAATGCACGTGCACCATTCAGAGCGAGGGTTCGAGCTAATTCTGGAAACCGAATATCATAACAGATCGATGCCCCCGCCGTCAGACCGTTGCCGAGTTCAAACATTTCAGGCTGTGCACCCGGCTCCAAGTATTTTTCTTCATCCATCAGACGAAACAAATGAAGTTTATCATACCGTGATACTTCTGTTCCTTCCTCATTATAGGCATACATCGTATTGTAGATCTGTCCGTCACGCTTCTCGGCAATCGAACCGCCTACGATGGAGATTTGATGTTTTCTCGCAAAAGCAGACAGCCATTCTCTTGACGTCTTCCCTTCCGGGTCAGCAAGCTCGTGAATTTGCGGCAAAGCATATCCGGTGTTCCACATTTCGGGAAGCACGGCCAGCTTTGCATCCGGATATTGCTCCACTGCGCGTTCAAGCAACCTCTGCATATGTTGATGGTTAGCTTCCGGATCTCCCAGTTTAATATCCCCTTGAATCAAAACAACCCGCATTTCCCCTTGTTCAGTCATGACCCAACACTCCTCCGAACTGTAATACTTGATATCATAGCTTGATCCCTAGAAAATTCGCAACCGTATTAGCTCAGATGACTACCTAACAGTTCAGGTAACCTCTCCAGCAACTGGTCACATATCTGTGCATCACCTGAATTCCAGGCCAGTTCCTCCAAAGGATACACACGCCCTTGTCTTACAGCCGTAAGAGCTCTCCACTCTGGACTCTGTATCAGTTTCTCTGTCGCCTGCCGTGCATCTGGCTCCTGAGGTAGCATGAGGAACAGATGATCTCCAGCATATTCTTGAACCGTATCAGCCGAAATCTCTTTGTATGCTCTGCCTGCTGCAAGAGCTTCCTGCACCTTATGAACAGGCCTGAAACCAAATGGGTGATATAATAATGGCGCAAGTCCGATATTTCCCATCACAAACAAGCGAGCTCCCCGGTGGTATGTGAGTACTGAGGCTGTTTCTCCCAGATGAATTATTTTGTTAATCTTCTCCCACATCTGCAATGTACGTTCTTCATACGAACTCAGCCATCGCTCGGCTTGTTTCTGCCTGCCAAACCAGTCCCCTACTCTCGTCAAACGTTCATGAAGAGGCGCATGCGAATTGTAAGCCAGCGTAGGCGCAATGCGCGTTAATTGCTCATACTGATGCTCATCTTCACTGTCTATAATGATCAGATCCGGCTTCAAACGAATCGTCTTTTCAACATTGATCGGAGTGCCTGCATTATACTCCTCATCCTCAATTAAATGGATATCTAATACTCGCAAATCTCCCGCAGTATCTCCATAATAGATCACTCGCTCTGGATTAGCGGGAATACGTACATCGTGTCCTAACCAATCCTGAACCAAGGTCTGCTGTTGAATAGATCTATCATACTGACGAGGAGATAGTCCGGTAATCTGGCGAAAACGTCTGTTAAAATAATATTCATCTTTGAATCCGACACGGCTCGCGATATCACGTAAAGGCTCATCTGTCTTGCGTAACCAATCTTTGGCATGCTGAATTCGAACATGATTGATGTAATCAAGCGGTTTCTGACCAGTACGTTGCTTGAACATTGTCGTGTATAGTTTAGGACGAACATCAGCCATATTCGCAAGCTTATGGACCGTGATTTCATCTCTGTAACACTCATCAATATACTGAATAGTCCGGGTTAACCTGGACTCCGAATTTGTATCAGTACCTTTTGTGGTATAACGAGTTATGATCCGTTCCATCCATCGCTGAAACCCCACATTTAGATTGCAATACTCCGCATCATTTTTATAATTCCGGGATGCAAACAATTCGACTAACACTCTGCTCACAGACTCATATGTAGCATCGTTGAACTGAGCGCGTTGCTGAAATAAAGGCGGTGAATACCACTTGAGATGGCCGGACAAAACCTGAAAAGCATCATATGCCATAACCGTATAAGTCAAATGGTTTGAATTCCTGTGTTCCAGCTGGTATGCCTCGCCCGGGGAAATCGGATAGATACAACCCGCAGTAAAAGGCCAGTATTCCTGGCCGATGTACAAGTGCCCTTCTCCTTCTTCACAGATTAAAAATGTATGTTTATCACACTGTACCTCCAGCATGATTTGATTAGATCGTTCTATTCGTCGCTCCAGATGCTCCAGCCGAAACATGAATGTCGAAAAAAATAACTTATCTTGATTCACATCCAACGTTTTCATGTTCATTTATCTCCTAGCATTACTGAGAATTATTATCATTAAAAACTCTATGGGCTCATTATAGTCTAGTACTAATCTTATATCTAGATCATTTTGTAATGAGCTCCTTACAGATAATTCGTATCAAAAAAGCGCTCAACCAAAGTTGATCGCTTTTGGGAATTTTAAGATTTCATTTGGTGGTGATTCGATTGTCGGATTCCCTTGAACTTCATCATTGAATCATCTGCTCAGGCAGCTCCTTCAATAACCATTCTCTGGACATCGCATCACCCGAAGCTTTGACAATATCAAAATGATACACCTTGCCAGCTTTAACGGCGGGCAGGTTTTTCCATACTGCGCTGTCCATCAATTCCTTGGTGGACTGCTTGGCATCTTCCGTTACTGGTTCAAGGATAAATATCCGATCACCAGCAATTTCTGTCATTTTTTCCGTAGAAATCTCCGCAAATCCCATTCCCTCATTCAATAACTTCTGGATTTCAGGTGTTGGTTCCATCCCATTCTTGCCATATAACAACTGAGGTAACCCGGCTCCAGCCATCACAAAAAGACGATTCCCCGGATACATCGTAAACACCGATGCTGTCTCTCCTTCTTTTAGGCCATGATCACGAAGCTTTTTCCACATTTGCTCTGTTGCAGTTTGATGCGCTGTAATCCAGTCCTCTGCCTCCTGTTTTTTGTTTAACAGATCGCCTAACGTTCGCATGCGCTCCTCCAATGTTGCGAATGAATCAAAGGTTACTGTAGGTGCGACTTTTGAGATCTGATCATACTGTGCTTCATCACTATTCGAAAAAATAATCAGATCCGGGCTCAGTCCAACGGCCCTCTCTACACTAAACGGAAATCCCACATCTTCCGAATCCGCGACCTGCTCGTCAAACACCATGCCTTCCTGCCGAAGTATGCCCACCGGGATAACGCCCAGTGCGACCAGATCCCCTGTAACTTCGCCATGATAGATTACACGTTGAGGAGTAACAGGCACAGTCACGGTATGACCTGTCCAATCTTTGAACTGTCTTGTCTGTCCGACGTTATCCTCATCTGCAGAAGTTTGTTTTCCGGTTTCTGTGTCTCCACTTGCCTGATTAACCGATACATTACCTGGATTCTCTGAAGCTGGTGCAGATGTCGATACCTCGTTTGAACATGCGAATAAAAGTACAGACAACGCTGTGACTGTCAATAAAAGGGCCGTATTTCGGAACTTGTTATGGAACTTGCTTTGCATCTCTATTTTTCCCCCTGTTTGATGTGCTCTCAAATTTTTTCAAATGATATTGATTATCATTATCGTAAAATATCTTAACTCATGGATTTTTTGATCTCAATGGATAAACTTGAATTTTGCTTTTCCCTTTTGTACAAAAATGTTCTTCCTCACATCTATCTCCCTCTATACAGCTCGGGATTGACGTGATAAATTAATGAGAACGTTTTGCCATATATGAACATCATGGAGTGATATATACGATGACGAATTCAGAACATAGATCTTCTCTTTCAGCCTTTCCAATCCCCTCTGCAAATGTCATGTCACAGTTGCCAACGCAATTTTTTGCGACCCTTGTTCAAAATGTGAACCGCGAGATTGCGAGCGGTCATGATGTCATTAATCTGGGGCAAGGTAATCCTGACACCCCTACTCCACCGCGTATTGTTCAATCTTTACAGCAATCGGCTGAAAATCCCTTTTATCATAAATATTCTCCGTTTCGCGGGTATGCCTTCCTGAAGGAAGCCGTTGCCAAACGTTACAAAGAAGATTACAACGTTGATCTTGATCCCGAGACCGAGGTCGCTATTCTATTTGGTGGCAAAACCGGACTGGTTCAATTACCTCAAGTCTTATTGAATCCCGGGGATGTATGTCTCGTTCCCGATCCAGGGTATCCTGACTATTGGTCAGGCGTTGCTCTCGCGCAGGCGCGTATGAGCTTTATGCCTCTATTGAAATCCAATGCATTTCTACCCGATTATGAAGCAATCTCCGCTGATGATCGGCAGAAGGCCAAGCTTATGTTCCTGAACTATCCCAACAACCCAACCTCGGCCACCGCTCCGCTATCCTTTTACGAGGACACTGTTGAATTTGCGATTCAGAATCAGATTGTCGTTGCCAGTGATTTTGCTTATGGTGCAATTGGATATGACGGGCGTCGTCCTGTCAGTTTCTTGCAAGCTCCAGGAGCCAAAGAGGTAGGCATCGAGTTCTACACCCTCTCCAAAACATATAATATGGCAGGATGGCGTGTCGGGTTTGCACTGGGGAATGCGGAGATCATCTCTAAAATCAATCTGCTACAGGATCATATCTATGTCAGCTTGTTTGGCGGTATCCAAGCTGCCGCTGCGGAAGCTCTGACAGGCCCGCAGGACTGTGTCACTTCACTGGTCAGACGATATGAATCTCGTCGTGATGCATTTTACGAGGCTCTTTCCGCGATCGGTTGGCAAGCGTCCAAGCCGGAAGGTTCATTCTTTGGATGGTTGCCTGTGCCGGAAGGATATACCTCCTCTGGTTTGGCTGAAATTCTGCTACGAGAAGCGAAGGTTGCTGTCGCGCCTGGTATCGGTTTTGGCTCCCACGGAGAAGGTTATGTACGCATAGGTCTTCTGAGTGATGAGCAACGACTGCGTGAAGCGGCGGAGCGAATTGGGAAGCTTCATCTTTTCAAATAAGTGAAAGCTGAACACATGGCTACAATCTCTTTGCATATGCCAACTTTCCATGGTATGTTATAAGAAATAGCAAACGAAACGTGATGACGGGACCAGTAAGAGAGAATCAGTTGCGCACAGAGAGTAAATTCCATCTGGCTGCAAGAATTTACCGCGGCTTCTCTCCGAAACCTACCCCTGAGCGGCCTGTTGTGTACAGGACAGTGCCTTCTGTTACAGGGCATGAGCCGGATGATCTGATCATGATCATCAATAAAGGTGGTACCGCGGAAGTAACGAACTTTCGTCCTTTTTTAACCAAAGGACGGGAGTTTTTTTTGTACCTAAGCAGACTGCTTCGCAATCACTGATTAATTATGTTTAAGGAAGTGAAATCATGACTTCACGTATTGTCGTTAAAATCGGAAGCAGCTCATTAACCACTGAAGAAGGCGGATTGGATCGCCAGGCGATATCCTTTTTCGCAGATGAAATGGCCTCGCTTGTTGCTCAAGGCCACGAAGTTCTGCTCGTCACTTCTGGTGCCGTTGCTGCCGGATTCCGGGAGATCGGGTACCCTCAGCGTCCCAAACAACTACATGAGAAACAAGCGGCTGCGGCGGTTGGGCAGGCTTTGCTGATGCAGGCATATCAACAGGCTTTTGCGGCGCACCGCGTTACTACAGCGCAAATCTTACTGACGCGTACCGACTTCCACAGCCGTAAACGCATGGGAAATGCGGGTATGACCGTAGAGGAACTGCTCAAGCAAGGGGTCATTCCGATTTTCAACGAAAATGATACCGTATCTGTCGACGAATTGAAATTCGGTGATAACGATCTGTTATCTGCGCTGGTTGCCAATCTGGTCAAGGCACAGCATCTGATCATCGTTACAGACACGAATGGGTTGTACACCGCTGATCCACGTAAAGATCCTACCGCGAAGCGATACGACCGTATACCTGAAATTACAGCCGAGATATATGCATATGCCGGCGGTTCGGGATCAGCTGTAGGCACAGGCGGTATGCGCTCCAAGGTGGATGCCGCCAAAGTCGCCACACGCGGAGGTGTTCCTGTTTTTGTAGGCAGTGTGAAAGAACCTGGGGACATGCAACTCGCTTTGGATGGAATCGGAAAAGGAACTTATTTTGAGACCAAGCTGGCTTCACTCTCTCGCAAAAAACAGTGGCTTGGCTTCATGTCCACTCCCCTTGGGACAGTTGTTGTTGATCATGGTGCTGAGGAAGCGCTCGTTCACGGTGGGCACAGTCTGCTTCCCGTAGGCGTAAAGCGAGTTCTGGGCACATTCCATGCGGGCGATGTGGTCGAAGTACTTGGCCCCGATGAGTCGCTACTCGGACGTGGCATCGTCAATTACGATGATGATCAGCTTCGTCAGATCGCGGGACTGCCAAGCGGCGAGGTCATGAAACAGCTGAACAGCATCCATAGACTTGAAGTGATTCATCGCGATGAATGGATTACCTTGAAATAATAGCTGAACTAGAGGAGGATTTAAGATGAGTGAAGTTAGAGAAAAAGCAAGTAAAGCCAAAGCTGTCGTCACCGAATTAAATCGGCTGAGTACGGAACAGAAGAACGCCGCACTGCGCACTATGGCTGACGCCTTAATTGCTTCGGCGGATGCCATCATTACTGCAAATGTGGAAGATCTGGATCGCGGCAGAGAACAAGGCACTCCTGAATCCATGCTGGATCGTCTGGCACTGAATAAAGAGCGTATCACAGGCATCGCTGAAGGTTTACGTCAGATCGCGGAATTACCCGATCCTGTGGGCGAAGTGCTGGAAACTTTTACACGTCCGAATGGCCTGCACATCGAAAAATCAAGAGTTCCGATTGGCCTGATTGGCATTATTTATGAAGCTCGTCCTAACGTGACGGTTGACGCTGCAGGCCTTTGTCTCAAAACAGGCAATGCTGTACTTCTGCGCGGTGGCTCTTCTGCGCTCTCCTCCAATCGAAAAATTGTTGAGGTGCTACATCAAGCTCTGGCAACTACGGCAATGCCTGCAGATGCACTTCAGTTGGTAGAAGACGCAGACCGTGCTTCCGTTGACGAAATGCTCAAGCTGAACGGACTGCTGGACGTTATCATCCCACGTGGTGGTGCTTCACTAATTCGCACTGTCGTAGCGAACGCAACCGTACCGGTCATTGAGACGGGTGCTGGCATCTGTCATACCTATGTGGATGAATCAGCGGACGAAGCCATGGCAACCGATATTGCTATCAATGCCAAAGCACAGCGCCCATCGGTATGTAACTCTATGGAAACCTTGCTACTACATGCGAACTATGCAGAAAAGCATCTCCCAACTCTGGCTGAGCGCTTCCGTGAAGCAAGTGTCGTTCTAAAAGGTTGTGAAACGGTGCGTCGCCTTGTTCCGACAGCTGCCCAGGCCACAGAGGAAGATTACGCAACCGAGTATAACGATTATATTTTGAACATCCGCGTTGTAGAAAATCTGGATGAAGCCCTGCAGCATATTGCACACTATGGAACGAAGCATTCCGAATGCA
Source organism: Paenibacillus intestini (assembly GCF_030803945.1). Lineage (NCBI taxonomy): Bacteria > Bacillati > Bacillota > Bacilli > Caryophanales > Paenibacillaceae > Paenibacillus > Paenibacillus intestini. The sequence continues at coordinate 84,545 of NZ_JAURUN010000001.1, read as the reverse complement.
TTGTGACCCGTGATGCCGCGCATGCAGAACGGTTTATGCAAGAAGTTGATGCGGCGGCTGTCTATCATAATGCTTCCACTCGTTTCACCGATGGATTCGAATTCGGATACGGTGCCGAGATTGGAATCAGTACACAGAAGTTGCATGCACGGGGCCCAATGGGGCTACCTGCACTGACGTCAAGTAAATACCGGATTACAGGCAATGGTCAGATTCGTCAATAATTTTTGAGCAACCAGTTATATAGGAGGAACGATATACATGAGCCAAGAGCAACAGACACTACTACAACAAAAGATTACTTTCCACGGAGCAGGTGCGATGGCTGAAGCCATCGTGCGTGGGCTCATTTCCCGCCTTGTCGTTCGTCCTCAGGATATTACGATGCTGAATCGCAGCAACTTGAAACGTCAGGAGGAACTGAGCACCCGTTATGCCGTGCATACCGGAACAGCCTCAAAATCAATGGATATCCTTTCCTCTTCCCCTGTGATTGTGCTGTGTATGAAACCCAAAGATGCCGCGGCGGCGCTTCGTGAACTGGGACCCCTGTTGTCTCCAAACCAGCTAATCGTATCCGTTATAGCTGGACTATCGATCCGTACGATGCAGAGCCTGCTTGGCCGTAAACAGCCGATTGCAAGAACGATGCCTAACACCTCCAGCTCCATTGGACTTGGTGCCACTGGACTTGCTTTCTCTGCGGAGATTACCGATGAACAGCGTAGTACAGTCATGTCCCTTTTCGAAGCTGTAGGCATCGTAACGATTGTGCCAGAAGACAAACTCGAAGTGCTTACGGGTATTTCCGGCAGCGGACCTGCTTATGTATACTACCTAATGGAAGCCATGATTGCAGCCGGAATCCGCGGCGGATTGTCTGGTCAACAGTCTCGTGATCTAACCGTTCAGACGGTGCTTGGTGCAGCGCGCATGGTGCAACAGACGGGCATGGAACCGATGAAACTGCGCAGTGATGTAACCTCGCCTGGAGGTGCAACACAGGCAGCTCTGAAAACGTTGGATGAAGGAGACTTCTTTGAAAATGTCATTGCGGCCGTGAGCCGCTGTGCAGAACGTTCTCGCGAGATGGGAGCTGCGTTGGAAGGAGATTTAAAACATGAATAACATGTGTACTGCCACATATCGTCTGCATGATGATCATGCCGATTTTCACAAAAAAGCTCATTCGATTGCCATAGGTATGACCGTGGGCAGTTGGACGGAGCTACCTCAGGCGCAGCGGGAAGCCATGCAAAAACATCTGGGTGAAGTGATCAAGGTCGAGGTACACGAAGCGGAAGGATTAGCACCTGGAGAACGTTATGCAGATATCACCATTGGATACCCGGATATTAACTTTAGTCAAGATATCCCAGCTTTGCTTGTCACCGTTTTTGGCAAAATCTCGATGGACGGACGTATCAAGCTGAATCATCTCGGATTTTCAGATAACTTCTTGCGCGCTTTCCCGGGACCGAAGTTTGGACTGAGCGGTGTGCGGGATCTGCTTGGAGTTCATGATCGTCCTTTGCTGATGAGTATTTTCAAATCGGTTATTGGACTGAATGCCGAAGAACTGCGGGAGCAGTTTATCCGTCAGGCTCTTGGGGGCGTTGATCTGATCAAAGACGATGAAATCCTGTTTGAGAACAAGCTTACACCGATTGAAAAAAGAGTTGAGGTCTGCATGAAGGCTGCCGAACAGGCTCGCCAAGAAACAGGCAAAAAACTTCTGTACGCCACCAATTTGACGGGACCTACCTCCCGTTTGAAACAACAAGCTGAACGTGCGATCAGTGCAGGTGCGAATGCGTTACTCTTCAATGTGCTCTCCTATGGTTATGATGTGTTGCATGAACTAAGCAGTGATCCTGACATTAACGTGCCAATCATGGCTCACCCGGCACTTGCCGGTGCTTTGTATCCATCACCGCATTACGGTATTTCTGCGTCTGTTGTATTGGGACAGTTGATGCGTCTCGCCGGTGCTGATCTCGTGCTCTTCCCTTCACCTTACGGTTCGGTTACGATGCCGAAGGAAGAAAATATGGCGATCACTGAGCAATTGCTCACATCTGATCTACCTGTAAGAACGAGTATGCCCGTGCCTTCAGCAGGAATTCATCCAGGACTTGTTCCGATGATTCTGAGAGACTTCGGCAAGGATGTGATCGTCAATGCCGGCGGAGGAATTCACGGACATCCCATGGGAACCGAAGCAGGTGGACGTGCGTTCTTGCAAGCCATTGAAGCCGCTGGGCGCTCCATTCCACTGGCCGAGTATGCTTCCGAGCACCCCGAGCTGAAAAGCGCACTTGATCTGTGGGGTGGAGAACGATGAGATCAGATAAGAAAACAGCAATTTTCTGTGATTTTGATGGAACCATTACGCTCTCAGACAACATTGTCGCCATTATGAAACACTTCAAACCAGAAGGTATCGATGCCATCATGAAAGACACGATTGAACAAAAAATATCTCTTCGCGAAGGGGTGGGAGCCATGTTTGCTCTCCTGCCTTCCTCGCAAAAAGATGAAATTGTTGAATTTGTTCTTGGACAAGCAGGCATTCGTGAAGGATTCCAAGCATTTCTGGAGTATGTTCGCAGTGAGGACATCGAATTTAATGTGACCAGCGGTGGCATGGACTTCTTCATTGAGCCCTTACTCGCCCCCTTCGACATTCCGCAGGATCATGTATACTGTAACGGTGCAGATTTCTCCGGTGAACACATTCGCATTGAATGGCCGCATCCCTGTCAGCCCCCTTGCAACAACGGTTGCGGGATGTGTAAAACGACCGTAATTCGTACGTTTCCGGAAGAACAGTATAACCGGATTCTGATCGGAGACAGTCTAACAGATTTCGAAGGAGCTAAAATCGCTGATCTGGTCTACTCCCGCTCCATTCTGACGGATAAATGTGTGGAACTTGGTGTAGATCATGTGCCTTTTACGACCTTTTATGACATCATCGAAGATATGAAGCAGAAGCAATTACAAGGAGTGCTGTAAAGATGGCTTTTGAAAAGATTACACTGGAACACAAACGTCAGGTTCTGGAGGAACTGGCGGATGTCAAAGCTTTATTTGCAAGCCGGAACTGGTTTCCCGGCACAAGTGGCAACCTGTCGATGCGGGTAGGTGAATTCGACCCGGAACAATTTTATTTTGCGGTGACGGCCTCAGGCAAAGACAAGTCCCTGCGTACGCCGGAAGATTTCCTTTTTGTTGATAAGGAAGGCAAAGCGATCGAAGCGACTACGTTGAAGCCGAGCGCCGAAACGTTGATTCACTGTGAAATCTATCGTTTAACCGGTTGTGGCGCGGTATTCCATGTGCATACGGTGTTTAACAACCTCATCAGCGAATTTTTCGGTGAAGATGGTCATGTGCCGATTCAAGGTATTGAATTGATCAAAGCCTTTAACATTTGGGAAGAAAATGCAGCCATTCGTGTTCCTGTTCTGCCCAACTTCGCACATATTCCTTCCATCGCTGAATTGGTACCGGGTGCACTAGACGCTAATGTTCCTGGAATTCTGCTGCGTAACCACGGGATTTATGCGTGGGGTAAGGATGCTTTTGAGGCGAAACGTCATCTGGAAGCTTTTGAATTTTTGTTCGAAGTGATGTACCGTCAGCTTTTGCTGAAAGGCGCACAAAAATAGATTATCACAAAAACACACCAGCGGCTTGAGATCAGCCCTGGTGTGTTTTGCTTTTTATACTGTTTCTTGTAAACGAATCATCGTTTATCTCGATCCTTGAATAAAAAGAGACTTTCCAATTCATCATCCTTCGTATGGTTTGCATTGGCCATGGATGCCTCAGCAGTAGACTCACGCTGTTTTCCAAATAACAACTTTAACCCACCAAAGATGAGCAAAAAGGAAACGATAACTGTGTTCAAATACGAACGAATCTCATACGTCAGGAACACATTCGGAAACATCTCGTTTAATTGCGGAATAATCAGGCGGATCGTTAAATAGTACAAACCGAGAGCCGCGATTCCCATTCCGATAAAACGCTGATGTCGAACCCAGTCTTTGAAGACCGGCTGATCATTAAGCGGTTCACGTCCATACCGACTTGAGCATTGAAGTCCGTCAAAGAAGCTATAGAACCAGATCAGTGGAATCATAAACAGGAACACAGATAAACGAAGCAGGTCCAGAATGTAGATGCTACCAAGGAACAAAAACATAAGTTGCAGACCTCTTTTTTGCAATCCGAGATACATATGCCCCGCACCCGGAAAAGCGGAGAGCAGTGTGGCCAGCACTTTGCTGCGCTTGCCCATAATTCTGCCTGTCTCGAGCTCTTCAAATAACGTTCGATCCTGTAACACTTCACCAGCCTGCTTGCGATGTACATGCTGGACCGCATCGAACATGCAGTACACCCAGATTACAGGCAGAATGAGCAAAAACATCAAAAATATAGATTCGTTTGTAATGGCGGATACGAACACCATCATGGCGAATGAACCAAAAAATGCGATCAAAAAGGATAAGCCCCGGTGAAGCAATCCAAGATGTAAATGTCCAAGACCAGGCACAAATGAAAGCAAAATGGTGAAAAAACGCTCCCCTTCACTTCCCTTACGGTACATGGGGTGAGGTCCCGTATAGGTTGCCCCATCAGGAAATCCACCATATTCATGCTCACCCTCAGCACCCTGGCGATGCATGTCATTCTGATTTATAGCCCCCATTGGTCCTTGTTCTCTAACATAACCCTCTGGATAGGTGGAACCTTGATGATGTTCAGGATGACCATAATGCATACCTTGTCCGTTGTAATACATTTCTCGGACGGAAGGTGCAGAGAGCAACACAATAATCATGTCTAGCATACTGAGACACCAGATAAAGATCACACCTAATAATCCAAAGACTAGTAGATCCTTATCACCGACCAAATAGGTCAACATGACAAAACCAATGCCCGTTCCAAAAAATAATAACGGGTAAACTACAGCTCGGGCCGTTCGCCGCCAATAGAGGAACCCAAGCCCAGGGAACAGATTTAATAAAAATGCAAGTAATTTATTACGATCTGAATGCACAGTCGTCATCCTTTCTATTCAGGCCATGTGAAACCAATCAAGGTTTGGGTTTGAAATTATCCAGCCATGAGGTAGCCGCCTCAGTCCATTTCTCGGTAAATGAGCCTGAAGTGTCACCTTCTTGGAATTTATGATAAGGGGCCACCTTGTCAAACAGTCCGGAAGAAAGAAAAATCAATGTTAAACAGGCTGCTACAGCGTAGTGAAATACTCTATGTTCAAACCATCGGCGGTTTCGTTCACCTCTAGAATGTCGTGTCTTGCCATCGGGCGCCATACTCTCAATTCGCTTCATGACGGAGTCGGTAAAATCCGCTGAATTCGGTAATGCAGGGTAGTTTCGCTCCATATCTAAAGCTTCAAGATAATCTTGCATTGCATCTGGTTCATTCAGAAGAAACTGCTCCATCAGAATCGCCTGTTTGCCGCTGATTCGGCCTTCGATATAATCCGTCCATTGCTGGATGGTATACATTTCTTTTTTACTCACGCCACTCTTCCTCCTTCCAATGATTTCGAATCCACTGTCTAGCCCGGTATAACCTTGATTCAACCGTTTTTACAGCAACCTGAGCCTCATGGGCAATTTGCTCATAATTTTTCTCGCTCAGATAATAAGCGGTAATAATATCCCGGTGCTGGGCAGGCAGCTGATTAATCCGCTCACGAAGTTTCTCCTGCCGTTCTTCACGAATGACACGGGCTAGAACGTCTTCATCCCGTCCAGGCAGATTAACTACCATTTCATCTCCGCCCAGATCTTCAGCACTCCGTCTGCCCAGCTTGCGTTTGGCATCAATAGCCTTGTGAAAAGCAATCCGTGTGATCCACGTCTTGAACCCTTCGGATCGGTAGTCGGGGAGAGATTTATAAATCTGAATGAACGCCTCCTGAGCGGCATCCTGTGCATCCTGATCGTTACGTAAGACAGAATACGCCACATGATAGACATGCTGACTGTATTTGTCGATCAGAACACGCATTTGAGATGCATCCCCTTGACGGATTTGTTCAATTACGAGCGCTTCGTCAATAACTCTCCCCTCCTCTCCAATTCTATAGACGACGACTGGTCAACTGACCCCTGCAATTTTTATTAACTTTTTATAATTAGTCTCCCTTGGGGTATTGAAGTTATAGATTTATATAAAGCTAATAAGAAGTATATTATGGAGCAAAATAATATCAAAAAACAGGCACAGAATGAATTCTGGCCTGTTTATTTAATTTAACGTCCGCCATTGCGGAAACGTTGCGTATACGCTTTGGCATCCTGTACATTTTTAACACGATTCCTGCTCCACTCCAGCAAAATTCGGTCGATGTACCTGAAATGCACTTTTCCTGCAAATACCGCTTCCTTCAAAGCCATCAGAATAAGTTCTTCCTGATAGCGATCCTGATCCAGCCAGCTGGATATCGTTTCACACTCCATTGGCGAGAGAGGACGACCAAATTCTTTTTCAAAAATAGAGAACATATTTCGCTCTTCCTCTTCTTTTTGAACACTGTTCGAATCTGGACGTGAAGTATTGGCTTTTTGTTGTTCTGACCGGGCATGAGCTGCATCTTCCGCTGTATACATCGCAAGCTTGGCATACAAGCCGTGCAGGTCATAACGTTCATACTGAATATCCCGTTCTTCGTCCCGATGCTCATCTATCGTAATGTATCCATCCCTCATCAGACGCTGCAACATTCTGGCAATGCCTTCAGGAGCAAGTCCCATTCGTGTAGCAAGCTCTTCAAGGGTTGGAAATTCATTGAATTCCGCCTGACGGAAGCCCAGTAATTGAATGAGAAGCAGAACCTCAGTATCGGACAATCCAAGCTGATGATAAAAACGTAGTAAGGCATACGGTAGTTGAGCAGTACCTGAAGCCATACCGTAAGCTGCACCGCTTAACCAGGCTTTGGAGGACGCGTCTTCCATATACTCTTTTCCGTTAAGCATTAAGGGTACAGACGATAGAGCATACGAGGGAATGCAATAGTCTCACGAACATGGTCAAGTCCACAGATCCAAGCTACCGTGCGCTCCAATCCCAGACCGAAACCGGAGTGAGGAACCGATCCGTATTTACGCAGATCCAGGTACCATTGGTACGCTTCATCCGAAAGGTTGTGCTCTTCAAAACGCTGTTGCATCAGTTCTGGATCATCGATACGCTGTGATCCACCAATGATCTCGCCATAACCTTCCGGCGCAATCATATCTGCACACAGAACAACTTCAGGGCGATTTGGATCTGGTTTCATGTAAAATGCTTTGATTCCAGCTGGGTAATGCGTAATAAATACAGGAGTATTGTATTTTTCCGCAATCGCTGTTTCATGTGGTGCACCGAAATCTTCGCCCCAAGGAATGTCAAAGCCTTGTCCATTCAGGAACTCAATCGCTTCGTCATACGTAATACGGGGAAACGGAGCTGTAATGCCTTCCAGTTTGGAGACGTCACGTCCGATAGACTCGAGCTCAGCTCGGCAATTTTTCACCACGGATTGAACAACATGTGCGATGAATTTCTCTTGTACGCGCAAGCTTTCCTCGTGATCGACAAATGCCATCTCCGGCTCAATCATCCAGAACTCAATCAGGTGACGGCGGGTTTTGGATTTCTCTGCACGGAAGGTCGGACCGAAGGAATATACTTTACCAAGCGCCATCGCTGCGGCTTCCATATACAATTGTCCACTTTGTGTCAGATACGCATCCTCATCAAAATATTTGATATGGAATAGGTTGGTTGTTCCTTCAGCAGATGAAGGCGTCAGGATCGGAGGGTCCACCTGTGTGAATCCGTTACCATCAAAAAACTGCTGAACAGCACGAATAATCTCTGCACGAATCACCATTACGGCACGTTGCTTGGTGGAACGAAGCCATAGATGACGATGATCCATCAAGAAATCCACACCGTGCTCTTTCGGTGTAATAGGATAGTTTTCTGTCAAATGAATGATTTTCACGCCAGTAACGGTCATCTCATACCCGGACGCGCTCCGTGGCTCTTCACGGATAATACCTGTCACGTAGACTGAGCTCTCCTGAGTCAGGCTTTTGGCATCATTCCAGATGTCTTCACTGACTTCACTCTTAACCACTACACCTTGAATATATCCAGTTCCATCACGGAGTTGCAAAAACTGAATTTTACCGCTGGAGCGTTTGTTATTAATCCAAGCGCCGATGGTAACTGTCTCACCCACGTGCTCATTCACATTACGAATTACACAATTCGTATCCATGCCCATATCTCCCCTTGATTCCATAAATTTGAAAATGCAGCGGACAGGTTCGCACCTGCCCTCTGCACTTCATTGTCATCCTGTATTTACTTTACAGTTAGATTACTTAGAATTCAATACGATTCGGTGTGTATCTCGTGCGATGACCAATTCTTCGTTCGTAGGTACGACAAGAACGTCCACTTTTGAATTTTCAGTTGTAATGCGGCGTGGCTCGCCGGAACGGATCGCATTTAATGCTTCATCCAGTTCAACGCCGAGGTATGTCAATTGCTCACATACTTTCTGACGAAGAACAACGGAGTTTTCACCCACACCAGCTGTAAATACGATCACGTCTACACCGTTCATCGCCGCAGCATAAGAACCGATATATTTACGCAAACGATACTCATACATTTCAAAAGCCAGCGTCGAATTAGGCTCGCCTTTTTCCATGCCTTCTGTAATTTCACGCATATCACTGCTGATTCCAGAAATCGCCAGAAGTCCACTGTGTTTGTTCAACATGGAGCTAACTTCGCTTACGCTAAGTTCTTCCTTGTTCATAACATAAGGCACAATCGCTGGATCAAGGTCACCACTACGCGTTCCCATCATCAGACCTTCAAGTGGAGTCATACCCATCGATGTATCCACTGATACGCCGCCTTTAACAGCAGTTACACTACCACCGTTACCTACGTGACAAGTGATAATTTTCAAGTCTTCCACCGGACGACCGAGATACTCGGCTGCCGCTTTGCTTACGTAATCATGGGAGGTACCATGGGCGCCGTAACGACGTACTTTGTATTTTTTGTAAAGTACACGTGGAATAGCATATAGATAAGCATGTTCAGGCATCGTTTGGTGGAACGCTGTATCAAACACCATTACCTGAGGCACACCTGGCATATTCAATTCCGCCGCACGGATACCCATCATTGCTGCCGGGTTATGAAGCGGAGCTAAGTCAAACAAACGACGGATTTCGGTTTTTGCAGCGTCGTCTACCAGTGAAGATTCTTTAAACGCTTCACCGCCGTGTACTACACGGTGACCTACAGCCTGAATTTCACTAACAGAAGCAACCACGCCGTGTTCCTTGTGTGTCAACAAATCAATGACTTTACGAATCGCAGTCGTATGTTCCAGAATCTCACTAACTTCCGTAACTTCCTCACGGCCAGTCGGTTTATGTGTCAGAATGGAAGAATCCATCCCGATCCGCTCTACCAGACCTTTTGCAAGTACCGATTCATCTTCCATGTTGTACAATTGATATTTGAGCGAGGAACTCCCCGCGTTAATTACGAGTATATTCACAGACGGTCACCATCCTTGTCGTACTTGAAGAATCCTTCTCCTGTTTTCACGCCCAGATGACCTGCACGCACCATTTTTTTCAGGACAATCGAAGGACGATATTTCAGTTCTCCGAATTCACGGAACATTCTTTCGAGAGCTGCCTCAACGGAATCCAGTCCGAAACGGTCAGCCATTTCAAGCGGTCCATGTTGGAAATTATAACCGATACGCATTGCATCATCGATGTCCTCAGCAGAAGCTACACCTTCTTGCAGGACATGAAGCGCTTCGTTGATCAGCAAGCAGATCAGACGGGAGGTTACAAATCCAGGGGATTCATAGATCATAACGCCTTTTTTGTCTACGACTTCTTCAACAAAGCGGCGAGTTTCTTCGAATGTTGTATCGGATGTTTTCAGACCACGAATAATCTCAACAAGATCAACCCGGGATACCGGGTGAATAAAGTGCATACCAATAACACGCTCCGGGTACTTGGTCGAGCTTGCAAGCTCGGTCAAACTCAGCGTGGACGTGTTACTTGCCAAAATCACATTGCTTGGACATACCTGATCCAATTGATTAAAGACTGCTTTTTTAGCTTCCAGATCTTCCGAGATCGTTTCAATAACCATATCGCAAGAGCCCAGTTCAGCCAAGTGCGCTACTTTCGTAATACGGGAGAGAATCAATTTCTTCTCCGCTTTGGTAATCGCCCATTTCTCGAGCTGTTTATCCAAATTAGTTTCAATCATGTCATATGCATGATCAAGCTTCTTAGTCGTATGCTCCACTAGAAGCACATCAAGTCCTTTGGCTGCGAGCATCTGGGAAATTCCTTGCCCCATCGTACCGCCGCCGACAACTCCTATTTTTTTGAAAAACATGGTTCTGCTCCATCCTTTCGGTTCTCTATTTCTCTATTGTACCCTGTTCGCCGAAAATTACAAATTTCGACCCAACAACTAATAATATCTTAGCACGACTGAAATGTAAAAAAAAATAACCAGCATAAAGAAATTATGCTGGTAAACGTGCACTGTCACGAAATTGACAACGAAATTGTTCTCCTGACAAAACTTCCTCACGCATCAGAATGTCGAGAGAATTGTCGAAAATTGACCGTTGCTCTTCAAGCCGGCGTTTCGTCTGCTCCATCAGTTCCTGAAGAATAACTTTATTTTCTCTCATCAGTTCTTCGGTAGTGACCATATCCATATTTACAATCCCGAGTGACGTCAAACCGGAAGCCATCATCGTCTGTACAACATTCGTCGCTTGTTCAAAGTCATTGCGTGAACCTGTAGAACGACCACCATAGTACATTTCTTCGGCGGCTGCACCACCCAGTGCAATCATGATCTGCTCCTCCAGAAAACGTTTCGTATACAGAAACTGCTCCTGTTGCGGGTTATGACGCACGTACCCAAGTGCCTGTCCACGCGGACTAAGGGCTACCTGGCTTACACTCCCAGGACGCACAAGCTCAGCCATAATGGCATGTCCAAGTTCATGAATGGCCACTCTTTTCTTTTCCTCAACGCTCGACTCGCGATCGGTTTTCTCACCCATCATCACTTTGTCAATCGCAAGAGATAAATGACGCTGTTCGATGGTAAGCAAGCCCTCACGCATCGCATAGATCGCAGCTTCATTCATGACACTTTCGAGCTGTGCGCCTGAGAAACCGTAAGACTCTTCCGCTGTTTTTTCCAGACTCACGCCCTGTGTAAGTGGTTTGTTCACTGCATGTAGCTCCAAGATGTGTTTTCTACCTTTTTTATCTGGTAAATCCACCTGAATATGACGGTCAAAGCGCCCTGGACGTGTCAGTGCACTATCGAGCATCTCTTTACGGTTGGTAGCTGCAATCAGCAATATCCTAGGCGTCTCGGAAGTGTATATGCCATCCATCTCCGTCAGCAACTGATTTAAGGTCTGATCATACTCACGTTGCTGTCCACCTTCACGTTTACCACCGATCACATCAATCTCATCAATAAAAATGATCGCATTTTCCTTGTTTTCCTTCGCTGCCCGTGTTCTGGCATCCTTAAACAAATCCCGGATTCTGCTGGCACCTACACCGACATACATTTCAACAAACTCACTGCCTGATGCAGCTACGAATACCGAATCCGTGTAGTGAGCCGCGGCTTTAGCCATCAACGTTTTCCCTGTTCCCGGAGGACCAGTCAGCAAAATACCTTTCATTGGCCTTATCCCAAACTTCTGTATTTCTTCATGACGGATCAGAAAGTCAAGCGCCTCTCTTAATTCCTGCTTGGCACTGTCCTGACCTCCAATTTCTTCAAACGTCAGTTTTGAAGGTCCTTTTTTCTTCCGTTTACGCTCTTGTCCAGCACCTACCGTAATCCCGCCGCGCATCTGCATCATGAATAACAACCCACCAACCAGCAATGCTGCGATCAGAATCGGAACAATATTCACACCGATAAAAGCAAGAAAAATGATAACAACTGGGACAATTCCTATGGCTGCTTCTTTTGTCCATTTAGGCATTAGGCCACACTCCTATCTGACCGGGTACACGCGGCAGTATAATAAACTTGCTGGCTTCTCCGTCTCGCAGACTTACATAAACATTGTTGTCATCCATCGCCGTATTGACTTGAATTCCTCCTGTAGCCATCTTGGACAACGTCGGAGTAATCTCGGCGTATTGTTTGTTCTCCATCGCCTGGGCTACGGTAAACATGGCATCTCCCCACCAGTTTTCAAGCGCCTCATTGGAGTGGTCTACGACATCCAGTTTGAGCGCTCGGGAGCCGATCAGGTTCTGTCCTTCTCTATGAATATATTGCACCAGTCTACCTAAATCTACATTTGGCTTTAAATCAAGTTTCATTTGTACATCATTGCGGTTAATAGTTAACTGAACGCTATTAACACCTTCGTACTGAGTAACCATCTTTTCAATCGGACTCTGTACGGCTACTTGACGGTATATGAACCAACCTCCAAACAACAGGACGGCAGAAACTACGGCGGTTAGAACAATAGGCAATACTTTCAGCTTCAAATGAATTACCCCTCCCAAAATGAGCCCGTCCTTAATCTACAGGCTTGTATATTTAGCTGTACATCATGTCTGCAACGTTTATTGCAGATTTATTTGCGTTGTTCGTTAACTTCAGTACATATCTGAGTATATCACATCGTATATACAATTTCGAAGGCGAAAATATGAATAAATTAATAATTTTAACTATTTCATTTGATGTTCAATGGTTGGAATGCAAAAAACCGGTTCAGTCGGTATCCCGTCTGCCGGTTTTTTGGCTTATTGTTATGTGCAACTATCTATGAATTGACCGTTTTATTCATCATCATAATGGAAGAAGATGTATGAAGTCAGCTGTTCGGTAACGTATATACCAGATCGACTTGCTCTCCGTTGCTAAATCGGTAAAAGCGATAATAGTTATGCGTATCATCGTCATAGTACACTTGCCACACATAGATATTGTTCACAACACCTGGCATGATCCGTTTGATCTCACCGCCTGGAACATCTGAGCTGAAACGGTTGCGAATCTGCATTTCGGTCATCCCGTTCTGCAATAACTCACTGTGCACACCTGCCGCGCCTTGTACAGGCTGATTGTTATTATCAAACTTAACCCAGATCATAATGTCCTGATTATCTTTGTTTTTAGCTGTCATCGTCCAGTATATGTTGTCAGCGCCACTCTTTTCGCCCCACACGTACTTCCGCAGTTCATCAGGTGCTGTAATGCCCAGCTGGTTCTGTGCCGATTCAATCGCCAATGCTTCTTCCTGCCGCTGATCCTGCGTGACATAGACGTAATATCGCTGAAGCCCAATCAAGATCAGAACGAGAATGAGCAGCGATATCCATATCCACTTCTTTTTTTTCTTCAAGAGTTGAACTTCCTTTCCCTAAAAGTGCGCATTGAAGTTGCCTCTTAACGCGCAAGCAATTGATCAAAGGCCAACTGGGATTCCCGCAAAATGCGCTCTTCATCCAGTGTTAAACATTCACCATGTTTTACGACTTGTTTGCCATCTACCCATACATGTTCCACATCTTTCGCCGAAGCCGAGTAAATTGCATGTGAAATCAAATCCGTGTGTGGATAGAAGTGAGCCTGTTCAATGTTGAGTGCAATAAAATCAGCCTTTTTACCAACTTTCAAAACTCCAGTATCGTTCAGGAAGATGGACTTCGCACCGTAAGCTGTTCCAAGAAGCAACGCTTCCCCGGCAGGTACGGCGGTAGGATCACCGGATACTCCTTTATGAATTAAAGCTGCAAGTCTCATTTCCTCAAACATATCCAGATTGTTGTTGCTTGCCGGTCCGTCTGTTCCTAAAGATACAGTAACTCCTGCTTTCAACAAAGCGGGAACACGAGCTACACCCGATGCAAGCTTCAAATTACTACCCGGATTATGGGATACAGCGACATCATGACGTGCCAAGATCTCGATCTCTTCATCGTTGAGATGCACAGCATGCGCTACGAGTGAAGGACGTGAGAAAAAGCCATGCTTCTCCAAATGTGCCACTGGACGCATGCCGTAATCTGATACATTCTGCTCCACTTCACGAAGCGTCTCTGACATGTGCGTATGGAGAGGCAGGTTTAGATCATGCGCAACTTGAACAAGCTTCTCTATGTAATCTGGAGGGCATGTGTAAGGCGCGTGCGGAGAGATTACGGTTGTGATGCGTCCATCCGCCTGTCCATTCCATTCACGCGCAAACGCAGCGGACTCTTCGAGCTTTCGCATCTGCTCTTCTTCGGAGCACAGTCCAATGACACCGCGAGCCAGCGCAGCTCTTGCTCCTGACTGTTCAACCACTTTTGCTACCTGATCCATGTGGTCATACATGTCCAGGAAAGCTGTTGTTCCGCCTTTTAACATCTCAAGCACCGAAAGGGATGCTCCCCAATACACGTCCTCAGAAGTCATTTTGGCTTCCATTGGCCACATTTTTTCTTGTAACCACACTTGCAATGCCAGGTCATCACCATGACCTCGAAGCAGAGACATTGCCGCATGACCATGCGTATTGATCAGACCCGGCAGGAAGAGCAGTCCTTTTCCATCCACTTTAGGCAGGTTCTCGTCACCATCCGGCAGCGTCTCACCAATATGCACAATCTTGTCATTTTCAACGACCATATACCCTTGAATCACAGTCCAATTGGCACCTTCATTTACAGCAAATTTACCATTTTGGATTACCCATTTATTCGTTGTTGTCATCAAGCTCATCTTCCTTCCCGTTCTCCAAATAATAAGCCAAACTGAGCAAATCCGTTGTAAAGTCTGCATGATGAATCCGCACATGTGAAGGCGTTTTTAGAATCGTCGGTGCAAAATTCAGGATCGCCTCAATACCCGATTCAATCAGTTGATCGGCAACATTCTGAGCTTCCGTGTCCGGCACCGTGATGATCCCGATACGGATGTTATCTTTCTGAACCGCTTCTGTAAGTTCTTCCATAGGTTTGACCGTCAGGCTATTAATTTTACTGCCAATCTTAGGCCCAAACGCATCAAAAATAGCGACAATTTTCATATTGTCCTTCAAATAAGCATTATAATTCGATAAGGCATGTCCGAGATTACCGGCCCCTACCAGAGCCACATTAATTTGCTGATCAATTTTCAAAATGTGACGAATCTTCTCGATCAGGTAAGACACATCATACCCGATTCCTTTACGACCAAAATCACCGAAATAAGCTAAATCTTTACGGATTTGAGCTGGATTCAAATCCAGTCGCTGTCCTAGTTCCTGCGAGGAAACCGTTGTCACCTCACGCTGAACCAACTCGTTTAAATAACGCAAATATACAGGCAGACGCCGTACTACCGCTTCTGATATTTTATCCGATTTCATCCTTGCTCCCCCTTACCATCGCCACGATTAAATAAATATTGAAAAGATGAGCATTCTGTATACATGCAATATCCATGCATGATGTCCTCATACAGAATGCCCGAATTATTAGGAATATAAGTTCATTAAAGCGCTGCCCTGTTCGAACTTTGTGAAGTCTTCTTCAAAGTTTAACGCCATGGTGAAGTCCAATGCAATGTTATAGCTTTACATCGTAATTATTTTTGAGTTTCTGCAGGTCGATCTAACCATTCAGCAATACGGGGAACCATCTGTTCTGTCAGCATATGCTCCATCTTTGGTCCCGGTAGCGAATACAGGAAGTACTTGCCGTAATAAGCTTCAATTACACGCGTATCATACACAATGACGATTCCGCGATCTTTGCCTGTCCGAACGAGTCGGCCGAAGCCCTGCTTGAAGCGAATGACTGCCTGTGGCACAGACAGCTTCATGAATGGATTCTTCTTCTGCTCTTGCAACAGTTCACTCTTCGCTTCCAGAAGCGGATGGTTAGGCGGCTGGAAAGGCAGTCTCACAATCGCAAGACAGGTCAGCGCTTCACCCGGAATATCCACGCCCTCCCAGAAGCTACTCGTACCCAGCAGGACTGCTGCTTTGGCATCCTGGAAGCGTCGGGTCAACTTCGAACGATTCCCGCTGTCAACACCTTGCCCCAGTAACGAGATGTCATTCCCGGACAAAGCCTCTTTCAGTGGTTCATAGACTTGTCGAAGCATTTTATAAGAGGTAAACAGCACCATCATACGTCCTTGAGTTGCAATCGCCGTCTCAGCAAGAGAGTGCACCAGCATCTGTACAAAGTGCGCGTCCCCTACGCTCCCCTTCAGACTCGGGAAATCCC
This sequence comes from Paenibacillus intestini, assembly GCF_030803945.1. Lineage (NCBI taxonomy): Bacteria > Bacillati > Bacillota > Bacilli > Caryophanales > Paenibacillaceae > Paenibacillus > Paenibacillus intestini. The sequence goes on along the minus strand of NZ_JAURUN010000001.1, from coordinate 68,166 downwards.
GCGGGATTACTAACAAAGCTTGTTCCCGATAATTGAATGGGGAAGGTAGCATCGAGGTCAGAAGCCGATTATTGTCGGCAGCTTCCTGCAAACCCAGTTGCTCAATCATGAACTGGAATGACTTATCCACCGACAGCGTAGCCGATGTAAGCACAACGCTTTTCTTTTTATCGAAAAACATCTCTTTCAATTGCGCGCTCACATCAACCGGAACAGCGTATAGCTGGAGTGACTTGCTACGGAACTGTCCGCTGGCCTCCATCCAGTACACGGTCTTGGCATCATCCATACGCATGAAGAATCTTAAATTCTCCTTCATCGTCGTCAGATCTTTCAAGAGCCCGGTGATATCAGTGATCAGACTGTCGGACTGATAATCATCCTGATCTTCTTTTACTTCGAGCAACAGTTTGTCACCCTTACGAACCAAATCACCCAATGTCACATAGATCTGGTTCTCCAAATCCTGCAACTCCTGCCACTTGGCAGGCTTCTGAGACGCTTTAAGCCGCAGCGAGAACTGTCCGGTCTCCCCTGGAGAAGCATCACTCCGTTCAGGCAAAAGACCAAACAGAGCATCGCTCAGACGATCCCACATTTCCTTCACTTCCACGGCGAGAGGAAACATCTGATCCACCATTGAACCCCACTGTACACCGTTCTCGTGCCCTGACAACTGAGAGCGAAGCATGGGAAGCTGACCATTACGACTATCTTTGAACAAACGGGTCAGTGTGTGTACGAGCGTAAAATACTTCATGTGAAGCCCCAAATGTTTACCCGCTACATCTTCAAGATGGTGCGCTTCATCAATGACCAGACTTTCATAAGCTGGCAACAGCTGATGAGCAGCCTTCACGTCTGTAAACAGTTTGGAGTGATTGGTAATCACAATATCAGAAAGTCCCGCCTCATGTTTCGCACGATGATAGAAGCACTTGCGGAACCACGGACAGGATCTACCGAGACAAGACTCGGACTCGCTCTGCACCGTTTCCCAGAAATCTCCTCCGCGTGCACTGAGGTTCAATTCTTCATCGTCACCCGTTTCGGTTTGTGTGAGCCACACAATCATCTGTGCTGCCGTGAAGTAATCCTCTTTCGGCGTAGCAAATTCACGTTTGTTGATTTTGTGTTCGAATTTGCGTAGACAGAGATAATGGCCTCTCCCCTTGAACACGGAAGCTTTGAACGGAAAAGGAACCACCTGCGTCAGCATCGGAATATCCCGTTCGCGCAGTTGTTCTTGCAAGTTAATGGTGTGAGTGCTTACCATCACCTTCTGTTCTTGTTTTACACTTTCATAAATAGCAGGTAACAAATATCCCAGGGATTTCCCTGTTCCCGTTCCGGCTTCCAGCAAAAGATGTTTCTCTTCATCCAGTGCCTGCCGCACGCTGCCAAACATCTGTGTCTGTGCTTCACGCTCTTCATAATGATCCAGTGTCTCTTTGAGGTTGGCGCGCACCTGATCCATAAACTGATCAAAGGTCACACCGTCCAGCGGATTCGCTTCTCTTTCATCCCGAGGAGCTCCAATTTCCGTCCAGTCACTAACGTTAAGCGCCAGCTGACGGTAATAGGTATGCCCATCCAGGTCCTGAATCGGTTCTGCTTCCTTCTCCGCACGTAGTCCGTCGAAAAACCATCCCAGATCACTGTCTTCTGGTGCAAACAGGTCGCTAAGCCGCTGAATTGTAATTAACGGCAGCTCTCTAAGTTCATCGAGACATTTGAGCAAAACATGAGCTGTTGCCAGTGCATCACTGTCAGCCTGATGAGGCCGGTCATGTTCAAATCCAAATTCGGCTGATACATAACCAAGCTGGTATGAACCCAGCGACGGAAAAGTTATTTTCAAGAAATCAATCGTATCCAGAATACGACCTGTAAACGGTAAATATCCACATCGATCAAGTGCATTCTGTAAAAAATGAAAATCGAATGCTACGTTATGGCCCACCAGAACCACATCGTCAAGAAGCGGTACCATCTCCATCATCATCTCTTCAAGAGATGGAGCATCCGCGACATCTTCTTCTGTAATTCCGGTCAACCCAGTGATGAATGGCGGAATTGGAACACCCGGATTTACATAAGAACTATATATTTGAGTTATGCTGAAGTCATGGTCTATGATGGCAAGTCCGGCCTGTATGATCTCACCGTCGGACTGCGTGCCGGTTGTTTCGAAATCCAAAACGGCAAATTTCATTGCAATATACGATCCCTTCCATTCCAGTCTATGTTACAGCATAGCAAAAAAAAGGACATTTGAAAATTAACTGACAAAAAAGCGGTGTTTCCGCCGCTATGTCAAAGGAGGAAACACCGTTCTTTTGTTGCCACATGTCTTTTTCAATTCAGGGCAATTTGGGCATGTCTTGAAACAGACTGAAGTGCAAGTGCAGATTTTCAGACACACCCTAGCTGGTTTGCGTATTGCAGTTTACCTCTGTTCAGCCTGCAAACTTCCATGTTGTACAGAGGTTCGGTCAACGTCGGGTCATACTGAAGGGCCTGTGCGAACAGGGAGCATGCTGCTTCTGGATTGGAGAGCTTCGCTTGGATACAGCCCAGAGCATTACATACAAGGCCTTTGAGTCTTGCTGATCCCTTAAGTAGCATAATCTGCTGTAAATGGGTTTCAGACTCATAAATCTGCTCCAGACTTAAGTGTGCGAGTGCCAGATAAAAACGGGCTAAGGCACTATCCGGGTAATCGTTCACAACCCGTAAGAATTGATCAATAGCCTGCGGATACATTTGTAGCTTAAAATATCCTTGGCCGCGGCTGAAGCATTCAAGATGAAGTTCAGGCAAAGCTGTCACTGCTTCCTGCTCCGGCTCAAGTGAAGCCGGTTTGTCCAGCTCCCTTTCCCGAATCTGACTCATCTTTTCTTCAAACATTAGCCATTCATCCAGCATCCCGTCACTCATTCGTTTGAGCAAATTCCATTTTTGTTGCAGCTCCTGTTTGTTCAGACCTTCAGCGGAAGGATAGCTCTTGATAATTTCATCTAACATGTCGTTCATTTCGGCGAAAACATGCTGGAACATCGATGCATCCCCACCCTTGGAAAATGAATTAGTGCAGTGACCTGTACTCATTTTTTGCTGGATGGGCCGATTTCATTCCCCTTCCCAGTCGATTACAAGATCGTGGCGTGAACTTCTTTCTTCATCGTCTGAACCGGTTTGTTCTGACTGTCCACAAACACCACGGTAGGTTTATGCGTATTCGCTTCTTCCTGTGACATCATGGCATAAGAAATGATAATGACTGTATCTCCAGGCTGTACAAGACGAGCGGCAGCACCGTTCAGACAGATGACGCCACTGCCGCGAGGTCCTGGAATTACATAAGTCTCCAGCCTTGCTCCGTTGTTATTGTTCACAATTTGCACTTTTTCATTTTCCATTAAATCCGAAGTTTCCATAAGGTCTTCATCAATGGTAATGCTACCCACATAGTTCAAGTTGGCTTCCGTTACCGTAGCACGGTGAATCTTGGATTTCATTAGAGTTCTAAACATGGGACAGCACCTCCATTTTTTGAATACGTATATTATCAATCAATCTTGTTTTCCCAAATTTCACGGCTAGTGCAATTAGCAGATCATCATATGCATTCAATTCCTCTTGGTCTGCAAGAGGCTCCAGACTTGGAAAAGCCTGAATCTCGGCATAATCAATGACAGCATGCTCAGATTTGCCAATATGTTCATGAAGCAGACGACGAATGTCTTTTGCTGTAACGGCTGTTCTAATCTCCACCGACTCCTGTGCGGCGCGCAGTGCCTGAGACAAGACCAAAGCTTCCTGACGTAGCTCTGCGCTCAAATAGACATTACGGGAGCTGAGCGCCAAACCGTCCTGCTCACGAACGATAGGACAAGGGATAATGTCCACTGGCATATTCAGATCATGTACCATTTGCTCAATAACGGCCACCTGCTGTGCATCCTTCATCCCAAAAAAGGCTTTCTGCGGTTGCACGATGTTAAACAGCTTCGATACTACGGTAGTCACTCCGTTAAAATGTCCTGGCCGGGATGCGCCACATAAGCGCTCTGTAATCCCGGATACGGCAATCGTCGTTTGCGTCGGCTGGGGATACATCTCTTCCACCGAGGGAATAAATACGATATCTACCCCTTCAGCACGAGCCGTTTCAAGATCGCGCTGTTCATCCCGCGGATAACTTTCAAAGTCTTCATTCGGGCCAAACTGTATCGGATTAACAAAGATGCTTAGAACAACGATGTGGCTCTGTTCTCTCGCTGCTTTCATCAGACTGGCATGGCCTTGATGAAGGTATCCCATGGTGGGCACCAGTCCAACGATCGTTTCTTCGGAATGGATCGCTTGCTTTTTTCGCATCAAGCTTAGTTCCCGTCTTAACTCTGTGATCGTCCGTATGACTTTCATCAGCGAATTTCCACCTTTTCTTTACGTTGTCCATACAATCCATCCAGCACGCCATCCGCTGCACTGAAAACATGCTCTTCGGCCGGGAAGGAGCGATCCTTCACTTCTTTTACATACGTTTCAATACTGCTGCGAATCACACTTCCTACATCACCATAGGTTTTGACAAATCGTTTAGGCGTGTATGGTGAAGCATATTGAACCACATCATGAAAAACGAGCACTTGACCGTCACATCCCCGCCCTGCACCAATGCCAATGGTCGGGATCGACAATTCCTTCGAGATTGCCTCGGCCACTTCTTCCGTCACGAGCTCGAGCACGATGCCGAAAGCCCCTGCGGCTTCAAGCGCTTTGGCTTCATTCATCAGACGTTTGGCATCTGCTGCATCCTTGCCCTGAATCCGGTAACCACCGATCTGATTCACCGATTGTGGTGTTAATCCAATATGTCCGAGCACAGGCACACCTGCTTGCACAACAGCCTTGACTGTCTCTGCAATCTCAACGCCGCCTTCCATTTTGACCGCATGAGCATGACCTTCCTGCATCAACCGGCGAACACCTTTCAATGTTTCATCAACGCTACCGTGATACGTCATAAAAGGCATATCTGCAACGATAAACGTGTGTTCCGCTCCACGCACAACCGACCGAGTGTGGTAGACCATATCATCAATCGTGACTGGCAAAGTTGAGTTATAACCGAGGACAACATTACCTAGAGAGTCGCCCACCAAAATCATGTCAATGCCGGCTTCTTCGGCGAGCAGAGCAGTTGGATAGTCATAAGCTGTAATCATGCTAAGCGGAATGCCATCTTGCTTGTATTTTTTCATCTTCACAATGTTTAATGCTTGTTTGTTTGCCATTTGTCTTGTACCCCTCTCACCTTTTCAATTAAACGCAACAAAAAAACCTTTTAGTTTTCCACTAAAAAGTCCCGAAAAGTCAAAAAAGAGTCACTTGCGATCGTCCCTTCTGTCTCGGTCCTCTTCGGCTCAGAGCAGAATCCAACAACACATTTGTTCTTATTCCATTTTTTCCTTGCTATTGCTGTCCTACTTGTCTAGGTAAAACGCATCAAGCAGAACAAAGGTTACTGCTCATCGGAGTGCAGCTCGGTCAATAAAGCCCGATACCGCCTCACGAAAACAGTATACCAAAGTTCTGCTCAAAGTTCACGTCTTATGTTCGAGATCATTCAAGAGTTTTCGACAAAATATCAGCTTTTCCAAGTCACTTCGCCAGATATGATCAGTTCGCGTACCCCATCCTGCTTCTCAACTACCAGTGCTCCCGAAGAGTCCAGCCCTACAGCTGTTCCCTCAATCACACCGTGAGGATTGGTAACAGTCACCTTTCGATTTAACGAAACGGACAACGCTTCCCATAGTGAAGATATAACTCCAAATCCCTCTTTTTGATATAAAAAATAAAGATGTTCCATTTCCGTTAAAATAGCGGCTGCCAGCCCCGTCCGATCAATAGCTTGCCCTGTTTCAATCTGAATCGAGGTGGCAATCTGTTGCAAGTCTTCCGGATAATCCTGAGAATCGAAATTTACATCTACGCCAATGCCCGCAATGCAATATCGAACCTGATGATCTTCCACCGCAGATTCAAGTAAAATGCCACATATCTTACGGTCATTAATCAACAAGTCATTCGGCCATTTGATGCCAGCCTCTGCACCAGTATAAGCTCGAATCGCTCGACATACAGCTACACCAGTCATAAGGGTAAGCTGGGGCGTATGTTGCAACGGTAATTCGGGGCGTAGCAGCACGCTCATCCAGATCCCTTTTCCAGGAGGGGAGAACCACTTGCGGCCGAAACGCCCCCTGCCGCCAGTCTGTTCTTCAGCGAAAACCACCGCGCCCTCACTCTCGCCCTCTTCTGCCAGCTTAAGAACATCAGCCTGTGTAGATGACGTTGAGGACAGCATGATCGCTTTACGGCCAAATGTTGTCGTCTTCAGAGCAAGTTGGAGAGCTGTCTCATCAATGCTTTCGGGTCTCGTGACCAGACGGTACCCTTTACGGGAAACGGCTTCAAACTCATAACCCATCTCCCGTAATTTATTGACATGTTTCCATACGGCGGTTCGGCTGATGGACAGATGCCGGCTAATCTCCTCGCCCGACACAAACTGTCCGTCAGCATGAAGTAACATATGTAATAAGTCCTCATGCTTGGTCATTCGCAGCCACCCGTTTCACTTCAGCACTTAGTGTTTCATACTGATTCTTTATATTTCCAATCGCCGTTTCCCTGAGCAGATGTTTCATGAGTTGTCCGAGCCAAGGTCCACCTTTGCGCTCCACTAATTGCAACACCTGTTCACCAGTGATTTCGAGTTCTTTTATTGCGTGGACTGGCATGGATCGGCTCCAGTCTGCCGCGAGAGTTTGAACTTTAACGAGTCGATCATGTGTCTGTTCAGAACCTTCACGCCACTGTTTCGGCAATTGCTCTTGCAAGAGCAGCCAGTCGTTAGCCGCCTGAGCACCACAATGGAGTACGGACACAATCCAGTTTTCCCGCAGCCCTTGATCATCTTCGCAATGCTCCACAAAATCAGTCACCAGTTGCTCCATCTGAAGCACACCCGTAATTCGAACACGTTGTTCATTGGAAAATGTCCACAGCCGCAATAACTTGTCTGCTTCTTCCCGGTTGTATCCACCAGCCAGCAACACACATGACCATCGAAGCAACACATGTTCTCCTGCCAAATGTTGCAAGCCAGTTAACAAATCTTTATTGAACCTGGAAGAATCCACTGGTGCTTTGACATATTCTAGCGCTCTGCTGCGAAATAACAATTCCAATCCCTTGAGCGGATGAGGACCTGCCATCATTTTTACCATCTCGGTACGAACCCGTTCCATCGCAATATGCCGGAGCAGTTCGCGTTGATCAACGAGTCCCTTCCAGGTATTGTACGCAATTCTGAAATTAAAGACGGAAGCGAACCGAACGCAGCGCAACATACGCAGAGCATCCTCACCAAAACGCTCAACCGCCAAGCCTACACAACGCACAAGCTCTTGTTTAATATCAACTTGTCCGCCAAAAGGGTCAACTATAGCTCCCTTCACGTCCATTGCAAGAGCATTCATGGTGAAATCACGCCGCTCTAAATCTTCCTTGATGTCTTGAACAAACTGCACTGCTGCAGGCCTACGATTATCCTGATATTCCGACTCTGTCCGAAAGGTCGTCACTTCAAAGTAATAGCCGCCAGAGCGGACCGTCACGGTCCCATGCTGTAATCCCGTAGGAATACAATCATCAAAGAGAGCCATAACTTGCTCGGGAGAAGCAGAGGTCGTAATGTCCATGTCGTCCACGGCACGCCCCAATATTTCATCCCGAACACAGCCGCCAACCCAATAAGCCTCGAAGCCATGTTCATTTAATCGAGTAAGGACATTCTGACTTTGTTTTGCCATTTCATCATCTGCTTGTGTCCATTGAACCACCACATATCACCTCTTCTCTTGCCAGTTGTGGTTCCCCACACTTAACCGCAAACGGGATTGAGACTGGGGATTTCTCTTCCAAGCACACGATAATATATCTTTTCATATTCCTGCCGAATGGAGTCATTGCAGAAATCATGATGTGCACGATGAAGGCAAGCCTCCCGGATCTCGGCAGCCAAACGCTCATTCGTCAGAAGACGAATCGCATTCTCAGCCATAGATTGGGTATCCCCGATCGGAGAGAGAAATCCTGTCTTCCCATGCAATACTAGTTCCGGAATACCGCCAGCCTGCGAACCAATCGTAGGCACACCACATGCCATCGCTTCAAGTGCTACCAGACCAAAGCTCTCTTTCTCGGATGGAAGCATTAAAATGTCGGCCATTGATATCACCTGAGCCACATCATCCTGTCTACCCAGGAAATGAACCTTTTCACTCAAGCCCAGTTCTTTAATTTTACACTGAATTTTGGGCAAGTCGGGGCCTTCACCCACAAACAACAACTTCGCGGGAACCTGCTCCTGAACTTGACGGAATACTTCCACTACGTCTTGTGTTCGCTTGACTGGACGAAAGTTCGAGATGTGCATCAGTATTTTTTCATGAGGGGCAGCATAATCACGTCGCAGACTCGCTGCATCTCTTGGATAATAAACACGTTTATCAATAAAATTATAGGTCAGGTCAATCGGACGCTGAATATCCAGTAGCTCAACCGTCTCCCGAATCAAATCCTGAGAAACAGCTGTTACCGCATCACTTTCATTGATCGCAAGACGGATCAGATCTTTCAACGATTCATCCTGAGCAAGTACCGTAATATCCGTCCCATGCAAAGTTGTAACCACTTTCAGATTGTCTCCGACCATCTGTTTGGCGAGAAATGCACATACCGCATGCGGTACAGCATAATGCACATGTAGCAAGTCTAGCTGTTGAGCCTTTGCCACCTGAGCCATCTTGGTTGCTAAAGACAGGTCATACGGAGGATACCGAAACACGTAATAATCGTTAACCTCTACTTCATGATAAAAGATATTCTTCTGAAACTTTCCTAATCTGAACGGAATGCTGTTCGCAATAAAATGAACCTGATGTCCCTGTTCGGCCAGCAATTTGCCGAGTTCCGTTGCGACAACCCCGGATCCTCCGAGGGACGGATAACAGGTGATTCCGATTTTTAGCTTTTGATCCATCGGGTTGGACGCTCCTTTGATCTCCCGCATATTGCAGGTTGATATCATGCAACGGAAATTAATTGATGTCATGATTTGTTTATGGTCTGTTTATATAACTAGACCTATTATAATTCACACGTCCACTCCGATGACAGAATTACCTGCCAATCGCTGTTATCCCCAGATTTTTTGGATTCCCTTTTACTAAAAGGGGAAAATCCGGTGATAAGCCTATGCTTACAAAGTAGCTTTCTTTCAGGAAGCTTTTAGGCGAGCGCTTCGCTTTTTCAGGTATTTTCTGTCCTCTCCGTTCAAGTGTGAATATATGGTTCTATCTATATACAGAGGTAGCGCCGTTTAGACGCCAAACTGTTTCACTACATAAGGCGTTATCGTTGCAAATCCTTCTGCAAACGGGATTAAGCTACGTTGTCCAAGTAAGGAATCACGTGCCCTCACTCGTTCGATATAACCTTGATTCAGCGGTGTAGATACGATACCTGCACCCTGCTCGAACTGAGATCGATAACAGCGAAGCGAGGCTTCCTTTTGTTCATAGTGTTCCGTAATATCCACAATCAAATCCGTAGGACCGATATCGTTGATAAAGTAAAAATAAGTTTCCTTCACTTGTACAGCTGGCATGTCCGGCATATAATTTCGAAGCTTCGCGTTAAATACCGCTTCTTGCACGAGTTTGCTACACATAATATGATCGGGATGCCGATCCTCCCAGTAAGGTGCAAAAACAATTCGAGGTGCATGTCTGCGAATCTCAGCGGTAACCGCTTCTACATGTTCTGGTGTAACATACAGCCCCCGGTCAGGTAATTCGAGATTTGTTCGACACGAAAGACCGAGGACGCGTGAGGCTTGCTCCGCTTCCTCGGTTCTGCGCTCCACGGTGCCATTGGAGGACATCTCGGCACGAGTCAGGTCACATACGCCTACCTTTAACCCGGCAGCCGTATGTTTCGCAATCGTTCCAGCCATGCCAATCTCGGCATCGTCCGCATGTGCACCGAAGATAAGAATATCTAGACTCATTGAGAGTCACCCGTATTCAATCCAGCGTCCGGCTTATACTTATGTACGAGTTCCCTCCAAGCAAAATCACCACGGTCAAGAGCTTTAACAAGGATCTCGGCTGTTGCAATATTGGTAGCCAGTGGAATGCCCTGAACATCGCACAGGCGAAGCAGTGCATTAATGTCCGGCTCATGGGGCTGTGCCATTAATGGATCACGAAGGAAAATGATCAGATCCATCTCGTTTTGTGCAACCAACGCTCCAATCTGTTGGTCTCCCCCAAGCGGCCCTGATTCAAAACGATGAATCTGCAGGGATGTACCTTCCATAATACGAAGACCTGTCGTACCTGTTGAATATAATTGATGGTCTGTAAACACAGGCTCATAGGCCGTAACGAAGTTTACCATTTCTTCTTTTTTACGATCGTGGGCAATAAATGCGATTTTCAACATGACAATCTTCAATCTCCTTTAGTCGATAAAGTGGTCAAAGCCGTAAACGAGTCCTGTATATTCCATCACCTTTTGTACACCGATCTTGACTCCCGGCATATAACCAGCACGCTCATATGAATCATGACGAATTTTCAGCGACTGTCCGTAATCGCCAAATACAACTTCCTGCTGTGCGAATACACCTGGCAAACGCACGCTGTGAATGCGGAATCCGTTATAATATCCACCACGTGCACCCTCAATCGTTTCTTCTTCGTTCGGATTGCCTTGACGAATTTCTTCACGATTGGCTGCAATCAATTCAGCTGTTTTGATCGCTGTTCCTGAAGGTGCATCCAGCTTCTGATCGCCATGGTATTCAATGATCTCTACGTTAGGCATATGTTTGGCTGCCTGTGCTGCAAAACGCATCATAAGAATGGCTCCAATCGAGAAGTTAGGCGCGATCAGTCCGCCAATACCTTTCTCCTGGCATTGCTTGTCCAACTGTTCAATCTGCTCCGGCGTAAAGCCGGTAACACCCATGACGGGTCTCACGCCATGGCGGATAGCAATCTCTGTATGAGCAAGAGCAAATTGAGGCACTGTAAAGTCAACCATGACCTGTGGTTTGGTTTCAGCAAAAGCCATCTCGATATCATCGGTTACCAATACGCCACACTCTGGCAGTCCTACCAGCGTTCCTGCATCCGTGCCTGCTCCGGAGCGGTTGACAGCGGCAGCAAGCTCCAAATCCGAGTCTTGCAGTACCAGTTTCACAACTTCACGGCCCATTCGTCCAGCCGCTCCGATCACGGCAACTCTTATCACTTCACTCATCTTGGCTGCATCTCCTTCACTATGTTAGTTCATCTAGTCGTTTTAACCCATGCATCTCATCCAGTCTGTATTTATTGTAACACTCGACTGTGAATATCAATTACTGCATCGATTTCAACCGTTGCTTCGTTTGTTGTAACATCTGATACAACTGCCCGTTCTGCGGATCAAGCACAATTGCATCCTGTAACACCTGAAGGGCACTTTCGTATTCGTTCAGATCGCTGTGAGCAAGAGCCAGCATCACATGTGCCTCCACAGACAGTGGATCCAGCCTAATGGCTTCTTTAAGAAGTTGGGAAGCCTCGACATATGGCTTGCTTGATTCTGTTCCAGCCTGCTCAAGCAGTAATTTGGCTCTAACTGTAAGTTGCTTCGCTTCAAGTGTCTGCAGATGAAGCACATATTCTTCGGCACCTTCGGATAGTTCCACCGCCTTGCGGGCATATTCGAGTGCAGGAAGCAAATGTTTGCTTCGGGCGTGCGTTATGGAACAGCGATAATATAACTCGGCATGCTCCGGGTGAGCATGAATAGCCGCTTCGAACCAGCGAATGGCTTGCTCAAAATCATTTTGCAATATACAGCGGTAAGCCTGCTGCATATAATCTTCCGGTTTCATCATCAAGCTGACCCTCCCCGTGCGGGTGATGGTACAGCATATGTAATCTACGCCTAATCGGTGTTTTTTGGAGTCCACCGATTTGCGTCGCGGGTATTAAATTTATGCATAACTTTGTCATGCGCTTCAGCCAGATCAATACCGAGCGAGTTTGCAAAACAGATAGTGATAAATAAAATATCACCAAGCTCAAGTTCAATTGAATTGGCAGCTTCGGAAGCTTTCTTCGGTTTCTCTCCGAACTCGTGATTCACTTCACGGGCAAGCTCTCCAACCTCTTCAGACATCCGGGCCAGCATGGCCAGAGGACTGAAATATCCCTCTTTAAATTGAGAAATATAGAGGTCAACCTCACGCTGCATTTCCGCCATACTTTTCTCCATGAGAGCAGGTTCTCCTTCTATTCTGATGTCGTGTTTGTTCCTAATAATATCAGTTATTGATGTTTACTTCCACCATCATACGGTACAAATCATGATTAATGTCCGGCATAATCATTTTTAAAGACTATAGAAACAGGTATACTAAGATGGGAATGATGACTTCCTCATTCTAATTCAAGTACAGAGAGGGATCTTATGAGCACTACCAAAACGTGGATTCAACTAAAACTTGTACTCCCAATACTGTTGGGTACAACTTTATACGCCTTTGGGCTTCTTTATTTTATTATCCCCAATCAGTTAATGGAGGGCGGACTTACCGGGGTTACCGTGCTGATTAACTATGCCTTCGGGGTTTCCCCATCCCTTACCACTCTTATTTTAAATGTTCCGTTATTTCTGATTGGGCTTAAAGTGCTCGGTAGCAGACAGATGATTTATACCGGAGTCGGGATTGGGGCGTTGACCTTATTTCTGTGGCTGTTTGAGAAAATGATTCATCAAGGCTGGATTGAACCGTTACATACCGAGAATGATCTTCTCTTGGCCGCATTATATGCAGGGGTTACCTTGGGAGCCGGGCTTGGCATCGTGTTCCGCTGGGGCGGTACGACAGGTGGTTCCGACATTATCGCGCGTATCCTGAATCGAAAATATGGGTGGAGTATGGGACGAGTGCTGTTAGGTATCGACTTTGTGATCATTGGCCTTTCCCTCATTTACATTCCCAAGGAAAAAATTCTGTATACACTCGTAGCTGTGTTTATTGCATCGAAGGTTATCGATTTCATTCAGGAAGGTGCCTATTCAGCCCGTGCATTTATGATCATCAGCGATCATGCTCCCGAGATTGCCGATCAAATCACCAAAGATATGGATCGCGGCGTTACGCTCATTCCAGCCATCGGCGCTTACTCGAAACAAGCAAAGCATATGGCATATTGTGTTATTTCCAGGCAAGAATTTCGCAGGTTACAAACGATTGTACGTTCCATTGATCCCAGGGCATTTGTCATTATCAGTGATGTACACGATGTGCATGGGGAAGGTTTTAAAGAAAGCTGAGACTTTATTTTTACGATAGTAAAATATGCAAAAAAAGAAACCTCTTCCCACAGCAAAACGTCAGTCTATCGGCTGTCTTTGTGGTAAGAGGTTTTCGTTGATCATTTTATGATACATCTATCATGATAAATAGGGAAAAATGACTAGCGGCGATATGTAAAAATATCCTGTTGCTCGGCACGATACTTACGGTACCCCGCATAACTCAGCGTAGCAACAATGACAGAACTAATTATTAGCCCTGCTGCCCGGCGGTCTGGCCCTTGTACATAGGGCACAAAGGCACTCTCATCCTTTTCACGTCCAAACAGTTGATTGACTAACTCCTCTCCATGTTCGGTCATGCTACGGAGCTGTGATCGATCAGACTGCTTTGCATGTGTCAGTCCTTTGAGATGGGATAACCAAGCATCCATTTGAGCGATCTGATACGGCTCAAGCCGAATGATCGCCGCTGGACGGATCGTTTCATAGTGCTCTTCAAGAACACTAAAGCGATTAGTCAGAATCGCTGCACTGTTGTTCTGATTAACTGCCAGTGATAACGCATCCAGATCATTCTTCACAATTTTATAATATTGGAGCCAGAGCGGTTTAGCCGGATTGGCCAGACTGTCCGTAGCAAGTCTGAGTTTGGCTGAAACTTGCTGAAGCAGATGTCTATCCCCTTTGAATTTAGCTGTAGCCTCCTTGACTTCTACCACCGTTTCGGACAACGCATGAATTCCCTCAACAGAGGTTTGACCCTCAAACGAGACATGCGCCAGACTATTCCCGATACGCGTAACGCTGGCACGTACTTCCTCCATGTTATTTTCAAGCACCCTGCGATATAGCACAGTAGCCTCTTCATTCATTTGTGCAATGGTATAAGTTGAGGAAACTTCCTGATTCACATTTGGTTTGAATTCACCACTTTGCGCGGATACCCTGTACGAAGCATTGGTCCAAAGCAGCAGAGCCATGAGTGATACCGTCAACCATCCCGTTAGACTCCTGAATGTTCTCTTCATGGACATCCCTCCCATCATCAATGTATGGCGAGGGATGTCTGGTTAGAACAAGCTAAGCTGGTATACTCAGGCTCTTTTGGCCTGCTTTAATGCAAGCCAAGCCGCAAGAATGCTCACGATGGTCAACGTGACTGTAAAATTACGAACAGCCTGTACATATTGGTACAGCGTTGCAGGCAACCACGGGTAAATATCGTATGTATAATCCATCGTATCATTCAACAGTGTCCAGAGACCTGCCACAATCAATGACAACCATCGGAAGCCGAAGAAGCGTACATATATCAGTGCTTCAATTGCCATGGCACTATGGGAAGCGATCAGCATCCAGTCCTGCCAATGCTGTGCTCCTCCTTGAGACCAGCCAGCAAAAATGATAGATACAGCCCATACGCCATATTTAACAGAGGTAACTACAGCGAGTGCCTGGATAATATGTCCAATTCGTTGCAGGACTGCCGACTTTACAGGATACAGTACCCACAACAGCGCTAATGTAAAAAACAAGCTTGCTGTTGGGCTATCTGGCACAAATACGATCTGCCATACTGGCTGGTGGGCAAGAGTCCATTTCATTTGTTCACCATACCAGATATACCCGTAAACCGTACCAAGCGCATTACACCAGAACAAAAGCCACAGGAAATACCGATTGGTTAAAAACTCCCTGCTCCAAAAAAACGATAAAGCCACGACCACTGCACCTTCTTCCTTCACTCATTCTTGACACTTCATCTCGATTACCGAATTTCAGATATTATCAAAATAGACTTCAAAAAAACCTGACCGCATAACGATCAGGTTTTTTCATTAATTCGATTTTACTGTTCTGCCTTCTGTTTCGCAAGCCATTCGGCTAGATGAGTGATTTCGTCATCGGTAACACCCTGGGCTATAGCTTGGTCATACATTGGAGGCATTCCATTGTAGCCCTCTTTAATAATCGTCACAATCTCTTCTTGACTGTGCTTGTCACCGACGCCACGAAGAGAAGGTGCGTTGCCTTGGCCTTTCATATCGGTTGCGTGACAGCCAATACATCCAGCCTTTTTGTACGTTTCCATCGCAGAATCGTCCTTGTCAACAATCGCGACTTCCTCCTGCTGCTGTCCCGGTGCATTAGAAGTAGGCAAGCCCTGTTCATGTTTCTCCAGAGCCTCTTCCTCCCGCTGAATATGCTCCGGCTTCTGTCCTGACGCTTCAAGCTCGTGCTTGTAGTGTGTCCACGCTACGTTTGTCAGATAGAATACCGAGATAACGGACAGTAACATTAAAGCAGAAGCAATTGGACGTTTGTAGAAACGACGCTCTTTCCCCGTATCCAGGAAAGGAGCCAGCAGCAGAGCTCCGAATGCGACACCGCTGACACCCAGTACACCCAGCAGGACATAATCTCCAGATGCATAAGGATATTTCAAATACTGATACAGGAAAAGAAAGTACCAGTCTGGCATCGGGATAACCGATGCACTTGGATTAGCCGGATAACCGAGAGGTGCAGGTTCCGAGATGGTCAACACGAGAATGCCGACCAGAACAACAACCCCGACCATCCACTCTTTGAGCAAGAAGTTAGGAATAAATGCTTCCGATTTGCCGGGATATGCCGTGTAATCAGGTGGAGTAATGAACCCCGACCCTTTGCGGACGCGTGAATCACCGACAAAGATAACTTTTTCCTCATCATTGCCCTTGTGCCCGTGAGCCATTACGTTTCCTCCCTTCTTTGGTTTATAGTGGTCCCGAAATGCCCTGTCTGCGGATCATGATAAAGTGTCCGACCAGAAGCACCAGAAGCACCGCAGGGAGGAAGAAGACGTGCAATGCGAAGAATCGTGTCAGCGTCTGTGCACCAACGATGGTTCCTCCTTGCAGGAATTCTTTGATAATTGGTCCAAGCCAAGGTACGGTGTTGGCAATCTCCAGCGTTACTTTTGTTGCAAAATACGCTTTGTTATCCCAAGGCAACAAATATCCTGTCAGACCGAGACCGAGCATGACGAAGAAAATCAACATGCCGACAACCCAGTTCATTTCACGCGGAGCCTTGTATGAGCCTGTAAAGAATACACGCATCGTATGTAGGAACATCATGACGATAACCAAACTGGCCCCCCAATGGTGCATACCGCGTACAATCTGACCAAAAGCTACTTTCGTCTGCAAATACTCAACACTTGCATACGCATTAATAATATCTGGAACGTAGTACATCGTCAGGAACATGCCTGACAGAATCTGAATAACTGTAATAAAGAACGTTAATCCGCCAAAACAGTATACGAATGCGGAAAAGTGATGCGCCGGGTTTACATGCTCTGGCACTTCATGATCCGCAACGTCCCGCCATATTGGCGTGATGTCAAGACGCTCGTCAATCCAGTCATAGACATTTTTAAACATCTGCGTTCACGCCTCCTATTTCACTCGGGTGTTCGGAACAATCTCGCCCAGATAAACCCAGCCTTGTTCCTCCTTAACCACATATTCATCCAATGGTTTCGGGGCTACGGCAAGATTCTTCCCTTCCTTGTCATAGTGCGCGCCGTGACATGGGCAATGGTACTCATTCGGGTAGTTTTTGTCACTGTTCCATCCCACTGTACATCCCAAATGCTTACAGATGGGTGAAAGCGCATAAATTTTCCCTTGCTCGTCCTTGCGAATCCAGGCCACCAACGAAGCATTACTCAAATACCAGCCATCCTGTTGTTTCAGTTCGAACGTAAATTCTTGAGGTTCATTTGTAATTTTGCTGATCTCAGCCACTTTGACAGAGGTTCCTTCCCCCTTGTGTTGCAAAATCGGGTCCACCGCAAAACGGACCATAGGAAGAATTGCACCGGCGGCCATGTAGGCTGTAGCTCCACCAAGCGTATACGTCAAAAACTGCCTGCGCGACATTTCCAATTTGCTTGGCGGTTTCATCGAGGCTTCGTGCTGGTCATGCTCACTGCTCATACTGTCTCCAACCCCCTTTTTCAGCCAACTCTCTCAATCGTTTTCATTATCATAAATTCCACGACTTACTAGAACATACATAATCATATAGTAGCCCTAGAACACCGTCAAGAATTTGTCACACATTTTTAAGGTTCAATTGTAAGCGTTGTTAAAAAACTGTTGGAAATTTGTCACATTTGTCATCAAGATGTCACCTTTTCCATAGGTCTCGAATGCATTCCCCGACATGTCGGGCAATTGTCCCTTCTTCGAGTTGCCCTGCTAGATCCTTTTGACTCAAAAGTAAATCCGCGGCTGGAATGTCCATCTCCACAAATGATCCATCTGCTGACATAATTACCACATACTTAAATCCAGAAGCTTTGAGTTCAGTCGACAAAGTATTTAATGTCATTGACATTTGTGAACTTGCGTAATGATAGGCTGGGTACGTCATAATTCTTCCTTTAAAAGGAATCTCCACCGTATCTAGAAAATCTCTCAGCCGTTCCAGCGCTTCAGTCGCTTCAACCGGTGACTGTTTGCCGCTCATAGCCGTGAACGGAACAAGGCAGGTATCCAGATAGAGTTGCAGTTCAGCCCAGCTGTCTTGATTCATCTCACTGAATTTCAATTCCCTATATCCCCTTCCTATCCATTTTATTCCCATATTATATATGAGCATATGTTATAAAGCCAGATATTCATTCAATTTTTAAGTTTATATAAAAAAATATTAAAAAAAGGAATGCGAGGTTGCGCATTCCTTTTTATCCACTATTCATTTAAATGGTTCTATATTGATCCGTTAATTGATCGTCCTCAGTTCATCCGTCAGACTCCGGAAAGCTACTTCGTCTCCGGTAGCTAACGCTTTGTCGATTTCCAAATAAAGCTTTTCACTCTTCTGTTTGCGAAGCGCCTCGTCCCAAACCATCTCAGCCGCCAGCCCCAACATGACTTCATACGTAACTTTCATTTTATCCAATAGGATGCACCTCCAAAACGGATTTAAGAGCTCCTATATTCTCTTCCTTTGATTACATAACCCAGTGAAGTTCTCGACATCCGCTGCAGATCGGCTTCAGTCAATTCACGAATCACTTTGGCAGGTGTCCCCAAAGCGAGAGTATAGGGCGGAATTTTACTATTTTCAGTTACTACAGAACCGGCTCCAATCAGTGAGTACTCACCGATCTCGCCACCATTGAGTACAATGGCTCCCATACCGATCAATGCCCCTGTTCCGATGGTACAACCATGAATGATTGCAGCATGTCCTATGGAGACATCATCTCCCAGAATAAGAGGTTGGTCGGTGTTTACATGTCCTACAGCATTATCTTGAATATTGCATCGCTTTCCAATAATAATAGGTGCCAAATCGGCCCGCAGAACTGCATTGAACCAAACGGTAGAATCTTCGTCCATTTGCAGATCACCTATCAATTTCGAACCCTCCGCCATATATATGGAAGGGTGTAGCACTGGCTTTATACCTTTGTATGGAATTATCATTCGTATCACTCCTTAATTTGGGAGTGATTGTAGCAACTTGTCCTTCACTTGTCAAACACAATAGGTGCAACATCAGCAGAGACGGAACGGCAAGATGATGCGAGCTTTAATCCCCAAGCCGTCATCTGCACAACTCTTCCTTGTTCATGCTCACCTGCACGAATCAAGCCTAGATGCATCATCATTTTAATGATCCGCTTATCATAGATATCTTCAGCAGTGTCGTAATAGAACGGCTGGATAAACGGGCCAATTTGCTGAAAAAGAGATTCCCTTGTAGACCAATTCTCGGCACATTCGCCTGTCCAGTACACAATCGAGGACAGATTTGGAACAGCACCTTTATAAAGTCTTAACCAAAACCGAAACAGCTGTATCATTTCGGCTGTTTTCTCGGCCCCCAGCTTCTCTTCACCAGACCCTGTCAGCCTAAGACACCCCTGCTCTTCACGAATCAATCGATGATGAAACGCATAATCATACACCAATGCGAATCGATCCGGATAATCCTTGAACGAACGACCATATCCGAAGCGCCAACCGGCTTTGCCTATCAGTTCCTCAGAGATGTGCAGATGCTCCATAAGTTGCTGCTGTGAGCGTCGATACATCATGCCTTCGGCATTCACAGCGATCTCATGTTGTTGCACAAATTTCAGGAACAACTTCAGATCTTCTGCCATCAGATGATATTCTTCTCGATACATGGCCGGTTCTGTTGTTTTGACTATACCTGCTCGTAAATGGGTAGATAATACATCTCTGAACCTCAGTTTCAAGTCTTTAGGCACTTGATAGAGATATCTGGTCTGTTGTGTAGTCCCATTGAACAGCCAGCCGCTTTTGGTAAAGCGAATAATGAGATCACGCGGACTCGAGCCTGCCTCACTCTCCTTTTTGTCCATCGATTGACGGGCTATAGCGATGAGCTCCTCCATGCCATAAAATTGGCGGGGGTCAAATAACAGGTTGTTCAGAAACCGTTGATCGGCCTGGTTCAATTGACGTATCTGTTGCTCAAAGAAAGGTTTACTACCCAATGTTGTGAGGATGCTCTGGATGAGTTCATGTTTGGAATTAGGCTTGCATTCACATTGATAGTAGTCTGCTATTCGATTAAGCTGGCCAATATCAGCAAAAGTCAGCATGTCTGCTAGATTCATGGATCCATCGCCTCACCCGTTCACTGCTTTAGGTTGCTGATCTGGCCTTCAACAGTGTGGTTTTGTAAACATGGTTGACGGATTCTCCACAATCTAAACCTCTTCTTGCCATTTTTTTTGTTTTATCTCATCTTATGCCTCAAAACAATCAATCAGAAGAGAAACAGTAGAGTTTATCCGCAGTCCTGTATAATCTCTTAAATGTAGATGGTATAAAAAAAACAACCTGAGCTTATCACTCAGATTGTTTGGCGGTATCCATAGACAGATGTTGTGTGCAATTATATAAGAGTGGAGTCCAGTCATCTTCATGTTCTTTCTCCAGAATGGTCAGCGACAGATTGCCAATGCGTTCGGTGTATTTATCCTGATATAACGCCGTTAACAGGTTAGCAAGAAAAGCACCATGCGTTACAATCAGTACATTTTCTTTCGAGTGAGCAGACCATAAATCGTCCAAAAAAGCCAGCGCACGTACTTGAATATCCTCGATGTGCTCTTGCCCCAGATCAAGTGTATCCCAGGATTTCCCCCAACGCGCAACCCGTTCATCCGAAGTAAGGCCCTCAACCTGACCAAATGCTCGTTCTTTCAATCGTGCGTCCGGTTCAAGCATAGGTACATCCAGCATCCGTGAAAGAATCTTTCCCGTTTCCTGCGCCCTTGATAAACCACTCGTCACAATAAAATCCCACTGGTAGCCCTCAGACTGCAGACGTCTACCAAGGCATTCAGCCTGCTTACGTCCTTCCTCATTCAAAGGAATATCCGTCTGCCCCTGTATGCGGCCAGCCGCATTCCAATCTGTCAGACCATGACGAACAAGTCCGATCCGCACATTCATCCCTCATTTCTCCACACAGCGAACGCCAGGTTAGAAACCTACGCACCCACACCTTGTTTACGTTTAGTTGTTGATCGATGCATACGTCCAAGTGAAAACAAAGCCATTCCTATGGCAAGCAGAGACAATGCCATCCAGTATTGAGGATACGCAGGTCCCATACTTACAACAAAAGGTTCAATGATACTCCCTTTATTCGCTCCAGGGATGTCATACTTATATAATCCCGAAGATGAAGATGTACTTCCAGCAACCCCAGTCTCAAGGATGCCTGTTGTAATTACATTGGACTTCTCAGCTTCTGAAACCTCCGGCTTGAACATCGCCATGTACAGAAAGCTGCATAAAAAAATAGCCAGGAACGCCGCAATCCACAAAGACATATGTTTACGGATTGCCGCAGAGAATCGATTAACCTTTGCCTCTTCTGGTAATAGCCATGGAGACTCCGCGTAAATCCGGTCCATTACGTTTCGGTTGACCCTCTCTGCCTGTTGCTCTGTCACTGGAACCGGGATGCTGTGCAGCAACATCTGGGCTTCCTCCCAGACTTCAAACTGCTCCGAACAATCTTCACAACCAGCGAGATGTGCTTGAAAAGCAATTCGCTGAGGATGAGATTCCGGTAAGTCCCAGACCAATGCAAACAGTTCCTGGGCTTCATTGCAATTCATCGGTTCTTCATCCCTTCATATGGCTCGTACATCGGCTCGAAGAAATAAGGCTCCAACTGTGTTTTTACGCTTGATCTTGCCCTGAATAACAGCGATTTAACAGAACTAACGCTCTGCCCCAAAATACCTGCAATTTCCTGATAGTCGAGCTGATCATACTCACGGAGTATAATCGCAGAACGTTGCTTCTCTGGTAGATTGTTAATCGCATCTCTAACCAGCATCACCCGCTCGCTACGCAGTACAGCATGCTCAGGAGCGTTCTCCATAGGAGCAACAGGAACTACGCCGCTCTCTTCAAGCGGAACATTCCCACTACGCTGCTTACGAAGCTCACTCAATACCGTATTTCTAGCAATGGTATACAGCCAAGTGGAGAATGAAGCATCCACCTCACGGAAAGAGTGTAAACTGCGGAACGCCTTGTAGAATGTCTCAGAACAGAGATCTTCCGCAAGCAGCTCCATATTGGAACTTTTCAACATATGATATACGAAAGCCAGTATTTTACGCTGATAACGACTCATCAGCTCGGAATATAACTCAACGTTACCTTCCTTGATCTCTCGAATCAACTGGGAATCCGTCATTTGAGTGCGACCCCTCCTCGCCCATCCATGTGCTTCTCCCCGTTCGACTCTATCCATGTATTACCGAACAGGCGTAAAAAAGTTGCGGTTCAACCGCATAAAAAAAGCGTCCAGCACCGTTTTCGGCCCTTCCGCCAAATTCCCCTATGTAATGGCAATTTCCCCAACGTTTCTACATAACAGTAACATTGTACAACGGTCTGCATCATCCTGGCAAATCCATTGCTATCCACTTTTGTCCGACTTAACATTTATATGCCATTAATTTCGTTGTCATGACTTCCTAATACAGCATTTTGGAAAGCCTTGCATATATAGACGTGACCATTTCTAAAAAGGTTACAAAAATGAGATATTTTTTTCGGAATTTTTTTTGGCGCATTCTATCAACATTTTTTTTCGTACCTCACGAATGGTTTTGCTAAGATTAAAAGCCTTGATTGTACTGTTTTTCCTCGAAATCTAAGTTTATACAAATAAATTTGTCCAAAGTGTTGACAAAATGAAAACGTATACATATAATAAAAGCACAGTATGGTTTCTCTCCACTCCTATCCAATAACTGTATTGCTCCACGTGAGCAATGGCCGCTTATGTAAGCGGTCTTTTTTTTGTCTAAAAACATAATTCTCCCACTGGTTACAAAAAAAAGAGAGCTCTCGCCCTCTTTTGTCAACCTAAATCCACACCTGATAACCTAGTGATGCCAGCAGAGTCTTCGCTCGTTCCATATCCTCTTCCTGACGGAATGACAAACGCATAATCCCCGGCACGTCCACCCGATTTTCAATAATCTCAAGGTTACTCAAGTTGATATCATTTGTCCCGAGCTCTGTTGCTATTTTACCGATCATACCCGGAGCATCCTGCACATCTGTATACAGATCGAATAAAGGAGAGATCATGCCCTTGCGTCTCTCAGGCAATACACTGCGGAATTCCCGCGCCTGACGAAATGCATCCTCAATGCCTTCCCCGTTCTTTTGCTCTAACATCGTTGTAAAAGACGACATTTGACTATTCCAGTCCTTAAGCAACTCCAGCAGCACGTCACGGTTACTCAGCAGAATATCCCTCCAGACAATCGCATCACTGGACGCAATCCTCGTAATATCCCGAAAACCACCTGCTGCCAGCATTTTATACAGCGGATTAGATTCGTTATATTCACGTACCTGATTCACCAAAGCAACAGCAATAACATGGGGCAGGTGACTGATCGCACCTACAATATCATCATGCAACAGAGGCTCTACCCGAACAATCTGAGCACGAGTATACGCTAAAAGCTCGGATAAGCGGCCATACGCCTCCTCAGGCACATGCATGGAAGGGGTGAGAACGTAATAGGCGTTCTCAAATAATACAGCTGACGCTGCGTCTACACCCGCCCGTTCCGATCCTGCCATCGGGTGTCCTCCGATAAAGTAAGCCTCTTTTAACCGGATCTGTTCCGCACAAGCTGCAATGGAAGCTTTCGTACTCCCAACATCGGTAATGATGCAACCTTTTTTCAGCGGCAGTCTGGACAGTTGTTCAAAATACGATTCAAGCAAACCAACAGGCACACACAAAAAAATGAAGTCGGCATCCTGCACCGCTTCTTCCAGAGAGAGCGTCGCAGCATCCACTACTCCGCTCGCTATGTACTTGTCTTTTAACTCTTCCAAATGTGCGTAACCCATGACGGTAACCCCCGGCTTGCCTTTAAAGCAAAGCGCAAGTGAACCGCCGATGAGTCCGACACCAATCATTGCAATTTTTATGGTCATGGGTCCTCACTCTTTCATCGCCAGTATTAAGGGCGTGCTGCCACATTCTCCGCCAGTGTGTTCTCCAGCGCCGCTATAAAAGCACGATTTTGCTCCGCTGTTCCCACAGACACACGAATGTAAGTTGGATAGACGTGAAAGCCCGAGCGAACGATAATACCTTGTTTCAACAAAGACTGAAATGCTTCGACGGATGGCATGTTGACGTCAACCAAAATGAAATTACCTTGACTTGGGAAATAAGGCAAACCCAGTCGTGAAAATTCATTTTGCAGCCATTCCCGATCTTCAGCATTCCGTTTGGAACACTCCTGAACAAAAGCCTGATCCTGAAGTCCAGCCATTGCAGCAACCTGCCCAAAACGAGAGGTGTTAAACGGTTCCCGGACACGGTTAATCAGGTCAATAATCTCTGGACGCGCAATTCCGTAGCCTATGCGGAGTGATGCCAAGCCATAAATTTTGGAGAAGGTCCGCAGAACAACCAGGTTAGGGTAACGATCGATCAATGAAATGCTTTGCGGATAAGCTTCATCCGTTACAAATTCATAATAAGCCTCGTCCAGCACAACCATTACATTCGACGGTACCCGGTCCATAAAGCTAATCAGCTCTTGCTCGGAAATGATCGTACCTGTAGGGTTATTCGGATTGCACACCCAGACAGCTTTGGTCTTATCGTTGATTTGCGCCAGCATTGCTGGCAAGTCGTGAGTTCCATTTTTTAAAGGGACCTCTATCGTTACTGCACCTTCGATGTCCGCATTGCTTTTATATACGGAGAAGGTCTGATCCGCCATAATGGTCTCATCTCCAGGAAGAAAGAACGCCCGTGTGATCAGCGCAATAATCTCATCCGATCCACAGCCAAAAATCAAATTGTCTCGCTCTACTCCCAAATGCTTGGCAAGCACTGCTGTCAGTTCTGCAGCACTTCCGTCGGGATAAATACTTACATTAGCCAATTCTCTTGTCATTGCCTCAAGTACAGCGGGAGAACTGCCGTAGGGGTTCTCGTTGGAGGCCAGCTTGATGACGTGCTCCAGCCCCAGCTCACGTTTAACTTCTTCAATCGGTTTGCCCGGCTTATACACAGGCAGATTGACAATCTGGGATTTCGGTTTCAATTCGACCGCCTCCTGTTGCTCAAAAATTGAGTAAAGTAGAAATAAAAAGTTCAACTTATGTGATTATCCTTTTAATTGTGCCACAAAGTTGCGAATTTGCAACAGTCCTGCCTCACGAGTATCCGGATTTTCAAGTAGCGGGATTGCCTCTTCCACTTGACGCACAATAGCACTCCCTACAACGACACCATCACAGATGCGGGAGAAATGGGCTACTTGCTCATGACTCGAGATACCGAAGCCTACGGCAACAGGAAGGTCTGTCAGACCTTTTACCGTTTCAATAAAACTTTCTACACCGTTAAAAAAGGATGCACGCTCTCCGGTTACACCAAGAGATGAGACACAATAGATAAATCCGCGCGCGCCAGTGACAATCCGCTCAATACGAGCATTGGACGTAGGGGCTACAAGCGGGACTAGATGAACACCGGCCTGATCAGCACGGCGACGCATATCCTCAGCCTCTTCGATCGGTAAATCCGGAATAATCATGCCGCTGATATCATGTTTGATCAACTCGTCAAAGAAAATATCCAGACCCGTTTGCAGCACCGGATTGTAATACGTAAACAGAACAAAGGGTAATTTCACACCGGCTTCACGAGCTTTAGCCGCCGTCTCCATCACCGTACGAATCGTGATTTGGCTTTTCAATGCACGCTCGGAAGCACGCTGGATCACAGGGCCGTCTGCGAGTGGATCGGAATACGGAACACCAAGCTCCAAAATGTCTGCTCCTGCTTGTTCAAGCTCCTTGATAATATCAATAGTGGTGTTCACATCTGGATCACCAACGGTAAGAAACGGAATAAGTGCCGTGCGATTTTGTTCTTTTAATTGCTGGAAGGTTTGGTCCATCAGATTCATTACAAGTTACCTCCCGTATACTTCATAATGGATTCTACGTCTTTATCCCCGCGCCCAGACAGACAGATCACAATGATATTATCAGCTGTCAGTTCCGGCGCCAGCTTCACGACCTGGGCAACCGCATGGGCCGACTCGAGCGCAGGAATAATGCCTTCCGTACGACTTAACAATTGCAAAGCATCCAAGGCTTCCTGATCCGTAATCGGAACATATTTAGCCCGTTCAATATCTTTAAGATAGGAGTGTTCTGGTCCAACCCCTGGATAATCCAGACCTGCTGAGATGGAGTGTGCAGGTTGCACTTGCCCATACTCATCTTGTAACAGATAACTCATCGAGCCCTGGAATACACCATGTGTGCCTTTGCTCATCGTTGCCGCATGGTACTCGGTATCCACACCTTTGCCTGCTGCTTCAACACCGACCAATTTAACATCCTGATCTCCGATAAAAGGGTAGAACATTCCGATGGCGTTACTTCCGCCGCCAACAGCCGCTACAATAACATCCGGAAGGCGTCCTTCAATCTCCTGAATCTGACGACGTGTCTCGTCTCCGATCACGCGCTGGAAGTTACGCACCATCATTGGATACGGGTGAGGTCCGACAACAGATCCCAGCACGTAGAAAGTATCTTCTACATTACTGACCCAATAACGAAGCGCTTCGTTACCAGCATCTTTCAATGTACGTGTGCCGGACGTTACCGGAATGACTTCTGCTCCGAGCAATTTCATCCGGAATACATTTAGTTGCTGGCGCTGGGTATCTTCTTCACCCATGAATACTTTGCACTCCAGTCCAAGCAATGCCGCCACGGTTGCCGTCGCAACCCCGTGCTGGCCTGCGCCGGTCTCAGCAATGACTTTCTTTTTTCCCATCCGTTTAGCAAGAAGCCCTTGTCCAATCGCATTGTTGATTTTATGTGCACCTGTGTGATTCAGATCTTCACGTTTCAAATAAATTTTGGGACCACCCAGATGACGTGATAATTGCTCCGCGTGATACAAAGGTGTTTCTCGTCCGGAATATTCACTGAGCAAATAATTCAATTCCTTGTTAAACTCTTCATCCTCAGAGAAGCGGCTGTATGCTTCTTCTAGTTCAATCAGAGCGTTCATTAGTGTCTCGGGTACAAAACGGCCTCCGAAAAGACCGAAACGCCCATGTTCATCCGGCAATTGGTGTGTCATGCCTGCTTCACCCTTTCTACAAATGCTGTAATTTTGGATATATCTTTCAGACCTTCCGTCTCCACGCCACTTGATACGTCTACGCCATAAGGTCTGTACGTTTGAATTAAATGTTGTACATTGTCCGTCTGAAGTCCGCCTGCAACAAACATGGCAATACCACGTTCAGTAGCCCATTCTGCGTATACAGGAATACGTTCCCAAGCAAATGTTTTGCCAGAACCGCCACCATACAATGGATCAAAGGTGTCCAACAAGATCGCGTCAACGAATCCCACGTAATCATTTAACCGTTGCAAAGCGGCATAATCCGCATCCTGTCCTGTTTCGTCTTTTGGAAAAGAAACGACCTTGAACAAATCTGCATGCCAGAGCTCTTTCACTTGTTGACAGAATTCCGCACTTTCCTGCCCATGCAATTGAATCACATCCAAAGACACTGTCTCCATCACATGTTTCAGTTCTTGCATCGTCGGATTCACAAATACACCAGCAAGTTTCGGTCGTTCATGTAAAGACCATTCAAACAATACCGATCTCAACTCCGCTGCCTTCTCAGGAGTAATCTGTCGTCGGGACTTGGCAAATACGACACCAATATAGTCCACAGGCAAGTTTATCATCGATTTTAGCACTTCAACGTCCTGAAGTCCACATATTTTTACGGCCGCTGGCATCAAGTTCTCTTCTTTACGGGAACCTGCACCTGTATCGTCATATATAGGGTTATTCATTATTTCGGTCCCATCAGATCGTAAACAGCAGCTTCCACATCGTCTTTACGCATCAGATGCTCTCCAACGAGAATACCGTGCACGCCAGCTTCAATCAGGGGTTTGGTCGATTCCGCACCGTCAATCCCGCTTTCGCTAATGAGCGTCACACCTGGTGGAATCAGTCCCATCAGATCGAGCGTGGTATTCAGACTGGTTTCGAAATTTTTCAAATTTCGGTTATTGATACCAACAAGTGTCGCTTCAGGAATCTCTAATACCGTTTCCAGTTCTGCCCGGTCATGAACTTCAATTAAAGCATCTAGTCCAAGACTTTTCGCAAACGTTAGAAACTGACGAATCTGCACCGGCGTGAGAATGCTGGCAATCAGCAAGATCGCGTCTGCTCCCAAAAGTCTAGCTTCTGCAATCTGTGACTCATCGATCATAAAGTCCTTGCGCAAGAGCGGAATATTCACAGCCTGATGAATAGCCTGCAAATACTCGTTACTACCTTGAAAATAGGAAACATCCGTCAAAACTGAGATACAATCAGCACCCGCACGTTCATAGGCAGAAGCAATCTCTACCGGATGAAAATCCGGGCGAATTAACCCTTTGGATGGCGAGGCCTTCTTCACTTCGGCAATAAGCCCCAGCTTACGATTGCGTCTACTTGACAGTGCCTGTTCAAACCCGCGTGCAGCCGGTAATTGTTCAATCTTTTTCATAGCTTCATCCATGTTAAACGTCTGTGCAAGAGCCTGCACTTCTTTATGTTTTGTCGCAACGATTCGATCAAGATACATGATTGTACGCCTCCGTTGTATGAATTAACTGTCCAAGCTTACTGGCCGCTTTACCCGAGTCCACTGCCTCTGCAGCGATTTTAACGCCATCTGCAATGCTGTCCGCAAGGCCGGATACATAAATACATGCCCCTGCATTCAGCAACACAACATCCCGGTAAGCACTGCGTTCACCCTGGAAGATCCGATGTATAATTTCGGCATTCTGCGCCGCATCTCCTCCAAGCACTGCTTCGAGCGGATGCAAAGACAGCCCCATATCGCGTGGGTCAATGTCATACGTGTGCACTACCCCGTTCCGCAACTCCGATACCTGTGTAGGTGCAGAGATACTGATTTCGTCCAGACCATCATGGCTGGCAACAACTAGCGCTCTTTTCAAACCGAGGCGGTTAAGCACTTCTGCAATCATCGGCGTCCGGGAGCGATCATACAATCCGAGCAATTGGCGGTCTGCACCGGCTGGATTGGTTAATGGTCCAAGCATATTGAAAATCGTGCGCACACCCAGCTCTTTTCTCGGAGCCGCCGCATGACGCATGGAGGGATGATACACCTGAGCAAAACAGAAACAGATTCCGATCTCATCCAGACATTGTCTGGCCTGCTCTCCATTCAGATGAATATTAACGCCGAGCGCTTCCAACACATCCGCACTGCCTGCTTTGCCAGAAGCTGAACGATTGCCATGTTTGGCTACTCGAACTGAAACTGCTGAAGCAATAATGGCCGATGCTGTAGAGATATTGAATTTATGAATACCCGATCCGCCTGTACCGCATGTATCCAGCAGCCCTCTACCATCTGTCAGTATACGTCCACCTTGTCCACGCATCGCCTGAGCAAAACCAGTGATTTCATCCACCGTTTCCCCCTTCATACGAAGAGCCATCAGCAACCCTCCAATTTGAGCCGGAGTAGCTTCACCTCGCATGATCGAATACATCAGTTCACGTGCCTCGTCCTGCTCCAGGTGACGGCCTTCGAGAATTTTAGCGAGTCCTTGTTTCATTCCTTCTTCCCGGGAAATCACTGCTTCAGGTAGCACCTGACTGTCACTCATGATTGGATTCAAGTTCATTTCCAGTCTCTCCTCTCTCAGTTTGTTGCCGAAGTTGGTGTAACAAAATAATCAGCGTTAGCCAGACTTAATTTGGGATCTGCAGCTTTTGCCGGAAACATCGCTTCAGCCGTACGAATGGCCTTTAACAATGCTTTGGCTTTGTTTACGGTCTCTTCATATTCCTTCTCAGGCACAGAGTCCCATACAATTCCGGCTCCGGCCTGTACATATGCTTTTCCTTTTTTGAAAATGATCGTACGAATGGTAATACATGCATCCATATTTCCGGAGAATCCAAGGTAACCAATCGCTCCTGCGTAGGCACCCCGTGCCTCCTTTTCCAATTCTGCAATAATCTCCATCGCACGCAGCTTCGGCGCACCAGATACGGTCCCGGCTGGCAGACAGGAGAGGAAAGCATCGAAGAAATCCTTGTCTTCTCTTAACTCACCTGTAACGTTCGATACCATATGCATAACGTGAGAGTAACGCTCGATCTCCATGAACATGTCACACTTCACACTGCCAAAAGTGGATACACGCCCCAGATCATTTCTTCCCAGATCCACCAGCATCAGATGCTCTGCGCGCTCCTTCTCATCTTGTAGCAAATCTGCCGCAAGTGCGCGATCTTCTGCCTCTGTCGCTCCTCGTGGACGTGTGCCTGCGATAGGACGTGTTTCTACGCGATTGCCGTCAACCTTGACCAGCGCCTCAGGTGAGGTACCTACGATAATCTCATCGTCCATTTTCAAATAATACATATAAGGTGATGGGTTCAGCGTCCGCAGTACGCGATATACATGTAACGGGGAAATTTCCGTATCAATATGAAAACGTTGAGACAGCACCACCTGGAAAATGTCTCCTGCACGGATATACTCTTTGGCTTGCTCCACATTGCCGATAAATTGTTCTTTTGTCAGATTGGAACGAATGTCCCCAAGCTCCACATCTCCCGGAATCGAACGCGGGTTCAGGTTTTCACCTGGTCCTTGCTGCTGCAAACGCTCTGCCGCTTGTTCAAGCTTCTCGGAAGTGGCTGCATACGCCTGACGAATCTCTTCGTCCGTTGCCCCATCCTTGACATGTACATTGCCAACGAGCAACATGTGCTGCTTCACATGGTCAAACACAACAATTTGATCACAAAACATAAAGCGTATGTCATCCATATTCAGATCATCCAGCGCATGAGCTGGAAGCTTCTCATAATATTGCAACAGGTCATATCCAAAAAATCCAATGGCTCCACCAGTAAAAGGAGGAAGATCATCCATCTTCGGACTCCGATATTTGCGTAGCAAAGCTTTCAGTTCTTCGATCGGTTTGCCCGGCAGTTCACGAGTCTTTCCTGCCTCTTCAACCACAATTCGGCCTTTCTTCCCTGAAATCATCAAAAACGGATCCGTACCGATGAAGGAATATCTAGCCCATTGAATGCCACCCTCTACACTTTCAAGCAAAAACGCACGGTCATTGTCCGCATAACGGCGGAAGATACGAATCGGCGTCTCCATATCAGCCAAAATCCGTTTAACAACCGGAATCAGATTATATTCATTTGACATTTTCAATACTTGATTAACGTTTGGCGTTATCATCAGATCACGTCCTTTCAGATTTAGGTAGAAGAAAGTTATGACGACAAAAAACCTCTACCATCAGGTAGAGGTTTGGTTATAAGCTGTATTCAAGCATGTTGCTCCATAAATAACAAGTCCCTATACTTTTGCGAAGGGCGAGTGACAGGCAACTGATCCATGTTCATCCATGTTTCAGATATTATAAGATAACATATACTTCGTAACATTTCGTTTGCATCATCTTCATCTCTTGAGAAATCAATTCAATTCCTCGATGATAGATAATGTGAAATGTTCGTTAGATATATGGGAATAAACGATGTCCTCTGACACGCCTACTCTCTTCCTGTACTTCTCCCTTAGCAAGACGTACCGTGTATGCGTTGACCGATTTCGGATGCATCGGCTACCAAACACTGGACTCTGCTATATACTAGGCTCAACTCAGCTGCTCTCAGCTCAATCTAAACTCTACTCAACTGTTTCTCACTATACATCATATTCACCGGTTTGACAACCATGGCCATTCAAAACTTAACGACCTGCCAGATCGGGACGTAACGCTTGTGCACCGTTCAAGTACACGTGATGAATTTCATTTTGTGCTTTGGTTGTGTTCACATGCACCATAAAACGAATACACTTCGCCAAAGCGCCTTTTACAGGCACCTCTAGCGCACACATCAAAGGCACAAGCTCCCATCCATCTAACTGACGAATCACTTTTGCCGGAAAAGCTGCATCCAGATCTCCGGTCATCGTAATCCATACGCTGCAAATATCTTCCGGTACAATCTTGTTCCGGTCAACAATTTCCTGAAGCAACACTGCTGTTTCTTGCAAAATCTCATCTTCGCTGTTCTGGGTGACGGTTGTCGCCCCGCGAATTCCCCGTGTAATCATGCTGTTATTCTCCCTTCCTAAGCAGTTCAATGACTTCACGAACAACCGTAACCGGCACATCCTTCACGATTCTGGCAGATCCAATCCGATCAGGAACGATAAAGACCATATGGCCCTCACGGAATTTCTTATCATGCATCATCGCTTCCATCAAAGCATCCGTACTTAAATGTGCAGGTAGCGTCACTGGAAGACGAAGAGAACGCAACATACGAACAGTATCTTCATACAGCCCTGCTGGTGCTCCGAGTTTCTCACCCAGTAGTGCCGATCCAGCCATACCGATAGAAATGGCTTCTCCGTGCAGAAATTCACCGTATCCAGCAATCGCTTCAATCGCATGTCCAATCGTATGACCTAGATTCAGAAGTGCACGTTCTCCATTCTCACGTTCATCATTGGAAACAATCTCGGCTTTGATGCTGCATCCACGTTCCAGACCATATCCGAGTGTATCCGGGTCAAGCGCAAGCAGTGCCTCGGCGTTTTCTTCGCACCAATGAGCAAATGCCTCATCACGGATCAGTCCATGCTTCAGCATCTCGGATAAACCGGCCGATACATCTCTTGGCGGCAACGATTGCAGTGTGTCAACATCATACAGTACAAGCTCCGGCTGATGGAAAGCACCAATCATATTTTTCGCAAGAGGATGATTGACCGCCACTTTACCGCCGACGCTACTGTCATGAGCAAGAATGGTTGTTGGGATCTGCACAAACTTAACCCCGCGCATATATGTAGCTGCGACAAAACCAGCCAGATCGCCCACAACGCCTCCCCCAAGAGCGAGAATCGCCGAACTGCGGTCCAGTTTGCCTTCAATCGCTACCGTCATCATATCCTGATATACCGCAAGTGATTTCGAAGTCTCACCAGACGGCACGACTGCGGAGACGACGGAATAACCCGCCGCACGCAACGTTTGCTCTAATCCATGCAAGTATATCGGGGCTACATGATCATCTGTAATGATCAGAAGCGGACTTTTTTTAGTCAATCCATATTGTTCAAAATATTGCGGAGCTTGAGCCAGCAGGCCGCTGCCAATCAATATAGGATATGAGCGCTCTTCAAGCTGTACTGTCAACTGACGCATATTAGTAATTCTCCAATTGTGCTTGGTAGCTGGCAACGTTTGCCCGAATCTCCTCCATGGAATCCCCGCCGAATTTCTCCAGGAATGCCTTGGCAATTTCCCAAGCAACGATATGTTCCATAACAACGCTAGCTGCCGGAACCGCACAAGCATCGGAACGTTCAACCTGAGCCGAAAAAGCTTCTTTCGTATCGATATCTACGCTTTGCAACGGCTTGTACAACGTTGGGATAGGTTTCATTACTCCACGTACCACAACCGGCATACCGTTGGTCATACCGCCTTCAAACCCGCCCAGACGATTCGTTGCACGGTGGTAACCACGATCCTCCGTATACAGAATCTCATCATGTACCTGAGAGCCGCGAATCGTACCCGCTTCGAAGCCGATACCGATCTCCACACCTTTGAACGCATTGATCGACATTACACCTTGAGCGATACGAGCATCCAACTTGCGATCATATTGTACATAGCTTCCCAGACCGACAGGAACGCCTTCAACGATACATTCCACGATTCCACCGATGGAATCTCCTTCTTGCTTGATCTGATCGATATAGGCTTCCATTTTCTTCTCTGTCTCCGCATCTGTCACACGAACTGAAGATGCTTCTGTCACGGCGATCAGTTCATCAATCGGAAGCTCCTGGTATGGTGCTTCAATCTCCCCGATACGAATAACCCTTCCAGCCACTTTAATACCGAATTCAGCCAGAAACTGTCGTGCAATCGCACCACATGCTACACGTACAGTTGTCTCACGCGCACTGGAGCGTTCCAGAACGTTACGCAAGTCTTTGAGATTGTACTTCAACCCACCGTTAAGGTCGGCATGCCCAGGGCGTGGGCGATGAACACGGCGTTTTTCTTCATCAGTACCTTCAATCGGCTCAATGTTCATAATATTCTGCCAATGCTTCCAGTCATTATTCTGAACAACGAGCGCTACTGGAGCACCTGTCGTATATCCATGACGAATTCCGCCAACAAAATTAGCTTGGTCTTTCTCAATCTGCATCCGGCGTCCGCGGCCATACCCTTTCTGGCGGCGATGAAGCTGGAAGTTCAATTCTTCAAAATCAATATTCAAATTACTTGGCAGTCCTTCAATAATTGCGGTCAATTGGGGTCCGTGCGTTTCCCCTGCGGTTAAATAACGTAAACTCATAATACGTTCCCCCTTTAAACTGTTAAACTTCACATTGCTAAAATCCCATAATTTCTTTGCTTATTATAGTATAGCTGACCAGCTTTGACAAGAAAGCCTCTTTTTCTTATGCAAACAACCGCCTGAGCACATCTTCATGCACCTCAGGCGGTTGATCTATACACTGATTTATTTTTTCCGATAGAAAAACGTCTCTGCCGTCTCCAGCCCGTATTGTCCTGGGGAGAAAATCTGCTCTGTGCTGCCTACGAACAACATCCCACCTGGACGCAGACTGGCTGCGAATTTGTGATACAGCAGGTTTTTCGCTTCCTCTGTAAAATAAATCATGACATTCCGGCATACGATCAGATCGTATCCATCATCAAAACGGTCAACCAGCAAATTCTGCTTCTTGAAGTTGATCGAGCTTTTTAATTTCTCATCAATACGATACATCATACCGTCTTGCTTGAAATATCGACTCGCCGTTTCTGGAGGCACGTCTTTCAGCGAACGTTCCATATAACGGCCTTCCTTAGCCTTAGCGAGTGCACCTTCATCCAGGTCACTTGCCGTAATGGAACTTTCTTTCAAGATGCCTAGCGTATCCAAAATCATGGCAATCGTGTATGGCTCCTCACCAGTCGAACAAGCAGCGCTCCATACCTTGACCTTGCGTTTGGAACCCACGAGCTCAGGCAGAATCTCATCACGTAACACTTCCCAGCGATTCGGGTTGCGCCAAAATTCCGATACGTTAATGGTCATGCGATCCAGAAATTCGTAAAATAACGACTTCTCCTTCTGCATCGCATCAAAAAAGATAGAAAATGTATTAAACCCGTTTTTGTTACGTAGTGTGGTCAGCCTTCTTTTCATCTGGCCTTCTTTGTACTGAGCAAGATCAATGCCTGTGCTCTCTTTAATTTTACGAATGAATCCGGCATAATCCGGGTCTAGTTGTTCTTGCTCCAGCATCGTACATCACCCTTTGGCTAATAATTACAACCAGCCTGCGATGCTCTTCTCATAGGTTACCAGCTCGTCAGAACTAAAGAAATTAGCAGCTTCACGAGTAGCACTTTCCGGCGAATCTGCCCCGTGAATGAGATTATGTGGTGTATGGCTAGCGAAATCTCCACGGATTGTCCCTGGAGCTGCTTCCTTCACATTCGTTTTACCAATGACAATACGTGCAAGTGTCACAATATCGTCGCCCTCCCACACCATGGCAAATACAGGGCCAGAAGTGATAAAACGAACCAGATCATCAAAGAACGGCTTGCCCTCATGTTCAGCATAATGGCGCCTCGCCTGTTCTTCCGACATCTGCACCAGTTTTCCTGCTACCAGCTTAAATCCCTTGTCTTCCAGACGGCTGATAATACGGCCGATCAAACCACGCTGCACACCATCCGGTTTCACCATCAAAAAGGTACGATCCATTACCAGTTCACTCCTCACTCACGGTTCAAAGTTAATCACTATGTAAACGCAATCCCTTTGATTGTAACATACAAGTCCAAATCCTCCCAATGAGGATTTTCACATCCGTGTAGAGCATTAAACAACACAAGCAAGCTTAATGTGTACGTTTAACGACAAAGTGAGCAATGTCTCGCAGATTTTTAGTGGTCTTGATATTAGGCAGCTGATCGAGAGCATCGAGCGCTTTCTTCATATATCGGTCAGCAAGGGCTTCTGCTTTAGCAATTCCTTGACTTTGGCGAATCATTCCAATTGCATCCGATGCACTTGCACGTCCTTCTTCATGATGAACACGCGAAATTTCCTTGAGCAACGGCTCACGTAACTGTTCTTCTTCCAAAGCATACAGCACAGGGAGCGTGATGTTACCTTGTTTCATATCACTTCCCGGAGGCTTGCCAAGTTGTTTCTCCGTACCCACCAGGTCCAGAACATCATCCTGAATCTGAAAAGCCATACCCACATTGTATCCATAGGTATACAACAGAGATGAAATGTGCTCAGGTGCACGAGTAGCGAGCGCTCCAAGCTGACAGCTCACTGCAATCAGAAGTGCAGTTTTGCGACGAATACGTAACAGATAGTTACGAACACTCTGACCTGTATTAAAAAAGTCCCGAATCTGTTCCATCTCACCAATGGACATCTGTACCATAGCTTTGGCAAGGATGCGGTGAATAGCAGGATCAGAAAGTCCTGCCGTCATCTCTAGCGCTTTGCCATAGATATAGTCTCCTGTATACATCGCAATCCGATTGTCCCATTTAGACTTGACGGTGGGTTTGCCCCGGCGAGTCTCCGCATTATCGATGACATCATCATGAACGAGGGAAGCAGAATGAATAAGTTCCAGTGGAACGGCTACGAGCTTCAAACGCTCGATATCGTATGTACCAAATTTGCCACCTAAAAGCACAAAAACAGGCCGCAGTCGTTTTCCACCTGCCTTAAGCAGATGAAGCGAAGTTTCACTCAGTAACTTTTGTTCGCCTTTTACGCTACGATACAACTCTTTTTCAACGTAATCCATGTCCTTTTTTAACAATCCGAAAATGTCCAATAGTTTCATTCGTTCACCCGTGTCAGCGTATTGTCAATCCAAAAATCCATGCTTACCTTCCCTTCCAGCAAGCCCGAGCCTACAGGCAAAAACGTCGCCCCAGGCTCGCCGTTCCTGCTTGTGTTCTTCTACAGCGTCCATCATGATGCCTATTCGAATGCCAGCACCGACATTCGGGATTTAAACGCTGCGACCAAATCTGAATCAACCAAAAGTACAGAAGTTGCCGGAGCATGGGTCAAGACTGTGGACACATTTATCTGGCCATCAGCACTCACCGATACCCCGGGAGTCAGGGGATCATGTCCATGTGTCGCACTTTTCTGATCCGGTTATTCAGAAAAGCGCGACCCGGCTACATTATCCCCGTTCATCCGGTTCTCCCCATCTAGTAAACAGTTGATGCGGTATGCGCAAGCTATCCAGCACTTTACCTACTAAAAATAAAATTAAATCCTCCATGCTCTGAGGTTTGTAATAAAAGGCAGGCATCGCCGGGATCATTCGCACACCAAGACGTGAAAGCTTCAGCATGTTTTCCAAGTGAATGGCATGCAAAGGCGTCTCACGAGGCACAAGAATTAACGTCCTGCCTTCTTTCATCATAACATCTGCCGCGCGTGACATCAGATTGTCTGAAGATCCGTTTGCAATCGATGAAAGAGTGCCCATGGAGCAAGGCATGATAATCATGCCTTCCGCCAGATAAGAACCGCTGGCAATCGAAGCCCCGATATCACTAACAGGATGATAGATTAACGATCCACCGCGGTGACCGAATTTTTCTTGGAGCAGGCTCTCCCGGTTCGTCACATCCCAGTCCATTTCTTCCTTTAGTACACGCCAGCCAGCATTGGAAATAACCAAATGAACGGCATATCCCAGGTCAAGCAACGTTTCAATCAATCGGATACCATATATGCTGCCACTCGCTCCGGTGATTCCGACAACAAGTCGTTTATTCTCCGGTTGCTGCATCATTATTTCACCGCCAGATCAATGAATGTAAACGTAAATACGACTAGGCTCAGTACACTATTCATCGTAAAGAATGCCGTTTGTACACGGCTCATATCATTAGGTGACACAATATAGTGCTCATAAAGCAGGATACCATACGTAATCAGCATACCTGCGCCATACCACCAGCTCAGATCGGTCATTAGTAACAAGGCAAGGAAACCAATCGCCGTAATGACATGAAAGAACTTGGCAATCTGCAATGATTTCACAAGTCCGAAGCGGGACGGAATGGAATGCAAACCTTCTCCCTGATCAAACTCCAGATCCTGACATGCATAAATAATGTCAAAACCGGCAGTCCAGAATACAATCGTAACGTACAGAACAATCGCTGTCCAATCCATAGTACCTGTCACAGCCACCCATCCTCCCAAAGGAGCAAGGCCAATGGTCATCCCCAGTACGACGTGACAAAGCCATGTGAACCGTTTGGTGTACGAATACAGCACTAACATGAAGACTGCAATCGGCAACAACTGCATGGATAATACATTAAGATTGGATGATGCCCAGAATAATAAAATAAACGAGATGATGATAAAAATAATAACCTCGCCATTCTTCAGCAAGCCTGCTGGAATAGCTCTCATCGCCGTACGTGGATTTTTTGCGTCAATCGCCTGGTCAATAATCCGGTTCAAACCAAATGCGGCACTCCTTGCACCAACCATGGCAAGTAATACCCACATAATCTGCATCCAGCTCGGGAACGTGTTGTTAACAACCATCGATCCCAAAATAGCGCCCATAAAAGCAAAAGGTAAAGCAAAAAGCGTATGTTCAATCTTGATCATTTCTAAAAAGATGCGAATTTTCCTAAACATTCTGATTCTCCTTGGTTCCAATATGCAGTGCCGCGATGCCTCCGGTTAGAGGGTAGGCCTGCACCTGTAGCAATCCAGTTTCAACAAAAATGTCTGCCAGTTCCTTTCTACCCGGGAAAAGCGCCAGAGAGTCCGGCAGCCATTTATACTGCTCATAACGTTTGGCAAACAGTTTCGCCATATTTGGCAGCATATGCTCAAAATAAAAATAATAAATGCCTTTAAACGGCTGCCAAGTCGGTTTGGACAATTCCAGACAAACCACCATACCGCCGGGTTTTACAACACGTTTCATTTCAGACAAAACCTGTCTTAGATCAGGCACGTTACGTAAACCAAATCCAATCGTAACATAATCGAACGTATTGTCTTCAAAGGGCAAAGACATGGCGTTCCCTTGAACGAGCGTAATCTGTTTTGAACGGTTCACCGCATCAATTTTCGTCTGGCCCACTTCCAGCATGTTGCTACTGAAATCCAGCCCGTGCATGTGCCCCGTTTCACTTGCCTGTGCCATAGCGAGCGTCCAGTCGCATGTGCCGCAACACAAATCCAGTCCCGTATCTCCTTTGGACATATTCATCTTTTTCATCGTGAATTTACGCCAAGCTTTATGCCTGCGGAAACTCAGAATATCATTCATGACGTCATACTTGCCGGCTATACTCTGAAAAACCGAATGGACAAATTCTTCTTTCGGTTTGGTCTCTCCGCTACCCATTCGTCTGTCTCCCCCTCAATCTTCCCTTACTGCCGCATGTGAAGGCTGCACATAGGACAGGTAAGGCTCAAGAATTGCCTCGAACTCATGCATATCTTGAAGACCTTCCTCATCTTGCAGCAAAAGCTGAATGCGGTGTGTGCACTCGCGAAGCTTGTCCAGCAACACCTCGCTTATGCTGTGTTTCAGCACCATAGAGCTCCACATACGTGGTTCGAGCTCCATTTGAGTCAAATGACCGCGTTCCTCGTCATTGCCGTTCTCGTACACATACCAGAACGCATAGCTATGAAGCATACGCTTCTCGTCACGCATCCGATCCATCTCTTCTATGATGGTTTCGCAAGTGCTGAACTCCATCAGCAAGCTGTTCCATAACGGCTTATCCTCAACAGGCATCATGTCTGTAAATGAAAGAAACAGCTGCATTCTCAGCTGTACCGTTTCACGCAAATATTCATCAGCCGAAACGAGAAGTTTTTTCATCCGTTCATACAGCGTCATCTTACGTGCGTTTACTTCGGAAACAGCACCGCTAAGCTTACCGATCATTTCTATTTTGCCTGCATGAGCAAGCAACTGATAGAAACGGCTACTCAGATAATCTCCAGCGAGAACATTTAATTGGCGTGAACGCATCTCCTGTTCTCCCCGATCACCGGAAATCGTATCGATTCGATCATGCGTATCCATAGCCAACTGAACGAGCGAGGTCGCAAGAGCGTAAAGTTCCTGATGACCCTTTTCGTCTGTTCGGCCCACAAATACCTGTAACAGACGCGCCCGGCTATCCGGAAATGACGGGATTTCCGTATGTTGTCGAATCATGTCGTAATCCGTATATTTCTTTGCAAGTTGGGGTACACGATATGAATTCATTCTCATCCTCCGAGGCTTTGCTTTGTCAAACCATTTCTGCACTACAATCTTATATATTATAGCATATGTTTATTCGGCACGCACTGAATCCTGCTATTTGATTACCCCTAACTGGTCATTTCGAACTGCTTCTTCCACAGTTCCGTCTGCATCAGATTGAACCAGTCTTTTAAATCCTCCGAAAATGCCGTGCTTTTCCACGTGCGAAGCATGTCAATGGCATACATAGGCCATTCTCCTCGCCTGATATCTGCCGCAAGTAACAGATGACGTCTATGCACCCATTCATCCTCGGCCATGACGCGAAGGAGCACCTGCTCCACGTTGTCTACACTGCGAAAACTCAGATCCACGACTGCCGCCATATTTTCATAAATTTCAGTATAACTCGTATCCGTTCCTTTTACTTTGAGGTCAAGTGTCAAAATAGACTGTTTCCACTCCACTCTAGCAATCGGCGTAGACATATGAAGTGAACTCAGTACATCAACCAGATTATCATTGGTCAACTGGATCGTTTGATGAGAAGCGGTTACAGGCTCTGCCCGGTCCCCGCCCCATGTACGTGTATGTAAGCTTTGAAAAACCACGAGCACGATGACTGCCGCAATCGTTGACAGCATGGACGCAGTCACAATCATTCCCGGTTTCATAAGCGCCTCCCTGCCTTTACCTGTTAGTGTAGTCTGTCCGGTAAAGGCTCATACCTCATTGTACAATCAAAAAAAGCAGGCTATGCCTGCAATTTTCATCTCATTCAACCTTTTTAATGTACCTAGTCAAACTCTTTCAAGACTATTCCGATTCAATCTCTCCATGCTTCGTAATCAGCGTAGCTTTTCCCCGGATTTTAATGGCTGAAGTATGTGTTGTAAATTGGGCAATCATCACTTCGCCTTTGTCCAGCTTCTCCGTGTGGTGAAATCGTGTGTCCTGCCCCCGGGTCAAGCCAATCACCTGTACACCGTTTTCTTCTGCTTTAATTACGATAAAGTCATTGCCCGTAGAGTGATCCATCCCGCACGTCCCCTTTTCTGATTTCATAGCGTTAATGATGATCAAGATTGTTTCATTTGTCAACAAGTCCTGGAGGGAATATACCGCAAGAAACCATAATTCCCGGGTCATACTATAACGATCAGCCAGGAAAGGAGAGTTTGCATGAAGTACACCCCCGCTGTGCTCAAGGATGAGCATGTACACCAGTTACAGGAGATTGAGCATCATCTGTCTGCCGTTACGGGCAAAGATCTGATTCTAATCGCTTACAGTGAGCAACCGGAACTTTCGGAAAAAAGTAAAGAGGTTGAGTAACAGATTACGAAAATTTCCTGTTTACAGGCAAAAGAAAAGGCCGTGAACAAGTCACGGTCTTTTTTCGTTGACATATGGAATATGTAGAAATCTTATTTAATTCCGTCTTTGAGCGCTTTACCTGGTTTGAACGCAGGAATTTTGCTCGCAGGAATTTCGATTTCTTCACCTGTTTGCGGGTTGCGTCCTTTACGTGCAGAGCGCTCGCGAACTTCGAAGTTCCCAAAACCAACCAATTGTACTTTGTCTCCGTTTTGAAGAGCCTCAGAGATCGCTTCGAATACGGCATCAACCGCTTTCGTTACATCCTTTTTGGACAATTCAGTAGCCTCGGATACGTGTGTAATCAAGTCTGATTTGTTCATTTGTTTTTCACCTCCTGGATCAATGTCCTGAATGTTATACTGTGTTTCCGTTTTATAAGGAAATATACGTTCATTCACAAAAAAACGTTGACCATTTTGAGCGATGAACATTCATCTCCGCCTGCGGCCCACAGTCATTTCTGGTAAAAGCCGCCTGAAACCTCGCGTGTTTCTGACGCCGAACAAATTTTATACTAATACAGACAGCACACAATTTCAAGTGCGGCTACGGTTTAAAACGTAAAATGTAACTGCCAGAGCCAGCACAAGCACTCCGCCTTTGACAATATCATGTGTAAAATACTGGACATTCATCATCGTCAATCCATTGACCAGGACACCAATCAGAACGGAACCGATGAAGGTTCCGATCACATTCGGCTTCCCGGCGCCAAAAACAGAAAAACCAACAAATACAGCAGCTACGGATTCCATTAACAATGGAGATCCGGCATCAATCTGTCCCGATCCCACTTTGGACGCATAGATGATTCCTCCAATAGCCGCGAAGATTCCAGCTGCCACATAAGCAAGTGTTCGAACCTTTTTGACCTTGATCCCAGAGAGCCTTGCCGCCTCCTCATTTCCGCCTGTGATATACATTTGCCTACCATATTTGGTGTATGTCAAAAAGATATGAACACCGATTACAGCAATAAGCAGCAGGATAACAGAAATCGGCATCCCCAGCCATTTCCCTTGCCCAATCAACAGAAACGTCGGGTCCATCTCTCCAGCAGCCTTACTTCCATCCGGGAACTGCATATGGTTGTAAATTGTATATCCCTGCGCATAGGTTTTGTGGATACCTCCGATAATGTACATTGTCGCAAGCGTTGCAAGCAGATCCGGAATACGCAGTTTTACAATCAACAGCGCGTTCAGCAGACCAATGATAGCCCCGATTACGAGAGGTACGATAATAACGACAGCAAGAGGCTGTTGATACCAGATCATTAATGACGCAGTAACAACGGTTGTCAGCGAGACGGTCGCTCCCACAGAGAGATCAAATCCATCTACAATGAGAGATAATGTTACACCAATCGCCACAAAGGTTACGATCGAGATCGAACCCAAAATATCTGTCAAATTGCTATACGTGAAGAAATAGGGCAGTTTTATGCCGAAAAATGCAATAACGCCTATAATGACTATAATCGCCCCATACCGGAACGCAAAATCGAGTGATTTATCCTTCATGCTTCCACCTCTTGTCCACCGCTTGCATAGTAAAGCAGCTGTTCTTGGTTCGTCTCGCCACGCTGGAACTCTTTTACGATAACCCCTTCACACATGACCGCAATCCGGTCTCCGATCCCCATTCCTTCATCCAATTCACAAGTGAAATAGATCACCGCTTTACCAGCCAACGCCAATTCATTGATAATGCGGAAAATGTCACTTTTCGCCCCGATATCCACACCTTTTGTTGGTTCGTCAAAAATAAATACATCTGCATCCGTACGCAACCATTTTCCTATGGCTACCTTTTGCTGATTACCACCACTTAAATACTTCACTTCCTGTTTCACGGAAGAAGTCTTGATGCCGAGTTGTTCCACTAGTGAATCTGCATGATGACGCTCACGTTTGCGGTTAACAAAGCCCAGTCGACTAAGCTTGGAAAGCAAAGGCAGGCTCAGATTACGTTCCACGTTTTCCTGAATAAGAATGCCTTGTTTACGTCGTTCCTCCGGAACAGATACAATGCCTAGAGCCGCTGCATCCGCGGGTTGAGACAGACGGATATTCCGTCCGAGTAATCTTATCTCGCCTGCCTGCAATCGATCAGCACCAATCAGCAGACGAGAGCATTCCGTTTTTCCAGCACCCACGAGCCCAACCACAGCCAGCACTTCTCCGCGGCGAACCTCAAGGTCCACCCCTTTCACCTTCAACCCCCGCCGAAGACCTCGGGCTTGCAGCAGCAGCTCTCCCACAGATGCTTCGGTCTTGGGAAACTCTTCTTCGAACGGTTTGCCTAACATTTGCGTAACCAGATCATTGATCGTCAGTCCATTTGTTTCACCGGTAAACACATGACGACCGTCCCTCATCACAGTAACCCGGTCACAGTGACTCGTTACTTCGGCAAGACGATGGGTAATGAAGATGCAGGCTACCCCGCGTTCCTTCAGCAGATGTACAATGCGAAAGAAGGCATCAGTCTCCTCTTGACTCAGAGGTGCAGTTGGCTCGTCGAAAATAATAACCTTGGCATCCTGAATCAGGATACGCGCAAGCAAAATCATCTGTTTCTCAGCCAGGGTCAGCTCGGCCACTTTACGGTGAATCGATATATGTTCTGCCCCGAGCTGTTTCAATGCTTCCTTGGCACGTTGTTGCAACGTTCTTGGACTTTTCCACCATCCTCCAGCCGATGATGCCAACTGATCTAGCATAATATTCTCGAAAGCCGTCAGCTGCGGCACAAGTGCAGCATCCACTTCCTGATATACACAGTGAATTCCACTTGCCTTGGCTTCTCTCGGAGAATGGAGGCCCAGTTTATAGCCATTTAGACGGATCGTTCCCTCATCCAGTTGGTACGCGCCTGACAGTATTTTCATCAACGTACTTTTGCCGGCCCCGTTCGCTCCAAGGAGGGCATGGATCTCTCCACCTTTTACAGAAAAATGTACGTCCCTCAGCGCAGGTATGCCTGAAAAATGCTTATGGATATGCTCCATATCCAGTGATATCGGGTCCTTCATGATGTTGCCTCCAATCAGCTGTATTGCCTGTTATCGCCTGAAAAAAAAGCACGCCTCGCGGCGTGCTTCTAACGCTGCTTACTTCGCAG
Organism: Paenibacillus intestini; assembly: GCF_030803945.1. NCBI lineage: Bacteria > Bacillati > Bacillota > Bacilli > Caryophanales > Paenibacillaceae > Paenibacillus > Paenibacillus intestini. Next base: position 23,171 of record NZ_JAURUN010000001.1, on the reverse strand, counting down.
TGATCCCGTACTCGCTCATCCAGTCCTTAATCCCTTGAGTACTGCCTCCCCAGCCTTTTACGTACTCAGACAGCTCAGATGTGGAGATTTGTTTATCAGGCAAAGCCTCGCGTTGTACGTACACCGGATTAAGAACAACCGCATCTTCAGTTTGGTCCCCATGCAACTTCTGGTATGCATATCGAACTTGTACACGTCCAATGTCTGTTGGGTCTACAGCCGCGGAAGCAACCCAAGGATTTTTAGGGTCCTGAATCATTTGCAGATCTTCATCACTCATGTCAATTCCATACACCTTAATCTCATCACGCCCTGCTTGCTGAATGGCACGCGCCGCACCTTTTGCAAACTCGTCCCACGCGGCCCAAACCGCTGTAATTTCACCTTTTGGATATTGTTTCAGGATGGCCTCCATTTTGGCTTGCGTGTCCAGCGCCGGGTTCTGAGCAGAACCAAATGTCGCAATTTCTTTGATCTCCGGATTGGCTTTCAAGAATGCTCCGTAAGCAATCTGGCGACGTTCCATTGGAGCAAAACCGGCCACCCAGACTTTCACGATGTTACCTTTACCATTGATATCCTTTTTCATCTGTTCCAGTGTTAGTTCAGCCATCTTCTGGTCATCTTGTGACAACACCGTAGCGCCCGGCACACTGATCGCTGCATCAAATACAACGACTGGAATCTTTTGCTCAACCGCTTTTTTCACCCCTGGTTCCAGGAGCGAGTCACCGTGATCTGTCAAAATGACATCAAATTTCTGGTTGATTGCACTGTCAAGCAACGATACCATTTTGGCTTTATCGTTATCTGCAACAAAGGTGGTGAGTTCACCGCCGAATTTGGCGATTTCCTCTTTCACTCCTTGTACATACTGCTGTGAAAATGTCCCTGTATTAAATTCCATAATTAGCGCAACCCGTTTACCGCTTAAAGGTCCTGTAACGGCTTCCGTCTTCGGTGTTTCACCTGCTGATCCTGATGCAGAAGAGGCCGCTGGTTCTTTTTTAATTCCGCAAGCTGACAACGCCAGTACCAATACGAGTAAAACGCTTAACCCAACCCATTTGAAATTTCTTTTCTTCATCTCGTTCTCCCCCTGTTTCGCTCGCTGTGACTTCAATCACAATAGTTGTTTATTAATATAACGACTAATCCCCAGTATGTAAATAGGTTTTAGTGATTTAAAGCTGAAACTTACTACATTTTTCAAAAATAAATTATTTTCACATCCATTTCATCCATATTCAAGAAATAAATCCAAAGAAAAAGACCATGAGATCAAGCCTCACGGTCTTTTGAACAATTAAAGTATGATGGCGATCAATCCGCCTGATCCTTCGTTAATGATTCTACCCAGTGTCTCTTGCAGTTTATATCTTGCATTATCCGGCATCATCGCGATTTTACCCTGAATGCCTTCACGCACAATGGAGTGTAAAGAGCGACCAAACATATCTGAATCCCATACCTTGATCGGATCGTTCTCGAAATCCTGCATCAGATATCTCACCAGTTCCTCGCTCTGTTTCTCCGTACCGATAATCGGTGCGAACTCCGACTCCACATCGACCCGAATCATATGGATGGACGGTGCCGTCGCTTTCAGGCGAACGCCGAATTTCGTGCCCTGACGAATCAGTTCCGGTTCATCCAGCGCCATCTCGGCAAGTGAAGGAGCAGCAATACCATAACCTGTTGTTTTGACCATTTCGAGCGCCTCTGCGAAGCGGTCATATTCTCTCTTCGCATGGGAGAACTCCTGCATCAGTTGCAACAGATGATCCTTGCCCCTGATTTCAATCCCCACAACTTCCACGAGAATCTGGTCATATAACTCATCCGGCGCGTAGAGATCTATCTCTGCTACACCTTGCCCCATATTCATACCACTAAGACCCGCACGGTCGATAAATTCATATTCCATGAATTGTGACACGACCCGATCCACGTCGCGCAACCTGCGAATATCTTTTACCGTATCCCGTACCGAATTCTCATAGTTGTTACGAAGCCAGTGTGTGTCATTCAGCACCATAACCCAGCTCGGGAGGTTCACATTCACTTCATGCACAGGGAACTCATATAATACTTCACGGAGTACACCAGTGACATCATCTTCCGTCATCGTCGCAGCACTTAGCGTCATGACCGGAATATCGTACTTGGCAGCCAGCTCGCTCCGAAGTTGCAACGCTTCTTCACTACGAGGCCGGGTGGAGTTGATGACCAGAACGAACGGTTTACCCACTTCTTTCAACTCTGCAATCACTCGTTCTTCTGATTCCACATAAGAACTGCGAGCGATTTCGGCAATGGTTCCGTCTGTTGTGACCACCACACCAAGCGTGGAGTGCTCCTGTATGACTTTTCGGGTACCAATCTCGGCTGCTTCCTGGAATGGAATCGGCTCCTCGAACCAAGGTGTGGAGATCATACGCGGACCATTTTCATCCTCGTATCCCTTTGCGCCTTCCACGGCGTAACCCACACAATCCACCAAACGTACATTGACATCCAGTCCTTCAGCCACTTTGATCTGAACTGCATTATTCGGTACAAATTTGGGCTCGGTTGTCATGATCGTTTTACCTGCTGCACTTTGTGGAAGTTCATCCACTGCACGGGCGCGATCAGCCTCACTTGCGATGTTCGGCAATACGATCGTTTCCATGAATCGTTTAATAAATGTTGATTTCCCCGTCCGGACTGCGCCGACAACCCCGAGATAAATATCCCCTCCGGTCCGCTCAGCTATGTCCTTAAAAATGTCCACTTTCTCCAATGAAATCCCCTCCTTAAATTACTCCGAAGGAAAAATGCTAAAGAGCATCCGCTTCGTTTTTTCAATCAGAAGACTGAAATCCCTGCAACGGTAGAGCCGCCTTTGTGAGTGCCCGGAAGTCGTCCGCCGCCGAACGTTGCATTCTGATGAAACCGGCGAGAGCGGCGTTAACTCGTACATGCAATTGGACTAGTATCATCTTATGTACCTGTATGCGGCAATATGACGTGTTTTTTTGTTTTTTCATCTCATGATGGTGACATGAAGAACATCCTCCGATCCCGGACTGCGCGTCTTTATTTCAATCTACTTTATGAGAACCCCTCTCTGTTTATGACACCTCTCACATCTTGAACCCTATTCTTTTCACAAAAAAAAGAGACACACCACGGAACGCGGCATATCTCTTTCGGGATTCTGTAGAGCCTTGAAATTGTACTTTTACTTAATAGTATATGTCTGTTCTTCACTTACTTACTTTGGTTTTGAACGATCTGTGCGACAGGTGTATTATTCTCCAGTATATATGGAACAGATTTTACAGGTACGAAATAGGAGTGTGTAAGCAAATGATTACGTAAATCCGGGTCATCAGAGACAGCATGCTCATCATCGGATGAACCATCTGTTTTTTCCAATGCCTGCATAATATCAAAAGCATAATCCACAAACACTGTACCCTGTTCATTCATCATAAAAGGCAGTTCCTGACCCGAATATACACTTTTTAGCGTAATTGAAGGAGATCCCGGCTGTGCCGCTAAGTTCATATCCACCGCATGGAAGCCAGGATATAACTTTTCACCCGCAGGCAGTTGTTGATTATGTACAGATTTGTACTGATCCACCATGCGTTGCACATCATTTACTTTCTGCACCGTCTGAAGATCCATCACTTTCACTGTCGGTTTCACTTCCTCATTTTGTATCAAAAAGTAAGCGCTACCACCATTCTCAAAGGCCGTTCCAGGTATATCATCAAGATAACCCAGCTGCTTCAATTTAGACAGGTCTACTCTAAACTTTTCATACTTCGGCGTATCCGCGTCCGCGTTCAGAATTGGCAGTATGCCCTCGTCCTTTTGAAACGCTTCAATCGCACTCTGAATACGGTTTACACTTTCGCGATAAGCTGTTTTGGGATCAGAATTACTCTGAGAAGGATACAAGCAACCACTCATTGTCAGCATGAGCAGAAGAAGTAAAGACAGACACTTCATCTGCTGTAACAAATCCAAGGGATGTCTTCCTTCCGCAGTTTTATTCTTCTTTTTATTCATTCGCACCCTCCTTAAACATTCAAAACATAGCTTGACATTCGATTTTCACTTCTTGTTATTATGCGAACCAGTCATCATCTTGCTGTTGACGCTCAAGCTGTTTCCTTATGGCGGCTTTCAGCGGATCTTCCGGAACCTGCACGGTCAGTTGTCCGGATACTTTCGCCTGACACGAGAGTCTTGTTCCATCGTCAAGCATTAGTCCGAGCTTCCGTCTCTCCGCATCCGTAGGTGGAAGCAGTGCATGCCGCTCCTCCGGCGCCACGTTAACTTTGCACATCAGACATGCCGCTTTGCCATCGCACCGGGTTGATATTCGAACACCAGCCCGACGCGCAGCTTGTAAAAGGGTTGTGCCGGGCTGAACTTTGATGGATTTGTTCATCGGTAAAAATGTAATCATCTCTTGCATCATCGTTCCTCCCCAGCTTGATCCGACCAAGAAAACCCGACCAGTTCTTCCACTTCTGATCTGAAACGAGATCCCCATATGTTATGTTGACTTAACGCAATCATCGCAGGTCGATGAACCTCAGGCTCTAGACGAATTCGCGTTGCGATGGGCACATAACGATCTTCACGCCCGCGAAGCAGATTAAAAAGCAATTCATGCGCAAGCGGCATTAGTCGCAACCGGTATGCGTCCACCTGAGTCTCGGAAGCATAAAGAGCTAGCACATGTTCGATCTGGATACGATACCAACTTTCGCGCGCCCATACTTCAAAACCGCCTACCAGTTCCAGTGAGCATGCGCCCACCTGGTAATGACTCAGCAGGGAAGCATAAGGCCCCGTTTTGTCTATTGCAGGCTCATCAAGCTTGTTCCCGGGAGCACAGATATGCAGCTTTTTGGCATCAGCAATATCAGCATACACATCTATATCTCGAGGTGCTTGTTGCAACTCGACCCCTTGAAGCAGTAAACCGCAACTACCACCTAGTAACCAGGTATAAGGCTGACGATCCCATGCTTTTGCCGTATCCAGTAAAGCCTGGTGTAATTCCGGATATCGCGCAGTCCAATTCCCCGTTTCATGCGGTACCATAGCTACACACTCCTCCCATCCGTCTTTTCATTGTGTCCGTTCTTATGATGCGCTTATGCGGATGTTCTCTCTCCCATGAGGGAATTTAGGTCAGAGAAGCGATTCCACCAAAAAATCCGATGAGCATAATTAAAAAGGCAATAATCGAAAGAATCCCCCGCACGAATCCTTTTGTTTTGGCACGAGCAAATGTAATCAAAAATACAGATAATCCCATAATGAGGATGGCAACTAATGACAGCCACATCTTGTCCATTGCGCTCATAAACCAGCATTCTCCCCTTCAATCCGATATTCATCACGAAATTGTGACAATTGCAATCATTATAACATGAAATCGAACGTATTTTTCCTATAAAAAGACAAAAAAGCAAGCCAGCATCTGCTGGCTTGCTTTCGTAATGCCCGATTCCTGCGTGAGCAGGCAACGAACGATTATTTTTTTATCATCATCTTCATTAACGATTCCATATTGCTTGGATTCAGCCCACTTTTCTTGACTGCACTCACAATATCCTGAACCGTATCCTCAGATACCGGTATTTTCGCCATGGCGGATACTTGTTTAATCAACTGGCGCAACTGAGCCTCATTCTGCATCGTTGTTGGTTTCACTGTGCTTGCCAGCTTTTTGACAGCTCCTTCAGTGATCGTTTTGCCTGTCTTTTTGTTGATGGCTTTCAGCGCTTCTTTCGAAATGTTGTTACCCATTCGTCTCCCCTCCTCCGGCAATACTCATGTGTATAATATGAGTGTGCCGGGGAAAAGGTGATTAAGCTGCATCATTTTAAACTAGGCCATTGTAACGATATTTAAACCATCAACTCAGGAATGCCATTGCTCCCAAGTTTCCAGCTTCATTACTTCCATCTCCGTTTTCGGATCACGTCCCATCAAGGCTTCAACGGCATCACGTGGCTGCCGATTCTGAAATAACACATGGTACAATTGATCCGCAATTGGCATCTGAACACCGTATTTTTGGGATATAAAATAGGCGGCCTGAGTAGTTCGAATACCTTCAACCACCATGCCCATGGACTGCAACACATCATCCAGCTTCTGTCCCTGCCCCAGCATAGATCCGGCTCTCCAGTTCCGACTGTGCTGACTTGTAGCTGTGACAACGAGGTCACCGATTCCCGCTAGTCCAGAAAACGTTAATGGATTAGCTCCCATCTCAACACCGATTCGAGTAATCTCGGCAAGTCCGCGGGTTAACAACGCCGCCTTGGCATTATCACCAAACTGCAGACCATCCGACATGCCTGCCCCGAGCGCGATGATATTTTTGAAAGCCCCCGCTAGCTCAACTCCGAGCATATCCCGGTTTGTGTACACACGAAAATAGGCATTCATAAACAATCCCTGAACTGCCTCCGCAGATGTTTTATCCAATGAAGCTACAACCACGGTGGTTGGACAGCGCTTCACCACTTCCTCAGCATGACTTGGACCAGACAATACAACAATCTGTCCTTCTTCACATTCAAGCTCTTCAGAGATCACGGTAGACATCCGTTTCAAACTTTCCGTTTCAAAGCCCTTCGTTGCATGAATAATCAGCATATCGGGTGTATAGAAAGGTTTAAACTGATGTGTAACCGCACGCATCGCAGACGAAGGCGCTACAATTAACACAGCCGCCGCATCTGCAACCGCAGCTTCCATATCGCTGGTTGCGCGAATGCGAGGAGACAGCTCTGCACCCGGTAGATAACGTGTATTCGTGTGCTGGGTATTAATCTCCGTTGCTTGTTCTTCGCTACGTGTCCACATCACCACATCCAGTTCGTTCGCGGCGAGGACACTGGCCAAGGCAGTTCCCCAACTGCCTGCGACCAGTACGGCAACTTTTTTAGACAACGCGTTTCCCCCCTCCAGGGTTCTTTGATCCCAATTTATTTTCCTGTCCTTTGGCGAGCTTCGCAATATTCGTACGATGTCTCCAGAATGCAAACAGACAAATAATCAGACTGCCCCAAAAGATACTCATTGAATACCCAGGCAGGATCAAGATGAAGACAGGAGTCAATGCTACAAAAATTAAAGAACCGAGTGAAACATAACGTGTCAGAACGATGGACAGGATGGCGATGATCCCGGCATAAAGCGCAGGCAGGAAAGCCAAGCTTACCAGTACTCCAATCGCAGTAGCAATGCCTTTGCCTCCGCGAAAATTGAAATAAAGGGGCCAGTTATGACCTGCGATGGCAGCAATACCGCTGAATGCAGCAATCCATGGAGACCCGTTACTTAACCATATGCCAATCCATACTGCAGCAATACCTTTGATTACATCAAGTAGCAGAACTGCGATAGCCGGCCCTTTACCCAGAATACGCAGCGTATTCGTTGCCCCGGCATTACCGCTTCCGTGTTGACGTATATCAATCCCCCGTATTGCTTTTGCAAGAAGAACACTAAAACTGATCGAACCAAGCAGGTAGCTCAGTACAATAGCTGCGATGGATAAAATCACAAACTTCTCCCCTAACCTTCGTCGGACTTCCTCCGAGTAAATATGCGAATTGGTGTGCCTTCAAAATCAAACGCTGCACGGATTTTATTCTCCAGGTAACGCTCATACGAGAAGTGCATCAATTCAGGGTCGTTAACAAAGATAACCATAGTCGGCGGTTTGACCGCAACCTGAGTCACATAGTTAATTCTCATTCTCCGCCCTTTATCGGTTGGCGGTGGATTAATGGCTACAGCATCCGATACCACATCATTAAGCAGATGTGTCTGAACACGCAAAGAATGCTGTTCTGCTACACGCTGTACCACTGGCAACAATTTTTGTAAGCGTTGTTTTGTCAGTGCGGACAAAAAGACAACCGGAGCATAGGTCATAAAGAGGAAATGATCCCGAATCTTCGTCTCGAATTCCTTCATCGTTTTATCCGTTTTCTCTACAACATCCCACTTGTTTACCACGAACAATGAAGCTTTACCCGCTTCATACGCATAACCGGCAATGTGCTTGTCCTGTTCAATAATGCCTTCTTGACCGTTGATAACAATCAGAACAACGTCCGCACGCTCAATAGCACGCATCGCACGCATTACGCTGTACTTCTCCGTCGTTTCATATACTTTACCGCGCTTCCGCATACCCGCCGTATCAATCAGCACGTAACGTTGCCCGTCTTTTTCAAAAGGAGTGTCAATTGCATCACGTGTTGTACCGGCTACATCACTCACAATAACACGTTCCTCACCCAGGATGGCGTTCACAAGTGAAGATTTACCCACATTAGGTCGGCCGATCAGAGCTACACGAATTACATCCTCATCGTATGTCTCTTCCTCAAGTTCAGGCAATTTCTCCACAATCGCATCAAGCAAGTCACCAATTCCCGTACCGTGACTGCCAGATACCCCGATCGGATCACCAAAACCGAAGCCATAAAACTCATAAATCAGCTCACTGCGCCCAATGTTATCCACTTTGTTCACGGCTACCACGATCGGTTTACCTGAGCGATAAAGCATCTCAGCAACTTCTTCGTCCGATTGCGTAATACCCGCCTTGGCATCACACATAAACACAATTACATCTGCTTCTTCAATCGCAAGCTCCGCCTGCATGCGAATGGATTTCATAATGACGTCTTCGCCGTCAATTTCGATACCACCCGTATCAATAATACTAAATGCTTTTCCGTTCCATTCACCGATTCCATAAATCCGGTCACGGGTAATGCCCGGCTTATCTTCCACAATGGCCAGTCTGTCGCCGATAATCCGATTGAAAATGGTGGATTTACCCACGTTTGGTCGGCCGACAATTGCCACAACTGGTCTTGCCATACATTCCACTCCTCCTGTCCATACTTACGTTACTCATCATAGCAAAAAAGCTATGGCTTGGCTAACGTTTCGTAACGAACCGAAACGATTTTCTCGCAATAACAACAATCGGCGAACCCGCTGGGGCTCGCCGATCTTGCTTTTATTGTTCAGCAAAATATGCAGTATATAACTTAGAACCATGCATGTATAACTTATTTGAATTTGCTGAGTTTGTCACCAAACAGTTCGCCGAGCGTAGTGCTCATACCTTGATTGTTCAAGGAAACGTTCGGATTGTTGATTTCTTCACGTGGAGCGTTGTTTCTTGCTGGGCGCTCTGATTTTTGTGGTTGAGCAGGAGCTTCTTCTGTTTCTTTGATGCTCAAGCTTACACGTTGTTCAGCAGGGTTCATGTCCAAGATTTTCACTTGAACTTCTTGGCCCTCTTTCAGCACTTCATGTGGAGTACCGATGTGTTTGTGGGAAATTTGTGAGATATGCACAAGACCCTCAACACCAGGAGCGATTTCAACAAATGCACCGAAATCAACCAGACGTTTTACAACACCTGTTACGATATCACTTGTGTTGAATTTGTCACCAGCTGTTTCCCAAGGACCTGGTTGAACAGCTTTCATGCTCAGGCTGATTTTACCTTTTTCAGGATCAACTTTCAGCACTTTAACATTTACTTTGTCGCCTTCGGACAATACATCGGATGGTTTGTCAACGTGAGTCCAAGCCAGCTCGGATACGTGTACCAAACCGTCAACTCCGCCTACATCAACGAAAGCACCGAATTGAGTCAAGCGTTGAACTGTACCTTCAATGACTTGACCTTCTTGCAAACCAGCCATTACTTGAACTTTGTTTGCTTCGAATTCTTGCTCCAGAACGTCTTTTTGGGAAAGGATCACTTTGTTGTTCTCACGATCGATCTCTTTCACTTTAACACGTAGTGTGCGGCCTTTGTAGTCGCTGAAGTCTTCAACGAAATGACGCTCAACCATGGAAGCCGGGATAAATCCACGAACGCCCACGTCTGCAACCAAACCGCCTTTAACTACATCACCTACAACAACTTCGAACACATCTTGGTCTTCAAAATGCTTTTGCAATTGCTCCCAAGCGTTCTCGCTGTCGATCGCACGTTTGGACAGAACGAGTTTTTCTTTCTCGTCGTCGATGCTAAGAACTTTAGCTTCAACTTCTTGTCCAACTTCTACTGCTTCAGACGCGCTGTCTACGTGAAGCGAAGACAGTTCACGAATTGGAATAACACCGTCATATTTATATCCAATGCTTACATAAGCTTGGTTATCTTCCAATTTGACGATGGTTCCTTTTACAGTATCTCCTTTTTTCAAGGAAACGAATTGATCCAACTCATCTTGGGTTGCTTCTTGATTTTTCATTTCTTCCGACATGTCAAATACCCTCCTCAATTCAAAAACCCCATTATATTCAAACCTGCCTTGGCAGAGTTCAAAACACTTTCATGCAAATGCACTTCACATAGCATTCCTCAAAAATATGGAAACATGCACTCACAGTAGACCTGCCTTACTTACTAGGCTCGCCTGTTTTCACCATTTCGTTAATTTTGGACATGATTTTCTCGGTAGCTCTTTCCAAAGCATCTCCGGAAGTGTCTTCCTTGAACTCGTCCAAATTGACCGGTGCGCCATATACTACTTTCATCTTATGAAAAAGCTTGTAGTTGCCGATAATAGCAGTAGGGATTACAGTAGCACCGCTGCGGAGAGCAAAACTCGCTGCTCCTTTTTTACCAATTCCACCATCATTGTGACGGCTTCCCGCTGGGAAAATGCCAAGCACTTCACCACCACGCAAAATGTTGAGTGAGGTTTTGATGGATTCTTTGCTGACGCCTCCTCGCTTTACAGGGAAGGCACCGACAGCCTTGATAATCGGCCCTAGCACCGGAACATCAAACAATTCGCTTTTAGCCATAAATCTCACTTGACGGCGAATTTTGATGCCAACGGTTGGCGGATCAAAGTTACTGATATGATTGGAGCATAAAAGTACACCGCCGTCTTTCGGGATATTTTCCCGTCCAACTGCCTCCAGGCGAAAAAGAATGGTATACATGATCCGCAGTACAGTCTTGCAAAAGGTGTAAATCATAGACCGCTCTCTCCTCTGACCATTGTGCAATAAGATACGATTTTGTCAACCACTTCATGGATATTCATCTTCGTTGTATCCAGGACAATCGCGTCCTCTGCACAACGAAGCGGGGAGACTTCCCTGTTCTCATCCAGCTTATCACGGGTTGCAATATCTCGCTCCAGTTGCTCCAACGTCAGCCCATCGGATGGTTCCAGTTCTTTGAAGCGGCGAAGTGCGCGCTCCTGCACACTGGCAGTCATAAAAATTTTCACTTCCGCATCGGGCAATACAGTCGTTCCGATATCGCGCCCATCCATGACGACGCCCTTGCGCAAAGCCATTTGCCGCTGAGTATCCACTAATTGTGTACGCAGCCCCTCGATTTGCGCATATCGAGACACGATTCCCGTTACTTCACGGGAGCGGATTTCCGAGGTAACATCCTCGCCATTACAGAACACTTTCTGTCCACCCCGATCCGGTTGTAAATCAATAACCAAATCTTGAGCTTCCTGAAGTACCTGAGTCATATCTTCCGGAGATATATCTTTCCGAAGCATATGCAAGGATACTGCACGGTACATTGCGCCTGTATCGACATAAATGTATCCGAGTTCCTCTGCAACCAAGCGGGCCACCGTGCTTTTTCCGGCACCAGCAGGTCCGTCAATTGCAACGTTCATCTTCCCGTCTTCTGATGTGTTCTGGCTAGCCAACGGGGCATTCCTCCTCAAACGATAAACCTCAATAAAAAAACAGGCATTGCCTGCATCGTGAAAATTATACCACACTCTACACATGGATGCAAAAACAGACAAATCAGCCATTCTGGTCTTTGCTGTTACTTTGCATATGAATCGGGGTACCTTCTAGCCGGTCAATCGTTGTCATTATTTTCTTCAAATCAGGGACAAGCAGTAACAATTGACAGAGGATAACGAGGATCAGGAGCAAGCCAATGAATAGCAATGCTCTTCGTTCCGACCGTTTTGACATCATACAATAAATATGTTCAATTCTCCGTGCATCAGAGCGTTTGTTCATAGCAACATTCTCCGTTTTTGCCTTACGTTGCCCAGTACAGTACTGTTTTATGCCTGCACACGTCTACTTCATACGATAATCCAGTTGCCGTTCAAAACAAAATTTGATGACCTTCTGACGTTCTGAATCCGTAATCTGTGAAAATTTTAGCATACCTAACTCACGGCCCGTTTCCAGCTTTTTAATGCGAACTACCTCGGCTTCGAATTGAACATGGTCAATTGACCCATTGCGATAAGGAACCAATAGCCAGCATTTCAGCTTTTGTTCTTCCTGCACTTTGACATCAGGCTCGATGTATACGGACAATCCTCCGCCTCCGATGTCTTCAGTCAGCACGACCGCACGTGTAAGGTCTTCACATTGAATCGCCAATTCAAGACTGGCGTGAACGCGAAGGAAGCTACGGCGCTGAATTTTGGAAATCTCATCAGGAAGCGGTTTTCGAATGCGGACCAGACGAACGACATCTTCCTCAAACCCTGTTACGTAAGTATTAAAATAATGGCGGACTCCACTCTCGTTCATATACGATATGGACAATTCTTCTCCGAAAAAGAGTCTTTTTAAACGACTGTTCCCCTGTTGCATCGGAACTTCAATCAAAAAACTGTCATCATCGGTATCTGCGATACGCGATTTGTATTCCTTATGTTCCTCTTTTTCGTCAGCCGATGCGATCTGGATATACAACACTTCATTTATTTTAGGAAACAATCGGTTCACCGCCACTTATGTATTTATCTTTGTCTCTGCAAGGACTATTATACCATGACCTTTCTCACATGGAACAAGAAAAAACAGACCATTGAAATGGTCTGTTTTCGCATGATTAATTTTGAGAATACACATTCTGCTAAACGCTTCTAGGAGGTTGCATTCACTGGCTTAATCTCCTCAACCGCTTCTTCCATTCCTGTATCGGCATTAATGTAAATCCGGTAACGCGAACCGTTTATTCGTCCCCCGAATTCATAACAAAGCACTTCTTTGCTGTATTCATTCTCGATCAACGATTTGCGAACATAATTTTCTTTGAAATCTGAATTCAGTTTTTTGCGAGCCTGATCAGCCGTAAGCTTTGCTTTTGGAATCTGACGTTTGTCGTTATGCTCATATACATAGTCGCTTGCCTGAAAACCGGTGACTTCCCCCGTATCCAGACCTACACGTACAGACATTTTTTCTGGATAAATCAACGTATCTCCTTGCTTGTGCACATACGTGAGGTTCGCCAAATTACCGAACTCATCGTAGTTGACAGCTTTCATATCCTTATATCCTTTATTGACAAGAAACTGATCCGCTTGTTTCATTGCCTCTTGACGGGACACTTTTTTAGCTCCAACCGTTCTGGTGTCACTGTACGAGATAAGCTTCCCACCGTTGCGTGTGAAATCCATCATCAGTTTCCCGTTTCTGGCATGCTGGATGGTGGCGGTATACGATTCCCAGTCCGTCCCTTTGCCGTTCTCCTGAACCTGAATCTTACCACTTTCCACATTCGAGAATTTGGCGGCCTTCTCCTGGATCTGCTCTTTGGAAACAGGCATTCCGCCAAGCTTCTTCACAGAGCGTTTGGTGAACATATTAGAGACGGAAGGGCCCCAATCCAGCTCCGGGTAGTCTTTTACTTTTTTATTTACGGTCCGGAAACCGTCCACGATGGAATTATCGTTTGTCTGCTCCTGAGTTGCCATAACGGTTTCAGCATCCATCCAGCGCAAACGATCAGCTAATACTTTCTGTTGAACTTCTTTCAGACTATTTTTAATCTCCGAAGAATTTTGATACAGTGTCTTTAAATTACCCATTTCCTTCTTACTGAGTGGCTCATTTGTCAGGTCACGCATGGATGCCTGATACGCAAATTTCGAGATACGCGAGAGGAACTCCTCAGTCTCATTGAAGGGAAGCATGCCGAGCGGCAGTTGATTAATTTCATTCTGAGCTTCGCTAGTAAGCCTCCACACATTCATCAACCCTTTGCGATGCATCCCCTGTGAACTTGAATGTACAGCAAGCGTGTTCCCAATCTCCGAATGTAATTTATCCATATGGAATGATAGGTCGTGAAATGCACGCTGATATTGATTTTCCGCCTTGATCAGTATCGCATTCTTCTCCTGATTCTCCTGATAACCCCACACGAGTGCGCCGATCAGGAGAACTGCAAATATCGGAAACATGACTGAACTTAATCGTTTATACACGGTAGATTCTCCTTTCTTCTAGGGTGTGTCTGAAAACAATGGAGGAAGCAGATTTTGCCGAATTTTCGTTCCAAGCCAGGAAGTTTACCGCAGGCGTGCCGGGGCACGTCAAGGGAAAGTGACGCAGCAGGGAGCGAAAAGGTGGTAAAAGATGCACTTCAGTGGATTTCAAGACACGCCTTGATCACTGCCTTTATTGTGGATCGAAGAAAGTCCTCTTATGCATGCGATTTCCAGTCGGAACGAAATTTGCCTTTAACGAATGAAGCTAAGACTTTTTTGAGTAAGGCTTGTTGACTTCACTTTAATCGAACATATAGCCGACTAGTGCAACATATAGCTCGTCGCCATGCCCTCTTCTTCAATGTCAAATTGATCCTTGTTATCACAAAGGCACTGTTTAAACCCAGTATCAATGCGCCCACGTTCTTTCTTGCCTCTTAACGTGAAACGTTCACCACATTGTTTGCATCTAATTTTAATCTTGATTCTTGTCATTGGATATCCCCGTTTCATATCGTCGTACCCTTGTTTTCTAGAACACAAAAAAGACACACCAGGGTCTGCGTTTTAAACGCTTTATGTCCACCAGTGTGTCCGTATTTTTATAATTTAATCTCATCCCTCTCGTTTCACGAAGCGAAAAGGAGAACGGTTGTTAGCCCGTGTAATCTTGCCTATTGCTCCATACCACAGACCCGCCATCAGAGGCGCGATGAACCACAGCCAGTGATTCACCATCATATTCATAATAACATCATACAATGCGTGCCAGAAAAACGGAAGAATCAGAGACAGACTGAGATACCACCGTTTCTTCTTCGTATCATCAATGAATTTGGCTTTGCCCATGTAATATCCCATAATAACGGCAAACATCGCATGACCTGATACAGGCAGGAGGGCCCTTAGAAACATACCTGATACGGAGGCATTGCCTGCAAATGCGTACAGCACATTTTCCACTGTAGCGAAGCCCAATGATACCGCAACGGAATATAAAATTCCGTCATATGGCTCGTCAAATTCGGTGTGATTATAGATAATGTGGTAGATCACAAACCATTTAACAAACTCCTCAACTCCGCCCGAGATTACGATGGATTCGAGAAGGGGACTATCTCCAAGCCACAACATCATGCCTCGCTGAATAATCATCACGGGCAGAACGATCAGAATCCCCATGAGAAATACTCTCAGAACCATGTGAAGTGGTTCATAATCATACCGGTCTTTAAGATAAAAGTATGTTAACAAGGCGAGACCCGGAGCAACTGCTGCAGCTAGAAGCGAAAACAAAAGCACCGAAATTCCCTCCCCTGAATAGTGACGCGATGATAACGATGTTTAATCCTGACGTTTGAAGTGTGTGCAGATGACATCAATCGCTTGTTCAGGAATAACGACCTTTCCATACTCCTCCATAACAGCTGGAGTGACCGAAGAACCTTCTCCAAATTCAGCCAGCAAAGCAATCAATGCGGCGTGTTTGGCGGTGTCTACATCATCCGGTTCAAAATGTAAGAACCATTTATTTTTATAAGAATACAGTTTCCCCGCATCCGTAACATGTTGACGTAACATATGGGCAGCTTCAATCAGCACCTCAAAATCCTTAAATGCGTATACGATGGAGTCACTTTGCTCCAGTGTAACTTCCATTTCATATACTTCTTCAGGAAGATCATCTTCATGACCTGAACCATATTGTTGCGGATCATATTTTCCACGAGTAACAATGACAACCATCCCTTGAGCGGGAAGTGCGAATACTTCAACAGCCAGCGGACCTGTGGCATCAAAGCCAAGTTCAGAATAAGCCTGGTCCATCATTTCAGTGAACAGTTCATGTACCTTCGGTAATTCCTGCCACATATCTTCTTTTTGTATTCCGCGCTCGCTCAGATCGTCAAAGGTCAGGAAAATCCGTATCTTATCGTGACTTAGTCGTTCTATTTTCATACAGGATCTCCCCTTTATAAGCAAGTCTTATAACAGATTATGAAGCACAAAACAATATGTGCTGAAAATAAATCTATGTAGTTATGTTATCATTTTATACCTATAAATGCACGCAGTAAAATCAACAAAAAAAAGAATCAATCCACATCAAATCAAGACTGTGGATGATTCTTAATGGATGTTACGGGTTACAAACCCGGTACTGATGTATTGGTTTGACTTAAAATCTGCTCTACTTCATGTTTAACATCCGGGTTCGTCCGAATAAAATCTTTAAGCATATTCATGTTTTCTTCTTTTTCTTTTGGTGAGATCACTCTGTTGGTTTTTGATGCCGACTTGTGCGGTTCACCATGATGATCCGGTTTGCTACTGAAGCTATCCATGCCTGGAAAAGTCATTTCCATCATTTTATGTTTGGCCTGGTCAACCATGTTTCGAGATGAACCTGAAGACAACAT
Source organism: Paenibacillus intestini (assembly GCF_030803945.1). NCBI lineage: Bacteria > Bacillati > Bacillota > Bacilli > Caryophanales > Paenibacillaceae > Paenibacillus > Paenibacillus intestini. Next base: position 6,445 of record NZ_JAURUN010000001.1, on the reverse strand, counting down.
GGGCATTCTGCCCTTAGCTAACCAAGAACTGGCTGCAACACCAACGACTATACCCCAGAAAAAGGATGACGCCTTCATTACACCAACCTCCTTTAAGTGTTAAAATCAAAAGTAGTGTTTGCTGTAGAAGACAATCTCATTCCGCATAAATACAGGAAAGTGAGCTGAGAAAATGTTGAAACGCGCTTCCTCGCTGTTACTCATAACCAGCATATTGCTATCTGCATGCAGTGCACAAAATCAATCTGCATCTGATGCCAAGGATATGAAAGACGATACTGCTGTCATTCTTACGGAGAAAAAAACCGAAGAAAACCCAAGCGCAGAATCCCAGATTGAAAATAACGAGACAGATACTGAAATTCATCCCAAAACAGACACAAATATAACCGGTACTAAGCCAAAAATTCCATCCACGGACGGAACCTCAAGGGAAGTGCTCGTTAAAAAGACGTATCATATGAATTCGAGTTATGTTATTAAACCTAATGATGAATCCAGCCCTGCTAAAGTGGTCTTGTTAACCTTTGACGACGGACCAAAGGACGAAAAGATGATTAATTCACTTTTGGATACTTTGGATAAACATCACGCCAAAGCCATATTCTTTGTAAATGGAGACCGTGTCAAACGTCAACCGAAGTTGTTGAAAATGATTCATGACCGAAAACAGATCATCGGTAACCACGCTTGGGATCATGAAGATTTGAAGAAAATGTCAAGTTCAGAAGCTAAGAAACAGGTCACCGACGTTCAACAAATTGTGAAAGACATCACCGGGGAAAAACCTCAGTTTTTCAGACCCCCTTTTGGCTCCGGAAATGATGCATTGAAAGATGCCGTCAAAGAAGAGGGAATGTTGTATATGACATGGTCCAACGGCTCACTGGACTGGGATAAGAGCACTAAAAACAGACCAGACAAAGTGATCCAGAATGTCCTGGATCAGCTTCACCCTGGAAGTAATATTCTGATGCATGAATTACCTTGGACGGTCGATGCTCTGGACGAGTTGTTAACATCGCTTGAGAAGAAGGGTTATTCCTTTGTTGATCCACGCGCGATCGAATTGCAGTCCCGATAATAGATGCCAATGCTAGGGCTACTGCACCACTGCGAGAAAAATGTAATGTGCAACAAACAGCCCTGATCTTATTGACCAGGGCTGTTTGTTGCAGGAACACGTAAAGTGATGAGATGTATCTCTGCGGGACAACCTAACCTGAAGGGAAGATGGTTTGTACCAAATCCCCGGCTTACAAGCAATTTTCCTGAACGAATATCTTCATCGCTACGTTTCAAGGAAAACCAGCCGCTCTTTACAGCCCGATAAGCCTTACTTAGCAATACAGGTCCTAACAATGGAACAACGATTTGTCCTCCATGGGTATGTCCACTCAGTATCAGATCTACATCAATGTCTAACCGCAATACTTCCAAAGGATCGTGAACTAATACGATTGTGGAGCAGCCATCCTCCGTATTTCGCAACAATTTCTCTGCCTGTTTCGAACGATAATCTAATCCGACCAATCGGACGTGTTCCGTTCCTTTTTGCAAGTATACATCCTGATCTTGAAGGAGCTGCACGCTCGAATCATCCAAAAGTCTAGATAAATGAGTCACGCCTGCTTTTTTGTCATGATTTCCATAAACGGTATAGGTTGGAGCCAAACTCGACAAAAGCTTCATATTTTGTCTGACAATCGACCAGGATATTCCCTCTTCAGCTATATCGCCCCCGATGAGTACCCAATCGGCTTTCCCCTTCAACTGCTCAACTTCTTTTGTTTTCAACAATCGTGAATGGGTATCTGATAAAAAAATAATCCTCGCTCCGTTGAAAGAGGCTGGTAGATGCACAAGTTCGACTTCGTCCTCTGTAATCACAGTTGTATGAGCCTCTCGCCACATATGAAAAAGAAGTAATAAAGCTACCACTAATGTGAGAAAGGATAAACTGACTAATATTACCACGGTAATGGGAGGAAGGTGTTCAAAGGAGGAGCTCCCTTAATCCCCCACCATACCAGACCAACGGTTAACATTATGAAAATAAAAATAAGTGAATTGACAAATCTTTTGCTCAATCTCAAACGTCGTGAAGGATGAAGTTCAGTTCGAGTGGGTAAAGAACCCGCTTCGGTAACTGAGCTTTCCTTCTGGTTTGCCGTTTTCTTAGAGCGACTAGGCGCTCGTTCCGGTAATACCGGACTTTCCAGTGCGGATGCACTCGACCCACGTTGTGATCTTGGTAAAGAAATTGAAGTAATTGGTGGAAGCCCCACTGTTTCGGCAGCAACTGCCGTTTCAGCAACGAAACTTGTCTGTGAAGCTGAGTTCCGCCCGGTTTTCTCTTTATTGTCCGAGCGACGCTGACGTTGGCTGCCATATGTTTTCACCCTGCTTAATGGCTGACTCATGATCCCCTCCGAAAACGTATCGCTAATCCAGATACTAGGTCAATGATAAAATGACACAGAATCGGTGCCCATAATGTGCCTGATTGCAAATAAATATAGCCCAATCCATAGCTCGACACAAACACCCATCCTGTAGGAATCCAGTGGCGCAGATAACGAATATGAATAACTGCAAATAAGATACTTGTCCAGTATGGACCAATTGCATGTTGAATTGCGCCGCGGAAAAGCAACTCCTCACATACAGCCACCAAGGCTGCTATACATACAATATGCCAGATTGGACGTCCGCGAAACAACAGCTCGTTAATGCCACCATCATCCATACTTTCCTGAGGTATGACATAGGACAGTACCAAATCCATGACTAGCATAATCGCAGCGAGCCCAAGACCCCACCATAAAAACTGAAGATGATCAGGCAAGGCCAGAACTTCGAATAGATCCCTTTTCTGCAACAAAATCCATACGATCCCTACGATTAAAGTTAGCCCTTGGGTAAAGTAAAGGTTGATCAAGAGCAGACGTTCTGTTAATTGCTGCGGCTCGGCCTTCTGAATTTTAAACTTCGGAAATTTCTTTTTTTTCATTGCATGCGTCTGTCCTCTTAAGTTATTTGATAAAAATTTCATTGACCAATCCGATAGTATACTAAATGATAGCCAAAAAACCAATCCGGTTCAAGACCTGTCCCAAGTCCCGGTTGATCACATCAAAACGTTACTTCATTAATGCAGTGAACTTTCTTTCACGAAACAGTATGTTTAAAGCATTTAAATCTCAATAAAAATAATTCTAAGTAGATAGATTACACTCTCTAAAGGTCTGGAAATTACAGCCTTCAACGTCAGGAATTAAAACATTTAAGCCTATTGACATGCTCATGTAAGCCATGATACATTATGAAAAATTAGTTACGTCAAACACGATGATGGAAAAAAGACGTTGCTTTGTCTTTCAGAGAGCCGATGGTTGGTGTAAATCGGTGGCAGGCAGATGATCTTGAGCGCTCCTGAGTTATTGCATTGAAATTGGAGTAGGTGCAATCGGTTTAGACCCGTTATCCTCTTCGGTCTTCATTGACCGCTAAGACTGTCGTTGCGAAACGGCGGTGAATTAGGGTGGTACCACGACAACTCTCGTCCCTTATTGCGCAAGCAGTATGTGGATTGAGAGTTTTTTTGATTGTTTTTGATAAAAGAATCCTGTGGAATCACCCTGTTAGTTTACCCTACTCCTCTGCTACGACACCGCGTTGTTGGAGGGAAGAATCACTTTGGTTTTAAGGAACGTCTCCTGCCGGAGAACAAACCTTGACGATTATAGATATACAAACCTAAGGAGGAAGAAACCATGTACAAAGTGTTAGTGTCAGATCCAATCAGTGATCTGGGAATTCAGCAGCTGGTCGATGCAAGTGATGTCGTTGTCGAGAAGAAAACCGGACTTAGTGAAGATGAGCTCGTTGCCATTATCGGAGATTATGATGCCCTACTCGTTCGTAGCCAGACCCGTGTTACTGAACGTATTATGACGGCTGGCACCAATCTTAAAGTGATTGGACGCGCAGGAGTTGGCGTAGATAATATTGAACTGGAACCTGCTACACAACGCGGTATCATTGTCATTAATGCACCTGACGGTAATACCATTACGACTTGTGAGCACACTTTTGCCATGATGATGGCACTGGCACGACACATTCCGCAGGCATATGCCAAAACGATTCAAGGTACATGGGATCGTAAAACGTTCCTCGGTGTGGAGTTAAGAAATAAAACACTCGGTGTACTCGGTATGGGAAGAATCGGTAGCGAAGTAGCCAAACGTGCAAAAGCATTCGGAATGGACATTCTCGCTTATGACCCGTTCCTCACAGAGGAGCGTGCCGAAAAACTGCAAGTCAAGCTGGCAAGTGTTGATGATATTATCCGTAATGCGGATTTTATGACTGTGCACACTCCACTCACACCAGAAACACGTCATATGATTTCCCGTCCGCAATTCGAAGTCATGAAAAAAGGCATGCGTATTATTAACTGTGCACGCGGCGGTGTAGTTGACGAAATGGCGCTTGTAGAAGCGATTGATGAAGGAATTGTTGCTGGAGCAGCATTCGACGTATTTGAAAGTGAACCACCTGCAGCAGATCATCCATTCCTGAATCATCCAAGCATTATCGTTACACCTCACTTGGGTGCATCAACCGTAGAGGCTCAGGAGAACGTAGCGATTGACGTATCTGAACAAGTTCTTCACATACTTCGCAATGAACCATTTAAAAATGCGGTTAATATGCCAGCTGTCGCACCAACCGTTATGAACAAACTGCAACCATACTTTAAATTGGGTGAAACGCTAGGTAGTTTTGCAGCACAAATCACTCAAAATGCAGTACAAGAGATTCGCATTGACTATGCGGGTGATCTGTCAGAAGTAGATACATCACCGCTCACTCGTTATATTGTGAAAGGCATTCTGGCAAGACATCTGGGCGGAGAAGCCAATATTGTCAACTCCATGCACTTGGCCAAAATTCGTGATCTCAATGTTGTTGTGAGCCAAACCTCTGCTACAAAGGGATTCACAAACCTAATTACCGTAACACTCGTAACAACACAAGATGCTGAAGAACGCCGCGTGGCAGGTACGCTTCTTGCAGGATACGGCGAACGGATTGTTCGTCTTGATAAATTCCCTGTAGATATTGCACCGGAAAGCCATCAAATTTTGATCTCGCACAACGATAAACCGGGTATCATTGGACGTGTAGGTACTTTGCTTGGTCAAAATGACGTAAACATCGCATCCATGCAGGTTGGACGTAAAATTATTGGTGGTGCTGCGATCATGATCCTCACCGTTGATAAAGAAGTGCCAAAAGATGTGCTGGTTCAGCTTACATCTCTTCCTGAATTAAATACAGCTGTTGAGATTGTGCTCGGTTAAACGGCATCATCAATACTTTGAAAAAGACGAGACCCACTAAGGATCTCGTCTTTTTTTGCACAAATGCATATTCGGATTTAACTTAATTGAATAATGGTCAATGTTGCACCTGGAGGCGAGAGGACAGCTGCGCCAGCAAGACCAAACAATTGGAGCTGGATTGAAGATCCCGCTGTTACAGTAACAATAAACTCCGACTGTAATTGATTAAGTGAGAGTGCTGGCGACACCACGCTCGCCGAAATAGCTGTCCCGTTAAGCAACACGCGAGATTGTATTGCCAACGCAGCAGTCAGATTGATTCGATAAGAGATAAAATAGCGACCGGCATTAGCCAGTGTAAAGGTATCACTTGTACCGTTGACAGTTATACCCGTGCCAAAATTCTGGTTGCTTGGTAACGCTATAAGAGTACCGCCCAAAATAACAACAATTGTACCGTTAATGTTCTCAGCAAATGCTGAGTTAGCAGTTACCGAAGTTCCTGTTGCTCCAGTGGCTCCTGTTGCACCTGTAATACTTGCGCCGGTGGCTCCTGTTGCACCCGTAATACTTGCACCAGTTGCTCCAGTGACTCCGGATATACCCGTTGCACCAGTCACCCCGGTTTCACCCGTCGTTCCCGTTACTCCCGTGGCTCCTGTTGCACCCGTAATGCTTGCACCGGTGGCTCCGGTCACCCCGGCGGTACCCGTTGCACCACTCACTCCGGTTTCACCCGTCGTTCCCGTCACTCCCGTGGCTCCTGTTGCACCCGTAATGCTTGCACCGGTGGCCCCGGTTATTCCGGCTATACCCGTCGCTCCGGTCACCCCGGTTTCACCAGTTGTTCCCGTTACTCCTGTGGCTCCTGTTGCACCCGTAATACTTGCGCCGGTTGCTCCAGTCACTCCGACGATACCCGTTGCACCAGTCACCCCGGTTTCACCAGTCGTTCCCGTCACTCCCGTGGCTCCTGTTGCACCTGTAATGCTTGTGCCGGTGGCCCCGGTTATTCCGGCTATACCCGTCGCTCCGGTCACCCCGGTTTCACCAGTTGTTCCCGTTACTCCTGTGGCTCCTGTTGCACCCGT